>CAYGPF010000005.1:248934-267359 GCA_964351785.1 uncultured Rhodomicrobium sp.
CACAGCATCCGCGCTTTAGATGCATTTTTGCCGCTCAGCCCCTACGCAGAAGAGAGAGCCTGATCCGACCAGACGGCATATTCATTACCACTAGGATCCAGAAAATGAAAGCGTCTTCCACCGGGGAAGTCAAAAATATCTTTCACAATCGCTCCGCCGGCCGCAATGATCTTTGCCTGGGTTACCTCCAGGTTCTGACTGTAAAAAACAATCAGCGCGCCGCCCTTTTCACTACTGGCTTTTAACTCAGAGCGAAAGAAGCCCCCATCAAGCCCTTCATTGGCAAAGGCTGTGTATTCGGGCCCGTAATCAGTAAACTGCCATCCAAAGACCGAACTGAAAAAAGATTTCACAGCATCAAGATCGTCTGCTGGAAATTCAACATAATCGATCTTTTCGTGATGGGGCATGGCGACCTGTCTTTTCTGAGCGCCTTTTGGGGTGAATGGTGGAGGGGGCTGGATTCGAACCAGCGTACACATACGTGACCAGATTTACAGTCTGGCGCCTTTAACCACTCGGCCACCCCTCCAACAGGTGATGACAGTATCAAAGTTAAACTCTTCTACGATGTTTTTTTCTTTGATGTGGTAGCGTCCTGTATATGGAAATTATCCCTGTTCCTGTCAACATGAAATTTGCAGGTTAGGGGTTTTTCCGCTAGCTAGTGCTTTCATTATCTTCTATCTGAGGTTTTTTCATCTGGATGACTAGGGAACGAAAACAAAAACAGGGTGGGCGTCCTAAACAACAACAGGGGCGGCGGTCTGGCCGCCAACGTGACAAAAGCGCTGCAAACGGTACCAGGATCTGGGGCATACATGCGGTTTATAGTGCGCTCCAGAACCCAAGGCGGGAAATCAGAGAACTTTACCTCACCCGTAATGCTGCTCAGAGGATTGGGGAAATGAGTGATCAACCTCTTCCGCTTTTTACAGAAGCGACGCCGAAGGATATTGATCAACTGATAGGCCCCGATCCGGTGCATCAGGGCGCTTTGCTGCTGGCGGAGGATTTGCCGGTCCGGGAATTGGAAGACCTCACGGGCAACGATTGTGTTGCTGTGCTTGATCAGGTGACTGACCCACATAATGTCGGGGCGATTTTGCGGTCCGCAGCGGCGTTTGGGGTATCCTCCCTGATCATGACCCAGCGCCACAGCCCGCATCTTTCCGGCACGCTTGCCAAAACGGCGTCTGGCGGTCTCGAACATGTGGACATCATACTGGTTGGCAATCTGGCGCAGGCGCTGCAAAAACTTGAGGGGCTTGGTTATTTTCGTATTGGCTTTGATGGCGGCGGGGAGACAGCAATGGAAGAGATCAGCGTTTCCCGGCAACAGGGGACGGCGCTGGTGTTTGGGGCTGAAGAAAACGGGCTGCGCCGGTTGAGCCGCGAAAATTGTGACTGCCTTTGCCGAATAAATGCTATGGGCGCGTTTTGCAGTCTCAATGTTTCCAATGCGGCGGCCATTGCCTTTCATCATTTTCTCTCCCCCTCAGGAGACAAAGGGCCAGTAGTATAAGTCTTCATCGTCAGGTTAAAATGGTCTGGTTAAATAAACTGGTCAAAATAATCCTCGCCCAAAAAAAAGCCCCCCTTGTTCAAGGGGAGCTCTGAGTTATGAGAGGTCTATAAACCCTCTCATTTTTTATGGCTTTGCTATTAAATGTTCATCCTCTTTTATGTTAGTTGACGTTTTGCCGGAGCCACCGTTCAGTGTGAACCAATACCTCAACTCAAAACTGCCCAACCAGAGGATAATGCCATTTCATACCCTGATTTCTCCTGCTCTAGCGACGAGCGAGAAACCGTGCCCTGGGTATGTAAATTCGTTTTGGCTCATAGTATGTTTTGATATGAGGGCGGTAGCACTCATGACGCCAGGTATAGCGGCGTGTTTTATAGGCAAAGTAATCACAATGGATTTTTAGCCTGTGACGACGAACACGCTTTTTATGCTTGCGCTTTTTCCACTTTTTGTGATGCCATTTTTTATGGCGCCATTTCTTGTGAGACCACTTTTTATGATGCCATTTCTTATGACGCCACTTTTTATGGTGCCACTTTTTATGACCCCATTTTTTGTGATGCATCATTCGTGGGTTGTGACGAAACCTCATTTTGGGTCGGTGCAGTTTATGCATCCGGTGGGCAACACCCAGACGAGGGCCACGGTGGATCCCCCGCAGACGGTGAATACCGCCGCCCCGGCGAATGCCATGGCCACGCACACCACCGACTTTAATGATAGGGTTGGTTGCTTTTTGGGTTTCTATCTGGGATTTAAATTTTCCTGCCATATTCAGTGGCGCCGCCGCATTCACAGTGCCAGCTGTGGCAAATACCATCGTTATCAACGACAGTAACAGCCATTTACCCCGCACGGCTAAATGACCTTTTACTCCATACATAGTGATACTCCTGACTGATTACACGATACAAAGAACAGTCTTGTATTTAACAAGTATCATCATGGCACAGACTTTAAGGATTTGTAAACTATTTGGGGTAGGGAATTTTCTGTAATTGTCTTTTGATTATAGTGTGTTAACCATAAAAACTGCAAAAAAGAGGCCGCGCGGTGTTTTTACCGCGCGGCCTCTTCTTTAAATGGAAACAGAGTGTTGTATTCAGGTATGGTTAATATCTGTTTTCAGTGTGCAACCTTTTAGTAGCGACGACCGTAGAAACGGCGTAGACGACCTATTGGACCACGGCGTTTGTAGTGACGGCGATAGTGACGACGACCATAGTGACGACGTTTGTAATAGCGACGTACACGGTGGTGGCTGCGGTAACAACGGTAAGGGCGACCCCACCGGTTATAGTGAATGTGATAATCGTGGCCATGATAGGCATGATGGCGACGATATTTGCGGTATTTACGGCGATGACGGTGTGAAATAATTGCCGCAAGCGCTGCTCCGGCGATAACACCTGCCACGACGCGGCCGCCCCGGCCTGCCTGGGCTGTATTGGTTTGGGCAAAGGTAAAGCCCATTGCAAGTAATAGAGTTGCGGTGGCCATCAACATCTGTTTGGTGAATGAAGGTATTCTCCAAGCTGCTGTCATGTTCAACCTCCCTGGTTTCATGTCGCCCGTAATCCGGGCCAGTTTTCTGCTGAAGGGGTCTTTGTATGGGGGAAAATTAAGTTATTTTGGTGCTGGTTTTTAAGCAAAAACCAAATGGCTTATATGTTCCTAACCCTACGCCTGAGGGTAGATTTATAAACCTGAACGTAAGCTGAACGGGGTATTCATCTTCGCAAAACCACCACAAAAACGCCGCCATTTTGACATGACAGGGTTTTTGCAGCGTGTTCTGTTGTTTGTGATATTTGATATATTACAGAGGCTTAATTATATTTGCCATTTTTACCACGGCGGGCTTTTCGGCAGGGAGTTGACTGGATCTTACAAACCCACAGGCGGGCTTCCCGGCCACATTTTACCTGTTTATTGATAGAATAACGCCAATGTCCCCATTCAGGGCCATATTCAAATACTGTGAAACCCGCCCAGTTCTCAATAGCATCACGCATGGCGGCCCGGCGTGATTTAAAGCTATTACTTGAGCCATAGTGAAGGTGGTCACCCTGGCAAAAAAGGGTGCCCCGCCTTACCTTTTTTTTAGCCACTGCATCAACAGCAAAACTAAATGAAAGTAGTATTATGAGGGCTGGTATGGCCCGTGCGAACTTTCGCATACTTCAACTCCGAGTTTCGATTATAATCCGGTATAATTGCTCAAATTTCAGTCAGTCATTCCCAAATGCCAGCTGTTATCATTGTTTAAAATCAAGTCAGTTCAGTTTCTGATTGGTCTTGTCAGGCACTTTTTGGTTTGCAGGTTTTGTACCCATCAGATGATTTTAACAATGCTCAATGGCGGGAATGATTTTCCTTAACTGATTGTTTCACGCGAAGTATAAAAATATGTAAATTAACTCTGGATTGAAAATTAAATTTGCGCTAGAAGGCTCATCTTGATAGACGATTCATATGGTTTTTATTTATTTGTTATTTTTTTGCGACAGTTTTTGAGGCACTTTCTAAAATTTGCATCTCTTATCATAACCTTACGCAGTGAGTCGCAGAAATTGTGGGCCGGCTTAGCTCAGTTGGTAGAGCGGCTGATTTGTAATCAGTAGGTCGGGAGTTCGAATCTCTCAGCCGGCACCATTTTTTCAATCACTTAGCTAAAATTCATTTCTGACAGTATGTGGCTAGTAAGCACATAGTAAGCACACTAGAGATCTATTTCAGCATCTGGATCACCAGATGTTAGTGCATTGGTATAGGCAAGGCACAGCTCGCGTGAAGGATAACTATCGTGGGCTTTCATTTCCTGGCGCTCGGCAATTGGGAATGTGGAATAAATATAGCGAACGTCTTCCAGATTGACGACGCCATAGAGATGGAAAAATACCCATCATTTTTGATGGGTATTTTATAATGGTTGACTGGGAGTATAAAGGCTCGGGTTTTCATAGGTAGGTTCAAAATTTGTTTTTATTGAAACGGAATTAATTTGGGAGAATAATTGTTGTTCCCAACAGCGCATATGGGGGACACGTTGCTAATTATAGCGCCGCGAGTTCGTATCTAATTGTGCTTCTCAGTAGGGGATCGGATAAGCATTAAGGAGACCGCTCAATTAGCATGCGCCAAAGCCGTCCCAATTGTTTGCGTGCCTTTTCCCGGTGAGTTTGATATCGAGCGTATTCTTTCGGCCCTGCTTCCGGCGCCATTTCGATTGAAAACACCGCATTGACTTCATTCGGCACGAATGAATAACGCACATCAATAATGCGATTGGAATTTTTTGGATCTAGCGCTGTAAAACCGTCAGTAAAAAGATTGAATCGAGCGATGTCCCTAGCTTGTTGAGAGTTCCGCTCAAGCCAGGGGAAATCCTGCTGGGTGTTTAGTTGTGATACAGAAGTGCCTTCATAAACTCGAGGTGCTATACCAACCCGCATAGCATCAATAAAAAACTTACCTTCGGCCTCATAGACGCTCTTCCAAACAAGAATATTTCCAAAGCTGGGCTTTACCAGAAAACGGATTGGAGTATGTCCTCGCAACGCAGCCAAATCTGAAGCTATTTCACGCGCACCCTGATGCTGCGAATAACCTGCCCCCAAATAAATGAGCGCCCACGCGAGGCCAATGCGGGCCAAGGCGGCATTGTTCCATACTGCAGCCAATATCACAAACAGTGCCAGTGGCAAGGTGAAAAGCGGATCGATGATGGAAATTACGCTCCAAGAATAGCGCGTTTCGACGAATGGCCACAGCAGCATCGTACCGTATGAAGTCGCAGCATCTAAAAGCGCATGAGTAGCGTAGCCCAGTGAACACAAAAGCGCTGTTTGCCAAAATCGTAGTTGCCAACGGCGCCCTAGAACCCATTGAACCAGCATAGCTATTAATAAGCCACCAATCGGTATAAATATGAGAGAATGTGTAAATTGTCGATGATAAGTAAGAAATAGCAGTGGATCAGTGTTTGAATAAATCAAGACATCCAGATCCGCAGCTACGCCGCCAACCATTCCCAACAAACCAGCGATAGCTACCGAGTGTTTGCGATGACTGGACCATTTCGCCATTGTCGCTTGCGGAAATGCGGCGCCTAACACGCCCTGCGTAACAGGATCCATTTCATTCCATGATTATATTTGTTGCTGAACGACAGTGTTATAAACAAAGGAGTATTATGCCCACACTTATAATCAGTCGCAACCAGCTAAACCAAGTGGTCGAACCATTTCATTCGGTATCAGCAAGCCCCCCTATTGGCACGAAACTAACCAAAAAATCAGGCGTCGGGGTTAGTCCCTCACTGACCCTTCCCGGAAAAAAGATTTATAGTTTATATGGCTTCATGCGATGATGTGGCGGAAAGTTTGGCTAAAGATTTCGATACTAGCATAACACCTAAGGGTCGCGACCAATGACCATTTACCTGAAAGATGCAGATGAAATGCATGATAATATTTGCTTGCTTTTGAACCGGCATGCTCTTGCTGCTGAAGAAAGCGAATATGACCGCAATGTTGCTGTCACCGCTATCTCTAGCGCGCGGATCAAGGTTGAGACCATCCTGATTGAGGGGACGGCAACACATTATGGGCAACAGGTTCTAGGTTTACTTAAAGAATTACATCAATTCTATAATGACCCGGATGGAGTTTATACGAACGGTCGAGGTGTACTTGGCAGTCTGCTGACAGATATTGCGCACTTGGTCGAAAGAAATACAGGCGTTTAAAGCTATTTCATATGATCCATGTCAAAATTAAAATAACTTCGGTCAATCAGAGATTGGCTTATGCTGCCAAGGCCACACTTTAAATAGAACAGGTTGTGTGCGATCTGATGCACGGTCTCAGAATTTCTACCTCTGGCACTTAACTAACATGAAAATTCTACAACAAAAAGAATGCCTTAGAGAAGAAAGCAGGCATTAAGTGATGCTTGCATGTTCTCAGTCGATATAAGAGACTGTAATTTGGTATTGCTAAGGAGGGAATGTGATTACTTCAGACACAACACACACTAGCTTTATAGGCACAATCCCTCATAATTACGATACCTACCTCGGACCACTTCTTTTTGAATTTTCCGCAGCCGATATGGCTACCCGAGTTGCCAAAGTGCTTGATCGTCCTGCGAAGGTGCTTGAAGTAGCCTGTGGCACCGGGATTGCAACCCGTCACCTCGCCAACACATTAGCTAGTGGTACGGAAATATTGGCTACTGACCTCAATCAAGCGATGCTCGACCATGCATCAAAGGTCAACGGGGAGCTTGTCGGGGTGACTTATTCACAAGCCGATGCGCTCGACCTATCATTTGATGATTCAAGTTTTGATGCAGTGGTTTGCCAATTTGGAATAATGTTTTTTCCTGACAAGGCCAAGGGCATGGCGGAAATGAGCCGGGTCCTAAAGCCAGGTGGCATTCTGGCCTTGAATGTTTGGGATTCGTTTGAAAAAAATCCAGCGGTGGGTGTTGTTGATCGGGTTATTAAGCAATTTTTTGAGATTGATCCACCTCGGTTCCTCGAAATCCCCTTTAGTTTTCATAACATTGATGATGGCAGAAAGCTTTTTCATAATGCCGGTTTTGACAACGTTGATATCGAGTATGTGGCTGAAACTGTAGAAACAGAGGAACACATTCTTTCTGCCCGAGGGTTAGTTACCGGAAACCCAACAATCATTGAAATTGAACAGCGGGCCAAAGTCGGTGTTGATGAAATTCTAACCGCAGTGGCCGCAGAACTGGAAAGTGTGTTCGGGCCTGCTCCAGCCAATTTATCCTTCCAAGAAATTGTTTATCTGGCGCACAAGCCGAGTGCCTGATCGTGTTTCATCAGTTTGGGGGATTGTTAACGAATGTCCACTCCTGACCCAAAGCGGACTTCTGATTGGTCAATCCGCTTGCTTTTTTTCTCTAAATTCGCGTGAATTATGAATAATGTATTTCGGGATTCTTTAGACAAAAAGTTTCCGAATTAGCTGTAATTTTGCGGCGTTGACTAGGCGTTATTATTGAAGAAATATTTCTGCAGAGCATTAGGCTGTCATTATTACTCTCATAATATATGTAGTCGCTTTGTGCGAACAACGGATGCGCTTTTAAAAAAGCAAGTTTATTAAAGCATGGCGAGGTGCGGATTTTTATACAAATTTGATGCGCCTCAATGTTTGCTCCCGAGCATCTGCAGTATGCTTGAAAAATGTCAGATGATCCAAAATTTGATGTTGTTCTTTGGGGTGTTACCGGCGCGGTGGGCCGCCGGGTAGCGCATCACTTTTCAATTCGAAATGAGACCTGTGGACTACGTTGGGCAATCGCTGGACGTAACAAGGAGAAGCTCAAAGTCATACGTTCAGGTTTACCCGCGAGTGCGCAAAGTGTGCCGATTATCGTTGGCGATAGCTTCGACAGAGAATCTCTGGACGCTCTCGCTGCACAGACAAAAGTTGTTTGTTCGACGGTCGGTCCGTTTGCCAAATTTGGATCAGACCTGGTCTCAGCTTGTGTGCGTCATGGCACCCACTATTGCGATCTGACTGGTGAAGCGCATTGGATGCGACGGATGATCGATGCTCATCAGTGCGATGCAGAAACCTCCGGCTCCCGCATTGTGCACGCCTGTGGCTTTGATTCTGTTCCATCCGATTTGAGCGTCTATTTGCTGCAAATGAAGGCAATGGAGAAAAATGGCAAGCCATTCAGCCGTGTAAAGATGCGCGTGACAGCGATGCGTGGTGGCGTCAGCGGCGGAACTGTAGCGAGCCTCGTTTATGCGATTGAACAAGGGCGTCGTGATCCGTCAATTCCGCGCTTTATGACAGAACCCTATGCCCTAAATCCGGAGGGCGAGCGTCAGGGACCTGATAAGCCCGAAAAGATGATGCGGTTCAAGGTGAGATTTGACGAGAACCTACAAGGTTGGACCATGCCATTTTTCATGGGTCCAATAAATACCAAGATCGTTCGCCGGAGCAACGCCTTGCTTGGTTATCGTTATGGCAGAGACTTCTGCTACGAAGAGGCCATTTTTTCTGGCCATGGTGCGATAGGCTGGACATTAGCAGTACTTGGTGCACTGGGTGCGCACCTGTTTATGCTTGCAATGGAGGTATCTTCGATACGAAACTTGCTCAAGAAATATGTCCTACCCAAATCGGGGGAAGGCCCGAGCCAGAATGTGCGTGAGAAAAGTTCTTACGAGATCCTGCAGATTGGCACACTCAAAGACAGCACAACAACAATGCGCGCCAGAGTGCGGGGTAGAGGTGACCCAGGCGTAGAGTCGACAAGTAGAATGATTATCGAGTGCGCGATTTGCCTGGCTAAAGATGCTGACAAAATCACAGTTGGAGGCGGCTTTTGGACGCCCGCCTCGGCAATGGGCGATCTTCTTCTAGTGAGACTACCTGCCTATGCGGGTCTGAGATTTGAGATCGTTGGGGACGATGTGCATGGAAATAATACGTCCAATGTGAAGAGGAGCGCTCATTAAACTACCACTCTGTTGAGACAAACCTAATATCAGTTTCTCAAGATAAAAACTTAATTTTCTGTTATGGGATTTGTTAGTAAGTGTGGCTGTCACTGGTACAAACCGATCACAATGACCAGGCAATGGGATAGTCACTTCCGGACCTAAGTGGATGCTTGATGCCTTTCAAGACCGCTAAATAGTCTTCAAAAGGAGAATAGGGTTGAAGTAATAAATTTTCTTTAGAATATGGTGTTTTTAAATTCCAGAGAAATACGATGGATTAGGCATTCAACTGAATTTCCTAAAAACCTTCGGATTAATCGCCGCAGCACCGAACAATCCGCCCCAGAAAGCTCCGGCAATACCAGGCGTCATGACGTCCTGGCCCGACAGAAAAAGACCCCGAACGGGCGTCGCGGCATTAAGCGCTTTTGACAAAAATCTGCGCGGCGTTGTCTCCACACCGTAAATCCCACCCTTTTCGTGCCCCGTGTATGCGGCTGTTGCCAATGGCGTGCCGAGTTCGTGATATACGACAAGCGGAACTAATTCTGGGAACTTTTCCGCAAAGAACTTCATCATTTGGTCTTCGACGGTTTGTTTAAATTTCGCCCACTCCTCGGGACGCTGTTGAGCGCCGCCATCAGCAAATTCAGCAACCGAAGACCAATCCGCCAAAACCAATATTTCACCCGTGTGTCTGTTTGATGGACCAGGTTCGTGTTCAACATCTTTTAAGGAAGGGAATGAAACAAAACCCATGGACAGCGGTTCACTCTCCGAGGCCGACCAAATGGCATTACGCGTGTTCCAACTGTCATGGAACCAATGGTTTGCACGCGTCGCACCGTGCTGCTCAATGTCGCCCTCGAAACCAAGATAAACACTGAAATGGCAAACGGAAGGTTTGAATGCCGCAATTTCTTTGGCCCACTCTTGCTCGCGCAAATTCTGCGGCAATAAGTGTTTGACTGTTTCAGCAGCGCCAATTGCTGAGACAATGACCGGCGCCATAAACTTTTCGCCAGAGTTGGTTTGAACGCCAACAGCCGAACCATCTTCGATAAGTATTTCACTCACAAACATGTCGGCGCGGGCCGAACCTCCCGACGCTTCAATCACGGGAACAAGCCCCTTTGCAATGGTCGCAGCGCCGCCGGCAGGATAAGCCGCACCATCGAGATAATGGCCCATGATTATGGCGTGGACAGCAAAGCTTGCTTGCGCCGGATTACCGCCATAATCTCCCCACTGCGCCGTAAGTATGGCTGCGAGCTTTTCATCTGTAATAATGTTTGTCATCACCTCATCTGTGGTGCGCCCATACCAACGCTGGATCTTGGCTTTATACCACCATTGATGGAGAGATCGGAACGGCTCGGGCATCGAACGCCGGGCGCCAATCAACCGTCTCGTCTGCTGGGCAGCCAGCAAGGCTTCAAAATAGGCATCAATCTCAGCAGCGTTATCAGGAAACCGCTGCTTCAGTGTCAATTTATATGCTTCCATTGGACTGGCGACATTCAGATCAAATCCATCAGGAAAGTGCAGCACATCGTAGACATCGCCGATAGAGCGAAATTCTATCGACCCGTCACTTACCCAATCCAGAATGCGCCCTGCATCCTGGTCATGACGCAATGTGCCGCAATAATGCAGTCCAACATCCCAGGTAAATCCGTTGCGAGAAAAAGAACGGGTTAAGCCGCCAATAGCATGTGCCTGCTCAAGCAGCAAAACCTTATAATCCAGACGGGAGAGCGCCGCTGCCGTCGTCATCCCACCCATACCTGACCCAACAATAATTACATCGTATTCGTTTGTCGAAGATCCAGTCATAATACAATCAATAATGAGCTTTTAGCCGCAATTTACAATGATCTAAGTCAATCAATTTTGAGGTTGGATGAATATAATAAATTGAATTACGACCAGCCGTTTTTATCTTGGTCGCTTGCGGAAAAATCATAAATCGCACAGGACTTAAGATAATGGACAATCACCCCAACATCTCGGTACTGCAACGATTCGATCTAACCAATTTATCCGGATCGGCAGACGTTATCGCGGAAGATATAATCTTTCACTACTTCAATCCACGCTTACCCGAGCTCCACGGGAACCATGTGGGCTTTGAGGGTCTCCAGGCTTTCTTTGCAAAATTGGCGAAAATGACTAATGGCACATTCAAGGTCAACCCAATATCGGTGACGCCAGTCGGCGATGAACTGCTCGTAGTACATTCAAAGAATACGATGAGCTTTTCAGACCAGGATGTAGAAACTGAAGTTGTCGTCGTCTGGCGCATCGTTAACGGCCAGATTGTCGAGGTTTGGGACATTCCCTCTATCTATACCTAAACAACTAACGGCCTAATTCGATATGGATCCTATCCGTATCTATCCATTCTCCCTGGGGCTGCGAGCAGAAGAGCTCGCACCTCAATCTTGAGTGCTGCCGTCCTTGACGTAGATCATAGATTCTAGTTTCAGTTCGTTGTTTTATTAATCCATGGCCTCGACACCTACAAGAAACCAGTTTGACGCGAATCTCGTCGGCTCTGGGAGGGGTGGTATGACGAAGGCCACAGCAATCGACCCGCACGTCTTCAGGGCGTTCAGTTGAGGCACCTGTCTCAATTCTTATAGTATTAACATGAGGAGCAGAGGCAAAGCTCAGGAAGTTCAGGTTCCATATGGAACATACGCAAACACACACCGCAGAAGAACATATACAAACTCCAGCTATCAAGGATGTACATGTTCTGAGCTCGGGTTGGGGGGAGCAGCACAAAGAGCATCGCTACGGCACGTCTAAACCCCAACTCTGGTGGGTCTTAACTTCGAGAAGCTGGATCAAAATACCGATAAATTACTTCCTGATTGAACACCGTGACGGTCCAATCCTTTTCGATACGGGTTTGGATCCTGCGATCGTGACAGACAAACACTACATTTCAAGCGCTATCGGGCGTTTTCTCTTGCACCGGATTTTCCGACTGCACTTGAACGACAATGATCGACTGGACAAGATTCTCTCGAGACATGGCTTTACAGCTGCCGACATCCGAAAGGCGGTAATTTCGCACTTACATTTTGATCATGTGGGTGGGATTGGTGAAATACCGCAAGCCGAATTGTTGGTTGGAGCGCGCGAGTGGGAGCAATTATCATTACCCCACCCCGAACGCGAGTGGATATTACGCGAACATATAGAGATACCGAACGCAAACTGGCATCCCATTACGTTCCAGCCAACAGACGATCCACTATTTAGCGAATTTGAAGGCGTTTACGATGTGATTGGTGACAGATCGCTCTTCCTCATACCTACTCCGGGACACACAGCGGGATCTCTTTCGATGCTAATACGCTCCGACGGTTGGTCTCCGATTCTGCTTGTTGGTGACCTCACCTACGAAGCCGCGCTCTTAGATACTGAAGTTATGCCCGGAACAGGTGATCCGGCGAAACTTCGCTCAACTTATGCTAAGGTTCGTCGGCTAAAGGAACAACTTCCTGATCTTGCCATTGTACCCTCACACGATTTGGACGCAGCCGAAGAAATCAAACGGGCGATGAATTCGAAAGTTCAAAGTAAATTTGGGAGTTGACATGAAGGGTACCATTTTCTTCTCGACCGAATCGGGCAGCACCTCTCAGTAAGCCGAATGGATTAGTGAGCGCACTAATAATTCGCTAATCGGCGCTACAATGTCCCCATAATATGCGAGTCCGCTATTGGCAGGCAACCGACCACAATTACCGGGCAGTCAGATAGTCGTTAACTGACCCTGAGCGGACGTTTATTTTTTCTTCCAAGCATTGAGTTTAAGAGCCAATGCATTCTTTGCAATAATTGCGCGATCATTAATTGTTAACCAAAAATGCCTACAAGGTTAACAAATGCTTTGCAGGGAAAAGTGGAAATGCTCAATGCGCGACATGACAAATCAAATAACGATTCCATCAACGAAATCGGTGCGCAAGCGCCAACTTCATCGGACACAGCCCAATTGGGAGATAGTTTAGCACGTGCCCTGCGTGATATCGAAATTGGTGTTGAACCAAATCTAATCGATATACCTAGAGAAATGGGCGCTCCAATAATGCAATTAGCTCGTTATATTGCCTCTCGCAACGAAGGCGATCTAGAGAGAACTGTTGCCTATTCAGTTCAAGCGAGTGAATCAATGGCTGCTGTGGCCCGCATTACAGGTGATGTACGAGAGGCAAAAGAACAAACACAGCATATGTCAGCAGCTATTGAGGAACTGAATGCATCCACACGTCAAATCTCGTCAACAGCAACACTCGCAGCGAAAGACACGAGCTCAGCGTCTGAGTTGATGTTGGATGGACGCACAAAAGTACAAAAAACTTCAGAGGCTATGAATCAAATTTATAAAGCTATGGCGAAAACCGAGAAGGAAAGTTCTCTGGTCACCACGGCAGTTGATCAGATTACAGAATTCATTGGAACAATTGATGGTATTGCCAAACAGACAAATTTATTGGCGCTCAACGCTACTATTGAGGCTGCACGCGCAGGTGAGTCTGGAAAGGGTTTTACGGTTGTAGCTGCAGAAGTTAAAGGCTTGTCGGGAGAAACGCAGAAGGCCACTCAAGAAATTGGCTCACTTATAGAAAATTTGCGGTCAGTTGCAAATAATTTATCAACCTGCGTTGAGCAAGCCAGTTCATCGGTATCAGAAGCCCAGGACTTGACCAATCAAACAGCTGAAATCACATCAAAAGCTAGTGACCTTGCTAATAAAACTGCTCAAAATATGTCAGAAATAGCGGATGTGTTGAACCAACAATCTGTTGCGACTAATGAACTATCCCATGGACTTTCGCAGATTGCACAAGTAAGCGAAAAAGCAGCAAATCGTGCTAACGATGTGATATCTGCTGTTACAAAGTCACAAACTATAATTAATCAGCAGTTTGAAACATTAGATAAATTGGAAATTCCAAACTACGTGCTTCATCGAGCGAAATCAGACCATTTCTTATGGAAGAAAAATCTGTCTGAAATGCTTGTCGGGCTAAACAATCTTACTGAGGAAGAGTTGGCTGACCATCACTCGTGTAGGCTTGGCAAGTGGTACGACGTAGCATCAGATGTATCTGTAAAACAAAATACAGCATACCAGGAATTAGAGAAGCCTCACTCGGACGTACATAGGCATGGTAAAAACGCGGCAGCACTATTTGCAAATGGCGATCGGGGAGGTGCACTTAGTGCCGTAGCCGAGATGGAGCAGGCGTCGGTTGAAGTTGTTCGTTTGCTCGATATTTTGATTAGGGGATAATTTTTTATATAAACTTAACGGGCTAAAGGCTTGTATATAGAATCACAGTGACTGTCCGCTATTGGCACTAAGCGGACTAGTGTCGCATTCTATGTCCAGCATCATAATGGTACTTCGAAAGCTATCGGTAACTCAATCACCCTAATACCTCCCCAGCCACTGCAAACACATCCGCCCCCAGTCCTCTACCCCGCACTCATACTCAGCCTGAAGCCGATCATAGGTTTTCCAGTGCATGCCCTTTGGTTTCTGAGGGAACGGGTCATCAATACCGCCATAGTCATCCAGCTTCTGCCTAATTTTCAAGGCCCTGTCCGTTGCTCTGGAAAAAGGTTTTTCATATTGGGACTCATATTTCAGGCCATAACATTGGCGGCACCTGAAATAATCGCCCCCATAAATGATGCGGCAATTCCTCCGGCATGACGGGCACTGAAACCACTGACGCCTGCCATTAAAATTCGCATTTGTGAAGCTGAAGGGAATAGTTTCAGTGATTGACTTTTTCTCACCACTCTCAATGACGCTATAAGAGAGCCTGAGGCCTTCGGATGAAGCCACGACAGACACAGAAGCATGGGTCCTTTCACCCCTGGACCACGTGATTTTGCTCCAAAATGGTCGGTCCAGAATGCCCCGTTTTCTCAACCAGGCCAGGTCAATATCAAGCATGTCATCTGTGGTCGTTGCAAGATAGCTTGCATAACGTCCAGAACCTGCACCACCCATCTTGTTCCTCCTTTTTTTCGAAATCATTAGGGAATATTGAATCCTAACTTCTTTAAGAGGTTAAATATTTTTGTCCAAATCAGGCTTTCATCCTCCCCTAAGTCTCTGATGAATGCGCCATTTGTCCAAATAAGCATTTAAGACCTTGATCCGCTCTCGAGATTTGTCCAAATGAGAACCTAACGCTTCAGAGATAAGCGGGAATTCATTTTTTCTCGCCCAATGAGGAGGGCACCAATAATATGCGATATTGCCTGATTTTAGTTTTCTGGCTTGCACATAACGGGGCAGCTTTTTTGTGCTTTTTTTGCCCTTGGTCATGATACTTACAAGCGAGCGCAGACCTGCCTTATTGGGTGTACTTAATTTCCAAACTGGCCCTGCGAGATTATGCCTTACCTTGTTTGTCATCCTGCTAATCACCCCCTGTGTGGTATATTATATGTGTCCCTTGGATTAGGACCGTGAAAGGCAATGATATCAATGCTTCGGTCCTGAATGGGGGACATGATTGAGAGGAAACCCATTCAATTTTGGGCGCTTTGTCCTTTGATGATGACCAACTGTCCTCTTTTTAGGACCGGGTTTTAAATTATCATCCCTCCATCTCATGAAGTCTTTTGTTGCCAACTGATTTTTGTAGGGGTGTACCGTCAAAATCCAGGTTGTAGCGTGTCGCTTTTTCCAATCAAAGCTCCCGCACACATTGCGTTTCAAAAAACCTTTATCTTCTAACTCATGAAACGCATTAGAAGCTGTGTCTTTGCTACAATGCACTGCTTCAGCAGCCTGTCTTACAGAGAAAGAAATATTTCCATTGTTCGAGCCATTGTAGCGTTGCGCCACCTCGATATAGATAGCCCTGACAACTGGTTTCAAAGACTTCCAGGCTTTACAAGCCAGCATGTAATGCTCCAGCTTTAAAAATCGTCCATCACGCTTGCTTCGGCCTCTCTTGTCCTGCCCGCGCCCTTTCCCTCTCTGAGAATTTAACGCCATGGTTACTCACCAAGTTCTGATGTGCTACGCCGTGTACAAGCTTCAAGATAAACCTCCAGTTCATTGATAGAATAACCGACAGCGCGAGAACCAAGCTTGACGTAGCGTGGCCCATCACCACGCAACCTCTGTTTGGCCAAAGTGCTTTCACTAAGACCTAGATAGCGAGCGGCCTCCGGTGGCCTGAGTATGGCTTTTAATTGAGTTTGAGAATGATCTGACATGTAATCCCTCCTGTTATGTTTATATGAATCAAACAGACAGTGAGGGAATGATGGGGGAAATAAATTTTTATGTCGGCCGAAATAGGCGATAAATGGTCAATAATTAATTTTCCGAATTATTGACCATGAACTCATTCATATAAATTTTTGCATATTTACGTACTGTCGAAGTAGCAGGTGATTGCCCCATTAATTTAAAGAAAAACTCCTGCAAAGCGCGTTCAATGTCTGCCTGACATGACCAATCGTCATCGCCTGGTAGTAAGGGGCCATAGTATTCAAACAAATCTTTGATATGTAAACGTCCTGCCTCCCAGTCATATTTCGGTTTTCTTCCACGTCTAACTACAGGCTTTTTAGGCTCAATAATTGGTTGATATTTTTCCCACTTACCAAAGGGGGTATTAAAATTCGGGGCGCACATAGCTTTTTCTCTGGCTCTTAATAATTAAGTAGCGTGAATCTTTAGCAGTTAAATGAAGGCGAATTTTGACATACTTCAATTATCTGCTGTTCAGGAAACAGATTAAGATGATTCATTAGAATTTTAACAAGTCCAAAATGTGCCAGAAGCAGGCGTCTACCATAAGAATATGAGCAACTGAGAATAAAACAAATCAATGTTTGAGAGTTTTTAAGTGCAATAAAATTAGACTAAAAATTTACGTCTCTGCGTTCTTTCAAAGTGACCATTATAGATCCAGCATGAATAATTTACTTTGTTAAGAACATTGAAATTTGACCTCTAGTTTTATCGGTTGAACAATAGTATCGAACTCAAATATACTCCCCACAGTAGACAATTAAAAAACATTTATATATGGTTAATTCTGGGGAGCGTTGGTTGAAAATAAATTTGATTTTCTAAATTACTAAATACTTCTAGTGCTTACAAGCAAGCCAACTTACATATTTCCCAATACAATTTGGTAGTGGAGTTTCGGTCTGCCTTTTTAGGTGAGGCCGTGTGGGGAGTATCAGGATGTATCGAAGTTATTTTCTTTTCAAGTGTTCATTAGCGAACTTTAAAAACAAAAATCTGAACATTCGCAATACACTGACCAAGAGTAATATTTTGATCAAACAAAATGCTTCCAGGCAATACAAAAAACCTATTGATAGATTGCTGCCCAACTTGGCACTAGCATTGTCCACACTGATCATTGCATTATTATTATCTCTTCTCCCTATCCTTCAAAATTCAACGGCAAAAGCGTTTGATTTACCCATCGCAGAAAACAAAATAGCAAATTGGGACCTTGCATATGGCAAAGCGTGGAACTCTTTTTCCGGTATAAGATCAACGACCAACTACACGGCTGCCGTACAAACAATATGGAAACTTTACGGGTGCTATCAAGGCACAGTAGATGGGCAATCTGGCCGGCGCACACGCGAGGCTGAGGCGCTGTGGCTCAAGTTTCATGAAAAAAAGAACGGGCCAGGTCGCCCGGCTGAAATATTCGGTTCGAAGAAAAATTATCTAAAACACCTTCAGGTAAATACAGCGACAGTTTGTGATACTCCTGAAGTGCTCAACAAAACTAAGAAAACGCACGCCAAATTATGTCGGCTTGATGACATTGGGCGTAATTATCTCAAGAAGCTTGCTGAAAAGCCTGAGAATAAAAGTAGGGCTATGGCGCAGCAACTTGCTGAACCCTTGAAATATGTAATCGAAAATTTTGACACTTTGTTCCCGGACAATCCACACAATAAAGCCCCGCAAATAAAAGCTCGCGATGATGCTGCTCAGAAACGCCTTGAAACTTATGGCGTAGAAGGTGTCAATCCCACCTCAACAAAAAAGGCCCTAATAGAAGCTGCACGAACATTTCACAGTCTTACCCTGCAATATGGTCATAATCCGAATAAAAAAAGCACCCCGTCCAACTTTTGCGATATCTGCTTTAAAATAAATAGTTGGAAATACCTGGAAAACCTCGCCCAGAGCAGAGGGGGCCGCATGTTCAACAGTGAAGACCCAACGTATAATGTAAAAGTCGATGACATCGAACTTGGGATGATAAATGAAGTCACGGATAATATTCTAGTTCATCGTCGAATGACTGCTGTCCTAGCCCCGTATAGTTGATCCACGATTTTCGTATTATTCTACGAAATAGG
>CAYGPF010000006.1:0-8873 GCA_964351785.1 uncultured Rhodomicrobium sp.
GATCAACACCGGCTGCGCCCTGGCTGCGTTCAATACCATCGAGAACTGATTTCACGACGAGATCACAATAAAGCTGAATGGCCCGGCCAGCATCATCATTGCCCGGGATAGGATGGGTGATGCCGCGCGGATCTGAGTTGCTGTCAAGCACGGCAACAACGGGGATTTTCAGTTTATTGGCTTCAGCAATGGCGATGGCTTCCTTGTTGGTATCAACCACAAAGAGAATATCGGGGATGCCGCCCATATCCTTAATGCCACCAATGGCCTGATTAAGCTTGTCACGCTCCAGTGTCAGCTTAAGGCGCTCTTTCTTGGTCAGCCCCTGGGCTTCACCTTCCAGCAAAGTTTCCAGCTTTTTCAATCTCTTGATTGATTGCGTGATGGTTTTCCAGTTGGTAAGTGTGCCGCCCAGCCAACGGTGATTGATGTAATACTGGGCGCAGCGTTTTGCGCTATCAGAGATGACCTCCGATGCCTGGCGCTTGGTGCCAACAAAGAGAACGCGGCCGCCACGGGCTGCCGTATCACTGACAGCAAGCAAAGCCTGGTGCAGGAGCGGTACTGTCTGGGCAAGATCAATGATATGAACGTTGTTGCGAACGCCAAAAATGAATTTATCCATTTTGGGGTTCCAACGGTGGGATTGATGACCAAAATGGACACCAGCTTCAAGCAGCTGGCGCATGTCAAAACTAGGCAAAGCCATAGATTTTTCCTTCTGTTTTCCGGTTTAACCTCCGCGGGGAAATGTATTGAACAATAAAATCCACCCTCGCCTGACACATCAGACCTGATGGTCTTTTGTGAGCAGTATGGGTGGGTTTCTTATTATTCTCAACACCGGAGCGGTCGGGATGGCGACTAACACAGCCGCCCACCGCGCCCCCGCGTGTGGAATGGGTGGGGTTATAGGTTGATTTCAGAGGTTTGACAAGTTTTATTTCAGGTCTTCTGATCGCATCATGGCAGGTCCATTGTTAAAGCTCTATCACCTCAAGCACACCTTCCAGAGTGCGCAGTGTGCTGGCCTGTTCAAGGGTGACATTAAACCCCTTACCAAGGTCTATCTGTACTTCGCGTTCAAAGTCGTCCAAACGCAGGCCAAGGGTGATCTGGCCGGCGCCGCGTTGATCTGTGAGCATTTTTTTCAGATTTTCCAGATCAATATGACGATCAAGGGTGAGTTTTAACCCTTTCACCTGATTTCTGGCGGCTTGCTCCAGTAATTCAGCGCGCTGCAGCCGAAGCCGTACGGTTTCCTCTTCCACGTCTGCATCAATCTTGATTTTGACGGCCCGGCCCGGCACTAGCGCTTCCTCACAGGCGGCCAGCGTGTCTGAAAAGGCGATGGCTTCAAACTGGCCTGTCGGGTCGGAGAACTCGACAAAGGCATAAAGATTGCCGGATTTCGAGCGGCGCTGGTTTACGGCTGAGACAGTGCCGGCCAGCGTGCCGAGACCGCCGCCGTTCTCCAGTGCTTTTTTCTCATATTCAATCCATGGCTCTATGTCCAGGCGCTCCAGTACGGCCTGGTATTCATCAAGCGGGTGTCCTGAGAGGTAAAACCCAACCGCATCAAATTCCTTGGCGAGTTTTTCCATTTCGCGCCATTTTGGTGTGTCCTTGAGTTCCAGCTCTGTTACCGCGCCGCTCTCAGAGCCAAAGAGGTCTGACTGGCCGGTTTTGCGATCATCGTTCAGTTTACTGGCCAGCCCGATCAAGCGATCAGTATTATCCATCACTTTGGCGCGGTTTGGCTCGAGACAATCAAAGGCACCGGCAGCGGCCAGTGTCTCAAGGGCGCGGCGGTTCATGGCCTGGACATCAAGGCGAGTGGCAAAATCATGCAGAGATTTATAGGGGCCCTCTTCGGCGCGCCTGCTAACTATGCTGGCGACAGCGCTGGTGCCGATGTTTTTCAGGGCTGCGAGTGAATAAACTATGGAATTATCGATTGGGATAAAGTCAATTTCCGAAGTGTTGATGTCTGGCGGGGTAATATCCAGGCCTTGCCTTCGTGCCTCGTTGATGAAGATGTTCAGTTTATCAGTGTTGCCCAGATCAAGTGTCATTGTTGCGGCCAGAAATTCAACCGGGTGGTTGGCTTTCAGATAAGCGGTCTGATAGGCGAGCAGTGCATAGGCGGCAGCGTGCGATTTGTTAAAGCCGTAGCCGGCGAATTTATCAACCTGCTCGAAAATGAAGCTGGCTTTCTTCTCAGCGACATTATTGGCCACAGCACCCTCGACAAAGCGGGCCTTTTGTTTGGCCATTTCGGCCTTGATTTTCTTGCCCATTGCGCGGCGCAGCATGTCCGCTTCGCCGAGGGAATAACCGGCAAGTTCCTGGGCGATCTGCATGACCTGTTCCTGATAGATCATCACACCATAAGTTTCCTCAAGAATGGGCTTGAGCATGTCATGATAATAATCTGGCTTTTCATCACCCTGTTTGCGGGCGATGTATGTTGGGATGTTGTCCATCGGGCCGGGGCGGTAGAGCGCGACCATCGCGATGATGTCTTCAAAACGGTCCGGTTTCAGTTTTTTCAAACTGTCCCGCATGCCGGCGCTTTCCAACTGAAAGACGCCAATGGTATCGCCAGCAGCAAGGAGGTCATAGGTTGGTTTATCGTCAAGTGGCAGATTGGCGATATCCAGCTGGATCCCCTTCTTTTCGATGAAATGTCTGGCTTTTTCAATCACGGTCAGGGTTTTCAGACCGAGAAAATCAAATTTGACGAGGCCAGCCGGCTCGACCCACTTCATATTAAACTGGGTGACCGGCAGGTCTGAACGCGGGTCCCTGTAAAGGGGGACGAGCTCTGTCAATGGTCGATCTGAGATAACCACGCCGGCCGCGTGGGTTGAGGCATGCCGGTAGAGACCCTCCAGTTTCATAGCGATGGTGATAAGTTCATCCACGACGCGCTCAGCGCTGCGGGCTTCTGCAAGTTTTGGCTCTGCCTCAAGAGCTTCGGGCAGTGTGCAGGGATTTGCCGGGTTATTCGGCACCATTTTACACAGGCGGTCCACCTGACCATATGGCATGGAGAGCACACGGCCAACATCCCGCAGGACAGCGCGTGCCTGAAGTTTACCGAAGGTTATGATCTGGGCAACTTTATCCTCGCCGTATTTTTCCTGAACGTAGCGAATCACTTCATCGCGCCTTGTCTGGCAGAAGTCGATGTCAAAGTCAGGCATTGAAATCCGCTCTGGGTTCAAGAACCGTTCAAACAGCAGTCCAAAGCGCAAGGGGTCCAGATCCGTGATTGTCAAGGACCAGGCCACGACTGAGCCGGCACCTGAGCCCCGGCCCGGCCCGACGGATATGCCATTAGACTTCGCCCACTGGATGAAGTCAGCAACGATGAGGAAATAGCCGGGAAATTTCATTGAGGTGATGATGCCAAGCTCATAATCCAGCCGGTCAAAATAGTCTTTTTCAGTTTTGCCTGGTGCGAGTTCTATTTTTTCCAGACGCTGCTTTAGACCCTGCTTTGCCTGCTGCATCAGAGCTTCGGCCTCTGCTTTTAATTTGGCCTCTTCGTCCATGTCGCCTTCATCGCCCAGAAAATTGGGGAGCATCGGGGCGTGCGTTGTCGGGCTGTAGGCACAGCGCTGCGCAATTTCAATGGTGTTTGCAAGCGCCTCTGGCAGATCCTTGAACAGAGCTGACATTTCAGTTTCTGTTTTCAGATAATGTTCAGCTGTCAGGCGGCGGCGCTCATCTTCTGAAACATAAGTACCGCCCGCAACACAAATTAACGCGTCATGGGCGACAAAATCATCCCGCTGTTCGAAATAGGCTTCATTGGTGGCAACGATGGGGACGCCCTGTTCATAAGCGAGTGATAGAAGGCCTGCTTCCCTTTTTTTCTGATCCCGGCGGCCATGGCGTTGCAGTTCGATATATAGCCTATCGCCAAATAGGGTGATTAAGGCTTCAAACCAACTTTTGGCCTGTTGATCCTGATCATTGCTGAAGGCCTTATCAAGTGGGCCTTCTTCGCCGCCTGTCAGACAGATCAGCCCTTCACTGTGATTTGTGAGATGCTCAAATGAAATGTAGGGCGTCGTTTCACCGACGGTTTCAAGAAAGGCCGCGCTTGTCAGCGCCATCAGGTTTTCATAACCCGCTCTCGATTGGGCGATCAGAGCAATTTCCCCATCCGTCAGGGATTGGTTATGAAGGGTCAGACCGTTGGATTTTGTTCCCTTGCCTGTTTCCGGCATTTTTATCGCCAAGGTGCAGCCAATAATCGGTTGAATGCCCTTTGCTGTGCATTTTTCCGAGAATTCCAAAGCGCCGAACAAATTGTTGGTGTCTGATATGCCCAGCGCAGGCATCTTCTGTTTCACGGCAAAACTTGTCAGCCGTTCAATGGGTAGTGCACCCTCCAACAGGGAATAGGCGGAATGCACCCTGAGATGAATGAATTCCGGCATCTTTATTGGTTTTTGAGCCATAATAAATTATTCGGTTTTGCTATTGAGATGGTCAGACTGACATGTAGATTGAGTCTTGGCAAAGCAGATTTATCTGTGCCCTGGTTTGACCCCAACTAAAATCCGGTTATATCACCGCTGCGGGACGTAGGAGTAGAGTTGGCCGTCCTGCAGTTGCAAGACACGGTCCATCCGGCTGGCAAGCTCAAAATTGTGCGTGGCGATGATGGCAGCGAGGCCCGTTTGACGAATTAGACCAATAAGCTGGCCAAACACCCGCTCCGCTGTGTGCGGGTCGAGGTTGCCTGTTGGCTCATCTGCCAGCAAAAGGGTTGGTTCATTGGAAATTGCGCGGGCGATGGCGACCCTTTGCTGCTCACCGCCGGACATGGCATTTGGTCGGTGGGTTACCCGGTTGGTGAGGCCCAGAAAGTCCAGTATCACGCGGGCACGCTGTTCCGCTTCTTTAGCTTTGCGGCCATTGATAAGTTGAGGGATAACCACATTTTCAAGGGCGCTGAATTCTGGCAGCAGCTGATGGAACTGATATACAAAACCAATTTCGCTGCGGCGCATTTTCGTCCGCTCTTTATCGTTGAACTCCGAGCAGTCATGCCCTTTCAGGTAAACCTTGCCATCATCCGGTTTGTCAAGCAGGCCAAGAATGTGCAGCAGTGATGATTTGCCTGAGCCTGACGGCCCAACAAGTGCGATCGCTTCACCTTTGTAAATATCTGCTGACACACTCTGCAGCACATTGATTTCCCGCTCCCCCTGGTGATAGGTGCGGTTGACACCGCGAATGGCGAGAATTGGCCGCATCTGTGGTTGAGGCCCGCCGGCTGGCAGATGCCTTCTCTGGCTATCGTGGTATACCTCACTCATAACGTAGTGCCTCCACCGGGTCGAGACTGGCGGCCCGCCATGCCGGGTAAATGGTCGCGAAGAATGAAAGGATCAGAGCTACTATAAGCACCACTGATATTTCTACAGTATCGAGTTTGGCTGGTAATTTTGAAAGAATCTGGATTTCCGGATCTATGCGGACACCTGTCATCCAGCCGATAAAATCCTGTATCTCGGTGATATTCAGGCAGATGGCCAGCCCGAGGAGAAACCCGAGCAGTGTCCCACACACACCAATAAAGGAACCGGTTGTCATGAAGATGCGCATGATGGCCCCTCTTGAAGCCCCCATGGTGCGCAGAACCGCGATGTCCTTTGTCTTGACTTTCACCAGCATAATCATGCTGGAGATAATATTCAGCGCTGCAACAAACACAACAAGACTGACAATGATAAACATCATGTTTCGTTCAACAGCCAGAACAGTGAATAATTTGGCGTTGCGATCTTTCCAGGAGGTCAGGTTGGTGTTCTCCCCGGCCGCCTTGAAAATATCATTGGTGATCAGCTCAATTTCCTTTGGTTTATTGACCATGACCTCCAGCGCTGTCACCTGCCCCTTCTGGGAGAAAAATTTCTGTGATTCCAGCAAAGGCATGAACATAACCTTGAGGTCATATTCATAGATGCCGACCTCGAAAATAGCCGCGATGCGATAGGCCTTGACGCGCGGGGTGGTGCCAAACGGTGTTTTGGCGCCGCGTAAAGTGACAACGTTGATTTTATCACCCGGCCTGACACCGAGAATATTCGCCAGGCGAATGCCCAGCACGATGCTGTCTTTCTGGTTGAAGTTTTCAAGTGACCCAAAACGGATTTTACCTGCCACAGAGGCCAGTTTGTTGATGTCCTTGTAGCGGATGCCTCGAATGTTGGCGAAATAGTCCTGATGTTTTGAAGAGACCATCACTTGTCCATCAATCACAGGGATAACAGCTTTGATGCCGGGGACTCGTTCGATTTTTTTGGCAACATTATCGTAGTCAGTGAAAGCCTTGCCGAATTGCTGGACAATCATGTGACCGTTCATATCCAGAATGTTCTTATAGAGCGTATCTCTGAAGCCGTTCATCACGCTAAGAACAACAATCAGCGCGGTGACACCAAGGGCAATGCCGACGAGTGTCAGGATGGCAATGACGGAAATAAACCCCTCCCCCTTGGGAGGGCGGATATAACGAAAAGAGATCATCCGCTCAAAATTGGCGAATGGCGGGGTCTCTTTGCGGAGTTTTGGCGATTTATCTATCACTGCCTGGTTCATTCATCCGTCTTTCAGACCATCTCTTCAGGTTTGACACTGCGCCCTGGGGCGGGATGGTCTATTTATTCTCCATTGGCCTGATTTTCATTTACCAGCACAGAGACCGCGTTTTCGAGTGCGACTTCGCGGCTCTCGCCGGTGCGTCTTTCTTTTAGCTCGACCATGCCTTCTTTCAAACTCTTGGGCCCGATGATTACTTGTCGGGGCAGACCAATCAGGTCCATGGTCTTGAACTTGCTGCCGGGGCGTTCTTTGGTGTCATCCAACAGGCAATCGAAGCCTTTGCCTCTTAGGGCCTGATATATGTCTGTGGCCGCTCTGTCTGTTTCTTCATCGCCCGGTTTCAGGTTAATAATGCCGATGTCAAACGGGGCCACTGCTTTGGGCCAGATGATACCATCCTCATCATGGCCGGCTTCAATGATGGCACCAAGCAATCTGGATACCCCAATGCCGTATGAACCCTGATGCAGCGTGATGAGCTTGCCATCAGGTCCCTGGACTTCACAATTCATGGGTTTGGAATATTTCTCCCCAAAGTAAAAAATATGACCAACTTCGATGCCGCGGGCGTTTAACTGAGCTTCAGGTTTCACATCCCGGTTGAATCGTTCTGCATCATGCATTTCTTCTGTGGCAGCATAGTGGCTGGTCCAGCTTTCAACCAGGCCTGATAAATCACCGTCAAAATCGATGTCATCCGGGGGGCCATCCTTTTCAACAAGGGCTTTATCGCAGAAAACTTCGGTTTCACCCGTATCTGCCAGAATGATGAATTCGTGGCTCAGATCACCGCCGATCGGGCCGGTTTCCGCCTTCATGGGAATGGCTTTCAGCCCCAGCGCTTCAAATGTGCGTAAATAGGCGACGAACATCCTCTGGTAGGAAGCCCTTGCAGCTTCTTCGCTCAGATCAAATGAATAGGCGTCTTTCATCAGAAATTCACGGCCGCGCATAATACCAAAACGCGGTCTGATTTCATCCCTGAATTTCCATTGCAGGTGATAGAGAATGCGCGGGCAGTCCTTGTAGGATTTGATGCTGTCTCTGAAAATCTGGGTGATCAGCTCTTCATTTGTTGGTCCATAGAGCAATTCACGATCATGGCGGTCAGTGATGCGCAGCATTTCCTTGCCATAATCTTCATATCGCCCGCTTTCACGCCAGATTTCAGCTGGCTGGATGGTCGGCATCAACAGCTCTATTGCCCCTGCCCGGTTTTGTTCCCGGCGGACTATGGCTTCTATTTTTTGCAGGACGCGCAAACCGAGGGGCAACCAGGAATATATCCCGGCGGCAGATTGCCTGATCATGCCGGTTCGGAGCATCAACTGATGCGAGACGATCTCAGCGCTGGCCGGTGTCTCTTTTAATACTGGCATGAAAAACTGGCTTAAACGCATGGGGGGCTCTCACCTGAACAAAATATAGTGTTATGGGGTTTTCTTGCTTTTAAAAGCATCCGCTGCCTGTTGCAAATGAAAACCACATTTGTACAGCCCTGTTCCCCTTATTCCTTATCTGGGTGTATCCTGCTGTTCTGGCTACTCAGCCTTGTCAAAACTGGGGAGGAAGGGGATATCTTCAATATTGATGATGTCTGTGGTTACAACCAGAAAGACAACCCCAAACAGTACGCCGCCCAGAACCGTGGTTGCCGCCAGTTTTTTCCAGATATGTGGCTGTCCGGGAGCGCCTGGTTCTGTGCCTGGGACGACTGAGCCTTCCTCATCCTGGCTGCGCACTCCAATGGGCAGCACCATAAAAAGGGCCAGCCACCAGCAGATGAAATATGTTGCAAGCGCAAGGGGGAGATCCATATTGCTTCCTCTATGTTACAGCCTTTGGCTTACGCCTCTTCAAGCTCAACCAGCGTGCCGCAGAAATCTTTCGGGTGCAGGAAGAGAACCGGCTTGTTGTGGGCGCCTATTTTGGGGTCACCGCTGCCAAGGACGCGCGCCCCTTCTTTTTGCAATTTGTCCCTTGCGGCCAGAATATCATCCACTTCATAGCAGATGTGATGGATGCCCCCATTTGGGTTGCGTTCCAGAAATTTATCTATCGGGCTATCTTCTCCCAAAGCTTCTAAAAGTTCTATCTTGGTGTTGGGCAACTCAATAAATATTGTTGTTACACCGTGATCCGGCTGTTCAACTTTCTCGGATATCACGGCCCCAAGACTGTTGCGATAGGTAGCCGCCGCGGCATCAATGTCCGGGACTGCAATTGCGACATGATTGAGACGTCCG
>CAYGPF010000006.1:8973-224129 GCA_964351785.1 uncultured Rhodomicrobium sp.
ATCATATTCAGGTTCCTCTTTATTTTCTATAATTCGTTAGGTGGGCAGGCGTATTGCAGATCTTGTTTTGATCAGCTTGGCCCGAAATGTAATTTTTTGGTCGCATCAGCTAGTCTCCATCAAAATCGCTGACAAAAATTACGTACTTTTCGGGGCTGATCGCGAAATTGCGACATGATTGAGACGTCCGATCATATTCAGGTTCCTCTTTATTTTCTATAATTCGTTAGGTGGGCAGGCGTATTATTAATCCTCAGTCTTGTGGCGTTTTAGCCCTTCTTTGGGCTCGTTGTCTATTGGCAATTGCCTGAGAACCGGCTCTTCACCTTCGCGTTCACTTTCACTTCAAACGATGAACATGAACGGTCACAATGGTTTTTTTGCCCCAGAATTCGTTAATGGTGCTGCGCACCGCCCGGCGGATGGCTTCGCCCAGTTTGGCGTCTTCCTTCCGATTTTTTGGCGGAATGCTTTTAAACACACCCCGCACCGCGTTCAGCACAAGCTCATTCAGGAAGTCATGATCATCTTTATAAGGCAGACCTGTCGAGGTCCAGATCGGTGTGCCGACGAGGCTGAGCTGATTGTTGATCACAACCGATAATGCCACTGCCCCGACATTAGACAATTTGCGCCGTTCGCGGATTGGTTCGTCATCTTCAAGGATGAAATAACCGTCGCGGTACAGGCGGCCAGCTGGCACCTCATCAATGATCTCTGCATCATTTGGAAGCAATGACGCCATATGGCCATTGCGGACGATCAGCGTATGGGGAATACCCTCAGATTGGGCAAAGGTTTTCTGTGCCTGGAGGTGGCGCTCTTCGCCATGTACGGGGATTAACGTCTTTGGTTTCACCAGATCATACAAGCGCTTGAGCTCACCCTGCCTTGGATGCCCGGTGACATGAACCGGCGCTTCACTTTCCGTGATGATATTCACATTCTGGCCTGCCAGCTTGTTGATGATATAGCCTACCGAGCGCTCATTGCCGGGGATGGTTCTTGAGGAAAAGATAATTGTGTCTTCCCGGCCGAGCTTGATCCTTGGGTGGCTGCCTTCTGCTATGCGGGCCATAGCGGCGCGCCCCTCTCCCTGGCTGCCGGTGGCCAGAACCAGGCATTCTTTAGCCGGCAAATGCTGGTAATCCTCCTCAGAGAGGAAAGTATAATCAGGGGGGATTAGGCCCTCTTCTTTTGAGATTTCAACAACACGGTTTAAGGCCCGGCCTGCCAGGACGACATAACGATCAGCTTCATAAGCTGCTTCCGCGATAGATTTGATCCGCGCGACGTTTGAGGCGAAGGTTGTAACGAAGACACGGCGCTTCGCTTTCTTTACCAGCTTGCTGATGGTTTCGCGGACATCCTGCTCAGAGATTGAGCTGCCTGGCCTTATGGCGTTGGTCGAGTCGCAGACCAGGACATCAAGCCCTTCTTGTCCGAGTTGCTCAAGGCGGTTTTCATCTGTCGGCGGGCCGATGAGCGGGTTTGGATCCAGTTTCCAGTCACCTGTGTGGAAAGCTGTGCCCACCCCTGTTTTGATCAGAAGGCCCATGGGTTCCGGGATGGAGTGGGCCATGTTGATGTATTCAAGGTCAAAGGGGCCGACTTTAAATTTCCCGCCAGGCGGCACAATGTTGATCGGGACCATATCCTCCAGCCCTTCACGGGCGAGTTTTGCTTTCAGCATGGCGGCTGTAAATGGGGTGGCGTAGACCGGGACGTTCAAATTTTCCCAAAGGTCTGGGATGGCGCCATAGTGGTCTTCATGGGCGTGGGTTAAAATGATACCGGCCAAATTTTTTGCTTCATTTTCGGCAAAAGTGGTGTCTGGCAAGATGACTTCAACACCAGGTTCGCGCGGCGTCCCAAAAGTGAGGCCAAGATCAACCATGATCCATTTGTAATCGCCCTTCAGACCAAAGCCATACATGGCACAGTTCATGCCGATTTCACCAACACCGCCAAGCGGTGCGAGGACAAGTTCGGCCTTGGCGGGTTGTTGTTCTTTATTCATTATTTTTATCTGCCTTTAGAATTTCTCTGTTGCAGCGGATATTAAAGCAGCTCGCCGCCGGTTATTGTCTTTATGGAATTGTCAGGAAGCATAAGATTCAGGGCGCCCTGATCATCAAGCCCCCAGAATTTTCCCTCTATCCGGTTTGGTCCGGTTTTTACTGTCATGGTTGTGCCTATCGGGGTTGCGCGTGCTTGCCAGTTCTGAATGATTTCTTTCAGGTTTTTGCCCTCATCCCATAGGGTGAGCCAGTTGCTCAGTGCCTGTTGCAACTCTGCAAACAGCGCGTCTCTGGTTGTGCTTACCCCTATTTCAGTGAGGGATGCAGTTTTGCGATTCTCAAGATTTGGGTGGCTTTCAATGTTTATACCAATGCCGACTATAGCCGTTTTGATCTTTTCCCTGCCCTGGCCTTCCGCCTCAATAAGGATGCCGCCAACTTTTGCCCCGCCCGCGATGATGTCGTTTGGCCATTTCAGGCTGAGGTTGAGGCGTCTCTGGGCCTGTTGTTCAATGGCTTCAATCACCGCCAGGCCGGTGACAAGAGAGAGTGTTGCCAGCTTGCCTGATGACACAGCATAGCCGAGGGCCGTGCTGACAGTGAGGTTACCCGGTGCTGAGAGCCATTCGCGGCCGTGGCGGCCGCGCCCATTTGTCTGATTGTCAGCCACCACCCAGAACGGCGGTGACATGCCTTCTTCTATCAGGTCCCATGCTTTGGCATTTGTTGAATCAAGCGTTTGGTAATGCTTAATCTTTTCGGCTGATGAAAGGCTATTTAAGTGAACCATGCCCCGTTTCTAGCCCGAACTCAGATGGTTGGCAATAAAGCTTTGGCCGCAAATTTAGCTGCATCAATCACAGGGTTTGGATAAATTATGTAAAACAGTACCAGGAAACCGGAAAGGCCCAAAACTGCTTTGAGCTGGGTTGGCATTTCCGTGAATTCCTCATCCGGTTCGTCAAAGAACATGATTTTAACGATGCGGATATAGTAAAAGGCCCCGACAACACTGGACAGAACGCCAAGCACGGCCAGAATGAACAGATTGGCCTTCACGGCGGCCATAAACACATAAAGCTTTGCAAAAAAGCCAGCCAGCGGGGGAATGCCCGCCAGCGAAAACATCAAGATGGCAAAAGCAAAGGCGGCGGGCAGATTAGTCTGTGAGAGGCCCTTCAGATCATCAATATTCTCGATCATTTCATCATTGCGGCGCATAGCGAGGATCAGCGCAAAAACACCCAGTGTCATCACCAGATAGATCATCAGGTAGACAAGAATGCCTTCAATGCCGTCTCTGTTGCCAGCAGCGAGCCCCACAAGGGCAAAACCCATATGGCCAATGGAGGAATAAGCCATCAGTCGTTTAATGTTGGTCTGGCCGATGGCGCCGAAAGCGCCAAGTGCCATACTGGCGATGGAGAGGAAGATGATTATCTGCTGCCATTGCAGTGTTAATTCGGGAAATGCGGAATAGATCACGCGCAGCAACAGGCCCATGGCGGCAATCTTTGGACAGGCGGCGAAAAAGGCGGTGACAGATGTTGGTGAGCCTTCATAGACATCCGGTGTCCACATATGGAATGGAACAGCGGAGATTTTAAAGGCGAGACCGGCGAGGATGAAGACCAGGCCTATGACTATGCCAACTGAGGGGCCTGCTTCACCCGCGGTCAGTTTGGCGATTTCATTAAAGTAGATTGAGCCTGAGAACCCATAAACCATCGAGCAACCGTAAAGAAGCATACCTGATGAGAGTGCGCCAAGGACAAAATATTTAAGCCCAGCTTCGCTTGATCGCACGTTGTCCCTTCGGAATGCGGCCATGACATAGAGTGACAGGCTTTGCACTTCAAGGCCCAGGTAAAGCGCGATGAGATCACCGGCGGAGATCATCATCATCATGCCAAGCAGAGAGAACAGCATAAGGACCGGATATTCCGGTTTAAAAATTCCGGTTTCCTCCAGATAGGGGGCTGACATATAAAGCGTGACAAGTCCGCCCACAAGCACGATCAGTTTCATTAATCTGGCGAAGTCATCAATGATAAAGCTGCCGTTAAACAGGGTCGACTGGAGGCCCCAATCTTTTACCAGCACACCAATTGCGGCAACCAAAACCAGCAAGGTGAGCCCCCAGACAAGTTTAGCCCCGTCTTTTTCCTGGAACACCCCGACCATGAGCAATACCAGAGCGCCGATAACAACGATGATCTCTGGCAAGAGGGGTAGATATTGCACTAGCTGGCTCATCTTGGTGAATTCCTTTTAATTCTTTATCTTTGGACCGCGTTTGCCTGTGTTAAGGCCTTAGAGCGGTCTGGGCCTCTTTGTAAAGGCTTACGGCCTGATTATAGTCTGCCAATAATTTGTCTACCGATGATGCCATGACATCAAGTATCGGGGTTGGATAGATACCGAACAGAATGGTCAGTACCACCAAGGGTATGAGATATGACATTTCCCTCATGTTCATATCGGCGATGGATTTGAGATTGGCTTTCTCCAACTCACCGAAGATGACCCTGCGGTACAACCAGAGGGCATAGCAGGCTGACAGGATTACGCCTGTCGTTGCGGCCGCTGCGACCCAGGTGTTGACCTTGAAAGTGCCAATAAGGGTTAGAAATTCACCGATGAAACCGCTTGTGCCCGGCAGGCCGACATTTGCCATTGTGAATACCATGAAGGTGAAAGCAAATATCGGCATTCGGTTCACCAGCCCGCCATAGGCGGTTATCTCCCGCGTGTGCATTCGGTCATAGACCACACCAACACAGAGGAACAGGGCGGCAGAGACGATACCGTGCGAGAGCATCTGGAAGATGCCGCCTTCGACGCCTTGCGTGGTGGCTGCAAAAATACCCATTGTCACAAAGCCCATATGGGCAACAGAGGAATAGGCGATGAGTTTCTTAATGTCCTCCTGAGCCAGGGCCACCAGCGATGTGTAGATGATGGCAATGACGCTCATCCAGAAGATCAGCGGCGCATATTCCATGCTGGCGATCGGGAACATCGGCAGTGAAAAGCGCAAAAAGCCATAGCCGCCCAGCTTCAGTAATATACCTGCCAGAATGACCGAACCTGCGGTTGGTGCTTCAACGTGGGCGTCCGGCAGCCAGGTGTGAACCGGCCACATAGGCATTTTCACAGCAAAGGATGCAAAGAAAGCGAACCACAACCAGGGCTGCATATTCACCGGGAAATCATGGGCGAGAAGTTTGGGTATTTCGGTTGTGCCAGCCTGCCAGTACATGGCCATCATGGCTATCAACATCAGCACGGAACCTGCCAGAGTGTAGAGGAAGAATTTGAAGCTGGCATAGACGCGCCGTTTGCCGCCCCAGACGCCAATAATCAGGAACATCGGGATGAGCCCACCTTCAAAGAAGACGTAAAACAACATCAGATCAAGGGCGCAGAAGACACCGATGACCAGCGTTTCCAGAATGAGAAATGCGATCATATATTCGCGGACGCGGGTCTTGATGCTCTCCCAGCTGGCAAGGATGCAGATCGGCATCAGGAAGGTTGTGAGGATGACAAACAGCATCGAGATGCCATCAACACCCATGTAATAACTAAAGGTGTTACCAAGCCAGGCATGTTTTTCAATGAACTGAAAATCTGCCTTGGCTGGGTCGAACTCATACCAGATTAACAATGAGATCAGGAAGGTTATGGTTGTTGTCCAGAGGGCGACATAGCGGGCGTTCTGATTGGAGGCTTCATCGTCACCCCTGATCAAAAAGATGAAGGCGGCCCCGATCAAAGGCAGGAATGTAACCGCAGATAGTATTGGCCAATCTGTCATCATTGTCCGGCCCCCCCATTAACAACAACAAAATAAGTGATGATGGCAGTAAGCCCGATCATCATCACGAAGGCATAGTGATAGACGTAGCCGGTTTGCATTTCCCTGACTTTGCCGGTAACAGCCAGTGTTTTACTGGCGACACCATCAATTAAGCCATCAATGATTTTCCCGTCTCCTGTTTTCCAGAGTTTTCGGGCCAGCCAGGTGGTGGGGACAACAAATAGGTAATGATACAACTCATCAAAATACCATTTATTGTATAAAAACAAGTAGATCGGCTCAAAGATACGTGCGGTGATATCAGCAAGGGACGGGCTCTTGATATAATAGAGCCAGGCCAGTGCTGCCCCTGTGACCATCGCAATGAAGGGTGAGAATTTTACCCAGGTTGGCACGTTATGGAACTCATGCACCAGATGATTGCTCTCACTTGTGAAGAGGCTCTGGCCCCAGAAGGCTGCGTAGTGATGACCAAAGAAATATTCCTTAAAGGCAAAACCGGCAACAAGCGCCCCAAGCGCGAGAATGCCAAGCGGTATGATCATGACTTTCGGGCTTTCATGGACATGCGAGAGCACATCAGGTGTTGCACGCGAGCGGCCATGGAAGGTCATGAAAATAAGACGCCAGGAATAAAATGATGTGAGGAACGCGGCAAAGACCAAAAGGTAGAATGCCTCCCTGGCAAAGGGGCTGTGGGCGGCAAAGGCGCTTTCAATAATGGCGTCCTTGGAGAAGAAGCCGGAGAGCAGTGGGAAGCCCGTCAGCGCGAGGGTGCCTATCAGCATCATGACGTAGGTTTGCGGGATCATTTTATATAGCCCGCCCATGTTGCGCATATCCTGCTCATCGGACATGGCGTGAATGACGGAGCCGGCGCCAAGGAACAGCAGGGCTTTGAAAAAGGCATGGGTGAAGAGATGGAAAATACCGGCGCCATAAGCGCCAACGCCCAGTGCGACAAACATATAGCCCAGTTGGCTACAGGTAGAATAGGCAATCACCCTTTTAATATCATTCTGAACAAGGCCGACAGTCGCTGCGAAAAATGCGGTAATGGCGCCGATGACGGTGACGACGACCAAGGCGTTTGGTGCAAGCTCAAACAAGGGGCTGAGCCGGGCAACCATGAAGACACCGGCTGTCACCATGGTGGCGGCGTGAATGAGGGCTGAAACAGGTGTCGGGCCTTCCATCGCGTCGGGTAGCCAGGTGTGTAGCAGGAACTGGGCAGATTTGCCCATCGCGCCCATAAACAGCAAGAGGCAAATGCATGTCAACGTGTCTACCTGCCAGCTTAGAAAAGTGAATGTCTGGCCGACAAGGGAGGAGGCGCTTTGGAAGACGGCATCCAGCTCTATCGAACCGGTGATCATGAAGAGGGCAAAGATACCAAGGGCAAAGCCAAAATCACCAACCCGGTTGACAACAAAGGCCTTGATTGCGGCTGCATTAGCGGATGGTTTTTTATACCAGAACCCGATGAGGAGGTAGGATGCAAGGCCTACCCCTTCCCAGCCAAAGAACATCTGCAGGAGATTGTCCGAGGTGATCAGCATCAGCATGGCAAAGGTAAAAAGTGATAGGTAGGCAAAGAAGCGCGGGCGATGCGGATCATGATGCATATAGCCAATAGAATAAACATGCACCAGCGATGAAACGGTGTTCACGACCACCAGCATGACCGCTGTGAGTGTGTCTATGCGCAGGGACCAGGCGATATCAAGTGTGCCGGATTTTATCCAGGGCAGGACGGCAATCTTGATGACCTCTTTTGGTTCACTGAAGCCGATGTCGAAGAACACGACCCATGAGAGGATCGCGGCGATGATGAGCAGCCCCGATGTGATGTATTCCGACATTTTGGCGCCAATGGAGCGGCCGAGAAAGCCGGCGACGAGTGCACCAATCAGCGGGAGAAAGACAATTGCCTTATAGATCATGGGGGCTAGCCTTTCATCATGTTGATATCTTCAACCGCGATGGAGCCGCGGTTGCGGAAATAGGTCACGACTATGGCAAGGCCGATAGCGGCCTCCCCGGCTGCCACTGTCAGGATCATCAGAGCAAAGATCTGACCTTCGAGATTCCCTAAAAAGGAAGAGAAGGCAACAAGATTGATGTTGACAGCCAATAGCATCAACTCGATGGACATGAGGATGATGATGACGTTCTTCCTGTTGAGAAATATACCGATCACCCCAAGGGTGAACAGTATGGCCGCAACGGTGAGATAGTGTGCAAGCCCTATGGTTGTAGCTTCTGCCATGGCTGATGCCTCTTCTTGTTACTTTTCCCTCTCCTTTCGTCACGAGAGGGTTGTGCTTTTAACCGCTATTCTTTTCGTTCCTGGGCTGATGCCCCTTAAATTCCACTTTATATTCCCTGGCCGGTTTCCACCTTGCGGATTTCAATTGAATCCTTGGGTGAGCGGGCCACCTGTGCCGCGACATCCTGCCGGCGCACGCCTTCCCGCTGGCGCAGTGTCAGGACAATGGCGCCGATCATGGCAACCAAAAGCAACAGCCCCGCCGCTTCAAAATAATAGAGATGGTCAGTGTAAAGGACCCTGCCAAAATTTTCCGTGTTGGTTATATCCGGGTTGAGAGTGCTGGTTTTTTGCAGTGTTTTGATTGCCGGATTGAGTATCCAGACACCAGCTGCAAATATAACCTCTGCCAATAAAATACCGCCAACAATCACACCAACCGGGAGATAGCTCAAGAAGCCTGATTTCAGCTCGGCAAAATCGACATCCAGCATCATCACGACAAACAGGAACAACACCGCGACAGCGCCGACATAGACGATGAGCAGGGTCAGAGCGAGAAACTCTGCGCCCAGCAGCAGGAATAGCCCGGTGACGTTGAAAAATGCCAGGATGAGGAACAGAACCGCATGAACGGGGTTTTTTGCTGCCACAACCATAAAGCCTGCGATGATAGCAAGGCTTGAAAACAGATAAAAGAACAGTGCGGTAAGCATTTTTTGGTCCCTTTACAAATGGATTAGCGGTACTTTGCGTCCCGGCGGATACTGTCTGCGATTTCACGCTCCCAGCGGTCACCGTTGGCGAGCAGACGTTCCTTGTTGTAATAAAGTTCTTCACGGGTTTCGGTGGCGAATTCGAAATTTGGCCCTTCGACGATGGCATCAACCGGGCAGGCTTCCTGGCAAAACCCACAATAAATACATTTGACCATGTCGATGTCATAGCGGGTGGTGCGGCGAGTGCCATCGTTTCGGGCGGGCCCGGCTTCAATGGTGATGGCGCCGGCGGGGCATATGGCTTCGCAGAGCTTGCAGGCGATGCAACGCTCCTGTCCGTTGGGATAACGCCTCAAGGCGTGCTCACCGCGAAAACGCGGGCTCACAGGGCCCTTTTCAAACGGGTAGTTGATCGTTGCCTTGGGGCGAAAATAATATTTCATGGCCAGTGCGAAGGCGCTGACAAATTCCCAAAGAAACAGAGATTTGATAAACTGAAACATCGTTTTATCCTCCTCCCCCATTGAGGCTGCCGGGAAAGACATAAGGGCCGGCGAAATAGCCTATGAGCGGAAACAAAATCAAAGAGCCGATCGCTGCAGTTTTTATCAGACCGGTTACACGGCGTGTTTCTTCTGGTGTTGTGTCATGTTGCGGAGCGCGCTCTTTCAATCGTCTGGCGATGAAAGTCAGAGCGAGATAATCAAGCAGACCGATCACAAGGCCTACAGCCAGCCCCAGCATTTGTGGTGATGCGTCCATTGATCAGGCACCCCCGAGTTTGGTAAAATGAAGAACACTTGCCACAACGACCACCATGAACAGTGACAATGGCAAAAAGACTTTCCAGCCAAGGCGCATTAACTGGTCATAGCGATAGCGCGGGACAATTGCCTTCACCATAGCGAACATGAAAAACACCATGCAGCATTTGGTGACAAACCAGACAGGGCCCGGGACCCAGTTAAAGGGAGCAACATCAAAGGGCGGCAACCAGCCACCAAGAAACAGGATGGTCGTCATTGCGCACATCAGCATGATGGCAACATATTCGCCCAGCATGAAAAGCATGTAGGGGGTTGAGGAATATTCAACCATGAAGCCGGCAACCAGTTCTGATTCTGCCTCAGGCAGATCAAATGGCGGGCGGTTCGTCTCTGCGAGGGCTGAGATAAAGAAAATAACAAACATCGGGAACAGAGGCAGCCAATGCCAATTGAAAAGGCCATAGTCACCTTTTTGTGCCATGACAATGTCCGTTAAATTAAGTGAGCCAACGAGCAACAGCACAGTGACAATGACAAAGCCGATGGAGACCTCATAAGAGACCATCTGCGCTGCCGAGCGGAGTGCGCCGAGAAACGGGTATTTTGAATTAGAAGCCCAACCACCCATGATAACGCCGTAGACCTCCAGCGAAGACATGGCAAGAACAAAAAGGATGCCGACGTTAATGTCGGCAACTGCCCAGCCCTCTCCTATCGGGATAACGGACCAGGCGCCCAGCGCCAGAACTGTCGTGACCAGCGGGGCGAGAAGAAAGACTATCTTGTCAGACTTTGAAGGGAGGATGGGTTCCTTAAAGACGAATTTGAGCATGTCAGCAAAGCTCTGCAACAAACCGAAAGCGCCCACCACATTGGGCCCCTTACGCATCTGCACCGCCGCCCAGATTTTACGATCCGCATAGAGAATATAGGCAATAAGGATCAGCAGACCCACCATGAATGCCAGGGAATGCAAGGCGATCCAGAAGAATGGCCAGCCATAAGTTGTCATGAATTCGGAGAAATCTGCCGCCGTCATTTTGTACCTGTCGCCCTCTGGTTCTGTCCGTATTTAATTTCGCTCATCTCATTCATTACTTTCGATGCGCGGGCAATCGGATTGGTGAGATAGAAATTTTCCATGCCTGGTGCCAGCGGTGTATTTGACAATGCTGCCGCCTGCTGCTGGGCCAATTGTTCAAGGTCGCCAGTTCCTGCCGGTTTAATCTCATCAATTCCGGCCATGTGGGGGTGTGCTTTATAAAGGGCCGCGCGCAATTCTGTCAGGCTGGAGAAAGGCAACGGTTTTGAAAGCGCACCGGAGAGGGCCCTGATGATGGCCCAGTCTTCCTTGGCTTCATTTGGCGGGAAAACCGCGCGCAATGTTTGCTGGGCTCGGCCTTCAAGATTGAGATAAGTGCCGCTTTTTTCTGTGTAAGCACAACCTGGGAATATGACATTGGCGCGGGCAGCGCCTTTGTCACCATGGCTGCCCTGATAAACCACAAAAGTGTCGCCAAGCGCATCTGTGTCAATTTCATCAGCACCGAGGAGATAAATAAAATCCATCTGGCCGAGTTTTGCCTGTTTCAGGACCTCTGTGGCGGCGTGACTGTTTTCACATGGTGTAAAACCGATATCGAGCCCGGCGACGCGGCTTGCCGCTGTGTGCAGAACGTTAAAACCGTTCCAATCACTGCGCAGGGCGTTGATGTCTTTGGCCAGTCTGGCGGCAGCGATAAGGTTAGCCTGGCCCGCATCACCTTTCAGCGCGGCCTCTCCTATGATGATCATCGGATACTGAGCATTTGCCAGAATTCTGCTGAATTCCTGAGACTGATCATTTAACTGGCTGAGGCTCTCTGCGCTGGCACCGATATAATGTGATTTGTAGGTCAGGTCATGGTTGGCACCAATGACACCAACTTCCACCTTGCCTCTCGCCCAGCGGCCCCTGATGCGGGCATTGATTACCGGGGCCTCAAGACGCGGGTTGGCTCCTATGAGCAGGATGGCATCTGCTTTGTCTATTCCCTCTATGGTGCTGTTAAAGAGATAAGAACCCCGGCCCAATGCGGAGTCTTCTGCTGTGCCGTTCTGGCGGCAATCTATGTTTTTCCACTCGAGGGTATCAGCCAGCATTTTGAGAGCGTAGATCTCTTCAGCGCTGACCAGATCACCGACCAGCATGGCGGCTTTGCGCGGGACTATGCCACTCATTTTTTTGGCGACCAGGTCCAAAGCCTCCTGCCAGCCTGCTTCCCGGAAGGTCTCATCTTCACGGATATAGGGGCGGTCAAGCCGGCGCACCCGCAAGCCGTCCCATATGAAGCGGGTTTTATCCGATATCCATTCCTCATTCACGCCGTCATTGTTGCGCGGCATGATGCGCATTACTTCGCCTGAGCGGCTATCAACCCGGATATTTGAGCCAACAGCGTCCATGACGTCCACAGTTTCTGTTTTGCTCATTTCCCAGGGGCGGGCCGTGAAGGCAAATGGTTTAGAGGTGAGTGCGCCAACCGGGCAAAGATCTATCACATTGCCGGAAAGCTCTGAGGTGATGCCGTTTTCAAGGTAGGTGGTGATTTCAGCATCTTCTCCGCGGCTGATGAGGCCAAGTTCCTCAACGCCGGCGATTTCGGTCATGAAGCGGACGCAGCGCGTACAATGAATGCAGCGGGTCATTTCTGTTTTGATGAGAGGGCCGATGTTTTTGTCTTCAACAGCGCGTTTATTTTCATCATAGCGGCTGGTATCAACCCCATATGCCATCGCCTGATCCTGGAGATCACATTCACCGCCCTGGTCGCAGATCGGGCAATCAAGCGGGTGATTGATCAGGAGAAATTCCATCACCCCTTCCCTTGCTTTTTTTACAGGGGCAGTGACGGTCATTATTGCGGGTGGTTCCCCTTCCGGGCCGGGGCGCAGGTCATTCACACTCATGGCGCAGGATGCAATTGGTTTGGGCATTCCCTTGACTTCTACAAGGCACATCCGGCAATTCCCGGCGATTGAGAGCCGTTCATGATAGCAAAATCTTGGAATTTCATATCCCGCCATTTCGCAGGCCTGCAGCACGGTTGTGCCGTCTTCAACCTCAATGATGGTACCGTTAATATCAAGCTTTGGCATACTGCCCGCCTTTTCTCTTCTTCTTTTGAAAGCCGCTATTCAGCGGCCTCATATGAGGTGACAGCGCCGTCCGTTGTTGAGCGGGCTGTAAACTCATCAATTCGTTCTTCAATCACGTGGCGATAATGACGGATGAGGCCCTGCACCGGCCAGGCGGCTGCATCGCCCAAGGCACATATTGTGTGGCCTTCAACCTGTTTTGAAACTTCAAACAACATGTCAATTTCCGATTTCTGGGCCCGGCCCTCGACCATGCGCTCCAGTACGCGCCACATCCAGCCGGTGCCTTCCCGGCAGGGGGTGCACTGGCCGCAGCTTTCATGTTTGTAAAAGTATGAAAGGCGGGCGATGGCGGCGATGATGTCTGTTGATTTGTCCATGACAATGACGGCGGCCGTGCCCAGGCCGGATTGCAGGCCGGAGAGACAGTCAAAATCCATGGTGGCTTCGATGATCTGCTCTGCCGGGACACAGGGAACCGATGAACCGCCTGGAATGACCGTCAGGAGATTGTCCCAGCCGCCTCTTATACCGCCGCAATGTTTGTCTATCAATTCCTTGAATGGGATACCCATTTCCTCTTCAACGGTGCAGGGCGAGTTTACATGACCGGAAATGCAAAAGAGTTTGGTGCCGGCATTATTGGGTTTGCCAAGACCCGAAAACCAGGTGCCGCCGCGGCGCAGAATTGTTGGCACAACGGCTATGGATTCGACATTGTTAACAGTTGTCGGGGCACCGTAAAGGCCGACATTGGCAGGGAATGGCGGTTTTAATCTGGGCTGACCTTTTTTCCCTTCAAGGCTTTCAATCAGGGCAGTTTCCTCACCGCAGATATAGGCGCCAGCGCCGTGATGGACGTAGCAGTCAAAATCCCAACCGTGGATGTTGTTTTTGCCGATGAGGCGGGCTTCATAAGCTTCATCAATGGCGCGCTGCAGGGCTTCGCGTTCACGAATAAACTCGCCGCGAACATAGATGTAGCAGGTATGGGCGGCCATAGCGAAGGCTGCAAGCAAGGCCCCTTCTACAAGGTGGTGCGGGTCATGGCGCAGAATTTCCCGGTCCTTGCAGGTGCCTGGTTCTGATTCATCGGCGTTGATGACCAGATAGTGCGGTCTGCCGTCTGATTCTTTCGGCATGAAAGACCATTTCAGACCCGTTGGAAAACCGGCACCGCCGCGCCCTCTCAGGCCTGAGTTCTTTACTTCTTCGATCACCCAGTCACGGCCCTGATTTATGAAATAATCGGTACTGTCCCAGGAGCCGCGCTGGCGCGCGCCCTCAAGGCCGACATCCTGCAATCCGTAGAGATTGGTGAAGATTCTGTCCTTATCCTGGAGCATTTAGGCCTCTCCCTCAGGTTTGGTGATGTAGGAGGCCCGCTTTGAAAACTCTGTCTCACGGCCTTCCGCCAGATCCTTTGCCTGGCCAATCCAGTTTTCCCGCTCTATGCGCCCTTTAAAGGATAGATTGACATCAACCCAGGCGATGTTTTCCGGCGTCCATGAGGCAATCTGGTCATAATGATAAATGCCAAGCTCATTGAGCGTTGTTTCCAGTTTGGGGCCTACGCCTTTGATCATTTTCAGATCATCCGGCAGGTTGCCTTCCGCCCTGTCCAGCAATTCCGGCGGGGCGCTGCCCACCACCGTCGCCAGAGTTTCTTCCACCAGCGTTGCCGGTTGAATGTTCTGTTCTTCTGGCTTTCCAGCGGTGCCATTGTCTGCTGACAGGTTCAAAGGTTGGTAGACCGGTACATCTATCAAAGAGGTCAGGCCGCGTTCGGGGCAGGAAAAATCCCTGTCGATCTGGGGGCCCGGTTTGGGTTTTTCACCGCGCTCAAAGGCGTCCAGCAAGGCTTCAAAGCTTTCTTCATCAAGGTCTTCATAGGTGTCCTTGAAGATCTGGATCATCGGCGCGTTGACACAGGCACCGAGACACTCAACCTCTTCCCAGGAAAAATCACCATCATCTGACAGATCATGCGGGGCGCTCGAAATGCGGCGCTTGCAGATGTTGATCAGATCTTTTGAGCCGCGCAACATGCAGGGTGTGGTGCCGCAGACCTGGACATGGGCTTTCTTGCCGACCGGGGACAGTTGGAACATGGTGTAGAAGGTGGCGACCTCATAAACACGGATATAGGCCATGTCCAGCATTTCCGCCACCTTGCGGATGGCCGGTTCGGATGTCCAGCCGTCATTCTGTTCCTGAGCGCGCCAGAGCAGCGGGATGACCGCTGAGCGCTCTTTACCTTCCGGGTATTTGGCGATGAGCTCTCTGGCCCAGGCTTCATTTTCAGCGTTAAACTGAAAATCATCCGGCTGGTTTGCGGCAAGGCGTCTTACACTCATCTGTCTACCTCCCCAAAAACAATGTCCATTGAGCCTAAAATGGCAGAGACGTCCGCCAGCATGTGGCCCCTGTTCATGAAGTCCATGGCGGAGAGGTGAGCAAATCCGGGCGCGCGTATTTTGCAGCGATAGGGTTTGTTGCCACCGTCTGTTATCAGATATACCCCGAACTCACCTTTTGGTGCCTCGACTGCTGCATATACTTCCCCCTTGGGGACTTTCACGCCTTCAGTATAAAGCTTGAAGTGATGGATCAGACCTTCCATGTCCTCTTTCATATCAGCGCGCCGGGGCGGGGCAATTTTCTGGTCCTCAACAATCACCGGCCCGTCTGTTTCATTTAACAGTTCACAGCATTGTTTCATCAGGTGAACTGACTGGCGCATTTCTTCCATACGGATGAGGTAGCGGTCATAACAATCACCATTTTTGCCAATGGGGATATCAAATTCCAGCTCATCATAGATTTCATAGGGTTGAGATTTTCGCAAATCCCAGGCGGCGCCTGAACCGCGCACCATAACGCCTGAGAACCCCCATTCGAGGGCTTCTTCAAGGCTCACAACCCCGATGTCAACATTGCGCTGCTTAAAGATACGGTTGTTGGTTAAAAGACTTTCAATATCGTCACAGACTTGCAGGAAAGGGTCGCAAAAATTGTAAATGTCTTCAATAAGTTCGGGTGGCAGGTCCTGATGGACACCGCCAAGCCGGAAATAGGCGGCGTGCATCCGCGAGCCGGAAGCCCGCTCATAGAAAATCATCAGTTTTTCGCGCTCTTCAAAACCCCAGAGCGGCGGTGTCAAGGCCCCAACGTCCATGGCCTGCGTTGTGACATTCAGAATATGTGAAAGAAGCCTGCCGATCTCTGAATAAAGCACTCGGATGATCTGGCCGCGCCGCGGCGGTGTTACTTCCAGCAATTTTTCACAGGCCAGACAGAAGGCATGCTCCTGATTCATTGGGGCGACATAATCCAACCGGTCAAAGTAAGGCACAGCCTGGGCAAAGGTTTTTGACTCTATCAGTTTTTCGGTGCCGCGATGAAGCAGGCCAATGTGCGGGTCAACCCGTTCCACCACTTCGCCGTCAAGCTCCAGTACAAGGCGCAGAACGCCATGCGCTGCCGGGTGCTGCGGGCCGAAGTTGATGCTGAAATTTCTCAAGCTGGTTTCTGCCATAGCGCTCAGCCTTCCCCTTCGCTTGCGTCGGCTTCAGTGGCTTTTTCATCCCCTGGCAAGACGTAATCGGTCCCTTCCCAGGGACTTTGAAAATCAAAACTACGCATTTCCTGGGCCAGCTTCACCGGCTCATATACCACCCGTTTTTCAGTGTCGTCATATCGGACTTCCACAAAGCCGGTGGTTGGAAAATCTTTCCGTAAAGGATGGCCCTGGAAGCCATAATCTGTGAGAAGGCGGCGCAGGTCCGGGTGGCCATCAAACATGATGCCGTACATGTCATAGGCTTCACGTTCAAACCAGGAAGCGCCGGGAAAGAGTGAGACAATGCTCGGCACTGGTGTTTTCTCATCAGTTGTTATCTTGACCCTGACCCGCATGTTCTGGGTGACGCTAAGGAAATGATAAACCACGTCAAAACGCTCAGGGCGTTCTGGGTGATCAACCCCGCAAACATCAATTATGCAGGTGAATTTCAGTTGCGGGTCATCACGCAGCAGCTTGGCAAGCGCCGGGAGTTCAGCTTTGGTGGCGGTCAGGGTCAGTTCATCATGGGCTATGATGATGTTGAGCCTGGCATCAGGCAGTTTTGCGCTGATATATTCGCCGATGTCATTCAATCCGCTTTGTAACACCTTGATCCTTTCAGGCTGCTAGCGCTCGATCGTGCCTTGACGGCGTATTTTCTTTTGAAGCAGCAGAATGCCATAAACAAGGGCTTCGGCTGTGGGCGGGCAGCCCGGCACATAGACATCAACCGGCAATACACGGTCACAGCCGCGTACAACAGAATAAGAATAGTGATAATAGCCGCCGCCATTGGCGCAACTGCCCATTGAAATCACGTAGCGTGGTTCTGGCATCTGATCGTAGACCTTGCGAATGGCCGGAGCCATTTTATTGGTCAGGGTGCCGGCAACGATGATCACATCTGACTGGCGGGGGCTGGCCCTTGGGGCAAAGCCGAAACGCTCAACATCATAGCGCGGCATGGAGGCCTGCATCATCTCAACAGCGCAGCAGGCAAGACCAAAAGTCATCCACATCAATGAGCCAGTGCGTGCCCATTGAATGAGATCATCATATGCGGCAACAACAAACCCCTTGTCTGTCAGGTTTGAGGAGAGATCCTGGAAATAGGGATCATCCAAGCGCTCAACACCGGCGGCGGCAGTGCCGGTTTCAGTTGCCGGCGCCCATGCCTGATTGGTCATAAAGGGTGGCTTTATGATAGTTCCCATATGTACATCCACATTTTTAATTTGCCGCAGTTTGTTATTATTTTTCTGCTGTTAGTTTCGTTATTAAACTGTTGTCTGCTGGTTTGGATGGTCTAATCCCATTCGAGCGCGCCTTTTTTCCAGGCATAGATCAACCCGATCGTCAGTTCAGCCAGGAATATCATCATTGCCCAGAAACCAACGTCCCCTATTTCCTTGAATGTCAGAGCCCAGGGAAAGAGAAAGATGGCTTCGAGATCAAAAATGATAAACAGCATCGCGACCAGATAAAAGCGCACATCGAATTTCATGCGGGCGTCATCAAATGGCTCAAACCCACATTCATAGGGTGAGAGTTTTTCCTTGTCAGGCTGTTTGTATGCGAGGATAAACGGGGCCAGCATCAACGCAAAGGCGATCGCGCCTGCCAGTGCAATAAATATTGCGATTGGCAAATAATCTGCCGCAACTGACTGCATAATTTGGTTCCTTAAATCTATTACCAAATTGGTGTTGACCATAGGCCGAAATTACAGGAATTGCACCCCTTAAAACACAGCTTTTTTCACTAAATCAAGGGGTCATTCGTACTGCTTTGTGCGGATGGTTCAGAAACATGATTGGTTTGGCGTGTCTTGATCGTTCGAGAGGACTGAAAATTGGACAGTTGATTCCCCCACGCCATGCCTACCCAATTATTGTCACCGAACTTTTTCACAGCCCAATGAATTCCGCCACCGACACATAACAACTGCTCGTTCAGACCCAGATTATTCACTGTGAAACACGATACGCGCTCTGACTATGCAAAACTACTGATAAGACAACAAGAGAGGCGGGTGTTTTTAAGGAGTTTTCCCCCCAAACTTGTGCTTCTTGCCGCCATAATTAGCAGAGTCGGGCTCACTTCACAGCAGTTTAATCAATTTGCAGCTGATTTTAGGCGGATGATAATGTTTGTACTGAGGGTTTCCGGTGCATCTGATGGCCCTTACGTTGGTCTGAAATTGTCATGTGCGCTGATGATTCGGTACTATCATTCCAGTGCCCATCCAGTGTCCATGAATTAAATTAAAGCAATTGAACTCAATCAAATGAGCTGATTGGCTTAGTATGCGTTTTTCTTTCTCACTTTAGCTGCGTCTGAATTTTTGAATCTTTAAGGAGCTTGGCACAGGGAATGGCTGAGAGATGACAGACCACAGTTGCCCCCACATTCCCTTTCTGGTCATTCCCGAAACCGATCCGTCTGCAAAATGACTTTCTGGACTGGGCGTTCTGCCATTGTTCGTATGGGGAGCCATATCTCTTTCTCGCCTTCATTTGCCAGTTTTCAGTGGCTTTTTCCCTGGCCAGGGTGAACCAGTTAAGATCCAGATAAACCTCGCGTAATTTCACCTCAATTTGCTGAACGCAATGGCGCAGGCCGTCACTTTCTGCTTTTGCGGCGATTATGGGGGGGGCTGGTACTGTGATGAGACTGAGGACGGCCAGAGCGAAAAAACAAATCGGAGTTCCCCTCGCTATTGCTGGTTGTCGAGGGGCATGATTTTCAAGGTATGAATGACCAACGCTCGATGATTTTGTCATAGCCTGATGATGGCTGGCATTGTTTCTTTTTGTCAAATGAATTTAAGCGGGATTTGGCTGTCCCTATGCCCGCACCGCCGGTTAAAACTGGTTATTCCGGCGTTATTCCTTTTAAGGCTGTTTAAAGCTGCTGGCCTCTGAAATTTCAGTTTCCCTTGTGGTCGGTGTTTTTCAGATCGGTGCCTCTTCACCGGCATATTCCATGGGGATCACGTCCACACCTACTGTGACGCTGTGGTCACCGCCGCCAATCAACACGCCGCTAATCGGGCTGACATCTTCAAAATCAGAGCCAATGGCAAATGTTATATGATCCCCTGAAGGGATGACATTATTGGTTGGGTCAAGATCCAGCCAGCCAATATCTTTGCCGCACCAAACAGACAACCAGGCATGTGTTGCATCACTGCCAGCCAGTTTTTTTTGTCCTTCAGGTGGTTTGGTGAGCAGATAACCACTTACATAACAGGCGGGCAGCCCCATCGCCCTGACGCAGGCAATGGCCAGATGGGCAAAGTCCTGACACACACCGCGCTTCATTTTGAAGAGCTCTATTATCGGGGTGGAGACATCAGTTGCGGTGTTATCAAACGTGAATTCCTTGTAGATCCGCTCCATCAGATTGAGAGCGGCTTCATGAACAGGGCGTTTTGCCGGAAATGATTTTTTTGCATAAGACCAGATCTCATCATTGATTTTTGTATGGGTGGACTTTGTTGTGAATTTTAAAATATCGAGATCTGTACTTTCCTGAACTTCAGTTTGAATTTCGGTCCAGGCGGGGGATGTTTCGGGTGGTAAGCTGGAGGGGCCGATTAATTCTATTTCTGTGTGGGTGTGAAACTGGATATGGGCGTGTTCCGCTTCAATGATAACAATTGTTTCCGGATTGCCGTGATAATCCAAGTAATCCCGGCGGTAAGCCGGCGCTGGTTCTATCATCAAGGAATGTGAGTGAATGATCTGATAGGGCACTATACGCGGGGTCAGGTGCAGAACATGGTGCGATTGCACGACAGGCGCGACATACTGGTAGTAGGTCTTGTGATCTATTGAATATCTGATGTTCTGGTTCATTGGGTTTGTTTTACAACTTAACTGATGTCAGGTTCAAAAGTTCTGAACCCGTGTCGTGGTGTTGTCTATCAAACTGAAATATCTTCTTGATAAGACTTCCGAGAGCTGCGGCAGGCTTTTGATCTGCACTTCAAGGAGGTTGAGCAACGGCTCTCTCACGCCTTGTTCATTTGGCGTTATGAGCTTTGAAATTTCGGCAAGACGGGCTTCGGTTTTTAATTCCAGAACCAGCTTTTGTTCGTCTGTTCTTACAGCGTCATCTGATGATTTTGGTAAAGCGTCAATATGTTCTGAAATCGCATTGAGCTGGAAACTGAGACCACGCGGGTTGCTTTCATCAATCAGCAGCAGATCAAGTACAAGGGAAAGGTCCGGTGAAAAACGATTTCTGGAGCGGTAGGTGATCAGGCTGTCTGCCAGTTTCAGCATGAATAACAAACGGCTTGCTTCGTTCTGTTCGTCAGTCTGTTCAACAAACAGAGCTTTTAAAACTTCACAATGATTGAGCGCCCGCTCCAGACGGCGGCCAATTTCCAGAAAACGCCAGGCATAATTGCGTGTCATATTTTCCGTGACAATGCCTGAGAAGGCGGCAAGCGTCCGGATGCCTTCATTCAGTAGGTCGACGGAATCATCCGTTCTGAGGGGAGTAACTTCCTGCCACCAAAGCGGATTACGGGTAAAACTGTTCAGTGTCTGCCAGGATTCGAGGGAGAGCCGATCACGTATTAACTCAGCCACCGTTAAAATACGCTCAAGGGTGCCCTTCAATCCGAAGGTACCGAGATTTGAAGATCTTAAAATTCTGATCAGTTTATCAAGCTGATCAGGTCCATGGCTTTCATGCGGGAGTGCAATCGCACTGCCCCCCTTGGTGATCAGGATCTCCAGTGTTTTGCGCATTGCGTCAACGTCAGGCACGAGACCGCTTTCTTCCTCAGCCTGGCTCAGGACGCTGCGCATCAAACGCATGGTCCATTCTGCCCGCTCGGTATAGCGCCCCAACCAGAAGAGGTTGTCCGCCACGCGGCTGGGCAAGAGGCTGTTATTTCGATCTATGTCTTTGGTGTTGATGTGTGGATATATCAGGGATTTATAGGGTTCGCTCTCCCCATCAGAGGGGACCCAGATATCACGCACATGCCCTTCCCTTGAATTCAGGGCAACGGCAATTTCGGGATTTACCGTCATAGCCAGACCGCCGGGCAGGAGCTGATAGTCGTTGCCATCGAAAGCTGCAAACAGACGCATTGCATAAGGGGTTGGGGCTATGCCCTGTTCTGTCCAGCTTGGTGCGGTGGAAAAGTTTGAAGGACTTTCGGCGACAAAATCATCCCCGTTTAATTTAAGGCTCTCGAGTATTTTCTTTTGTTCTTTTTTAGATAGTGCCTTCAGCTGTCTGCCAGTTTCGGCCTGTCCTGGCCGGCCTGTTCCTTCCCGGCAGGGGTGAAGGAGAAATTTATTTGGATTGGCGATAACTTCAGATCGGGCCTGATTGTCCCCCATCCAGAGGCGCATGGTGTCATAAAGCTCGATTTCTTCGCCCAGAAGTTCCTGGCAAAGAGCGGGAAGGTTCTGGCCCAGCCCGCGATTTTCAATAATGGCCGTACCCGGGGTATTGATCGCCAGAGCCGGGTTTTCATTAACGGAAAGAATAAAGCCGGACGGGCCAAGAAAACCGTCAGGGTTCAGGGTCAGTGGGTCTGATTTGTCCCCATCGACGCAACGGATGACACCATCCACCTTTTTCAACCCGCTCAGGGTTTTTAAAAACACCTCATTACCGACGACCTGCAGATCCGAGCCGACAACCAACCTGTAGCCCAGATAACGCGCAAGATAGGCGTGGCTGAAATAATTACCGTGTTGCATACCATGTGAAAGCACAACGATACGGGGGTCGTTTTTGCCAAAATAATTGGGGAGATAATTCAGCAAACTTTTGAAATGAGTGGCCTGACGGCGAATATCGCACTGCTCAAACAGGTCCGATGTGACCTTGGTATGAACCACACGATTTGCAATGGCATAGCCCAGCCCGGCCGGTGTTTCGGCATGGCAGTCTATGACCCGCCAGGTGCCGTCATTATTACGGCAAACATCAACTGCCAGGAAAAACAGGGCGGGAAAGTTCTGCCCATTATTGATACGGGCTTTTAGAAAAGCATTATCACTCAGGATCATCCTGGCAGGGATCTTCCCTGACTTCATCAGGGTTTGTTCACCATATATGTCTGACAGGATGGTGTTGAACAGACGTGCCCGTTGGCGTATTCCACTTTCAAGGACCCGCCAGTCATCTGAAGAGACAATGAGAGGGAGCAGATCTATATTCCAGGCGTGTGGTTTGTGCTCTTGATCTGAAAAAACATCATGTGCCAGTCCATTTTCATAGACAAGACGTTTTAGTTTAGCTGTTTGTTGCTTTTGTTCTTCATGGCTGATCGTTGAAAATTCATCAATAAAACCCTGCCAGTGCGGGCGCACCTCACCTGATTGGGAGATGAGTTCATCATACCCTGCGGCATTCGGGATGTAGTTGTGTAAAAAAGACTGTGCCGTCCTTTCAATCTGATCCCTCATATTCAAGGACATCGGCTCCTTCTTGCGCTTGAATGGCCAACCTACATAGTCGGTGAAGTTAACCAAATGTCAGATTCCATCTTATATGAACTCGCCGCCACAATAGCAATTTAAATGTCCCTGTTCCAGCCATGATGAATTCTCTATTTGTCTATTTAAATCAATTTATTACATCAAATCGGGGATTCTCAGGATGTTATCCACACATTCAGGTCAGCCTCATATCCAGGGTAAAGGGATATTCGGGATTTTCTGGTGGTTTCCGAACTTCATAGGCCCCTGTGGTGTGGCCGCCCGCCTCAAACAGGCAGAGACGGCGCCCTTCCGCCTCCAATGCATTGATCGGCACTGTTTCAAAAAATTTGCCGCCCGGGTGAGATACGCTGTATCGGCAACCACCAAGGGCGCGGCCGGACCATTTGTCATAAAGATCAAATGTCAACGGGGCGTGGATGCCGATGGTCGGGTGCAGACATGATGATGGTTGCCAGGCACGAAAACGCACGCCCTTGATAAATTCACCCTCAGTTTCTGTTTTCTTCATATCAAGCAACTGACCATTGCAGCTGATGCAATAGCGATCACCGTAGAGGCCGGATGCCTTTATTTCCAACCGTTCGAGTGAGCTGTCTACATAACGGGCTGTCCCGCCGATGACACCCTCTTCACCCAGAACATGATATGGCTCCAGTGCCTGGCGCAGTTCGATATCTATGCCGTCATAATTAACATGACCCATATGAGGGAAGCGGAATTCATGATGTGGGCGGAACCATTCTTCCTTGATGGGGTAACCGGCATCATTCAGGTCCTTAATGATGGATTGAAAATCTTTCCAAACAAAATGAGGCAACATGAACCTGTCATGTAATTGTGTGCCCCAACGGACAAAATTCTGTTTGTAGGGTTTGTCCCAGAACCAGGCGATCAGGGCCCGCAATAATAGTTGCTGAGCAAGGCTCATTTCTGCATGTGGGGGCATTTCAAAGGAGCGGAACTCAACCAGTCCAAGGCGGCCTGTCGGCCCGTCTGGTGAGTAAAGTTTATCTATACAAATTTCAGCGCGGTGGGTGTTGCCGGTCACATCAATTAACAAATGACGAAACAGCCTGTCCACCAACCAGGGCTCAATATAGCCGCCGGGTTCTGGAATTTGCTTCATGGCAATTTCCAACTCATAGAGGCCTTCGTGGCGGGCTTCATCTACCCGCGGGGCCTGGCTGGTCGGCCCTATGAACTGGCCGGAAAACAGATAGGAAAGGGATGGGTGGTTCTGCCAATAGGCTATGACGCTGGCCAATAGGTCCGGCCTGCGGATAAAGGGGCTGTCTGCCGGGGTTTCCCCGCCGAGGACAATATGGTTACCGCCGCCTGTACCAGTATGCTTGCCATCAACCTTGAATTTTTCAGTTCCCAACCGGCACTGATGGGCTTCCTCATAAAGGGTTGATGTGATGTCCACGGCCTCCTGCCAGGATTTAGCTGGTTGAATATTGACCTCGATCACCCCGGGGTCCGGTGTGACCTTGATATTGTTCAGACGTTGATCATAGGAAGGTTCATAGCCTTCGATATGTACCGGCATGTCCAGGTCTTCCGCGGTTTTTTCAACTGCGGCCAGAAGGGCTGTACTGTCTTCGGCGTCCGGTACAGGCGGCATGAAGATACAGAGATGGCCATTCCTTGGTTCTATCGTCATGGCGGTGCGGACACTGGCGCTGATCTCTGTCTCAGGCGTTGGCTCGATTGCGGGGGCTTCAAGCGTGACGGTGCGGCGTTGGTAAAGCAACTCGGCCCGGCGGGGCAATGGTTCTCTTTGATCGAAAGGGTCTCTTGGATAAACATGCGGGTAATTATCTGGCACGATATAAGACAGTGAGCCTAGCGGCAGGCGAAACCCCGCGGGCGAGTCGCCCGGCATCAGGAAAAGTTTCTCACGCCTGGTTTTCCACTTTTCCGTTACCCAGCGCCGCCCGCGATCCTTTGTCTGCCAGGCCTGAATGGGAAGGACAAAACTTGTCGGGGTGTTCAGACCCTGATCAAATACCTTAATCAAGCGCGCCCGCTCTGCCTTATCATCCAGTTTGTTGGTTTTGACCTCTATATTAAGGGGCAGTTTCTGCTCACTCAGGATAAAGTGGGCCTGATCTTCATAGGCAGGTATGGCACTGTTTTCCTCAAGTCCCAGATTGTTGCAAAGCTGTTTTGAGAAATTTTCAGCATCTTCATGGTTGCGTTGTTTTTTTGGTATTTCCTGATCTATCAGGTCCGGGTTTTCCCAGAGGGCCTCCCCGTCAGCCCGCCAGAACAGGCTGTATGACCAACGCGGCAATTGCTCCCCAGGGTACCATTTTCCCTGCCCAAAATGCAGCAACCCGCCCTTGGCGAATTTTTTCTGTAACCGGCGGATTAGATTTTCCGCGAAGAGCCGTTTTGTCGGGCCAACGGCGGCGGTGTTCCACTCATCTGCCTCCATGTCATCTACGGCCACAAAGGTCGGCTCGCCGCCCATAGTGAGGCGGACATCATTCTTCACCAGCTCCTTGTCAACCTGTTCACCGACCTTGTTTATTTCTGACCATTGATCGGTGGTGTATGGCAGTGTTACGCGCGGTGTTTCAAGTATACGTTTAATTGACATATCAAAATCAAAGTCAACTTTTGCTTCATCCAAAGCACCGCTAATGGGGGCGGCGGATGCGGGATGCGGGGTGGCCGCCAGAGGTATGTGCCCCTCCCCTGCCAGGAGCCCGGATGTGGGGTCAAGGCCAATCCAGCCGGCACCGGGCAAATAGACCTCAGCCCAGGCATGCAGATCTGTAAAGTCGACGTCAGTACCAGCTGGCCCCTCAAGGGAGACCACATCCGGTTTAAGCTGTATGAGATAACCCGAACAAAAACGCGCGGCTACTTTGAAACGCCGGGCAATTTCAACCAGCAACCAGGCGCTGTCCCGGCATGATCCTTTGCGCTTTTTCAGGGTTTCTTCCGGGCTTTGAACGCCAGGTTCCATGCGGACGACATAATCAATGTCTTTTTCAAGCTGACGGTTTAACTCGCACAGGAAATCAAGGGTCTGGTCCTCCCTGATGTTGAGCCCCTTGATGTAATTCGTCAGTTTTTTACTGGAGGTTGCCGGCTTCATATATGCCGCCAGATCCTCTTTCAATAACTCATCATATTTAAACGGCCAGTCTCTGGCCTTCTCATCAATGAAAAAATCAAACGGGTTGATGGCAGACATGTCCGCAACAAGATCAACGTGAATATAGAATTTATCTGTTTTTTCCGGGGTGATCATACGGGCAAGGTAATTGCCAAAAGGGTCCTGTTGCCAATTGAGGAAATGATCTTTGGGTTCGAGCCTGAGGGAGTAGCTTATTATGGGTGTGCGGCTGTGCGGGGCGGGTCTTAAACGGATGATTTGTGGGCCTAGATTGATACGTCTGTCGTATTCATATTCAGTTTTATGAGATAGAGCGACTTGAATAGTCATGTAACATCCTGTGTTGATTATGTTTTTTCATCAAACGTTAGGGCTGGTAGATATTTTTCCGAATTTACGACAGAGTTCCTTGTCTGTTATTTCAACAGTGGAACAGTTATGCGCTTAATTCCATATCTTTGGTGATTAATTATTAGGCAGGCATTTTACTCCCATAGAAAGTTTGCCAACAATATAGGCCAAATGAACAGGCCCCCACCGTACACATCGCAAAATATGTACCAACGGACGGCTTCATCTGTGATGATCGACCAAGGTTCCAATTTATAGGCTGTTTGTGTGAAGGGATAAGTAATGGCGGGAGTGACGGGACTCGAACCCGCGGCCTCTGGCGTGACAGGCCAGCGCTCTAACCAACTGAGCTACACCCCCATTTGCACCGGTTTTCAAGGCCTGTCAGAGCCTTATCTGAAATTGTCAAACCGGACTGGAGAAGTGCCGTTTTTAGCTGGACAATGGGGCTTCGTCAAGCATTTTTGGTATTCTGATTAGAGTTTTGCAAGGCTGGCTTTGGCTGCAGCTTTCAGGTCTCTTTCGCCAGTATTACATCAGGGTCAAGGCCAATGGCTGTAAAGAGGTCTCTGGCTGGCTGGTCTGTGTTTCTGATCTCTGTCACGGCGCTCCATTTTTCATAAAGGAGATCATCTGATTTCAGGGCTGACAGGGCCTGGGTGAATTTATTCGCAGATTCCAGCCGGGTGATGACCAGATATTTTGAAACTGTGTGATAGCCGGGGTATGCCGGTTTTTTTCGTCTGATCGCGCTCATTGGTTAGCTCCATTGCAAGACAACGCCGCTCACCTCGATGGCTTTGTTGTTTGCGGTTGTCAGTTTCCATTTCATTGAGGTGCCAGAGGGCTGGCCGGAGATGTCCAGGCTTTCATCTTCATAAAGCTTTGTCCCGTCCGCGTATTCTATAACCTCTGCCAGTGTTGCTGTTGTGAACGTGGTCCCGCCATCTCTTGATACAGACCCTATAACGTCTGTGTTTATGGTGATGCTCTCCAAGGGTTTCACCTGAAAGAGCAGCCGGGCTGTTGTGGGGGTGCTGTCTGCGGTGAAGGCATTAGACTGTAATGTCAGGTTGTTTGATGCACTATAAATGACGCGGACCAGCGTTGCCTTGAAGCCTGATCCTTCTGTCAGGGTTTGGGATGTTCCAGTCAAGTTACTAGAATTATAGGCAGTATCTTGATCTGCTGAGGAAAAATTTCTGACAGTGTGCCCATAATACCCAGCATAATAGTCACCAGAAGCGGGGACATCATATGGTGTTGTTAATGTAAAATCCTCCCATCCACTACCTGTATGGGCAAACTGCTCACTGACCACAATGTCATAATTGCCGGCGGAATTTCTTTTTGCAATCTTTACCGTGACATCACCGGCACTATCAAGATAAACGCCCATCTGGTTTATTGTGCTGCTGTTATCGACCGACCAGGAGCGGTCTATGTTTGTATGTGCTGTTGGCTGCTCTGCACCGACACTGTGGCCGCCATCTTCTATTGTCCCGGTAATTGTATATAAGTCATCTGTACCATTATAAGATTGATTGCTGCTGGCGCCTGTGTCTACGTCCGTTTCGTCATCAAACGGGTCTGCAATGCCGTCAATAATGCCCAGCGCGTCCCCCTCAAGGTCTGCCACACGCAGCGCCAGAGCCAATAAGTCAGTTGTAATGCCCCCTTCCCCTGCGGCTGCGACATCCACGCCGATTTCAAGGCCAAGATTAGACCTTGCCGTGCTGGCGCTGGCAACATCAGAAAGGTTATTAGAGGCCAGCAAATCACCGCCCCCGGCTAATGTTGCCCAAACCGGATCAGCCGCAGCCCCCTGGGTTTTCAGGAACTGGCCGGATGTACCCGCCGCAAGCCTTGCCCAGCCGCTTGCCCCTCTATAAAGCACATCGCCTTGCGCCTCTGAGGTAACAGACAAGTCACTTGCGTCAACTGAGGTTAAAAAGGCGCTGGTTGAATTGTCGTAATTGGACAAATCATCATCAACCACAAGATCTATGGTGCCATCACCATCCTGATAAGTGGCTGTGATGCGGGTTTCTGTGTTTCCCGTGAACATGGCGCCCGCAATGTCCTGAATTTCCTCATCTGTCTGGTCACCTGTTGCCCCATCCTCAACATTTAATAGCGTTCTGACCTCAGTAGCTGTAAGGGCGTCTATATTTCCTGAAGTGATACGACCGACAAGGGTTTGCTCTGCGATTGTAAGGGCGGCGGGGGTATCATCTGAGGTGGCTGCTAATATGGTATTCGCGTTGTAATCAGTCTCCATAACCGCGCCAGCCGCGTCAACATTGGTTGCGTCTGTTACGTCTGCGCTGGCCTCGATGGCGTCAAGTTTGGAATGATCAGCATCCGTAAAGGCGTTGGTGTCTGCCTCTGCTTCATAAAGAGACTTGATTTCAGCCCCCGTCTGGTCTGCCGTTGCACTTGTTTCAATGCCTGATAGTTTGGTTTGTTCAGCATCAGTGAAAGCGTTTGTATCTGCTTCCGCTTCATAAAGTGACTTTATCTCAGCACCTGTCTGGTCTGCGGTGGCGCTGGCCTCAATATTGTCAAGCTTTGAGCCGTCAGAGGCAATGTCCCGCCCGTCAACTGTGCCGCCTACAATGATGTTATTGGTAACGTCCAGCGCATCTGTATAGGTCTCTGCAAAGCGTGTGGCTGTTGCGCCTAGATCTCTTGTCCCATCCGCATCTGGCACAATGTCCGTGTCTACAGCATCACCCCATTCATCACCTGAGCCGGAGCCGATTGAGGTGTTTGGAAAGGACACCTCGCCCGTGTCTTTATCAATGATGATACCTTCATGAAATGTTGTGCCATCTGGTGAAACTTTCATGTGGAAATCATCATCACCTGTGAGGCCAAACTCAGCCCGGCCGTCATAATTTGTCTGGAACAAAACGCTAGCGCTGTCGCTTGCCGCGTCCTTGTTGATTTTTAACTGGTGGTCATCACCTTCATGATCAAAAAGGCTGGCCGGCGCGCTGACTTTCAATCTGTTTGTGCTGTCTGCTGTGTCATTGATACCTATGAGACCGCCTGAGGCCGGGTTGAGACTGGTTGACCCGCCGCCGCCTGAGAGTGTTACCCAGGCGGTGCCATCAAAAACCGTCAGTTGGTCCTCATCACGGAGCCAGCCGCACCAGCCTTCTTCCGGGGCGTAGTATAGCCAGGCAGCATCCTGAAAGGCTGCAATATTGCCATCCTTGCCTGCCCAGTCACCCGAACCGCCAGCGGCTATGATGTAACAATCCCCCTCACCCGGGCTTGCGGGCGGACTTGTCAGATCACGGTCTTCGATGGTGAGTTGGGTCAGGGTGTCGAGGCTTCTTATTGCCTCATTATGGGTGACATGTTTTTGCGCCTGTGCGGCCAGAATATAGGGGAGTTTTAAATTCGGGGTGTTTTCACTCATCATGCGACCTTGCAACCAATGGAACGTTTTCTAATTGGAACTATAAGGCCGCTATTGAGGGCGGGGATAAGTTTTTAAAGGGCAGTACCGACACAGTGAAAGCTGTCAGGGCACAAACCACAAAAAAGGCGGCCAGAATTCACTGACGCGCCTTTTTTAAGCTAGATAATTAATGGTGGGCGATGACAGGCTCGAACTGCCGACCCTCTCGGTGTAAACGAGATGCTCTCCCAACTGAGCTAATCGCCCGACGGGGTGAAACCCCTTAAATTCGGAGTGCTTTTCATAAAAGAGCTTGCCCTGAATTGCAAGTGCTCATTTGAAAATCTTCCAGCCATATACATTCGGCGAAAACACCCTCCAAATCTGGATATCCAGAGTTTAACCCAGATATCCCTATTCATCAATGAGCGGTCAGATTGGTGGAAGCGTCACCATCTCTTTTCACATCTGATGCCTTTGCCTGTTCTTCATCCCAGGTGATGGCGGTCAGTGGCTTGGTCAAGGCGATATTAACCACCTCTTCCATGCGTGAGACGGGGATGATTTCCAGTCCGTTTTTGACATTGTCCGGAATTTCGGCCAGATCTTTGGCATTTTCTTCCGGGATTATGACCTTCTTTATGCCGCCGCGCAGTGCTGCGAGCAGTTTTTCCTTCAGGCCACCGATCGGCAGGACACGCCCGCGCAGAGTGATTTCACCAGTCATGGCGACATCTTTCCGGACGGGAATGCCAGTCATGATGGAGATGATGGCTGTGATCATGGCGACACCGGCCGATGGGCCGTCTTTTGGTGTTGCCCCTTCCGGTACGTGAACGTGGATGTCCTTTTTCTCGAACATCGGCGGTTCAATGCCGAAGGCCTCACTTCTGGAGCGGACATAAGCTGACGCTGCCTGGATGGATTCTTTCATCACATCCCGCAAGTTGCCAGTTACGCTCATTTTGCCTTTGCCTGGCATCATGACGCCTTCAACCGTCAACAGATCACCGCCAACTTCTGTCCAGGCCAAGCCCGTGACAACGCCGATCATGTCTTCACCTTCAGATTCGCCAAAGCGGAATTTGGTTACACCCAAATAATCACCGAGGTTATCTTCTGTGATATTCACTGCGTTCACATCGTCATGGGTCATGATTTCCTTGACGGATTTTCTGGCGAGATTTGCAATCTCACGCTCAAGGTTCCGCACACCGGCTTCTCTTGTGTAGCTACGGATAACGTTTTTCAAAGCGACATCAGTGATGCTCCATTCGTCAGCTTCCAGGCCGTGTGAACTCATCTGACTTGGGATCAGATGCCGCTTGGCGATTTCGATTTTTTCATCCTCTGTATAACCTGCAAGGCGGATGATTTCCATCCGGTCCATCAGGGCTGGGGGGATGTTCAATGAGTTCGCCGTTGTGACAAACATGACGTTTGACAGGTCATAATCAACTTCAAGATAATGATCGCCAAATGTCGCGTTCTGTTCCGGGTCAAGAACCTCTAGCAGGGCTGATGCCGGATCACCCCGGAAGTCCTGCCCCATCTTGTCAATTTCGTCCAGCAGGAACAGCGGGTTGGTCTTTTTGGCTTTTTTCATAGACTGAATGACCTTGCCGGGCATAGAGCCTATGTATGTGCGCCGGTGACCACGGATTTCGGCTTCGTCCCGGACACCGCCCAGAGACATCCGCACAAATTCGCGGCCTGTTGCCTTGGCGATTGATTTGCCAAGGGATGTTTTACCAACACCAGGGGGGCCGACAAGGCATAATATCGGACCTTTGAGTTTGTTTGTGCGTTGTTGTACGGCAAGATATTCGAGGATCCGCTCCTTGACTTTTTCCAGGCCGTAATGCTCTTCGTCAAGGACGGATTCAGCTTCATCAAGGTCGCGCTTGATACGGCCTTTTGAGCCCCACGGAATGGAGAGTAACCATTCCAGGTAATTGCGCACTACCGTGGCTTCGGCCGACATAGGGCTCATCTGGCGCAGTTTTTTAATCTCTGCCAGTGCTTTTTCGCGGGCTTCCTTGGTGAGTTTGGTCTCGACGATTTTTTCTTCAAATTCGGAAATGTCGTCCCGCTCGTCGCTGTCTCCCAATTCTTTCTGAATGGCTTTCATTTGCTCATTCAGATAATATTCCCGTTGGGTTTTCTCCATTTGACGTTTGACGCGGGAGCGAATTTTCTTTTCGACCTGAAGTACGGAAATTTCACTTTCCATGAAAGTGAAGACACGCTCCAGACGCTCCGAGATAGAGCAGATCTCCAGAATTTCCTGTTTCTCAGCAATCTTTACTGCGAGGTGTGAGGCAATTGTATCTGCCAGTTTGGAATAATCATCGATCTGGTTGACTGAACCGATCACTTCTGGCGAGATTTTCTTGTTCAGCTTGACGTAACTTTCAAACTGAGAAATCGCCGAGCGGGCAAGCGCTTCTATTTCATCTGTTGAGCCGACATCTTCACTGACGGGCTCAACCTCAGCTTCATAATAATCATCATTTTCAATATATTCACTGACCTGGGCCCGGCTGGAGCCTTCAACCAGAACCTTGACGGTGCCGTCGGGCAATTTCAGCAATTGCAGGACAGTCGCAAGGGTGCCTGTCGTGTAGATCTGATCCGGATCGGGATCGTCATCGCTTGCGTTCTTCTGGGCGACAAGCAGGATCTGTTTGTCGGAACGCATGACTTCTTCAAGTGCATTAATGGATTTTTCACGCCCGACAAACAACGGTACGATCATGTATGGGAACACCACAATGTCGCGCAGTGGCAGTACGGGGTAAACGCCACTTTCAGCAAGTTCGGGAGTGTTATCTAGTTCATCCGTCATTTTTTGTTCCTGACTTTACTTTGGCTTTTAGCTCTGAGGCTCCAGTCGCTTGAGCTCTTATTGCTGGACTCTTGCCTCTTTGGCTCTTCATTTGTGGCGGTTTTTCCCAGCCTGCTCTGACAGGTTGAGAGATTGGCATAGTTTATAAAACAGTTCATTGGTACTCAGCGTATTATGTGCTTCTCAAACGTTCTACAAACTTCGTTTTATTATTAGTTTCTTTTATCAGTCGCATTTATCAACAGCAGTGGCGGGGCTAAAGATATCGGTTTCTGGCCTCTGTGCAAGCTGTGGATTTGCCAATTAGAATGATCTTTCGATAGATAAATTTCTTATGTGGCAGTTTAGTTGATTCACACATGTTCATGTGTTCTTAAATGGGCATTGACCCCAACTATTCAAGATATCCAAGGAAATAATTCCGTTTTAAACGTCTCGCCTGGAGAAAAAGAGGCCCCCTTACGGTCTTTTCTGGCCATGAAAAAAGGGGCTGATGGCGTTTTTGCGCCCTGCCCCTTTTCCCCGAATTTAATTTCTGTGTGATCAGGCGCTGGTTGGCGCTTCATCCGCGGTACGTTCCGCATAAATTTTCAATGGCTTGGCCTGGCCTTCTACAACTTCCGGGCTGATCACGATTTCTTCCACGCCATCAAGTTCTGGTAGTTCAAACATGGTATCAAGCAGGATGCCTTCCATGATTGAACGCAGGCCGCGGGCGCCTGTTTTGCGCTCTATAGCCCGGCGTGAAATGCCGCGCAGGGCTTCTTCCGAGAAAGTCAGTTGCAAATCTTCCATTTCAAAGAGCCGCTGATATTGTTTGACAAGTGCGTTTTTAGGCTCTGTCAGGATTTTGACCAGGGCGTCTTCATCAAGATCTTCGAGGGTGGCAAGCACCGGCACCCGGCCAATGAATTCCGGGATCAGGCCAAAGCGCAGCAGATCTTCCGGTTCCACGCTTTTTAGCAATTCACCTGTGCGGCGTTCGTCATCTGATTCAACCGTTGCCCCAAAACCTATGGATGTTGTGCGGCCGCGTTCTGAAATGATTTTTTCAAGACCGGCAAAAGCACCACCACAGATGAAGAGTATATTGGTGGTGTCCACTTGCAGAAATTCCTGCTGAGGGTGTTTGCGGCCACCTTGCGGCGGAACACTGGCAACAGTGCCTTCCATGATTTTCAGCAAAGCCTGCTGAACACCTTCACCAGAGACATCACGAGTGATTGAGGGGTTGTCTGCCTTACGGCTGATTTTGTCGACTTCGTCAATATAGACGATGCCGCGCTGTGCGCGTTCGACGTTGTAGTCTGCTGATTGCAATAGTTTTAGGATGATGTTTTCAACGTCTTCACCTACATAACCGGCTTCTGTCAGCGTTGTGGCATCGGCCATGGTGAAGGGCACATCAAGGATACGGGCCAGCGTCTGGGCCAGCAGGGTTTTACCGCAGCCTGTTGGGCCGATAAGCAAAATGTTTGATTTTGCCAATTCCACATCAGTGTTTTTCTGACCGTGATTGAGGCGTTTATAATGATTGTGCACCGCCACGGAGAGAACACGCTTGGCATGAGCCTGGCCGATGACATAATCATCGAGAACTGTGCAGATCTCCTGAGGGGTGGGGACGCCATCATTGGATTTTACAAGAGAAGATTTGTTTTCTTCACGAATGATGTCCATGCAGAGTTCGACACATTCATCACAAATAAAGACGGTTGGCCCCGCAATCAGTTTTCGAACTTCATGCTGGCTTTTTCCGCAAAAGGAACAATAGAGTGTGTTTTTTGAATCACTTCCGCTCATGCTATAACCCGTTATTTTTATCGACTCTTCAAAACTATAAAATCAAAGTCTATCCAAAGCCTTAAACTACGATTTGTACAACTCTATATATATAGTGCTGCGATTGGCAATGTTAATAAGCTAATCTTCAATTAGCAAATCAGGCTGTTTGATGGCGCTTGGCAAAAATAATCCATGGTCCCCGTTTATTATGTTCGCTCTGGCATCTCTTATATGTGCCTTAGCCTTTGACGATGTTCTTTACTGGTTACCCTGAATTCTGGAAGTTCTGGATATATCAACCCCCAGGCACCTTATTATCTCTTGTTTTAAATCTTACCCCTTACGGTCTCTTTATACCACTGCATCAAACTGTTTTTCGGCTATTTTATTATGTACCGTCAAGTCCAGAGTTTCTTCTATTTAATCTGATTTTGATAATGCTAGCTCTTTGATATTCAAGAATTGATTAACGCGGTGAATGATTTTTTTGTTTTTACCTGCTGTTTTGTTAAGGCTTTTTTATCTTCTGCAACGAATATCAGCTTTATTTTGACCGTTGCTGCGCATTAGCCGCATAATTCCGGTTTACGCATTAAAAAACGCGCCCCTTAATCATAATAAAGGGCGCGCTGTTATTTAGGTTAACCTCATAAAATGGATGTGATGGCCCTTTTATGAGATTGATGTCTACGATTTTTCGCTGTCATCTGATAATTCTTCAACATTTTCCCGCTTTTCAATCACCTCGTCTATCAAACCAAAATCCTTGGCCTGATCTGCTGTCATGAAGGTGTCTCGTTCGAGGGCATCTTCAATTCTACTGAGTTCCTGGCCTGTATGTTTGACGTAAACCTCGTTTAGCCGGTGCCGAAGATTTAGAATTTCCTGAGCGTGGCGCTCGATATCACTGGCCTGCCCCTGAAAGCCGCCAGAGGGTTGGTGCACCATGATGCGGGCGTTTGGAAGTGCGTAGCGCATACCCGGCGCGCCTGCTGTCAGGAGTAATGACCCCATGCTGGCTGCCTGGCCGATGCAAAGAGTCGCAACGGGAGGGCGAATAAATTGCATGGTGTCATAAATCGCCATGCCTGAAGTGACAACACCACCCGGTGAGTTGATGTACATTGAAATTTCTTTTTTGGGATTTTCCGCTTCAAGAAACAGGAGCTGGGCGGTGATCAACGAAGCCATGTGATCTTCGACCTGGCCAGTCACAAAAATGATGCGTTCTTTCAAAAGCCGGGAGTAAATGTCATAGGAGCGCTCCCCGCGGTTGGTTTGTTCAACAACCATCGGGACCAGCTGATTGGTAATTCTTTCAATGTTACTCATTGGCGTGATTTCCCTTTTTGTTATGACTGGCACTTTTGGCCATGCGGAGGGTCATTATTCTGGTGATTTAGAAACTCTGACAGATTAATTTCTTTAAGCGTCAGATGTTTATATTTCGTCAACAGGTCAAATTTGTGAATGGTGCGTTTTCAGGCCTTATGTTTTGTGAAATTCAGCCTCTGACCTTTTTCATTCGGCAAATAATCCCGGCCAGGTTTTCAGCTCTGTGCAAAATTTTTGCTGATTGAAATTGGGAGCGCTTTATTCAGCTGTTTCTTCATCTTTCTCGGCTGGCTCTGTCAGCTCTTCTATGCTGATTTTTTTGTCTTTCACTTTTGCCATTTCCAGGATGAAATTCACTACCTTTTCTTCATAAAGAGGGGCCCGCAGCTCTGCCAGAGCCTGAGGATTTTGCTGATAGAAACTTAATACCTGACGCTCCTGGCCCGGAAACTGGCTGGCCCTGTTGATCAAAGCCTGTTGAACTTCATCTTCTGAAACCTGCAAATCATTTTTATTTCCAACTTCAGAAACCACCAGCCCAAGTCGGACACGGCGCTCTGCGATGTCCTGATATTTTTGGCGCTCTTCTTCTTCTGTTGTGCCTTCATCATCAAAGCTTTTGTTTGAAGATTCCATTTCCGTGGTCAGCTGGTTCCAGATTGATTCAAATTCCTGAGTGACAAGTTTTTCAGGCAATTCAAATTCGTGGCTTTGCTCCAACTTATCGAGGAGATCTTTTTTCAAACGATTCCGCGAAATCTGGTCAAGTTCTTCCTGAAGCTTTTCGCTTACAGTTTCTTTAAATTTATCAATGCTGTCAAAGCCCAGTTTCTTGGCAAGTTCTTCTGTCAACTCAGCATCGACAGGTTCTGCCACTTCCTTGACCTTGACCTCAAATACAGCTTCTTTGCCTGCAAGGCTTGCCTCTGGATAATCCTCAGGGAATGTGCATGAAATGTCTTTTGCATCGCCAGATTTTGAGCCGATGAGGCCTTCTTCAAAACCTGGGATAAACTGGCCGCTACCCAATTCCAGCGGCACATCTTCACCAGCGCCGCCCTCAAAGGCTTCGCCATCTATTTTACCCAGAAAGTCAATGGTGAGGCGGTCATTTTCCCTGGATTCGCGATCAACAACGGCGAATTCTTTCTGACTTTGCAAGACCCGGTCGATACCTTTCTGGCGCTCTTCATCTGTAACTTCGGCGACAGGTTTTTCAAATTCATATTTGCTGAAATCATCAATATTGAAGTCAGGCAGGATTTCAAAGCTCATGGTGTAGGCAAGGTCGGCCTTGCCGTCCATGATCTGTTCAATTTCATCCTTGTCTTCTGTAAGGGCGATTTCGGGTTCAAAAGCCGGGCGTTCATCCCGCTCTTTCAGGGCGTTTCGGCTGGTTTCGCTTACGGCTTCCTGCAGGATTTCAGCCATCACTGTGCGGCCATACATACGGCGCAGATGGTTCACCGGTACTTTACCAGGGCGGAAGCCCTTGAGTTGCACCTTGTCTTTAAGGTCTACGAGGCGGGCTTCGAGCTTGTTATCAAGTTCACCTGCGTCGATGACGACTTTTAATTCTCTTTTTAAGCCGCTGTTTGCTGTCTCTGTTACCTGCATTTTTCAAACCTATTTTTAACAACCATTTTTCACCAACCCCCGCTCCGGTTATTTTCTGTTATTAGGGGGGATAATTTCAGTGCTGGTCTTTCTTTGTCTTAAGATGGCAAAGAAGAACACATAAAGTCTGGATTGCCGCGCTGTCATGGCAGCTTCACCCCGGGGTATTCAAGCGGCTGGTGTTTCCGCTTTTCTGGACTTGCCCCGCTTATTATTGCGTATTGCCTATTGCGTCTGGGCCATGCCCTAAAATTTTATCAGATGGTGCGGGTGGAGGGACTTGAACCCCCACGCCTCGCGGCACCAGAACCTAAATCTGGCGTGTCTACCAATTTCACCACACCCGCATTGAATATGTCATGTGATGCCTGTTGCCTGTGCCGAGGTATCTACCCTCAGCGCTGCTTTGCATCACGTCTGGAATTCACACTGGTGTTGTCCAGCTATTGCATTCCAGATCTCGGCTTATATCTAGCCTCGCCTGATCTTGCAACAGTTAATATAGGCTCCCTGTTGAATGCAAGGGGCTTTAGTTCATTTTCTTGAGAAATTTTTTCATTTTTTGGGGAAGATTTCGGTTTTTAAAAAGAGAAAGGCGGCATGGGAGGGGTGCCGCCTTTCTGCATACTTTATGAGTTAGGGAGTTTTATAAAGTATGGGTATCTTTTAATCTCGCAGAATATTCAGAAACAATATGTATACGGCAGGTAACAGTCCCATCCAGATCCAGGCTGGGTCACCATTGTTTGCCAACCAGAGGGAGGCTGCCATCCAGAGTATCGCTAATACGATGACCATTCTCTCCATTTTCATTTTATTCAATTCCCTGTTTGATACAGTTGATTCATATTTACAGAGGAATTTGCAATGGCTATGCCAACAAGCCTCAGCCTTCCTTTAAATTTGCTGATTTTCTGTCTCAGCCACTTTGAAACGCTCCTAAATGGGCATTGAGAATTAAAGTCGCTTGGGATAGGGTCTTTTTGTTATGTCATCGTCATAGTTTGAAGCTGTTTATGCCCTCTTGCTGTTTGATGGTTCGTAACTCACTTTCAAAGTCACCCAATCGTTAACCTTAATTCTGTCTTCGTGAGCCGATTTGATGATCAGATACAATGCCAACGCTGCTGAAGTTGTTGGGAACACCCCCCTTATACGCCTGAATGCTGCATCGGAGTTGACCGGATGTACCATTTTGGGAAAAGCCGAATTCATGAATCCCGGGCAATCTGTGAAAGACCGGGCTGCGCTCTCCATCATCCGGGGTGCTGAAGAAAAGGGGCTTTTGGAAAAAGGTGGCACAATTGTTGAGGGCACTGCTGGCAATACCGGCATTGGGTTGACTGTTATTGGCCAGGCACTTGGTTACAAGGCGGTTATTGTTATTCCTGATACCCAGTCAGAAGAGAAAAAAGAGGCCATAAGAATGCTTGGGGCTGAACTCATCGAAGTGCCAGCTGTTCCCTATAAAAATCCGAATAATTATGTGAAGTATTCCGGACGCCTTGCTGAGCGCCTGGCCGCTGAACTGCCGCATGGGGCCATCTGGGCCAATCAATTTGATAATGTTGACAACAGGAGAGCCCATATTACAGGAACCGGCCCTGAGATTTTTGAGCAAACTGACGGCCAGGTGGATGGCTTTGTCGCCTCTGTTGGAACGGGTGGGACGCTTGGCGGGGTTTCTCTAGCCCTGAAAGAGCGCCGCAGGGACATCCAGATTGCGGTGGCTGACCCTTTTGGTTCTGCCATTTACAGCCACTTTAAATTTGGGGTCCTTAAATCTGAGGGCAACTCGATCACTGAAGGTATTGGACAGGGCCGGGTGACGGAGAACCTGAAAGATATTGAGGTGGACCACGCGTTTCAGATTTCTGACGAGGAGGCAGTGCGGGTCATCTATCAGATGATAATGGAAGAAGGGCTTTGCCTTGGTGGCTCCAGCGGTATTAACATTGCCGGTGCTATTGCCCTTGGCCGCGAGCTAGGGCCCGGAAACACTATTGTCACCATTCTTTGCGATTACGGAACAAGATATGCCAGTAAAATTTTTAATCCGGCCTTTTTGACTTCCAAGGCTTTGCCCTTGCCGCCCTGGTCTGAGGGAACTAACAGCCAAATTCCTGATGTTTTTTTAGACACAAATGGCTCTGATTAATTTTTAGCTTTGCTTGTGGACACCTGCTTTTAAAAAAATGGGCTGAAAACTGAAAAAAATGCATAAACTATCTTGACGTTCTCTCATTTTAGCGTTCGTCTAGAATAATGGTTTTTTTGGAGAGACTGTCAGATTTATGGAAGCAATGATCAAATCCTGGCTGGTAGAAACTGACTGGCTCAATGACCGGTTAAGTGATCCGCAAGTTATTGTCTTTGACGCCACATGGTATTTGCCTGGCACCAAAACGGACGCAAGGCAGCAATATCTTGAAGAGCATATTCCCAATGCGTTGTTCTTTGATATTGATGATATCAGTGATCTTTCCAGCAGCCTCCCCCACATGTTGCCAAATCCGATTAAATTTTCCACCCGCATGAGGCGACTGGGTGTTGGGGATGGTATGCAAATAGTCATTTATGATCATCTTGATCTTTTTAGCGCAGCACGTGCCTGGTGGATGTTCCGGGCCATGGGCGTCAGTGAGGTTTATGTGCTGAACGGGGGAATGCGCAAATGGACAGATGAAGACCGGCCTGTTGATGAGTATCCACACCGCCCCCGAATTGAGCGGCATTTTACTGCCCGGATTGATGGCAGTATAATTGCCGACGCTGATGATGTGCTCGCCGCCATAAAAAATAATAGCGCGACCATTGTTGATGCCCGCCCGGTTGACCGGTTTAAGGGGCAATCACCGGAGCCACGCCCGGGGCTTCGCTGTGGCCACATACCCGGTGCGATCAGCATTCCCCGCACTTTATTTCTCAAGGATGATGGTAGTATGAAATCTGGGGCTGATCTGAAACAGGTTTTTGTTGATGCTGGTGTGGATTTGGATAAACCTGTTATCACCACCTGCGGGTCTGGGATTACGGCGGCGGTTCCTTTTCTGGCCCTCTCCGAGATTGGTCATCAGGATCATAAATTATATGATGGGTCCTGGGCGGAATGGGGTGCAAATATGTCTTTGCCAATTGAAGTCGGGTAAGCACAGCTGAACAAAAGAAACTGCCCCGCCGAGGGATGGTTCATCAGGTCAAAACTGGTTCGTTAAGCCTTGTTTATTAAGCCTGGTTTGTTAAGCCTGAGCATCCATGTTCTGCGAGGTTTTCAAGGAGACTAAAGGCTTCCATGTTCCAAGCGTTACATTGAGTGTCCGGGCGTTTACGCAATCTAGTCTACAGCTTCCACAATTAATCGATTGCCATCAATCCCTGTCACACGCACCTTCCCGCCAGTTGGTGTATCCGGGCCGGCAGCTGACCAGACCGTATCGCCGATGCTAACTTTACCACGGCCATTTTCAATTGCTGATGTGACGGAATAAATTTTTCCAATCAACTGATCGCCGCGTTTATTGAGGTGGGGTTGATCTGTTTCAGTTTCCATACCGGTAAAATATCTGCGGCCGATCAGAACTGCGATAATAGAACTGATTGCAAATATGATTAGCTGCCCCTGAAACCCGATGTTGAGGGTCAAGGTGAGAGCGCCGGTGACGAGGGCTGCCAGCCCCAACCACAGCATGAAGACACCTGGTGCCAAAATCTCAATGACGAGAAACAGACCACCCAGGATCAGCCAGCTCCAGCCGCCATGCTCAATAAATAGTTGAGAAATATTATTCATCACTCACATATCTTTCATCAGTGCTGGCTATATGCCTCAATGGCATGAATGCCGCTCAGTGTTTTTCCTCGGGTGGTTCAGGTTTTTGGCACACTACTTTTTGTGCCGCCTTTGGGGCCATTGTCCTTGAAGGTTTCTTTGGCTATTTCCGTGATGCCGGCAAGGGAGCCAATAACGGAAGACGCTTCAACTGGAAGCATCAGAAGCTTCTGGTTTGGCGAAGTGGCTATATCTTTCAGAGCGTCAACATATTTGGTGGCAACAAAGTAGTTGATGGCTTGAACATTACCCTTGGCGATTGCGTCCGATACCATGGTTGTGGCCTTGCCTTCAGCTTCAGCCTGACGTTCTCTTGCTTCCGCGTCACGGAATGCTGCTTCCTTACGGCCTTCCGCCTCCAGGACGGCGGCTTGTTTTTCACCTTCTGCGCGTAGAATTTCTGACTGACGTTCACCCTCAGCTTCAAGGATGGAGGCGCGTTTTTCACGCTCGGCTTTCATTTGCCGGGCCATGGCATCAACCAGATCACGCGGCGGTGCTATATCTTTAATTTCAATACGAGTGACCTTCACGCCCCAGGGATTTGTGGCTTCATCAACGATGGTGAGGAGGCGAGCGTTGATTTCATCCCGGTTGGAGAGGAGTTGGTCCAGATCCATGGAGCCCATCACGGTTCTGATGTTTGTCATGGTCAGATTGAGGATGGCATTTTCGAGATAATTGACTTCATATGTGGCTCTGGCTGCATCCAGAACCTGGAAAAAGTTTACCCCGTCAACTTTGACCATGGCGTTATCTTTGGTGATAATTTCCTGGCTTGGCACATCCAGAACCTGTTCCATCATGTTGACCTTATTGCCGATCTGGTCGATGAAGGGAATGATGATAGCCAGCCCCGGTTTTAAAGACTTTGTATAACGGCCAAAACGCTCAACGGTGTAATTGTAACCTTGCGGAACGATGACCACGCCAGAATAAATGACGGCAAGCACCAGCAAGACAAGTACAATTAGAAAAATATCCATTTCAACGATCCTTCTTTTATGGGCGTCAGGCCCCTCACCTATTTACTGCCAATAACGCAATCTCTAACTAGCGTTCAACTCGTGATCTCAGGGGCTTCAAAAGGTATGTCTGCCCTGCTTTTTCCAATATATGCCAGTCTTCTTTATCCCTGGGAACTTATGACCTGCCTATCTACTATATAGGCAGTGCATGTCTCAAATATAAGAGGCAAGAAACATGTTTTTAGCGTAACTTTTCTTACCTTAATAACTAGATATTGTTAACCCAGCCCTTTAATTCCTGTTTTATACAACCGGTTAGAACCCGCACACTATCCAGACTGTCATTCAGGCAGGGTATCAGTGTAAAGCGTTCGCCGCCATGTTCCCTGAATATATCTCCGCCCTCAATTGCGATTTCCTCAAGTGTCTCAACGCAATCGGCTGAAAAACCGGGGCAGACGACCGCCATGTTCTTAACGCCCTCTTGCGCCAGTTTTTTGATGGTTTCATCTGTATAGGGCTGGAGCCACTCCTCTTTGCCAAATCTGGACTGGAAGGTAAGGCGTAATTTATTCTCATCCCATCCTAGATATTCCCGCAATAAACGAGCTGTTTTGGCGCAGTGGCAATGATAGGGATCACCTGCTTCAAAATATCGTTTTGGCAGACCGTGGAAAGAGGCAATGACGACCTCAGGTGTCCATTCCATTTCTGCGATGTGGTCTTTAATGGAATCTGCCAGAGCTTCGATATAATCCGGGTTGTCATAGTAGGGTGGCACCACCCTGACAGATGGCTGCCAGCGCATCTTTTTCAATGCGTCAAAAGCCTTGTCACAGGCTGTTGCTGTGGTCGCGGCAGCATATTGCGGGTAGAGGGGAAAGAGGAGAATGCGGTCACAGCCCTCCTGCTTTAAATTTTCAATTCGGGATTGCGTGGATGGGTTGCCATAGCGCATGCCCCAATCAACGATGATATCATCATAATGGCTTAACTCCCCTGCGACTTTTTTCGCTTGCGAGCGTGTGAGGGTTTTTAATGGGCTTTCATTGTTCTTTTCATTCCAGATGGATTTGTAAGCCTTGCCAGATGAACTGGGGCGCTTGGTCAGAATAATGACATTCAGAATAAACCACCAGATGACCGGGTTGGCCTCTATCACCCGCTGATCAGAGAGGAACTCTTTCAGATAGCGCCGCATTGACCAATAATCGGTCGCATCAGGTGTGCCGAGATTGATGAGAAGAACACCGATTTTGCGTGGGTTGATGGGAGGGTGCCCCTCAGGGGCATGTTGCATTGTGGTGCTGTGTTTTCTCACATTAGACATGGCTGGTCTTTTTGATGATGGTTTGTGGCGCTGCCGCACAGGGTCACTCCCTTTCCATTACTAATGCCGTTTGAGGCGAAAGTCCTGGCGACAAATTAGGCTAAAGCTTCTGAAAACCCAAGTGTTATCTTTGTCAGCTCCTGGGTTGTACCGTTCTTATGTTGTGAAAAAGATCAGGTAAGAGATGATGAGAGCGGGGACCGCACTATAGAGCGTTGCATAGATCGCCGCCCTTGGTGCAAGGGCCAGGGCCGGGAACAAGGCGTCACCATCATTTGCGATGGCGTTACCGTAAAGGGCTGCGATTGGAATGATACCGTTCAGGTAGAGGGTGGTGACGACGATCTGTGGTCCGCAGCCGGGAATGAAGCCGATGAGAATGGCGACAAGCGGGACCACCGGTGCCCATGTGGCAAACCAATGCTCAATGCCGCTACCGGTAAAATGAGTGCCAAGTTCATAGGTTAAAAAACCGAAGACAACCCAGGTGGTGACAAAGTTTGTGTCCCTTATCACCCGTTGCCACAGGTTGCTCTCCCCTTCTATATCTTTAACTTCCTGACCAACGTGACCCTGATCCGGATCTGAAAATGCCCACATCATCAGGCATAAGATGCCGCCGAAGGCGCCGATCCATAGAGTTGGTTCATAGGCACTTAACAGGCCAAAGAAACTGTCGACATCAACCAGAAACGCAAGGGCGAGACCAATAAAAATTGAAGGTATGATCAGCCAGACCCAAAGGTTATTCAGGAAGCTTAATGAAAATGGTTTTTCGGCCTTCGATTTTTGAAGGGCTTTAAGTGTCATTGAACGTGATTTTTCTGCGTGCTCGGCCGGGTCAGCACGGAGAAATTCCTTGCCGTGGAATCTATCTATCAGCCAGCCTGAAAGTGTGCCAACGATAAACCCGGTTGCAAGGACGCCTGCCCCTGTCAACGGCTCGCGGGCCAGAAGCAGAAAGGCGGCATCGCCCATGGTTGATATCAACACGGCAACCACTGAGCCAAAAGAGATAAGCCCTTTTGTGTACTGGGTGACAACGATAATGGCACCGCCGCAGCCTGGAAGCGCACCCAGGAAAGCGGCGATCGGGGCCTGATATTTACCGGCCTTGTGCATTTTTTCGCCAAGATCGACGCCAAGGCCACGCTCAAGCAGGTAAAAAATAACAAGTGTTGCAGCGACAAAAACCGTGACAGCCAGATAAGCGTCTTTAATAGAATTCAGGATGAGGGGGCGCAGTTCAGGTGAAAAAACCAGCATGGACAGCAACAGGAGGACAAGCAGCCTTGCCGGGTGGGCAAACAGCTTAACCCCTGTCCATTCGAGGGCTAAACGACTTGTTTTTAATACGAGCTCTGTCATTTCTTTTGCTTGTCTTTTGCTTGATCTTAAACGGGGTTATACCCCGTTGTTGTCACCGACAAATTATCTGTCATCTGGATTGTTGGAAGTTCCGCTGATTTAAATCGAAACCGGCGCAGCTCCTTACAATTGTTCACAAACAGATATAATGCAATTAAGAATGATTTGCAACTAGATTTAAGTATGGCCCTTGAGTAGTGCATATTTTCAGGGAACCGGGGTTCGGCGGTAGGGCTCTGCAATTATCACGGCGTTTGGATATGGGGCGGCCTAATAGGCTGGGGAGGCATAAAGAGCGTCTGGGAGCCAGGTTGCGATTTGTGGCAGGTACCAGAGAATCACCAGCATAAAGAGCTGAATGGCCACAAAGGGTAAGACGCCTTTGTATATTTCTATGGTTCGGATTTCCTTAGGTGCCACGCCGCGCAGATAAAACAACGAGAAACCAAACGGCGGGGTGAGAAACGACGTTTGCAGGTTAATGGCCATCATTACACCGAGCCACACCGGGCTCATCGGCACACCGGGGGCAATTTCCATTTGCAACAAAATCGGGCCGACAATCGGGACAACGATAAATATGATTTCCAGAAAATCGAGGAAGAAGCCCATGACGAACATAACAGCCATAACGATCAGGATGGCGGTGAGGGTGCCGCCGGGCAAGTTGGCGAGGAACTCTTCAACCACTTCATCACCGTGCAGGCCAATAAACATCAACGAGAATAGAGAAGCGCCAATCAGGATGACAAAGACCATGGTTGAGATCTGCAGGGTGGAGCGCATGACCTCAATGAGGATTGAGTTCCCTTCATTATCGCGCTGGCGGAAGCATTCCATCAGCCCCATCACGATTGCGTAAAGCAGGACTGCTGCCAGCAGGAAGGCCACAACAAGGGCAATATAATCTATTGTGACGGCATCAGTCCGATCGACGCGTAGTGTGAATATATTGCTGATGACCACGAGGGCGAAAAAGCTGATTGCAGCCAGAATGTATAACCGGTGGTGAGCCGGCGCAAACCGGTGAGCGGCCAGCAAGGTTGCACCAAGGGCGCCAATAGCTGCCACTTCAGATGGTGAGGCAAAACCAAACAGAATTGAGCCCAGAACTGCCAAAATGAGAGCAAGGGGGGCAATGAGTATCTTAATCAGGTATTTCCAGAAGGGGCCTTCTATTTCGCCCAGTTCATGCTTTGCGATGGGCGGTGTTTTTTCCGGCCAGCGCCGGCTCACATAAAACTGATAGGCCAAGTAGAGGCCAACCAGCAACAGGCCCGGTACAAGTGCTCCTGCAAAGAGGTCATTGACTGAAACAGAGTCGGATGAAAATTCACCCATGGCGGTTTTTGCCTGTGTATAGGCATTTGAGAGCTGGTCACCCAATAGAATGAGAACAATGGAGGGCGGAATGATTTGCCCCAGGGTGCCGGATGCGGCGATGGTGCCAAGGGCGAGCGGGCGATCATAATTATTACGCATCATGGTGGGGAGCGATAACAACCCCATTGTGACCACTGTTGCGCCAACAATACCAGTCGAGGCCGCAAGCAGCGCTCCGACAATGGTAACAGAAAAAACAAGACCGCCTGGCATCGTGCCAAATATGCGGCCCATATTTTCAAGGAGTTCTTCAGCGATCCGCGAACGCTCCAGCATGACCCCCATGAAAACAAAGGGGGGTATCGCGACAAGGACCTTGCTGGTCATGATGGCAAAAATCTGCTGGGGCACTGCTGCCAGCAGGCCCATGTCTATAAAGCCGAGCCAGAGACTTATGAAGGCAAATAGAATGGAAGAACCGGCGAGTGTGAAAGCCACCGGGAACCCCAACGCCAGAAAGATCAGGGTGGTGACGAACATGATCAGGCAGAGCCATTCTGAGGTGAGCCAATCCATTGTGTTTTTATCCTGACCTTGTTCTCATTTTAGGATCGTAGTTTGGTTCCTTGCCGTTCAGATAGAGGATAGCCTTACCCGCGAGTGAAAGACCCTGCAGTGCAACGAGCAAAGCGTAAACCCAAATCACGGTCTTAAAGGGTGAGAGCAAAGGCAGACTTGAGGGGATGCCTTCAGCGCGTTCAAGAATCCATTCACCGGTTGAAAAATTATACCAGCTATCGAGGATAAACCCCCAGGAGAGCCCAAAGGTCATGAAGGCGATGGGCAGAATGAAAACCAGTGACCCAAACAGATCGACCCAGGCTTTGTAATGCTGCCCTGATTCACGGTAGATCAGATCAACGCGGACATGGCGATCATGCATAAGTGTGTAGGCTGCCCCCAGCATGAAGATCAAGCCGTTAAGATACCAGACGCTTTCATCAAGGGGGGTAAAGGAAATGCCAAATACTTTAGAGAGAAGAACTACAAGAAACTGAAACAGGATCATTGCGAGGACCAGCCAGATGGCAGCCTCGCCCACACGCTGATTAAGCGCATCAATACTGGTGATGATCCTTGTTAACATCCCCCTCCACGGTCCCTTTATTGCTTTTGGCTGATATTGCAACAGGTTAACCCTGTTCGGTCAAGGCCCGTTTTGCAAGATAGCTCTGATCTGAGTATTTCTGCCACTCTATGCTTAATTTTCTGTAATTTGAGTAGCTCTCATAAATCCGTTTTGAGAGATCATCCCCCGAGCCAGCTTTTGCCACCACATCTTTCGCAGCCTTGCCGGCAGCCTGATAAACTTCATCTGAAAATTCATGGAGCTGAACCTTGTGACGATTGATCAGGACGTTGAGCGCCCGTGCGTTATTGGCCATATATTCAGCATACCCCACATTATTTTCGGCCTGGGCGCAGGCTTTCAGAATTTCCTGGTCATGCTTGCTCATACCCTCGTAGAGCGTTTTTGCCACTCCGAGACAGAGCGTGGCACCCGGTTCATGAAATCCTGGATAGTGGTAATGTTTCGTGATTTTGTGGAAACCAAATGCCAGGTCATTATAGGGGCTGATCCATTCCGCCGCATCAATCCTGTTGGCGCTGAGGGCAGGCATAATGTCTGTCCCGGCAAGGTTGATGGGGGCAGCGCCGAGTTCACGCAAAACATCGCTGCCAAGACCGGGAATGCGGAAACGCAGGCCTTTAAAGTCATCAAGTGTTTTCAGTGGCTTTTTCGCCCAACCACCCATTTGTGACCCGGTCTGCCCACACGCAAACGGTTTTACGCCAAACTGGCCGGCGAGTTCATCCCAAAGTTTCTGCCCACCACCAAAATTCAACCAGCCGTCCATCTCTGCTGCGGTGAAGCCTAAGGGAACGGTTGTAAAGAAGGCATAGGCCGGGGATTTGCCGGTGTTGTAATATTCAGGGGCGTGGTACATGTGCACAGTGCCCTGCTGTATGGCATCAAGGCATTTCAGGGGGTCGTACAGCTTGTTAGGAGCGCCAAGGACACGCACCGTGAAGCGCCCTTCGGTTGCGATTTCAAATCGTTTGGCAAAGCGCTGCGCCGTTGTGGCGACACCTGGAAAATTCTTTGGCCACGCCATTGCCAACCTTAATTCCTTGCGCCCCTTGGAGAGCGCGGGTTTTGGAAAGCTTGAAACAGCCAGGGCCGGTACAAGTGCTGCAGAGGCGATAAATTTCCGGCGGTTTAATTTTGTCATAACACCTTCATTCCTGGTTGTTTCATCTTCAGATAATACTAAAGACCATGGTTAGCTGGAATTAGGGGCAGAATCAAGATGTCACTTATGATTTGTGTTCTGGGCATCGCTCCAGAGGGCATCACGGACGAAAGCATAAAAATAATGTTTATCCACCATGCCGGTTACCCTGCCGACTTCGCGGCCATCTTTCATGATTATAGCGGTGGGTACCTGCTGAATCGGTTGTTTCAAATGATAAGGGCCACTGCCCTCATCATCCATATTGATCATGACCATGGGGGCCGTCTTTGCCAGACTGTGGGTTTTGTATGGGGCGGCGATGTCCGTTTCAAAGAGGGCACAATAATCACATATGGAAAGTGAGTACCAGATGACCTCGAAGTTCTCTTCTATCTTCTGTTTGTTATGTTTCACAACAAAATGCGCCAAGGTCATCCCCAATCCCAGGACAACCAGATATTGTAACCACCTCATTTTATACTCCCTAACCCTGTTATCTCAATTGTCGCAACTGGGTTCGCGCTTGCAAGGGATTGCTTAATCACTGGTTAAATATGTTGGTTAATGTACCTGTCTGTGAAACATGCAATCAAACTGATATGAAACAGGGGCTTGGAAGAAGCTGAAGGTATTTTTGGGAAGCCGGGCGTGCCTTTAAAATGGCCGGACTGGTCCAAGGCTGCTGGAAAATAGCAAAAGGCCAAACAGTAATATGATCAAGGCGCCGCCGATAACGGTGATGTCATATATCACAGAGACAGCGCGGCTGTTCTTTGCCGTTGAGAAAACCGCGACATCACGGCCGGCGACAACAGCCATGGTCATAAGTGATATGGTTATGGCTGTTCCCAAGCCCATGGCATAGACGGCGAGCGCCCCAACCCAGAAAACACCCTTGATCAGGGCAAAGGCCAGAACATATAGGGCACCGGTACAGGGGCGAAGCCCGACAGATAGCACCAGCGAGATGACTTTAGCCGTATCCCACTTGCCTTTCACTTTATCTGCGCCTGGAATGTGCACGTGACCGCAGCCGCAATCCTCGTCATGAGTGTGGTGGTGGTGCCCGGCAGAATGTTGACTATGGCCCGCGGCGACGGGCTTCTGATAGAAACGGCGATAGAGCGCAATTGCCAGCAGATAAGCCCCAAGAGCTGCAATGAGCAAAAAGGACGCCTGGGTCATATGAAGGCCGAATTTTTTTATTGTCGCGCCGTTTGCATTAAAAATAAAAGCCAAACTTCCCACCAGGGCGATTGCAACGGTTGCCTGGGTAAAGGCGCTTAAAAAGGCCAGAAAGATGCCGCGCCGCATGGTCTGATTATTCGCCATGACATAGGAAGAGACCACAACCTTGCCATGGCCGGGCCCGGCTGCATGGACCAGGCCATATAGCAGGCTGGCGCCAATGAGCAATGCTGCAAAATAATAATCATTAGTGGCCTTGAACTGCTCGAGATAACTTGAAAGCGTGCGGCTGATTTCTGCCTGCTTGCGGGCCATCCATCCCTTTATCTGGCTGTAGTAGCCAGTTGTGGTCTGGCTGTTTTGCAAATTTCGCCGGGTAATTGTTTGGTTATTTTCAGAGGCTTTTCTAGCGGCTTCTTCTCTTAAAGCTTTCAGGCTGTTTGTTTTGGAGGGTGGTTTTTGGGTTTGTTCTGAAATAATCACCTGTTCTTCGGCTTTGGCTACTGGTGATTGCAACAGACCTAGCCCAGGGATGAGCAATAGACCTATGACACTCAGTATCAAGATAGTGGGTTGTTTCAAGATATCGGGCAAAATTATACCAATCCGGCAGGCTGTTAATTCATGCTGATAAAATCATTAGGCATCTTCACTGGGTACCATTACTTGGCATCTTCACTTGGCAGCTTCACTGAGCCAGGCAGGATATAACAAATGACGGCGCAAACAGAGAACCGGCGCCCTTGTTTTCCTCATTTGTGAGATCCATTGCCTGACCAAGGCGGCTCTCGACCAAACCGTTTTGATCCATGCTGGCCTTGCGCTTTTCTGTCATGCAATTTTTGGGAGATTTAGCTGCCAGTACCACAGGGCTTTTTTTCTTTGGTTCCAGAAAGGCAATGAAAAATTCAGGATCGTATATTCCCAGTTTGATCGGGTTCCCCAGTATGGAGACCGGCTTTTTCAGTGGCAGGGTGAATTCCAGGACCAGAATGTCATTTTTGTAGGTCAACTGATCGTCTATTGGCTGGTTCAGAGCGAGGTCTTTTTTGTTCTGCTCAGGGTAGGTGAAGAAACCATATTCATGGAGACTTTCTATGTTCTCCTTTGCAAGGGGGGCCAATTCTTCCTTTGAATATTTGCCATCCTTGTTGACGTCCATTCCGACGAGGGCAAAGGCTGTATATTGTTTGTCAAAAACCCAGTGATGACGAAAACCTGTGATCTGATGCTGGGCGTTCACCATTACTTCCGTCCGGCTTTCGATAAAAACGTGCGGGTGAGCGTGTAAGGGCGCGGCTGAAATGGTCCCCAAAACCAGAGCTATTGTGCCCTTTGTCATGAGTTCACTGATTAGGTTTTTAAATTTTCTAAAATTTAGCATTGCTCTCTCACGGTTGCCTGCTGGCGATTGTGAACCGGGGCATTTTGGTTTCACACATAACAGATGGCAGGAATATTAGGCGATAATGCGGATATTTAGAAGAAACTTGTTGCCCTCTTTTTTGTTATATTATAACAATTGTAATGATGTAACAATATTCTTTTCCTCAATGATTATAAGGTGTGATTAAGATGCGCAGCGTTCTTGGTTTTTTTGTCTTTTCGATATTTGGCATGGGTGCGGTGTTACCAGGCCACTCCGCAGGACCGCAACCGCCTGAAATTGTGGTATCCATTCAACCCCTGCACAGTCTTGTTGCCGGCGTAATGCATGGGGTTAGCGAACCTTATCTGTTGCTAAAGGGCCGGCAAAGCCCCCACCATTTTCAATTAAAGCCCTCAGATGCCCGGCGGATATCAAACGCGGACCTGGTCATTTGGGTTGGGCCGCTGCTTGAAAGCCCGTTGCAAAAGATTTTAACGGGACTGGGCCGCAAGGCCGCATCCATGCCTGTTATGCAAATCAAGGGGCTTAATGTTCTGGATGTACGGAGCCCCCACAGTCATGACGATCATGATGATGAAGATCATGCCTCACATTCCCACTCTGAGGATCATGAAGAGCATGACGAAAGTACTCATAAAGATAAAGATCATGATGATGAGGCGCATGCTGGACATGAGCATGAGGAAAACAAGGGGCATGATGAACACGCACATAACCAACACGATGATGCTGGGAAGGATGAAACTGAACACAGCGCCCACAATGGCAAGGACCCGCATATCTGGCTTGATATTGAGAATGCCATTTTGATCACCAAGACTGTCAGTGAGCGTCTTGGCATGAAGTTTCCGCGTTTTGCCAGCCAATTTAAAACCAATGCCAAGGAACAAGTTAAACAGCTCAAGCAATTAAAGAGCGTCATAGAGACGCAATTATCCCCTCTTCAAAACCGTCCCTATATGGTTTTTCATGATGCCTATCACTATTTCAGCCATGATTTGAAATTAAATTTTCAGGGCGCCATTACCTTACGGCCAGGTCATCCCCCCAGTGCAAAACATCTACATGAATTGCGGCAAACACTTGCAAAAAAAGGTATTGTCTGTGTTTTCACAGAACCTCAGTTTTCCTCAAAGATAGTGACCACACTGATAGGTGAGCGCGCTATAAAGACAGGTATGATCGACCCGATCGGGGTTGATATCCCGCCAGGGCGCGGCGCTTATGTACAGATGATGCAAAAACTCAGCACTGAGTTTGGTAACTGTCTACGGCCGGCCTCGTAAGACTTTCTACGGCCCCCTTGGCTTCAGCTATTATTGACAAAAAAACCGGCGGGGCTTTTGTTGCCCTGCCGGTTAAATTTTATCTTGCTTTCAAAGGCTGATTGACCTGCACTTGCTCTTAAGAGCCAACGCCCACATTACATTTTCTATACGTTTTTAAAGCGCTTCCATGTGACGATGACCCGTGCGCCAACACGAACACGTGGGTAGAGATCAACCACATGATCATTGTACATACGGATGCAGCCTTTGGACACAGCCTTGCCGATTGTCCAGGGGGCATCTGTTCCGTGGATGCGATAAAGTGAAGAGCCAATATACAGCGCTCTTACTCCCAGTGGATTACGTGGGTGACCGCCTGGTACATATGCTGGCAACTTTGGATTCTCGCGGCGCATAGAGGGTGTTGGTGTCCAGGAAGGGTTCACCCGTTTTTGGCTAATACGTGATGTGCCTGACCAGCGCGCTTCACTTTTTGGAATGGCGATGGGATAAGTGATGGCTGTGCCGCGTTTGTTGATGTAATAAAGGCGGCGGTCCCCAAAGCTGACAATAACGGTCCCCGGGCTGAATTTTGATGAAAAGGAAACAGTTGATTTTCCCGAGCTGCTGGTGCCAAAGAGTTCTTCCAGCAAATTTTGAGCCTTGGCAACAGGTGCAAAGCTTAGTGAGAAGGCTAACGTCAGGCCGACGAGAGCGATCGTAAATGTGGCAGTGGGTCTCATTTTTCTTTCCTTCAAGGTTTGTAATCAAGCTTTGTCGGCAGATTTTTTCGGAACCGATAAAATTTTAGCAAATTTACAAAGATTCTTTAAATATTATATTAAGTTACTTATTCACGCAGACAGCAAACTATTGTTTTCACTTTTCCTCAGCTATGGGCTTTAACTCAGCCAAGTGGCTTACCTTAGCCTAAGAACTGAGCCGGATTTGTCCGGCTTGCACCATCCTTGATGTCATCACCTTTACTTGATGACATCTACACCTTATTTGATGACATCTACCGGGGCGCCAATGTGCACCCGCTCAAATAGGTCAACAACATCCCTGTTTAACATCCGGATGCAGCCACTGGAGGCCGCCCGCCCGATCGAGCGCGGCGATGTCGTCCCATGAATGCGATACTCACTCCAGCCGAGATAGATAGCCCGCACACCGAGAGGATTTTTTGGGCCGGGGGCCACATAGGCCGGGTAACCCATCCGGCGCATCCGTGCTGTTGGCCGCCAGCTTGGGTTTTTTCGTTTTGAGGTGACAAATGTGTTGCCAAACCATTGCATATGCGGTTTGCCAACAGCCACCCGGTAGCGCAGGGCTTTTCCGTCTTTCAGCATGTAGTAGAGGCGTCGTTCTGAGGTATCTATGACGATGGCGCCTTGCGGATATTCAGAAAAACGTGTGCCTTTCCGATTGATAACATCCCGGGCCTGAGCTTCCATAACTATAAACAATGATAACAGCAGGGCAAAACATGCCGTTGCGGGTCCAGACGTGAGTTGGCGATTGCTGATGATCTGGCGGCTTATGGTGTATAACCGCCCTGCCCGTTTTGCCATGGCAGAGTGCAGCGACATGAATGAGGTTTCCCCGTCGCACTTCTTCTGTTTGTTTTGCCAGTTCAACATATTGTTCATTCTGACTTTGTCTCTAACTGCCATTCTGGCAGGGTCTCTAACCGCCATTTTGGCCGGCCATCAATTCAAATCATTGTTTTGATGTGCAAATATTCTGCGCCATTCTTGATGGAGATGACTGAAATGACGCAGTCCCTTGGCTAAAGGTTGCCTGTTCGTGTTGTGATTGGCAAGGGGACAGAGGGGATTTTTAATCAAACCTGGCGGTTCTCAATCCGCTTAATTTCATTATGTGGACCAATGGCAACAGTCGGGTCCTATCTATTGGGGAGAATAGACTTAAGAAGGCGGTTCAGCATGGCTGATTTGCCGGGATTTCAGGCGCTTAAAATCCGAAAATGCCAAAGAGGCTTTTTTTCTTCTTTTTCCTGACGCGGACCTTGCGTTTTTTCTTTGACTTGTTCTGACTGGAGAGCCAAAAGCCATCATTCCCGAACAGCCAATCATCCTTGTTTGCCCCGGCCGGTGCACGGCGTCTTACAGGCGGGGCCCGCAGGGCTATTTTGTTCTCTATACCTTCCCGGTCCCGGACGACAAGGTCATAATCACCCCACTCCCATTTCGCGATTTTTTTACCCCATCTGTACGGCTCGATCGAGAGGACCTTCTGTTTTCTCAAGTCTATGATTGAAACCTGTTCAATTGGTTGTTTCTGATTTTTACTGCCCGCTTCATAGCGGAGCAGGCCAAAATTCTTATATTTGCCGTTCAATTCCGTCCATTCAAGAATTTGAGGCGGGTTGGGGCCATAAAGGTCAAGATGGACTTTCAGTTTATCGTAGCTGGCGTGGGTTGCGATATATTTGCCGGTTTCATATTCCAAGATGGCCCAGGTTGGTTCATCAGCCACCACATCCTCGGCCAGCAGATCCTCTTCCTGTATTTCCTCTGAGCCTAGCAATTCTTCCTTATTTTTGGCGTCTTCACTTTCTCGCAGGCCCAGCTCAATAAGGCCGTTTATAGCTACCTTGTTATCTTTATCGCGTTTCAGGCTTTCCAGATAATAGCGTTCGGCATTTCCGACCAGCTGGACCTGGCGAGCGGCCTCACCCAGAATGGCCCAATTATGCGCGGTTTTTGGTGAGCGCTGGACGGCAAGATCCATATCCTCAATAGCAAGGTCTGGCATTTTGTGTTTTGATCTGACGAGTGCTCTTTCCGCATATGCTCTGGCGCCATTCGTCAGGCTGACAGCCTGATCCAGATCATCGAGCGCTCTTTTGTATGAACGATGCAACCCATAAAGGCGGCCCCGCAGAATCATTGCTTGTGCGTTCAGAGGCTCAGCTTTGAGGATGACAGTGAAAAGCTTAATGGCCCGGTTGACTTTGCCAATATCTATCAGCAGTTTTGCCAGCGTCATCTTGTAGGCCATGTTATCCGGTGCCAGCTCTGCTGATCTTTGGATGTCGGCTATGGCTTCATTCTGTTTACCAAGAGACCTGTAGACCTCGCCGCGGTTGTAAAATATTTCTGCGAAATTGTCATTTTCCTCAAGGGCTCGGTTTAGCTCCCGCAGCGTGGCGTAGTGGCGGTCATGGGCCCAGTGAATCTGACCGCGTGCCAGATGGCTGGGGGCCCTGTTGTTTAATAGCTTAATGGCCTGGCCATAATCTTTAAAAGCAGCGGCTTCCGCCCCGGCTTTCAAAAAGGCATTGGCCCGGTTATGGAAAGTTGCCCCCAGTTTTGGTTGCAGCGCTATGGCACGGTTAAAATCTTCTATCGCTTCTTCATGATAGCCGAGACTGAGCAACAACAAACCGCGGTTGTTATAGGCTGTCGCATATTCGGGGAAGGTCTCGATCGCACTGTTGAAATCTTTCAATGCCCGCTCATGTTTTTTAATGCGGGCATAGGCCAGGGCGCGGTCGTTAAAAATGGAAGCTTTGGTGTATAGCGGTAATGTGCCCACTGAAAGGGCTTCTGAGAGGGTCAGGATGGCTTTGTCATTTTCCTTGCGGATAAGCTGGGCATTGCCTTTGCGGGCCAGTAGAGTGGCGCTATCCTGGGCATAAGCTGGCAGTGTTTCCGCGCTGAACACAGCCAGCAGCATGACAGTTTGCACCATTATGAGCTGCCGCCAAATGGCACCTGATTTCTGACTGTTCATATTGTAAACTGGCATTGGTTTCCGCATAGCCCCTGAAATGATATATATCGCTTTGTAGGTGATAGCTGATGCTATCTATTTCCCTGCCACTTAACGCGGTCATTTTGGCCATTTAATGTGCATGATTTTACCATGTTTTTATCATGATTATGATCACGCTGTTCTTCGTGTCTTTTATCATGGCTTCGGCCTTATTAGCAAAATTTTCATTCTGCAAGTGATTCTATTCCCATTTTAACCCCATCTTTCTTTGGATATCAGCCCGCTTTCCTTTACTTTCTCCTCCACATACTCTGTTATCCTCAGGTGGGAGGCTATCATGTGTGGCTGGCGCGGGTTAAGATCCAGCCGGTTGTTCACACGATGAACGCATTTGGCTGTCATTTCCTCCCTTATAGCTTTCTTAATCGGGTGGTCCTCTTTGATGAGATCATGGTTATCAATTTTTCTGTTTTGCATTGCCCTTTCAGTGATTGGATTGAAAGTGATCGCTGGTGGTCCCATTATCCACTCAACGGCGCTTGAAGAGACGTCCGTTCAGTCTGCTGCGTTACATGAAGCGGATGGGGTGGTCTCCGCTGAACTGGCTCAGGCGCATGTCCATGGCACTAAACTCAAACCTCATAAACCCGTAGCGCCGGTTTCTCACCGCGCAGCGCCGCTGAAGAAGATGATCGGGCAAATGCTTTTGCTGGGTTTTTCAGGAACAAACCTTAAAGATGAAGGGGTGCGTGATGCCAGATCGCTCTTAGAACAGGGCAAAATTGGCGGTCTCATTTTCATGGGGCATAATCTGAAAGACCAGAGACAAGTGCGTAAACTTGTTTCATATTTCAAGTCCATTAAAAATATTCCAACCCCTTTTATCGCCATTGATCAGGAGGGTGGCTATGTACAGCGTTTGCGCGCCGAGCATGGTTTTACCGACATTCCAGAAGCCCAGGCACTTGGCGGTGATGTCACACCTGAAAAGGCAATGGATGTTTATTCGACAATGGCCAGGGAACTGGCTGCGGTTGGGTTTAATGTCAATTTCGGACCGGTGGTTGACCTTAATCTGGCGCCCGCAAATCCTATTATTGGTATGAAGGGGCGCAGTTATGGTGCGAATGCAGGGATAGTCAATAGATATGCGAGCGCCTTTGTCAGGGCCCATAGGAAGAACAATATTCTAACCTCTCTCAAGCATTTCCCGGGCCATGGCAGTTCCTGGACTGACAGCCATGAGCAGTTTGTTGACCTTTCCAGTAGCTGGCAACGGGCTGAATTGCAGCCTTATAAAAGTCTGGTGAAAACCGGGCTTGCCGACATGGTGATGATGGGACATCTTTATCATCCTGATTTCAGCGACGGGGGCCAGATACCGGCGTCGCTCTCCCGCAAAGCGATCAGCCGGTTGCGCCGGGATATTGGTTATCAGGGTGTTGTTATCACGGATGACCTTGGTATGGGCGCCATCAAGAAATACTTTTCATTTGATGACACCATTGTGCGCTCGGTGAAGGCCGGGAATGATATCCTGTTGCTTGTGGATGATAAGCTGGCGCATGATAAGCAGATTGATCACATCCATCAGATTATCCAAAGCGCCCTCAACAAGAAGATCATCTCGATTGAGCAAATCCGGCGCTCCTACAATCGGATCATGACAGCAAAAGCGCGCTTCAGGGACAGTGCGGCCCCTAATCTCTAGAGGCTGGTGAACTGCATTATTTGCAGCACCGTTCATTCTTTTCATATCACCAGGCATATCTCCAGGCTTTCAAAGGTAATTCAAATCAAATCTTACCTAAATGTTAACCATGTGCGGGATACAATTTTCAGGTAGGACCCATATGGTGATTTCATTAGCCGGGTATATTCATTAGGACATGATGTAAAAGGATCGTTGTGAAATGGCGGTTGATGCGACATCCATATTTGGCGGGGGTTCTGCCAATTCTATTTTTTCTGCCACAATAAGTGGCGGGGCGACTGATGCGCAGCAGGCAGCTCAGGCTGTGGTTGATTCGGCAAAAAAACAGATCAACCGCATTCGTGGTTATAAAGTGCAACTCACCCCGGCTGATAACAAGCGCCTTGATGAAATCCAGACCGAGATTGTCAAAATCAATGACAAAGCCGCTAACGGTACTGTGCGCCAGGATGAAATTGAAGACCGTAGCGAGCTGTTTCTTGAAGCCGATATCATTCTAGGCAAGCCATCGGCTACGGTTGAAAATGATGAAACGCTTGATGAAATCCGCGAGCAGATCGATGAAGTGCTTGCACCCCGGCTGACCCCGCAACAACAGAAACGACTTGATACGCTCAACACATTGCTGGTCAATTTCGAGGATCGTCTTGCGGAAGATTCTTCAAATGTTGTGGCCATTCGGCAGGTGCAGAATATACAAAGGCAAATCTCGAACATTGAAGTTCCGCGTCTTGTGACGCAATTATCTGTTTCTGAGCGCCTGCAATATGATGAACTTGTTGATCAGGCGAATGATCATGCCGGGGCTAAATTGTTGCTCAATGCCAGAGAGACAGCACGGGTGCAGGCGCTTGAAGAAACCATCCAGCAGATGTCATCGCAATTGCCGGCGGATCCCGCTTCTCAACCAACGGCCGCCTCCGTGGCGCGTGCCTATACCAGGCTTGGTTGATATTCCTCTGATCGGGTGGCTTTGTCTCTTCTATATTTTTCCGCTAATTTTCCATACTCACCTTATTTTTTATGGCCTTTTCAATATGGCTTTTTTTGCATCTGTCACAGCATCCAACAGGTCATCTGCTATCAACTCCTTATTGATCAGGTTGGCAGCTTCTGCATGAAGATAGACCGCTGCACAAGCGGCGGGCCAAGCCGGCATACCGCTGGCGAGAAAGCCGGTTATGATGCCTGTCAGGACGTCCCCGCTTCCAGCTGTTGCCAATGTCTCAGGTGCATTATGGTTGATCACAGCTCTGCCATCCGGGGCCGCGATGACGGTGTCAGCCCCTTTAAGAACTATGACTGCCTTCGTGCTGGCAGCTGCCTTTATTGCGGCACTGCATTTTCCCGCCTCTGATAGCGGGCCAAAAAGCCTTTTAAACTCACCCTCATGGGGAGTGAGGATAACATTGCCCTGTTCTCGCAGATCAAGCGCCTTAATCAGGACGTCCGGCTCTTTTTCAAAGGCGGTTATAGCCCCGGCATCAAGGCAAAGGGGCTGTCCGGTTTGGAGGAAGGCCAGAACCATGTCTCTTGTCTTTTCATCGGGGGCTGCGCCCGGGCCAATGAGGCTCGCGGTGATTTTTTTGCGGGCCAGAAATGCTTGCCAGTTCGCATCCTGGGGTGGGGGGGCCTGCATGATGGCGGCATAAAGATTAGCGCCGACCGGGTGCTGGTGCCCTTCCAGCACAGTCACAAGCCCTGCCCCTGAGCGAAGCGCCGCTGCAGCTGCCAGTTGGCTTGCCCCAGGCATTGCGGCAGGTGGTTTTGCAACCAGAACGGCGCCCCTATTATATTTGTGGTGATTTTCTGGGGGCTTTTGAATGTGTTGTCGCCAGAGTTTGGGATGGTTTTGCCAAAGGGTGGGGTTGATGTGGCCGAGTGCCCGTTGCGGGATGCCAATATCATAGAGCTTCAGTTTTCCACAAAGCGCCCTGCCGGGGTAAAGCAGATGCCCCGGTTTCAGCCGAAAGAAAGTTGCCGTTGACGTTGCCTTGATTGCCGTCCCCATGACCAGGCCGCTATCACCATTTATACCGCTTGGCATGTCTATGGCGATCACAGGTTTTCCAGTGTTGTTGATAGCATTGATACAGTCAGCGTAGGGGCCCTCAACTGGCCGATCAAGCCCGGCACCGAACATGCCATCTATGATCATCCCTGTATTCTCCGGGGGCTCGAGGCGTGCGCCTTCATGAATTTTCCCGCCTGCGCTGATCCATTCTCCAGCGGCCCATGCAGCGCTGCCTTTTAAACGGGTTGGATCTCCCAAAAGATCCAGAGAAATCGTGTAACCCCGTGACTTTAAGAATTTAGCAGCAATCAGCGCATCGCCGCCATTATTGCCCGGACCGGCGATTATATAGAGATGGCAAGGGCCCTGGGCTTCAGCTTCGACAGTGTCTGCCACATGCTGGCCGGCCCGGTTCATCAGGAATTCTGCGGCTATACCGGAGCTGATGGCAAACTTATCTGCCTCACTCATTTCATGGGTATTCAATAGTTCCATAGGAATGCCTTCCTTGCTGATGGCTTATCTGGATATAACTGATGGCTTGTCTGATATAAGGCGCCATTTCATTTGTTTTGGAGGATGCCCAGATGATTTGGCCGGATGTGCTTAAACTTTACTCACCTTTCCTGCACATATTGTAGGCATCTTGCCTATTATTTATTCACTTTGTTTGATGTGCGCTCATCTTGCCTCGGTCGCACAAACATAAAACCTTGTTTTTTAACCCAAATTTAAATTTTCACTAGTTGGCACAAGCAATGCAATCCAGTACCGGAATTTTAGAAAAAGCCGGGTATATAAGACACGGTCAATCTAATTATGGGCTCTTAAATTTATAACATGAAATTTTTACAAGGGCGGAAACTTAAGGAGAGCGGATGGGTATGAAAAAAATAGAAGCTATTATTAAACCGTTTAAACTTGATGAAGTGAAAGAAGCTTTACAGGAAGTCGGCTTGCAAGGCATTACAGTCGTAGAAGCAAAAGGTTTTGGACGCCAGAAAGGCCATACGGAACTGTATCGCGGCGCTGAATATGTCGTCGACTTTTTGCCGAAAGTTAAATTGGAAGTTGTCACAACGGAAGATATGCTGCAAAAAGCTATCGAAGCCATTCAGACAGCAGCTAAAACCGGTCGCATAGGCGATGGTAAGATCTTTGTGTCTGATATCTCAGAGGTGATACGTATTCGTACCGGTGAGACCGGCCAGGAAGCCGTTTAACCGATTGTTTTACGAATTTACTCCCTGGCCAATTTTATTGGGCAGGGAGGTTATTGTTTTTAAAAAATCCACTTTATAAATCTAATGAAAAGGGGACGTTAAAAAATGGCTGATGCAAGTAGTGTTTTAGCAAAAATCAAAGATGAAGATATCAAATTTGTAGATCTTCGTTTTACTGATCCACGTGGTAAGCTTCAACATGTCACGATGGATGTGAGCTGTGTTGATGAAGATATGTTCAATGATGGTGTTGCGTTTGACGGTTCATCTATTGCTGGTTGGAAGGATATTTCACAATCAGACATGATGCTTATGCCAGATATCAACAGCGTTCAGATTGATCCTTTCTTTGCTCAATCAACCCTTTCTGTTATCTGCGATATTCTTGAGCCTGATACTGGTGAGCCTTATGAGCGTGACCCGCGCGGCACAGCCCGTAAAGCTGAAAATTATCTCAAATCTACAGGCATTGGTGACAAGGCATTCTTTGGTCCTGAGCCTGAATTTTTCCTATTTGATGATGTTCGTTTTTCCGCTGACCCTTATAATTGCGGTTTCAAGGTGGATAGTCTCGAATTACCCAGCAACTGTGATACAGACTATGAAATGGGTAATCTTGGTCACCGTCCCCGCACGAAGGGTGGTTACTTTCCTGTACCACCAATTGATTCAGCCCAGGACATTCGCTCTGAAATGCTCAGCGTGTTGAAGGATATGGGCGTGAGCGTTGAAAAACATCACCACGAGGTGGCAGCGGCCCAGCATGAGCTCGGCATGAAATTTAACACACTTCTAACTGTTGCCGACCATGTGCAGACCTATAAATATGCTGTCCATAATGTTGCGCAAGCCTACGGCAAGTCAGCGACCTTCATGCCTAAGCCTGTTTTTGGTGACAATGGCACCGGCATGCATGTTCACCAGTCTATCTGGAGCGGTGATACGCCTGTTTTTGCCGGCAACCAATATGCTGATCTTTCTGAAAACTGCCTCTTCTATATTGGCGGCATTCTGAAACATGCGAAAGTGATCAACGCTTTCTCTAACCCGATTACAAACTCTTACAAACGTCTGGTTCCTGGTTATGAAGCGCCTGTTCTGCTGGCTTATTCATCTATGAACCGGTCGGCTTCCTGCCGGATACCGCACGTGGCCAATCCGAAAGGCAAGCGGATTGAAATTCGCTTCCCTGATCCAGCTGCGAACCCTTATCTGGCCTTTGCTGCCATGCTTATGGCTGGCCTTGATGGCATTGAAAATCGTATCCATCCTGGTGATCCAATGGATAAGAACCTTTATGACCTTCCAGCTGAGGAACTTAAAGGCATCCCAACCGTTTGCGGTAGCTTACGGGAAGCAATGAATGCCCTCGACAGTGGACGCGACTTCCTGAAAAAAGGCGGCGTCTTTTCTGAAGACCAGATTGATGGCTACATTGAACTTAAAATGGAAGAAGTTGAGCGCTTTGAGCTTATGCCTCATCCGATTGAATATGATATGTACTATTCTATCTAACCCCTAAACGGGTTTGATAATATCAGATTTGAGAGAAGCAGCTTCGGCTGCTTCTTTTATATCAACTCTTTGATGCCCCCCTAATCAGGTGGCTTAACTGACCATGAAAACCAGAAAAATGATGGTTATGACACTATAGGCGGTCAATTCATCTTTATGATTATTCACCCACCTGAACGCCACAAAGGGCACCGAGCGGATAAAATTGTTTGATAGCCAGAAACAGGCACCAATGGCAGTTAAACCGATGATCCAGAGAGGGGTGTCAGGGTTGTAGGCTGAATTTATCTCTCCTGCATTGACGATCAATGTACCTGTAATTGCCAGGCTGAAAAACATGACCATCAAAGAGGATAAACCAACAAATACCAATAGGGTATAACGCCAGAACGCAAACATACTCAACTCCATACTAACTAAGAGCATTTTAACCTGATTAGGTTAAAATTTTATAAGCTGGCGGTCTGACACAGACTGTTTTACTTATGGAGTTGTTTCCTTGCAGAATATTCTGGTTTGTTTTGATGGGTCCAAACACGCTCTGAAGGCCTTGCATATAGCCTCTGACCTTGCTGAAAAATACGGTGCCTTCCTCTATGTTCTTGAGGTCCTCCCTTCTAAACAAGGCGGCAGTGAAAAGCTGCCCTCTGACCATCTCGGTATGGCCAGGGACAAGCTGAAGCACCGGGGCATTGTTAATTTCAAACTTGAGACTGAGCGCGGGGCAACATTGCCTGCCATTCTACTTGCTGTCAAACGGCATAAAATCAACACTTTGCTTATGGGGTGCCGCGGAAAATCCAGCGCATCTGCGCCCCAGTTCGGCAGTGTTTCAGAGGATGTTTTCAGAGAAGCTGACTGCACCTGTATTGCGGTTAAATGAAACGCACTGATAAATACATTTCACCGCATTGGTCACCTAAAAAGCCAGTGCCTATATTGCCGTTTATTCTGTCTGCATCGCCTTGTCCCGCTTAGCCTTTGAGGGCCTTAGCCGCCGCCACAATGGCTTCAGCGTCAATGCCGTAGTGGCGGTAAAGGTCACTGATTTCACCAGTCTGGCCGAAATGTTCAACCCCCAGTGCTGTTGTTCTGTGGCCCATGACGCCGCCTATCCAGGCAAGGGTTGCGGGGTGTCCATCCATAACCGTGATTAGGCTGGTTCCTGTTTTCAGTGGATCAAGCAAGGTCTCTATATGGCTTTTGGCCTTACCGCCTTTGGCTCTCACCCGCCCTGCTGCGTGCCATCCGGCGTTTAACCTGTCGGCTGATGTGACAGCCAGAACACCCACTTCCGGGTTGTCTTTACTGAGGGCCTCGGCAGCCTCTATCGCTTCAGGTGCAACACAGCCCTGGTAAATTATAACCTTATTAGTTTCTGCTCCGGGATGTTTCAACCAATAGGCACCGTCAATCACTGCCTGCCGGAAGGCGTCTTCTGATCTTGTCTCCGGTTGCTCCAGCGGGCGCGTTGAAAGGCGCAGGTAGACTGAGCCTCCCGTTTCATCTCTGAGCCAGGTGCGCTCATCCGGGTCCCCGCTGCCATCTTTTTGCATGTAATCAAAGCCCCAATCCATGATGATGGCCAGCTCATCGGCATAGGCTGGCTCGAAGGAGGAAAGCCCGTCCTGGCTCATGCCTATGAGGGGGGTGGCGATCGACTGATGGGCACCACCTTCAGCAGAAAGCGAGATCCCGGATGGGGTGGCAACCAGCATGAAGCGCGCATCCTGATAGCAGGCGTAATTCAAGGCATCCAAGCCGCGAGAGATGAATGGGTCATAAAGGGTACCAACCGGCAGAAGGCGTTTGCCGTACAGGGAATGGCTTAAACCGCTTGCAGCGAGCAGCAGAAAGAAATTCATCTCAGCAATGCCCAGCTCGATATGCTGACCTTCTGGCCCTGCGGCCCATTTAACGGCAGAGGGGATCTGCTGCTCTTTAAAATGATCTCCTATTTCTGAATGGGCAAAGAGCTTGCGTTTATTTACCCAGGGGCTGAGATTGGTTGAAACCGTTACGTCCGGGGAGGTGGTCATGATGCGATTGGCCAGTTCACTCTCTTCCCCGGCATAGCTGTTCATAATCCGGCCAAAGGCGGCCTGCGTTGAGATGACCTTGTCTTTCAGGTGTTTTGGGCCAGTTGGCTTGATGTAATCATCAGATTTACGGCGGTTATTTTCCTTGAAGAAAGGAACTTCGCTCAAAAACTGTTTTACTTCATCAACATTATCTAACCCGGCGAAGGGTTCCCATTCATCACCCTTGCTGATGCCGTGCTGGTCTCGCAGGGTTTCCATCTGGGTATTGTTCATCAGACCGGCGTGATTATCCTTATGACCGGCGAGCGGTGTGCCCCACCCTTTTATGGTATAGGCAAGGAAAGCGGTTGGTCTGTCTGACACGGCGCCTAGAAATGCTTTTTGCAAGGTGGCATGGCAATGGCCGCCAAGATTTGTCATTAAACTGGCTAGGCTGTCATCACTATAGCTGTTCAGCAATTCTGTAACGGTGCCCTGATCACCCAGATCATTTTCAAGCCGCTGACGCCAGGCCGTACCGCCCTGATATGTCAGGGCTGAATAATCCTCATTAGGGCAGGCATCTATCCAGGCCTTGAGTGTTTTGCCGCCGGGCCTTTGAAACGCCTCTTCCAGCCGGGCACCATATTTCATCTCGACTATATCCCAGTCAAAGGCGGTGAACAGCTCTTTCATGGTCTGGGAGAGACCTTCGGGCACGATCTGATCGAGGCTCTGACGGTTATAATCAATGATCCACCAGCAATTTCTGAGTCCGTGTTTTTGCCCCTCTAGCAGGCTTTCATAGATATTGCCTTCATCAAATTCTGCGTCTCCAGCGAGAGCGATCATGCGGCCGGGGGCGTCGATCTTGCCCCATTCCTTGGCGGCAACATAATCCTGAACAAGGCTTGCAAATAATGTCATGGCAACGCCGAGACCCACAGAGCCGGTTGAAAAATCTACATCATCTGTATCCTTGGTACGGCTGGGGTATGATTGCGCCCCGCCATAGGCCCGGAAGGCCTTGATTTTTTCAAGACTCTGCTTGCCCATCAGATACTGAATGGCGTGAAAAACCGGTGAGGCGTGGGGTTTTACAGCTATGCGGTCGTTTGGGCGGAGGACGGAGAAATAAAGCGCGGTCAAAATGGAGACACTTGAGGCACTTGACGCCTGATGACCGCCGACCTTGATGCCGCCTTCGGTTTTTCGCTCATGATTGGCCGCATGGATCATCTGGCAGGTCAGCCACAGGATCTTGCGCTCCAGAATTTCGATCATTGCCTGATTGGTTATGGCCTGATTTTTCATCTTGCTATCCCCTTATGCCGGCAGGGCTCTTTATTGAAAATTACATTTGCCGGACACCTAAAAAAGAGCCGATTAATCCAGCCTAGAATGACTGGCCTGGTTGCGGCTTTGCTTTTCTGTTTTGTATTTATGGTTATTTCAGGGGGTATGATGTCACGGGTCTGTTGTGTTTTGTGACCTTTTCTATTCAATAATTCTTCTCATTTTGGCATTATCTGCTAATATTGATTGCATTGTGGATATAATTGACCAAAAAATACTCCGCAGCCTGCAAATCAATGGCCGGCTGACCAATCTGGAACTTGCCAAAGAGGTCGGGCTCTCCCCCTCGCCGTGCCTCAGACGTGTGCGCGCCCTTGAAGAGCGCGGCATTTTAACCGGCTATACCGCGCTTATTGATCAGAATGCTTACGGTCTGCCGATCAATGTTTTTGTTTCCGTGCGGCTTGAGCAACAGTCGAATTCTGTACTGGAGGGGTTTGAAAAAGCCATAAATGACTTTGATGAAGTCCTGGACTGTTACCTAATGACCGGCACGCGGGACTATCTTTTGCGGGTTGTTTGCGAAAATCTGGATGCTTATGAGCTTTTTGTCCGCAGCAAACTTACCACCATTGACGGGGTGGCCAGTATTGAATCAAGCTTTGCGCTTGGCAGGGTCAAGAAGCGCTCTGTGCTGCCAGCGCTTGGGCCATTAAAGGGGATATCACTTTAAGCGCTCCGGGGTGTTTGCCGCCATGAGGATAAAAAAACCACCGGGTATGAACCCGGTGGTTTTGCAAATCAGATGTCTAATTTAAATAATTAGGACATTTGGACGTTGGTTGCCTGCTTACCGCGGCCACGTGGATCGTCCTCGATTTCAAAGGTGACTTTGTCGCCTTCGTTCACTTGTGAGATGCCTGAGCGCTCAAGAGCTGTGACATGAACAAATACGTCTTTGCTGCCATCTTCAGGAGTGATGAAACCAAAGCCTTTGCTATGGTTAAAGAATTTAACTGTGCCAGTTGTTGACATGATGGGATCCTTTCCCGTTCGTTAAAGTTAAACATGGCTGCCTTATGCGGTCTTATTTCCATAAGTGTCAGCCTCATCAGATAGTCGGGAAGTCTCATTATGTCTGCGGACAAAAGTGGTCCTATCGTCTGTGGACAAAAGTGGTCTAACCGTATTTCTGAAATTCGACATGCACTCTCGTGCAATGTCCCGTTTTTAACTTGAGGCGCGGCGGCTTGCAAGCATTGTTTTGCGGATTAATCATAGAAAATGACCCTTCTGCATCTCTCCATTGGGCATTTGAGGGGTTTATGGACTGTCACATTTCTTTCAAGTTCTCAAGCTGCTTTCCATTTAATAGAGCAGCCCATAGAGGGGATTTGATCTTTTGGTCCCGCACCCGTTTCGATGACCTGCTGCATCGAGAGGAAAAGATCACGGCGAACATCGGGGCTGGCGGCTTCTTTGCGGCTGGAATCCAGTCTACCGCGATATTGCAATCCGAGAGCCTGATCAAAACCAAAGAAATCAGGGGTGCAGACAGCGTCATAGTTTTTTGCAATGGCCTGGCTTTCATCATGCAGATAGGGGAAGGTAAAGCCGTGGTCTTTTGCAAAAACCTGCATGTTTTCAAAGCTGTCCTGCGGGTAATCATTCGCATCATTGGAGCAGATAGCGGCAGCACCCAAGCCCAGCGCCTGCAGTTCCCTGACGTCCCTCACCAGGCGATCAATGATTGAGCAAACATAGGGACAGTGGTTGCAGATAAACATGATCAGAGTGGCTTTTTCACCCTTGATATCTGCCAGTTGATAGGTTTTGCCATCAATCCCTGGCAAAGAAAAATCGGGGGCTGGCCAGCCAAAATCGCAAATTGGTGTTACTACAGCCATTGGGCTCTCTCCTTCGTTAGGTCTTTACCTCCCTCATCTGAGGGAGACTTCCATTATTCATCTTTTCTGATCGGGCCGCCTGCTTTAAGCCAGGCAGTGTAGCCCCCCTTCATATGGGAAACAGGCTGCAACCCCATGGATTGCGCCGTATCTGCGGCAAGGGCTGAGCGCCAGCCGGAAGCACAGTAAAATATAAAATGTTTGTCTTCCTCAAATACCGGCTTGTGATAGGGGCTTTCCGGATCTATCCAGAATTCAAGCATCCCGCGCGGCACATGCAGTGCCTTCTCTATGAAACCTTCACGCTGGCGCTCGCGGACATCACGAATGTCCACCAGCACACATGTCTGCCCGGCCAGCAGTTCCCTGACCTCTGACGGGGTGAGTTCATTGATACGCCCTGCTGCCTCTTTGACCATTTCACTGACATGACGGGTTATGGTTTGCGGCATCTCACCCCCTTGAGATTTTTTGTTTTGATCGTTCATTGCATCTGTTTTGCCATATCACAGCCTCGTTGTGAAATGTTCGGGTGCAATCACAGCTTAAATTTTTAAAATGAAGTTGGGGGCGTCCCGGGTGAGTATATCAAGCGGGTTTGATTTAACTTGCAATGCGCCGGCTTTTAGGCGGGAGAGTTTCTTTGGTAAGGAGGCTCACCATTTCCTGATCCCTCATGGCATCTTCAAGGTGGACAAACTCGCCCAGGATCCGAAGTGTTTCTGCTTTCTGCTGCAAATCCGACAGGGCTGAGCGCATGAGGCCGGTGCCGAGCGATATCGCTGCAACTCCAAGTTCATCATAGTCACTTAGACGGCAGGAGCTCCCGTGAACGACAGAGATGGCCAGCGGGCCTTCAACCCGGCGCACAAGGTCGCCTACCACCTCACTGTTTTGAACACCTGTTATGTGAACCAGATCAGCGCCTGCTGTCAAATAGCTGTTGGCCCGGTTGATGGCTTCCTCCAGTGGGTTCCTGATGATTGCGGCAAGCGGGAGCGTGTCTGTCCGGGCGACGAGGAATAAACTTTTCCGGGCTTCCATAGCTGCCATGCGCGCCGTCTTGATGCGGTTGGCCACTTCCATCAAACCCAGGAGCTGATGCATGCCATCGCGCCCGCCATCACCCAGGAATACGCCGCTGCAGCCTACGTTGAGAGCAGCAAGTACGGCCTTTTTGATGTATTGGTTGGTGCGGTCAAAGCAACCTTCCAGATCAGCGATCAGCGGGCAGCCGGTTTCTCTTGCGATGCGGCCGGCAACGATCAACAGCTCTTCCAGGCTCACACGTTCACCGGGTCTGTACCCTTGTGCCCAGGCGAAGGCAGACGCCGAGGTGCTCAGCAGAGGAAAGCCGGCATCCACCAGCACCCGCGCTGAGGCGACATCCCAGACTTCTGGAAAGATCAGCGGAGACTGGTTCGGCTTTTCAATGCCGAGTTTTGCGGCCAGCTCTTTCGTGGGTGTCACGCATTTCCTCTTTCAATTATTGTTGCCATAACCGGATTCTTGATCCCGGACGTTTGATTCGGTTACAAAACTGCCCGTTTTGACATGGCACACACAGATACAGGCATTTCATACCAGTCTTTTCCTGATTCGGATGCAGGCGCAATATCGGGGGATGGCAAATTGGCCTTTCTCCCCCTTTGGTGTTGCTAAAAGATGCCTGCTGATCCGCTCATTCGATATGATTATTTCCCTCATTTGAATTTATTTCTGATAAATAGCTATCTCTTTCAATATGTTGATATTTAGAGGTGGATTGCAGCTTGACTTTACGCATTCTCGCCCCATCTCCCCTATAGACTACCCGGTAATTTCTGGATTGGAGGCGATGGATTATGGTTGGTTTCTGCTTTAACTGTCCGCAATTTTACTGGCCGCATTTGCCCCGGGTACATTTAAACCGGGTAACTTTATTGGGCGCGCACAGGGTTACCCTGACAATATCGCTGTTGGCCACTACGCTGCTGGTCTCTTCCCCCTTTATGTCCCGCTCACTGATGGCTGAGACTGCCCGTGACAAACATGCCGTTGTTCCCCTGAATAAGGACGAGCGTGCGATTAAGCCAGGCACCACCATTGACACCCAGCAGGCGAAAGAAGCCCGCAGATTGTTTCAGGCAGTCTCAAGGCTGCTTTCCGAGACGGCGGAAGAGCGCAGCAAAGCCCATAAACTGCCTTCTGAAAGTGATTTTCTTGTTCCCCCCTTGTGGCGAGAGACCAAGGAACAGCGCATGCAGGACATTCAAAACCTGCTTGAGGCTGCCCTTGATGTGGTAACTGATGTGCCTCTGGTGAACATACAAAAACGCATTGAGAGTTCACGCAGCCGGATCAGCCTGATTGAGGATCAGATCACCAGCCTTCGAGAAAAAAGGCTTTCAGCACCAGATGATGCCATGCTGCCCGGTATTTTGACCGATACTGTCACGTCGCTGGACGAGGAAATTGAAGACCTTCAAAAAAGAATACGCGCCAACAAGAAGGAAATTGATACAGCTTACGGTGAAATTCACCAGGGATTGCGGAAATCCGGGGTTGATATTTCCCGCGATCAGCTTGAGTTGCTGCTTGGCTCGGTCGTTGGCGGAGACATGATCAAAATGGTGGCTGCGTTTCAAGCGGCCCGTCAGGTTGATGAGCGGCTTGGCGATCTTATGACGGAGGCTGAGGGAGAGATCAAGACATCGCGCCGTTATTTTGCCATGCATGCCGCGCTGTTTGCGATGCTGTTGCATGCACAAAATCATATCCTTGATAAAATTGACAATGTTTACATGAACCGGATGCATGCCATTTTAAAGGACATCCGCAAGGCGCGGGCTGATACAAGACGGTTGATGCGTGGGCGCAACCGGGAAGATCAGGTGCGGGTGCTTGAAGCTAACCTCAAGGCTCAGGCCTTTTCAGAGAGGGTGGCACTGTTTTACCGGGATTTTCTGAAGACCCAGCGCGCGCAGATTCTCAAGGCACGGGCCCAGACCAGACGTGATCTACGGATAGCGGATAACACCTACTCCACTGTAGAGGCGAGTTTTCAATTGCGGGCCTTAATTGATGATGCAAAAACATCTTTTAAAGCCATGGAAATGCTTGAGACACCTGGCTTTGATCAGGTGTTTAAAAACGAGGATCTTCGCCGGGAGTTTGAAACACTGACGGAAAAACTGGCCCCTGGCAGCTAAGCGCCTGCCCCCTTACCCCGCACGTTCCTCTGATTTTTTCTTTGCCTTTTCCGGGCTCACTCCTCTATGCTTTTGGGCAAAAAGGAATGGGCGGGAAAATGACACTGGAAATTATTGCGGCACTTATCACCGGGTATGTTTGTGGGTCACTGCCGTTTGGGCTCATCATCACGAGACTTGCAGGGCTCGGAGATATACGGGCTATAGGCTCCGGTAATATTGGGGCAACCAATGTGCTGAGAACCGGTCATAAAGGGCTTGCGGCCCTCACGCTGATTGGCGACATGGCCAAGGGATTTATCCCGGTGCTGTTGTTTAACGAGCTTTACGGCCTGGTCCCCCATGGGTTGGCGGCCGGGTTTGCCGCGCTTATCGGGCACATGTTTCCCATCTGGCTAAAATTCAAAGGCGGCAAGGGGGTTGCCACCTATATTGGTGCTGTTACCGGTTTTTCCCCCGCGCTTGGTCTTGTCTTTGTTGGTATATGGCTCATGGCAGCGTTTCTGTTTCGCTATTCATCACTTTCCGCGCTGATTGCTGTTTTACTCGTCCCTTTAATTGCGCTTTATCTCGCCGGTGACGTGGTGGCCATTTGCCTTTCATTGATGAGCATTCTTGTTATCATACGGCACAGAGCCAACATAGAGCGGTTGATTGCCGGGGGGGAAGATAAAATTGGATCGAGCCAATCAGACTGATCTTTTTGAAAGCACCGCCCCTGCCGGACATCAAAGCCTGAGTGACGCCCAGCGCCTTGACTGGTTGCGCCTTGTTCGCACACAGGGCATTGGCCCGGTAACATTCCGTGATCTTCTCAATCATTTTGGTACCGCCAGCGCCGCTCTGGAGGCAATTGAAGAACGCCAATTTGGCAAACGCCGTTTTGACATCTATTCCATCACTGAGGCTGAAACCGAGCTTGAAATTGCAGCGCGTAGCGGGGCGCGGCTGGTTGGCCTGAACGAGCAGGGGTATCCGCGGTGGCTGCAATCTATCGATGGGGCGCCGCCGCTACTGTTTGTACAGGGTGATGGCGGTTTAAGTGAGCGGCCGTCAGTTGCGATTGTTGGCTCAAGGCAGGCCTCAGCAGCGGGCCTTAAATTTACTCAACATCTGGCCACAGAACTTGCAATGGCCGGGTTTGTCATTACCTCTGGGCTGGCGCGCGGGATTGACAGAGAGGCGCACCTGGCCGCGCTGGAGCATGGAACGATTGCGGTACTTGGCGGCGGCATTGATCATGTTTACCCATCCGAAAACAAGCAGCTTTATAAGGATATTGGACAAAACGGCTTGCTGGTCTCTGAGCGGCCTATGGGCTACCGTCCGGTCGGGAAAGATTTTCCGCGGCGCAACCGTCTTATTTCAGGCATATCGCTTGGGGTTGTGGTGGTTGAGGCGGCCATGCGTTCCGGCTCTCTCACCACGGCGCGGTTTGCCGGTGAACAGGGTCGGATAGTTTTTGCGGTTCCTGGCCACCCGCTGGATCCGCGGGCGGTTGGTACCAACAAGTTAATCAAAGAGGGAGCCAGCCTTGTCAGTGAGATTGATGATGTTCTTGCGCAAATTAGCACCCAGACTGCAAACCCAGGGTTGGCTGAACCTGAACAATCCTCGCTCTTCTATCCTGACAGCGCCCATTCCGGGGCTGGGGACATTGTCAGCACGAACGAGGATGATGCAGTTACAGGTAAAGATAACACCGCCGCACAGCAGGATTATGAAGCGCTCCGCGTGCGTTTGCTTGAACTTCTCGGGCCGACGCCCGTTGACAGGGACAGTCTCACCCGGCTGCTGGATTGTGAGACCCGCCACTTACAGGTTGTGTTGCTAGAACTTGATCTTGAAGGACGCATTCATCATCACGGTGAGCAACGTGTTTCACTTACCTGCTGAATACCTCACTCTCGCTCACTTAATGGACTGATAATGGGCTCATGCTGATTATAGCCACGTACAGCTCGGAGGGATCAAGGCCTCAAAAGACTGATTTGATTGAGACTTACATTTTCCCTTACATTTGCCGTTACATACGCCCTTATATTAGCCTTTTTATTCGGCCTTGAATTGGGCCTTGTAATCTAACTGGCATTCGCCCTTGAATGAAATTTCCGGGAATGTGTTTTCAGAACTCAGCTGGCTGGAGATGAGACAACGGCAACCGCATTTTCATACCAGAAGATGATTCAAATTTGTGACATCCGGGGCTACATCCGGGTCGGGCTGTTTTTGCTTGCAACCTGTTTGTTATGACTTTCAGGAATGCCGTCATCTTTGTTGGGCATCGTCTCCTTTGCTTCCAGTTCGGCCAGCTCAATCATGTAGCTCAGCATCCGGTGGCCCTGATCATTTGCCATTGATTTCAGTTGATGAAGCATATTTGTTATATAACCGAGCTGTTCAATGTCCGAGATTTTCAAAAGTGGCGCAGGTGCATCTTCCTTTTTCTCCTCCGGCGTTACAGCGAGTTTTTTTGGCATAGTGGCCCCTTATCTACGTTTCCTTCCTGATACCCATGTGGTGTTGTTAAATTCATTCAGACTGTTGTTTGCAGAAAGTAAGCTTTGCCCTCTTCCTTGCTTTAGCAATGGATTTCTAATGTGGAATCTGAACCCTGTTGTGTTGATTTTGCCTACCCCTGAAGTGAATTAGACCGTCATAGAACGGTCGTTTTTTCCTGTGAACAAGATAAGCCTCTACAATACCGCATTCTCTTATTGGTTGCATTTTTTTTATTCACTACCTTAGGTATTTTTTGTTTTTTTTCAAGTCAATTTGAATTAGGGGTTTGACAGAAGTGAATGAATTCATCATTTTCACACCCCATCCCCTTGCATCATGCAGAATTGTCCCGGCTTGAGAATTATAAAGGTGTCCATGGGGAATTGGGACTGCGGAGCCCGAATTTAAGAGGACCTCAATGAACGTTGTTATTGTTGAATCTGCTGCAAAAGCCAAAACAATCAATAAGTATCTTGGCAAAGATTATATTGTCCTTGCATCATATGGGCATGTGAGGGATCTGCCATCAAAGAATGGGTCTGTAGAGCCTGACAATGACTTTGACATGCACTGGGATGTGGATAGCAAGTCGAAGAAAATTCTCAAGGATATTTCAGATGCTGTGAAGGGGGCGGACAAGCTCATTCTCGCAACCGACCCCGACCGTGAGGGGGAGGCCATTTCATGGCACATCCTTGAAGTGCTACAGAAAAAGAAACTTCTGAAGGACATTGAGGTTGAACGGGTAGCTTTCAATGCGGTGACAAAAAATGCCATTCTGGAAGCCCTTGCCCACCCGAGGGATATTGATCAACCTCTGGTCTCTGCTTACCTTGCCCGCCGTGCGCTTGATTATCTTGTTGGCTTCAGCCTTTCGCCGGTATTGTGGCGGAAATTGCCCGGTTCGCGCTCTGCCGGGCGCGTGCAATCTGTTGCGCTGCGGCTGGTTTGTGACCGGGAACTTGAAATTGAACAATTTAAACCGATTGAATACTGGTCTGTTGTTTCGGACCTTTTAACCAAGGATAAAAAAGCTTTTCAGGCCCGGATCTATTCTGAAAACGGCAAACGCTTTGGCCCGCATGATATTGGCAACGAGGCCATGGCAACAAAAATCAGAGATGCCATCAAATCTGGGGGGCTGACAGTTGGCAAGATCAACGCCAAGTCTGTACAACGCCGCCCCTATGCCCCGTTCACAACCTCAACGCTGCAAATGGATGCTTCACGCAAACTTGGGTTTACGGCACGACAGACCATGCAGGTCGCGCAAAAGCTTTATGAGGGCATCGCCCTTAAAGGAGAGACTGTCGGGCTCATTACCTATATGCGGACTGATGGCGTTCAAATTATACCCGAGGCGATTGCGTCCTGCCGCTCTGTGATTGGTGAGGATTACGGGGACAAGTATGTCCCTTCTAGCCCGCGCATTTATAAGACTAAAGCCAAGAACGCACAGGAAGCTCACGAAGCCATCAGGCCGACTGAACTCACCCGCCGGCCCGCCATGGTGGCCAAATATCTCGACAAAGATGGATTGCAACTCTATCGCCTTATATGGCAGCGGACCATAGCCAGCCAGATGGAAGCCGCCATCATGGAGCGTACAAGTGCGGATATTGATGTCAAGGGCGATGATGGAAGCGTGTATCAGCTTCGGGCCACAGGTTCGGTTATCAAATTTGACGGGTTTCTGAAACTTTATGAAGAGGGCAAGGATGATAGTGGCAATGAGGAAGACAAGTTGCTTCCCCCCTTATCTGAAGGTGATCCCTGTTCTGTTGAAAAGGTAGAGGCCAAACAGCATTTTACAGAACCGCCGCCCCGCTATTCAGAAGCCACACTCGTCAAGGCACTTGAAGAGCTTGGGATCGGCAGGCCTTCCACCTTTGCCTCGACACTCAGTGTGCTCAGGGACCGGGATTATGTTCGCCTTGATAAAAAACGCTTTATCCCCGAAGACAAGGGCCGCCTTGTTACTGCTTTTCTAACCAGCTTTTTCAGCCGTTATGTGGAGTATGATTTTACGGCTGATCTTGAGGAAAAACTTGACCTGATTTCAGACGGGAAGCTTGCCTGGAAGGATGTTCTGCATGAATTCTGGAACGACTTTGCCAAAGCGCTTGATGAAACCAAAGACCTTCGTATATCAGCCGTTCTTGATGCGCTGAATGAAATTCTCGGGCCTTATGTGTTTCCGCAAACGGAAGAAGGCGTTGACCCGCGCAAATGCCCCTCTTGCGAAGACGGGCAGATCGGCCTGAAGATTGGCCGGTTTGGCGCCTTTGTCGGCTGTACCAATTATCCTGACTGTAAATTTACCCGCCAGTTTAACCAGACCAATGAAGAGGCCTCCCTCGGTGAGGCTGGTGACAAGTGCCTTGGTGAAGACCCAGAAAGCGGCATGCTGGTTTATCTCAAAACCGGGCGCTTTGGCCCATATGTTCAGCTTGGTGATGCGGAAGATGGTGAGAAGCCAAAACGATCTTCCCTTCCCAAGGGGCAGGACCCTGAAGCGGTTGATTTACCCCGAGCCTTGCAGCTGCTTTCGCTGCCGCGGGAAGTTGGTGCCCACCCTGAGACGGGAAAGAAAATCTCAGCAGGACTTGGGCGCTATGGCCCGTTTGTTCTACATGACGGGCTCTATGCCACATTACCCAGTGTTGAAGATGTATTCACAGTTGGGATTAACCATGCTGTGACGTTACTAGCCGAAAAGGCAAAGTCCGGCGGGCGGCGCGGTTCACAGGCGCTGAAAGAACTTGGCGAGCACCCTGAACTTGGCGGCCCTGTGAATGTGATGAATGGCCGCTACGGCCCTTATGTCAAACATGGCAAAATAAATGCCACTCTACCTAATAACAAAGAGCCCACAGAGCTGACCATGGATGAAGCGGTGGCACTGATTGCGGATAAAGCGGCCAAAACGGGCGGAGCAAAAAAGACCACCAAGAAAAAAGCACCGGCGAAGAAAACCGCTGCCAAAAAAACAACCGCTAAAAAAACTGCTGCTAAAAAAGCACCGGCGGCGAAAAAAACCACAACCAAAAAAGCGCCTGCAAAAAAAGCTGCTGCCGCTCAGGATGATGATGAAGCCCCATTTTAAACTAATGGTTGCTGGATGTGTTTGCCCCCGTTAGTGTCAGCAATGTTAAGGGTGGTTGGGCATCTGATGAAAGGGCGTGTTTTTGAACAAGAAAAAGAATGGAACTGCCCCGGACACAACGCCGCTGCCCACTGTTGAGCAAATTCTGAGTTTTATTGAAGATCATCCTGGAAAAGTCGGCAAAAGAGAGATTGCCCGTGCCTTTCATATTAAAGGCGGCGCCCGCATTGCCTTGAAGCGTTTGCTTAAAGAAATGGCTGACCAGGGCCTGATAGAGGGGAGCCGTAAATCTTTCAAACAGCCGGGTCAACTCTCCAAGGTTACCCTGCTTGAAGTCAGGGGCCGTGATGATAATGGTGACTTTTACGCACTTCCTGCCAAGTGGGATGAAGAAACCGAAGGTACCCCGCCCCGCGTTCTGATTGGTGAGGGACGTGCGAGGCAAGGAAAATTACCGGGCATCGGGGATCGGGTGCTGGCCCATATTGACAAAACAGATCAGGACCTGACTGGCTATCGCTATCAGGCGCGGCCTATCAAGGTGCTGGACCGTGATCAGCGGCGTCTGCTTGGTATTTACCGTAAATTTGAAACCGGCGGAGAAATTCAGCCTATTGACAAAAAGGCTCTCAAAAGCTGGGCCGTCCAGGACCATGACAGGTCTGGGGCGGAAGATGGTGAGCTGGTTTCATTTGAGATTCTTTCTCGCGGACGATTTAGTGCAGCGCGGGCCCGTGTGGTCTCACGTCTGGGCAACCCTGGTGCGACCAACCTTATAAGTCTGATTGCCATTGAAACTCATGGCATCCCGCATCATTTTCCAAAAGAAGTAACCGCTGCCCTTGATCAATTACCACCGCTTGAGCCAAAGGGGCGTGAAGATTTGCGCAACCTGCCGCTGATCACCATTGATCCGGCGGATGCCCGTGATCATGATGACGCTGTCTGGGCCAGCCCTGACCCTAACCCCAAGAATGAAGGAGGGTTTGTGGTTATGGTGGCGATTGCGGATGTTGCGCATTATGTACGGCCGGAAAGCGCCCTCGACCGGGAAGCTTTACTGCGCGGGAATTCTGTCTACTTTCCCGACCGGGTGGTGCCGATGCTACCTGAAAAAATATCCAATGATCTTTGCTCATTGAGAGAACTTGAAGACCGCCCTGCCCTTTGCGTTGAAATGATTTTTAATAAAACGGGCAAGAAACTTGACCATACATTTAAGCGTGCTCTGATCCGCTCACATGCCAAACTTTCCTACAACCAGGCACAGGATGCCATAGATGGGCGGATTGATGACAAAACCAAAGATCTGCTTGATCCGGTACTGAAACCTCTCTGGGCCGCCTATAAAACCCTGCAACTGGCCCGTGAGGCCCGTGCCCCGCTGGCGCTTGATTTGCCGGAGCGCAAGATTGTCATGAATGACAAGGGGGAAATTGATCGGATTTATGTGCCAGAGCGTCTTGAGGCACACAAACTGATAGAAGAATTCATGATCCAGGCTAATGTGGCAGCCGCCGAAACACTGGAGCGTAAAAAAGTGCCGTTGCTTTACAGGGTGCATGAAAATCCAAGTGAAGAAAAGATCAGCGCGTTTAAAGATTTTCTAGCGACGATTAATTTGAAATTTGGCGGTGCTGGCCCAATGGCCCCAGGGCTCTTTAACGGTATTTTGAAAAAGGCAGAGGAAAAACCATATTTTGAAATGGTGACGGAGGTGGTACTGCGCACGCAAGCGCAGGCAGAATATAACCCGCAGAATTACGGTCACTTCGGGCTTAACCTTTCCCGTTATGCGCATTTCACGTCCCCTATACGGCGGTATGCTGATCTGATTGTTCATCGGGGCCTGATCACTGCGCTCGGGTTTGGCGATGATGGGCTCAGCAAGATTGAAATGGAGACACTTGAAGACATTGCCGTGAAGGTTTCAGGGGCTGAGCGACGGGCCATGCTGGCAGAGCGGGAGACGATTGACAGGCTTGTTGCGCTTTATCTTGAGAAACATGAGGGGGCTGTTTTTCATGGGCGTATTTCGGGCGTTACCAGGTCGGGGTTGTTTGTCCGGCTGGATGATACCGGGGCTGATGGTTTTATTCCGATCTCGAAACTACAGGATGATTATTACATTCATGATGAGGCGGCGCATGCCCTGGTTGGGGAGCGCAGCCACCGCACATACCAGATTGGCTACCGGGTTGAGGTGCGTCTGGTTGAGATCATTCCCACCGCGGGGGCGCTTCGGTTCGAGATGATTTCTGATGGTGTCGCCGGCGAACCACCACGGCGCAAAAAGGGAGAGACAAAAAGGCGCAGCCAGAAAAGCGTTCGCGGGTTTAAAGGCGGTAAAAGTCATGGTAAAGCTAAGAGACGCAAATAGGTTACTGGGCAGCTGTTAGCTGAGCTATACAAAAACAAACATAATTCCCTCTGACTTATCTGCCTTCTTATTTTACATGTTTCCTGTTTCTTCATAGCGACGTCTGAGGGGCAGTGGAGCCGCAAATTGAATTTATCTGAAAGGGCTTGTGCTGATGCCTTCCTTACCAAAACGTTCTGTCTGGCGCGCGGGTTTGCGGGGTTTTGCTTTAACCTGCCCACAATGCGGCGAAGGCGCTCTCTTCAAGAAATTCCTGAAAGTGCATGATAATTGCCCGCATTGTTCTGAAACGCTGCATCACCACCGGGCAGATGATGCCCCGCCCTACTTTACCATTTTTATTCTCGGTCATATTCTGGTTCCGGTAATGATGGCAATTGAACTGGCCTACAAGCCAGCGCTCTGGATCCATGCGCTGCTTTGGTTGCCGGCGACACTAATAGGCTGTTACCTATTACTACCGCGGGTGAAGGGCGCTCTCATCGGCGTTCAATGGGCCCTGCATATGCATGGTTTTGACCCGGCCCATGATGAAGAAAAAGAATATGGTGGCAACGCCCTCCTTTAGTCATTTTTACGGCCACCGAATGTTTGACCGACTTTCACATCTCAATAGTATTGATCGCTCAAAGGTGCATGATTTTATCTCAGCCCGGGATGCGGTAAGTTTATTGCTGGTGGACCGCAGCACGTCGCCCTACAAACTGTTGATGGGGCGGCGCCCGACAAGTCAGGTTTTCATGCCGGATGTATTTGTTTTTCCCGGCGGCGCTGTTGAAACCTCCGATCATGAATGGGCGGGGGGATATGATCGAAAATTATGGCCACTGTTTAACCAGATCAGCCCGCAGGCTTCAGAACTTATGGTTTCCTCATCGCCGAGCCTTACTGCCGCGCTCCTGCGCTGCGGGGTGCGCGAAACATTTGAAGAAACCGGGCTTGACCTTTATTTCCATAGTCTTTTTCAAAAGGGGCTTGTGGATGAAATTTTATTCAAGTCATTTTTTTCTAAGATAGTGCTCTTATCAAGAGCCATCACGCCGCCAGGCCGCAAACGACGGTTTGATACACGGTTTTATGTATTTGATGTTGAGGGGATTGATCTTAGCACTCTCAGGGAGAGCGGAGAGCTTAACGAGGCATCCTGGGTCACTTACAGTGAAGCGCTTGAGTTGCCCCTTCATGTGATGACACGCGTGATCCTCGAAGATGTAAATGATTATTTACAACAGCCCATTTTAAACAATGCGACATGTGCCCCCCTGCCGCAGCCGGGGCGCATTGCTTTTTATCAATATGTTGATCAAACTTTTTGCCGCAGGTGGCTTGAAATGCAATCTTCCCCTTGACAGAACTGGTCAAGCAAGGCATGTTCCCCCCTACTTTTTCAAGCGCTGGTGCTGCCACTTTATACGCGCACAGGCACTCATTTCTTTAAGTAAAAGGCAACCGACAATGGCGAAGCCAACAACACAAAAAATCAAGCTTCTTAGTACCGAAGGTACTGGGTTTTATTACGTGACAAAGAAGAATGCACGTACCATGACTGAAAAACTAGTCATGAAGAAATATGACCCTGTTGCACGCAAGCATGTTGAATTTAAAGAAGCCAAAATAAAATAGCGCTGGTGTCCTCTGGGCCGGTTAGGTCCATTTGTTTTCGCACTTCTAAATTTTTTAAATTTTTGGGATTTAAAGGCAGCTGGCCCCGCAACATAACGGTAGCGGGGTGAAACCGAAGTTGCGAGGCCAACCTTTGTCAAATGGACCAAAGAGGGCCTATGGTCATTTGACTAGGAGGTCGACCGGAACCGGCGTAACGAGGAGGCCACTCAAACCGATTACCAGTCGACCGCACCCAACGGAACCAGGAGATGCGGCGGTACCTGTACATCCCGCTGGGATTTTCTAAGACGTGAATGATAGCTTGGAGTGTTATTATTACCCTGCAGGTATAAATTCATCCCGCAAGTTCAAGACACCTTCAACCGCTTTCAAGCCGCCTGTTAACTCATTTCTTTTGCATTTCGCCTGATATATTCTTCATTGGGTGTTTATCTCAAAGAGAATTCATATCAAACTTCAAGTCCCAGACTAAACCTCGACCTGTCGCTGATGTCTCTTCCACCATTGCATCTGGTCTCGTCTGGCAGGCCTTACGAAATGCCGAATTTCGTTATTCCATGCTGATAAAGTAGCGCAAAAACGCTACAAATCAATCATTACAATTCATTTCATAGCGACATTTCTATATCATTGTAAAGAAAAATGGTAAATTCGGGGGATTGACTTGTGGGTTATGTGCATAAGTGACTTGAATTTTTCATCAAATCAGTTTCTCAAATTTTCGACATTTGTGAGTGTTTATAATGATTTATGGGCACAGGAAACTCGTGCAATCACTATTTTCTAATATGATATCTTCTTCTTATTATTTTTTCTTATAGGCCTGATTACGCTGCATCAGCCGCGACGCGGTTACGTCCATCACGCTTAGCGCAATAAAGGGCTTTATCTGCATGTTTCAGCAGTTCATCAAGCTCAACATTCATATCGCTGGTTGAGGCAATGCCAATACTGGTGGTGATATCCAGTGGTTTTTCAAGTTGCGCCACGTGGAAGACCTCTGTTTCAATTGCCTTGCGTAAACGTTCGGCAACTTTGTAGCATTCCGCGAGGTTTGTGTCTGGCATAACGATGACAAATTCTTCGCCGCCTATCCTGCAAGCCAGATCCACACCGCGAATGTTGGCACGCAATCTAGCGGCAAACTCTTTCAAAACCTCATCACCTATACTATGACCGTGGGTGTCATTGACAGATTTGAAATAGTCAATATCTGTCATCAGAATGGACAGGCATTTGTCTGCTTTTTGCGCATCTTCATACAGCGTCTTTAAATGGCTTTCCAGATAATGGCGGTTATGGAGACCTGTGAGGGCGTCCGTTACGGCTAGTTCAACTCTTGCTTCCAGACTGTTTCTGAGGAAGTCAGTGTATTTTTTCCGGCGTATCTGTGTGTTTACCCGGGCCATCATTTCATTAGAACAGATCGGGCGGACCATATAGTCATTTACACCCATATCGAGGCCGCGGTTTAAGCGGGACTTGTCTTCTGCATTGACAATGATCAACAACGGCAGATTTCTTGTACGCTCAAGTGAGCGAACCTGGCTACACAGGCGCAATCCATCAACGCCTTGCAGGTCGAGGCTTACAATTACCAGATCATAGTTTTTTTCAGCAAGGCGGAACAGAGCTTCCTGAGGATTTGGTTCAACCATCACTTCGTGTTGCTGGCATAAGGTTGTGGTGATCCGTTCGGCGGCACGGGCATGATCTTCCACGACCAAAATCCGGCCTTGTAAATTTTCCTGACTAAACACGGGGATGTTTGCGTCGTTCATGCCCATCTGGCTGCCTGTTTCGGCGCGCATGGTCATCTCGTCTGTCAGCATCTTCAAACGGGCAAGATTTTTAACCCGCGTGACCAGAGCGACATCGTCGACAGGTTTTGTCAAAAAGTCATCCGCGCCAACTTCCAGGCCTTTGAGGCGATCGGATGGGGTATCAAGAGCTGTCACCATAACAACGGGAATGTGCTGGGTTACAGGATCTTTCTTCAGATGCTGGCAGACCTCAAAACCGTCCATACCAGGCATCATCACATCAAGAAGGATGATATCCACGCGCTCAACCTGGCAGATCTCCAGTGCTTCCGGGCCAGAATAAGCTGTCAGAATTTCAAAATACTCCGCGCTTAAGCGCGCTTCAAGCAACTTTACATTTGCCTTAATGTCGTCAACCACCAATACTCTTGCGGTCATTACTCTTTATCCCTCTAACAATACTCTTTACTGGTACTCAGGTCACTTCAATGAGTTGTCCTATTGTTTCCAGAAAGTGCGAAACCGAAATTGGTTTCGATATATAACCCTCACATCCGCCTTCTCTGATACGTTCTTCATCACCCTTCATTGCAAATGCAGTGACAGCAACAACCGGTATATGAGCAAGCGCATCATCGTCTTTCAGTAACCGTGTTATCTCCAGTCCGGAAACTTCGGGTAACTGGATATCCATCAGGATCAGATCTGGCTTGTGCTCTTTTGCAAGGCCCAGGGCTTCCATTCCATTGCGTGTCTCAACGGTCTGGTAACCATTGGCATTGAGCAGATCATGAAACAGTTTCATGTTGAGCTCGTTGTCTTCAACGATCAAAATGGTCTTGTCCATACCGCTCTTCAAACCTTTGTAGCCCGCCTCCGCCATTTGTCCCACCTGCTTTATGGATGCTTTGCGGGTGTCATGGATGAGAAGGGCAAATCCAATTCTGATATACAATTCAAGTTTGTCATTAAACCCGGAACACGTAAAATAAACGTTTAAAATTTGAAAATTAGCGAGTTCATCGGCTCAGGCAACGTCTTGGCCGCTCAGTAACTTTGAAAGGCAGGAGGAGACACTGGATCAGGATAAAGCTACAATTATTGCAATAAATTCATTGGCTTACATCTCTCAGTCAGAAGAAGATCGGCACAAATTTATTTCCGAGACGGGTATTGCCTATGAGGATGTTAAGGGTTTGCTAACCACACCTGAATTTCTATCTGGTGTGCTTGCCTATCTGTTGCGTGATGAAAGCCTCCTCATGTCTTTTTGTGTCAGCAGCTCTGTTCAACCTGGCGATGTAGAAACCGCCTGGCAACAACTTGGCGGGAGGGAGGCATGACATTTCATATCGGGGTTGATGTGGGGGGGACAAAGTTACTCGCGGCGGCCCTGAATTCGGCTGGCGAGATTTTATCGAAATATCAAGTGAGCACTCCGCGCCATGATTATACTGCCACGCTGGATGCCATCATGGGTTTGATAGAGGGGCTTGAAAATGAGCTTGGCGGGTCTGTGCCGGTTGGGGTGGGGATCCCCGGTTCTGTTCGGGATGATACCGGCCAGGTGCAGAATGCCAATAGCACCTGGCTGAATGGGAAATCTCTCAAAAAGGACCTCCAGCAAAAACTCGGCCGTGAGGTGCGGCTTGCCAATGATGCCAATTGTTTTGCACTTTCAGAGGCGATAGACGGGGCGGGCGTGGGTGCTGCTTCCGTTTTTGGTGTTATACTTGGCACCGGGGTTGGCGGTGGTCTGGTGCTTGATGGTAAGCTGATTGAGGGGCATCGCTCTATCGCTGGTGAATGGGGGCATTGCCCCCTACCCTATGCTACGATTGATGAAATGAATTTGTCACCTACCTGCTGGTGTGGGCGGCGGGGCTGTATAGAGAGCTGGCTCTCTGGACCGGCACTCACGGGACAATATAATCAAAGCGCTGGCACATCCCTTTGCCGGGTTGAGGAAATCATCGCCCTTAAAGATGAAGGCGATTTGGTCGCGCTTGACCTCCTGGACGCACATTCTGAGAGACTTGCCCGCTCACTTGCTCTAGTTGTGAATATTTTCGATCCAGAAGTGATTGTTCTGGGCGGTGGGCTTTCCGGGCTTGGGCACTTTTATAAAAAGCTGCCTGACCTGATGAGCCAATATATATTCAGTGATGAGAAAATCACTCTTGATATTCGGCCGCCGCGTTATGGCGCCGCCAGCGGAGTGCGCGGCGCGGCACGATTGTGGCCCTTTGCTGATTGAGCTACAATCACGTTCCCTCCATCAGTAAAGGGGCATTCGCTCAATGCCGGCAGCACAACGCTCTTGTTCAGCGAAAGCTATTGGGCGCAGGTGCCTTGCTGCCGCCGGGTTAATTTCCGGTTTTGGGGCAAGGACTTTGCTGTAGAAATTCAATTTCCTTCATCTTGCCGTTCAGGATAAAATCCCCGTAATCAATATGGTGATTGGTACTGACACCGTTTTTATATAGATTAAATGAGATTTCATAATCCGGTAGCAGGTCCTGTTTGTTGCTCTTCTTGTGATCAAAGAAAGATATGGAAATGGGCCAGGCGGGGATGCCTTTCAGTTTGGCTATATTTTTTATGTTCTTATCGCTGAGAACGGCATCTTCCTTTATCGGTTTGCCGATGAAGGCGGTAGTTTCATAAAGTGTGTTTCCATTTTCTGAACCATCATAAAGAGGCGCTGTGACAACCTGTTGCCCCTTTACAGCCGCGTCAATGACCAGCTTTGTGTGCTCTGTCGGGAAGTAGGTTTTCTCTTCAAATTTAACCTTGCTGCGTTTTGGTTTTTTAATATTAACCATTATGCCTTCACCGGCTTCCTTGCGGGCAGCGTCTATTTCAGTGGTTTTTGACAGGCGGTCATTGTCATATTGGCTGCTGTTAAAGCGAAACCGCTTTGCTTCGCCGTCCTCCCAGCTTGAAAAGCTTACATCACGGTTGAAGCTTGTGCCTTTGCTGTCGGTGATTGTCAGTAAAAAACGCACCCGGACCAGATACCCCTCGCATTTGGTACCGGTTACCTCATAAACCATGCGTCCATTGACGTCAGAGATATTGGCGTTTGATCGGGCGCTTTCAAGGTTCAGATCATAAACGGCCCGGTGGGCGGCCAGATAATCTTTTTTAGGTTCAACAACAGGACTTATTGCATTTGCCGGGCTTGCGAGATTTAACAAAAAAAGTGTTACTGCACTGCCGGCTATCAGTATTCTCTTTGGCATCATTGGCATATGTCGTTTTCCCATTGTTATTTGCCTATTTTTGGTAATTAGCCCATTTTTCCCGGCTGGTCACCAGGTTGTTAAGGCGCTGACCCATAAAATTCTGAATATATCAGATTCCAAAGATAAGGCATTCATATGACCGCCAACCCCATTTATTCATGGTATGACCTGTCTTCTCCAAGTTCAATGGTTTTCACTTCACTTATGGAGACTTCTTTGCAAGTATTTGAACAATAAGTTACTTAGCCTGTGGCTTGAGGAGGTGCTTTTGGATAATTTGATTGAGGATCGGCTTGCCGCGCTTGGGATCAGTCTTGAAATGCCGCCTGACGCTGTGGCTGAATATGTACCGGTTACAACGGACGGGCCGTTGTTATTCGTCTCCGGACAAATTCCCTTGAGGGATGGCAGCGTTGTTTATCAGGGCCGTCTTGGTGATACGGTCAGCCTTGAAGCTGGCATTGAGGCGGCGCGTCTTTGTGCGATCAATGTGCTTTGCCAGGTCAATGCATTTCTTGGAGACCTCAACCGGGTCGAGCGCTGCCTCAGGCTTGGCGGGTTTGTCTCTGCGGCACCTGAGTTTCATGATCATGCCCTGGTTATGAATGGTGCTTCCCGTTTAATGGTAGAGGTTTTCGGCGAAACGGGCCGGCACGTACGGGCAGCTGTTGGCTGTTCGAGTTTACCGCTTAACAGCGCGGTTGAGGTTGAGGCGTTATTTCGGGTGCGGGGATGACTATAAAAACACTGATGCCCTATAAGGGTTTTGCCCACCGTGGATTGCATGATGCTGATTGCGGCGTTGTTGAAAACAGCCCATCTGCCATAAGGGCGGCCCTTGCTGCGGGCGTTGGCATTGAGCTTGATGTGCAGATGAGCGCTGATCGGTTGCCTATGGTTTATCACGATGAAACCTTATACCGACTGACCGGCGAAGATGGGCGGTTGGCCTTTATGAAAGCGCATGAAATTGAAGCCATCAGTTACCGGACTGGTGGCGATAAAATCATGCGGCTAGATACCTGCCTACGGCTCATTGATGGTAAAGTACCCTTATTGATTGAGGTGAAAAGCCACTGGCACGGTAAAGCCCAGATGGAGGAAGCGCTGGCTGCCATACTGAAAGACTATAAGGGGCCGTTTGGGGTGATGTCTTTTGATCCTGATGTTATTGAGCGGTTAAAATCTTTATTGTCTACCGGATTTCTTGGTCTAGTAACCGCGCGAATCCCCAGCAAAGACTGGTTAGGGCTTACAGAGAGCGAGCGTAGCTGTGGTCAGGTGCAGTTTGAGAAAGCGCGGCAGCTTGGCGTTGATTTCATTGCACATCAAATTGGCGATCTTGATAACCGCTTGCTGAGAGAGCTTGTAAAAGAGCTGGAAGCTGCCCTCTTTAGTTGGACGGTTGACCGGGCAGAAATGGTCCAGGCTGCGGGCGCGGCCGGTGCCGTGCCAATATTTGAAGGGGAAGCCCGCCATTTTCTTGGGGTAACTGCTCCCTTTGATGACAATGAGGTTCGCGGTTGATGTGTTCTTACAAACTTCAACTATGTGACGGGGCGCGTGATATCCCTTCAGTGGACTGGGATCGGCTCGCCAACCCTCAAGAGGCCCGGTTTGATCCCTTTATCAGCCATGCGTTTTTCTTAAGTCTCGAGGAGAGCGGATCGGCTGTCAAGGCAACGGGCTGGCAGCCCCGCCATGTTACAGCGACAAATGACACGGGCGAAATGGTCGGCATTTTGCCGCTGTTTTTAAAATATCATAGCCAGGGGGAGTTTGTTTTTGATCATGGCTGGGCTCAGGGTTTCGAGTTGGCTGGTGGACGTTATTACCCGAAGCTAGTGACGGCGGTTCCTTTCACGCCGGTCACAGGGCGGCGGGTTTTTGTAGCCGGGGAAGACAAAGCGCAGATAACACATTTGCTGTTAAGCCATGCTCTGGCGTATCTCAAAAAGCATCAGATCTCTTCCTTTCATCTTAATTTTATTGACCCGGCGCTTGCACCTTCACTTGAAGAGCATGGGTTCTTACTCCGCCGGGATACGCAATTTCACTGGGTTGATAAGGGATACAGTGATTTTGATGATTTTCTACAATCACTTCAATCACGCAAACGCAAGGCCTTAAAGAAAGAACGCAAGGCAGCGCTTGGGGATGGCATTGAGGTTGAATGGGTCGAGGGGGATGATATCCGCCCTGAACACTGGGACAGTTTTTACAATTTCTATCTTGATACTGGTGATCGAAAATGGGGACGGCCCTATTTAAACCGTGAGTTTTTTGAGATGATTGATGAACCGCTGCGGGATCATATCGTTCTTATTTTTGCCAAGCGTGATGGCGCCTATATCGCCGGGGCCCTCAATCTCAAAGGGTCGGATACGCTTTTTGGCAGATACTGGGGATCGAACTGTTATGTTCCCTTTTTGCATTTTGAGATTTGTTATTATCAGGCCATTGATTACGCCCTGGCAAGGGGGCTTGACCGGGTGGAAGCGGGCGCGCAGGGAGAGCACAAGTTGCTGCGCGGCTATGCGCCGACACCAACTATTTCTGCGCATTATATCGCGCATCCGGGTTTAAAACGGGCGGTACAGGAGTTTCTGGTTGAAGAGGGATTGCATGTGCGTTACCTCGATGAAGTTTTAAACGCGCATTTGCCTTATAAAACTCGTGGGTTATCCTGAAGCAAGAATGAAAGGGGCTGTTATGGCTTACGATCCTGAAAATATATTTGCCAAAATTCTCCGCGGTGAAATTCCGGCGCATGTCATTTTCGAGGATGATCTTACTTTGTCATTTCTGGATGTGATGCCGCAAACCAAAGGCCATGCGCTTGTTGTACCCAAGGCCCCATCCGAGAATCTCCTGACTGCAGACCCTGAAGTTTTTGCCCCGTTACTTTTGACAGTTCAAAAAGTGGCGCGAGCGGCGATGGAAGCTTTCAAAGCGGATGGTGTGGGGCTACAGCAATTTAACCAGCCGGCTGCCGGGCAAACTGTATTCCACACGCATTTTCATATCCTGCCCCGTTTTGAGGGGGTGCCCCTGCAGCCACATAGCGGGCAAATGGCTGATGCTGATGTTCTGATTGAACTGACTGAAGCTTACAGGGCGGTGCTTAAATAAGACGACCGCCCTCACTGCCTGAAGCCATTGGATTATCACCTGGGGGAATATCCCTTTAAAGGAATATCACCTGGATTCTCCGGATTAATCGCCAGAGGATTTTTTGCCCGTGTTTTTCGCTTTACCTGAGCCCTTAGCCGGGGTCTTGGACGGTGTGCTGCTTTCCTCGTCATTAGAAGCGGCAGCGGTGATTTTTGCTTTCTTCACCTTTTTACGCTTGATGCTTGGTTTTGGCTCAAGATAATTGAAGGTCAAGTGACGATCGGCACCCTTGCCTTTCAGATAAACCTCGACAATGCCGCCTTTGGTCAGCTTGCCAAACAACAATTCTTCGGCGAGCGGCTTCTTGACATATTCCTGGATGACCCTTGCAAGAGGACGGGCACCATATTTGGCATCGTAACCCTTTTCTGCCAGCCATTCTTTTGAATCCTGTGTCAACTCAATGGTCACAGAGCGGTCCGCCAGCTGGGCTTCAAGTTCAAAGATAAATTTATCAACGACCTTGGAGATTGTTTCAGGTGACAGAGACGCAAATGGAATGATGGCATCCAACCGATTGCGGAATTCAGGGCTGAAGGTCTGATTGATGGCTTCTTCATCATCACCTGTACGCTCAGACCGATTAAAACCAATTGGCGATTTGGCAAGGTCTGCCGCGCCGGCGTTTGATGTCATGATCAAAATGACATTCCGGAAGTCAACAGATTTGCCATTATGATCTGTCAGTTTGCCGTGATCCATTACCTGCAGAAGAATGTTGAAAATGTCCGGGTGGGCTTTTTCTATTTCATCCAGCAAAAGTACGCAGTGCGGGTTCTGGTCAACTCCATCGGTTAAAAGGCCGCCCTGATCAAAGCCGACATAGCCTGGAGGGGCACCAATGAGGCGGGAGATCGCATGTTTCTCCATATATTCTGACATATCAAAGCGCAGAATTTCGACGCCCATAGTGTCTGCCAGCTGGCGGGCAACCTCAGTTTTACCTACACCGGTTGGGCCGGAGAACAGATAACAGCCGATGGGCTTATCCGGTTGGCGCAGTCCTGCTCTTGAAAGTTTAATCGCGGATGACAGGGCAATAAGCGCCTGATCCTGGCCATAAACCACGCGCTTCAGATCACGCTCCAGGTTGCGCAGAACCTCAGCATCCGATTTGGAGACGGTTTTTGGTGGTATGCGAGCCATGGTGGCGATTGTGGTTTCCACTTCCTTGACACCGACGGTTTTGCGGCGTTTGGAAGGGGGGAGCAACATTTGCGAAGCGCCAGTTTCATCAATGACGTCAATGGCTTTATCCGGCAATTTCTTGTCGTGCAGATATTTCACAGACAAGTCAACTGCTGTTTGAAGAGCCTGACCTGTATATTTGATGTTGTGATGCTCTTCAAAATAGGGCTTCAAACCGTTTAGAATTTTGACAGTGTCTTCCGGACTTGGTTCGTTGATATCAATTTTCTGGAACCGGCGGACCATGGCACGGTCTTTTTCAAAATAATTGCGGAATTCTTTATAGGTTGTTGAACCGATGCAGCGAACCTCACCATTGGCAAGAGCAGGTTTCAGGAGGTTAGACGCATCCATAGCGCCGCCGGATGTGGCACCAGCGCCAATGATTGTGTGAATTTCGTCAATGAAGAGGATTGAGCCTGGAATGCGCTCAATTTCCTTGATCACTGATTTCAGCCGTTCTTCAAAATCACCGCGGTAGCGTGTACCTGCCAGCAAGGCGCCCATGTCCAGCTGGAAAATGACACCATCTTCCAGAACTTCGGGGACTTCTCCCTTTACAATACGCAGGGCAAGACCTTCAGCAATTGCTGTTTTACCAACGCCCGGGTCACCAACAAAGAGCGGGTTGTTTTTCTGACGGCGGCAGAGGATCTGTATGGTGCGATTGATTTCATGCTCGCGGCCAATCAGCGGATCAATGCGCCCTTCCCGGGCCTTTTTATTCAGATTGATACAGAAGTTTTCCAGAACGTCTGGCTCTCTGGATTGATCTTCCCCGCTTTCAACGGTTGCGGCGTCATCATCTACTCCGCGTACAGAACGAGCTTCGGACATGTCTGTCCGTTTGGCAACGCCGTGAGAGATGTAGTTAACGGCGTCAAACCGGGTCATGTCCTGCTCGAGGAGGAAATAGGCGGCGTGGCTTTCGCGCTCGGAGAATATGGCAACCAATACGTTGGCGCCGGTCACTTCTTCGCGGCCCGATGACTGAACATGAATGAGGGCGCGTTGCACAACTCGCTGGAAACCTGTTGTGGGCTGGACGTCTTCCAGTTCGGTGACGACAAGGGCGTCCAGGTCATCATCAATGTACTGGATAAGCTGCTTGCGCAAAATTTCCATATCGACACCACAAGCCCGCATAACGGCGGAGGCATCTTTATCATCAAGGAGGGATAAAAGCAGGTGCTCAAGGGTGGCAAATTCCTGACGGCGCTCACTCGCATATTCCAATGCGCGATGGATTGCTTCTTCCAGGCTTTCGGTGAATGATGGCATTACAACCTACTCCTTTTCCATTGTGCATTGTAACGGGTGTTGGTGTTCTTTTGCAAACAACATGACCTGAGTGACTTTCGTTTCTGCGACTTCATAGGTAAATACGCCACACACTCCTACGCCGCGGTGATGAACATGGAGCATTATGTTTTCCGCTTCCTGGCGCGTTTTGTTAAAAAATCGCTCCAAAATGTGCACGACAAACTCCATAGGTGTGTAATCATCATTCAAAAGCAGAACTTTATAAAGGTTGGGCTTCTTGGTCTTTTCCTTAACCTTTTCGGAAACACCGATCCCTGCTTCATCATCTGATTTCTTGTCATCATCATCATCTGAATTGCAAATGATGGGGAAATTTTGGCCACTGAATATACTTGTCATTGCGAATGCTGATTGATTATCTGTCACCTGGTTATGGCTTAACATTGTATAGGAGTATCACCGTTTTACGTTGATTTATTACCCCTCATAAACCTCTTTAAGCGCATTCAGGATAACGATTAGACCTGGCAAGCGCAATGTCTGAAATCTCATCCAGAAGCAGAATATGGAAAATCACTTAACTGATTTGTCTGATCCCGCCGGGGGTGCCTGCTATTCTCTATTCTCGGACCGATGTGCCTCAAATTGTTAATTTGTTTCTGTTTGCAGCGGCCTAAATTTGTTTGTGCTTCCTATAGTTAATGGCTGTTTTTAATTGTTCAATAGCCTGTTTTGTGTGTTTGTCGGCGCTTTCATTATTTATTTATTCTGTTTGCTGATTTTCCCCATTCTGCGAGCTGGTATCAGCAGCGGGGCCAGATACATACAATTTTAATAAAATATAGCTGGCCTTCTTAACGGTTTTCTAAACCAAATTTTTTATCGTTAATGCAGTTTTGGTACATTAGTTTGCTGTATAATTAGGCATGCAGCTTTACGAAATGCCTGTTTTCTGGGTTGCACCCCCTGTGAGACACCGCCTTTCCACAAGCTGTGGGACCCTGGAAACCTCTATATGCCAAATTCATGCCTAATTAATATGGTTACAGTTCAGATCAATTGAGGTCTCGTCCCTGACTGAATGCTAACATTACAATTTGAGGCATGTTTGGGATTTCTACAGGTTGAATACAACCCCGGAAATCAAACAACAGGGTGGGCGGACCGAATAAGCTGGTATCGGGTTTTGACCTTACAAGACCCCTTGATCTTTAAGTGGCAGGATTAGAGTGACAAGAATGGTTTTTGTAAAATTACGCGCAGGGTTCAGAGCGGGAGTTTTTTTTCTTTTAACGGGTTTGCTTTTCAGCCTCATGACGGGGCCGGCAAGTGCTGCGCGCAAGTCCGCGGCGATGGCGATTGATGCCCATACGGGGCGCACCCTCTATTCGCACAATATTGACAAACCGCATCACCCGGCCTCGCTCACCAAAATCATGACCCTTTATATGTTGTTTGAGTTTATTCAGGCAGGGCGTCTTGATTTGAATTCCCCTTTGCAGGTCACGGCGAATGCTGCGGGCCAACAACCCTCAAAGATTGGTGTGAAAGCCGGCTCGACTATTACTGTTGAACAAGCCATCAAGGCGCTTATTGTCAAAAGCGCGAATGATGTTGCGGTAACAGTCGCTGAAAATATTGCCGGCTCCGAATGGAAGTTTGCGCAATTGATGACCTGGAAAGCCCGCCAGTTGGGAATGACAAAAACGGTTTTCAGAAATGCCTCCGGTCTGCCAGATGTCAAACAGGTCACTACCGCGCGTGAAATGCTTGTTCTCTGCCGGCGCATCCAACAGGATTTTCCGGGTCTTTTCCCCTACTTCGCCACACGGACTTTTCGCTACCACGGGAAAACCTACAAAACCTATAACAGGTTGATGACACGGACAAAGGGTGTCGATGGGATCAAGACCGGCTATACCCGGGCTTCCGGGTTTAACCTCACCTCTTCTTACTGGCAAGGGCGCAAGCATGTACTTGCAGTGGTTATGGGCGGCAAAACCGCCCGGCGCCGGGATGCCTTTATGGGCCGTGTTCTCAAGAAGGTTATTCGGAAAGCCTCGAAAGGTCAGCGCAAAAAGATATATAAGGTCGCCCGGAGCGCTTACCTTAAAAAACCACAGATGCTTGCTGCTATAAAAAAGCCGCGCGAGCTGGCGAAAAAACCGGTTCAGAAAAAACAACATGACCTGCTTGATAAAAAGCCGGTTGAGGTTGCCGCCCTGAACAGGAAAGCGCCTCCTGGTCTGAAGAAACTTGGGGCTGCCCTGCCGCAGAAGGGGCCTTTTCATATTCAGATTGGCGCCTTTGGCAGCAAAGAGGACGCTATGGTGCGCCTGGAGAGCATTGGTACTGTTGCCGGGGTACAATTAAAGGGGCATAAAAGTTTCACGATGCAAGTGCCGGATCAGGCGTTATACCGCGCTCGTTTTGCCGGCTTTAGTGAACAGGATGCCCGCAAAACCTGTAAATGGCTCAAGAGAAAATCCATTGAATGCCTGGCGGTGCCAGCACCTTAACGCACTGTGGTTCAGGCCTTCTCCCTAAATAAACATGCGCAAACCTTGTTCTTTTCAAGTTCTGCAGCTTAACTTAACTGTGCTAGCGGATCACAGTAATGCATCTTTCGCCATGTTGATCCTGGCAGCGATAATGGCGGCCCCGCCCTGGTCGGGGTGAAATTTTTTCATCAGCTGTCGATGGGCCTTTTTAATTTCATCACCTGATGCGTTTTGTGTCAGCCCTAAAATTGCAAGTGCTTCATAACGGGTGAGATTGTGCGCCTGGCCCGCACTTTCAACTGAAGGGTCAAAATTGATCTTATTCTCTTTTCTCCATGCCGGGAAGGCATAATCAAGATAGGCGTAAAGCAGACCGGCGCTTTCCTTATCATCCTTTTCATATTGTACTTTCAGCTCGCGGAGCTGACTTTCAGCCAGATCCTCCAATCTATGACCGGCTTTTAGCCCCTGCTGCACCCTACCGCTGATATCACCGTTTCCAGGGTTGAGATGCAGGGTGAGATAACGGCTTTTCAGGGTCGGAGGCATTGGTTTGCCTGTTTCCCTTCGCTGACGTTTGCCGAGTTCAGGGCCTCTTTTGAAGAGATTTTCAGATTTGATCATGAGATATCCGACAAAGGCAAAAGCAAGGCTTACCGGGATCATGCCGCGGGCAGCGCATAAGGCGGCCAACAGAAACAGAAACAGGGCCAGTACTTTTTTACCGAAGCGGAAATACAGAAATAGTGAAATGACACTGAGGGCGAGCACATAGTGCATGCGGGTGATCCCTTTTTCCGGCATTTGATTGGATGGCAGCTCTGCTTGTTTTAACATGTTTTTGAATTGTTTTCGTGATAAAACCCGAAACTTCCTAAACTGTGTTTCGTGATTTTTCACACTGTGATTTTTCTACATTTCCGAGGTTTATATGGTGCATACCCCCGAAATCCTTACGACTGGCGAGATGCTTCACGCTGCACTGGCTGATCTGCGGGCAAGGGAGCGGCGGGTTGGCCTGGTCCCGACCATGGGGGCTCTGCATGAGGGGCATCTATCGCTGGTGGATGTGATCAGACCGCATGTGGATGATGTTATCTGCTCCATATTTGTGAACCCCAAACAGTTTGGTGAAAATGAGGATCTTGATCACTATCCGCGCCAACTTGAGGATGATGTTGCTGCCCTTAGCTCCAGGGATGTGGCTCTTGTCTTTGCCCCCCCTACCAGTGAAATTTACCCGGATGATTTTCAAACAACCATATCTGTTGGGCAAATCTCACAAGGTTTGTGCGGCGGGGCACGGCCCGGACATTTTGATGGTGTAGCGACGGTGGTGGCCAAATTATTGTTGATGGTTCTGCCTGATGTTGCGGTGTTTGGTGAGAAAGATTATCAGCAGTTGATGGTCATCCGCCAGATGGTCCGGGATCTGGCTATTCCAGTTGAAATTCTCGGGGCGCCGATTATCCGGGCAGTGGACGGGCTGGCGCTATCTTCGCGCAATGAATATCTCTCTCGGGAGGAGCGCGCCAAAGCTGCACTTATTTATCAGACGGTTCAGCGCTCAGCTGAGCTGCTTGCTGATGGCGGTGATTGCGACGAAGTACTGAACCACGCCATTGAGACCCTGATAAAGGGCGGCTTTGATGTTGATTATTTTGAAGTGCGGGATGAGAAGACACTCTCCCCCCTCCCTGGCAACAAGGTTCAGGCTGGTACAGCGCGGTTGCTGGTTGCTGCCCGGCTTGGCAGCACAAGGCTGATTGATAATCTGCCCGTTTAACGTTGAGAGGTCAGTTCGCTGGCCCGGCCATCACCTTTTGATTTAGCCTAGGGTTCATTTCCAAGTTTAAGTGGCAAGCTATCATCGTGGACCCATTCGTTCATTGAACCATCATACACAGCGACTTTTTTTTGCCCGCACAAACACATTGCCAGACAATCCATAGTTGCTGAAATCCCCCCGCCGCAGTAGGCAATCACTTCATCTGCTTCCAGGGCACCGCTTTGGGTAAATAAGGGGCGGAGCTGATCCGGCTTCAGGAATTCACCTGTTTCAGGGTTGAGAAGCGTCTCCGAGGCAACGTTATAGCTACCTGGCACGTGACCTGGCCGGCCATAACGATTTAGCTCCCCAGTATAGACCTCAGGGGGCAAAGCATTGAGCATGACAGGGCCACCGTTTTCTATAATATCGAGCATCTTTTCTTTATCAACCCACATCTCTGGATGTGCATTGACTGACAGTTTTCCTGCTGGATAAAGGGTTGGTGCATCATCAGTTGGGCGGCCTTCACGCTGCCATTTCTCCCAGCCACCATCAAGAATGGCAGCGTTTTCAAATCCGATAGAGCGCAACATATACCAAATTCTTGTGGCCCACATCATGCTGCCTTTACTGAAAAGCACAACGCCCGTGCCGTCAGCGACACCGTTGGCAGATATGGCATCAGCAAAGACTTCCGGATCCGGCATCATGAATGGAACCGGATTGTCACTGTCAAACAGGTCTCTGTTTATGTCGATGAAATTTGAGCCTGGTATATGGGCCTCTGACCATTCCTTACGCGGGGTTTCAGAATCCAGGTTATAGCCCCCGAAACTGGTCCCAGAATCGCCCTTATATTCAACGTAGAGTGAAACATCATAGATTCTCAAGCCGGGCTCTCCCAGATGATCCGCGAGCCATGCCGTTGATATGACAGGTGATGGTAATTTCATAACGTCCTCCTTTTTTTATTTTTCCTTTTATGAGCCCGCGCTCTAACCTTTCATACCGGATGAATAAACGCGACGGGCGGCACATCAATAATTTCGCAATCATCACGATTATTAAAACTGCATTTTCAAGAGCGTGCATTTATTAGCATATTTTTTTAACTTGCGGACTCATGGAAGTATTATAATTTTTTAATTCATGTCAAGGGATCATACCGCGTTTGAAGGAGGCAAATTTTTACTGGGAGATTGGATTTGGCTTTGTGTGCGCTACCCCCCTTCCAAGTTGTTCAGACCAGTCAATGGTTCAAACCCTGGCCTGTCATCAACACGTGTTTCTGGTTTTTTAAATTAGCTTGGGAAGTTTTGCGGCGCCGATGAAAAAGGGCTGAAGCATTCGAAAAGGAATGTTCAGCCCTTAGTTTATGATGCACTATGAACGATACGCAGTTCACATCACATTTTATATGTACATTACGCATTACTTAACTGGTACATGTGATAGAGCTTGTCGCTCTACCGATACGCATTACGGCGTACCTTAATGCCGATTATAGATTACGCCTGGACTTTCGACAATAGGTGGCACCATAAATCTCTTTTATGAAGCTATTAAGTATTCTCCATGTCAGTTTTTATAAACTGCTGTTACTTCTATAAACTTTGGGAACTCGGGTATAGGTGCCCTGGAAAATGGCCTGATCAGGATTTACTGGCCCTGAAGGGGACTTGGGGGGCTGATTTGTACAGAACCAACCTGATCAGGCCAAGAGGCTATGGTGTTATTATTAGATAGGTATTAAGGCGCGAAATTGAAGGGTTTAAGGCTATTTCGTGATAATTATTTCAATTTATTACCAAGTTGAAAGCTCACAGCATTCATGGCTCTCCCCTCTTGCCAAGTTTTGATTTGCAAGGCATGATTATTTCCTGAAGTTAATCATCAATATTTATCATTGGAGGCTTGCTTGAGTTCACGAGGTCCTGTTATTGATTTTCCCAATCCCTCCGGGTCTTCTTCTAGAGCGCCTGCCCCCTACCATTCCTCTGCCAGCAAATTTGAAGCTCCGGTCTGTTTTAACCGCCAGGAGTTAAACCTTATCCTTTCACGGTACGGGATGATGGTGGCTGCCGGTCACTGGCGCGATTATGCCATTGATATGCAGAAGGATTGCGCTGTTTTTTCCATCTATCGCCACACCTCAGAACGGCCGCTGTTTCGGCTAGAAAAACACCCCAAGCTGCAAAATAAGCAAGGGGCTTATCTCGTGATGAATGAGCGAGGCATGATACTGAAGCGCGGGCGTGATCTTGGTGCCATTTTAAAAATATTTGATAAACGGCTTGAGCTGATTACCGGAGCTTAGGTTGTTTGTCTGTTTCAAACGGGCTAATTGAAGTGGATTGGGCAAAATTTTTTCAAATGAAAAGCCCCGCCGGATGGCGGGGCTTTTTGTCTGTTTTCAAACTCAGTTGAGGATTGATTACTCGTTGCCGCCAAAGAGATACAACAGGTTCAAAAAGAGGTTGATAAAGTCCAGATACAGGCTCAAGGCACCCATAATGGCCATTTTACCCAATGTGGCTGTACCGTGGTTGACATGATACATCTCTTTGATGCGCTGTGTGTCATAGGCTGTCAGGCCGGCAAAGATCAGAACGCCGATGCATGATACGGCAAACTGGAGAGCTGATGAGGCCAGAAAGATGTTGACGATGCTGGCGATAATCAGACCAATCAGACCCATGATCAGGAATGAGCCCCAACCGGAGAGATCTTTCTTTGTGGTGTAACCATAGAGGCTGAGGCCGCCAAAGGCTGCCGCACTGATAAAGAATACGCGAGAGATGGATACGCCGCCATAGGCAAGGAAGATCCACGAAAGCGAGGCCCCCATCAGGGCAGCAAAAACCCAGAAGGTGATCTGGGTGGCAGCAAAACTCATTTTATTGATCATTGCGGACATGGCAAAAACCATAATCAGCGGCGCAAACATAATGAGCCATTTCAAGGGGCTGTTATAGATCACCTGGGCCATGGCAGGGTTGTTGGCAGCCATGGTGTAAATGCCATATGCGACGATACCTGTGAGGGCAACGCCGCCCATCATATAGTTGTAGACACGCAGCATGTAGGCGCGCAGACCCTGGTCCATATCGCGCGCGCGCGTTGCTGAGCCGTATGCTGTTGTTTCACGATGTTGATAGTCAGACATTTGCTAATCCCTTTAAATTTGCTGTCTCAAAGTGCTGTGATATTTGAATTTCAGTCAATTTGATAGTGTTGGTTTTGATTAATCCGTCAGAATAGTACCGCTTTTTTTACCGGACGCTCGTACCTCAGGGGTCTCTTCACAATCCATGGGCCTGACCCCAAGCCCCATTTCAGTTTTCCTCAGTAATATGGAGGGCCTCTCCCGCCTTTTCAAGGGCACTTATAGTTAGAATGTGTTTTCTGTTTATTTTGTCTTAAATTTCCAACACAAACCCGGGCAGTCTGGGTTACTGGATGCCGTTAATATTGGTGATAGTTTGATTTGCGTGCATTTTAAGGGCTTTTCCCAACAAAATTGTGGCAGAAACAGCAATTATGCCCTTGTTTATCAAGATTTTCAGACGATATGGTTGTGCACCCCCGCTTGTGGCCACATATAGGTTTTCAAAGGCTGATTATTATCCAAGGAAATTCAATGCCGCGATTGTTCACAGGGTTAACACTGCCTGCTTCGATACAGGATCAACTGTGCCTGATGAAAGGCGGCATTGCCTCTGCGCGCTGGATTGAGCCTGATGATCTGCATCTGACACTGAGATTTTTTGGTGACATGGATCCCGCTTCCGCCAGTGAGCTGGCCAGTGCCCTGGATCATATACGCCCTGCTCCCTTTACTCTGAGGCTCGGTGATCTGGGGTTTTTTGGAGGGAAATCACCGCGTATGGTCTGGATTGGCGCGCATCCGTCAGAACCGCTGAGTGCTCTGCAACAGGCCCATGAAATGCTGGCGCAGCGCCTGGGCTATCCCCCTGAGAAACGAAAATACACACCGCATGTCACATTGGCGCGGTTGCGGGGAGGCCCCGTTGAAACGGTTATGAGTTATATCAGCCAGCATAATCTCAGCTCACATAAAAATATTTTGCAGGATGGGGAGGTTGATGAATTGCAAGGCACTGATCTTTTAAGCTTTGAGGTGAGCAGCTTTGCGCTCTTTTCTGCCAAAAGTTCAACCGGCGGTGGTCCTTACGTGATTGAAGAGCGGTATGACTTCTAAGTGATTATTGCAGATAACTGGTCGTGACAGGCAAGAGGTTGCTGCAGACATGTGATCATCTCATGCGGTTATTTCTGATGTGTCTTCCAGTTTTTTAAGAAAACCATCAGCTGCGTTTTCAACCAGATCAATCACATGCACAAAGCCATCCTCACCGCCATAGTAGGGATCGGGCACTTCTGTCTCCCTCACACCCGCCGCAAAATCCAGATATAACGACAATCTGGCCCGTGGGTTTTCGGGTGCCATGGCCATGAGATCATCCAGATTTTCTTCATCCATTGCCAGAATATAGTCGAACTCATAAAAATCGGCTGGCTTCACCTGCCGGGCGCGCAGGGGTTTGAGGTCATAGCCTCGCCCTGTGCCAGCCTCGATCATGCGCGCGTCCGGGGCTTTGCCAACGTGCCAGGAGGCCGTTCCCGCGCTGTCAATTTCTATTATATCGGCGGCCCCTTTTGCCTCTACTTTTGAGCGCATCACCGCTTCTGCAATCGGGGACCGGCATATGTTACCAAGGCAGACAAAAAGTATGGCGGTTTTTTTCATTTGACTTGCCTTTCGATCAGGTTTCCCCTCAACATATATTTACTGCATGTCTGGCGCATGTCCAGCAGCCACAAATAGGATGTTTATGCTATGGCTTTACTCACTGAGGAGCAAATACAGAGTGCGCTTGAAGATCTCGATGGCTGGGCCCGGCACGACACGCGCCCGGCGCTGGTGAAAACGTTCCAGTTCGATGATTTTAAAGATGCGTTTGGTTTTATGACAAAAACAGCGCTGCAAGCTGAACAGATGAATCATCATCCTGAATGGTTCAATGTGTGGAACAGGGTTGAGGTGACGCTATCCACACATGATGCTGGCGGCATTACGGATAAAGACATCAAGCTGGCCCGGTTTATGGATGTGCAAAGCTGAGACGGGTTTGTTCGTGCCTTTTATCCCGTGACCCTAATCAGATGCCTGGTATCACCGGTATTTTTTTTGGCGGCGATAGACCCTGTTAATCTGAGAAACCCGATATGTGCTCACGCCGTGTTTTGCTTTCCTCAGACGTGCCTTTCTTCGCTTTTCCAGATTTTTGGTTTGTCTGATATGCAAATGCCGCTTTTTCACAAGATCTTTTTTGGCATAATCCGCATGCTTTAAAGTGGCCTCTTTGCTCCATGGCTGGGGTTTGCACTGGGCCTCTTTTACGTATTCTGTCCGGTAGAGGTAGGCGTTTTCCAGATCTTTATATAACTGCCCCTTTTCGTCCCGCATGTTGGCTATGTCATCACTGGTGCTGGGTTTATAGAACAGGGCGACCGGGCCATTACAGCTTTTCTGACATTTCAATCGGTCTCGCTGCAGTCCACGGCGGGTTTGTGAGAAGTTGATTGGCCAGTAGTAGCCGTCTCTTAGACGGACGCACATTGTCTGGTAAGTTCTCCGGCCCTGATACTGATAGCGTTCATTATAGTGGGGCGCCCGGTATTTCTTTATTTCAGGATCATAATGTTCCTGATCTGCATACAGGCCGTAAGATTTCAGGTGACCTGTTGGCACCTTGCCGCCAAGCTTGTATCCGCCTTGTGATTTTTTGTTAGTGCTGGTTTTTTTGTGATTGCCAGAATTGTCCTCCAGAAAAATACTGACAAAACTGTTGTTTGCCGCCAACCGGAGTGGTTTTTCACTAACAGGTTTCAGGCTCGCGGCCTTAGTTTCAAAGACAGCTTTTGCGGCCAGCCCGGTCGGCCAGAAGATAGCAGCCACAAGCGCTAAGGTTGCAAGGTGTGCGGCGCTCCAGAAGGTTGGGCTCTGGCCCCGACAAGGATTGGCGGGCAGACAGGTGCTACCTGACTTTTGAGAGAGATGGCAGTTCATAATTATCCTCTGGATCATTATTCTGTCCTTACAGTCACGCTACTGGAAGAGCATAATTTCATGGCGCTGAAATGTTCCCGGACCCTGTGCCCTTGATACCAGTGCATGATACCAGTGCATGATACTAGTGCAGGATACTGGTGCATTTAAGAGGCCGTTCTTGCAAGTCTATATCAGAACGGTGTGAGATTGAAGTTTGAAGATGTGTACCTATATATTACGCGAACGACATATATAACGAGCGGTACCGGGTGTAACGCCCATTGCCGGGCCGGATCTGACTTTTAGCAGGGCTTATTCAAATTTCCGGATCAGGCGCGGCCTTTATTAAAGGGTATTTTCATGGATGGCAATGAGCATAATTCAACGAGCAGTGTAAAACTTTTGCAAACCATTGGTCGGTTGCCAGGCATTTTAAAACTGACAAGCCTGGTTTATTGTCTACTGGACGATCAGACACCCTTTATGGTCAGGGCCTCTGGTCTCTTTGCCTTTATTTACCTGGTTTTTCCGATTGATCTGATACCTGATTTTCTGGCTATCATTTTTGGTCTCGGGCTGGCTGATGACGCGGCGGTGCTATATATGGCCTATAAAGCGGCTGAAAGCAGCATCCGCCCGGAACATACAGCCAAGGCGCTTTCATTCTTTCATCTTCAGGATTAATTACGTTCCGGATTATGCGGTGACATCTATCAGAATTTTGCCCCTGGCCTTGCGGTTTGCAAGAACTTCGATGGCATTGACCGTTTCCGCCAGCGGGTAAACAGCGCTGACATGCGGTGTCAACACACCCGCTTCGACCCAGTTTAACAGCTGGCTTATGTGGGCCTGAAAATCCTCCCGTTGCTGTTCCAGGAAACGGCCGAAGAAAACGCCCTGTACGTTGATGCCTTTCAGCATGATGAGGTTCAAGGGAATGGCAGGGATCTCTCCCGAAGCAAACCCGACAACCAGATAACGGCCATTCCATTTCACTGTTCTCAGGGCTGGTTCCGCCAGATCGCCGCCAACGCAGTCGTAGACGACATCAACACCTTCGCCCTTCGTCAACTGTTTCAGGCCGGTTTTCAAATCTTCGTTTGTCACATTCAGAGCCATTTGCGCGCCCTGACTTTGCGCCAGTTCGCATTTCTCATTGCTTGAAGCTACAGCAATAATTGTTGCCCCAAGTGCTTTTGCGATTTCAACAGCGGCCAACCCGGCGCCGCCGCCCGCCCCAAGGATGGCAATGTTCTGCCCGGCTTTGAGATTAGCCCGGTCCACAAGGCCGTGCATGGCGGTGCCATAGGTGATGATGAGACTGGCGGCCTCTTTTGATGAAATGGCGTCCGGGATGTGGATCAGATCACTCGCTTTTACTGCCACCAGTTGCTGGCACCCCCCCCAGCCGATATAGGCCATGACCCGATCCCCTCTGTTGAAACCGCTGACATCATCGGCTACAGCGTTGACGCGGCCGGCAATTTCACCGCCGGGGGCAAAGGGCAGGTCAGGCTTGAACTGGTACTGGCCCTTTGTGATCAGGGTGTCAAAGAAATTGAGGGCTGTTATTTCCACTTCAACCAGGACTTCGCCAGATTTTAGGGTGGGTTCCGGGCTGTCTTCCAGGGTCAGATTTTTATAGCCTGTCAATTCTTTGCACAAAATCGCTTTCATTCTCACCTCTTAGCTTATAATGAAATTCATGTTTCTTTGCGGTGAAAGGGCAATATCATGGCCTTTCAACCACATATCGCAAAAAATCCAGTTTGACCACTGGCCATGATCTGTTAAATCGTTGTATATGTTTCTGCATTGAAATGAAGTTTTTAATTTTGGGACACAATTATGCGTTTACTCGCGAGATACCTCTTTTCATACCATCTGTCTTTGTTGTTACTTGGCTCCCTTTTGTTACTTGGCCCCATGGCACAATCGCTACATGCTGCCAATAGCACGGTTCTTGATCGCCATGAAGACTGGACTGTTTACAAGTCAGATACGGATGATGGAACCCTGTGTTTTGCAGCTTCCACACCAAAAGATTTTGAGCCTAAAAATGTTAATCGTGGCGATATATTCTTTTATGTTTCCACATGGCCAAAATACAAGGTTAATCAGGAAGTTAGCGTCAAGCTTGGCTATCCCTTGAAGGATAATACCAAGCCGTCCGTTACCATTGGAACACGTAATTTCACACTGTTTGAGGAAGGTGACCGGGCCTATATCCACAGTAGCCTTGAGCCCAATCTCCTCAAAGCCATGAAGGCCGGTGCCAAAATGGTGGTGCAGGGGGTATCCAAGCGCGGCACAAAAACCAAGGATGTTTACTCCCTATCCGGCATCACGGCAGCGCTTAAAGCCATGAATAAGGCGTGCAAGTAGAACGCGCAGGTTTTGCGCCTTAATGTGCCTGGATCGTCATATCTTTGGATCGTCCTGGTAGGCCCGCGCTGTATAAGACGGGGTTTTGGTACTGTTATCCGGTTGTTCCCTGATGATTGATAGAATTTCAGGGTTCAGGTGCTACAGACTTTGGAATTGGCTGCTCATATGACAGAACAAACCTCACTCATTGAATCTTTGCCCAGAGGGCCTTCGCTTATAGGACTTGGCAAAGCTGAAGTGCAGGAAAGGCTCAGCGCACTCGGTGTGCCTGAGAAACAACTGCGTATGCGCTGTGCTCAGCTATGGCACTGGCTTTATGCGCGCGGTGCAACCTCATTTGATGATATGAGCAATATTTCCCTGTCCCTTCGCGAGGAAATTAAAGCCGCTTTTCTGATTGAGCGGCCAAAAATCGTGACCGAGCAGGTCTCTGTGGATGGCACTCGGAAATGGCTGCTAGAGTTGCCAGCCATGAACGCCCGGGAAAAGGCGCCGCAGGTTGAATGTGTTTACATTCCCGAGAGTGACAGGGGCACGCTTTGTATTTCCAGCCAGGTGGGCTGCACCTTAAATTGCAGCTTTTGCCATACAGGCACCCAGCGCCTAGTCCGCAACCTGACCGCAGGTGAGATTGTCGGGCAGATATTGCTGGCAAGGGACCGGTTGGGTGACTGGCCGGGCGCTATGGCTGAAGATGTTACGGGTCTCCCTAACTCAGAGCGCAAGATCACCAATATTGTGCTGATGGGCATGGGTGAGCCGCTTTATAATTTTGAAAATGTCCGCGATGCCATGAAGCTGGCTCTTGAAGATGACGGCCTTGCCTATTCACGGCGGCGGATTACACTTTCAACTTCCGGGCTTGTTCCCGAGATCAAACGCGCTGGTGATGAGATCGGGGTGATGCTGGCAATCTCACTACATGCGGTGCAGGATGACCTCAGGGATATTCTGGTGCCGATCAACAAAAAATACCCGATTGCCGAATTAATGGACGCCTGCCGCGCTTATCCGGGGCTCTCCAATGCCCGGCGTATTACGTTTGAGTATGTGATGCTAAAGGGTGTGAATGACAGCCTTGCTGATGCCCGCGCCCTGGTTAAATTGCTCTCTGGCATTCCAGCGAAGATCAATCTCATTCCCTTCAATCCCTGGCCAGGCAGCCCTTATGAATGTTCTGAGTGGGAGCAGATTGAAGCATTTGCAGAAATTGTTAACCGGGCCGGTTATGCAAGCCCGGTGCGGACGCCGCGGGGCCGGGATATCATGGCCGCTTGCGGGCAGTTAAAATCGCTGAGTGAAAAGGTACGCGCCAGTCAAAAATCACTGGTCGAAACGCCGCCGGGATAAGACAGATATCAACAGCGATATCAATTGCGGCGCAAACCCGGATCGGGAGGACACTATGATTGCCAGATTGATTGGCCGTGTGATTGTGGTTGCAATCGCTTTTGCTCTTGCCCTGCTGGTGAGTTTCATGATCCTGGCTTATCTTGGCGGCCAGCTTCTGACTGAAACCCTGGCGCAGGAATATGGGGACGTTTTGAATGACGGGGCGCTGGATTTCATCGGTTTTATCGGCTTTGTGATTGAGCTTTACCCGGCCATAACCCTACTGCCGGCCGTGCTTGTGGTGGTGATCGGGGAGATCGGGCGCATCAGATCATGGATGTATTATGTTCTGGCGGGTGGTCTTGCCAGCCTGATGGTGCCGCTTTTATATGTCTCGACCTATGCGGCTGAGCGGGATATGCCCTCAGCGGCGTTTCTGGTTATATTTGCCACGGCTGGTTTTGGGGGCGGCTTGCTTTACTGGTTGATGGCTGGGCGCAAGGCCTGAGCTGTTTTTTCATTTCCATTGCCCCTATAAACTATTTTACAGGGAAGGCTTCGGTTTCAAGGCCTGCGCTTCAAGGCTTGCGATTCAAGTCAGGCCCCTTATGATGCGGGCACGATTTATCAGGGATTAATCAATTCATCTTTGCTTACAGTTAAAGGGTTGTTTTGCATGAACGATAAGACAAAAATCAACAAAGTGGTGCTGGCCTATTCAGGCGGGCTTGATACCTCGATCATACTGAAATGGCTACAGACTGAATATGAGTGCGAGGTTGTGACCTTTACGGCAGACCTTGGCCAGGGAGATGAGCTGGAGCCAGCGCGGCAAAAGGCTGAAATGCTTGGTATACAGGAAATCTATATTGAGGATCTTCGCGAAGAATTTGTGAAAGATTATGTGTTTCCAATGTTCCGCGCCAATGCGGTTTATGAAGGGATTTACCTGCTTGGCACCTCGATTGCCCGGCCGCTGATTGCCAAGCGACAGATTGAGATTGCCCGTGAGACCGGGGCCGATGCGGTCTGTCATGGTGCGACGGGCAAAGGCAATGATCAGGTTCGGTTTGAACTTGGCTATTATGCGCTCAACCCTGATATCAAGGTGATTGCGCCGTGGCGGGAATGGGACCTGACCTCCCGCACAAAGCTGATTGAGTTTGCCGAAAAAAATCAGATCCCCATTCCCAAGGACAAGCGCGGGGAAGCACCCTATTCGTGTGATGCCAATCTTCTTCATACTTCATCTGAGGGTAAAGTGCTGGAGGATCCGGCCGTTGAGGCACCGGAATATGTTTATCAACGCACCCTCTCTCCTGAAGAAGCGCCGGATGAGCCGGAAATGATTGAGATCGGCTTTGAAAGGGGTGACGCGGTTTCCATCAATGGTAAAACGCTTTCTGCGGCAGAGCTGTTAACAGTGCTGAATGAGTATGGGCGCAAACATGGCATTGGCCGGCTTGACCTTGTTGAGAATCGGTTTGTTGGCATGAAAAGCCGGGGTATTTATGAGACGCCCGGCGGATACATTCTCCTTAATGCCCACCGCGGTATTGAGAGCATTACCCTTGATCGGGGGGCGGCACATCTCAAGGATGATATCATGCCGCGCTATGCTGAGCTGATTTATAACGGGTTCTGGTTTTCGCCCGAACGGGAGATGTTGCAGGCCCTGATTGACAAAAGCCAGGAAGCGGTGACCGGGTCTGTGACCCTCAAGCTTTACAAGGGACGGGCTGATGTGACGGGCCGTGTTTCCCCCTATTCGCTTTATAATGAAGACCTTGTGACCTTTGAGGAAGGTGCTGTTGCTTATGACCACCGTGATGCGGAAGGGTTTATTCAGCTGAATGCCCTGCGCCTGAAGACACTTGGCCGCCGCAAAGCGCTGCTTAAGTAGCTGATCACAAACCAGGGCTGATAATACCCGCTTGAGGGAGGGATTATGACGAGACGAACTTTGAAACGGCAATTGCGCCAGTTTGTTTTTGTGCTGCTGTTTATTATTTCACTGGCAGCCTTTGCCAAGTTTTCTCCCCTGTTTGGATTTGAGCGGCAGGGCTGGAAGACGCTTTATGAATTCATCAATGATATGTCTTTGCTGATCTTTACGATCGGTGCGGCGTACCTGGCCAATGTTTTTCAGCGGCGGGCCAATTTTGTAACAAGTCTTAAAGAAGAATGGCATGAGATCGTCAGGGCCAAATCTTCGCTCATCTGTTACATTGATAACCCGGAGCGCGACCACAAAGATTATCTGCACGCGGTTCAGCACCTTTCCCAATGCATTGATTATATGCGCATTGTTTATGGCAATGTGGGTGAGACGGATAGCCTCATTGGCAAATACCCTTATGAACCCTTGCATGATATGCGGCGGGCTCTGCAGATGATTGATCCCTTTCATAAAGGCCCGGTTTCCAATGAGACGCTTTCTGAGGCACGGAAGGCCATCTGGGAAGGGTTTAATGCGCTGCGTGAGCGTTTTCTGGAAGAGCTTGACCTTGAGACACCAGAGCACCCGATCATCAATGAGGGAGCGCGGCGGCAAAAAAAGGTTGGCGCGCACGGGTTTTAGGGTTCACTTCTGATATCCATGCTTACTCTTCTGCCTCTGCTTTCATGTCTTTATAAGCTTTGAGGGCGGCCTCTCTTGTTGCTTTTAAATCAACAATAGCGGTGGGATAGGTTCTCCCTAATCTGACACCTGCTTCCTTCAGGACACTTTCAGGGGCATTTGTGGGATCATGAATATATCTGGAAGGCAATGTTTTCAACTCCGGGACATAGGTGCGGATATAGTCCCCTTCCCTGTCAAATTTTTCTGACTGGGTCACAGGGTTGAAGATGCGAAAATAGGGGGCGGCGTCAGCCCCGCTGCCCGCAACCCATTGCCAACCGGCACTGTTGTTTGCAAGATCTGCATCGACCAGTGTGTCCCAGAACCAATTCCGCCCGACATGCCAGTGCTGCCTCAGGTTCTTGGTGAGGAAAGAGGCGGCGATCATGCGGACGCGGTTATGCATCCACCCGGTTTGCCACAGCTCACGCATCCCGGCATCAATAATGGGATAGCCAGTCATTCCCTTTTGCCAGGCTTCTATAAACCCCTGGTTTTCCTGCCAGGGAAACGCGGCAAAGTCTCCCCTGAACGGCTGTTCTTCGAGTTCCGGCCAATGATGAATGAGATGATAGCAAAATTCCCGCCAGCCAATTTCACGCAGGAACTCATCTGCGCCCACCATGCCCTCAGCCTTATGCCAGATTTCCCGAGGGCTGATTTCGCCGTAATGCAGATGCGGGGAGAGGCGGGATGTTCCCTTGATGGCTGGATAATCCCGCTGCTTTTTATAGTCACTCACTCTTTCAGCTAAAAATAATTCAAGCGCTGCATGTGCGCCCGCTTCTCCCGGTTGCCAATGGGGGGGAAATGATCTGGCCCAATCTGGTTTTTTTGGTGTGAGCGATAAGCCCGCTAATGGTTCTGATTGTAAATTCTTTATAGAAGCCCTCGGCAATGCTGGTTGGGGTAGTGATTTAGACGGCGCTGTGTGTGCAAGGCATGACCGCCAAAAGGGGGTAAAAACCTTATAGGGTTCACCTTTGCCTGTGCGAACCATGGATGGCTCGAACAACAGCTCACCCGGATAGCGATGACATGTGGCCCCCTTGTCCCCGGCCATCATGGCGATGTCACTTTCAAGGTTGGCTTCACCTGCTATATGGGCGTGGTGAAAATAAATATCACTGGCACCGGTTTGCTCAATCAGCTCCTTGAGGACATCCACCGCCGGGCCGCGGCGTAGTATGAGCGTTTGCCCTGCCGCTTTCAGCTGCTTGCCCAGCGCGGTGAGACTATGATGCAGCCACCAGCGGGAGGCCGCACCCGGTTTTTCAATGTCAGGGCTTAAAGTATCGTAGATATAAAGGGGGATCAGGGGCGCGTTCTTTTTGGCAGCGGCACTTAAGGGGGCATGATCTCGCAACCTGAGATCGCGTCGGAACCATACGATAACGGGTTTTTCTGTCATATTGACTTCCGATAAACAGGGTTATCGCACCACATGCCAGTTGCCCTTGATTTTTGACCAGAACTGGCCGGTAAGGATCACCTTGCCGCCATTGCCATATTTAAAATAAACGCGGATCGGGGCTTCCCCATCCGGACCGGAGACGCGCATGATACGGCCATTGTCAAACGGAACAATGGTGACAGGTGGCAGGGCCTCCAGGGTGCCCTTTTCTATGATTTCATTGCGATAAACCCGGCGCTCCAGCCCAGGGCGGCCGGTGAGCTTGTCCATATCCTGAAACAGGGGGGCCTCGATCTTGCGTATTGTTTTGGTTTCCTTCAAGCCATAGGCTTTATGGAGATTTGCCACAGCTGCTTTTAACTCTTCACTGTCATGGAAGGTGGCCGCCCCTTTCAGCCATTGCCAGACTGGTAACCCCTTAGCCGTTATTTTCACGGTTTTGGCTGAAGCCGCCTTTATATGAAACAGGGTTTTATGCTCCGCCTTGCCGGTTTTAGGGATTGTTTCCAACTCAACCTTAAGATCCGGTGCAGCTTTCAGAGCTGGATTGCTTGTAGTGATGGAGAGCGTGTTTTCTCCATTTAGCAACCAGGGTGTGAGTGAGATTTTGCTGGTCTCCTGCCTCTCACCTGATTTGTGATGGCCGATTGAGATGCCGTTTAAAATAATGGACCCGGCGGCGTTCTTTGAACTCAGGTGCAGTTCGTATAGCGGGAAGGGATTATTGGTCTCGCCATTATCATCTTTGGGTTTGGTGAGCAGCATCAGGCCGGCAACGCCGCCAAAGAGCAGGACATATTTGATAAAATTACCGGTGTTAAATTCTTTGTGCTTGTTTGCCATGCTTCCTGTTTAAAGCAATGGCTTCGGTTGGAAAAGTGTTGAGCGGTGGAATTCTGGCGAGGTTTAGCATTTTCTGCCCGGCTTACCGGCTTAAAGCTGGAAGCTCCCCGCCCCGCCCTTGAAGTTCTTTAGTCTTTGCCAATGCCCATATTGGTCAGGTTGGGCGGAAAGGACAGGTCTTCATGTTTCTTTTCAATGTCCTTATAGGCTGCATTCAGGCATTTGTAGCTTGAATCGAGATAGTCCAGGATTTCATGGAAGTTTTTCAACTGGCGTTTATAAGCTGCTTCTATGGTTTTGCCGTCAGCATCTCTTGAAACTCCCAGAATTTCATAAGGGTCTGATTTCAGGAACCGCTTGAGCTTGCTGGAAAACCCTTCTTTTTCCGGCAACTTCATTGGCCTCACTGTGCGCATACTCTCTTTTGAGATGTAATGCACCTCGCCGTCATATGTTTTCAACTCAATGAACTGGTTAAGGCCATTGAGGATCACAGACAAGCCGCCTTCAACCGGGACTTCGACTTCACCTTTGAAATTGGTTCCGTCCTCCATGACGATTTCGATCAAGGCCTGGGTTTTGTGCGGTTGATCGTAGTGAGGGGTTAACTCAAACATAGGATCTTGCTTTCTGTGTCAATGTGGTACATTCAAATAGGTTCCTATTGATTTTTGCAGTTTCCTTGCCAAGTTCTCGTTATCCGGGCCAGGATTAAGTTATCTGGGCCGAAACCACTTAAATCTGCGGATTTTGGTGGTGTTTGCCCGGCATTCATGTTAACTGCGCGCCAACGCTTTCTTTTTGAACAGGGTCTTTCCTATGAAATTGCGAAATATCGCCATTATTGCCCATGTTGATCATGGCAAGACATCTCTTATTGATGTTCTATTGAAACAATCTGGGACATTTCGCGACAATCAGCAGGTCTCTGAGCGGGCGATGGATTCGAATGATCTGGAGCGGGAGCGTGGCATTACGATCCTGGCCAAGGTTACCTCTCTTCTCTGGCAGGATACGCGCATTAACATTGTTGACACACCCGGCCACGCTGATTTTGGCGGCGAGGTGGAGCGCATTCTTAATATGGTTGACGGCGCGATAGTGCTGGTGGATGCGGCTGAAGGGCCGATGCCACAAACCAAATTTGTGGTCTCGAAAGCGCTGAAGGTCGGGCTGAAGCCGATTGTTGCCATTAACAAGATTGATAAACCTGAAGAACGCCATTCAGCGGTTGTTGATGAGGTGTTTGACCTTTTTGCGGCTCTTGACGCTGATGAAGATCAGCTTGATTTTCCCATTCTTTATGGCTCGGCCAAAGAAGGCTGGATGGCAATAGAACCGGATGGCCCGCGTGATGATATGGCGCCTCTGTTTGATCTGGTGCTTTCACATGTGTCTGCACCCAAAACCCAGGATGGGCCGTTTTCCATGCTGGCGACGACCATTCAGTCTGACCCGTTTCTTGGACGGCTGCTAACCGGGCGGATCAGCTCTGGTGAGGTCACGCCCAATATGAATATCAAGGCGCTTGCGGCTGATGGCAGCGTGGTTGAAACCGGCCGCATTTCCAAAGTGCTTGCGTTTCGCGGGCTTGACCGCGAGCCGGTGGACAGTGCCCAGGCTGGAGATATTGTCTCTATTGCGGGGCTTTCCAAGGCAACAGTTGCTGATACCCTACTTGATACCAGCCTTGATGCACCGCTCCCTGCTGACCCGGTTGATCCTCCAACGCTTTCAATGACCTTCCGTATTAATGACGGGCCTTATGCGGGCCAGGAAGGCAAGAAGGTTCAAAGCCGGGTAATCCGGGAGCGCCTGCTTGCAGAAGCGGAAGGAAATGTCGCACTTAAAATCAGTGAGACGGAAGACAAGGACAGTTTTGAAGTGGCAGGGCGCGGTGAATTGCAGCTCTCCATCCTGATTGAAACCATGCGCCGGGAAGGCTTTGAGCTGACCGTTTCACGGCCGCGGGTTGTGTTCAAGACGATAGACGGTGTGCTTCATGAACCCATAGAAGAAGTGATTGTGGATGTTGATGAAGAATTTACCGGGACAGTTGTGAAAAAACTTGCAAGCCGCAAAGGCGACCTTCTTGAAATGCGCCCCTCTGGCGGCGGGCGGCAGCGGCTTGTTCTGCATGTGCCGACACGCGGGCTTATCGGCTATCATTCCGAATTGCTTTCCGATACGCGCGGCACAGCAATTATGAACCGGGTGTTTCATGGGTTTGAACCCCACAAGGGTGACATTCAGGGGCGGCACACCGGCGTTCTGATTTCAAATGGTCTGGGCGAGGCTGTTGCGTATGCGCTGATGAACCTTGAAGACAGGGGGCCTTTGATGATCGGGCATGGGGTCAAGGTTTATGAAGGCATGATTGTTGGGGAACACACCCGCGGTAATGACCTTGAAGTGAATGTGATGAAGGGCAAGCAATTAACAAATATTCGTGCTGCTGGCAAAGATGACGCCGTCAAGCTGACAACGCCGATGCTGATGACCCTTGAAAAAGCGCTCTCCTACATCAACGATGATGAACTGGTAGAAGTGACACCAGAATCCATACGCCTTAGAAAGCGCCACCTTGACCCGCATGAGCGCAAACGGGCGGAAAAGTTAAAGCAGGTGGTTTAATCGCGGCTCAAGTCGCTGAAGTCAGTTTTAGTGAGAGCCGCGCGTGTCACGAACACAGCGTTTGGTTTGCTCAATCCAGATATAGCCCGGTTTGCGCAGACATTGTGCTTTTGTCAGCCTTTTGGCAACTGTTTCTTGTTGCTCCATTGGTCCGGCAACGAGTTTGCCGGTGCCAATGCCAGAGACGGCTCCCCCCAGCATGATGAGGGCTGAGAGTGCAAATCCGGCCTTAAAAGCGGCAAAAGGTTTACTATGCATTTCATATGCTCCTTCCTATCCAACATCGCATCTCTCTAAAGCACACCTTATAAACGTGTATATATCTGTTCTGGCAACGTTTTCCGGGCCATAGTTTTGTGCGCGGTTGATGCATTGGTGGAAAGCCTATCTCAACTGGTCTCTCTCACTCAAATGATATGTTCGTGAAGACATTTGATCCTGTCCCTGACCGTTATTCCTGATAGGTAGGATTTTTTCTAACGCCGCCTCAAGGGTTGGGCAGTTAAATGTAAACCCGGACTGAACAGCCTTTTCAGGCACCACTTTCTGGCTGGCCAGTAACAGCTCTTTGGCAAAATCACCCAATACGAATTTTAAGAGAACTGCGCTCATTGGTAGTATGGCCGGGCGGTTCAGGGCTGCACCAAGTGCTTTTACGAAAGCACTATTTCGAACCGGGTTCGGGGCGACCGCATTGACTGGCCCTTCAAGATCAGGGGTAGCAAGCGCGTGAATGATTAATCTGACAGCGTCATCACGCTCAATCCAGCTCATCCAATGTTCGCCATCGCCCATTGGCCCGCCAAGGCCGTATTCAAAGGGAACCAGCAGATTGGCCAGCATTCCCCCTTCAAGGCCCAGCACCAGACCAAGCCGCAATTTCACGATCCGGCATTGAAAGCGGGCCATGCTGTCAGCTGCTGTCTCGGCGCTATCGCAGACCTGATGGGTGAAACAGGTTTTGGGTTGGCTTTGTTCGGTTAAAGTCTCCTCCCCCCTCAGGCCGTACCAGCCTATGGCAGAAGCTGTGACAAGTGTTTTGGGCGGCACATAGAGCCGCTCGCACAGCTCCTCTATCTCTGCTGCCATGCGCTGGCGGGAATTGATGATTTTTGCTCTTTTTCCTTGTGTCCAGAGGCCTGTTGCCAATGGTTCACCAGCAAGATTTACCACCGCATCCAGGGCGGCATCATCACGAATTTCATTGAAATCACTGATTATTCTGACAGGTGTTTTAAAAAGCTTCCCAACCTTTTCCGGTGCCCTTGTGCGCACGGTGACACTATGACCGCTTTCAATCAGCGCGTTTGCAACCCTTTGACCGATAAAGCCTGTCGCACCTGTTATGAGGATGTGCTTATGCCCCTTTAACGCATTTGCTAGTGTGGCGGGGGCTGATGTTTTCAAAAGATTTAATCGCCTTGCCGCAAAATAATCCCGCAAAGCGAACAGCAGAACTCCCAAGGCAGCGAGTGTTAGGAATGCACTTATGACGCCATAATCTTTGGACACTATTTCTGTTGGAAGGCGCCCATAAATCAGCAACAGGGGCATGATGATGATCAGAATTGCGCCATAATTGAGCGTGAGTAGGGTATGCAGAATACGCTCTGAGGCGGGTAGCTTGCGGCTCAAATCTTCCTCGACGAAATCCCAAAGAGTGATCAGCACTTCGAGAATGATGAAGGCGAGGACGATATGGGCAAAGAGCCCTCGAGGTTCGGACCAGGCCAGCACCATAAATAAGCCGGCATAAATCAGATTGCGCAGGGCATGGAGGCGCAGTTCGGCCCGGGCCGTTGGTTGCCAGGCCAGTTTTTCCCTGAATTCATGATGCAGAAACGTATCAAGCGCGCCCATGAAAATCTGAATACCAATGAGAGTTGCAAGTGTTGTTATAGACATTGATGGACCTCCTCAAAAATTGCGGTCTGGTAAACCAGTTCACCGAACAGGCGGTGTTTTAGGCTGAGGGTGTAGCGAAAACGGCGAGGGCCGGTTTCTGTATGGGTAACCGTCAGTTGACCGGGGGTCAGACATTCTGGCAGGCGGTAACGGCGCCCTGACAGGCGGATATAATAATGATCAGAGCTGAAGGTCAGGCTTTTTTCCCCTGGTTTCAGATTTAGCGCCATACCAATATGTGAAGAGATTTGCTCTTCCAAGCCGGTTGGGCCGTCAAATCGCTTGATTGACTGAATGACCTGAGGGAACTGTTTTCGGCTTGGGTAGATTCTGGTCCAATATTGGCCGTTAAAGTGTTTTGCCTCTGTGACGATGACGGTGGCGCTGCCCCGACAATTTGCTGATAGCGGCAAGGGCGAACCGATGAGTTTGCAGAGGTGGCTCAGAAGGCTTCCCAGTTTTGTCAGCCGAGTTTTATGAATCCGCCCCTGAAATATCAGTGATCTGCGGGCTGGGATGGTTTTGACAAAACGGGTTTGGAGTGAAAGCGGCAGAGTTTTCCAATCTTCTGCCAACAGGGATGGGTAGCGAATTGCCTGCTTCATCACTGCGGCATTAATGGCTGGCCTCCCCTCTCCTTTCCTGACAGGGGGTTTGCTGGTTTCCTGCTCGGTTACGCTGTTTTTGGATAGCAACATGTCATCTTCCCTGTTCTGTCCCTGCTGCGTACTATTCTTTTGCTTCTTTTCTTTTATTTCTGTAATTAGTGAAATATTTTTGCAAAGTTAATCAGATATATTTTTCAACTTGCGCGGGTGGTTCATTTTTTAAATTTACAGATTATTTAAGGAAGGGCTTGCTCTGCTTATTCACTCTTCCATTGAGGCTATTTTTTACCACCGCTGACAAATTTCATGATGGCTTTTCCCATTTTCATCATAGCAATTATCTTGCCTTTCGGGACTGAGGCCATGTCAGTGTACCAATTGTCCATGGTGGTGACGAAATTGTTCATGGCGATGATGCGCTCACACTCAAGTTTGGTGACGCTCCTGTCAGCTTCTGCCTCTTTGACGCAGAGGTCCATAATTTCAAGAGTTGGGTCAATTTCACGTTTTTTGCGTCCCTCGGCAATGTTCATCAACATTTGCCAAAGATCGGCCTCGGCTTCAAAATGATCGCGGCGGTCGCCCATAACATGCACGCGGCGGATGAGTTGCCAGCCCAATAACTCCTTAATCGAGTTTGATACATTGGAGCGGGCGAGACCCAGGGTTTCTGAGATTTCCTCGGCTGTCAGGGGGCTTGCGCTAACATAGAGCAGGGCATGTATTTGCGCGACGGACCTGTTAACACCCCAGTGTGTTCCCATCTCCCCCCAATGAAGCACGAACCGCTCTATGACCGGGGTGAGCTTGCCAGGCCTGGCTGTTGCCGGCGTTATAGCGGCTGGTGTTTCCATGAGGCTTTCTTTTGATTTTTGTCTCATATGCATTATGTAATTTTTGTTATTTTCGTAATTTCTGTCATGAGAGAAATATTAAATACTAAACTCGACATGGTCAAGCTGAAAAAGACAGGACGGAAATTATTGTTAATGGCCGGCAAGTGGCCGCAACTATTGCGGCTTCACGACAATATTGGAAATAAACCGGGGTGTAAGGGCTATACTATGACGCTATTTTTTTTGCAGAGCGGCAAGGCGGCTGCCCAAAGCCCCTGTAATTTCAGCTGATTTTGTGCAGACAGTTATGCGTGGTTCAAATGCCTGGTCCAATTTCAGGCTGCCATCATTGTCTCTCAATGTGAGTTTAGCGGAACCGCTGGCAGCTTTTTCCAACTCAGCTTGAGTGCCGAGTTTGGCAAGATCCTGTTTGTTTATGACATAGCTGACGGCTTTGGCTTTTATGGCCTGCCGTACAAGGAAATAACGATTACCTGATTTTAAGCTGACGTTTTTGCTGATCCAGTCGACCACCTTGTCTTCAACCGCATCATCAATATCATCCGCGCGAATGTCTTTTACGGTCACGTCAATCGCCAGTCGCTTCTTTTTTTCCCCTTTACCGTTCAGCGTCAAATTGGGGACGACCTTTTTCAATATCGCGATTGATGCTTCTGCATTTGATTTCTGGGTGTTGGTTATTTCATAGTCGGCAATCTGGACATTGCGGCGCATGCTGGTTTTAACAATTTCAGATTGACTCAAATCCTTGACGTTATAAAACACTCCGTTTTCATCCCGGCGATAAACAGCGCCAACCGGATAGAGATTGCTGGCATTTAACGGACAATCAAATCCTTTTGGGATCTGGCTGATGGCGCCGGTTGTCAGGGATGACTGCAGTAAATTACCGCCATTGCCACAGTTTGCCAGCAATAAAGGTGTGAGGCAGGCGATCGCTTTACCACCTTTTCTCAGGGCTGATTTTAATGGCATGTGTTCTCCCCTTTCCCGGTTTGTTTCAGGGAATAGCGAATTGGCACTAACGTCAAGGCTCCAGGTCACTTTCTGCGCATATATCAGCTGGAGAGCGCTCTATAAGATACAAATACAGCCGCATGGACATCTTTAACCAGGGAATTTGAGGTGAAATCCATGTCTCTCGCCAAACAGATGCCAGGTTCTGGCGTATCACTTTGGTAACTGCGTAAATGCGCTTGGAAACGAATAGAGGAAGGTTTGGCCATTGCTGATAAGCTGGCACCATGAGGTAATTGACCGTTAGGAAGAACCCAAAGTGCTAAGGTTCTGTCATTATCCATTTTATACAAGAAAAATGGTGGGACGTACTGGGATTGAACCAGTGACCCCTACCATGTCAAGGTAGTGCTCTCCCGCTGAGCTAACGTCCCGATAGTGAATGTTTGTCTATAGCGGATCATGCCGGGGTTTGACAAGTCGCTTTTTCAAGCGGCCAGCATTCGGTCAACTTCATTGACCAGTTCCCGCAGATGGAAGGGTTTTGATAGAACCTTGGCATCGGGTGTTGATTCTTCGGCATTGAGGGCGACGGCTGCAAATCCGGTGATGAACATGATCTTGAGGTCCGGATCAACCTCAGCTGCGCGGCGGGCAAGTTCTATCCCGTCCATTTCCGGCATGACAATGTCTGTCAGCAGCAGGGTAAAGGGTTCTTCTTTCAAACGTTCAAAGGCTTCAACACCGGTGCTGAAGGAGATCACTTCATAGCCGGCACGGCTTAGCGCTTTTTCAAGAAAAAGACGCATGGATTCATCATCTTCCGCCAACAAAATGCGTTGTATTTTTTTATTTGATGGTTCTTCGTTTGACATTGAATCTTCTTTCCCGTCTTGCATATTTCTGAGCAAACATTTCTCAGGGTATTATTCACTTTGGTAAAGATACCAACCCACAGGCGAGGTGACGTTGTTCAATGCCTGTCACTATAGCTGAATGCGTTTGTATGACCAATCGTTGTTTCTCACTTGTCTTACTTTTTCGTGTATAAACCAGCGCAACAGCACCCTATTTTGCCGTATTTAAAGTCTTACTGGATCTTTCAGGGTTTAGGGCTGAGATATTAATAAGCCGTACATCAATTCCTTAAATCCCGGCTCTGTAAATCCCGGACCTCTCCTGGCGTCTTTTTCTTGATCTGTATTATTTTCGTCCACTTCCTGATTTGTTGTGGGCAAACCAAGCATAAGATATGCCAACTCTGTTTTTTTTGGTTAACCTTGCAGGGAGAGGCAATCAGGTTACAGGCCACCTGAGGTCAGTATTTGGAATGCGGGGAATGTTTTGTGCAGTATAAACAGTTGAAAGGGTCGCAAGCGGCTCATTTCATGGCGGATGTTGATGTGTCCGGGCAAGAGGGGGCTTTGCCTCCTGGCGGGCTGTTTGCTTCGCCCTCTTCTGCTTACGGCTCTGCGCCCGGGCTGGCAAATTCCACAGAATCTGGCCCGGTCTGGCTGGATCAACATCAGGTGGTTCAACTTCAGAAGCACCACCCCGCCCTTAACCTTATGCCCGGCGATGATCGCGCCGTCGTGCCGCAGATTGCCCCGCCTTCTGAACAGCTGCCTACATTCCATTCTCCTGATGGAGAGGCTGACATTTCACCCAGCCCATTTTCCCGAACAGCTCCCTCCTCCGGCACAGGTGAGTTGAGAGACCCAGCGCTGAGTAACGATCCCAGCTATGTGATCGCCTATCCCGAGACATATTTTACAAACAAGCAGGGTCTCAGCCCTTTTATCTTTAATTCACCCCATAGCGGCCGGCACTATACGCCGCATTTTATCAATGTTTCCAGGCTCAACCCCTTGTTACTGCGCCGCTCTGAGGATGCGCTGGTGGATCACCTCTATCAATTTGCACCGGATCTCGGGGCACCCCTGATGATGGGGGTTTTTCCGCGCGCCTATCTGGATCTGAACCGGGAGCCCTACGAACTTGATCCGCGGTTGATTTCTACCGGCCTGCCTGAAAGCGTCAATCAGAAGTCTCTCAGGGTTGCTGCCGGCCTTGGTACCGTTGCGAGAGTTGTGGGGGAAGGGCTTGAAATTTACCGCAAACCTTTATGCCTTGAGGAAGTGTTGCAACGTATTATTCATTGCTATTTCCCTTATCACCAGCAACTAGCCGCGTTGATCAACGCCCAGTTGATGCATTTCCAAACAGCTGTTTTGATTGATTGTCATTCCATGCCCTCAACAAGGCAGGCTGGGTCAAATCATCGTTTTGAAGATATCATTCTTGGTGATCGGTATGGGACATCCGCTGATCCGGCGATTGTTGCGGAACTTAGTGCCCTGTTTGAGGCGAGGGGCCTTACCGTTGCCCTTAATCAACCCTATGCCGGCGGCTTCATCACAGAGCATTACGGTCAGCCTGAGCGCGGAGTGCATGCGATCCAGGTTGAAATTAACCGGGGCCTCTATATGGATGAGACACGCCTTGTACCACATGAAGGATTTCCCGCACTGCAAGAGATCCTGAGTGATGTTTTTGGGTCATTCGTCCGTGATTTTCAAACAACATCGGCGCGCAATCCGCTGGCTGCCGAATAACCCCTCCCTCTGCTTGCATTGCTGCTGTCACCCATTTGCAGCTATGGCGTGCCGGGTTTACCCAGATCACCGCTAAAGGCCTTTAGAAGAAAAAAGGCCGTCCAGATTTTGAACGGCCCAAGTTTAAGGGAGGAAACGCCCAATATGGGCATGTACTGGTTTCCCAGCAACTCCATTAATATGTCTCTGGGTTTTGCTGGTTGCAAGAGGCCCATTGTTGAAGTCCAAGGCGTTGTGTTAAATATATCACTTTAGCTGTGGCGAAAATGTAGTGATGCGCCTGCTCATCTCTTCGCCATTGGTCTAATTGCTTTGAATTTGGACATCTCAGCAGGTTTGTTGTAAAGCCATTACAGATTAATAACTTAAGGTCACAAGACTGTCACATTATGGAAAGCACAGATCCACAGAACCTGACAAAGTACCTGGAGATTCTGCACAAAGCTGCAGATCTTTCCGAAGCTGACATTATCCCCTGTTTTCGACAAAAAATTGCTGTTGATCACAAGGAGGGGAAAGGTTTTTACGACCCTGTGACCGATGCTGACCGAAATGCTGAAAAAGTGATTCGCACTCATCTGACCAGTCAGTTGCCGGAGCATTCCATTCTTGGTGAGGAATTTGAAGGGATCAACAAGAGCTCTCCCTATCACTGGATCATTGATCCGATTGATGGCACGCGTGCATTCCTGATGGGAAGTCCGCTGTGGGGGAGTTTAATAGGGCTTTGCCATGATAATCGCCCGCTTCTGGGGCTGATGAACCAACCCTTTACCAAAGAGCGGTTCTGGGCCAGCCCTCTCGGGGCCTTTGCCCGCTGGCCTGGATATGAAGGCAAAATTACCACCAGTTCAACTGAAACGCTCTCAGAAGCCATTATCACCAGCACCTGCCCTGACCTTTTTGCGGCAAAGGAAGACCTCAAAGCGTTTGATCAACTGCGCTCCCGCTGCAAAATGACACGATTTGGCGGCGATTGTTATAATTATTGCCTGCTCGCACATGGCGGTGTTGATCTGGTCGTGGAAAGCGGGCTTGCTGCCTATGATATTTTACCGCTTGTGCCGCTGGTTGAACAGGCTGGCGGGGTGATTAGCGACTGGCAGGGCGCGCCGCTCAGATTAAACATGACAACCCCCGAAACAACGCGGGTCATTGCCGCTGCGACAGCCGGTCTGCATCAGCAGGCGCTTGAAATTCTCTCAGCGGTTTAACTGGCCATCGCGCCTGGACGTATTGCCGGTTTTAAAATGCTCTCTCCCGGGACGAAGGCATCAAAGGCTGACCAGAACTGTTCTCTTACATTATCAGTTTCCTGCAGGATTTCATGGCGGGCGTTAGGGATGATGATATTGCTGCCGTTTTTGATGCGGTCTGCAAATTCACGGGTGGCGATGTTTGAGACAACACGGTCCGAGCCAGCGCTGACCAGCAGGACCGGTATTTTTATACCGGCGGCAAAGGATGGTTGCATCACAAGACTTGTTGAGCGCAGGGCTGCCAGCAGCCAGGCATAGGACGGCGAGCCAATGTTCAAAGCGGGGTTGGCTTTTATGATTGCATTATTACGTTCATAGCGCTCTTTGTCCCTTGTGAGTTTGTTGCCTTTGAAGGCCTTTTGATTGATGTTCTGATTGGTACCGCCATAAACGTATGATTCGCCAAGACCAAGCCAACTGGCCAGGGTCACGGCTATGGTGACAATTTCCTGGGGGAAGCCCAGCACTTCATGCGAGAGCCGCATCATTGGGGCTGAGAGAACCATGCGATCAAACTGACAAAGGCCCATACCGGCATGGCGAATGAGATTATGCGCGCCCATGGAATGACCCAGCGCGTAGAAGGGGCTGGGACAATCCGGGAAGACCACCTGACGCATGAAACAATGCAGATCATTGTCATATTGTCCAAAGTCCCAGATATGACCCATGTTGGGGTTACGGACATCGCGGCTGGAGCCGCCCTGACCGCGCCAGTCAAATGTGGCGACATAAAAGCCCCGCCGTCTCAGGTCACTTACAGTTTCGAAATATTTCTCAATATATTCAGAACGTCCCTGGACAAGCACCACTGTGCCGCGCACATAGTCCGTTGTCGGGGCCCAACGGGCATAGCGCAATGTCACACGTTTATCGACTTCCACCTTACCAAAGGTAGCGCCTTCAGGGATCGGGTTTTTGTATAGGCTGACGAGTTCCACTTGTGGCCTCATTAGTTTCTTCTGCGCCTCGCTCTCAAGAGCTGGCTGTTTCCCCTGGTAATCGACCATGATTTTACGGAAAAAACCAGCCTCTTTTGCAAGAGACTGGTCTTTTCCCGCAGCCAGTTTTGGGGATCTGGGGGGCTATGGGACTGGCTGGCAGGTATTCTTATCGGCCTTTTATCGTTACCACCTCTAATATCCACCGCCCCATATGCGGCGAAGTGGGCGCCTTTTGATGACTTCGCCGGTGCAATTGTCCAAGACGAGGCGAAAACGGCGGCCTTTGTAATTGGTGGCCAGTAACCTGATGCGGTTTGCACCACGGTTCAGAAATTCAAAGTCATGCCAGCCACGATCAATCAGGCGGGCGCGCATGGCGCGTCTTGGCAGGCAATAGTCGTCATCGTAGTAACGGTTTTCATAATGATAATTATTTCTATGATTGCCACGATGGCCCTTGTTGTATTGATCAATTGCCAATCCACCAAATGCTTTCAACGATTTCTTCAGAATGCGTTTGAACTTTCTGGACTTGCTATCCTTTTTCTTATGGTGATAGGCGCGTGACTTGTTATTTGCTTTTTTCCAACCGGTTGTTTTTTTGTTTCCGCCGACGTTTTTTACAGCTCTTTTGCGCTGGCCCTTATTATTTTGATTGCCGGCTTTTTTGAATGATTTTTCGCTATAAGGTTTATAGCCCTTTTTATGCTGTTTGGCTGATGCCATGGTCGGGGCAACCATCAGGGCACTCACCAGTAATGCAATTATTGAGATCTGCTTCATTTGTCTCTCCTTAACATAATGAGCTTCGCTCAGGTTTTTCTTGATGGAGCGAGAACTTTGTATTTGAGTTGATGATGGCACAATCAATGTGAATGAAATTGGAAAGGCGTGTTCAGATCACATTCATGTTTCTGATCAAGCATGTTTCTGATCAAGGTTCTTCAGCATTTAAAAAAGTGAAACCAGCCTCTTTTTTTAAGAAGAGGCTGGTTTTGATCTTTCAACCAGCGTTCGGGACTATGGTGGGGCTGATAGGACTGGCTGAAAGGGGACCTTTTATTTATTGGTTGTAATTCATTTGACTAGTAATAATTTCTTGCTCTCTGGCGGTGGCCCCAGTAGCGGCGCAAGGGGCGCAATCTAACTATGTAACCACTACAGCGGTTGATCACCATACGGAACCGCCTGCCATTATGGTTGGTTGCTATCATGCGGATGCGGAACGGGCCCTGGTTTAGGAATTTGAAATCATGCCAGCCTTCTCGTGTGAGTTCTCGGCGGATCTTGCCGGGATGGCGACATTGATGCCGGGCACTGTCCCGGTTATAACTGTCTCTCTTATGACGGCGGTGGGAATATTGGTTTTCTGCATATTCGTCATCAGGGTTATCTTTCAGACTGCCTTGATCATATTGTTTTTCTGAATAAGGCTCGTCTTTTTCGAGATCAGCATAGTTGTCATATTGCTCATCATAACCATGTTTGTGGTGGCGGGTGCGCTTTTCATAATCATCCAGGCTTTTATCAATATATGAGCGATCCTTGTAGATACGTTCATCATAATCGCCATAATCAATATCAGCTGCATAAGCGGAGCCGGTACCCAGAAGGGTGATCAGGCTGGTTAGCAGGCTTAAACGTTTTAAATTACCCATTTGCATGCTCCTCTCCCTGTAAATTCCCTAAAGTTTGCATGTACTCTATAGCTGTTGCTGCCTGTTACAGAGCTGTTGGCCATGGGGTCTTTTTTGATTGGCCTTTTATAATTTCAAAAACTATACAGCGTTCAACATGAACGGTTTTCAAAGGGTTTATTCATCCTGTGTTCAGAAAACATGTGAAGGAGCATTCTTCTTGAATATCCAAAACAGCATCCCATATTAGGAATATGCACGCCGTTAACAGGGTGCATCTGCTGCGAATTCACGCGAATGATTGATTTAGCAATGTTCGATGAGAATAAGCGGCATTTTGAGATATCGCTTTTGATAAGGAGATCTTTGTTATGCAACAATTTGATTTTACACCACTTTACCGTTCAACCGTCGGTTTTGACCGGCTCTTTAACATGCTGGATAATTATGGCAATGTTGAAGGTGGCCCCGGTTTTCCCCCTTACAATATAGAAAAAGGGGAAGATAATGTTTATCGCATTACTCTTGCGGTTGCCGGATTTTCAGAATCTGACATTGATATTGAAGTGAAAGAAAACAGCCTGAAAATTACCGGCCAAAAAGATAATAATGAACAGTCTGAATATCTGCATCGTGGCATTGCCAACCGTAACTTTGAACAGAGTTTTCAATTGGCTGATCATGTTGAAGTAACCGGTGCCAAATTTGAAAACGGTCTTTTGCATGTTGACCTTAAGCGCGAGTTGCCTGAGCAGATGAAACCCAGAAAAATCGCGATTGAACGGGTTACAGACCAACCAAAGACCATTGAAGTTGATGGTTAATTATTAATCCCGCTATTCCTTTTCCTCCGGGCGGTACCTTCTCAGGTGCCGCCCTTTTCATTCAATTTTTCAACCTGCCCGATGGTCATGGACAGGCTCAGAATAAAACAAGGCCCCTCTCAAGTTTCCTTGAAAGGGGCCTTTCCGGGTTGGGGAGGTTTGGAGGGGGAGGTTGGTAACCCGTTTATATTAGTAATGTTTTCTATGTTTAAATTTGTTCTGGTATCTACCGCCACACCAGCCGATGCGTGAACGCCACATTACTTTGCCCCAGCGGTTGATGTTCAGTTTGTACCGCTTGCCGTGTTTGCAGGCTCTGGCTTTGTAGACGGGAAGCCAGCGGTCGGTGAATTGAATTCGTCTATAACCGCGATGGCGTAGTTTTTGGCGGATTTTAAAAATCGGGACACCGCCCCAGGCTGCAACTTTCAGTGTTTTGTAGCTGTTGCTCTTCGCCATAGCTGTTGAAGCGTTTGCGGTGAATGCCATGCCGACGATGGCAAGTAATGCGAGGGTTCTTTTGAACATTTGCTGTCTCCTTGAAACATTCCTGTTGTTGATGAGACTGAGATTAGCTCCCCCTGCCTGAACCCGGCTCGAACCAATTGTTCATTTTCGCTTCATATTACTAATGCATTGGTTTTACTTATTTATTTCTTCTAAAAAGAAATTATATTTTGCTTTTTCCACTGCCTCCACTGTTTCCTGACAGCGGAATCCATGTCCTTCACCTGCAAATTCCAGCATTTCTGAACGGATTCCTTTCGCCAACAGGGCCTTATGGACTGTGCGGGGCTGTATGGGGGGGACAACTTTATCCTCAAGACCCTGAAAAAAGATAACGGGGGCTGTGATACCGTCCAAACTGGCCAGAACCGAGCGCGATGCTAGGGCCTCTTTCGCTGTTTCCCTGGTGGTGCCGGTCAGGGCGTAAATATAACCGGCTTCGAATTTGTGGGTTATATCCAGCAACTGGCCGAGGTCTGTGACCGGATATTTGCAGGCTGCACATTTGAAGATGTCGCTTTTTGCCAGCGCCATCAATGCTGTGTAACCACCTGAACTGCCACCTTCGATGATGAGTTTTTCCGGGTCTGCCAGTTTCTCAGCTATCAGATAGTGACCGGCGGCGATGATATCATCCACATCTGCCCTGCCCCACTGGCCATCAAGCGCCTTACGAAATGCTTTGCCGTAACCAGTGCTGCCGGTGTAGTCCACTTCAAAGACTGCAAAGCCCACTGCGTTCCAGGCATTTGCTGTATCATTAAAGCCCCTGGTTACCATTGCTGTCGGGCCGCCATGAATGGTGATGATAACAGGGGGAAGTGGGCTTTGGCCCCTTTCCGTCGTACCGTCTTTCTTGCCGCCGATGTCTTTCGCGACTTCATTGATGGGGGGATAGTAGACGCCATATATTGTGCGCTCAGGGGTTATGATTTGTTTTACCTCACCTCTTGAGGTTTTTATGGTTTCCACATTTCCCTCAGCGCTGGAGCGGATGACGGTTATTTCTGCGCTCTCCGGATTTATAAGGGCAACTGATGCCGGTGTTTCATCTGTGTTAACGAGGGCTGCAAGCTGGCCTCTGTAGCACTGTTGGTACTCGATGGATTTTGCTTTTGAGCGGATATGGGTGATTTCTTTCGAGGTGATTTTCTGGAGAGTTACCTCTCCGTTATTGAACCCTGTCAGGAAGAGCTCATTGTCCTCTGAGACTGAAAGACTTTGCATGCCAAAAACCCAGAGCGGGCGCAGGCTGTCTGTGTTGCTGTCCTGATGAGCAACTTTTTTAACGTGTCCCGCCTCTTGCTGATAAAGCTGTCCGGCACCATCTTCATCACTGATAAAATACAGATTTCCTTGCTTTGACCATACAGGGCCGAAACAGGCCGCATCTTCCCCGCCGACTGCAGAAGGCCCACCCGCAATTCTGGAGGGGTCGAAATTCTTTGGGTCAAGGGGGCTGGTCATCAGGCTCGCGGTTTCCCATGGCATGTATGGCAGATCCCATTGCAGCCAGGCGAGCGTGTTGCCATCAGGGCTAAGGCGGGGGCTTGCGTAAAAGTTGTGCTCTGCTGAAAGGACGGTCAGCCCGCCTTTTTCCTTATCGATGAGGCCAATATATACGAGCATGTTTTCCGGCCAAGGGTGAGGGGTGGGGGGCGTTGTTTTCTGGTGGCGCTCGGCAATAGCGATGATGCGTTTATGCACCGGGTCATACTCAAGATCAGCAAAGCGATAGTCAGGGGCGTTTGTGACTTTCATGGGTTCGCCGCCCGGTACGCACTGATAGATCTGCTGGTCAGTTGCGCTGACATAAAAAACCCTGCCCTCTCCAAGGCAAAAATCGCCGCCCCCATATTCATGCACTCGTGAGCGGACAGAGACGGGGCTTTTTGTGATCTCTTCAAGCCCACCTTCTTCTGACCAGCGCATAATGACACCACGGCCGGCCTCATCAAGGCGCTGTTCCAGCCAGTAAATAAACGGGTCTTCAACCTTTAGAATGCCGAATTTGCGTGTTTTCAATTGGGGGTTGTTTTTTGCGGGCTGTTCTCTGGTCATTTCATTGGCCTCACTTCACCGGGTTTCGCTTGATTTTTTCGTCTAAAACCATTCCAGATGATGTCGTATCTGAAGCAAACCACAGGAATCCTCAGGTTTGAAATTCGGTTATATGTTATTGTTTTTGTGTGCGAATTTAGTTCTTCAGTGATTATTTTTCGTATCCTATCATGGGGGCCTGCCGCAAGGGGTCATATTTATGGAAATACCCTTGTTTTTTGCCATTTATCACTAAAGTTGAACATGGTAACTTGTCACTGGCGACGAAATCTGGCATTTTACGGCAGAAATTAGGTCAGCTATGCTGTCCTTTGCTGATTCAGGTACAGGTTCAGAACGTCCAGGAGTATATTGCGTTTCACCCGGCAATCTCGGAAAATACCGGGTACACTTCTATGCCTCTGCCTATCGCTTTGGAGAACTTAAGTCAGATTTCATGCCCTTACCCTTTTGTTTTTGTTAAATTGGGTACCTCGGTACATCGAAATCTGGGCTGTCTGATATATTTGGTCATCGCGCAATCAATGTGTTTTGAATTATAATATTCGGGACATATCTGATACGGGTTGTCTTGTGCTTATGTGAGCCACATCAAACGGCTTTACAGTGCACCTCCCACATTATCTTGACCATATGAGCAAGACAGACACTATCATATTAGACCTTACTGATTGGGATGAAACAATTGAGCCAAAACGTAAAAAATGCAACCGATATGACCCGACTTCAACAAAGGCTGTCTGCTGCGCAGGAGCAGGGGCTTTATCACCCCGATCATGAGCATGATGCCTGTGGTATTGGTTTTGTGGCGCATATGAAAAATGTCAAAAGCCACGATATTGTTTCCAAAGGCCTGGAGATCCTGAAAAACCTGGAGCACCGCGGTGCAGTTGGGGCAGACCCGAAAGCAGGTGACGGGTGCGGTATTCTCATTCAGATGCCTGATGAATTTTTGCGTGCCGTTACCGGGGAAGCCGGTTTTGAGCTTCCTGAGCCTGGTTTCTACTCTGCAGCACCTGTTTTTCTGCCCATCGATGCAACTGAGCGGGCGTCGATTGTCGCTATTGTAGAGGAAGAAATCAAAAGCCGCGGGCAAACCGTTCTTGGCTGGCGCGATATGCCGGTTGACAGCTCGGATCTTGGTTACTCTGTGAAACCATCAGAACCCTTTCACGCGCAGGTTTTTATTGGGCGCAGTGACGATCTGAAAACAGTTGAAGATTTTGAGCTGAAACTCTTTATCATTCGCCGCTGTATTGAACTTCGCATCGCCCGTGAAAAGCCGGCTGGTTACAAGTTCTTTTATGTTCCTTCTATGTCGGCCCGTACTTTATTATACAAGGGGCTGCTGCTTTCCTATCAGCTGGGTAATTATTTTAAAGACCTTACTGACGAGCGCATGGTTTCAGCACTGGCGCTGGTGCACCAGAGGTTTTCCACCAACACATTTCCAACCTGGTCGCTGGCACAGCCCTTTCGGATGATTTGTCATAATGGCGAAATCAACACTGTACGCGGCAATGTGAACTGGATGGCAGCGCGTCAGGCAACTATGAAGTCTGATATTATCGGCGATGACCTTGATAAGATCTGGCCGCTGATCCCTGAGGGTCAATCTGACAGTGCCTGTTTTGACAATGCCCTGGAGCTGTTGGTTCGCGGCGGCTATGACATGGCCCATGCCATGATGCTCCTTATACCGGAAGCCTGGGCCGGTAACCCGCTGATGGATGAAGAGCGCCGCGCCTTTTATGAGTATCATGCTGCGGTGATGGAGCCATGGGACGGGCCGGCTGCTGTTGCCTTCACTGATGGTCAGCGCATTGGAGCGACCCTTGATCGGAACGGACTGCGTCCGGCGCGCTACGTTGTCACCAGTGATGATATGGTGATGCTTGCCTCTGAGATGGGGGTTCTGCCTTTTGAAGAAAATAAAATCATCACAAAGTGGCGGCTGCAACCCGGCAAGATGCTGCTGATTGATCTTGAGAAGGGATGCATTATCTCTGATCAGGAACTGAAATCTGAAATATCACGCCTTCACCCCTACAAGGAATGGCTGGAGACCGGGCAGATCAAAGTGAGAGACCTGCCGAAAGTGCCACATGTTGAAGCTGAAGCTGATGCCAGTTTGCTGGACCGACAACAGGCTTTTGGCGTGACATCCGAGGCGATTAAATTCCTGCTTGAACCGATGGCGCTGGTGGGCCAGGAAGCGATTGGTTCGATGGGAACAGATACCCCAGTTTCGGCCTTATCCAACCGCTCGAAATTACTGCACACATATTTCAAGCAGAATTTTGCGCAGGTGACCAACCCGCCGATTGATCCCATTCGCGAAGAACTTGTGATGTCGCTTGTCAGTTTTATTGGCCCGCGCCCCAATCTGCTTGATCATGACAACCAGTCCACTCTCAAGCGGCTGGAGGTTTCACAACCTGTGCTGACCAATGCGTCACTTGATAAACTACGGGCTATTTCTGATATTCCTGACAATGATTTCGAGACCTTTACACTCGATATAACATATGATGCGGACCATGGCCCCGATGGCATGGCTGAAGCGGTTGCGCAATTGCAAGAGGCGGCTGTTAAGGCTGTTGGTGATGGGTTTAACATCATTATTCTTTCGGACCGGGCGGTTTCAAAGAAGCGGGTTCCTATTCCGGCATTACTAGCGACAGCTTCGGTGCATCATCATCTTATCAGTAAGGGGCTGCGCACATCAGTTGGCCTCCTTGTTGAAACGGGTGAGGCACTTGAGGTCAATCAGTTTGCTACGCTTGGTGGCTACGGTGCTGAGGCGATTAACCCCTATCTTGCGTTTGAGACCATTGAAACATTACTCGCCACTTTGGATGAAGAGATCACCCTGGATGAAGCCAACAAGCGCTATATAAAAGCGATTGACAAGGGGCTCTTGAAAGTTATGTCGAAGATGGGCATTTCGACTTTTCAATCCTATTGCGGGGCGCAGATTTTTGATGCGGTAGGTCTCAATACTGATTTTGTAAAAACCTATTTCACTGGCACGCATTCGCAGATTGAGGGTGTCGGCCTGAAAGAGGTGGCTATTGAGACATGCAACCGGCACGCAGCTGCCTTTGGACGGGCACAGATATTGACAAATGCGCTTGATGTCGGCGGTGAATATGCGTTTCGGATTCGCGGTGAGCGCCATGTCTGGGAGCCTGATACCGTTGCAGATCTTCAGCATGCTGTGCGCGGCAACCTGCCTGACAAATTCAAGGAATTTGCAGCGCGGGTGAATGAACAGTCCCGTAATTTCAAAACCCTGCGCGGTCTTTTTCATCTCAAGACAGCAGAAGAGATCGGGCGCACCCCCATTTCCATTGATGATGTTGAACCAGCGGCCGATATTGTGAGACGGTTTTCAACTGGTGCCATGTCCTATGGGTCAATTTCACGTGAAGCACATACAACCCTCGCCATTGCAATGAATCGGATCGGCGGCAAGTCCAACACCGGGGAAGGCGGCGAGGAACGGGAGCGCTTTACACCCAAGGACAATGGAGACAGTGAACGCTCCGCAATCAAGCAGGTGGCCTCCGGTCGGTTTGGTGTGACAACAGAGTATCTGGTCAATTCTGACATGATCCAGATCAAGATGGCGCAAGGGGCCAAGCCAGGTGAAGGCGGCCAGTTACCGGGCCACAAGGTTGATCGGGTGATTGCCAAATGCCGTCATTCAACGCCGGGGGTAGGCTTGATATCACCGCCGCCTCACCACGATATCTATTCCATTGAGGATCTGGCACAACTAATCTATGACCTTAAAAATGTGAACCCAAGGGCTGATATCAGTGTCAAGCTGGTGTCTGAGGTGGGTGTCGGTACTGTTGCGGCAGGTGTTGCCAAAGCCAAGGCCGATCACATTACCATTTCCGGCTTTGAAGGAGGCACGGGTGCCTCGCCTTTAACTTCCATCAAGCATGCGGGCAGCCCCTGGGAAATCGGCCTGGCGGAAACACAACAAACCCTTGTACTCAATAATCTGCGCTCACGGGTCTCTGTCCAGGTGGATGGTGGTCTGCGCACCGGGCGAGATGTGGTGGTTGGAGCCCTGCTTGGGGCTGATGAGTTTGGATTTGCAACAGCGCCTCTGATTGCCGCTGGTTGTCTGATGATGCGGAAGTGCCATCTCAATACCTGCCCGGTTGGTATTGCGACACAAGATCCAGAACTGCGGCGGCGCTTTAAAGGCGCACCTGAACATGTGATCAATTACTTCTTCTTTGTTGCGGAAGAAGTGCGGGCGATCATGGCAGAAATGGGCATTTCCAAACTTGATGACCTTATCGGGCATTCTGATTATCTTGAGAAGCGTGAAGCGCTTGATCACTGGAAAGCCCAGGGACTTGATTTTACAAGGTTGTTTTATCGCCCTGATGTCGGCGAGGAAATTGCCATCCGTAAAACTGAAAATCAGGAACATCTGATTGTTGATATTCTTGATCGCAAACTGATTGAACTTTCAAAAGATGCCATCAAATCAAAAACACCGGTGAAACTTGACCTTGATATTCACAACACGGACCGCTCCACAGGTGCCATGTTGTCCGGTGAAATTGCCATACAGCATGGGCATGAAGGGCTGCCGGATGATAGCATCTGGGTAACGTTCAGAGGCATTGCCGGTCAGGCATTTGGGGCCTGGACTGCACAGGGTGTGACCCTTGATCTTATTGGTGAGGGGAATGACTATGTTGGTAAAGGCCTTTCAGGAGGACGGCTGATTGTTCGCCCGCCCGTTGAATCAGGCATCGTCCCCAACAAGAGCATTATTGTTGGCAATACGGTGCTTTACGGCGCAGTTGCTGGTGAATGCTATTTCCGCGGCGTGGCTGGAGAGCGGTTTGCGGTTCGCAATTCCGGTGCCATTGCTGTTGTTGAGGGCACGGGTGATCATGGCTGTGAATATATGACAGGTGGTGTGGTTGTGGTACTTGGTGAAACCGGGCGGAATTTTGCAGCCGGGATGTCCGGTGGCATTGCCTATGTGCTGGATGAAAATGACAGCTTCGAGGAAAGATGCAACCTTGCCATGGTTGATCTTGAACCGGTGATTGCCGAGGAAGATACCATTTCCAACAACCATCATCAGACATGTGATCTTGAATCGCACGGGCTTGTTGATGTGATGCGTGACATGACCTGTTTTGATGCTGAACGTCTGAACCAGCTTATTGCCCGCCATGCGCATTACACCGGATCGGAGCGCGCAAGGACGATCCTTGAAAACTGGGAGGACTATTTGCCAAAATTTGTCAAAGTCATGCCGGTTGAGTATCGCCGTGCCTTACAGGAAATGGCCCGGCAACAAGACAGCCAGGATGACACAGAGATGAATATTGGTATGAGGGAGAGCAAGTAGATGGGAAAGATCACAGGCTTTTTGGAAATTGAACGACATGACCGGGCCTACCGCCCTGCCTCTGATCGTATTCGCCATTATCATGAATTCACCATTCCGCTAAGTGATGGAGAAGTTGAACGCCAAGCTGCACGCTGCATGGATTGCGGGATTCCCTTTTGCCATAGCGGGTGCCCGGTTAACAACCAGATCCCTGACTGGAATGATCTTGTTTATAATGATCAATGGGAAGAAGCTTCCCGGAACCTGCATTCAACCAATAATTTTCCTGAATTTACCGGACGGGTCTGCCCAGCGCCCTGTGAAGCGGCCTGCACATTAAATCTTGAAGATATTCCAGTGACTATCAAGACCATTGAATGCGCCATCGTTGACAAGGCGTATGAAAATGGCTGGGTGGTGCCAAGACCGGCAGATATCAAAACTGGGAAACGGGTTGCGGTTATTGGCAGTGGCCCTGCCGGGATGGCGGCAAGCCAGCAACTGGCTCGCGCCGGGCATGATGTTCATCTTTATGAAAAGAACAAGAAGGCCGGCGGCCTGCTTCGCTATGGCATCCCTGATTTTAAACTCGAGAAAACACTGATTGACCGCCGGGTTGAGCAGATGGAAGCTGAGGGGGTGACGTTCCATCTTGGTGTTCATATTGGGCAGGAACGCGCGATTGATGACTTGATGGATGAGTATGATGCGGTGCTATTGACAGGGGGATCTGAAGTTCCCAGAGATCTGCCGATCCCCGGCCGCGAATTGCAAGGTGTGCATTATGCCATGGATTTTCTGACCCAACAGAACAGACGGGTGAGCGGTGAGCATTTGCAGAATTTTGAACCCATTCTTGCAGAGGGCAAACATGTTGTGGTGATCGGCGGTGGTGATACCGGTTCTGACTGTATCGGCACTTCCATCCGGCAGGGTTGTCTTTCTGTTACCCAGCTGGAAATTATGCCGCGCCCGCCTGAAAGTGAAGACAAGTTCATGACATGGCCGCACTGGCCATTAAAAATGCGCACCTCTTCCAGCCAGGCCGAAGGTGCTGAACGTGACTGGTCAGTGATGACAAGGGCATTTCTTGGTAATGCCGGTCATGTTAGCGCCATTCAGTGTGAGCGGGTTGATGAAAAAATGCAGGCCCTTGCTGGAACTGAATTTGAACTCAAGGCTGATCTAGTTCTGCTGGCGATGGGCTTTGTTCACCCTGTGCATGAAGGTATGCTCCAGGGGGCCTCTGTTGATCTCGATCAGCGCGGCAATATCAAAGCCAATGTGCAGGATTATAAAACCTCGGTTGATCGCCTGTTTGCGGCTGGTGATATGCGGCGGGGTCAGTCACTGGTGGTCTGGGCCATTCGCGAGGGCAGGCAGGCAGCCCGCTCGGTAGATGAGTTTTTGATGGGTGAGACGGTTTTGCCGCGCTAAGTGGTGAGGCTCGAAGATCAGGTCGCTTTTTCCATTAATCTATATACGCGACCGAAAATTCCAAGTGGGTATTTTAATCCTGCTTATTCAGACACTAAAAAGCCCCTGAACAATTCAGGGGCTTTTCTATTAATGAGCTTTGTCTTGCTGTAAATCACAGCGTAGGCCTCAGGAGCCATTTGTTTTATTGGGTTGTTAGTTGTTTGGCTTTTCCGGCGGCTTTAATTTCCAGTTGAAATGGTCGGCCCGACCAGGTTTTGATAGCTGCGCATCCCCCCGTACCACAAGTTTATAATATGGGGTTTGTGTCAGGGGAACCCGGCGCTCAGAGTTACCTTCACCAAACTGGGCGATCGCTGAGGCAATAGAGAGGCTGATAAGTTTGCCCGATTTTTCCTGCATAAGCGCCGCCCCGTCAAATTCGCGGTCTCCGGAACTGTAAGCGGAGCTGCGCCTTGCGATGGTAAAGGCAACGGCCGGGATTGCCGGGCGGATGATTTTTATTTTCTTTTCCTTGCCGGACTGGGTTTTATCCGCCGGGATGGTGATGCTGGAATGTTTTGCGGTTTCATATTTACTGCGTTCATTTGAAAGGCCCATAAAACGCTTTAATTTTGAGGCGTTTCTGGCCTTATCTTCCTCTTCTGCGTTCGCATTCTTCTTGCGGTTTCGCGGATGATCAAGTTCATAACGTGTCAGCAGAAATTCCTGGTCTCTTTTGCCGCCAATTAGTGAAATGTTACGTTCGGCACGGGCGTCCCTCAAATCGCGCTGGATGTATTTGTAAATATAATAGCCAAGTTTTTCGTAACCGGCTTTTGTGAAGAAAACACCATCACGTTTGCGCAAGAGGCGGATTTTGCCTTTCACATCCGGGCCGTAGGAATTATAGATGCCGTTGTCATCGGCAAAATGGTGCCAGTTGTCAATAAAACGAACTTGAGCGGCCGAAGCCTGCACCTTGAATAGATTGTTCAGTTGATCCAGCTCAGTGCGAAGTTTGTCCCGCCGGACAATGGGCATACCAACCCAGTAAACTGCGATTTTCCGCATGGCCAGTTTGCGCAGGACGGCCCTGATGCGTTTGTTGTAGTGGCTGACCCATTCCGGGGTATCCATGCCAACATTCTTGCCATTGACCCTGACCCTGCGGCGGTCATGATAGCCGACCATCACCACAGCGATGTCAAAAATCTGGCTGTTCAGCACCTTGTCCAGTTTCTTTACAAAATCACGTTTGCCGGTAGCCGTCAGACGTGATGAGTAATTTACATGTTTGAGAAACTGGATTTTCCTATTGTTTTTGTTGGCTTTGATCAAACCATACCAGGCGCCATCGGCAAAGCCATCACCTATCACCAGTACATTGTATTTCCCCCCGGCCGGAAAGGGGTTAACGTAAGAAGTTGAGACATTCGCGGCCCGGGCGGCTGTCGCGAGTGTCAGGATTACACTGATAATAATGAATTGTGCGATCAGCTTATGTGGTCTCAATGGAAGTTTCATTTTTTCAGAAGTCCAGATTTTTAAAAGCCCAGATATTGTATCACAAGTGAACCTAGCTGATGAATGCCGTTACAAGAACCGATGCCATTTGTTCAGCTTACAATCTACCGCGGTTTTTTTGTGTCTTTGGCAATCACTTGGGTAATCTCTTGGGTAATCTCTTGCATTTTTAAAAACTCTATAGTGCTTTAGAAATAATCACAGCCAATCAGCGCCTTAACGCTTCAAGGACGGCGTATGTCGGGTGACCATCAGCCGGAAGGCCGACCCTTGATTGAAAGGCCCGCAGTGCCTTTTTGGTTCTGCCGCCCATTTTACCGTCGATTTTTCCGACATTATAGCCCTTTTTGTGTAAGAGCCGCTGGATTTCTTCTTGCTCCACATATTTCAGGCGGCGGTCCTCTTTTGGCCAGGGCTGAACAAACGGGCCGTAACCTAATATCCGGTCCCCCAGATGACCTACGGCCAGTACATAAGAAACGGACTTGTTATAACGCATCAATACGCGGAAATTTTTCAATACCAGAAAAGCCGGGCCTTTTGCACCGGCGGGGAGGATCAATTCGGCTTTATCAGATGGCCTTGGGAAGGGGCGGCCATTCACCCGCCTGATCCCCAACCTGTGCCACTGACCCAGTGATTTTTTTATAGCCCAGCCAGAATGCGCATAATTATAGCGGGGCGGCAGTTTTACCTCATAGCCCCAGGTTTTGCCGGTTTTCCAGCCGGCTTTTTTCAGATAGTTGGCGGCTGAGGCCAACGCGTCGGTTGTTGAATTCCAGACGTCGCGCTTGCCATCCCCTGTGAAATCGACCGCGTAGTGATTGTAGGTGTCCGGGATAAACTGGGTGTGGCCCATGGCCCCCGCCCAGGAGCCTTTAAAGTCAGATAAATGGATGTCACCGCGCTCAAGGATTTTCAGCGCGGCAATGAGCTGTTTACGGCCATAGGATTTGCGCTTGCCCTTAAATGCCATGGTTGCCAGCGAGCGGATGATGTCCTTACTCCCCTTGTTTTTCCCAAAGGTGCTCTCCATGCCCCAAATAGCGAGAATGATTTGTTTTTCAACACCGTATCTTGCCTCTATGCGGCGCAAGGTTTCATCCAGAGTGTTCAGTTTCTCTCTGCCGGTTTTTATCCGTTCCTCTGAAACTGCCCGCTCGATATATGACCAGACAGGGCTGACGAATTCGGGCTGTGACCGTTGGGCATTCATGATTTCAGGATCAGGGGTCAATCCGCCCATGGCACGTTTAAACACTGCCTGGCTGACACCGGCCCGTCTTGCCACCGGCCATAAACTTTCGAGAAAGGAGCGAAATTCCGCATTGGCGTTTATGTTTGTATTAAGGTTGGCGCCTGCCGGTGTGATCAGCAGCCATAAACCAATGAGTGCCCCGCTCAAACCCTGGAGGAACGATGTCAGATGTTTTCTGATTTTTTGATTGCCTGACAATTTGTTGTCCTATCTTTCAGATATGGTATCCGGAAAATATAGCATGATTTGCCTAAAAAAAGAGCATGGCATTTTGTTGGCAGAGATGCGAAAAAATTAGCTGCCCCCCCTCCACTGCCCTGCTCAATGTTTGTTATTGCGCAATGTGTTGAGCAGATCCTTACTTGGAAAACAGGTCGGGTTTCTGCCGATCTGGCGTTCATAACTGCCGATGCCATTGCGGGTTTTGCCGCCAAAAAGACCATCCGGTGTTTCGTCTGATGCGCCGGACCGTTTCAGATGAATCTGCATTTCGCAGATGCGTTTCCGGCTAAAATTGAAGGTGTCCCTGGTTGGCCAGGGGTGCCTGAAATCGCAGGCTTTGGGCCTCCGGCACCAGATCCGATCACCAAGATGCCCCACAAAAAGAGCGTAGAGGTCTGCCTTGTTATACCGGCGGAACACTTCAAAATTCTCTGTGACAAGGAATTTGGGGCCATTCATACCGGCCGGTGCCACGAACTGGGTTGGCTCGTCTAAATCGGGAAAGGAGAGCGGTTTGCCGCCCGGACTGTTGACACGCCGGACGCCCCGTTTCAGCCATTCACGAACGGGTTTTCGGCCAAAGGGGCCTTCGTCTGCGCAGTTAAATCCTTCGGGCACGGTAACTTCATAGCCCCAGCGCCGGCCTGGTTGCCAGCCTATCCCTTTTAAATAATTGGCAGCTGATGCCAGGGCATCCGGTACGCTGTTCCAGATGTCCTTGCGCCCGTCGCCATCAAAATCAACTGCGTAGGCCTCATAAACATCAGGGGTGAATTGCGGGTAACCGGTTGCACCGGCAAATGTGGTTTTATAATCCTTTAAAGCAATATGTCCCTGGCTGATAAATTTCAGGGCGTATATCAGATTGTCTCGGTAGGCGGCGCGTTTTTCCGGTGGTCCGGCATAGGCCAGGGTGAGCCAGGTCTCAATACCGTTCATCTTGTTATTGACGCGGCCATAGGCGGTTTCGCGGCCCCATATGCCAAGGACGGCGCGCATATCAACGCCAAACTGTTTTTCAATTCTGTTGAATGTATTTCTGTATTTCTGGCGCAGGGTCTTGCCGCGGCTTGTGAGCCTGTCGATATAGTCACCCGGGAAATAAAGGGTTGGGAATAAAAATTCTTTCTGGCGCGGACGGTGACAGGAGGGGGGCAAACCATCTTTTAAAACCTGTTTCTTTTTTGGCGCTTTTGCAGCTGCCGCCATGCGTTTTTTCAAAATGGCCCAGCCCTTGTGGGTGCGGACCCGGGGGAGCTTGTAATTTGGTTTTGTGTCTCTGATGGCTTCGTTGAAGGTCCTGGCAGATACACCGGCCTTTTTCGCCGATTGCCAGAGCTTTGTTTTCCAATTCAGCAGATGTTGCTCCTTGGTGGCTGTCTCAGCTCGAAGAGCACCCGCCGTAGTGCCGAGGAAAAGGCACTGGGTGAATAGCAGTGCCAGAACAGGTGTGTAGCAGAAATTGAATGGTTTTTGACTGGCTCTTCTGGCCATGTTTGGTTTTCTCCCCCGCGCTGTTTGCGGCTTACAGTTGTAAAATCTATGCTGACAGCACGCCAGCTTTGCGCCCTGCCCTCCACTATCGCTCGCGCAGGGACCAACAGGGCTGCTGGCTTTATGGGCCGGGCATTACTGTGTTTTACATATTTTTATACGGAGATTCGGATCTGATAAAGGCCACTTTCGAAAGAGTGCGTTTTTTTAAGATCAAGAGACCTTTTTTAATTCAGACAGTCTTTCTTCCCAGGCCAGAGCGTGTGCGACGATTGTCTCCAAAGACTGGTAACGGGGTTGCCAGCCAAGCTCTTGCCGAATGCGGTCGGATGCGGCGATCAACTCAGCCGGATCGCCAGCGCGCCGGTCACCAATATGAACAGGGAAATTCTGCCCCGATATTTCTTTGACTGCCTTGATCACTTCAAGGACGCTGAAGCCTTCGCCATAGCCGCAATTAAAAACGCGGCTTTCACCGCCTTTTCGCAAATGCTCAAGCGCAATGCAGTGTGCATTGGCGAGGTCTGAGACGTGGATATAATCACGAATGCAGGAACCGTCACTTGTCGGGTAATCTGTGCCAAAGACGCTCATCTCAGTGCGGGGGCCATGAATAATTTCCGCGGCAACCTTAATGAGGTGCGTTGCCTTTGGGGTTGATTGGCCGATGCGGCCAGCAGGATCAGCGCCTGCAACGTTGAAATAACGCAGGGCCACATAATTGAGGTCTTTAACAGCACTTGTGTCTTTCAACATGATTTCAGTCATCATCTTTGATGAGCCGTAAGGTGAGATCGGGGCGAAGGGGGCTTCTTCTGTGACGGGGTTGACCTCTGGCATGCCGTAGACGGCAGCCGTTGATGAAAAAATGAAATGCCTGATATTGTTTTCAACCGCGACATGAAGCAGGTCACGGGTTTTGGCTGTGTTGTTGTGATAATATTTCAGCGGGTCTTCTATTGACTCGGGTACCACAATGGAGCCAGCGAAATGGATGATGGCGGTAATGCCATGCGTCAGGATCAGTTTTTCGACCAGTTTCTTATCTGCAATATCGCCGACGATGAGCTTTGCTCCGGATGGCACTGCCCAGTCAAATCCGGTTGTGAGATTGTCAAGGACAACAACCTGCTCACCTTGATCAACGAGAGAATAGCTGGTGTGACTGCCGATGTAACCGGCGCCGCCTGTGACAAGTACTGCCATGGTTTGTCCTTAACTCCATAAACTTTTCTGGTCGTCCACCCGCGGTTGCTGATGGTAACATGGTTTCAATGGTGGTGCCTGCACAATGTAGATTGCCTCAATTGCCGGGACAACTCTGTTGAAGTCATTTTGGGAATTAAACTTTAGCTTTGGACTTCATTCTTGCGTGTTTTTCGCCATGTTTTTGATTTGAATTATCATGCAAACAAGTTATTAAGCTTGTCTTTAACAGCCGTATGAACCGAAAACATGCTTAATGAAGTGTTTTCAAGGCTGATTACCGGCGGGGTGTCAGTTTCATTCCCTTGCCGGTCCTGTCACTATAACCGAATAAATAAGGGGTGCACCGTGTCAGCTCAGCGAAAAATCAGAAAAGCCATCTTACCAGTTGCAGGTCTTGGGACCCGCTTTCTACCAGCTACCAAAGCCATGCCCAAAGAGATGCTGACCATAGTTGACCGGCCGATTATTCAGCATGTGGTTGATGAAGCGCGGGCGGCGGGGATCGAACACTTTATTTTTGTGACGGGGCGAAACAAGACGGTCATTGAGGATCATTTTGACAAGCAGGTTGAACTTGAGGCCACTTTATCCGAGCGCGGCAAAACCAAAGAACTGGAGATGCTGAATGACCTGCTGCCAGAAGCGGGGCAAACGGCTTATACCAGGCAACAATCACCGAAGGGGCTTGGACATGCGGTCTGGTGCGCGCGGGATCTTGTCGGGGATGAACCCTTTGCCCTGTTGCTTCCTGATGTGCTGGTGCAGGCAGAGCGCCAAAGCTGCATGGCGCAGATGATTGATGTTTATAACCAGACCGGCGGGAATATTCTTGCGGTTGAGGAAGTCGCGCCTGAACTGGTGTCAAATTATGGTGTTGTGAAGGTCAATGACGGGGATAAAGGCCTTAAAGTCGAGGGTATGGTGGAGAAACCGGCGGAGGGGACAGCGCCTTCCAATCTCATCATTATGGGGCGGTACATCCTGCAACCTGAGATATTTGATATTCTTGCCACGCAAAGCACAGGTGCTGGTAATGAGGTTCAGCTGACGGATGCGATGTTAACGCTCATGGAAACGCAGGATTTTTACGCCTGCCCATATGAGGGGCGCAGTTTTGACTGTGGCTCAAAGATCGGATTTCTTGCAGCCAATGTGGCTTTTGCCCTGGCCCGGGAAGATATTGGCCCCGGGTTTCGCACGGCCATCTCCAGGCTGATCGAAGATTGATTTGCAAATTCTGACAATCCATTGACTGCCTCCATTAATCTTTCTCCGGGTTTGTCTTTGAAGCGGTGGATATGTTTGTGCATCAGGGCCTTAAATTCAGCCCGATCCGGAAGATATTTTCCCGGTAGTCTCCGCCATCATTGGTGTTGGTGTCAGTAAATTCATAACTTGCCATCAGCCGCATGTGACGGTTGAAGATATATTGCAGAGACAATTCTGTTGTTAATCTTTCCTGCTCGATTGTAAGGCCGGGGTATTCTTCCTCCTCAAAGGTCAGGGTAGCCCCCAGGCGCAGATGCGAGCGGAAATAATGAGTAAGCGCAAGGCTATATTCTGTTTCAACAAAGCCAACTGTGCCATCAAGGTCAGTGGTTTCAACATCACGCTCCGTGCGCAATATGAGTGTTGTTTTCTCTGACAGACGATATGTCAGGGCGGCGCTGTAGATCACCTCTTCAATATCCACATAGCGGGGATCGTCCGGCTGCAGCCACTCATGGCCGATTGTGCCTTCAATCCTCAGAAGTGACGATATGTCATAAATGGCACCCAGACTTAGCGTTTCACCTTCGTTGCTCCGCTGGAATCCCTGATCATCGACAAAGGTTTCATAGTCCCTGTTGACATAGTGACCTTCCAGATAGGCATAGAAGCCGGGGTGGAATGTATAGCCCAGCCGCGCGGAGATATTGTTTTCCTGATAGTCCTGATCGTCGTTATTGATGATCTGGCCCAGACTGTTTGCCGTGTCGTCGTAATCATAATCAATGAGATTTCCGGTGAAGCGCAAGCCAATCCGGTTCCATTCAATGTTATAGATCGCGGTCAGGGTCATGACCTGGAAACTGGCCAGCTCTGTATCTGTGTTCAGATTGTCAATATCGCCGCGATCATCCTGCCCCTCTTCGATCCGTCCCTGAACTTCAAGGTAATGATTGCGCTGAATATCGAGGCGCCCTTTTGAGCTGATGTACCACTCATCAATATTTTCTGAGGTCAGTTCATCATAATAACTTTTTCTCAACTGCCCTTCAATTTCAAGGGCATGTCTTGACCAGTCAGAGCGCAGGAGAAAATGCGGGATAAGCTCTATCGCTTCATCGCCGGGGCCATTGTTAACTGAGGCGGTGGGGTTATCACTGAAGACACCATTGAGGGTCAGCTCTGAAAACAGAAGAAACGAACCAAAGGGTTTGCCGATTTGTGCATAGGGGTCTTCCGGTGCGTTTGGGCGGATGGAGCCGGTTATGTCATTCTGATCAGCTTCAAGGGCGAGGGTGCCGTCTCTCCGCGCCAGATTTCTGCGCGCTCCGTTGAGGGTGTCCTGGCCATTATTCTCAAGCCCCTGCTGGCTGGCGGGGTTGTTTTGTGCACGTCTGTCTCTTCTTGCGGTTTGATCTGTTGGAACAGGTTGCCCCTCAAGACCGGTTTCATCATTGAGTTGCCTTTCGGCTGCCAGAAATTCATCTTCAAAACGGTTGCGCCTGTCCGGGCGTTGTCTTTCCTCGCCTTCGGCGCCCTGATCACGCCGCCCTGCCCTACTATTTTGGTTGTTCTGATCGCCGCCCTCCGGTTCCAGGAGAGTCTCTTCCCGCCCCTGCTCACTTCTCTTTCGGGTTAGTAACCTTTCTTCCTGATCTGCCGGGTCGCCGCTGCTAGCTTCAAACCTGGCGAATGGGTCTTCGGCAAATTCCTGATCCGCGCTGGCTTCCTCGAAGCTGTTTGTGCGCCCGCCGTTACCGGCCTCACCGAGGGGCCGGGTGGTTATCTGATCACGAAAGAGTTCGCTGTCCTGCAAAGGGGCTGGATTGTAGCGTTTTTCCTGCTCAGTGCGGAAACGGGAGGTTTTATCGCGGAGAATTTGTTCGACTTGCGCTTCAAAGGGGCGCGCCTCTTGCGCCACCGTTGAATCAGCACTGGCGCAAAAGGCGTTAATGATGAGGAACATGCCCCAAAAACAATAGGAAATACGCTTAACGCTCACTTTAAACTCCACTGACATAAAAACGCGGGGGATACGCCCCTACCTCCCTCTAAACTGCCCTATTATGGTTAATGGAGCGTTATCAGCGCTGCATTCCCTAACAGGCTGGTCATTTTCCTATAATAAAGTGTGGGTGAAAGCGGGGGCTTAATGGCTTGATATTTTGTGCCAAATCGGGGCAGATTTTGTCCGGATTTTAACCATGTTCTTTCAGCTAAAATTTAGATCAATTGGCTATGGTTAATCCCTAATGTTCAACATGTGCGTCTTTTAAAGAGTTCTGGCGCGGATGAATTGGGTCGGGGTATTGCGTTATGGATATAGCAACAATTGCAGGTATGGTGGCAGGGATCGGCATCGTGATGTATGCCATTCTTTCAGGTGGTTCTGTTGATACCTTTGTGAACGTGCCCTCGATGCTCATCGTGTTTGGCGGTGGTTTTGCTGCAACGATCATGCGTTTTCCCCTTAGTAATGTTTTTTCAGCTCTTGCCCTTGGCGGCAAAGCTTCTTTCACTCACAAGACAGTTAGCCCCGTCACCATGACCAACGAGATTTGCCAACTTGCTGATATTATCCGCAAGGAAGGCCCGCTCGGGCTTGAGGGTGTAGATATTTCTGATCCGTTTTTGAAAAAGGGCTCACAGTATGTGGCGGATGGGTATGATCCTGTCTTCATGCGGGAGACCATGGAAAAAGAGCGTGACCTTTACCTGGAGCGGCTTGATGAAGCGCAACGGGTTTACAAGATGCTTGGTGATGCTGGCCCGGCCTTTGGTATGATTGGTACCATTGTTGGTCTGGTGCAAATGCTTTCCGCGATGGATGACCCGGCGGCGATTGGCCCGGCGATGGCGATTGCGCTGTTGACGACACTTTATGGCGCGCTGCTTGCCAACCTAATTGCCCTGCCGCTGGCTGACAAGCTTTCCAATAAGATTGCGATTGAAGAAGTTAATCAGTCACTGGTGATTGATGGGGTTATGCAGCTGCGGGATAACAAAGCACCGGCGCTGATCAGAGAATTGCTTGAGAGTTATATGACAGCCAAGCAAAAGCAGGTTGAAGAGGCACCAGCAGCAGCCTAGAGCGCGCTGACAGGCAGGAAAAGCGGGGTATCACAAATGGCACGGAAAAAAGGCGGTGCTGCCGGCATTCCGGAATATATGGTCACTTTTGCTGACCTGATGTCGATCCTTGTTTGCTTCTTTGTTTTGCTGATCTCTTTTTCCATTCAGGACAAGGAAAAGCTGCAGGTTGTGGCCGGTTCCATGAAGGATGCTTTTGGTATTCAGTTTGTCAACCGTAAAGCTGGTATGATTGAAATTGAAGGTGCCCCGGTTCGCCGCTACATCAAGCATGTGTCTCCTTTGCCAAAAGAGAACGATACGGACTATGCCGAGATCAGGCATGATGAACGGCACAAGCAGGGGCCTGAGGCCAACACACATGATATTGAGGCGAACGAGATTGAACGGCCCCGACAGTTTGCACTGGCAGCGGCCTCTTTAAGACAAGCATGGCAGGAAATGCCTGAGATCAGTCACCTCTCCAGCCATATCATGATTGAAGAAACACCCGAGGGCCTGCATATTCAGCTGATTGATCAGGAAGCGCGCTCAATGTTTTCGCAGGGCTCCAGCCGGCCGCATGAACACACACGCAAACTGCTTGCAGCTATGGCGCCAATTGTCAAACGGCTGCCAAACCGCATCAAGCTGATGGGGCATACGGATGCCAATCGGCAATATTCAAAACCTGGCTTTTCGCTCTGGGACCTTTCAGCAGACAGGGCCAAGTCCGCACGGACCATTCTTTCTGAGAATGGCATCCCGCATGAGAGATTTTATGAAGTTGGCGGCAAGGCAGATATTGAACCCTTGTTTCCGGAAGATCCGTTTCTGGCTGCCAACCGGCGTATTTCAATTCTGGTTATGACGGAAAAACCACCATTGCCAGTGGAGCATACGCTGAAACAGAAAAAAGAATAGACCAGTTTACTTTGGTGCTGATATGAGGTTCTCCCCCCCCCAACACCTCATAAAGGCCCAATTCAGGCGCAACGGTCGGGTTTATTTTCCCCCGACCCCCCACGAAACCCGGCCGTTGTGCTGCTTTTTTGACCCTTTTAATGATCATCTGAACAGACATTCATGATGCGTCCCTAACTGGGGATGTTTTTTTCAGCTGCCATTTTCACAAACTGAAATTTTCAATAGCTACAAGGGGATTTTCTTCATACCAGATTGTCTGCAGCGGGTGAGATTTCTTCCTCATTTCCCTCAACGCATTCAAGTGCTTTGAGAAAACAGGCTATTCCTGCGTCCGGGCTGGTTCCCTCTGTTGAGAGGCGTTGGCGATAGCCCCTTGCGCCGGGCTGGCCATGAAACAGGCCGAGCATATGGCGGGTGATCTGATGAAGGCGGGTGCCTTTTTGCCGTTCGTGCTCAATATAAGGGATCATTGCCACAGCCGCGCCCAGCCTTGTTATCGGCGGGGTCCTGTCTCCGTAAAAAAGCTGATCAATTTCAGAGAGGATATATGGCGTCTGGTAGGCGGCGCGGCCGATCATGACACCATCCACGGATAAGAGATGCTGCTTCACCTCACTGAGGTTTTGTACGCCGCCATTGATAATGATGTTCAGGTGAGGCAGAGCTTTTTTTAGCTCATAAACCCTTTGGTAGTTCAAGGGCGGCACTTCCCGGTTCTGTTTTGGGCTCAGCCCCTCAAGCCAGGCTTTTCGTGCGTGGATGATGAAAGTGGCCACCCCCGATTTTTCAACTTCTTCGATAAAACGGGTGAGGTTTTCGTCTTCATCCATATCATCAATGCCGATGCGGCATTTGATGCTAACGCTTTTTTCCGTCGCCGCTTTCATGGCTGCAAGGCAGTCCCTGACCAGTACTGGCTCCCGCATCAGGCAGGCCCCGAAACGGCCGGTTTTCACCCGGTCTGAAGGGCAGCCAACATTTAGATTAAAACCCTCAAAGCTGAAAGGTTCGGCGAGATGGATCGCTTGTTTGAGCTTCTCCGGGTCTGAGCCGCCCAGTTGCAGGCATAGGGGCTGGTCTTCAATGTGGTGGCTGAGTAGACGATCGCGGTCACCGTGAATGATGGCATCAGCCGTGACCATTTCTGTATAGGTCCAGGTCTTTTTGCTCAGGCGCTTATGAAAATAACGACAGTGACGGTCGGTCCAGTCCATCATGGGAGCGATGGAGATTTTTTGACTTTCAGCTTTTTTTTCCGTTTGAGTTTCAGACTTCACTGGTTTGGCCCGGGGCATGATTTTCAGAACATGGTTATAAGTTCTGGCAAATTGACCGATCATCATAGTAATTTCAAGGGTTTTAAGGCCCCAGAATTATTCTCTTGTGCTGATACAGGAGCCCATGGCTAAACCCAACCGGGTTTATTGCAACGTAAATGGGTTGGCGATTTCTGACTTGCCTTTGATGTAAACACTTTTTGCCTCCAGATATTCATGGATGGCGCCGATCCCATTTTCACGGCCAATGCCTGAATGCTTCATACCGCCGAACGGTGCCATGTAACTCACCACCCTGTATGCATTCACCCAGACTGTTCCGGCTTTGAGTTTTTTCGGGAGAGTGATAGCCCTTTGGATGTCGCTGGTCCAGAATCCGGCAGCCAGACCGTAGGGCGTGTCATTCGCGATCTCAATGGCTTCTTCTTCCGTCTCGAATTTAATGACGCTGAGAACAGGCCCGAATATTTCCTCTCTGGCGACACGCATCTGATTGGTCACGTTCGAGAAGATTGTGGGTTCGACAAACCAACCTTCACCGCATTCAGGGCGGTCAGCCTTTTTACCGCCAAGAAGGCAGGTTGCACCTTCCTCTTTGGCGATCTCAATATATTTGAGCACCTTTTCCATATGTGGCTCCGTTGCAAGGGGGCCTACATCTGTGGTTTCTGCGCGCGGGTCTCCCAGCCGGGCCTGCTTCATGCGGGTCACAAGTTTGTCGAGGAACTCATCATGAATTGAGGCTTCTATCAGAAGTCGGGACCCAGCCATGCAGGTTTGCCCACCGGCGGCAAAAATACCTGAAATGACCCCTTTGACAGCGGCATCCATGTCGGCATCCTTGAACACTATATGTGGTGACTTTCCGCCCAGCTCCAGTGAGACACGCTTGAACTGCCGAGCTGCGGCTTCTGAAACGCGGGCCCCTCCTATATCGGAGCCGGTAAAAGCTATGCGCTCCACCAGCGGGTGCTCAACCAGGGCGCTGCCAGTGTCCTCGCCAAACCCCGTGACAATGTTTATGACACCTTTCGGGAAGCCGGCTTCCTCAAATAATCTGGCAAGGCCCAGCATGGAGCCGGATGCAAATTCTGAGGGTTTGATGACCACTGTATTGCCCGCGGCCAGAGCCGGGGCAATTTTCCAGACCGTTAGCAAAAGCGGAGAATTCCAGGGGGTTATGGCACCGACAACACCTAATGGCTCATAGGTGACATAATGAAATGTGCCGGCTTTATCTATCGGGGTGACAGAGCCTTCAATCTTATCTGCCAGGCCACCGTAATATTGAAACCAGCGGGGGAGGTATTTGGTCTGGCCCAGCATTTCGACCATCAGCTTGCCATTGTCGGTCACTTCCAAATCCGCCAGATAGGCGGCATTGGCCGCGATTATGTCAGCCAGACGATAAAGATACATGCCCCGGTCACTGGCGGACATTGTTGCCCACGGACCGGATGTGAAAGCTGCATGGGCTGCCTTTACGGCATCATCAATGTCGCTCTCGTTCCCATGGGGCAGCTTTGCCCATACCTTACCTGTGAAGGGATTTTTGGTCTCAAACCATCTTCCACTTTGTGATTGTTTCCACTGACCATCTATATACATTTCCAGCTGCTGGATTTGGCTGGAGCTATCTGCTGTGTTTATTACTGGTGCGCCGGTCATGTTTATCCCTTCCCTTTATTCAATTACACCCCTCTGCATTTTGAACAGTTTGGGTTTGAAAACCTGCCCAAGGGTATAATTTCATTTCACTATAGATTATCACGGTGATTTTTGTTTTGTAGGAAAACATTATTGTCTAGGTGGGTGGTGCGTTGTCCCTGAATACCCCCTTGAGGATTTATTGAAAGAGATGTGGGCCCATTTTACAATCACACCCCTCAAGTTCACTCTTGCCTCGAATATAACCCCCAGATATCAATTGAAAATCCAATTTTTATAGATAATTGCCTTGTTGAAGCTTGTTCTCATCGTATAATTTCACCACTATGCAGCACATTCTCATTGATTTTAGCCAGGAAGCCTTGTCACATGCGCACTGATACGCCGCCCGTCATTCACCTCAAAGATTATCAGCCCTCTACCCACCTTATTGATACGGTTGATCTTGATTTTCGGTTGCACCCCACAGCGACCAAAGTCACTTCAAAGCTCAAACTGAGGCCAAACCCGATGGCCGGGGCAAATGATGGACGGCTCACTCTTGATGGTGAGATGATCAAGCTCAAATCTCTGAAACTAAATGGTGCCAAGCTTGAGAAGGACAAAGATTTTTCCATTGAGGAAGATCAACTGATTATTTTTGATGTTCCCAATGAAGCTTTTGAGCTTGAGGTTATTTCAACCTGCAACCCGCAAGCCAACAAGGCGCTCTCCGGTCTTTATCGCTCGAGCGGAAATTTTTGCACCCAGTGCGAAGCCGAGGGGTTTCGCCGGATTACCTACTATCTGGATCGACCTGATGTCATGGCGGTGTTTACTGTACGGGTTGAGGGGGCTATGGATGATACGCCAGTGCTACTTTCCAACGGTAATCTTCTAGAGCATGGGCCGTCTGACAAGAGCGGGTATCATTTTGCCATCTGGCATGATCCCCATCCGAAACCTGCTTATCTCTTTGCCCTGGTTGGGGGGCAACTGGCAGTGGTCAGAGATCGCTTTACCACCTCGTCTGGGCGCAGTGTTGAACTTGGCATTTATGTTGAGCCTGGCAAGGAAGACCGGTGTGAATGGGCGATGGATAGCCTGAAACGTTCCATGAAATGGGACGAAGAGCGCTTTGGCCGTGAATATGATCTGGATATATTTAATATTGTTGCCGTATCAGACTTCAATATGGGGGCGATGGAAAACAAGGGGCTGAATGTTTTCAATGACAAGCTGATCCTCGCCCGACCCGATACGGCAACGGACAATGATTATATGGCAATCGAGTCTGTCATTGCCCATGAATATTTTCATAACTGGACAGGTAACCGCATCACTTGCCGTGACTGGTTTCAGCTTTGCCTCAAGGAAGGGCTGACGGTTTACCGTGATCAGGAATTTTCCTCGGATGAACGGTCAAGAACCGTACAGCGGATTATGGATGTCAGGCGCCTGAAAGCCACTCAGTTCCCTGAAGATGGCGGCCCGCTTGCTCATCCTGTTCGCCCTGAACAATACATTGAAATCAATAACTTCTACACGGCCACAGTTTATCAGAAGGGGTCTGAGCTTTGCCGCATGATTGAGACCATTGTCGGCTTTAACGGGTTTCGCAAAGGAATGGATCTTTATTTCAAGCGACATGACGGGGAAGCGGCTACCGTTGAGGATTTTATTACCTCAATGGCCGATGCCAACAAAGTTGATCTCAACCAATTTTCAAAATGGTACAACCAGTCCGGCACGCCTGAACTGATTTGCCGTTACAAGTTTGATCCTGAGCGCAAAATTGGTACTCTTGATGTTGAACAAATCACCCCAGCCACGCCGGACCAGAGCAAGAAAGTGGCATTGCATATTCCCCTGCGCCTTGGATTTGTTGGCTCTGGCGGGCGTGATAAAGCCCCGAAACTGGCCAATGGCCAGCGTTTAAAAGATAACGTGCTGCACATAAAAGAGCGCTCGCAAAGCTTTGAATTTAAATCTCTTACAGCTCGCAATGTGCCTTCCCTGCTGCGGGATTTTTCAGCCCCGGTTAATCTCACCATCGATTACACTGACAAGGACCTGATGTTTCTGGCACAGAATGATGCCAATCTTTTCAACCGGTGGCAGGCCATGCAAACGCTCCTTACTCGCCAGGTTCTCAGAATGATTGAGCGGATCAGGGATGGTAAGGCACCGGGGTCGAACGCACGGATCGCCCGCCTCATTGGCAAGACGGTTTTCAATGAAGAGCTCTCGCCTGCATACCGGGCGATGTTTCTTTCATTACCAAGTGAGGCAGATCTCGCGCGGGCACTTGGCGATAATATCGACCCAAGCGCAAATGGAAGAGCAAAGAAAGCACTAGCAAAATCGATTGGTAAAACCCTTCGGGAGGGGCTGATTGAGACCTATGAACTGCATGAAGGCAAAGCTGTTTATTCCCCGGATGCCCTTAGTGAGGGCAAGCGCAGCCTTCGTTATGCCTGTCTCAGTTTTCTCACTGCGACTGAACTGTCTGAGGAATATGAGCGGGCCTGTCTGCATTACAATAATGCACGAAACATGACGGCCTCCATTTCCGCTTTGAAAGCTCTGAACAATCATCGCTCCGCTGAGCGGGATGCTGTGTTTCAGGATTTTCATGACAAATGGATTGATGATCATCTGGTGATTGACAAGTGGTTTGCCCTGCAGGCGATGTGCCCGTTGCCATCCGCCTTGAAAACAGTGAGGCAATTACTACGGCATGAGAAATTTAACCTGCAGAACCCGAATAAAGTCCGGGCGGTCATTGGTTCTTTTGCCGCTGGGAACCCTTTGCAATTCAACCGGCCGGATGGAAAGGGCTATGCCCTTGTGGCCAAGCAGATTTTGCGGCTGGACAGATTTAACCCGCAAATTGCTGCACGTATGCTTGGTGCATTTCGCAGCTGGCAAAAACTGGAACCGGGCCGCCAGGAACTGATGCGCGAGCAACTTAAAGAGATTGCCTCCACACCCAAGCTTTCAAAAGACAGTTATGAGATTGTCAGGCGGATTTTGGGACAAAGTTGATCCGGTTTTCGCCGGCTGTTAGCTGTGGCTTAACTCAAAGTCGGCGCATTAGACAGGAAAGTACCGTTGGTAGTTTAATGGCTTTGACTTTAATGCTCAATTGCGACATGTCCTCACCCAATCCATATGGTGATTGATCTCCTTTATCCTTGCAAAGATTGCCAAATTTTTATCAAATATTAACAAGTGATTCGCTTTAGGAGACCGCTCGTAGCCGCATATCCGGTCTGACAATATCGCCCTATTCCATTGAATTCAGGGCCATTACCGAGCTGTGGGGCATTTTGAAACGGCTGATTTTAATCAAGCGTGATCATTGGATCTTCACATTGGCGCAAACTCTGTTTTCGCTGGTGATTGCTGTTGTCCATATTTTGCGTGAAAATTTCAAAGTGATTGTTGCGGTCTGCAGGCGTTTTGCCTTACGGGGGCATTGGGTTGCGCTGAAAAGTCTGGAATGGAGCACTGCGCACAAGCTGGCCCTCGTCTTTTACGGCCTTTTATCTGTCATTGGTTTGAAGTTTATTGCCGTGGCTGGCCTGATACCTGATGTGCTTTCTTCTGCTTTTTTCACCCAATTTCTGGATATAACCCTCTTGCTGATGTTTGGTGTATTTTTCTATATGTTTCGGGCCGTTGTATTTTCGTTTGTAAGGTTAGAGCAAATTAAAGATACGGCGCTTTTAAGCGATGGGGTTGATTTCAATACGCTGCTCTCCCTGCATCTTGCCATTGAAAGTTCGCCTGAGGCATTTGCCCTCTGGGACAAAAACCAGAAAATGGTTCTTTCAAACTCAAAATTTAAAAACATTTACAAGCTGCAGGATCTCAAAGCAGGTCATGAGTTGAATTATCATCAGTTCGGGGCGCAGGTGAACCGGTTGATGATGCGCCCAAGACGGCTTAGTAAAAATTTTAAAACGCAATCTTATCAGGCACAACTTTGCAATGGACGCTGGCTTAACATTCAGGAGCGACCAACAAGTGATGGCGGGCAACTTTGTGTTTCCTTTGATGTGACCAACCTTAAAACCGTGCAACAAAACCTTCTAATACGGGAAAAGCAGATGTGCAGCTCGGTTGAGGAATTAAGACATTCCCGGCGGGAGCTAGAGCAGAAAACACAGAAACTGGCTGAACTGGCCGACAAGCTTAGAGTTGAAAAAGAGCGCGCTGAGGAAGCCAATCAGGTAAAATCTGAGTTTCTGGCCAATATCAGCCATGAATTGCGGACCCCTTTGAATGCCATTCTGGGTTTTTCAGACATGATGCAGCGAGAAGTGCTGGGCCCGGTTGGGAATGAAAAATATCAAACCTATGTGAATGATATCCATATGAGCGGGGCGTATCTGCTGGAGTTGATCAATGACATTCTGGATATGTCACGTATTGAGGCGGGGCGGTTAAAGCTTGAGTGCAGGTCCTGTCTTGTCAATAAACTGCTGACTGAATGTGTGAACCTGGTTTCCCCGCAGGCCATGGCCCGCGATATCGAAATTATCAAGACCATAGATGATGATCTTTTTTGCGACATTGATCAACGGGCGATAAAACAGGTTATTTTGAACCTGATGTCAAATGCAATTAAATTCACACCTGAAGGTGGCACTGTTGAACTGATTGCCGCCAGGGAGAATGATCATGTTCACTTGAAGGTCAAGGATACTGGAATTGGTATTGAGCCTTCTCAGATTGGTTTATTGTGTAAACCGTTTGCACAAGTGGAAAATCAGATGACCAAAACGCACCCTGGTACCGGGCTGGGGCTTGCCATTTCGCGCAGTCTTGTCGATCTGCATGGCGGGGCCTTAACTATTGAGAGTGAGGTGGGTGTGGGTACTACGGTATTCGTAAGACTGCCGATCACAGCGCCGCTTAAAGATAAGACAAAACCACGGCTTGCCTCAATGGCCGCCTGATCTGATACTATATTTATATTTCAAACCTGATCCTCAAAAAATAAAAAAGGCAGCCATGGCTGCCTTTTTTTGAGGATTTAATTTGGCCCTTTAGGGCTCTTTATTCAGACCGTTTAATGACGGTGTTTCCTGTAACGTCTGCGTTTGCGCCATTTCTTCTTTAATTCATCAAGGACCCTGATGCGCTCTTCTTTGGTCAGAAGCTCCGCAATATCGGCAATGGTCTGACCGCTATCCTTCATACGCTGATTGCTGGCTGCTATTCTTTGATCAATGGCATCCTGAAAAGCTGCCCTGTCAAATGTGTCTGCCCGCAGGAGTTTATCAATCTCAGACCATTTGGTTATGAAATGCCTCTGTTTTTGAGGGTATTTTTCTTTGTATGCGGTAAGTATCTTTTCTACAGAACCGCGTTTGGTCTCGGGAGTAGCCGTTAAAATATGGTGCTTGAGGCCATGATGATGGTGCCCTCGCCAGTGCCAAAGACGATGCCCTAGAAAAGCCCCTATGACCGCAAGGTTTAATGCCAATGACACAATGAGTATAATTTTGCCCATTTTTGTCATGCCTTTCATCATTTGTCGTCGCTCCTATATAGTTGTCTAAAAATCATTTAATTCATTATCAAGGCTCAGGTTTGGCCCGATATAAAATATGTCGTCGTTGAGATCATTGCTGGCCATGATTATGGATGAGCTTGTCTCTATATAAGATGTTATGCCTATTGAGCCGAGGAAGACGCCGAACAAAAGGCTGGCTGCCAGAAAACTTGCCGCCATGAGGGGGGCGCGGAAATTGTCATTAGCCGGCTCTCCATTCATTGAAGTTTCCCGATTGTGATCCGGGTTAAATTCAATGATTGTTGAGGTGTCCTGTTGCCCCTTGTTTTGAAAACCTTGCGCGCTTGTGGCATCTTCTTTTATCATTGCCGCCGCGATCGCCATTTGACATTTATCAAGATTAAATTCAGGCAACCGGCTGTGCGACTTGAGGACATGATCCAGTGTGCTGGCTTCTTCCAGCATTAGTCTTGCCTCGCTGGAATTTTTCAATAACTCATCGGCGGCTTTTGCCTGATCAGCCGGGAAACGTTCTAAATTTCCACCGTAAATTTCCAGCGCAGTCCTGAAATGATCCAGGTTGAAGGCTTTGTTATGTCCATTGTTATCCATATTTGTCACTTTCAAGCCCCTTCTCTTTTCATCTGTTGCCAGGTTGGCTCCAGCAGGCTTTTGAGTTTGCGTCTGGCACGGCGCAGCAGACTTTCCACTGCATCTACTGAACAATCCATTATGTCACCGGTTTCAGCCAGACTGGTTCCTTCATAGTGAAACAAAACCAAAGCCAGGCGCTGTCGTTCCGGTAGCAGAGCAAGAGCGTGCTCAATTGATTTTGTTATCTCTTTTTCATAAAGCGATTCCAATTGTCCTGGTTCAATCGCTTCGTCATAATCTTCATCGAGTTGTTCCGGTCGCTTGCGGCGCAAGGCATCAAGACAATGATTTGATGCAATGCGATAAGCCCAGGTTGAAAGCTTGGCCTTGGTTGCATCGTATTTTGACAAATTCTTCCAAAGCTTGATCATAACATCCTGAGCCAGATCTTCTGCTTCGGCCTGATCATTGATCATACGAAAACAGATGCGCAGAACCTGCGGCAACATCTCAGCCACCAGCTGCTGAAAGGCTGCCTTGTCACCATTTTGTGCCCGTATGATCAGGTTCTGATCCATAGTTACATCAGCCGTTACTGGTGTTTTCTGTAGTATTGAAAAGGGAGCCATGCTGGTTCCCTTTTCAATGGATGTTGCTATCAGTTTTGTCTGTTTAACATTTGACATTAACACAAATCATTAAAGTTGGTCTTGGGTTTCTGTCTCAGTTTTTTCCTTGGTGGTTTCCTTGTCACCATAGGAACCGCGTTTGTCACCTTTGTGTTTGCCTTTCCAGTGTTTGCCGCCATGGCGCATCCTTCTGGGCATTTCATCTTTGGTGATTTTTCCATCATCATTCAAGTCCAGCATATAAAGCTTGCGGCCCGCTGCTGCCTTGAATTCTTCTGCGGTGACTTTTCCATCCTGATTGGCATCAAAGCGACGGGTGATACGAGCGGCCATTTTTTCAAGATGACCTGAAATTTTCAGTAGCACTTCTTCTTTGGTAACTTCACCGTTTTTGTCTTTGTCAAACGATGTAAATTTATCCTGATGGGCTTTTTCCAGTTCTTCTTTGGTGATGGTGCCATCCTTGTCGCTATCTGCATTGCGCATGATTGACATGCGTCCGGCACGGTCACCCCAGCGTTTGCCGTGATGGCCACGGTGGCCCCAGCGTTTGCCATGGTGTTTATGGTGCCAGCCATGTTTACCATGATATCCATGATGACCACGATCACTGTGTTTCTTGGCAATGGCGAGACCGGCAAAACCGGAAATAAGAATAATGGTACTTACACCAATTAATAGTTTTTTTGACATTTGGCTCTCCCGTGTTTATGTCGATATCTTTTTTACGGGCTCAGTGCTCAATATCCGTCGGTCTAATCGCTTAAAATAATTCTTCCATATAACTCATTGATTTCATTCTGTTTTATTTTTATCGTTTCAGTGAGGGAAGAAAAGGATGGAAGGCTCAGACTTTCAGCGAGCAGGCTTTTCAACCCTTCACTTGCGGTCTCCGGGTCAAAACCCTGTTCAATACACAGCCTGATTAACTGAATGAGGGTGTTATAGATGATGGCGGCTTCAATGAGGGTAGCGCTTGTTGCCTCATTGATGTTTCCGGCCTTTTGCATGGCCCTGAAACTTTCTTCTGTATTTGTTTCAAGAATTGATTTGTGTCTATGACCATCCCGTAACTGAAGGTACTGGCAGATAAACTCCAGATCTACCTGACCGCCCGTTATCTGCTTGATGTCCCAGAGATCGGATGTGCCTTTCTGCTCTTTTATTTTGCCGCGCATTTCGTCGACATCACGGGCCAGTTTCAACGTGTCTCTTGGTTTTGAGAGAATGTCAGAAATGATCATGCACAGTTTTGCCTTTAATGGTGCAGGCCCCGTGATGGGGCGGGCCCTTGTTAAGGCCATATGTTCCCAGACCCAGGCCTGGTTTCGCTGGTATTCTATGAAGCTATCGATGTGGGTGGCAACGGGCCCCGCCCGGCCTGAGGGGCGCAGCCGCATATCCACTTCAAAAAGCTCGCCTTCGGCCGTCGGGGCAGAAAGCGCAGATATCAACCGCTGGGTTACCCGTGAATAATACTGGGTTGGTGAGAGTGGTTTGGGGCCGTTTGACTGGGTCTGTCCGGGATCAAAATCATAGATCAGTATCAGGTCCAGATCTGATAGGGCCGTCATTTCCCGGCCTCCTAATTTTCCCATAGCCAGGACCGATACTCCGGAGCCTTCAAAGGTGCCGTGCTGTGCCTCCAATTCGCGAAGGACCTTCAGTTGCAATTCGTCAATCACGGTTTCTGCAATTCTGGTATAGTTCCTTGCTGCGCTGGATGCGTCCAGCATACCTGAGAGCAGCCGGACACCGGTGAGAAATTTTTGTTCCTGGCCAATCACACGGGCCCGGTCCAGTGTGTCCTGATAATCTTCACAGCGGGCGAATTCTTCAGTGATGATTTCATGAAGCTGAGCCTCATCTGGCAAATCACCAAAAAAGGCAGGATCAAGAACAGCGTCCAGAAGCCGGGTGCGCCGGCTTAATATGCGGGCAAGAGACGGGGCCGTTCCCATGATATCTGCGATGAGACGCAGTAAATTGGGATTTGATGAAAGAAGTGAGAATAGCTGCACACCAGCTGGGAGGTCTTTCAGGAAGGTGTCAAATGTGGCCAGGGCTTTATCTGGCTGAGAGGTTTTGGCTATTGCCTCCAGAAGTATGGGCTGAAATTCAGTGAGGCGCTCACGGGCCTTGGAACTGCGGGTGGCAGCATAACGGCCATAATGCCAGGTCTTGACCATATCTATGGCGGCTTCAGGTGCTTTGAACCCCAGCCTGGTCAGTGTTTCAATTGTCCCTGGGTCAGGGTTATCACCGACAAAGACCAGATTACCGCATTGGCCGGCAAGGGAGACGTCTTCTTCAAATAAATCCTCATAATGGCGTTGAACGGTCTTGAGCTGGCGAATTAATTCTTCGCCGAAGTTTTTGAGATCCGGATAGCCGCAAAATTTTGCAAAACGCTCAAGCACCTCTGGATCCTGCGGGAGTTTGTGGGTTTGCTCGTCATGCAGCATTTGCACCCGGTGCTCCAACCGCCGCAGATATTTATAGGCTAGTGAAAGATCCTGGCACACTTCAGGTTTGATCCAGTGTTGTTCGGCCAGCAGTTTCAGGGTTGTTAATGTCTGCCTTGTTCTAAGCTCAGGCTGGCGTCCCCCTGCGATGAGTTGTTGGGTCTGGACAAAAAATTCAATTTCACGGATACCGCCCCGGCCTAGCTTTAAATCATGGCCATTGATTTTAATGCTGCCATGGCCCTTGAAATTATGGATCTGACGCTTCATGGCGTGGATATCATCAATGGCGGCATAATCCAGATATTTGCGCCAGATGTAGGGGGCCAATTCCTCTAAAAATGCAACACCCGCTGCGATATCACCTGCTGCCGGGCGGGCCTTGATCATCGCGGCCCGCTCCCAGTTCTGACCAAAGCTTTCATAATAGGCAAAGGCGGCCTCAGTCGAGAGAGCGATCTGGGTAGCGCCAGGATCTGGCCGGAGACGCAAATCCATCCGAAAGACGTAACCATCTGCAGTGATTTCCTGCATGATCTTTATTAATTTCTGGGTGAGACGTACCAGATAGGGCCCTGGCTCAATTGTTTCGTTCAGCGGTATAATCTGCTTGTCATAGAAAACAATTAAATCGATATCGCTTGAATAGTTGAGTTCAAAAGCACCATGTTTGCCCATGGCCAGAACAATATATCCTGAACCTTTCTGGGGGTGCTCCGGATCGGGTGGCAGATATTCTCCCTTGTTGGTGGCATCTCTGAATAAAAAATCCAACGCACAATTGAGGCTTGTGTCTGCTGTGAAGGTGACTGCTTTGACAACCTCTGTTACGTCCCAGACTTCTCCGATATCAGCCAGGGCAATAAAAAGAGCGGCCTGCTTCTTGAAATGTCTCAAGAGGGTCATGATTTCAGGAATGGTAGCGGCTTCTTTGGCACGGCGCCTTAAGTCATTGGCCAGATCACTCATGTGGGTTTCCGGGATGGCGTTGATGGCGATTTGGTAAACTTCCGGATGCCGCGTAATGAGACCGGTGAGGTAGGGGGAATTGCCAAAAATGGCTTTCAGAAGTTTTGGAAGGGCAGGATGGGCGGCGAGATCAGCATCAAAATTTTTTGCGTTTTCGCTCTCTGACTGGTTTTTACAAAACTCATCCCAAATGCTGGCGGCCCGTTCAGGGTCACCCGGGCGGGCCTTTTCTATCAGGCGTGCCTTTAGAGGTAATTGTTGCTGATTATTTTCAATTGAGCTGCGCGGCATAATCTCCCCTCGATCTGGCTTGCAGTTGTCATGACATGCGTTGCTCAGTCATTCAAATTTTTTTGTCATTTCTGAATTGAGCTGTTGTCAGTTTATTATGGTTTGGCAGGAATGTTGAAAAGTTTTTCCGCTCTTTCTTTCAATCAGGCGGCGAGCGCCTCTTTATCTTCGGGGAATGTAATCATCACTTTAAGCCCTGGGTGGTTGTCCTCGAGTTTGATTTTCCCCCCATAGGCTTTAACAATTGCCCTGACCATGGCCAGCCCCAGGCCTGTGCCAGGCTTTGACCGGCTGTCTTCAAGGCGGACAAATCTGTTAAAGACACTTTTCCTTTTTTCTTTGGGGATGCCCTCCCCCTTATCAGCGATGATGACCTTTGCAAGATTGCCGATGCGCTCGACGGTCAGTTCGATGGTTTTATCCTTTTCTTTCGCATTCGGGGTGTTTGAATATTTGATCGCATTATCCACCAGGTTTGAAATTGCCTGTGAGATGAGCTGGCGGTCAGCCAGGATGGTGACCGGTTCATTCTTGTTCATGATCAACTGCATGTTGGCATCATCAATCAGAGGTTCATAAAGCTCCGCCACTTCACTAATGACCTGGCTTAGATCGACCTTGTCCTTGTTTTCCCGCTCGGCACCGGCTTCAAGGCGGGCGATTTTCAAAATGGCGTTGAAGGTCTGGATGAGGTTATCAGCTTCTTCAATGTTTGAATGAAGGGCCTGGATCTGGGCGTCCTCATCGCTCGTGTCCAGCAAGGCTTCTTCGGCACTGATGCGGATCCGGTTGATGGGTGTTTTGAGGTCATGTGCTATGTTGTCTGTGACCTGCCGCAAACTGATCATCAGGGTTTCGATACGAGCGAGCATGTTATTTAAATTCGCGGAAAGCCGGTCCAACTCATCATCTGAGCCGTTCATCGGGATCCGCTCTGAAAGGTCACCTGCCATGATTGACTTGCTGGTTGCTGTGATGGTGTTGATGCGGTTCAACAAATTCCGGGAGACCCAAAGACCGGCACCAATGCCAAACAAAGCCAGAGAGGCAAGGCCGATAAAGAACATTTGCCGGGTGGCGGCGGTGAAGTCCAGCTGGTCCTGTATATCCCTGCCGACAACAAGCACCAGATTACCTGAAACGTGAAAGGGCAGACCGACAGCGTGTCTGGTTACCCGGTTCTCATCCTGTTGCCAGACATACTGGAACCTTGCACTGCCGGAGCTTTTGATCAACTCAGCAGGGATGCGGTTGATATTGCCTGCGATCTTCTGGCCCTGATGGGCGCCGAAAAAATATATATTGTTGCCAGGGCGCCGCGCCCGCTGATTGATTGCTTCCGCGAGCTGAGAAGAACCACCCAGCCTGTATTGTTCTGCAAGACCGTTCACCTCAGCGGTTATGGTCTCGATCAACTGGCGGGTCATGAGGGTGTTGGTTTTCCACGCCACATAAGCACCCACCGCGACACTGGCCATGATGATCACCAGCAAATATATCACAATGAGACGAAAGGCTGTGGTTTTGAGAAGTCTGTCAGGCACCATCGGAGATCATATACCCTGCGCCGCGAACGGTCTGTAGCAATGACTGGTCGAAATCCTTGTCGATTTTTGATCGCAACCTGGACATGTGAACATCTATAATGTTGGTGCCGGGATCAAAATGGTAGTCCCACACATTTTCAAGCAGCATGGTGCGTGTGACCACCTGATCTTTATGGCGCATCAGATATTCAAGCAAGCGATATTCTCGCGGTACAAGCTGAATATCGACACCTGAACGGCTGACTTTCTGTGATAGTCGCTCGAGAAGCAAATCCCCGACCTTAAGATCGGTTTCTTCCCCCTCGGGGACATGACGACGCATCAATACTTCAATGCGGGCGAGCAGTTCTGAAAAAGCAAATGGTTTGGTGAGATAGTCGTCCCCCCCAGCGCGCAGACCCTTGACGCGTTCATCAACTTTATCCAGCGCACTTAATATCAATACTGGCGTTTTGATGCCTTCATTGCGCAAGGTCTCGATGATGGAAAGGCCGTCTCTTTTGGGGAGCATTCGGTCAACTATGAGGACGTCGTAGATGGTGGCACGGCCATATTCAAGCCCTTGGTCACCATCAAGTGCGTGTTCACTTTCATGTCCTGATTCACTCAGGGCTTTGCCTAAAAAGCGCGCCGTTTCCAGATCATCTTCAATAATGAGTACACGCATTTTGTTATTCCCGTTAAAAAAGGGTGGCTAAGCCACCCTTTTTATATTTTCGTTTCTTTATTTTAATTTCAGCCCATAGTAGCGGGCATCTTTCAAACGCACCAGAGCGATTCTCTTATTCTCTTTTTTGATTTTAGAAAGCACTTCACTAACCTCAAAGGGAGAATTTACAGATTTGCCATTTACTTCGGTGATGATATCGCCAACCTTCAGACCTTTGATGCTGGCGTCACTATCCGGATTAACTTCTGTTATGACGACACCAATATCACCCTTGCCGACTTCCCTTGCCGGTACGACAGAGAGACCGATATCATCAAGAGTGCTGTTTGCCGGGTCAAATGTGGGCCCTTTTTTCTGAAGAGCGGCCAAACGCTTGTTCGTTGGGAAGGTGCCAAGCTTGACGGAGATGTGCTTTTCATTGCCTTCCCGCATGACGATAATATCTATCGCCTTATCCGGATTGCTTTCACCAACGCGGCGTCTTAGATCACGCACGTCTTTCACAGAAGCACCGTTCACAGATACGATGACATCACCCTGTCTCAAATCTGATTTGCTTGCTGGGCCACCCTCAAACAACACAGTAACAAGGGCACCTTCTTTGGTTTTAAGACCAAGACTTTGAGCTATGTCCTCAGAAATATCCTGAATTTGAATACCAAGCCAGCCACGTTTGACCGAACCAACTGATTTCAGATCAGCTACAATTTTATGGACCACCGGTGAAGGTATGGCAAAGGCAATGCCTACATTACCGCCAGAGGGGCTGAAAATTGCTGTGTTAACGCCGACAACCTGACCATGCATGTTAAATGCCGGGCCGCCAGAGTTACCGCGGTTCACGGCAGCGTCAATTTGCAGATAATCATATGGGCTTTGGCCGACACTTCTGCCATGGGCGGATACAATGCCGGCTGTCACGGTTCCACCAAGGCCAAATGGATTTCCAACAGCAAGGACCCATTCACCAACGCGAGCCATTCCATTGGCCAATTCAACATATTTGAATTTGCGATTTGATTTGATTTTCAACAGGGCCAGGTCAGTGCTTTCGTCTGAACCGATCAAACGGGCATCCAGATCTTCGCCATTGTCGAGGGTAATTTTAAATTCCTCACCGTCCTTGATGACATGGTGATTGGTGACGACGTACCCATCTTCGGAAATAATAAACCCGGAGCCCTGTGCATTTTTCGGCATGGGTTTTTGTGGTTCACCACCGCCAAACCGTTTGAAATAATCTCTGAATCGATCAAATTCCGGCCCCGGTGGCAGTTGACCCTTCGGTTGACCAAATCTGTTGCCGCGTCGCTTGATTTCCTGTTTTTTGCCTTTGACAAAAATGCTGACCACAGACGGGCGCACGCTGTCGACGAGATCAGCAAAACTTGCCGGGGCGTTGGCATATGGTTTCACAGGTTTTATTGCTGTTTGTTGGATTTCAGCAGCGGCTTTTCGATTGTTCACAATCATTCCGCTGGTCAGCACAAGGCACCCTGCCAGACCAAACACAGCAAGCGCCAACAAATTACGGCTATAAATCTTCTTTTCAGAACCAATTTGTTTCTTCAAAGCAAGTCTCCAATTCTCTTCACTCTTGATGTTCGGGGGTATGCTACCTTTTAAACATCTTTATTTCTCCTGCCATGTATATAGGTGATTAAACATGGCGTGATGCTGTCATGAAAATTAAATATATGTAATGTTTGGTCGAAATTAAGGGCATACCCCCAGTATATTGTTTTTTCCAGCAGTTCCAAAGTATTTGAATATTATTGATAAACAACTGAAATGATTGAAATTTTCAGATATTCTTCAGCTATTTACTGGTTAAGAAAAAGGCCCCCATCTGGAGGCCTTTTTCATTGTAAACTGATCATAGAAAGCCATTTTTGCTGTATTTAGCTGACTTTTGACCATGTTCCATCATTAGCCCGGCAGGCTGTACCCTTCATTATCTGGGGCTGGCCATCAATGTAAATTGTGTGGGTATAGTCGCGGCAATTCTGGGACCGTAATTTGTAAGGTGCGGAAGGGACAATCACACCGTGACGGCCAGAATCCGGGTTGCGCCATGGTGTCCCATCTCCGGACTGGCCTTTCTCAAGGGCGTAATATTCTGCCTCGGCGGCCGCCCGGCGATCATTTTCATCAAGGGCCTTGCCAATTTCACTGCCAACGATACCGCCAACAACCGCACCTGCTACAGTTGCGAGGATTTTGCCTTTACCTTTTCCGACCTGGTTACCCAGTATACCACCAGCAAGTGCACCCAGTACTGTGCCGCTATCCTGTTTATTGAAGCTACCTGAACAGGCAGACAGCAACACCGGCGTCATCACAATGGCTATTACTGAGAAATATTTCGTATTCATGTTCGACTTCCTATCTGACCGCTGCACGATGACACCTTTGGATGTTGTCTTGTTTAGGGTTCTGATTATTTCTTATGTTCTAAATTGCTAATTCGTCTCAAATTACAGATCACTGCTGCTTCTCATTTCACAGGTAATTCATCTTCTATGGTGCAGCCTTCATTTCAGCTGAGATTGTTCCGTACAACTGAAAAGGTGCTTTACCTAAAATGTGTGTGTCTGCACTTAACTGGCACTTTTTGCGCCTCTGGCCTGATTGTGGCGGCCTCTCCATTATTGCTGAGGGCTTGGCGAGAATATTGTTTTTATTCAATTTTTTGTTGTTCTGATTAATTTTGCACCCAGAACTCAATTGTAACTCCTGCAATAGTATTTGTAATGGGGTAATTCTGACCAAAATTGGGCGCAAAATCAGGTTCCGCCAGGGAGTTGTATTTTTACACTCAGCCCCCCGTCAGCTGCCTGGCCCAGTTCCAATGAACCACCATACAGATCCACAAGGTCATTGACGATTGAAAGACCCAATCCGGAGCCGGGTACGCTCTCATCCAGCCTTTTGCCTCTTTTAAGCACCTCTATTTGTTGAGACTTACTTAATCCAGGGCCATCATCTTCTATCGTAATCGTCACAGTTGTATGCAGTTTGTCAATTGTACGAGATTTGGGACCTTGTGGCATACTCTTTTGCTCTACGGTGCAGACTACCCGGCTTTTTGCCCACTTAAAAGCGTTGTCGAGTAGATTCCCGGTGATTTCCTCAAAATCTTGCCTTTCACCGGCAAATTTTGCATCAGCGGGGCAGTTTAGTGTGAAATCAAGCTGTTTTTCGCTGTGAATGCGGCTCAGGGCCCGCCCAAGGCTGGTCAATCTTGGGTGAATTTCAGTGATATTACCTACAATTCCCACCCGTGCCGCCATTCTGGCTCGATCCAGATGATGGCTGATCTGAGTCTGCATCAATTTTGCCTGCTCTTCGATCTTGTTTGCGAGGGGATCTTTTTTACCATCGACTTCGTTATGGATCACACTTAACGGGGTTTTTAGCGCATGTGCCAGATTTCCAACATGGGTGCGGGCACGCTCTATAATTCTCATATTGCTTTTGATGAGGTTATTGATCTCGATCTGGAGGGGTTCAATTTCTGCCGGAAAGTCACCTTCAAGCTTATCGGTTTTCCCCGCTCGTACATCCGTCAGTCCACTTTCGACAACTCGCAAAGGCTTAAGACCGATTTTTACCTGTATGAACGTCGCCACAATCAGACCACTTCCCAGCAGCAGAAATGACAGTGAGAGCATATAGGCAAAATCAATCACATCATCTTCGATTTCGCTGCTATCACCGGTGACTATGTAAGCGTAAGTCTGTGGTTTTTGGCTGCTTCCCAGTGAGATGAGCCTTTCAATCACCCGGAGCCGCTGATCAGTATTATGCTCAACATAGAATTTGATTGTGCCGTCTTTTTCTTCACTGACCGCTTCTCTGCCAAGGGTTGAGAGCCGGTCATCGGCCAGTGACTGGGAGGTGAAAACGGGGAGTTCATTATTGTCGATCGGCTCGATTTGCCAGTACCAGCCTGAGTTTTGCAGAGTGTAGGCAAAGCCGCCAAACTGGGTTGGGTTTACCGGGGTTTCGACACTTTGCCTCAGGCTGCTTTCTATGAGGAGGGAGAGGTTGGCTTTGAGACGTTCATCGAAATTGGATTCAATGGTGCTGCGAAACTGTGAAATGAGCTGCAGGGCTGCCAGCAACAAAACAATAAGCGCGATGGCTGCTGAGGTAAGAAACAGTCTTTGGGATAGCGAGTTAAACTTCATTATCGTTCAAAGATAGGCAATATCCAAGACCTCTGACAGTTTTGATCATGTCGGCCGGAATTTTTTTGCGCAAGCGGCCTACAAAAACTTCAATGGTGTTTGAATCCCGGTCGAAATCCTGGTCGTAAAGATGTTCTACCAGTTCCGTGCGGGAGATGACCTTATCTTTATGATGAACAAGATAAGCCAACAGGCGATATTCGTGGGAGGTGAGTTTGATGGGCGTGCCATCGACTGTGACACGTGTGGATTTGGTATCGAGCCGCAGGGTCCCGATTTCAATTTCATTTGAGGCCAGCCCGGCAGAGCGGCGCAGTAGTGCCCGAACGCGGGCCAGCACTTCTTCCATATGAAATGGTTTGGAGACATAATCATCAGCGCCGGCGTCCATTCCTGCAACCTTGTCGCTCCATCTGTCACGGGCGGTCAGGATCAAAACCGGCGTCATTAAGTTAGCTCGCCGCCATTTTTCCAGAACGGATATGCCGTCCATTGATGGCAGGCCAATATCCAGGATGATAACGTCATAAGGTTCCGTCTCACCCAGATAATGCCCTTCGTCACCATCAAAGGCCTTGTCCACGACATAACCAGCCTCTTCAAGTGCGGAAGATAATTGTCGGTTCAGGTCAGCATCATCTTCGATCACCAGCAAGCGCACAAATTTATCCCTCTTTATTGATGGGCTTTTCAGCCAGGCTCCCTTATTGGGGAACCACTTCATAATCGGGACATATTATAACGGCTTGGCGGCTTTGGTCCAGCATCCTGATTTGGTTTGGTTTATCCGGCTCGGGGCGCTTAGTTTTCTGGTTTATAAGGGAATTGGGAGGGTTTAGGCGAGGTTTGTTTCTGGTGGCTAGCAGGTTTGTTGGTGGTTGCCCTGGGGAGGATCATTGGCATGAGGGTGCTGATTATAAGGGACAAGAGCCAGAGTTTGAAAGACATTCAGTTAGCTCCTTTCATTGTTTCAAGGGTTACAATTTTACGGACATTTGGCGGCGAGTGATTTTGGCGCTTGCTCTGGCGCGGCCGATAAGCGCCATGGTTGTGCCTGTCAGACCTGCAAATATCTGGATCAGATCTGTAACAGTGCGGCCCAGCTCCTCGACCATCTCAGCTGTTATATCCAACCCGATGAATGGGCCCACAAGCGGCAATATGGTTGCAAGAGCTGTGACGAGCGTACCCCAGACTGTTAGAGATTCAGCCCACCATTTTTCGCCGCTGTTGCTTTCAATTTCTGTCATCTTAGTCTGTTCCTTTTTCTCATAAGTTGAAGTTGTTTTTTTCAAATGTTGTTTTGCAAAATTGCGGATGTGTTCAAGCCTGGCCAGCCAGCCTCTGCCAAATGTTTTGAAATGTGGCCGTGATTGATAATGGTCCAGCCGAAGGCCCAGGTATTTTTCAAGGCTGTTTTCACCACTGGCTTTTCTTGCCCTTGCTTTTGTCTCCGGGCCCCATTCGCCATCAACAGCTGCCCCGATTGTCTTTTGTAGAAATTGAATGGCGCGCCCGACACCGTGATTCACAGCGGCATCAAAATGAACGATTGCCAGAGCCTCCGGCAGTTCGCTGCAATGGGCCGCTTGCCAATAGAGCACCCAATAAATCTGACGCACATCGCTTTGCGGAATGGTTTTTAAACCTTCCATCACTGTTTTGCTGGTCCCGGTAATCACTGCTGTATTGAGGGCATGGCGATAGGTGCCAAGGGTAATGCCATAGTTTGTGGCGCCGCCTGGATCTTCCGGATGATTACTCCAGCCACCTTCAACATGAAGAACTGCTTCCAATGCGTTTTTAAACGCTGTTGAAGGCGGAGGTGATTTCGCTGCTGTTTTTTTGGTGATTTTGAGACCAGGCCAGCGCAGTCCTAACAACCTTTGCTGACTGTAGGTGTTCAGCTGAACGCGATTGGCCTGATTACCGCCAAGAATATACAGGTAATCACCGCTTTGGCCCATCACAAAGCCGACATGGCCTGCCTTTGGGTCACTTCCCCGTTCAAAGACGGCAATGGCCCCGTTTTTTGGGAGGGCAAGCGGTGTCCCCCAGTTCAGGTAAGATCTGGCAAGCAGGCTTCTGGTGCTTGCATATCCCTCTCGTTCGAGGATGGCACCAACAAAAGCCGCGCACCAGGGGACTTCATCATCCTCAATGGTGCTGTGACCAACATCTTTGAAAAAACCGGCAATTTCCGGGTTTGTCATTTTTCCCTTTTGCTCAGTTGTGTTGAGGTAGGATAGGGCTTTTAAAAGCCAGGAGGGAGGGGGCTGATTGTTCATTCGTTGTTTGCCTTAGTTTTTTTTTCTGAATGCACGCTGGATTTATAAATCCGCCACAAGCGGTGGCAGCCAATGGCCAAGCCGATCAGCAGAGACATGGTTGTCAGGACGTTGTTCACTTCGCTGAGCCACGGCCCCCAGGCCGGTGCCGTTATCAGACTGCTGGCGAGAACGCCGTCCTCAATGGTTTTTGATGCGTGCACAGTTCCCTCTGCCGCATGAGGGAGCTTGTTCATTGTCATTCCCGTACCTTCAATTTTTCGATTATTCATTGGAGATGAGCGCTTCGGCAGAACTGCCCTTGCCATATATTTCCGAGAGCTGTGAGACCCTGATATGATAGGCTGATTGCGGGCTGCCCCAATCACTGATCTGATCTAGGGCGGAATAGGTGTATTCAGGGCTTGTTATGCTCTCTGTTCTTATCGGGTTACCCCCATCAAGAATTTCAAGCACATATTGCTCACTTGTTTCCCCAAGCGGAATTTCGCCAAGTGTCCAATTGTCTCCGCCGATGCGGGAGCGTCTGATCCAACTAAAAACCAAATCCCCCCCGCCCCCCTCTCCTTTGAGATGAACCGGGCTAAAGGGGCGCAGGCCCCGCCCTTCAAAAGCGATTTCTAACGTCTGATATGCCGGATGCCCGATGGCATAAGGGGCTGGTCCATAGCGCCAGAAATGGGTGAGATTTACCTCGTTCAAACTCATATGCACCCCTCTGATTGCTTCATCCAGCATTAGGAACTCTGCCCCCGCTGAAGCGATTGCTGTGAGTGCGTCATCAGTTCCGGCCTGAGCCCGCAAAAGTCCTGATAATTCATATTCTTTCTCACCCACAAGCGATGTGTTTTCAAACTGGATGACTTCCCAATAGCCATTGTCATGGCGGATCGCGGCGAGGTTCGCGCCGCCGAGGGTTGAGATTTTGCTTGAGCTCGATAATTCCCCCCGTTCCATTTGAACCCTGACACTGTTTGCATAATCCCAGCGCCCGATGGGTCCGTTTTCCAGATCGGCCAGCAGAACACCAGACCTGGCCGGGGCGATGATGGTCTGATTTAACCCGTAATTGCCGTCTTCTGATGAGCGATAAAACGCGACCTCGCCTGGCCATGGCGACTGGATGGCGCCAATGTATCCCGCGTGTTCAGTTTCATTACCACTCATCAATGGCAAATCTAGAAAGAGAGCTTTGGTAGGGCCATATATTTCCGGCAATGTGTTTTTCGGGAGGGCGGTGACGGCGATTGTGTCATCATATATATCCGGGTCTATGGTCAGACTTTCCAAACCTCTTTCAGCCTGATCATTAATCTCGGTTATGCGGAATGTTTTGGAACTCTCATCAAGGTTAAGGGTGATGATATCCGAGGGTTCAAGGGCCAGATATTTCCGAGGCAGGGCAAAGCGGCTTTGCTCACGGGCAGCCCAGCTTTCCTGCACCCATTTGTTGGCGATGGATTGCACTTTTTCAGCTTCCATAACAATCGGCAGATTGGCACTGGCGATACGCTTTGATTGCCCGATTGTCTGTTGTCCTTCGACGGCGCGGGTCTGGTAGGAACGGTTGGCATCGAGAAAATTGATCTTTGCTGCTCTTGGCAGTTCCGTTTCCTGGCGGCGAGTGATTTCATAAAGGGAGCGCTCAGGTGATGCGTCAACAAGATCATCAGATGATATTGTGATGCCGGTCAGGCCGCTACCCCGGTGCCTGAATTTAATGCTGGCTTCGCTTTCAAAGCTGTCAAAGAAAAAAGCCAATTCCAGGGGCTGCAGGGCATCACGGGCGGACATGATATTATCAATCATATATCCTTCAATAATGCCATTGAGGGCGGGAGCCTCAAAGTCGTTATAATCATAATCCAGCATAATTCTGTTGATCAGGGCTGCGAGTGAAACAGCGCCGGTGCGCCCGTTCAGCCAGTGTCCACGCAGCCAGTTCTCACCATCGCCCCATACATCCTCATTGGCCGGAAAGGCGGGGTAGGCCCGTGCGTCCCAGGTGTAAACATAGATCCGCTCTGTATCCACCATGCGCCCGCTATATTGTGAAGATTGTGGATTGTTGGTTTCCTCAAAACCGCTACTACCTGGGGTGAAGTGGTTTTTCATAGCGGTGATGTAGCGGCGCTGGATGTAATCGTCACGGCTGCCATCTGAATAATATGGCAAGTCTGATTCTGAACTTTTCGGATCAACGAAGAGGTTTGGCTGATTGCTGGCGAAATGAACGGCAGGGCAGCCTGTCTCCATCAACCAGATCGGTTTAGACTGAGGCGTCCAGCTGGTTGGCACACCGGCCTCAACACCCGCCGGGCGGTTATAGTGAGAGTTTGCCCACCAGTTGCCGATGTCCTTATATCTGTAAATCCAGGGTTTTCCTGCCCCATCGTTTATCGGGGTTCTTGTCTGGCTATCACGGTCCTCTGTGGTGGCGTAATACCAGTCAAAGCCTTCCCCGCCCTTGATATTGCCTTGCAAATAGTCAAGGTCGTAGAGAGAATGCCCGGCCACTGCATCGATATGTGCATTTCCGGCGCGCCAGTCTGAAAGCGGCCAATAACAGTCTATGCCGATTGCGTCTATATTTTCTGAACTCCACAGAGGGTCGAGATGAAAAAACACATCTCCGGTCCCATCCGTTGGCTGATGGCCGAAATATTCTGACCAGTCGGCCGCATAAGTCAGCTTTGTTGAAGCACCGAGTATGGTTTTTATTTCACCGGCCAGCGTTTCAAGGGCTGTAACAAAGGGGTAATTATTGGCCTCATCCCTGATGGTCGTCAGGCCCCTTAACTCTGAGCCAAGCACAAAACTGTCAACACCACCGGCGGCAGCGCAAAGATTTGCATAATGCAGAAGCATCCGCCGCAATGACCATTCGGTCGGCCCTGTATAAATGACCTCATTTCCATTGATAGCAAAATCAACCGGGCTTGCCGTCCCTATGAAATTTGCAAGATTGGATTGGGCAAGGCTGGTTTTATCAGGTGTGCCGGGCTCGCCCGGGGCGGGGCTGACCGTGATGCGTCCGCGCCAGGGGTATTTGGGCTGGTAGGGATTGCCAGTGTAGGGATCACCCAAGGAATTTTCTTCCGGGACATCCATCAGGATAAAAGGGGTGAAGGTGACGCCAAGACCACGGGCTTTCAGATCCGTTATCGCGTTGATGATGGTTTCATCTGAGGGAGTGCCGCCATAGGCCGGGCGCCCGTCATCCAGACTGATGAGTTTGGCAGAGCTTCTGACTTCCCCGGAAACTGCCCAACTGCGCCCCAGAATTACCTTATCCCGGTTATCAACCGCTGGGCGCAACTGACACTGATCAACCCTGAGATCATCGCCAAACCAGCTCACGAAGAGCGAGATGTTTTTTATATTTGGGATCTCTTCCTGCATCTGGTCAAGTGAGACCGTCCAGTCGGAATTTCCCTGATGGGTATGGGTATTTTCAGGCGTGCTTTTACCCTGACCAAGGTCCCTGGTTAATTCAGCCGGTTCATAAACATATTCCCCTGCAGACGGGATCAGGCACATCGCCTCAATTGTTTGCTCAAAATCATCCAGCCGCCGAAATATTTCAAACTTCAACTGGGGGATACGATTGCCAAAGCTTGCAAGTGGCATACGCTCGAACACTATATAGGCGATGCCCCTATAGGCAGGGGTGCCCCCTGTGCCTTCTTTTGCCTCGATGAGGCTGTCCGGGTTTTGGGTTTCATCCCCCCGATAGAGTCGGTAGGTATAGTCTGAAAGACTTAGATCATTGCCATTGGCCCACACACGACCGAGGCGGGTGATTGTCCCCTCAGAGAGCGCAATGGCAAAGTTTGCATAATAACGATAATCGGTTCGTGTGGTTGAGCCTGAAGATGAGGATCCACCTTTCCCTGATGAGGCCTGGCCCGTTGACTGGGTGCGCGTGATGATCTCTTCTTCAAATCTGGTTGCCCAGATCATTTCACCTGAAATGCGGGTGCGGCCATAAATGCGCGGGATGGGCTGTCCTTCCGTTGAGGAAGTGACATCCAGCTCCTGCAGACGGGGGCCGTTTATTGGGCGTTTTTGACCTGAGGGGGCAAAGAGAGCCTCATCCACATAGCGCCCGGCAAGGGCCCCAGCGGCCTGGCCAAGTGCCGCGCCTGATATGCCGCCAATGGCCGGCAGAATGGTGCTGCCAATTGAACTTCCGATTGCCCCTAAAGCCAGAGTTGCCAAGCTTCTGTTCCTCTCAGTTGATTATTGGGTTTTTGGGAAATGTGAACACTGCGGCAATACGCCGGTTCCACCAGCTGTTCAGATGCACTTCTGTCACGTTGCCCCCTTCCATGGCATGGATCATGGTTTCAGGGGTTACCAATAGCCCGGCATGTTTTGCGACCATCCAGTTGCGGAACCGGAAAACTAGCACATCACCAGGTTGCCGGGCGTCAAATGGTTGTTCTATCAGATGGGTTTTTGCGGCCTCGATCAGGGTTTCCCTGCCGCTTACATCAGCCCAGTCCCGGCTGTAAGGGACGATGGGTGCAGTTTTTTCCTGATATAGTTCCTCATAAATACCGCGTATGAGACCCAGACAATCACAGCCCGATCCCTTGACGCTTTGCTGGTGATGGTATGGTGTGCCGCGCCAGCTTCTGGCAATCTTGATGATGCGGGCCCCGTCCGCATGACCCTGTCTGCTACTCGTTCTGGCTTGAGCCATCTTGCGTACCATCATTCTGACCTGGTGTTGATATGAGGAAATTATTCCCCGGGATGTGGGGGAACCCCCTGAAATTGATCTGATTGGCAAATTTCTGCTTGCAGGTCTGGAACCGCTTGTCACAGCCGGCAGTTATTTTAAACTGATCCCCGATTTCCGGGGCTGCGCTGAATTTATGCCAAAGGGTGATAAGGGTGCTGAGGTCGACTTGTCTTTGCTGGGATTTTACCTGACCGATCGCCCCGGCGTTCGGGCCGGTCAACCATTCGAGCTTACCGCCTCTGAACCAGTTGGTTTCAAAGGTTGGCAAGCTGGTTGATGTAATCAGTTGATCCGGATCAATAGCGGCTACAGTGGCGGTTGCCATGAAGCTTGCGCCTGTTAAATCGACGCCGCATTTGTCATCTCCCAATTCAGCGTCACAGGTTGCCTGAAACGAGCGGCCCTGTGTTTGCTGCAGGATATGGGCTTTACCCCTGATCTCAGCCATAAATGTAAGGCCACCGCGGCGCACTTCACCAATGTTTCCAGCCTTGGTGATCACATTCTGATCTTCAGGTGACTGCCAGTTGACGAGATATATCTCAACATCGGCGTTGTCATATATGCCGTTGCGGAGATCCCTCTCCTCAAGGGTGCCGGATGAGAGGGCGGAGTGCACTTCCATATTATCAACAGAAAGCCCTATGCGTGAGAGGCTTTCTGTTCCGATAAATCCCGAACGAGCTTCATAGGTCTGGCCATCAAAGGTGACGGCTTCATCATGATCAGTGAAGCCCTGCACCTCACCATCACGCCGGGTTATTTTCCAGCAATTGCAGAGCGTTGTTGCCCCGCTCCCCAGATGGGTTGCCATACTTGACGGGATAGTTCTCATACTACGCCTCAGATACGTATTTCAATGATGGGAATGCTGGGTATTTCACCAGCTTTAAAACGGGACAGATTGATTTTCAGATGGTCTGTGTCAAAGCGAACGGGAACATCAAATTCATAGCCGGCTGTAACTGGCTCACCGCTTCCTGGAATATGGGCAGCCTCAAAAGTTACTATGCCGGTGGTGTAATTTATTGAATAATCCGTCGTCTCGGTTTTTAGAGCGCCATTTACCGCGATCAACACTGTGCCGGTTACCGGCTTGGTTATGGTACGGCTATAGGGGGCGTGGAGGCTGCCATATTGTTTGATGAGCTGGAAAATAGCTGTTGCGCCGTCCCCCGTACCGATGGTCTGATCACTGGTGCCAGCCGTTGCCTCCGGGGCTGATGATTTGTAGTCCATCGGATCGCGCCAGCGAAAACCATAAAGCCGTCCGCGTCTTTCTTCAAAAAATTCAACCACTGACTGCAGGTCGTTCAGGGTTTTAATGCCATAACCTGCGTTGTATTGACGTCTTGAATGCGCCCAGCGGGTGTTGCGTTCTTCATGGCCGGAACCTAGTGAGATAATTTCCGTGCGCCGCTCTGGCCCGCCTGTTGCCCCGCGAGCAATGTCTGTGGGGAATCTGATTTCATGAAACATCATCGGGTATCCTGCTTTGCTTTCTCACTCACGGCTTTTCCAGGCGTCGTCGCACCTGAGCCTCCGAGGGGTGATGATTTTTTTGGCCTTCAGGTTGCCAATTTTTTTTTGCCCCTTCCGATGCCCACAGAGCTTCCGGGGCTGCAACCGCGCTTTCTTGCTTGCGCTTCAGGTTGCCTACCAACAACCGCGCTTTCTTGCCTGCGCTTTAGGTTGCCTACCAACAACCGCGCTTTCTTGCCTGCGCTTTAGGTTGCCTACCAACAACCGCGCAATTCCTAAAACAGAGGTTTATATAGTGATGTGTTTTTACAGATTACGATTACCGCGGGAGACCAGGCGTTGCATTTGCGCGGCTATCTCACCTTCCGAGCGGCGGAAACTTTCGATATCTGGTGTTGATATGTTGATCGTGATGGTCATTGGTGGCTGGTTGCCTGCTCGCACGCCCAATTCTCCGTTTGGGCCGCGAGCCAAAGGCATGATGGCTTCTGGCCCGGCTTCTCCAGCAATGCCAAGTTGGCCACCGCCCATGGGAAACCCTATTGGTGAATTTACAACACCGCCGCCGATACCACCAGAGACAACACCGCCTTTCGCAAACCCCAAAATTGATTGAAAAAGCCCCCCAGCATCAAAACCAAACCCCTGCCCTATACTTTTCTCAAGGGGGCTTACCGCACTGCGAAGCGCTTTCTTCCCGATGTTCAAAGCTAGGGATTTAAAAACATCATCCACATCGCGGCCTTTGATGGCGATCTGATCAAGGGCCGAGACGACCTTGTTTGAGAGGAGATCAGCCGCATTACTCAATTGCTTGATTTCACTCTGGGCTTTTTGGGTGTCTGCCGTAAAATGATAGGAAAAGGTTGTTTTCTGGTCGTCCATTCATGGCTCCTTGATCTGTGGCCTTATTGTTGTTTGCTTTGCTGTTTTGGCTTTTCAGTTACAGGGCCCCTGTCTGGGAACTTTTGCATCAGATCTCTCAGAATTGATGGTTGCATCCTGCTGGTTGGAGAAGTGCCAGGCCGGCCGCCCAGCAGGGCGTTAAATTCTTTAAAGGTCAGACCCCAGAAAACTGGGGGCGGTAGTTGCAGCAGCCCCATTCCCAGAGCCATCAATTCAGCCCAGGGGAGCGCCCCATGCCGGGGTGTTTTTTCACCCATCAATTTTCCGGGTTCTGTTCAAAGGAGAAGGTTGCGTTCAGTAAACGGGTCACGGTTCTGATAATGGCCTCAATCCCCCCTTCTATTGGCATGGCTGCCACTTCACGTTCCGGGATATCATAACCCCCGCCCTTCAGACCTGCTGCGAGGAGTTTGATCAGATCAGCTGATTTAATCTGGCCGGTTTCAAATCTTTCAATCAGCTCCAGCAGGGAGCGGCTTTCAAATGTAGCTTCAAGTTCAGCGAGGGCACCAAGGGTGAGGCAAAGCGTGTAACTTTTGCCATTGAGGATTGCCTCAATTTCACCGCGTTGCGGGTTGGCCATTCGCACCTCCTCTCTAAGCGGCTGCGAAGGTCAGTTGACCGGCAGATTCAAGGCTCATTTCAAATGTTATTTCATTATTGTGAGTGCCCGCATATTCAAAACCTGAAATATGAAACAGGCCTTCGATGGTGCCAAAATCCGGGATGACGATTTGCCAGTCACGAATGGTGCCATTAAAGAAGTATTCTCTCACCAGATTGTCTGATGACTGGTCCTTAAAAATGCCGCTTCCTGAAAGGCGGGCAGCCTTGACACCGCAGGCCAGCAATTCTCGCCATTGGCCCTGACTTTCGGCGTCCGTTATATCAACAGTTTCAGTGTTGAAGGCCAGGGTTTTGGCGCGCAAACCAGCAACAGTTGTGAAGCTGCCTAAGCCGTCACTATCAATTTTGAGCAACATATCTTTTCCCTTTTGGGCGCTCATTTTTAAACTCCTTGTCGTTAGAGGATTGGCTCTGTCGTTACGCGGTAACGCAAAATGCCGTGTAGTGTTTCCCCATCCGGGTCCCGGCGAATTTCACTGAATTCAAAAGCGAGATTTACCATCAGATGGTTGGTCATCGTCAGGCTGGCAGCAGCCATTATGCCCTCAATGGTTTGCTGGATTTCATCCGCTTCCCTGCGCCCCTGATTCAGTGTCCAGGTGTGGAGCGTGATGATATGTTCGCGGCCCTCTTCTGTGCTGGTGCTCCAGTCAAATTCCTGGGTGATGCCGATTGTGATATAGGGTGGTTTTGTGTGGCGTGGGACAAAGTCATAGATCTTTGTACCGCCAAGCAGGGTTGTGAGTCCGGTTGTTTGAGTGAGGGCCACATAAATGGCTTCCTGCAATTGTCCGCTTGCGCTCTGGATCATCCTGCACCTCTTTTCATGGCTTTGGCGGCCATTTGCTGGCGGGTTTTTTGAATGGCCCGCCGTATCCAGGGGGTTTCAGCCATCTGTCTTGAGCCATATTCAACATCGACGGCGTGCGGGCTTAAAATGTACACCGCCAAACTGTCAGGGGCTTTGGCCGCTATGGTGATAGTGCCGGCGATTTCCCTGATCATCTCTTCTGGCAATGCAGATGCTGATAATTCGCTCAGTAACGCGGCATGGAATGTCTGTGCTACCTCTTTGATTGTGTGCATGGCAGCAGTCTTAGTCGCCTGCACCTGCCTCAGAGGGTTGCTGGTGCTTTTCTTATGTTTGAGACTTATTTTCACAGGTCTTCCTCTCTCACCAGAATTTGTTGCCAGCGACTTTTTTCCTCAAGATTAATCACTGCCAGAATTTCGAAAATCCTGCTGTTTTTCAGGAGGCGCATATTAGGTTTAATCGCTGCGTCGTACCGCGCTGTAATTTCGTGGCTAATCACAGTTTCCATCTGGTCATGGGTGAATGTTTCGCGGCCTGTTTTTGGCTCAATCCGGGCCCAAAGCACCTTGAGAGCCGACCAGGTGATGGTGACCCCTCCAGCCCCATCAGGTGATGAGACGGGTTGCTCGAGGGTGAGGCGGTGGCGCAAATCTGCAAATCGAATGGGGGTCATTTATTGCAGCCTTAACGGTTTATAGTTTGAGAGAATGGCGCTGATGGTGTTTGGTATTTCGTTAAATGAACCGCCAAAACCAATGGGTTCTCGCTGTTCGTACCAGTGGGCTGCCAGAATCAGCAAAGCCTGCCGCAAATCTGCGGGCACATCGGCTTCAGCGCTGCCGTAGCCTGCAACAAACTGAACCTCAACATGATTAAGCGTTCTGGGCAGGCCTGAAGGCGTGGTTGATTGGCTGAGTTTGATCCTTGGTACCGGACTGACAACATCAACCTCATAATCATCCGCTTCCAAAACCTCATATGCGCCCTCTTCATCATGGAGACGGATTTCTTCAACCGACTGTAATGGTGAGAGCGGCAAATGAATGATGCCGTTCCCGGGCCAGCGATCTTTAAAATATGACCAGCTTTCTGTTATGAGTATTTTGCCGATTGATGTTTCTATATAAATCCGGGCTGCTGTGATCAGGCTGGCGATCAGAACATCATCATCACTGCTATCAACCCGCAGGAAGTTTTTCATATCCGCCATGCTCACCGGTTCGATTACCGGGCCCGAGCGCAATTGAAGAGCCATCAACTTGTCTCCGTTGTTGTCATTGTTACCCGGACGTTTAAAGCCGGGTGGATTTGAGGGTGCCTGACCCCTGATGATGGTTAGGGGAGGTCAGGGGTCAGGCAACGAGCGGCCAGGGTGAGGGAGGGAGCGGACCGCTCATTTATAGTTACGGCTTAGGAAGTGCCAAATTTCAGGAACTTGATGGCATCAAAGTCCTGTATGCCGCCGCCTACACGCTTGGTTGTGTAGAAGAGCACATATGGTTTTGAGCTGTAGGGATCCCTTAGAACTCTCAATCCAAGGCGATCAACAATCAGATAACCGCGATTAAAATCACCAAAAGCGATAGAGAGGCTGTCAGAGCCGATAGACGGCATGTCTTCCACCTCTGTTACGCTGTAACCAAGCAGGGTTGGTTGCTCGCCAGCGCGGGTGGCCGGTTGCCAGATGTAGTTGCCGTCAGCATCCTTGATTTTACGGATTTCAGCTTGGGTTGAGCGATTAAGGACCCAGCGGGCCCCGGCTCGGTAGGCTGATTTCAGGGTATAGATCATGTCAATGAGCTGATCGCTCGGGTCGGAGGCGGCAAAATCACCATCCACACCGGTTGCGACATAGCCAACATTGCCCCAGCTCCAGCTGCCCTCAGCAACGGCTGTGTAATCAAGAAACCCTTTTGGTTTATTAACGCCATCACCGCTGACAAAGGCTGTTGTCTCCTGTTCAGCAAAGGCTGTTCTTACTTCTTCTGCTATCCATTCATCAATGTTGACGGCGCTGTCATCAAGCAGTGTACTGGTAGCGGCCGGCATCGCGTAAAGCTCCATAGTCTGGAAGGAGAGTTCGGCCAGTGTTGGGGAGGTGGTCTCCGGGCGGGCTGCCGTTTCGCCAACCCAGCCCGTGCCGGGACCAGTGATGGAAAAGGGTTTTTTATAAACCGAGGCAGAGACCTGCCGATTGCCAGCAATGGCGCGGATGGGAGAAACTTCTTTCAGGGATTGCATTACCGCTGTTTCTGTTTCTTCCGGCACCAGGTAACCGCCATCCGGGTCAGACCCTACTGAGAGAGCCTTTTGTTCAAAGTCCCGCAAGCTGGTTGTTTCGCCGTTTCGGATATATGTATCAAAGGCTGATTTGTGCTGCAGACCGGCTAGCGTTGCGGGTTTTTGATCCCTTGCCGTTCCCTGGACCGGGCGGCGGGATTTCAGGATCATTTCATCCAGTTTCAACTGATTATCAGTGATTGTCCTGTTCAGACGATCCAGCTTTTCTTCCGTCACAACATCTGCACCCATTTTGCTCTCTAATTCATCGAGGCGATGGTCATTGGTTGTTTTGAATTCTTCAAAGGCGCGCATGAATTCATCAAAGGCATAGTTGATTTCTGGATCAACAGACTGATGATCAGCTTTTGTTTCATATTCAATGGTGGGGGTGGATTTGCTCATTCTATCCTCTTGTTTCAGTTAAACGTCTGGTTAAGGCTTGCAATTGATTTGCAAAGCTTTCTTGCCGTTTGGGTTGGCTTTTAGCGTCTTGCGTAATAGCCAGGGATTTGAACCCTTCGGCGATGGCCGTTTTGGCCTGACGGCGCGTGAACCCAGCATCCCGCATGAGCCAGCGCTCAAAATCTCTTACTGTTGGCAAACCGCTCATTTTCCGGTTTGCCTTGACACTCCCAACCCTTGCCCCCGGGTGCATGGGGAACGTCACAATTGAAATTTCGTAAAGTTCGACCTCAAGCAACTGGCGGATGCCGCCCTTCCCGGCTTTTCGTGCGCGGATGGTTTTAAAACCGATTGAGAGGCCATCAAGTGCGCCTCGCTTCATCAAGGCAAAGACATCCCGCGCCCTTGAAATTTCCGTCAGCAGCCTGCCTTTGACATATAGTCCTTTATGATCCTCGCGGATGATGTCCCAGATGCCGATCGGCTCAGCCGGGTTATGCTGATAGAGCAGTTTGACTGCAAGAGGCGGGCGATTGTTAAGGCTCTTCTGAAAGGCCCCTTTCAGAACCTGATCCCTTGAGAGATCAATGGTGCCAAAGAGGCTGGCATAGCCTTCAAAAATGCCATCGCCATTGATGGTATCGAGTTGGAGGGAGGCGTACTTTACCTCCCGCTCTGCAAAATCTTTTTCGCTAATCATCTGGTTTCCCGGTGCGGCTGTTGCTTAATTGCCTGGCCCTGTCTCGTTTTTATCTTCCAGTGGGGGGTAGCCGATAAGGGCGCGTTTTTCATTCAGTGTCAGGAAGGGGGCTGCGGTTACACGCGCCCAAAGGGCTTCCCGTTCCTGGCTGAGCGCCACCACCTTTTCCAGGTCGAGGGTCAGCTCGGCGTTTTCGCCATATGATGGGCGCAGCCATTTTGAAAGCGCCTTTGCGCCCTTTTCGGCAAGCGGCAATATGGTTTGCCGCCAGAAGGAGCGGTTGGCTTCGGCATAGTTTGCATAGGTATTGTCACCGGGTATGCCAAGCAGCATCGGCGGCACACCCAGTGCAAGGGCAATTTCCCTTGCAGCCACATGCTTGGCTTCTATGAAGTCCATATCCTTGGGGCTGAGCCCCATGTTTTTCCAATCGAGCCCGCCTTCAAGGAGGAGCGGCTTGCCGGCGTGATCAGGCCCTTCAAAATTTTCTTCCAGCTCCGTTCGCAACCGTTCATATTGCTCATTGTTCAACTGGCCTTCCTTCGCCGTGTAGACAAGAGCGCCGGAAGGGCGGGCTGAATTATCCAGCAATGCCTTGTTCCAGCGGGAGGCGGCGTTGTGGGTATCTATGGCAGCGGCGGCGGCTTCAATCGGGCTTAATCCGTAATGGTCATTTACGGGGTGAAACAGTTTCTGATGCAGGATGGGCGGTTGACCATCCGGCGGGGTTTGCAGGAACCGCTGCGTTTTCCCCTCCAGACTATATTCATAGCCCTCGGGCCAGCCATCCGGGCCTGGGATAACTTTCATACGGTCCGGGCGCAGCACATATAGTTCGCGCGGTACACCGTTTAAACTGACAAGTTCGAGATAGGCGTTTCCGGCGACAAGCAGATAGCCATACCATTCTTCCAGCAAGTCCGGGCCGCACTGCTGATTGTTTGGTCTTTTTATGAGGTCAATCAACGGGTGCTGGGCGCTTATGCCCGTTTCATCACTGCTGATCAGGGGAATTGAGGCAGCGGCCTCGGCGATCATGCGGATGGCGCGGTAACAGATGGCGTTCTGGGTGTAGCCTTCATTGGCAAAACCAGTGTAATTGCGCGGTGCCCACTGAGGGGCTCCCAATTTATGAAGGCTTATCAATGGTTTTGCCATACTTGCCTTCTTGTCCAGATCATGAGTTCCCGCAGTTTTTTTGGTCGTCCCTGATGATCCAATAGACAACATGCCCATCACCTGCCGCAGCCAGTGGGTTTTTTGCGGGTTGTTATTCTGCTCAATGGGCATGAACTCTTCCTTGTTCAGTTGTTAATTCAGGCGCCGCATGCGCGGGGTCACTCTTACCTTCAGCATGAGCTCAGTAACCGCCCAGACAAGTGCATCCAGCCGGTCCGGGCTCCGTCCGGATGAAAGACCGCCGGGGCCAAAGTCACACATTTGATCCTCAAGCTCTGGAAAGGCGCCGATATGGGATATGCGGCCTTGTTCATAAAGTGCTGCGACGGGTTCTGCCCGCAGCCATTTTCCGCGCCGGGCATGTACCTTTTTGATGGCGACGGTGGGGTCAACCTGGCGCAGAACAGTCTCGACAAGGTCACCGCCCTGATTGACCTCTGCGACAATGCGGTCTGCACCTCTCTCGTGATAAAGACGAATAGCGGCTTCAGCCCACTTCAGAGGGGCGAGGCCTTTGGTGCTGTTATCGTTTAGAATGTAACATCTGGCATCGCGCCCGAGCCCGGCCGCGATCAGGCCGCACATATCGGCCTTCGCACCTTCCGTTACGGGGGGGTCAATGGCGACGATTATGCGCTCAAGTTCCGGTGCCTGCTTTGCGCGCAATCGGTCCAGTTCACGGCGTGACCAGAGGGCATCGGGCCTGTCCTCTATCAATTCGCCGTCCAGTTCCTGGCGGCCAAGCCTTGTCCCTTCATAACGCGCCCTGATAGAGCTGATAAATGCGCCTGACAGGTTGGCGGCGTTATCGGTGGTTTTTGACCGACTGATGATGGTTGCCGGGTCTTTTATTATGCGCTTTAACAAAGCGGTTGGGCGCGGCGTGGTTGTCATGACCTGGCGCGGATGTTCGCCAAGGCGCAGGGCAAATTGCAGCATGTTCCACGTGGTGTCAGGGTTTGGCCATTTGCAGAGCTCATCACCCCAGGCGGCCATGAACTGCGGGCCGCGCAACGCGTCCGGGTCTTCAGCCGAGAACATTTCCGCTATAGAGCCGTTCGGCCAGGTCAGGCGGCGTTTTGAGGGTTCAAAATTCGGGCGCTCGTGCGGGGGATGGATTTCCATCAACCCTGATGTCCCCTCGATCATGGTGCGGCGGACGTCACCCAGCGTCTGCCCGATGAGGGCGATGCGTTTTGCCGGTTCGCTTGCAATCGGGCTTATGCCCAGCGCCATGGAGCGGACCCACTCAGCACCAGCTCTTGTTTTTCCAGCCCCCCGCCCGCCGAGCAACAGCCAGACATGCCAGTTGGGGTGATTTTTAGAAAATGGTGGTGGGAGCTGGTCGTCCCTGGCCCAGATTTGCCATTCATGGATGAGAGCTTCAAGGCTCTCCAATGAAAAAGCCTCCAGGGCTTTTGCCAGCTCAAAGCGTTTTGATGAGTTTTTCAAGGCGCGCCGCAAGGTCTCTGCGTCGCTGGTTCGTCGTTTCATCTTCAGTGAGCTGATCTGATTGTTCTTTTCTTCTATGCGATACGGGACTTTCTGTCTCTATGGTTTTTAATTTTTCATAGGTGCGTACCAGCGAGGAGAGTGTGCGCGCTTCTTTCTCGAAGCCTTCCTCACCTGAAGCGCGAGGCCTTTTGATACGGTGCATTAGATCCATAGTGATAAACTCCAGGGCCTCTCTCAAGGACTGATAGGGGCAAGGTGCCTGCTTTGGCCGCTGATGACTGACCGGCCCACTTGATTTTGCCGCCTTGGTATATGTTTGCTTTATTTTCTCTGGCTTTTGAGGCGCTGCGGCCCGCATCTGCCAGCCGTTTTCCCTTGCCACTTTATAAAGCTGATGAGCCTTGATATTGAATTTCTGGCAGATCGTCTTGACCGGGGCTTTTTCTCTCTCATAAGCCTGCCGGATTTCAGCCCAGGGAATGGGCCTTGCCGCCTTTGACTTTGCGTCCACTTAAATTTTGCCTCATTTTAGATTGCCGCTTTGATAGATTGCCGCTTGTACTCACCCCCCTGCCCCTTTGCCCGCTCGTGAGCGGAGGAATTGTTTTGAAGAGTGGATGCAGCGGTGTGCCGGCCAAAAAAGAAAGACCGCACCAGGCACGCGGCCCAGGCGGTCTCTTTCCCAAAAGCATCTGGTTTCCTAAAGTATCTGGTTCCGCAAAGTATCTCGTCAGGGCGCTAAAGCCCTTCAATTCTGAGACAAGTGAAAGTCTGAGACAAGTTAAAGGGTGGAGTTCTGCGTTTATGGCCATTTAAAAGGTGCCTAGCAAACCTCGCCTTATGGTGTGCTCAAAATTGAATGCATTCTCTCATATAGAAAACATACTCATTTGAGGTCAGCTCAGTACCTGTACCTGTACCTGTACCTGTACCTGTACCTGTACCCTTTTTCATTTGCGAAGACTGCTTCCTTTGCGAAGACTGCTTCCTTTGCGAAGACTGCCTCTATGGCAATTCCTTGCAAAGGCATTACAAAAATTGTCAGACTTATTTGACGATATCTGATTTATAGCTGAACAGCGGGGCGCTGTCAAGGCTTTATTTCTTATTTCAGGTTATTATTCCTATTTTAAGTGATTGAACAAATTTGGCACCAGGTATTTTTCCTCAATTTCCGCGACCGTCTCTTGCCGTTCATTTCTCGCAAAACTGCGAACGGATATGCCCGCCTGATGCACAGTTTCCTTATCTCCCGAGATAAGGGGGTGCCACCAATAGAGGGGTTTGCCTTCATGGAGCAGCCGGTAGGCACAGGTCGGTGGCAGCCAGTCTTCCGTCTCCAACAGCTCAAGAGTGACCCTGGCGCAGGTTGGGACTTCAGTTGTTCGTTTGTCATAGGACCGGCAACGGCAAGCGCCGATATCGAGGAGTTTGCAGGCCAGCTTTGAAAAAACCCGCTCGCCCGTGTTTTCATCCTCCAGCTGGATCAGGCAGCAATTGGCGCAACCATCACAGAGCTGTTCCCACTCTTCTTTGCTCATCTCTGCCAGTGATTTGGTTTCCCAAAATGGTTCCTGCATTGGCCCTCAACTTACTGTTTGGTTCAGTTCTTGTTCTGTTATCCCTCTATGGGAGGAAGACATCAAAACACCCTGCTCAATTGCCCTTATATGCGGTGTATTATACGTGTATAGCGCCTGAAACAGATTGAGTTTTCGACGACAGAATGCCATATTCTCACCTTAACATAGTATTCTCTTGCCATAAATTTGATCGCAATGGGAATTGCGATTTTCAGGGATTGACGTTCAATGGCTGATTGGATGTTTAAAAAAGGTGCGCGGCGGCACGCGATCAATCTGCTAGCGCTTGATTCAAAACTTGATTCAAGCGTCTATGGCGGATGGGCACGTCTGCGCCGGTTTTGGCGGGCTTATTCCAGCTTTTTCATGCGCTTTCATCTCAAGGGGTTTCGTAAATTCTTTGCGTCTGTGCTCTCCGAGGGGTTGAACCTTGGCGTGGCGGGGATGCTGGTGCTGCTTGGTCTGGCGCTGCCTGCCTTCAAGATCATCCAGAAGGGGGACTGGAAAGCTACGGGTGAATATAGTGTTACCCTCCTTGATCGGTATGGCAATGAAATCGGGCATCGGGGCATTCTGCATGATGAAACCGTGCCAATTAATGAGTTGCCTGATCATCTGATCAAAGCTGTTCTCGCAACCGAAGATCGGCGGTTCTTCGAGCATTTCGGTATTGATATCATCGGTACGTTTCGTGCCATCGTCGAGAATATGCGCGCGAACGGGGTTGTGCAGGGCGGTAGCTCACTTTCCCAGCAACTGGCGAAAATTCTATTCCTTTCCTCTGAGCGGACGCTTGATCGCAAGATCAAGGAAGCGTTTCTGGCCCTCTGGCTGGAACAGCATTACGAGAAAAAAGAGATCATGAAGCTCTATCTTGACCGGGCCTATATGGGCAGCGGCGCGCATGGGGTGGAAGCGGCGGCACAGCTTTATTTTGGCAAGTCCGTGCGGGAAGTTACTCTCGCAGAAGCGGCGATGATGGCAGGCCTCTTCAAGGCGCCTTCACGGTATTCACCGCATGCCAACCTGCCGCAGGCGCGGGCGCGGGCCAATGAGGTGCTTGATAATATGGTTGAGGCCGGCTTCATGACTGAAGGTCAGGTACACGGCGCGCGGCTTAATCCGGCACTGCCGGTTGACCGCGAAGGCCTTTTCAATGTGCCTGAATATTTTCTCGACTGGGCGTTTGATGAAACCCGCGAACTCGTCAAGGGCAAGAGTGAGTTTACACTGACTGTGCAAACAACAATTGATATGGAATTGCAGCAATTTGCTGATCAGGCTGTCTCGAATATACTGTTACCAAATCGTCGGCCCCGGCGGGTTTCTGAAGCAGCGCTTGTCTCGATGACGCCGATGGGCGCTGTCAGGGCCATGGTTGGCGGGCAGGATTATGGTGACAGCCAGTTCAACAGGGCTGTCCACGCCAAAAGGCAGCCGGGTTCCACATTCAAGCCTTATGTTTACCTCACCGCACTTGAAAACGGGTTCACCCCCTCATCAAGGGTGCGGGACTTTGCTGTTGTCTGTAATCGCTGGTCACCGAAAAACTATGACCGGCGCTACCGCGGCACAATGACACTGGAGCTGGCGCTGGCCAAATCCATCAATACCATTCCGGTGTGGCTGGCGAAAAAAGTCGGACATAAGAAGATTGTTGCCAATACGCGCAAGCTCGGCCTCAAGGGTGTTCGCCCCAACTGTACAATGCCGATTGGCACGGCTGAGCTTTCCCTGCTGGAGCATACTGGCGGTTATGCCGGTTTTGCCAATGGCGGTAAATATATTCGCCCGTTCGCTGTTGTTGAAATTCGCAACTCGAAGGGTATGACGATTTATTCGCGGGATAAGGACGGCCCCAAGCCGGAACAGATATTCGAACGCGAGCACATTGAAAACCTGAATTATATGCTTGGCAAAGTGGTCTCCTCCGGTACCGGGCGGCGGGCCATTCTGGATTTCACTTATTCCGCCGGTAAAACAGGCACCGGGCAGAATTACAAAGATGCGTTTTTTGTTGGCTTTACCGGCCAGTTTGTCACTGGTGTCTGGTATGGCAATGATGATAGCAGCCCTACAAAGCGTATCACCGGCGGCAGTCTGCCAGCGCAAACCTGGCATGACTATATGATCAAGGCACACCGTTCGATGAACATTCCGCAAATTCCGGGCATGCCGTTGCATCCGGTGCAGGTTGAAGAGCAGAAAAGAATTGCGCTGTTAAAAAAATCCAACCCGAACCTTGTTTATGACGAGTTGAAAGACAAACTCATGCCTGATCGCACCTTCAAGGTTCTGAAGAAAATCACCAACCTGATGAAAAAGGCCAAGGATGAATTTGGTCCGGTTGTTCCACCTGGCGGTGATACCCAGGCCAATGGCGACGATGGTCAGGATCAGTTTGCACAAACAAACAGATAAGTTTTTGGGGTGATTTTGCAATGACGTTTTTCCTCCGGTTTGTGGCTTTTGTCATCGTCTCCATCATACTTGGACTGGCGATCACATCCATCAGCCTTAGTACAGGTTCCGGTTTGGCCGCCTCGCGCACGGGGGGGTGGAAAAGCTGGCGAAGTGCCGGGCATGTGCTGGCTGACCCTTACACACGCGCCTACATTGCCAAAACCGGCCAACTTCCCCTGCCACCACAGATTGCTCAGACTTATTTTGCCCTTTATGACAACGCACACAGGCGCCTGCACACAAGCTGCACCTATGCTGTTGAGAGCCCGGCTGTCGAGGCAAAATGGTGGACGCTGGCTGTTTATGACTACAATGGCAAGATTTTTAAAAATGATTACAAACGCTACAGTTTCAATGCTGAAAGTGCGATGATCAAATTCGAGGGTGGTTTTGATATTTATATTTCCCAAACCCCCCAGCCTGAAAACTGGTTGCCGATTGGCACCAAGGGGCCTTTCATTCTTGTTTATCGGCTTTACCGCAAAAATCTGACTGACGAGCAGGTGGGGCAAAATAAAGAAGTGCCCTTGCCGCTGATAAAGAAGGTTTCCTGCTGATGAATATCTATAATTTATCATGGGTGGGGGCCACGATTGTTTTGGCGCTGATCGTTCATATCAGCACGGTTCTGGCGATCCCCTATCTCTCTGAAAATGATGCCTGGCGGCGACTGCAACAGCGCACAAAACCGAATGAAATGCAGATCATCAAGAAGCTTGATGAAGGCAATCAGCTTTGGGCTTTTCACGCGCCGGATATCAAATATGCCATCTGCCGCTATGATGTTACACGTGACCCGGTTCGTATTGATTTTGAGTTGATGCGCGGGGTCTGGTCTATTGCGCTTTATGATGACCAGGGGAGAAATTTTTACGCAGCCGACGGGTTTGATCTCCTGCGTGAGCGTATGAGTTTGTTTCTGCTTGGGCCGGACCATATCAAGGTTGATGATCAGGGTTTGCCTATCACGGTGCCTTCCCTGCAGGGGCTTGCTGTTATCAGGGCGCCGGTTGACAATCAGGTGCAGTTGAAACGTGTTTCTGTGCTGCTGGATAAAGCACAATGCACAGCGGTTCCGCAACCCAAGAGGATCAAACCTCAGTGAGTTTAACCACTGCTATTCAGGTGTATTGATTGGTTTCGTTCTTTGCAATTCGGCCCTAAGCAAAGTTCCCTGTTGTGCTGGTATTAATATGACGCCTGATCATAATCATGCATGTCGGTTTTCGTGCCGCGTTCAAAAACATAACTTTCATAGCGGCCTTTGAACAAACCTATTTCTGAGCGCAAAAGATCCATGGGGGCAGACAGTGGCTGTAACTCATGTTGTCTGTAATGCAGACGGGCATAATCAATATGTTTATCGTAGATTGCGATGCGGCGGTCGAGAAGTTTGACTATTCTGAGGGCTATCCCGCGATTTTCCCTTATCCTCACACGGATATAGCGGCTGTCATTTTCAGTTATATCATAGCTTGAAGCGACCACTTCATAGCGCTGTGTGTCCTGTCTGATAACATGGCCGAGAGCCCGCGAGAGAAGGCGCAGCCACCGGCGATCTGCTTTGATGTGGTGACGTATGAACTGGTTGAAACTTTCAACTGTCCGGTGTTGGGCGAAAGTCTCTGTTGCCAGAGGCTCCCTTAAGTTGGCCCGGGGCAAAAATGGTTTTTTAAAATGAACATAGGTTTGCCGCAGGGTATGCTCATCATTGGTCAGTGGGATATGGTAGGCCGCCTTGCGGGATAGTATACCAGTGTTCTCCTGAATTGAACCAACAATGTCAGCACTGTCGCGGCGCAGCTCAGATTGATGAAAACGTCCAAAATCATCATCCACCGTGCAGCCAGCCAGCAGGGCAATCACAACCAGCGCCATTCCCTGGCTGATATGGAGACAGAGATTTTTTTTCATTTATGTACTGTCCATATAGTTCTTACCCCATGATGAAATCGCTTGTGGGGCAAGAAGTCCTATGCCGCCAGTTTATCCCTGATGTTTAAGATGACTGTCTTTTTTCTGCCGGGCGGCGATTGCCGGCAGTATGTTCTGGAGGCGGTCCGACTTTACTCTCTCTATTCGGACGCCCGAGAAAATAATAATCTCAGCCCCGGCGCTGCCTTTGCCTGCATTTCTGCTGGCACGGTTTGCTGGCTGGTCAGATACTATTCTTACTGGAAAATATAAAATGGTTGCCATGGCAAATGCTCCAGGCCCATTTTTACGCCCGCACTAATGGGCCGATCGTCTTCTATCCTCGTTTCTATTGATGAAGTGTTAATATTAAATTTTCGTAAACAGTTTGAGATCCGTTCATTTTAGCGGCTTTTACAGCTTTACTGACCGTCCTGCATTGACAGAGAGGACTTGTTAGGGCCAGTTGCTTTATTCAGGAATTGTTTTCGCTTACAACTCATAATGATGATTTGGTGATAATTGCAGATGCCCCCCCCCTTATTTGATAAAGAGCTGGTCGCTCATTTCCGTTTGAAAGCCCTGAAACGGTTTGGCGATCAAGGTCAGGACTTTCTGCTGCGACATGTGAATGATGACCTCATTGACCGGTTGGGTCTGGTGAAACGAGAGTTTAAAGTCTGTTTGAACCTTGGTTGTCATAATGGGGAATTGAACCCCAGGCTTGGTGCCCTAGAGGGTGTGCAGCAAGTGGTTGCAACCGAGACTGCGCTGCCACTTCTCACCGGGGTTTCTTCCCCCTGTGTTGTTGCAGACGCGGAGATGTTTCCCTTCCGAGATAGCAGTTTTGACCTGATTGTTTCTGCCCTCAACTTACAATGGGTCAATGACCTCCCCCGGGCACTGCTGCGTTTGCGGCAGGGGTTGAAGCCCGATGGATTGTTCCTTGGCGCAACGCTCGGCACGGGCAGTTTAGGTGAGCTGAGACATGCTCTTATGCAGGCGGAAGAGGAAGTGCTCGGCGGCATCAGTCCCAGGGTGGCCCCATTTGTTGATGTCAGGGATATGGGGCAGTTGCTGCAAGGCGCTGGCTTTACACTGCCTGTTACTGACCGTGATGTGCTGAAAGTGCGGTATGGCTCGGCGATGGATCTGATGCAGGACCTTAGGAAAATGGGGGCAAGCAATGCATTAACCCAGCGCCGCCGCCAGCCTGTCTCCCGCCGATTTTTTGAACGTGTGAATGAAATTTATGCCGCTCGGTTCAGTGACCCGGATGGGCGTGTTACCGCAACTTTCGAGATTATTTTCCTGCTTGGCTGGGCGCCGCACCCGGACCAACCGAAACCATTGAGGCCTGGCAGTGCCCAAATTTCGTTGACTGAGGTTTTGAAAAAGGGATGATGAACGGCCTGGGCAGGTTTACAGAAGACCGTCCAGTGTCGTGAATTTTGCCAACACCTTGGTGCCGATACCGGAGACGCCGGCGACAATGGCAACACTTATCATGGATGCGATGACGCCATATTCAATGGCCGTAACGCCGCTTTCATCATTCAGAAAGGCTTGTATTTGTGTTTTAAAATCCAAGTTATAGGTATCCATGATAAATAACTTTCGACCTGGTTGTATTCTTCGTCGTTTGAAGTTAGAGCCTCTAAATCCTGGCTATTACAAGTAATCTCTCAACATTGCCACCAGTGGTTCATCTGCTGGCGGCATCGGGTAGCCTTTAAGCTGATTAGGCCTTACCCATTTGGTTTTTTGCCCTTCTCTTGCCTCCAGCCGGCCTTCCCATTTACGGCACAGATAAAGCGGCATTAACAAGTGAAACTCTTCATATACATGGCTGGCAAAGGTAAAAGGGGCCAGGCAGCTTTCACTTGTATTGATCCCGAGTTCTTCGTTCAACTCTCTAATCAAAGCGGCCTCGGGGCTTTCACTCTGCTCAACTTTACCACCAGGAAACTCCCATAACCCAGCCATTGAGCGGCCTTCTGGCCTTTGCGCAATCAACACCCGGCCATCCGGGTCGATCAGAGCAACGGCAACTACCAGCAGTACCGGCAGATCTTTCTTTTCCATCATCATGGCAGTGAACTCTTAATTTTTTCCGGACAAAGACCCTTAATAATCACTTAAATGTATGGAGTGTTCCGGAAGGTTTATCCCTAACAGCAGGTTAACTGCGATAATCGGCGTTGATTGAAATGTAGTCGTGGGTCAGATCGCATGTCCAGATTTCGGCCCGGCCGCGGCCCAGACCAATATCAACTTCCAGCAGGATATTGTGCCCTTTCATATGCATAGCCACAGGTGCTTCATCATAATTTTCAACTCTGGCCCCGTTTTCGGTTACCGGGTAGCCGCCAATTTTAATTTTCAGAAGGTCCCTGTCTGCAGCTTCACCGGCTTTTCCAACTGCCATGATGATCCGGCCCCAATTAGGATCCTCGCCGGCGATGGCTGTTTTGACCAGCGGTGAATTTGCAATTGAGAGGGCAATTCTTTTTGCCGCTCTTCTGCCTCTGGCCCCCGTGACCTTGATGGTGACAAATTTGCTGATCCCCTCACCATCCTTGACGATCATTAATGCGAGTTCTTTTAATACCTTGTTCAATATACGCCGGAGGGGTTTGATGCGCGGGTCACGCATATCTGTTACAGGCTCCAACCCGGATTTCCCGGTGGCAAACACCAGAACAGTGTCACTTGTTGAGGTGTCGCCATCAACGGTGATGCAGTTAAATGTTTTCTCAACACCCTTTGAGACCAGTTGCTGCAATATGGCCTGATCAATGGCCATATCCGTCATCAGGAATGCCAGCATGGTGGCCATATCCGGGGCGATCATGCCGGAGCCTTTGGCTATGCCGTTGAGGGTGATGGTTTTCCCCTCAATCTGACAGGACTGACAGGTGAATTTCGGGAAAGTGTCTGTTGTCATGATTGCACCAGCAGCATCTTCAAATGTGCCTTCACCAAGAGCCATGACAGCTTTTTCCATTCCGCTTATCATGGCGTCTTCAGGCAACGGTTCGCCGATCACACCGGTTGAGGCCTGGTATATCTGTTCTGGCCTGCACTTCAGTTTGCCGGCCAGAGCGTCTGCTATCATCGTGACAGATTTTTCACCCCGTTTGCCCGTAAAGGCATTGGCATTGCCTGAATTAACAATCAAACCGCCGGCCTGACCATGGGCGAGATTTTCACGGCACCAGTTCACCGCACCGGATGCGGTTTTTGATTGGGTAAATGTTCCGGCGACGACCGTGCCCGGATCAAAAGCGGCGACGGTCAGATCTACGCGGGTATTGTATTTAATGCCGGCTGCAACTGAGGCCAGCCTGACCCCTTGAATGGGCGGCATCTTCTGGGTGCGTTTGGGTGCGAAGGGTGATGGTTTCATCTTCTTTGCTCTTCATCAGTGGCTGGATTGCCGCTTGTTTTGTGGGGCAGTGATACTCCCCTGCTATTATTGTGGCAATAAAAAACGCCGCCAGTCAATCAACTGGCGGCGCTAAATACTGAGAGGCAGACGGCGGTTTTAGTTGCTACCGCGCGGTGTCTCTAAAGGTTTTTCAAGCTCTTTATCGACAAATTCAACCTTGGCACTTTTGCGAAGCCCCTCGATCAATTCCTGGGCTTTCTTTTGCCAGAGCACTTCTTTGATGCGGCTTTTAACTTCATCAAATGGGGGAAGTGCGCGATTTCGTTTTTCTTCAAGGCGGATGATATGCCAGCCAAACTGAGATTTTACAGGGTCTGAGATGTCACCTTTTTTCTCCAGATCGAAAGCGGCTTTTGCAAAAGAGGGGACAACCTGTGACTTGAGGATAAAGCCCAGTGCGCCGCCCTTGTCCTTGGAGCCTGGATCAACGGAATTTTCCTTGGCCAGCTTGGCAAAGTCCTCACCCTTTTTCAGCTTTTCGTGCAGTTCTTTGACCTTGTCTTCTTCTTTAACAAGAATGTGCTGGACGCTGGCTTCCTGTTCCTTGGCCGCGTCATCATAGGTTTTTTTGATGTCTGCTTCGGAGACACCTTTAAACACCTGCTGGTCAAAGTATGAATCTCTGAGCGCGCGGCGATGGTAATACCCCTGGCGCTCCTTATAGATATCCGTCTCAGCGACTTTGGCAGTATCACCCGCCTTGGCCAGTAGTTGGGTTTCAATCAGATATTCAATAAGTACTTTGCGGCGCGCTTTTTTAGGCACGTTCACCAATTGATTGAACATTTCTGTTTCTGCATAACGCATATCTTTTTCGGTGATATCAATGCCGTTGACATTGGCGACTACTTTATCCTCTGCCCGGAGCGTCGTGGTTGAAAAGCTTAGGGCAATCAGGGGTACGGCCAATAGAATCGTCAGGTTTTTCACTTGTCACTTCCTTAAATTCTGTTTTCTTAAATTTTGTGTGTCTGGATGCAGGCTTTTTGCGTGATAACAAGCGTAAAACCTTGCTTTGGGCACACTTCTTAGACGTGTTTTGTGTTCTCATTAGGATATTATGGCTTTTCACGCAAGTTTTACCGTCAGAAGCGCCCTTTGAATGGCTGTTTTTCTAAGAAATTCTCTCATGCTGACACGTTGACATTCAAGCTTTGAGTTTCTATCTCTCTTTTACCCATTTCCTGCGGTATGACTTGTCACTTACCCACTATAAATTGGCCCCTCAATGTGATGGCGCTTAATTGTACTGGGGGGTGAATGGTGTTAAGCATGGCGGGTGATTTGCGGGTATGACCGGTGACATCGTATTTTTTCCGCCGTAAAGTCCGATCATATATTAAGGATGTGAAACATTGTTCCCTGTTTTCTCACTATTTTGCATGGAACTGATAACAATTTAGGCCTTTGAACATGGTATCCCTAGCGACCCTTAGTGCAAAATTTTTTGGTTCATCAAACGATCGTCAGATTAAAGGTTATTCTTCCCGCGTTGAGGAGATCAATGCTCTTGAGCCTGAGATTGAGGCGCTTACAGATGAAGAACTGAAGGCGCGGACGGATAAGTTTCGCCAGCAAGTCAGTGAAGGTAAAACGCTTGATGAGCTGTTAGTGCCAGCCTTTGCAACGGTAAGAGAAGCTGCAAAACGCACGCTTGGTCAGCGGCACTATGATGTTCAGCTCATTGGCGGCATGGTGCTGCATGATGGCAAAATATCCGAAATGCGCACTGGCGAGGGTAAGACCCTGGTTGCCACGCTTGCCGTTTACCTCAATGCGCTGGCCGGGCGCGGGGTGCATGTGGTCACGGTGAATGACTATCTGGCGACACGGGACGCCGAATGGATGGGCGAAATTTATCGCTTTCTGGGCCTGACTGTCGGCACGATTGTCAATGATATGGAAGATGATGAACGGCGCGACGCCTATGCATCTGATGTCACCTACGGCACCAATAATGAATTTGGCTTTGATTATCTGCGCGACAATATGAAGTACGATCTCGGAGATATGGTCCAGCGCGGGCATTATTTTGCCATTGTCGACGAGGTTGACTCTATTCTGGTTGATGAAGCCCGGACACCCTTGATCATTTCCGGCCCTGTCGAGGATCGCTCGGACAGCTATCTCGCTATTGACGAGATCATCCCGATCTTTGAACCTGAAGATTATGAAATTGATGAAAAAAGCAAAACCGTCAGCCTGACAGATCAGGGCAATGAACGGGCAGAAGAAAAGCTGCGAGAAATTGGTCTGTTGAAAGAAGGCGGGCTTTATGACGTTGAGAATGTCACGCTTGTTCATCATCTGAATAACGCGCTTCGGGCGCATAAGCTGTTCCTGAAAGACAAGGACTACATCGTTAAAGACCGTCAGGTCATTATCATTGACGAATTTACCGGCAGGATGATGGAGGGGCGGCGCTATTCTGATGGGTTGCACCAATCCCTGGAGGCCAAAGAAGGGGCTGACATACAGCCGGAAAACCAGACGCTTGCCTCTGTCACTTTTCAGAATTATTTCCGCCTTTATGAAAAACTGGCGGGCATGACCGGTACCGCCGCTACCGAGGCGGAAGAATTTATGGATATTTACGGCCTTGATGTGATTGATGTGCCGACAAACAAAGACGTTGCCAGAGTTGATGAGGATGATGAGGTTTATCGCAGTGCTCTGGAAAAATACAAGGCAATCATCGAACTTATTAAAGATTGTCAGGCCCGCAAGCAACCGATCCTCGTTGGTACAACCTCGATTGAAAAATCTGAGTTGCTTTCCTCGATGCTCGGGGAGCAGAAAGTCAAACATGCAGTTCTGAATGCACGGCACCATGAACGGGAAGCCATGATCATTGCTGATGCCGGTTGCCCCGGGGCAGTGACCATTGCGACCAATATGGCGGGCCGTGGTACTGATATTCAGCTTGGCGGTAATCTTGAAATGCGCCTTGCAACTGAGCTTGAGGGTATCAATGATGAAAAGCAGCTGGAGAAGAAAACCAATGCCATCAAAGATGACATTGAAAAGAAAAAAACTGAGGCACTAGAGGCGGGCGGCCTTTATGTCATTGGTACAGAACGGCATGAAAGCCGGCGGATTGACAACCAGCTTCGGGGCCGCTCGGGCCGGCAAGGTGATCCTGGGGCCTCCAAATTCTTTCTTTCCCTTGAAGATGACCTGATGCGTATTTTTGGCTCTGACAGGATGGATGGGGTGTTGCAAAAGCTTGGCCTTGAAGAAGGTGAAGCGATCATCCATCCCTGGATTAACAAGGCGCTTGAAAAGGCCCAGAAAAAGGTTGAAGCGCATAACTATGACATCCGCAAGAACTTGCTGAAATTTGATAATGTCATGAATGAACAGCGCAAGGTGATCTTTGATCAGCGGATAGAGTTGATGCGTGATGAAGAGGTCTCTGAAACGGTTGTGGACCTCAGACATCAAATGGCTGAAGAGCTGGTTGAAAGGTTTATCCCGCAAAATGCCTATGCTGAGCAATGGGACATTGATGGGCTTTCAGAAGAGGTTGAGCGGATCTTCAATATCACGCCGCCTATCAAGGATTGGGCCGGTGAAGAAGGTATTGCCGACGAGGAAATTCTAACCCGTCTTATCGATGCGACCAACGTTGCGGCTGCGAAAAAAGCAAGTGATTTTGGCCCGGACATCATGAGGCAGGTTGAAAAATCTGTTCTTCTGCAAACGCTTGATCATCTGTGGCGCGATCATCTTGTGACACTTGAACATCTGCGCCAGGTTGTCGGGCTGCGCGGCTATGGGCAACGTGACCCGCTTAACGAATACCAGACAGAGAGCTTCACACTGTTTGAAGCAATGCTGGCACAGCTTCGTGAAGCGGTTTCGGGGCAGTTGGCGCATGTTGAGCTTTCCATGGGCGATGATCTGCCCTCGCTTGACGACGCTGAATTGCCGGAAATGGAAGCCCACCATATTGATTTTTCTTCTGGCGAAGATGAGTTCCACATGGATGATGATGTGGGCACCGCCATTCAGGTGAGAAACCGGCAGCCTGCTACAGAGTTAAACCCGAATGACCCAGCGACATGGGGTAAAGTGGCGCGGAATGCCAAATGCCCCTGTGGATCGGGCAAGAAATACAAGCAGTGCCACGGTAAATTGTCCTAAGACCCCGGTGCTTGCAAGCAGGGTCGGGTCCTCTTTGTTTTACATTTTGCCCGAGCATTATTGTCTCCCTGTCTCATTTTGAGATAAAAGGTTCTGAGCCCCCGGACGTATTTGCCCCGGGGGCTGATTTTTTTTCTGAAATCCTTCAGGAAATTGTTTTCTTGCCCCCTATTGCTAAGTAAGGTTATCTCTTGTTTTGAAATGGCTCTCGTCTGACCAAAATGCAACTGGCAGGCTCTACAAACTTATTTCTTTCACTTCGCCTCGGGATCAACAGAATGACCAATGACCAAATCTTATTGTTTTGTGTGCTTGGAGGCGTCTTTGCACTCCTGATATGGGGGCGTTTTCGTTATGATCTGGTGGCTTTTACTGCCCTGGTTGTGGCGGTTATCCTTGGGGTGGTGCCGGAAGATCAGGCCTTTTCCGGTTTTGGTCACCCGGCTGTTATTATCATTGCGCTCGTGTTGATTGTTTCCAAAGGACTTTCTAATTCCGGGGCGATTGAACTGATTGCCCGTACCTTTATCGATAGCGGTCGCACGGTTGCCAGCCATATTGGCATCATGGCCTCACTGGCGGCGGCGCTTTCAGCGGTGATGAATAATGTCGGGGCGCTTGCCCTGTTGATGCCGGTTGATTTGCAGGCAGCTGAGAAGGCTAAGCGCTCCCCGGCGCTGACATTGATGCCCCTTTCTTTTGCCTCTATCCTTGGAGGGTTGGTCACGCTTATTGGTACACCGCCCAATATCATCATTGCCAGTTACAGGGGGGAGGCGCTTGGCACCCCTTATCATATGTTTGATTTTGCCCCTGTCGGGCTTATCTGCGCTGTTGTTGGTGTTTTGTTTGTGGCTCTGATTGGCTGGCGGCTGATCCCTGGTGCCAGGGGAGAAACCAACCAACCTCAGGCGCTTTTTGAACTTGATGATTATGTGGCTGAGGTGCGCGTCTCCACCGAGAGCTTGCTAGTCGGGCAACGATTGCGCGATGTCAAAGAAGTTGAAAATTCCCAGGATGTGCAAATTATCGGGGTCATCCGGCGCGGCAATAAACTGCCGGGTATTGTTGGCTGGCAGGTGATTGAGGGCGGGGACATTCTGGTTGTTGAGGCTAAACCACAAGCGATTGAAGAACTTTCAGGTTTGATCGGGGTGGAATTTGTTGGTTCTGAAAAACATGAAGGGAAACTGGTTTCAGCAGAGACTGGTTTTATGGAAGTTGTGGTGCCGGCCGGGGCGCGGATTGAGGGGCGCTCCGCTCTCAACCTTCGTCTGCTATACCGGCACAACGTGACGTTAATGGGCATTTCCCGTCAGGGCCAGCGCATCGTTGAGCGTGTGCGACGCACTGAAATCAAGGCGGGTGATATACTTTTGCTTTATGGGCCAAGTGAGCGCTTGCCGGAAATTTCCACCTGGCTTGGTTGTCTGCCTTTGGCAGAGCGTGGATTGCAGGTTATCAAACGGGACAAGGCGCTACTGGCGGTTGCTCTCTTTGCCGGTGCTATTATGCTGGCCAGCTTTGGTGTGCTTTATCTCCCCTTTGCACTTGGTCTGACGGCAATTTCCTATGTTGCGTTTAATATTGTGCCCGTCAAACGACTTTATGATTCCATTGAATGGCCGGTTATTGTTTTGCTGGGATCCCTGCTCCCTATTGGCGCGGCACTTGAGGCCTCGGGAGGTACGGGATTGATTGCCAACTGGATCCTCTCGGTTACGCAAGGGGCTGGCCCTGTGGTGGTTCTGACCATATTAATGGTGGTGACAATGACGCTTTCGGACGTTCTCAACAATACGGCAACTGCGGTGATTGCCGCGCCGATAGCTGTCAACCTTGCTGAGCGGCTGAATGTCAGCGCCGATCCGTTTTTGATGGCGGTTGCCGTTGCTGCCAGCTGTGCCTTTCTCACGCCGATCGGCCATAAGAACAATACGCTGATAATGGGCCCCGGCGGTTATAAATTTGGCGATTACTGGCGGATGGGATTGCCGCTGGAGATCCTGATTATTGTGGTTGCAGTGCCGGCGATCATTGTTTTCTGGCCGTTCTGATTAGGGGATCACGTCTAAATCACACGCTCTTTTCGGCAAGACATATCAGTGCGGCATTGGCAACAGATTGATTTTTTTTTGATCCGCCACTTGCCATTTTGGTCGGCTCTGGCATCTTATGCGTGTATGGGGTTAGATTTGGGATAGTGTTTTTATTTTGGGGGTTTTGCGTACACCATGGAAAAGATTACCATTCTGGAGCGTCCGGTCGAATATGAACAGGCGCTCGTTAACGTTAGATATTTTCTTGACCATAAAGCCAAATTGTTTGGCTTTGTCATTGCCATCAACAGCATTCTTTATCCGATTATTCTGAAAACACTCGAGTCGCCAGCGACCAAGGTGATTGCGTCATTGCTGGTTGTTGTTCTGCTGATTTTTTCCGCGCTGTTTGACCGGCGTACAACACGGCAAATCAAACTCTATATCAGAGAAGCCAAGCGGATTGAGCGTCAGCTGGATTTTCAGCTCATTCAGAATACGTATCCTGGGAAAAATGCCGCGGGGGCCTTTCCCTTTGTCTATTTTGCCATGTACATGGTGGCAATCGTTTTCTGGTGTATTCACATCCTGATCATTTCCAAGGTGCTGCACGCCCCGGCAATACTGGAATCTGGCCTATCATTAATTGAAAGCCTTAATTAGCGGCCTGCTGGCTGATTTCATCCTTTGAACATTCTTCTTTTACGGGCAGTTCATAGGTTTTTTCAGCCAGTGTTCCGGGCTTTATGTGATAGCGCTTCTGGCAAACTGTGACCTTTGGGGGAATGTGCGTGTCATTAAAAGAATTATACCCCACCTCCAGATCATCCCACAGTGTTTGCCACTTCGGGTTACGGTAGACACGCATATTTCGCGGTTTCATGCGGTAGGGAAACGCGTGAACTGCAAAGCTTTTATGTCCGGCACGATAGGTGGCGCGAACCAATTCCCAGATTTCTTTCATCACGGGATTGGTCATGGCATAGCAGCCGATGGATGAACATCCACCATGCACCATCAGGAAAGAACCGGTGCGGTTGAAACTTTTATCATAGGCATTGGGATAGCCAAGATTAAAGGATTTGTACCAGCGGCTGTTGGGGTTGAGTTGTTTTTGCTGGACCGTGTAGTAACCCTCGGGACTTTGTCTGTCTCCTTCTTTCTGCTTTGGGCCCAAACGGCCAGACCAGCGACAAATGGGATAGGTTGCAAACAGCTTGAAGCCTTCCTTGCCCATCATCCAGAGTTCCAATTCATTTTCCAGCTTGAAGACACGCATGAAGAGCGGCGCCCCGCGCTTGAGGCCTTTTTCCTTAAGGCGCTCAGATAATTTTGCAAGGTCCGGGGTGCCGGGCAAAGGTCTGCCCAGTTTGTAATAAACCCAGTTCAGATTGGTGCGGTAACGGTCCTGCCAATAATCCAGTGTTTTCTGGCCTGATCTTGTCAGAAAGCCAAAGACCAGTGATGCGCAGAGTGTCATGACTACAAAAAAGAACAAACCACTGCTTTTTCTTTTTGCCATCTACGACCCCTAAAGCTCTGGCATTTAATCTGAAATGCCGTCTCTTAAACTTCCAAGATCATCACTAAATATGTCATCAGGAAGACTGAGCTGATCAAAGCCTGGATCGTGGGTCGCTTCATGATCATCACCAATGATAGAACCGATTGGATCTGTAATCTTTTTGCGGCGGGCGATGGTCAGGTCCGGCCGCCTGTAGCGCCTGAATCCGGGCTTCCCTGGGCAGGGACCGGCCGGATTGATCTGGTATTCAAGATCAGCAAATGCCGGATTTACATGATAACGCTGTTCACACACTCTGATTTTGGGTGGCATCCGTGTGAGCTCAAACTGATCATAGCCAATTTTTAACTGTCGCCAGAATTTGATCCATCGACTTTTACGATGCAGCGCCATATTCTTGCTGGTCATTCGGAAGGGATAGGCGTGCACATCAAAGGAAGCTTGCCCGCCTTCAAAGGCCTCCCGTGCTATGGCGTAAATTTCTTCAACGAGGGCATCTGTCATGGCGTAGCACCCAGCTGAGCTGCAATCACCATGGACCATGAGGTTGGCGCCAGTGCGTTTCTTTGACCGGTCATAGGCGTTTGGATAGCCGAGGTTAAATGAGAGATGATATTTGCTGTTCGGGTTCATCTGCCCGCGGCTCACGCGGTAAAAACCTTCCGGGGCCTGCTTGTCGCCCTGTTTGATTTTGGGGCCAAGCTTGCCGGACCAATTGCAGATCGGATAGCTTTTGAAATGGTGGAATATTCCATCATCTTTCTGTTTCCAGATTTCCAGCTCAGATTCTTTTTTGTAAATGCGGATAAAGATCGGTGCGCTTAACCGCATTTCCTTTGCCAGCATGAGTTTTTGGGTTTCAGGCGGGATGGGGCTCATATGGGCGTTGTAATTATTTGAGGCCGTATCAACCGCCTGGCTGCACCCGGCCAGCCACAGAGCCGCGAGACAACAAATAACGAGTGATAGACCTCGCCTGTTGCCGGACGAAAGGGTCTTTAATCGTTTGATACTGTAGATTTGCCAGGTTTCTTTTACCATTGGCCGTCTTCGTCACCCTTAATAACTATCTGAATAACTGTCTCAATCTGTTATTTTTTAAACACAGTATTACTCACTATTTTCAATATTTTGGCCTTCTCAACAACGCCTTGTTTCTGGCCGTCATATATTCAATTTCATAGTCTGACTCAAAGCCTGCCAAATACAAAGGACATCGCTGAATATGTCCTTATTATAATTAGAATTTGTTATATATTTGGCCCAGTTCTGGACACTCATACTCTCTTTAGTAGACCTAAAGTGATTCGCTTGAGCCTGCATTTAAAAGGCTGCGGTTATCACACCTAATTGATCAGGCTTATCTGTTGCAACACCCTGTTTTGCCCCTGTTCAGGGCTTTTTGAAGGTTTGTGGGCTTTCCAACTATGGCAGACACACGTTATTAAATGGCTGATTTTTCGGGCATTTTCAAGACAATTGCCCATTTCTTTTGCCCACAGGGATATCAAAAGGGTCAATTACCGTACAAATGTTTTTCAGGGGCCATGGCACAGGCTATTGCAGGGATTTACCAATGGATAAAAACTTGTCCTGTCGGCGGCGGCGTATTTCTTCCCCTGGAAGGTCTTCAAACATCTGCAAGCGTTTGTCTATGACATTGCCGGCGCTTTCAATTGTTTTTTCCGGGTTTCGGTGGGCGCCGCCTATCGGCTCGGTTATGATGCCATCAATTACGCCGAGCTGATCCAGATCCTGTGCGGTGATACGCATATTTTCAGCCGCATCCCTGGCCCTGGTTGAATCATGCCAAAGGATGGAGGCTGCTGCTTCAGGTGAGGCGACCGTGTAGATGGAATGTTCCAGCATCAGGACCTGATTTGCGGTTGCAATTGCAAGCGCCCCGCCAGAGCCGCCCTCCCCTATGATCAGGGTGATCATGGGCACTGTTAACTCCAGGCATTTGTCTGTTGAGCGGGCGATGGCTTCGGCCTGGCCGCGTTCTTCGGCTCCCACACCTGGAAACGCGCCGGCAGTGTCCACGAAGGAAATGATCGGCATGCGAAATTTTTCCGCCATCTCCATCAACCGGACGGCTTTGCGATAGCCTTCCGGGCGTGCCATGCCAAAATTATGTTTCAGACGGCTTTTGGTATCATCGCCTTTTTCATGACCCAGAACGACAACAGAACGACCTCTGAACCGACCTATACCAGCGACGATTGCATCATCATCAGAGAAGTACCTGTCACCGGAAAGGGGGGTGAAATCTGTGATTAAGGCATCCACATATGCCATACAGTGCGGGCGGTCCGGGTGACGCGCCACCTGACATTTCTGCCAGGGTGTCAGGCCTGCATAGGTATCGTTCAGGGCCTGTCGGGCTTTTTCTTCGAGCGTGCTGATCTCATCATCTATGGAAACCGTGCTGGCTTCCTCGTCACCGTCTGTATCGGTTGCAATGAATTTCAGCTCTGAAATTTTGCTTTCGAGTTCAGCGATTTTTTTCTCAAAATCAAGATATGTACGCATTCAAAACCCTTATTTTACGCTTTCGCTCAGTTCCGCTTCACGTTCCTGTTTATTGTCCCCGCCCCGTTCTTTGCTCCTGCCAGGAGACGTGGCATCGCCCCTGAAAGGGGTGAGAACAGAGGGATAAGTTACCATGAAGTTTCTGAAAGAGCTTTCGTCTTTCTTTTCTTTCTTAATCCCTCAAATTGACGGCAGTTGCGCCTGTGTGTCAATTGGACATTCTGGTGGGCTTATACCATGTTCAGGAACGATTTTTAAAGGGTTTTACCGCACTTGCCAATGGATGATGTGCGTTTACCAGTGCTTTCAACCGTTCTTCCAGCACATGGGTGTAAATTTCGGTGGTTGATATGTCTGCATGGCCCAGCAGTTGCTGTACGGCCCGGAGATCTGCGCCTCTGTCAAGAAGATGACTGGCAAAGGCATGCCTCAGCACATGGGGGGAGATTTTGGCCGCATTAAGCCCGGCCCGCTCGCTTAACGCCTTTAATTCCTGAGCAAATCTCTGGCGGGTCAGGTGACCTTGCTGGCTGGTCGAGGGAAACAGCCATTTGGGCTGCCTTACGGGCTGTTTTGGATGGTGTTTTTCCTTTAAATGCCCCTCCAGGTGGGGTAAATACCGCTCCAGCGCCTCTCTTGCGGAGCTGTTGAGAGGCACCATGCGCTCACGCCCCCCTTTGCCCTTGATGATGATGAGGCGATCATCCCCTTTTAGAACAGTATAGGGCATTGAGACCAGCTCTGTCACACGCAGACCGGAGGCATAGAGTATTTCAAGGAGGCAAAGCAGACGAACAGCCTGAAAGGCGGCGTGTCCCGTGGTTTTTTCCACTTCATCTCGTGCCTTTTGCAGGAGGGTCTCCACATCTTCCACACTCATCAGCTTGGGGAGCGGCCTTGCCTGTTTGGGGGATTCAATATGGTTTGCCGGGTTATCGCTGATCAGACCTTCCGCCAGAAGGAACCGGTAGAACTGGCGCAATGAAGAGAGATGCCGGGCCCTTGAGGCGGGGCCGAGATTTTGGTTTTTCAAATGGGTCAGATGATCTCTAATATGATCTGTGGTGGCGGCATCCAGGCTTGCACCCTTGCTTGCCAAAGCGTCCTGAAACTGGCTTAAATCGCGCTCATAAGCTTCCAGCGTATTCTGACTTGCACCCCGTTCGGCGCTTAACATGGCCAGAAATTGAGCGATCAGCTGCATGGATTATTCTTCCAGGGTCAGGCCAAAGACTTCATGGCGGTATTCCCGGGCGGAGGGTTCAAACACCGTCGCCAAAATATAGAGGGTTAGGGTTGTAATGGCCGCAATCCAGAATAGTGTGGTTATAAAACGTATGGTGCTAGGCATGCAAACCCCCACATGTTACCGGTTGCCCTCTTTTCGTCAGCTCGCCGCAAAATCAACTATTCACCGCGCCCCTGCTTTGCCCAGATTGGGATAAGTGGACATTTTTGGAACCTGCCTGGCACTTGCGGGGCGAGAGGTGACCAGCTCCGTTTTGCGCAGACAGTATCCAATGGTCTTATATAGCTGGTTGGCGTGATTATTGACAAGTGGCAACAAATATTTGCTCAATATAAACTAACATGACATTGTGTGGCCTCACAACCAATAGCGTGTCATGCTGGCCAGATCCAGAGGCTGTTTTAACGGCTATGTCTTATGATTTGGGCTTTGATGACTTTGAAATATGAGCAGTTGATCAATGTTTAATACGCCTGACGAAAACAAGGCTTATATCGTCAATCATACCCTTACCAATAAATCATTGGTGCTTGTTGGTCTTATGGGGGCTGGTAAATCAGCGATCGGCCGCCGGATAGCGGCATTTCTGGATATGACATTTGTTGATGCTGATCAGGAAATTGAGATTGCAGCCGGCAAGAGCATTGCGGATATTTTTACCGAGCATGGGGAGGCCTACTTCAGGGACGGTGAAGAAAAGGTCATCGAGCGTCTTTTGCATCAGAAGCCTTCAGTGCTTGCGACGGGGGGCGGCGCCTTCATGAGCGAGCTGACCCGGAACAATATTCAGAAACATGGCATCTCACTATGGCTGAAAGCTGATATTGATGTGCTTATGGAGCGGGTTGGGCGGCGTGACCACCGCCCGCTCCTGCAGACCGAAGATCCACGCGCCGTGATGCTTGGTTTAATTGAAGCGCGCCACCCCTATTATGAAATGGCTGATATCACAATACAAAGCCGGGATGTGCCGCATGAAGTGATTGTCAATGAAATCATTGAAGCGCTTATGCATTTTGATAAAACAGCAGCTAAACCGGCTGACGAAAGGTCATTCTGATTATGGGGTCTCATTTATTGTCAAAAGATCTGGCCAAACAGAGCGAATGTGTTTCTGTTGATTTAGGGGCACGTTCCTATGATATTCTGATTGGGCGCGACCTGTTAAAAGAGGCCGGGCGGCTTATATCAGGGCTGCGACCTGATGCAAAATGCGCCATTGTTACTGACGAGAACGTGGCGGAGCATCACCTCAACAGCCTCATGCTCAGTCTTGAAGCTTCCGGGGTGCAGGGGCATAATATTATTCTGCCGGCTGGCGAATCCAGCAAAAGCTATGAAACGCTCTCAACATTACTTGATGCGCTGCTTGAAACCGAGATTGAGCGGGGAGATCTTGTTATTGCGCTTGGCGGTGGGGTGATCGGCGACCTTGCCGGGTTTGCTGCCAGTGTTCTGCGCCGCGGGGTTGATTTCGTTCAGATTCCCACAAGTTTGCTGGCGCAGGTTGACAGCTCTGTTGGCGGCAAGACCGGCATTAACAGTTCTTATGGGAAAAACCTTATTGGTGCGTTTCATCAACCGCTGCTGGTGCTTTGTGATCTGGATGTCCTTAAAACGCTGGACCCCCGACAATTTCGTGCCGGTTATGCGGAAGTTGTAAAATATGGCCTGATCAGGGATACCGCCTTTTTTAGCTGGCTGTCCGAGAACAGGAATGCGCTGTATTCCCACGACACGGAAGCTTTGATACGGGCCGTTAAGACCTCATGTCAGATGAAGGCTGATGTGGTCTCGAGAGATGAAAAAGAACATGGGGTTCGCGCCCTTCTAAACCTCGGTCATACCTTTGGACACGCCTTTGAATCCCTGACGGGTTATAGCGACAAGCTTCTGCACGGTGAAGCCATTTCCATCGGTATGGTCATGGCGTTTCAGTTTTCTGAACGGCTTGGGTTTACAGCCCCTGGCCGTGCGGCCATTGTTAAGGCGCATTTTGAAGCTGCCCAGTTGCCAACAACTATATCTGATGTACCGGCCCTTCAGGCATACGGCGTTGAGGATATCGCCCTCAAAATGCGCCAGGATAAAAAGGTTGAGCGCGGTCATATGGTTTTTATCCTCACACATGATATTGGCGATGCTTTTGTTTGCCGTGATGTGGACCCGGCTGATCTTGAGGCGTTTCTTGGCGATATGCTCTAGACTTAAATTTTTTGATCATTTGAATTGATCGTTTGCTTTCTTTAATGGGAGATCATTGATGGTTTGGCTCTTTATACTGGCTATTGTTTTGCTGCTGGTTTGCTCGGCTTTTTTTTCGGGCTCTGAAACAGCCTTGACGGCAGCCTCCAGAGCGCGCATGCATGCGCTTGAAAAAGACGGGGATGAGAGGGCGTCACTTGTTAATCAGCTTTTAAGTGAGCAGGAACGGCTGATCAGTGCCATTCTGGTTGGCAACAATCTTGTGAATATTCTGGCCTCCTCTCTCGCGACCAGCCTGTTCATACTTTATTTCGGCCAGGCGGGTGTTGTTTATGCCACCATTGCCATGACCGTGCTTGTGGTTATTTTTTCAGAAGTTCTACCAAAATCCATCGCCATCGTTCAGCCGGATAAGCTCGCGCTTCTTGTTGCCCCGACGCTGCGGCCCATTGTGATTGTTCTTAGCCCGGTTACCAAAGCCCTCAAGTGGGTTATTCAACATATCATGCAGTTGATTGACCGCAAGATGGCAGATGAAGCGGCCCTGATTTCTGCTCATGATGAATTGCGAGGGGCAATTGATCTGCATCATGTTGAGGGCGGTGTTGTCAAACGTGACAGGGACATGCTGGGCGGCGTTCTCGATCTGAATGATCTTGAAGTTTCCGATGTGATGGTACACAGGACCAAAATTTCAGCCCTTAACGCTGATGATCCTCCTGAGGATATCGTCAGGGAAGTTCTGGATAGTCCTTTTACCCGGTTGCCGCTCTGGAAAACTGAAACAGATAATTTTATAGGCGTATTGCACGCAAAAGATCTTCTGCGCGGCCTTTCCAGCCTTGAATGGGATGTGGCTAAGCTCAACCTTGAAGATTATGCCAGCCAACCCTGGTTTGTTCCTGAAAATACCAGCCTGCAGGGGCAGTTGAATGCGTTTTTGCGTCGCAAGATTCATTTTGCACTGGTGGTTGATGAATATGGTGAGGTGATGGGCCTTGTGACCCTTGAGGATATCCTTGAGGAAATTGTTGGTGAGATTGCTGATGAACATGACCTTGATGTCAGGGGCGTTCACCCGCAAACTGACGGGTCAGTGATTGTTGATGGGCTTGTGCCCATTCGGGATCTCAATCGGCATATGGACTGGCAATTGCCGGATGATGAAGCAACAACCATAGCCGGTCTGGTGATCCATGAAGCTCAGACAATTCCTGAAACCAGCCAGGTGTTTACGTTTTATGGATTTCGTTTCAAGGTGCTGGCCAAGCAACAGAACAAGATTACCAGCCTTCGTATTCACCCCCTTGAGAGGTGATCCGGGCCTTCGAGAGAAACCGCCAGATGGTAACTATTTAAGCCCTATTATTCTGGTGGGCAGGGGCTGCTGCTGGTTGCCTGGCTCAGGATTGTGTCGAAATCAATTTTGCTGGCCTCAATTACCGCCTGTGTGCGGCTGACAACATTCATCTTGCGCAGAATTTCCGAGACATGGGCCTTGACGGTGGTTTCACCAACGCCGAGTTCATACGCTATTTGTTTGTTAAGCTTGCCTTCACGCAGCATACGCAGGACGATCAGTTGTTGCCGGGTTAAGGAGAACAGACGCCGCGCCAGATCTTCGCGTTCCTGGCTGACTTCATCCAGCTGATCTGTGTTGTAATCTTCCGGTATGTAGATATTGCCAGCCAAGACCTCAGATATAGCCTGTGATATTTCTTCACCGCTTGCGGTTTTGGCAATGAAACCACTGGCGCCATAATTTACAGCTTCCTTGATCAAGCGACGGTCTTCCTGGCCGGTCACGATCATTACCGGTAATTTGGGAAACTGCTTGCGCAGCGTCAACAGACCGTCAAACCCATTTGTGTCAGGCATGAACAGATCCAGAAGTGCCAATTTGAAGCGCCCGACATTCTTTAATGTCATCAGGGCTGCATCTATATTTTCGGCCTCATGGATTTCTACACGCGGCATGGCGCCCTTAATCGCTGTGTGCAATGCTTCTCGGAACAGAGGGTGATCATCTACGATTAAAATGCGTTTCATGCGTTACCACTTTTGTTATGGCTTGTTCCGTTGAATGCCGCCTTCATTAAGCCTGAGGGACGCAACTTCTCCGCTGTTTTCCCGAGGAATCCACGATATTGAACAAAATGTAAGACGGCTCTTCGGTACGTGTTGCAGAGTGTTGTTTATTCTTATTTTATCTGATCAATTCACCTTCGTTACATTTATGCAACTTCTTGTCATTAATCAGCATTCCTTACATTTATACGACTTTTTACCAATGAAGCAAGGTGTTTTGCTACATATTCCGCATGATTGATTGGCTGTACTGAAATTTATCAGACGATGGCAGCAAACCATCCGGAAGACAGTTGAATCAGTTATTATATGAATGGCTATCAGCAAGGGAATTTTGACAAAAAAATCCCGGGCTTAGTCGATGCCTAAGCCCGGGTTTGTTTGTTTAAACTTTCCCGAAGGAAGGTCTCTTAGTTAGCGGCCATTTTCTTTGGAAGTTTAAATGTCCAGTAACTGCCACCTTGGTTAAGGTATTTAACAGTTTTGGCAACTTCACCACCCCATAGAGGAACAGCACCGCCCCAACCGACAGAAATGCCGATCATTTGGACGCCATCTTGTTCCCATGTGATGGGAGGTGCAACCATGCCAGAACCTGTTTGGAATTTCCAAAGCTCTTTACCAGTTTTGGCGTCACGAGCCATGAAGTAACCTTCAGGTGTGCCATAGAAGATCAGACCACCAGCTGTTGCCAGTACACCGCCCCAAAGTGGAGCTTTGTTCTTGGCTTCCCATACGATTTTACCACCGATTGGGTCAATCGCTTTCATGGAGCCGATGTGATCATCAAAGATAGGCTTGATGGTGAAACCAGCACCTAGATAAGCTGCACCTTTTTTGTAGGTAACAGGCTCATTCCAGAGATCCATGCCCCATTCGTTTGAAGGTACATAGAAAAGGCCGGTTTGTTGGCTGTAAGCCATTGGCATTTGGTTTTTGCCGCCAAGGAAACTTGGGACAACGAAAACGCCTTTGCCTTTTTTGCCATCTTTAGATTTTTTAGGATCACCTGGGTAGTTGGCAGGGTCATAGATAGGACGACCATTTTTGTCGAGACCTTTTGCCCATGTGATTTTGTTTGCAAATGCAAGACCATTTACAAATTTACCGTTGGTACGGTCAAGCACGTAGAAGAAGCCGTTCCGATCAGCTGTAGCGGCAAGTTTCTTACCGTCAGCGTCAAAGGAGATAACTTCGTTCACACCGTCATAGTCCCAACCGTCGTGTGGTGTTGTTTGGAAACCCCAGTTGATATCGCCTGTGTCCGGGTTAATCGAGATGCGTGCGCAGCCCCATTTGTTGTCACCTGGACGAAGGTGAGAGTTCCAAGGCGCAGGGTTACCAACGCCCATAAAGATTTGTTTGGTGTCAGGATCGTATGTGCCACCAAGCCAGGCAGCACCGCCGCCCCATTTCCACATATCACCAGGCCAGGTTTCATTTTTCTTGCCGGTCATTGTGGATTTTTTACCAAGAAGTGTACCTACGTGGCCTTCGATTGTTGGACGTGACCAGACAAGTTCACCATTTTCAACTTTGCGGGCATCTACTGTGCCGACAATGCCGAATTCAGAACCTGATGTGCCAGTAACAATCAATGGACCGTGTTTTGAAGGTACGATCAGTGGTGCAGCTGAGTATGAGAAACCTGCTTTGTAGTCTCCCATTCTTTTCCGCCAGGCAACTTTACCTGTTTTACGGTCAAGAGCTACCAGCTGAGCGTCAAGTGTACCGAAGAATAGTTTATCACCGAACAATACCGCACCGCGGTTGATCACGTCACAGCAAGGTAGAATACCTTCTGGTAGGCGTGCTTCATATGTCCAGAGTTCGGCACCGGTTTTGGCGTCGATAGCAAAAACACGGCTGTATGATGCTGTGATGTAAATCACACCGTCAGAAACAACAGCTTGTGCTTCCTGTCCACGTTGCTTTTCACCGCCGTATGAGAAAACCCATGCGGGGGTCAAGCTGTCAACGTTAGATGTATTGATTTGGTCAAGTGTGCTGTAACGCTGGCCATGGATACCCAAGCCGTTTGTTACAACGTCATTTGTAGTTTTGTGATCGTTAAGGATATCATCCATTGTAACACCGGCTGCTTGAGCTGGTGTGATGGCTGCAATTGCAAGAATACTTGCGGCCGTAAAGATTGCTCTCCTAAGGCGCATAATTGAGCTCCCTTCCCCTAGGACTTGTTAATATTATAAGCTTCGTCCTTTGAAGCACTCATTGATCATTTATTTTGGCTATAACCCAGAATATATATAATTCCGGACCTGCCGAACTAATGAGCTTCTTCCTACCAAATTTCGTTTGAGAGATTTTAGAATAATCGATCACAATTTTGATTGCGATGTTTTTACTCTGAAACTTCAAAAACCTATTGAAGGCTGGATTGGTCATTTTTTTCAAAATGATCAATTCATTTTCCAAAAGACTTGGCCACTAACAGTAGAAATTACCTGAGCTTTTTCAACCCTTTTATTGGCAATAAGTCTAGATTTTTTGATATTTTTCTGAGAGATTCAATTTTGTTCAATTAAAACAGTAACTTATTTTTCCCCTTGCCCGACCAAAGGAAGCCATTTTTCTTCCATTCGGGGGTAGAGATGGGCGATTGATCGCTCGATCTCGCCGCGGATCACTGCAATTGATTGAAATTCTTCCGGAATCGGCATTTTTGAGGCCTCCTGCATATCCTTACCATTTTTCACATGGTCGATCAGTTGCTCCTCCAGCCATTTGAGGTAATGATCCGTCTGTTCGATGGCGCGATCCGTTCTGTCTGCAGGGCCATGTCCGGGGAGAATGACTTTGTGCGGTATTTTGCCCAGCGCATCCAGAGAAGCATGCCACTTTTGAAGGTCGGCATGGGGGGTCGTGGCGGCACGGTCAAGGAAACAGAGGTCACCTGCATAGAGCACCCCGGTTTTATGATCGAGAATTGCAAGATCGGCATCTGTATGCCCACTCATCGGGATCATTTCGAGGCGGTGTGAGCCAAATTTTTCTGAACTGAAATTAACTTCCTTGCTAGGAATGGTAAGTTCGGTGCCGCGCATCCAGTCACCCAGCAGGCGGTAGAGATTATCAGAGAAACCTTCGCCTGATTGTTCCAGCCCAGCAATGGTTTTGGGCAGGGCTGCTATGTTATCCTTGCCAAACACCTGGTTACCGAGGCAATGGTCCGGGTGAAAGTGGGTGTTATACACCCTGATAACATCCTTGCCGGTTGTTTTCCAGATCAGATCCTTGAGAGTGACGGCATATTGCCTGGTGGGGCCTGAATCAATCAGGACAACGCCCTCTTCCGTGCTGATGAAAGCAATATTGACGATATCCCCGCCATTTTGCTTGGTGAAATATTCTTTCTTCCCCATCACCATGTAGGAATTTTCCGCAATGCTTATGGCTTTCAGATTATAGACGAAGGGGTTTGCCCAGACGGGGAGTTTTGGCAAGGCAAGGTAACTGGCTGCGCCCAGTAACAGGCGGCGTCGGTTTTTGTTCATGATTGTCCCTTTAATGCATTGGCCTCTAAAGGCTTTGCCCCGATATCAAGGTTTGTCGCGCTTCTTAAGCGGCTCGGCTCGGGTCAGATTGTGGCGCGTGGCCCCTTCTATTGCAAACTGGAAGACCGGAAAGGTGCCGGTACCGTTACATCAATCAGATTTCCCTCATTGTCCTTGCCCTTGACAATCACATTGGTTGTTGAGGCTTTTAATTTGGGAAACAGGGTTATCGTCGGGTTTTCTGAAACCGGCTCATGCATATAAAGCTGGCCCAACAGTTCGCCTGAAGGGGTGTTTATATCCAGCTTTTCGAGAAAGAATGCCGGAATGCCATTTGCAAGGCCTGTGTCCATCGGGTGTTTGATGGTCATGCGCATTGTGGCTGTTTCACTTGCGGTATCCCGCCAGATCCTGGCGCGCACTTCCGCCAGTGTCTTCACCCAATCATCCGTCGCATGGGCGAGCGCCGGCTGAGAACAGCCACCGCCGGTACCATCGACAAATGTAGCGCCAACATGCCAGACGCCTTTGCCGTCAAGTACGGCGGCACGGACAGGTGTGCCCTGCTCGATTTTGATGCGCACACTAAGGCGGGCATCCGCATTTTTTGGCAGATATGTCAGAATTTTAGGTAGCGGGTTCAGATCTGCGATCAGGACGATCTTTTTTACATCCTCCACTGTTCTCGCATCTACATGGACGGGTATGTTCATCTGATCTTCAGCGATTTTAGGTGTCTCAACCAAAATGGTCTCATCCATCAGGATTTTTCCGCTGCTTGCCTTGTCGTTCAAAAGAAATTCTTTGGCGACAAATTCCCACATGACAGAGTTGACAATGTCTTTCGGTAACTCGCTGGCAGAAACAGCCTGCCCCGGGCTCAGCATGATGGTGATGGCCAGGCAACCAGGAATGATGATTGCGCTCATCGCTTTCATAATTTTTGTAGCCGCTTGATTCATAAAATCCATCCGAGGTTCCTTTTTAAATATACAGCCTGTTTTTATTGTTGCTTTTTATAAAGGCCGCTGTCTGCTCAACTCATGATATTCGTTTTTTTGTTATTCTATACGTTTAGCGCTACCTATTATAATAGCATAGTGATGAATATAATGGCAATTCTACCTATTGGTAGATTAAGGCATAACCTATTAAAAGATTCCCTACCAATCACATTTTGTAATGTCCAACAGTTACACCCCTTAAGTTAAGCCACCAGTAGGCTTAAAATGACTTGCCTGCCCACAAGGAACACGTCAGTCAGAGGGGGCATAGACGGGGCAAGCAAGGTATTCCGTTAAATTTTTAATTCCGCCTATTCAATAATATCCGGTAGCCATTTTTCCTCCAATGCCGGATAAAAATGGGCAACCGAGCGCTCAATCTCGCCATGGATCACATCGATAGACTGGAATTCTGCGGGAATTGGCATTTGTGCCGCCTCCATCATATCCTTGCCGCTCTTTACAGACTTGACCAATTCCTGTTCCAACCATGTCAGATAATGGTCTGTCTGATCAATGGAGCGGTTGTTATAGTCTGCTGGACCATGACCCGGCATGATCATTTTGTAAGGGATTTTCCGTAGCTCTTGCAATGACCGGTGCCACTCTGTCAGATTGGCGTGCGGGGTCCCCGGGGCCCTGTCCAGATAACATAAATCACCGGAATAGATGACCCCGGTTTTATGATCATATATGGCAAGGTCTGCGTCTGAGTGCCCACTTAAGGGGATCATCTCAAGGCGGTGGCTGCCAAACTTTTCCATACTGGTCTCGATTGGCTTACCCGGCAACGTCAGTTTGGTGCCGCGCATCCAGTCACCCAGCATCCGATAGAGATTATCCCTGAAATTTTCCCCCTGGTCTTTCAAACCAGAGATGGTTTCCGGGAGAGCCGCGATGAGATTTGGATTAAAAGCATCATTTCCAAAGCAGTGATCAGGATGAAAGTGCGTGTTGTAAACTCTGATAACGTCTTTACCTGTTATCTTTGTGATCAGTTTTTTCAATGTCATGGCATATTGGCTTGAGGGGCCCGTGTCTATCAGGACTATGCCATCTTCGGTATCAATAAACCCAACATTGACGATATCTCCGCCATTTTCCATGGTGAAATATTCTCGTTTTCCCATGATCATATATGAGTTTTCCGCAACCCCTATGGCCTTGAGGTTATATTCCAGGCGGCTGGCCCAGACCGGCAGGACCGGGAGTGCAAAATAACTAGCAACTCCAATTAACAATTGTCGGCGGCTCTTTTCCATGACAGTCCTTTTTTATTATCAGGCATTTATTCTGCTAGCGCTTTGAAGAACCCACGCCCAATCTGCTTTATTGCAGTTTTGAGGAGTGGTAGGGCGCTGGCACTGTCGCTTTGATCAGGTTTCCATGATTGTCCCTACCCTTCAGGATAACCTTGTTTGTCGAGGCTTTCAGCTTTGGAAAGAGGGTCAGTGTAGGATTTTCAGAAACAGGTTCATGAAGAAAAAGCTGGCCAAGCATTTCACCGCCAGGTGTCTTGAGGTTTAATTTTTCAATATAAAAAGCCGGGTGCCCCGGTGCCAGGCCCGTGTCCATTGGGTGTTTGACACTCAGGCGCATTTTGGTTGTCTGTTTAGCAGGTTCCCGCCAGACCCGGGCTTTTACTTTGGCGAGATTTTTGAACCAGTCATCCTGGCCGTGGGCAACGGCTGGCTGGGAGCATCCTCCGCCTGCGGCAGTGTCAATGTATCTGGCTGCAATGTGCCAGACACCTTTATCATCAAGCACAGCGGCGCGAATGGGGGTGCCCTGCTCAATCTTGATGCGAACACTCAAGCGGGGTTCCGCCTTTTTTGGAAGGTATGTCAGAACTCTTGGAATGGGGTTCAGGTCAGCAAGCAGGACGATCTTCTTAACATTTGGAATGGCTCTGGCATCGACATGAATTGGAATGTTCATCTGGTCTTCTGCTTTTTTGGGTGTATGCAGCAGGATGCGTTTATCCATTACCACTTTGCCACTGCTTGCCTTGTCACTTAGGAGATGGTCATTCGCAATGTCCTCCCACATGACCGAATTCACCACATCCTTTGGAAGCTCACCAGCATATACCTCCACCGAATTGGTCAATTGGATGCCAGATATCATCGCCAAAGAAAAAGCGCCGACAATCATTGCACGGGACTGTTTGTTGAACTCTTTCATTATTTCCATCTAATCGTGGCTCCTTAAACCGCTTATTTGTCTGATCAAGTGTTCTCACCTGATTGATCGTTTGTTCTTGATTGGTCTTACTTGTCTGCTCTGTGGGATGCGCGCTATTGCACATACAAGCTTAGAGAGGTCTTACACATAACAATGGTCTGTTCTTCTTATTTTTATAATCAGACTATTTTCAATTGATACGGTTTGATATGGTTGCCGCAGACGCTCACTGGCGTTATTGATGACACTCAACTTACATTCAAATCTCGGGCAATTCTACCTTCTAGTAGATTCTTGCTTATATTATTTTCAATAATATTGCCAATTTGCCATATGAATAAGGTTAGCTGCGATGAATTTTTCATAATTCCTCTGTGAGCTGGCAGGTCTGGTGCTCAAGCCAGGAATAGTGTTAGTGATATCTGTTTTTGCAGGAACAATCTGACGTCATGTTACATTTTAATAATCTCAGTTACCGCATTGAAGGCCGTCTGTTGATTGATGATGTGAGCCTTGCCATCCCGGCCGGGCACAAGGTTGGTATCGTCGGGCGAAATGGTTCAGGCAAGACCACCCTCCTGAAACTTATCTCTGGTGATCTGGCTCTTGATGACGGACAGATTGCCTGGCCAAAAAACCAGAGCGTGGGTCATGTGGCGCAGGAAGTGCCGGCTGGCAGTGAGGCTTTAATTGATATTGTGCTGGCTGCGGACCTTGAGCGGGCGAGCCTCCTTATTGAAGCTGAGACAGCCACTGATCCGACACGTATCAGTGAAATACAAATTCGCCTGTCCGATATCGACGGCTATAGCGCGCCGGCACGCGCTGCTGCGATCCTTGCCGGGCTTGGCTTTGATGAGAGCACCCAGCAAAAGCCCGCTTCTGATTTTTCTGGTGGGTGGCGTATGCGAGTGGCACTGGCCGCGGCACTGTTTGCAGCACCTGATATTCTGCTGCTTGATGAGCCCTCCAACTATCTCGACCTTGAGGGCACCCTCTGGCTGGAGCAGTTTCTGCGCTCTTACCCTCATACCGCATTAATCGTCAGCCATAACCGGGAGCTTTTAAACAAATCAGTGACGCATATTCTGCATTTATCAAATATGAAATTGACACTTTATACCGGGGGCTATGATCAGTTTGAAGCCCAGCGGCGCGAGCAGCAGCGGCTTGACCTCGCGCTGAAGAAAAAACAGGACGATGACAGACGGAGGCTGGAGAGTTTTGTTGACCGGTTCCGGGCAAAGGCAACCAAGGCCAAACAGGCGCAATCCCGCCTGAAAGTTCTGGCCAAAATGAAGCCCATCGCCACGCAAATTGAAGAGCGGGTGCCGCCGTTTGTTTTTCCCTCCCCTGCAACCAGGCTGGGTAACCCGTTACTGCGGCTTGAGGAGGCCTCTGTTGGCTATGATGAAAAACCAGTTTTGCAGGACCTTAATCTGCGCATAGATATTGATGACCGGATTGGTCTTTTGGGTGCGAACGGCAATGGCAAGTCAACATTTGCAAAATTGCTGATCGGGAAATTGCAGCCACAAGCCGGGTTTAAAAAAATCTCGAAGAAGTGCGGCATAGGCTACTTTGCCCAACACCAGCTTGATGAACTTAACCCTGCCCATTCGCCTTATGATCATATTGCTGCCTTAATGGAGGGCGCAACGGAGGCTCAGAAACGGGCAAAATGCGCGGCCATCGGGTTCGGCCCGGACAGGGTAGACACGAAAGCCAAGAACCTTTCCGGCGGGGAAAAAGCCCGGTTGTTATTTGCGCTTTCAAGTTTTCACGGGCCAAACCTGCTGGTTCTTGATGAACCGACCAACCACCTTGATGTTGATAGCTGTGAAGCGCTGCTGCAGGCGCTGAATGATTTTGAAGGCGCTGTGGTGATTATTTCGCACGACCGGCATTTATTGGAGGCGACCGTTGACCGGCTTTGGCTGGTTGAGGATGGCACTGTCCTGCCATTTGAAGGTGATCTGGAACTTTACCGGGAGGGGTTGCTGT
>CAYGPF010000007.1:0-11615 GCA_964351785.1 uncultured Rhodomicrobium sp.
CCACCACCCCGGCCAGCGCAGAACCACACCGGACCATTCCCGTTGCCCCCTCATTCATTCTCCCCTATGAAACACCGGAAAATGACGAGGATAAATTGCCTGAAGAGCCAGCTTTGGCAAGCCCCCTCAAACTGGGCTCTGATGGCCGCTTTATCCGCGGCCGCCTTGTCCACACCTTGCTGGAATACCTCCCTGACATCAAAACTGATGACAGAGAGACAGTGGCAAAAACCCTCGCTAAGGCGCACGGTGCTGCATTAACAGAAAAAGCCAGAGAGGCCATCATCCGGGAAACTCTGACGATCCTTAGTGCCCCGGAATATGCCGATCTGTTTGGCGAGGGTTCAAAAGCAGAAGTAAGCGTCATCGCTGCCGTGCAGCCTAAGGGCAGTGACAAGCCCCCCATCCTGCTGCAGGGCCAGATTGACCGTTTGGTGGTGCGGGATAAGGAAATTCTGATTGTTGATTATAAATCCAACCGTCCAAGCCCGCGCCGCCCAGAAGATGTGGCGGAAAGTTATCAGGCTCAGCTCGCAGCTTACAGATTGGCTTTAAGAGAGATTTACCCCGAAAAACAGGTAAAAGCCGCATTGCTCTGGACAGATGGCCCCTTTTTCATGGAAATACCTGACCATTTTCTTGATCAGTATGAGAAAATTTTACACCGCGATTAGAAACTTTAGAGTAGATTATTTCGTTGGTAAAAGATTATTGAGGCCAAAGAAAAGATTATTGAGATAAGTCATTTTGAACCTATTGACTTTCTCGCCATCGATCTTACGTTGATGTCAACGAACCCATGAATGGCCATCCCATTCAGATAGGATAAAGGAACCAGTTGAATGGCAACGATTACCGTCTCTGATGAGACCTTCGAATCAGAAGTTCTTAATTCAAATGAACCCGTCTTGGTTGACTTCTGGGCGGATTGGTGCGGCCCCTGTAAGGCCATGGCGCCCGCTTTGGCTGAGGTTGCTGAGGAAATGTCAGGCAAAGTCAAGGTTGTGAAAGTCAATCTGGATGATGGGCCCAACTCATCGGCCAAATACGGTGTGCGTGCTGTGCCCACATTAATGGTGTTTAAAAACGGCGAAGTGGCCGACACCCGCACAGGTGCCCTGCCGAAAAGCACTCTTGAAGAATGGGTCAACTCACACGTTTAGGCTTATGCTATTCGAGAATTAAGAAAACCCGGCTCATATGGCCGGGTTTTTTAGTGTCTGGAAAGCAGGTTTTTTTCTGTTCGGAAAACAAGCCATTTGAGGCGCAATGTTTGCGCACTAGATCGCTTTATTCAGGTGCGCCCCCTGCGCGCCAAGCACATGCCCGGCAAGGTATAGTGAGCCGCAAATCAGAACCCGCGCTTCATCATACCGGCCGGATGCGCTTATCATCAGCGCTTCATCAAGTGAACCGGCACTCTCTGCTTCAAACCCCATTTCTATCGCCAGATCGCTGAGAATATCAGGATCAAAAGCGCTCTCTTCCCCAGGGATAGGCACAGTGATCACCAATGAAGCAATGCCGTGAAACTGGTGCAGAAAACCTCTGGCATCCTTCCCATCCATCATCCCCAGAACCAGATGTAACGGCCGAGGTAACCGCTCCTCAAGATCACCAACACATTCCGCAAGCACCGCCCCGGCTGCCGTGTTGTGCCCGCCATCAAGCCACAGCTCATCACCATCAAGCAACTCTTCCGAATAATCCCTGACGCGCAGACGCTGCATCCGCGCTGGCCACTGGGTTTTTTGAACGGCATCTGCCGCTGCGCTGAGGTTAAAACCATCACCAAGTAGAATTTGCGCGCCAGACAGCGCAAGCGCAGCATTTTCAATCTGATGCCGACCCATCAGGTGGCGCGGTAACGGCAGATCAACCAGTTGATCAGCGGTGCTGAATACCAGACGCCCGCGTTGGCGGTAAACATCAAAATCCTGACCTCGCACAATTAACGGCGCGCCGATGTCTCTGGCCCGCTCCTCAATAACACTGAGCGCTTCATCAGGTTGCTGGCCAATAATGGCTGGCACGCCGGGCTTAAGAATACCAGCTTTTTCAAAAGCGATTTCCTCTAAAGTGGTGCCAAGAAATCTTTGATGGTCATATGAAATCGGGGTGATGATGGTGAGCGCAGGCTTGTCAATCACATTGGTAGCGTCAAGACGCCCGCCAAGCCCGGTTTCAAGGAGGCACCAGTCGGCTTGATTTTCGTGAAAGGCCAGAAAGGCCGCCGCAGTGGTAATTTCAAAAAACGTGATCGGCCCTGTGCCATTTGCAAGGTGAGTGCGTGTCAGTATCTCAACCAGTTGATCTTCACTAACAGGCCTGGTGCCTTTGGAAGAGGCAAGCTGAATACGCTCATGGAAGCGTTGCAGATGCGGCGAGGAAAAATGCTGCACCCGGTGGTCATGCCCCCGCAATATCTGTTTCAGAAAAGCCAGAACAGACCCCTTTCCATTGGTGCCTGCAACATGCACCACGGGGGCAAGTTTCAAATGTGGATTGTTGAGTTTTTCCAAAAGTGCAAAAACACGGTCCAGGGAAAGATCAATCGGCGCCGGGTAAAGCTCTCGCATTTCTTGAAGGATCTGTTTGGACGTATGGTGTGACATAAGCGAAAGCGTTCGTTTGTAAGTGTAAGGTTTTAAGTTGATGTGGGCGGCTGAGTACCGTCTTTGTCCTCAACGGCATCATCAGTTTCGGAAAGTTCAGCCATCGGCTCCACGCTGGGCAGCTCATCTGTCTCAATGGCTTCCTCAGGCAGTGTGATCGCCCCTTCTTCAATTTCCCCATTTACCAACTGCACTGTTTCGGCGCCGTTCTTCATGTCATCCTGTGGCTGTTCTTCAACTGTTTCTGTATGCGGCACCGGCTCCCGCATGAGAATATGGCAAAGGCTGGAAATTGTTTCTTTCATCTGGTGGCGGTGAACCACCATATCAATCATGCCATGTTCAAGGAGATATTCGGCCCGCTGGAACCCTTCAGGCAATTGTTCGCGTATGGTTTGTTTGATTACCCGCGGCCCGGCAAAACAAATGAGAGCGCCCGGCTCTGCGATATGCACGTCACCCAGCATGGCATATGAGGCAGTGACGCCGCCAGTGGTCGGGTTTGTCAGAACAACGATATAGGGTAATTTGGCTTCACGCAGCCGTTGCACGGCAACAGTGGTGCGCGGCATTTGCATAAGGGACAAAATCCCCTCCTGCATGCGGGCCCCGCCGGAAGCTGCAAACAATACATAAGGTGCTTCAAGCTCCACAGCTTTCAGCATTGAGGTCACAATGGCTTCGCCCGCTGCCATGCCAAGTGAACCACCAAGGAAATTAAAGTCCTGGCAGGCGGCAACAATTTCCATGTTATTGACCTTGCCAACACCGGCCAGAACCGCATCATTCATTTCGGTTTTGGCACGGGCGTCTTTGATGCGATCTGTATATTTTTTCTCGTCCCGGAATTTTAAGGGGTCTTGTGCCACGTCAGCGCAGGATAAAACCTCATAAGCACCTTCATCAAAGAAATATTTGAGCCGGTCCTTGGAGGTCATGCGCATATGATAATCAGAAACCGGGACAACAAACTGATTGGATTCCAGATCTTTGTGGAACACCATTTGCCCACTCTCCGGGCATTTCACCCAAAGGTTGTCAGGCATCTCCCGTTTTGAGAGCATGTCCTGAATTTTAGGACGGACAACATTGTTAATCCAGTTCACGATCGACGCCTTTCCTCAATGTGATGCCGTGAATGATGACGCAATATTTTGCAGCGCTAAAAAGCCTCAAAACAGATCATAACAGCTTCGAGAGAGCCATAAAACGCTCATCTTGTTGATTATCTACCTTCTGGGGTCAAATACAATTATATTTATGGCACAAATTTAATGCCTTAACCCCTGACTTAACGTTGATATAAGCGATTTTACCCGCTCTGCAAGACCTGTCACGGGCTCACCATCCCCATTAACGCCATTTTCAATCTCCCTAACGATTGCAGACCCGACAACGGCACCATCTGCAAGTTTGGCAATTTCCTGCACCTGTTCGGCAGATTTTATCCCAAAACCCACCACAACGGGCAGGTCTGTTTGCGCCTTAATCCGTCTGACATTATCCTGCACACGGGCCATTTCAGGGCTTTTTGCGCCAGTAATCCCGGTGACAGAGACATAATAGAGAAATCCGCTGGTATTTTGTAGCACAACCGGCAACCGCGCGTCATCTGTTGTTGGTGTCGCAAGACGGATAAAATTCAGCCCGGCATCAATGGCAGGCAGGCAAAGTTCATCATCGGCTTCCGGCGGAATATCAACCACAATCAGGCCATCCACGCCGGCCTCAGCCGCATCTTTTACAAATTTTAGCGGGCCATAATGATAAATGGGGTTGTAATACCCCATCAGCACCAGCGGCACATCCGGGTGCTGAACCCGGAACGCGCGCACCATTTCAAGCGTTTTGATCATGGTTTGACCGGCTTTCAGTGCCCGCTCGGATGCCAGTTGAATAGCCGGCCCATCTGCCATCGGGTCAGAAAAGGGCATGCCAAGTTCAATCACATCCGCGCCCGCGCCGGGCAGCGCAAGCAATATTTCCAGTGAGACATCATAATTCGGGTCGCCCGCCGTAATGAAGGTCACAAGTGCTGCCCGTTTTTCATCTTTCAAACGTGCAAAACAGCCATCAATCCGTGTTTTTATTGTCATGAGAATTTACTTCCTGGGCTCTATATCTCGACGCCTAAATGCTCGGCCACTGCAAACACATCCTTGTCGCCCCGGCCGCACAAATTCATCACCAGCAGATGATCACTGGCAAGACCTGGCGCATAACGCATGACAAAGGCAAGGGCATGGGCCGGCTCCAGCGCCGGGATGATCCCTTCAAGTTTTGAGCAAAGCTGAAACGCCTCAAGCGCTTCCTTGTCTGTTGAGGCGTCATACGTCACCCGGCCCGTATCTTTCAACCAGGAATGTTCAGGGCCAATGCCGGGGTAATCCAGCCCGGCTGAAATAGAATGCCCCTCAACAATCTGGCCATCATCATCCTGCAACAGGTAGGTCCGGTTGCCATGCAGTACACCGGGCGCACCGCCATTAAGCGAGGCTGCATGTTCATCACCCTCAAGTCCCTTGCCGGCAGCTTCAACACCAAAAATCTTTACATCAGCATCATCAAGAAACGGGTAGAAAAGCCCGATCGCATTCGACCCCCCGCCGATACAGGCAACCAGGCTGTCTGGCAAACGCCCCTCTGCGGCCATCATTTGCTCCCGAACTTCCTCGCCAATCACAGACTGGAAATCTCGGACCATGGCAGGGTAGGGGTGGGGGCCGGCAGCTGTGCCGATTATGTAGAAAGTATCATCAACATGGCTGACCCAGTCCCTAAGCGCTTCATTCATCGCATCTTTGAGGGTTCCGCGCCCGGCCGTCACAGGCCGGATCTCCGCACCCAGCAATTTCATCCGGAACACATTTGGTTTCTGCCGTTCAACATCCGTCGCCCCCATGAAAACCGTACAGGGAAGGTTGAACCGTGCCGCAACGGTGGCCACCGCAACCCCGTGTTGCCCAGCCCCGGTCTCTGCAATGATGCGGGTTTTGCCCATCCGTTTGGCAAGCAGGATCTGACCAAGGCAGTTGTTGATTTTATGGGAGCCTGTGTGATTAAGCTCATCCCGCTTGAAATAGATCTTGGCGCCGCCGAGATGCTCGGTTAATCGCTCCGCATAATAAAGAACACTTGGCCGCCCGGCGTAATAGGTGCGTAGATACGCCAGTTCGTCAAGAAAGGACGGGTCTTCTTTTGCAGCGCTATAGGCTTTTTCAAGCTCCAGGATCAAGGGCATCAGGGTCTCAGCGACAAACCGGCCGCCAAACTTGCCAAAATGCCCCCGGTCATCCGGGCCGTTCATATAGCTGTTTTGTTGTGTCATGCGTAAAGCCGTCCCTAACTCTTCGTCTCAGTAGATTTTGCAGCGCGGATGAAGGCCTCAATCAGGCCGGAATCTTTGCGGCCGGGCTCTGTCTCCACCCCTGAAGACACATCCACAAGTTTCGCCCCCGTCAGCGTGATGGCGCTGACAACATTCAAGGGCGTCAACCCGCCCGAGAGCATAAAATCCCGCTGCTCTTTCTGGCCCTTTAAAGCCTGCCAGTCAAATGGAATCCCGTTGCCGCCAGGTAATTCAGTAATACGGGGGTCAGCTTTGGCGTCAAACAGAATAAGATCCGCCATGTCATAGCAATCAGCTTCCTTTGTGTCCGCTTTCTCCCTGATCCCGATTGCCTTGATCAGCGGCAGTTGAAACTCTGAATTGATAGCGGCGCAGCGCGCCGGGCTCTCAGAGCCATGCAATTGCAGATAATCCGGGCGAACAGTTGTAACTATGCTGGAGAGAAGCTCATCCCCCGGGTCAACGACAAGCGCCGTGATACGGGCTTTGCCGCGGGCAATCGCGGCAAGCTCGCTGGCAAGGTCAAGCGCCACATGGCGAGGGCTTTTCGGGAAAAACACCAGACCCACATAGTCAGCCCCGGCGCTGAGCGCCGCCTCCATCATCAATGGGGTAGTAAGGCCGCAAATCTTAACCTGCACAAAAGACATTCCTTGTTGGAGATACCCCCTTCACGGGAGAAAATCTGAAATTCAGGGACCCGGTAGCGATGTTCGCTCAAGACCTCAAAAAGCGGTCTTGCCAGCTCAAGGGCTGGGCAGCGCATCCCGCTCCGGTGAATGATCAACATACGCCGTGGCTTCGCGGCCAAGCCGTTCCGCTTCCCGGCGCCATTCAATGGCTTCGCGGCTACGCAGCTGTGCCGCCGAGCGCCACTTTCTCTGACCAAACCACATGCCAATACCCCCGAGCAAAACCCCGGCAAGCAAGGCAACAAACAAAAAGATGAAAAACGGCGCTTCCAGCGCGTAAAGCGGCGCCTCCGGGGAAAGCGGATCAAGCACAAGCCGGACAACATGCCGGTTGGCAACCGCCAGCGCTATGATGATCAATGTCAGGGGAATGAGAAACAGCAGATTAATCAGTTTTTTCAGCACCACGAAACCTCAATGCAAAAGCAAAACGATAAACGAACAGCAAGTTCAAAGCACAAATGGCATGTTTTAAGTCCAGGAATTGCAAATCATAGTGAACCGGCGCTCTGGAGAACGCGATAGAGAAACAGGTAAGAGATGCCTAACCCTGGTATTCTTTATTCAAACGTATTCTAAGCTCTTTCCCGGTTTTGAAAAAGGGCACAAATTTTTCTTCCACTTTCACCGGCTTTCCGGTTCGCGGGTTGCGCCCTTTACGCGCCGGGCGGTGTTTAACGGTGAACGCGCCAAAACCGCGAAGTTCTACCCGCCCGCTACTCTCCAGCGCTTTGATAATTTCATCAAAGATGACATTCACAATTTTATCGACATCACGGTGATACAGATGTGGATTGGCAGTGGCAATTTTTTGTATAAGCTCAGACTTGATCATTATTTGCCCCATTGAAAAAATTTCCTTCCCGAAGAACAGTCTAACAATTTTTTACTCCAGGCGCTATTTTGAAATCAGTTGGCCAGAACCAAGACTGATCAGCCCGGAAGTGGTAAATTGTTCGACCAGCGGTGTTAAATTTCCCCCCAGTATCATGGCTATCTGGGCCCTCGCCCAACCCAAAAGCCCCCCCTGATCTTCAGAATCCTGTTGCCAGTCAATAACCGGCAAAGTCTTGTCGATTTTTTTCACAGCCTCAAGCCAGTCCAGCGCCTGCCGCTCCCCGCCAACTGTGTCAATCAAACCGTAAGTGAGAGCCTGGCGCCCGGAGAAAACACGCCCCTTTAAAAAGCCGGGAATCTGGTCAGGGTTTATGCCCCGTCTTTTTGCAACCAGATCAACAAACCATTTATGGCTTTCATCAATCATATCCTGAGTGAGCGCTCTGCCCTCCTCATCAAGCGGTGAAAACGGAGATGGTACGGCTTTAAGATTACCGCTCTTCATTTCATTCATGGCAATGCCAAGTTTGTTCATCATGGCGGAAACTTCCGCCCATTGCATGATCACACCCACAGAGCCGGTGATGGTATTGCCCCTGGCAACAATATGGTCTGCTGCAACACCGGACATATAAGCCGCAGATGTTGCCATGGTGCCGAAAACCGCCACCACAGGCCTGTCCTTGGCAATCAGTCGTAGCTGCTCATAAAGCGCTTCACCACCAGTGGTTGTACCACCCGGGCTGTTGATACGAACCAGTACCGCCTTGACAGAAGGGCTCTTGGCAATTTGTTTCAGCAGCACCGCCCGTGCATGATCTTCCAGAATGACACCAGAAATTTCTATTCTTGCGATCTGGTCAGAAATACCCAGACTAGCCGCGATTTTCTCATTTAGCGCGACATAGCCAAAAAAACCGGTGATCAGCAATGCCAGAGCAATCCCCCGCCATTTGTTCAAACGCCGTTTCAGTTTGCGGCGATCAACCAGCATGTCGGCGTTATTCTGGGGTGGTGTTTGAGGATTCTGGGTTTGTGTCATCGCTTAAATGTTCATCAAAATTATTTAATAAGAAACAGTCACTGAAGGAATAGTAATTCAAAACACCCTGAAGTTGCAACAAATAGCTGATTTAGAAGATAAATTTAATATAAAAAACGGGCTGGTCGAAACCAGCCCGTCTTGAATTCATGCTTAATTTTTAACCAACCAGGCTATTCGCCTGATTTTTCATCTCCGTCAGCAGCTGCCTCTTCACCCTCAGCATTGCCGCCCCCAAGAGCGGCACCAAGAATATCACCAAGAGAAGCTCCGGAATCAGTTGAGCCATATTGTTTAACAGCTTCTTTTTCTTCCAGAATTTCCAGCGCTTTGATAGAGAGGTTCATCTTGCGGGCCTGTTTGTCAAGCTGCAACACTGATGCATCAATGGTATCACCCACCTGGAAACGCTCAGGACGTTGCTCAGAACGATCGCGAGAAAGATCAGAGCGTCTGATGAAAGCGGAAAATTCGCTATCCGCAACCTGAACTTCGATACCGCCATCAGTGATCGCGGTAACTTCACAAGTCACCCGTTGACCGCGTTTGAAGTCAGAAACGCTGTCAAACGGATCATCACTGAGTTGCTTGATACCAAGGCTGATACGTTCTTTTTCAGGGTCTACCTCAAGCACAACGGCTTTGACGATGTCGCCTTTCTTATAATCCTGCACGGCTTGATCACCAGACCGGTTCCAGTCGAGATCAGACAGATGCACCATGCCATCAACATCACCATCAAGGCCGATAAAGAGGCCAAATTCAGTAATATTACGCACCGCGCCTTCAACCTCAGTTCCATTAGGGAACTTGTCAGCAAAGCTATCCCACGGGTTATCCTGAATCTGTTTCAGGCCAAGTGAGATACGGCGTTTCTGTGGGTCAACTTCAAGGATCTTGACTTCAACTTCCTGGCTGGAAGAAACAATCTTTCCGGGGTGAATGTTTTTCTTTGTCCAGCTCATTTCTGAAACGTGGATAAGACCTTCAACACCAGGCTCCAGTTCAACAAAGGCGCCGTAATCGGCAATGTTGGTAACTGTACCCTTCACAACCGCCTCTAGCGGATACTTGTCGTTGACAAGGCTCCATGGGTCGCTCTCAAGTTGCTTCATGCCAAGTGAAATACGCTGCGTATCAGGATTGATCCGCACGATCTGCACTTTGATGGTATCACCGACATTGACGATTTCACTTGGGTGGTTCACCCGCCGCCAGGCCATGTCAGTAACGTGCAACAGGCCATCAATACCGCCAAGGTCAATAAAGGCACCGTAATCTGTGATGTTTTTGACAATACCTTCGGTTGTTTGTCCCTCTTCAAGTTTAGCGACAATTTCAGACCGCTGCTCGGCCCGGGATTCTTCAAGCACAGAGCGCCTGGAGACAACAATATTGCCGCGGCGCTTATCCATCTTGAGGATTTGAAACGGCTGCTTGACATTCATCAGAGGCGCGATATCCCGCACAGGGCGGATATCAACTTGCGAACCCGGCAAAAAGGCAATCGCCCCGTCAAGGTCAACGGTAAAGCCGCCTTTGACTTTGTTGAATATAACGCCTTCAACTTTTTCACCGGCTTCAAATTTTTCTTCAAGCCGGGCCCAGCTTTCTTCCCGGCGGGCTTTTTCACGGCTCAGAACAGCATCACCAAGCGCATTTTCAACGCGCTCAAGGTACACTTCAACATCATCACCGATTTCAAGATTGGCCGGCTGACCAGCCATGGAAAATTCTTTTAAAGGAACGCGGCCTTCTGTTTTCAGGCCGACATCAATTACTGCGAGGTCTTTTTCAAATCCAACGACTTTACCCTTCACCACATTACCTTCTTCCATAGTGGAAGTGACAAAAGATTCTTCGAGGAGTTGGGCAAAATCTTCTGTCGAAGGTGTTTGCGAGGTTTCAACTTCTTGAGTTGTGTTCATTTATTCAGGTTTCTCTTTAAATTGTGTATGACCAGCCGCAGCCAACCAGAGACGCATCTTCTGGATGTCAAACATCCAGAGCCGGGTCTTGGGGGGTAGGGAGAGAAAAAAACATTTCGTGAGTGATGTTTACTCTCGGCCAGGCGCCTTCTTCATAGCGTCTCTGACCCTACAATCCAGCCAGGTTAAAGTTTCAATTATACTGCTGTTTCCGGTTCTCGCATCTTCATGTCGGGAAGCTCCCTGCAACATGATGATGCACCAACAAACCCCCGGCCCTGAATGGGCTGGGAGGCCTTTTCAAACAAATATTAAGCGAAAGCAGCGGCCAATACCGAAAAAATGATCATGTATGGCCTAGCTTTTGTCATTTTTGGCTTTTTCCACCAGTAAAACAGCAGCGCTCAAGGCTTTTTCTATATCTAAATTTGTCGTATCTAGCAAGTGCGCATCATCAGATTGCAGCAATGGGGCGGTATTTCTGGCCTGATCACGGGCATCTCGCCGTTCAATTTCCGCTTTTATCTCCTCAAAAGTCACTTTATTGCCCGCAAGGCACAGCTCTTCATGCCGCCGCCGGGCCCGTTCATCAGTACTGGCGGTAACAAATATTTTCACATCAGCATCGGGGCAGACCACGGTGCCAATATCCCGCCCATCAAGAACAGACCCGGGAGCGGTGCTGGCAAAACTGCGCTGATACCCGAGGAGCGCAGCCCGCACACCACCTAAACTTGCGATAAGAGACGCCGCTTCACCAACACCAGGCGCCCGCAGGCGGGGGCTTTCAAGCAGGGAAGGTTCAAGTGAGTGAGCAAGAGTGACCAGAGCCTTTTCATCTCGAGGGTCAATTCCATTATCCAGAGCAGAAAGGGCCAGCCCACGGTAAAGCGAACCGGTGTCCAGATAATTAAGACCAAAGTGAGCAGCCAGCAAGCGGGAGAGCGTCCCCTTACCGGAAGCGGCAGGTCCATCAACCGCTATGATCAGGCAATCCCTAGCCAAGTTTGTCTCCCAAAGTTTGTTTCAAGCGCGGTTGCTGGTAGGCAACCTGAAGCGCAACTAAAAAACCGCGGTTGCTGGTAGGCAACCTATAGATCAGCCCTGAAAAGTGGGCACCGGTTTTCAGGTCAAGCTGATCGCGGTAATCAC
>CAYGPF010000007.1:11715-34979 GCA_964351785.1 uncultured Rhodomicrobium sp.
CAGGTCAAGCTGATCGCGGTAATCACATCAGCCCTGAAAAGTGGGCACCGGTTTTCAGGTCAAGCTGATCGCGGTAATCACATCAGCCCTGAAAAGTGGGCACCGGTTTTTCAGGACTGATACTCCTAAAAAAATTCAGTAGCTGTAAAAGCCAGTCTTCCAATTTCCCTGACGAAAACCAATTGGCTTATTTAAACTTTGCACCCAACCCTTCCATCAAGCTAACGAAGGTTGGAAAACTTGTCGCAATCATGGAGGTGTCATCAACCACAACCGGCGTTTTGGCGCCAAGTCCCATCACCAGAAAGCTCATGGCAATCCGGTGGTCATGATCAGTTTTGACCAGGCCGCCTCCCTCTACAATACGTTTACCCACAACCAGCATGTCATCCCCCTCAACAGAGGCCGTTACAGAATTGGCCTTGAGCCCGGCAACCGTGGCGGCAAGCCGGTCGCTTTCCTTGACCCTGAGTTCCTTTAAACCCTGCATACGTGTTTCACCCGTTGCAAAGGCTGCAAGCACAGCAAGCATAGGGTATTCATCAATCATTGAAGGCGCGCGCTCAGCGGGAACACTCACGCCTATCAACTGGCTGCTGCGCACCTGAATATCGCCGACAGGTTCACCATTTTCTACCCGTTTGTTAAGAAAACTGATATCAGCGCCCATCTCTTCAAGAGTTTTGTAAAAACCAATGCGCGTCGGGTTCAGCAACACCCCTTCAATGGTTATATCACTATCCGGGCAAATGAGGGCCGCCGCGACAAGGAAGGCGGCAGAGCTTGGGTCACCGGGCACAGTAACGGGCGCGCCTTTTAATTCAGCCTCACCTTTGATGGTAATCGAGAGGCCAACATCCAGTGGTGTGCGCTGAATGTTGGCGCCAAAATAGGAAAGCATCCGCTCTGTATGGTCGCGGGTGGCTTCCCGTTCAATCACTTCCGTCACACCTGGGGCAAACAGCCCGGCGATTAATATGGCTGACTTAACCTGCGCTGAGGGAACAGGCAATTCATAGGTAAGCGGCAAAGGCCGCGGTGCGCCAGTAAGGGTAAGGGGGAGATGGTCATAGGTTTCCTGCCAGTCGAGCCCCATCTCTGACAGCGGCTCAAGCACCCGTGCCATCGGGCGGCGGGAAAGGCTCTCATCACCTATGAATTTGACCTCAAAATCATGGCCGGTGATAACCCCCATCATCAACCGCGCGGCGGTGCCGGAATTACCAAAGTCCAGCGGGGCATCGGGGGCCCGAAAGCCGCCAACCCCGGTTCCCCTGACCAGCCAATGCCCTCTGCCCTTATGGTCCATAGAGGCGCCGAGAGCTTCAAGCGCTTGAGCTGTCGCCAGCACATCTTCTGCTTCAAGGAGGCCGGTGATCTCGGTTTCATGGGTGGCAAGCGCGCCAAAAATGAGGGCGCGATGTGAAATGGATTTATCTCCGGGCACTTGAATAGTGCCTTTTAAACCAGACGAAGAAAGCGCGGAAAGTGCTTTAGTCATAATAAGGAATGCCCGCAAAAAATGATTTATATGATCAAAAGCATATACGAGGTGAGCGGGCGCACGTAAAGCGATTTAGGGGGAGGATTTAAAAAGGCAGAGGAAAAAATTCGGTTAAAATGAAAAAAATTTGACAAAACAGGGGAAAACAGCTTTGACACGATGCCTGCACTTATGTCATGCAGTTTTCACAACGGTTTATAGCGAGAGCAAGAAATGGCTGACAAAGCAAAAAGAGGGACAAAGCGCACCTGCGGAAGCTGCGGCGCAAAATTCTATGATCTGAACCGCGACCCTGCGGCATGTCCGATATGTGAGACCGTATTCGAGATCAAGAAGGCAGAACCAAAACCCAAGCGGGCACCTGTAAAAGAAGTGAAGCCGGAACCCAAGAAGGCTGAACCGGAGGCAGGTGAAGTCATTATAGAAGAGGAGGATGATCTCATTGATATTGACGACGATGATGAAACCATCACTCCGACAGAAGATGATGATACTTTCCTTGAAGTTGAAGATGAGGATGACAACCCTGTATCGGCCATCATTCCAGGCGGCAGCGTTTCCAAAGGCGACGAAAGCTAATCACAAAGCAACCTTGAGGTTTGCGGGGAGCCGGTGTTATAGTTGAGTTCTCAACAAACTTAATTTTGTTCGAATTATCGCTTGCTTTTTTGAAGGCAAACTCCTAAAAAGCGCCAATTAATAGCGCGGTTTCTGGTGGGAAACCTAAAGGACCAATAAAAGAAAAAGCGGATGCGAATTAGGCATCTGAAGCGCAAGAAAGCAAAAGCGGATGCGAAGTGGGCATCTGAAGCGCAAGAAAAGAAAAAGCGGATGCGAAGTGGGCATCTGAAGCATAAGAATGTACAATCTAAAGCACTAAAAAGGGGCTATAGCTCAGATGGGAGAGCGCTTGCATGGCATGCAAGAGGTCGGCGGTTCGATCCCGCCTAGCTCCACCAATATCCCATCCACAACAATCCAATATCATCCATAAATCATTATAATATATAGATATTTGGGCATTATGCATCCAATCGCGTCTGTTTATATCCATTGACAGCCGGGGGTATTTTTATGGGGTATACGATGAATCTGAAGTTTAGGTACTCCCAAAATGCCGCTTTCGGATATTGCTGTTAAAAATGCCAAACCGGCGCTAAAGGCGCGTAAGCTTTTTGATGATCGCGGCCTGTACCTTCTCATAACGACTAAGGGACAAAAATACTGGCGTTTAAAATACCGCTTCGAGTTTGCCGACAGATATTATGTAGACTACTGTTGACAGGTTTTGACCCGGAGCAGAAACATCTTATCCAACTATTGAATTGGTTCCAGAACAAAAAAGAAAGATTAAAATGGGCCAAATACAGGCTTTAAATAAACTTTATCACTGGATCACTCAGTGAGGGCTGGTCAACGAGAATTCCCGACACTATGTGCCAGCCGTTGACTTGAAGTAAGGAGTTTGGTTTGAAGGGGAGAGAGCTCATCCTTGGCTTGGGGCGCTTAAAATACGAACTGAGCACAGCAAATCCGGTACCAGGGTGCTAGATCAGGCTATGCTCATCACCGAACTCTCGGAGCCAGTTTTCAATGCGGTGTTGGGGGGGGCGGTGGCAAATTGCCTACCCTTATCAGGTTACTTATTTTTGGCTTTCAATTTTTTTAGACAATCAGCGCCATCCTGCGGTAGCAACATATCTAGGCACTTTTGGCGGTCACTTTTTCTTGTGGCATTAGAGCCAGATACGATCTTAAGTGTTTCAAACGAGCGACCATTAGTGGTGATTGCATTGTTCACGTTGGATCCCGCCAGCACGGGTGCCGTGAAGGTCATCAATATTAAGAACATTGCGAATGGTTTTCTGTACATGGAGAACTCCTTTTTATTAAGTTGCCTCTATTGGTCGCTTGGGCGCAATGTTTGGTTCATTCGTTTGGACGATCAGAGGGCTGAGAATTTTTGGTACAAATGTGGCTCCTGGGAACAATACGCTGAACGCGGGTATTTACCCCAATGTCAGCTCCTGGCACGCAACTGACCATATGAACTGGAAACGGGGTAGTCGCTTCCTGACCCAATGCGGACCATGGGCTGGGACAAAGCTAAAAGGGTTTGCAATACCTATCCCTGTATGATTTTTACCAGAGCGTAGAAAAAGAATTTTTCTAAAAACTTTCACTCGAAGGTCTTAGGTCCATTTCGAAGGTCCAAGCGGATGGTGGCTGTTGGTGGAGTTGCCAATAGGCTTCGGCGATATCGTTCGGCTGAAGCATGCCGGCTGGTCCCAAGCGCTCCTTCAATTCTGGAATACGTTTACTAATCATTTCACCATCGATAACACCATCAATGATGACATGGCCGACATGAATATTCTTGGGTCCCAATTCACGGGCAAACGCTTGCGCCACAGCGCGCAGTGCTGCTTTGCCCGATGCGAAGGCAAGAAACGGGCCGCGGGCACGAAGGGAGGCGGTCGCTCCTGTAAACAATAATGTTCCCTCACCATGATGTATCATTTCGTCAGCCGCTAGCTGCGCACAAATAAATCCACCAAAACAACAGGTTCGCCACGCCTCTTCGAAAAATGCCGGGTCCATACTCAATGTGTCATCAATGAAGGCGTTTCCAACATTATAGGTGAAAAAATCAAGCTGACCCTCAATGTCCTTCAAACGTTTGAAAAACTCTGAAACATTATTAGGATCAGTAACATCAACTTGAAGTGCAGTGGCAGCTCCCCCGGATGAAACGATCTCATCGGCGATCTTTTGAATTTTTTCAGAAGTGCGCCCGCCAACTATAACATGGTGTCCCGCTTTAGCTGCCCGCATACAAATCGATGCGCCTAGTCCGTGGCGAGATCCAACCCCAACAATACTTGCAATTTTTGTTGTCATCTTACTCACCTATTGTCTCAAAATTTTCGTTAGCTCAAAAAACACCGCCCCAGCAACCTTCCATCAGGCACGCTATAAACCGCGTTACCGCATTGCCTTGATTTCCAGGAACAAGCTCTTAAGAACAAGCTCTTAAAACGGGCAGTTGACCCTACCCAGGCGATATGCCGTGCCTACCAGTCTTCGTGGCTTGGTCGAAGCTCAACATCGAACGACCAGGCAGAGGGATCTTGATGGGCTACATGATATACCTCATCAGCAATGGCCGCAGGTTTGCAGAAGAAATCATCAGGCTTGTCAGGATACATATTAGGTCTTGTCCAAGGCGTGTCTATGGCCGCATCAATCGTTATATAGCTTACGTGCACACCCTTCGGACCAAAGTCACGTGCCATGGATTGAGCCAATATTCGCTGAGCTGCTTTTGTTGGAGCAAACATGGTGAAAGATGGTTTGCCGCGCCATGCAGCTGTATTGCCTGTCACGATGAGAGCACCTTGCCCACTATCAATCATGTCAGGTACTACCGATTGCGCCAGTGCTAAAAGTGCCGTGGTGTTCACGCGAAATATTTTTTCAAACTCAATGGGATCTGCTTCTAGCGGTGTTTTGAACTCCGCCTTTACTGCGTTATGAACGGCTACGCGCGGCGCCCCAATGTCTGCACGTACTTTCTTTACAGTTGCCTTTAAATGATCCAGATCACTTACATCACAAACATAGCCACGCGCGCCTTCGAGTTCTTTCTCAAGACTTTGAAGCCGACTTTCAGTTCGCGCTAGAAGCGCCACGCGATAACCACCTTCAGTGAAGCGCCGCGCAATTGCCGCACCTGTGCCATCGCCAGCGCCGGTGATTATGCAAACAGGTTGTGTCATGATCTTGTACCTTCAGTCTGCCGGGGGTGCAGTGTTTTGAAATGATGGCCGTTCGCTCAACTTGGAAACATAAGCCGATAAATTTTCAAATTTTGAAAGCAAGTCATTTGTTGGTGGGAACATTGTGAGAGCCGCTAGCATTGGTAGTAAGTTCATGTCAGCATATGTGAGTTTGTCGCCCACCAGGTAACCTGTTCTGGCAACAACTTGATCAAGCGGTGCGATATACTTCTCTATCTCGGGAATGGCCATGTTTATCTTAGCGGTATCTGGTCCTGTCGCCTCATCAAAAAACAACGACGGTACAACAAATTCACGCATGATCCAGCGGTCAACTTTCACATTCACATATGAAACCCATTGCTCAACCTGCACCGCTTGCAAGGTGTCTTCTGGAAAAAACTTCGGACCGGGGAATTTTCTATCGATGTAATGCGCAATGGCCAGGCTTTCAAACAACTCGACATCTCCGTCGCGTAAGCAAGGCACTTGCCCGGCTGGATGGAGAGACGTGACCTCAGGTGTGTGCGGAAACACCGGATTGAGTTCATACGGCACTCCTTTTTCTTCGCATAGCATACGGACTGCTCGTACGTAGTTACTTATCGGGGTGCCTATTATCTCAATTTCAGCCATTAACAGTCTCCCCAATTGTGAATTGAATATGTTTTGATTGGTTAGCAGTAATCACGTGTACCGGTAGCCTATGAGTTCAGTGACTATAAAAGACAGGGTTAGAATTGACAAGTTGCCCACTCCGGCAAACATGTAACAACTATCTACTAGCTGCATTGAGTTTTTAGAGTTTCTGAAGCTAAATTGGCTGCGAAGTGCGGCTGTGAAAAATGCCAACCCAACTCAAAAGGCGCGTAAGGAGCACGGCGAACACGGACTTTTCTTACATATCACGCCCAAGGGTCAAAATTACCGGCGTTTCAAATACAGCTTCGAGAACAAAGAGAAATTGTTAACGCTGGGGTTGTATCCGGATGGCTCGCTTGAGATGACAAGGCAACGGCTTGATGATGCAACATAGCCGGTTGCTGATGCTGTTGATCCCGCTCAGCGACGGAATGCCAATAAGGCTCTTAAACAGGCAAAAGAGGAAACTACTTTGAGCAGATTTGTAGCGGAGAAATTACCGTATCTGGACAATCCAGCCATTGCAGATAGAGAGCCGCCAGAACTTTTGAGGGTCATACAGAATATAGAAAAACGAGGCGTAATAGACACCGCACATCGCGCTGTGCAGAATTTTAGCCAAGACTTCAGATATGCCGCTGCCACAGGCCGAACCAAGCGGGCCCCAACCTTATGTTCTCCTCAATCAATTTTTAGAGAAAGAATATTTTGTCGGTATTTTTTGACAATATCTTGCGCAACATCTTCTTCCATACCTATTTGTTCTAAGAGTGTGTGTGCCAAATTAAGTGTCGATTCAAGTGTTTCAGGCACAACAATCGTGGCACCAGCCTCATAATATTCGTTGATATGATGTATATCCGGAACTCTAACCACAATAGGAATAAGAGGCCATTTTTGACGCAGCGTTCTAACAATACTTTCCGTCATTGTGAAATCATCGATTGTGAGTACCGCTGCAGACGCCTTATCTATATTCAGCCGATACCACAGATCAATTTTTCTGGCGTCGCCAAACACCACAGGAAATCCTTTTGATCTCAATTTCGAAATGACAACACCGTCATTATCAACGGCATGATAAGGGATTTTCTGGTCTTCCAGAATCTTCGCCAATGTCTGCCCGACACGTCCAAAACCGCCGATAATTATATGATTTTCCTCAGAATTCTCAAAATCAGAATTTACACCCACATGATCTGTTTCTCCAATAGTTACCAGCTTTTCAGCTAAAGGAGCCAGCCAGGCAGTGAGCGGAGTTATGAGTAATGAAATACTTGCGACAAGAAGTAAAAATTGAGCATCTTGCTCTGGCAATAATTTACCAGCCAAAGCAAGGCCAATAATTATAAATGCAAACTCGCCGCATTGAGCAAGCAAAACAGATGCATGGGCGGCGTGTTTTTTGGTCGCCCCAAAAATCCGGGCGAATGGATAAAAAGTTACAGTTTTAATAATGAAAATACCGATAACTGCAACTGGTAACCAGAAAGGATATTGCGATATCGCGGCTATATTTATTGCCATGCCCACGGATAAAAAGAAAATTCCCATCAATAACCCCTTGACGGGTTCAATAATGACTTCGACTTCGTGGCGATACTCAGTTTCTGCAATAAGAAGGCCTGCAAGGAAAGCGCCCAGGGCAGCAGATAGTCCAAAGCTATGTGTAAAATATGCCGAGCCAATGACAAGAAACAGAGTTATAGCAAACAGCCATTCAATATTTTTTGAAGGGCTTAATACCCGAAGTATCGGGCGAAGCATGAGTTTACCTGAGACAATAATGGCGACGACCACCACTAGGGCAGTTGCAACGGCCCCAAATAAAGTGAAAAGTAAATGCTCTCCAGTTTGCCCGGATAGTGATCCGACTAAAACGAGAATGGGAACAACAGTTAGATCCTGCATTAACAAAACTGAAAAGCAGATCTTTCCTGTCGGACGGGTGATCATATGCTTCTCCGTCAGGATCTGCATAACAATCGCTGTAGAGGATAGAGCAAAAGAAGCACCAATAAGAACTGATGTCGACAAACTATTATTAAATTGTAAGGCAATTAAAAAGATAACCAGACCGGTAATGACAATCTGAATACCACCAAGACCAAGAACGAGTTTTCGCAGATCCCATAATCTGGAAAAAGTAAGCTCAAGACCAATCATAAATAGAAGAAAAATAACACCCAATTCAGCAAGGATCTGAATAAGGTTTAAGTCTGTAATAACGATGGCAGAAATCCAGGGAAAGTTGCTTTGTAACAGACCCAGACTATGGGGACCGATGACTATTCCACAGAGCAAATAACCAAGAGCAGGTGAAATATGAGCTCTTTGAAGAAAAGGTATCACCAATCCTGAAAGAGCCAGAATTAAGAGAATGTCACCAAGAACATGCCAGATGTGATGTTGTGCAATTAAATTACCCATATTGTATGCTTCGCCCGGTGCGTTTCACTGAATAATGTCTAACTCAGTTTAAAGAATTATCAAAAATCTATAGTTTTGATAAGTGCTTAGCCTTTTGATTCCATAAAGAAATTCAATGAGTTTCAGTCCGCTTCATCAGCGGACTATCCGCGGTATATCCATACAATCCATTGATAGGGTTACATTTGCTCGATTTTTCGGCTCATCCGGTTCGATACCCAGCCAGGCCAGTTTTTTGATGATACGTTTTCTGATCTCAAGTTTATTTTCCCCCATGCTACCAGTGAATATGATGGCAGCGAGCCCCTCAAGCCTTGGGACAAGACTGCCAACTGCTTTGATAATGCGATAGATAGAGATCAACCGTCTTTCCGGCTGCCGGGGCGGAACTTGCTGGTAAATCACCCATATCAACACTGATGCCTGACATGCCGATTAGGCCGGAATGGTTGTTTAACAGATGCTCCAACGCATCGGCGTTCATATTTTTTTGCGCATAAGATAGAGGAGAACACAAGACCCTATACCCCCATCAAAGCCCGAAGACAGATGCCAGATGTTGTTTGTAGCGCGCATTGTCAGCGCTGAACTGCGGGTCTTTCACAATATTATGACAGAAGAAATGTGGAAGCGGTTCCAGCGCGCAATATTCCTGTGTCATGCGCATGGGGGAAATAACGTCACTTGCCGTCCGGCCTTCAAGCAAGCCGTTTTGTTCCCCAAAAGCTTCAATCGGTGCATTCCATGTGGTGGAGAGCATATATTTCCTCCCCCCCATCAGCCCCCCGGTGGCATAAGGGCCATCATTGAAAGTATAGAACTCATCATAGGCATAAACCTGGTCGATATAGGATTTCAGGGAGGGTGGCATCATGAACCAGTAAATCGGGTATTGAAAAATAATCGCATCAGCTCGTTTGAACTTCTGAATTTCCTCATCCACATCAAAGCCATCAACGATGATTGTGGTCTCCACTTTTTTGGTCTGCCCCAGCAGAGACGATGCAGTTTCAAACAGGCCGCGATTATAAGCCCCTTTGGCGAAGTCACCGTTTTCAGCGCCCAGAATCAATAGAATGGAATTCATAACCTATGTCCTTCGTGTTAGCGGTCGTTACATCTGATTTAAAAGTACTGATGACAGATATTAAATCAACACCTTGGCTGGAACCATCCATTCTGTTTGCGGAAATTTCTGAAACTTAATCCTGCTGAGGTAGTCTTTCTGATTTCTTCGCCCGTTCAGAGGAATAAAGTATGGCCTCAGCTTCCTTGAATTTTTCAGCTTCTGGAAATGACGGCCTGGTATCTGGGAACATCTGCGTGATCTCCATGAGATCAGTAATCGGTACATAAGCGCGTGATTTTCGGTCATAAATGCCCGCGCGGATCAGGGCATAAGCCGCCACCTGTCCGGCTTGTGCCCCGTCAGGTATAATAAAACGATGCTCGAATATGACATGATCATCAGTCCAGTCGATAATATGGGTTTCAAGCTCAAAGCGTTGAAAACATCTGAGTTCACGGCGAAACCGCACCAGCGCACTGGAGACAACCGGGGTCCAGCGATTGCGAATGATGGCCTGCAATAATGTTGTTCGGACCATAAAATCAAGCCGGCCCAGATCCATGAGCGTAAGATAACGCCCGTTATTCATATGAAAGGAAAGATCAAGGTCGCTGGGCCATACCCGGAATTTGAGGCGAGAGGTCCCGAGCAAGTCATCAAAACGCGGCCGAAACCAGCAAATGAAAAAATAACCAATAAGCCGAAACCAGAGTTTCATCAGAGTGCATCCTTTTGGCAGCGTCAAAAGCCCGCCCAGGCTGGTAATGTATGCGCAAGCTGGGGTGTTTATAAACCTCAACCGGGCAAGCGGTGATCGCCTTGGCAGTAGCCTGTGCTGATGTGGCCCATAAGATCCCTTTGCCAACCTTATGTGGGTCATCAGGGTGCACGGTAAGCTTGTCGCAATCACAAAGCGTTTGGGAGCAGGCCTGCGGCGCATCATCGACGAAGGCTTGCGGAGCCATGAAGACCAGTTAGGGTGAAGAATACAAGAATATAAAAGAACTGCCGTCTCATCCCCGCTATCTCATCAGAGTTTTAAACAATACTTCAAATGATAGAATATGACTTCCACAGCTGTATGACAAAACTTTTAAGAGCAAGGCGGCGCGTATGTGAAAGCGAACGGTGTATATCCAGGTCAATCGGCAGTGGGGCGGGGATTGCAAATTTCCAATGATTGCCCTGAAAACCCACAGCAAATTATCAGAAATGCTCCATTTCATTGTCCAGCAACCAGCGTTTGCGCGGCAAACCACCAGCATAGCCGGTCAGGGAGCCATCCGCCCCGATCACCCGGTGACAGGGAATAACGATGGCAATCCGGTTCATGCCATTGGCCCGTGCCACCGCCCGCACGGCTTTCGGATTTTCCAGAGCTTCTGCTTGCTGCTTATAGGTCCGCGTTGTGCCGTAAGGGATGGTCAAGAGCTGTTGCCAGACGCTTTGCTGAAAAGGGGTTCCAGGGGTAAAAAGCGGCAGGTCAAAATCTCTTAAACGGCCCTCAAAATAAGCGGTCAGCTGGGTTTTTGTCTCCTCAAAGAGGGGTGAGCTTCCCGGCAAAATCACCGTCATGAGCTTTTTTTTCAAATCCTTCAATTCATTCTCAAGGCCCCGGCGGTCGGTAAATTCCAGAAGGCAGAGGGCATTCTTGTAGCAGCCAGCCATCATCGGCCCAAGCGGGCTGGCAAAGCGCTCAAACAGAATGGGCGGGGCCTCAGCACTGGCGGCGCTGGGCGCGGCGCCAAGTACGTCTCTAAACCGTTCATTGAAACCGCTCATGCTCTCAAACCCTGCCTCAAATGCCGCTTCGGTCACCGTACACCCCTCAACCAACCCCTGATAAGATCTGTTAAGCCGCATCATACGCTGAAACGCCTGAAAGGTCATGTTGTGGCGGCTTTGAAACCAGCGCCTGACGGTTGCCGGGTTGAGCCCGCGCCCCCTCAGGTCACGGTCACGGATCGGGCGATCAGGAACGGCTGCAATCTCGCAAAGCAGCTCTTTGATAGGCTGAGGTGTGGCACCGGGTAATGCCAGCGGGTGGCAGCGTTTGCAGGGCCGAAACCCATGGGTCAGCGCCTCTTTCGCCGTTGAAAAGAAGGAAACATTTTCCCGCAAGGGGCGCCGGGCCCCGCAGGTTGGGCGGCAAAAAACACCCGTTGTCTTCACCCCAAAAAACAGGCTGCCCTCAAATGAACCATCACGCACAGAAATGGCCTGATAGCAGCGGTCAAAATCTAATTGGTCCATCACCTGCACCCCATAAAAGGATTAAGAGAACAGGCAAAAACTAGCCGGAAAAGAAAAGCCACGCCACCGAAAATGCGACAGTGAATTTATTTTGAAAAATTAAAAAGCGTTTTTAGCTTCTTAAAGATTTACATTATAGCCGGACTGCGAGCGAGCCCAACCTCTTAGGCCAGTTTTTCACGGATCAGCCCAACCGTCTCATCGACGCCGTAAAGCTCAATAAAAGAGCCAAACCGCGGCCCCTGGGACTGGCCAAGTAAAACTTCATAAAGCGCACTGAACCATGAACGAAGCGGTTCAAATTCGTGGTGCTTGCCAACATCAAATACAATTTGTTGCAGATCCTTGGCGTTAAGTCCTTTGTCCGCCTTGCTGAGCCGATCGGCCAGATCATCAATCGCTGCCCGCTCCTTGTCATCCGGTTCCCGGAAAGATTTGGTCGGTTTTACAAAGTCATGAAAATAATTAATGGCGTAGCCAACCATGCGGTCAAGCTCCGGGTGTGTTTCGGGGCCGGCCTCAGGGGCATAGCGCTTGATAAACCCCCAAAGCACTTCAGGATCAGAGGCATTCGAGGCAGAAACCAGGTTCAACAGCAGATTAAGACTAATCGGCAATCGCCCCTCAGGCACATGGCCCGAGTGAATATGCCAGGCCGGGTTCATCAGTTGGTCTTTGGGGTCCTGGGCTTTGTACTTTTCTGCAAAAGTCAGATATTCATCGACATTTTTCGGAATGACATCAAAATATAATCGCTTTGCCGATTTCGGTTTTTGAAACATAAACAGCGAAAGACTTTCAGGGCTGGCATATTTCAGCCACTCTTCAATGGTCAGGCCATTTCCTTTGGATTTGGAAATCTTTTCGCCCTTCTCATCCAGAAACAACTCATAGTTAAACCCTTCAGGCGGGCGCCCGCCAAGCGCTTTGGCAATCCGGCTGGAGAGGTGAACACTTTCAATCAGGTCTTTGCCGGCCATTTCATAAGCCACCCCAAGCGCCACCCATCGCATGGCCCAGTCAGCTTTCCACTGGCATTTGACATGCCCTCCGGTCACAGATGTTGTGATCGCATCGCCTGTTTCAGGGTCTGCATAGGTGATGGTGCCAGCCTCTGCATCCCGCGCCGTCATCGGTACCTGCAGAACTTTGCCCGTGCGCGGGCAAAGCGGCAGAAACGGGGAATAGGTCGCCTGCCGCTCAGCCCCAAGGGTCGGCAGAATAATATCCATCACTTTGTCATACTGCCTGAGCATTGTAAGCAGCGTCTCATCAAACTGGCCGGATTTATAACAGTCTGTTGCCGAGAAAAATTCATACTCAAAACCAAATTGATCGAGAAAACTTTGCAGCATGGCGTTATTATGATGGGCAAAACTCTCATGCGTTTCAAAAGGGTCCGGAACGGCGGTTAATGGTTTATTGAGATGGCCCGCCAGCAGGTCTTTATTCGGCACATTGTCAGGCACTTTCCGAAAGCCATCCATGTCATCGGAAAAACAAATGAGCCGGGTTTTGATCTGATCATCAGTCAAAACACGAAACGCATGCCGCACCATGGAGGTCCGCGCCACTTCACCGAATGTGCCAATATGCGGCAAGCCTGATGGGCCATATCCTGTTTCAAAGATCACCGTCTCGGGTGTTTTATCCTTGAAACGCTTTAAAAGCTTGCGCGCTTCCTCAAATGGCCATGCTTTGCTGTTTTCAGCCAGTGCAGTTAAAGACCCCTCAGTCATAGAGCGAATATTATCCCTTATAAAATTATCTAACAGCCGCGCACATTATCTGAAAGCACAGGAAAGGCAAAGAGCCAAATACCGCGAGATATGAGAAACAATGGTAAAGAGCTGTTTTACCAACTGGACAGGCTAAAACAAAGCAAAATATGCCCCTCGACGCAACGAGTGTGATCAGGTAAAAAACAGGGGCATCAATCAATCCAGAGGTAAATATCTTGGCACTACATTTAAGCCCGCATGAGGCCCTGATCTACACCATGATCACCATATCAGGCGTGGACCGGGAAATATCAGACAGAGAGTTAAGCCGCATAGGTTCCATTGTTCAAAATCTTCCCGTTTTTGAAGATTTTGATGTTGATGAACTAACAGGCGTCGCTTCAAGTTGCGGCAATGCCCTTGGCGGCGAAGACGGGTTAAACGAAGTGCTGACCGCGATCGCCAATGCCATACCTGAAAAGTTAAGAGAAACAGTCTACGCTCTGGCTGTTGAAATCGCCATCACCGACCGCCGCATTGAACGGGAGGAAATTCGCTTTCTGCAAATGCTGCGGGACCGCCTCGATCTGGATAAACTCACCACCGCAGCCATTGAGCGCGGCGCCAGAGCCAGACACAGAAAAATCTGAAACGCCAGCTGTCAAGACTGGCGGCAGAAACCTCAAAGCCCGGAATGTAAAGAGATCCTGAAGTTTAAAGGATCAAAGGCTGACATTGCCATAAACCGCAAGGTTCAGAAATGCTTCCGGGCTGGTTTTGGAAAGGTCAGGGCCAAAGGGTTTGTGCTTGTCCATTGGCCGGATGCCACCTTTTTTGGCACCGGTGATCATGTTAGTGGTAATGAGGGCAAAACCGGCTTTGGTATAGGTTGTCACCCCGATACCAACCAGGGTGTTCCGGATGAGATTATTATTCACGGTGACATCCCGCATATATTCCCCCCAGCCCAGCCCGATACCAACCCCTTCAACCTCTTCAATCACATTGCCGGTTGCAAGAGTATCAGCTTCAATGCCGATGCCAACCCCGGGCACACCTTTGCGGGCCTTGATATTACGGATGAGATTACCCGTTGCGGTCGCAAGCCGGCCCCCATCATTATAATTGGTAATGGAGATCCCGACATGGGCCTCATCAACCAGGTTGTTGTTAATCACGGCACCTTCAAAGGCAAATTCGGCGTAAAGCGCCACTTCCCCAAGCCGGTGGCAGCTATTGTTCACAATCTGCACATTATCACCGCTATTATTGCGAACGGCACTGAAAGCGCAGTCTGAAATGAAGTTGTTGGAAACGGAAACAGACCCGGCCCTGAAAACATTGATACCATTGCCGTTCTGCCCCGTGCCGCCGGCTTTCGCGGCTATCCGCTCCACCCGGTTGTTCAGGACAAGGCTGCCATCATGCCCCTTCCTTGATCGCCAGACCTGAATACCGTTATTGTCACAATCCGTAACCTTATTGCCGCTGATCTCAAGCCCCTGACTGTCAATGGCAAATATACCGGCCCCGGCAGCGGTCGAAACATCGCTCAAAACGATCCGCCCGGCACTGGCCCGAAGAGTGATCCCGTTGAGACCGCTCTTTACAATGCGGCAGCGCTCTATATGAACATTTTCGCAGCCCTCAAACATGACCAGACCATCATTGGAGTTGCTCTCAAACGCGATCCCCGCCCCCTCAATCGACAGATTATAGAGGGTCACGCCGCGTGATTTCTGGCTGTATACAAACCGGCGGCCTCCAGCAAAAATCAGGCGGCTGTCAGGGCCTGCCCCTTCAAGATGCAAACCGGATGGAAGCGTCAGCGGCCCGCAGACGTAATTCCCCTTCGGTAAAATCAAGCGGCTGCCAGCTGCGGCTGCCTTGTTAAAGAGAGCCTGAAGAACAGAGGTTTGCGGTTTGTCGGACGAAGGCTCAAGACCTGACCCGGTCAGATCATAAACGCTGCTGAGCGGCGCGGCGCCGTTAGCTGGCCCCGCTTTTGCCATGAGCCCGGCCCCCACCATCAGCGGGCCACCAACCATAAGGACATCGCGCCTGTTCATTGTCATAAAACTCTCCGGATCAATAATTGCCCGCAATTAGGCCGGGCTGGGAACACCAGTAAGGGACATGTCTGGTGACGGGCCCCTTGACGGCCCTCCATAACAGGCCCGAATACGCGCCCGTGTGGTAAGCACATGGATAAGTCTAAAACCCTCCGCATGAGGATGAAACTTAACCCTTTTGAGGGGAGTTTAATTGTTAAATTGTAAAAATGCCAATTGAAACACACCACCCCTTACGATCATTAATCCAGTGTTTACTGAACGGAAACTTACATGGGCAGAGATACACAGGACATACAGCTAGTTATGAAACGGCTGAAACTCTATGAAGCCATTGTCTCAAAAAGCCAAAACGGCGTTTTGGTCTTTAATGATCAGATGCAAGTGATATTTTCCAATCAGACAGCCTCAAAAATCCTTGGGGAACAGGCAGCGGGTCTGCGCGGCAAATCCATTTCAGAATTTATCCCACCCGACATCCGCGCAAAACATGAAAAGCTGGTAACCCATTTTCGGATTTCAAAGGATTATCAACAAGAACTGCCTGATTGGAGGCGCATTGAATGTTGCCGCGCGAACGGTGAGGCTTTTCCGGCCAGCATAACGATTGAAAAAATAACTGTGTCCACCAGCAATGTTTATATCGTTTTTCTTAACGATATGACTGACATGGTGGAAATGGAAAAACAATCCTGCCAAAGAGAGCTGGAATTATTTCAGGCAAGGCAACAAAAAAAATACTCAGCAGATACATTGCAACTGAAACTGCAAAAAAACATCACTCAGATCGCCATGAGCGCACGCTCCATCAAGGAAACATATGATCTGGATCCCATCAATGTCGCAATGTCAAACATCCTCACCTTTGCGTTTTCAACGCTCAGCCTTTCCCAGCAGGTCATCTATATTTCCGGCGTTTCAGAAAACAATCATAAATTACAACTGGTTGATAACTCCCTTAAGGGTCTGCTTCATCGCTTGCAGTCCACCATGGAGCATCAGGCCGCAGAGCGCGGCAACACCCTCGAGTTGAATGTTCCCACCATCGCGGAAAAGCTCGACCTCCAAAGTGACCTGACCATCGAACTGATATTGCTGAACGTGATTGAGGATCTGATATATAATACAAGTGACAGCCACATAGAAATCACCATTCCCCGCATTGAAAGAGGTAACAAAAAGCAAATCAAAATTGAGTTTCAACTCAAAACGTCATCATACAGCAACCCCTGTGACCTGGTAAACCAGCTGTTAAATGACCCGGCAAAATCAACGTTATCTGAGAATAACCTATACAAAGATGGTTTATGTCTGAAACTTGCCAAACATCTCACTGAAACTCTGGGCGGCGAAATGCAGGTGAGCAGCAATCCAGGGCAGGAGGTTGAAATTGACATTCGTCTCAAAACGAAAATCTTGAAGAAAACACAAAGCCATCAAAACCACCCCCCCCCACAACAGGATAAGCCCCTGCTGGAAGCCGATGCGGCAGACATGGCGTTGCCCGAAAGTGAAGAAGCACAAAACGTGGCCTGACTGAATGCTTCCTGCAAGAAAGATGGCGGCCGGTGAGCGCTCAGTATGGTATCACTTGATAGGTAAGACTGGCCCCATTGAACTCATCAGACCCCGCTGCGGGCCTGGTTTCATGCAGAGTGGAGGGCATCAAAAATACGCTGCGCCGCGAGACTGGCGGTAAGCTTGCCGCCGCGCACCTCTGCTTCACAACTCTCAACAAGACTGGCCAGGTTTTGATCTTCCCGAAGCCGGGCCAGCAACCGGTCTTCAACCATGTCATGCATCCATTTCACAGCCTGAGCACTGCGTTTTTCTGCCCATTCCCCGCTGTTACCAAGGGCAGTCTGATGATTAAGGATTAACTGCCATAAATGATCAAGCCCCTCACCAGTAAGCCCGGAAATGGTGATGACAGGCGGGGACCAGTTTGGGCTTTGAGGTGTCAGAATATGTAAAGCCGCTCGGTATTCGCTGGCGGCCTGACGGGCCTTGAGAACCCCCTCACCATCAGCTTTATTGACCGCAATCATATCCGCGATTTCAAGCACACCTTTTTTAATCCCCTGCAATTCATCGCCTGCCCCGGGGAGCATGAGACAAAGAAAAAAGTCCACCATTTCCGAAACCGCCGTTTCAGACTGCCCGACACCGACCGTCTCAACAAGAATGACGTCAAACCCTGCTGCTTCGCAAAGTGCCATTGTTTCTCTTGTTTTGCGGGTCACGCCGCCAAGTGTGCCAGATGTGGGGGAAGGGCGGATAAAGGCATTCGGTTCAACGCTTAGATTTTGCATTCGCGTTTTATCACCCAAAATCGCCCCGCCGCTGCGCGAGGAACTGGGATCAACAGCAAGCACCGCCACCTTTTTCCCCAAACCTGTCAGGTAAAGGCCAAGCGCTTCTATGGTGGTTGATTTACCAACCCCCGGTACGCCCGTTATCCCTATGCGCTGGGCACCGCCGGTCATGGGTAAAAGGTCCAGAAGTAAAGTCTGCGCCAACTGCTGGTGCTCGGCTTTGGTGCTCTCAACCAGCGTGATGGCACGCGCCAGCAAACTGCGGTTCCCCTCAGTGATACCCGCCTTCAGAGTTTGAATATCTGGCATTTGACGCTTCATGAATCTCCATAGATCAAAATATAAGAAAACAAAGCAGGGACAGGCTAAGCACCTCAAACAAAAGAAACAAGGCCGGCTTATAAAAAAGCGGGGAAAGCCACACCCCGCTCAAAATGGCCCGTCAGATGCCCCACTATAATCTGGTCATGAAACAGCTATATATCTTTTAAAGAAAGCGGTTAATAGATGTTGTGTTGATGACTGTCAGAAATGGCTCTTTCAGAACATAAAGTTCAGTTATTTGACAGCTAGCCCTTTTCAACCGGCAGGAAACAACATACATAAGAAATCGACCTGAAAGATTTAAAGGCAGCAAGAACCAATGATCACCATTGATGAAGAAAAAATCAGAAAAGGCGCAACCAGCCGCGGGGCTTACGGGCTTCTCTCCAGTGTGTCTTTTCTGGAAAGCGCAATTCTGCCATTGCCGGTTGATGCGGTTTCGATCCCGATGATGATCGGGGCGCCCTCAAAGGCTTTCAGGGTCGCCAATGTTGCCCTGATTACCTCTGTGTTGGGTGGTTTGCTGGGTTATCTTATTGGCTATCTTTTTTTTGAGGGTTTTGGCGAAAAAATCATCACCTATTACGGGTTGAACAGTCAGTTCCTGGATTTCGAGCAGACCGCAAAACAGGATTGGTGGAGGGCAGCAACTGCCATTTTCATCGGCGCTATTACCCCAATCCCCTTCAAACTGGTGTGCATTGGCTCAGGCTTTTTAAATATCAATGTGCCGCTGTTCATTGCCGTGGCGATGTGTGGCCGCGCCATCCGGTTTTATTTCTTTGCCATTATTTTCAAGTATCTCGGCAAATCTGTCCGGGATTTTGCCTTGAGGCACCTTAAACTTGTTGGCTTTCTGGCGCTGGTCATCATGATCGCAGGCTTCGTCGCGGTTTATTATCTCTAGCGCGGATGCTGGTGGGCATCTGAAGCGCGAATAAGAAGCGCGGATGCTGGTGGGCATCTGAAGCGCGAATGAGAAGCGCGGATGCTGGTGGGCATCTGAAGCGCGAATGAGAAGCGCGAATGCTAGTGGGCATCTGAAGCACAAAACAACACATAATTATATTTAAAGTATCAGACGGCGCAATTCGCGAAACGCGGGGTGTTCACTGGTACCAAGCCATTCAAACAAAACCATCTCGCTGGTGACAATTTCAACACCGCGCCCCTGCATGCGGGTAAGGGCCGTCTCATAGGACTGGGCCCTGCGACTACCTATGGCATCAGCCACAACGAAAACCTCAGGCTCAATAGGGGAGATAAGTGATTTGATACCAAGCGCGGTTTGCAGCACGCAGATATGCGCCTCTACCCCGGTAAGAAGGACCTGCTTGCGCCCGCTCTCCCGCAGTTTATTGAGCTCGCTCTCGAACCCTTCATCCCGACTGGCGGAAAAGCAGCTTTTCGCAACAGTGATCGCCGTTTCGTCAGCCGCTCTTTTGACCGCCTCAACCGTGCCGCCAAGCCCGTCTGGATTCTGCTCGGTAAAGATAACGGGGACTTCAAGGGCCGCAGCCGCCCGGACGAGCATTTCTGAGGTGCTGATAATCCCATCAGCCCCATCTATGGCCGGCATCAACTTGTCCTGAACATCAATAACAACCAGAATGGAAGTTGAAGGGTTGAGTAGCATATGTACCGATCTCCGTATTGGATTGTGAGCGAAGCGGTGTTGCCCATTCCGCTCGGTTCAGACGTCTTATGGTTCGCCAGAATACGTCCAGGCTAATCATGGCTTTTAAAATAAAGCGCCAGAAAGCCACGGTAAATTTCAGTTAAATCCTTCATGTCTTTCAGAGGCACATGTTCATCAATCTGATGAATGGTTGCGTTGGAGAGGCCAAGTTCCACAACCGGGCAGATATTTTTGATAAAGCGCGCATCCGAAGTCCCCCCGGATGTTGAAAGGCTGGGCTTGATATTGGTAACAGCTGCACAAGCCTCGCTCAGCAGTGAGACAAGCGGCCCTGGTTCAGTAACAAAACAGTCAGCGCTGCGCTGGAATGTCAGATGATAGCTGAGATCAAGCCCCTCAAGTGCTGTCTGTATTTTCGCTTCAATCCAGCTCTCAAGCGTTGGGCCGGTATAGTGATCATTATACCTTATGTTAAAATGGCAACTGGCTTTATCAGGAATTACATTCACTGTTTTATTACCCACATCAACAGACGTGATTTCAAGATGAGAAGGGAGGAAATGCGCGGTTCCCTCATCAAGTTTCTCGCGTTTTAACTCCACCAGAGCTTTTGCGATCCCATCAATCGGGTTACTGGCCAGGTGCGGGTAAGCCACATGCCCTTGCTTGCCGCTCACTGTCAGCCAGCCATTGAGCGAACCGCGCCGCCCGATCTTGATCGCTTCCCCAACATAACTGGGGTTGGTCGGCTCCCCGACGAGGGCATGTGTGGGGGTGATGCCCTGTTCCTTAAGCCAGCCCAGCATTTTAATGGTGCCATTGATCGCTGGGCCTTCTTCATCCCCCGTGATCAGCAATGAAATGGTACCATTTGCCGGGGCACCGTCTTTCCGGAGCCGGTCAATCAGCGCTGCCACAAAACAGGCGATGCCCCCTTTCATATCTGCTGCCCCGCGGCCGAAGAGCTTGTCATCGGCTATGGCTGCGGCAAAGGGGGGGTATGTCCAGAGGGCTTCATCCCCGGGGGGGACAACATCAGTATGACCGGCAAACATCAGATGCGGCGCCCCTTGCCCGATTTCAGCGTAAAGATTATCAACATCAGCTGTCCCGTCTTCAGAAAAAGGCAGCCGGGTACAGGCAAAGCCTTCTGCTGCTAACAGCTTCTGGAGATAATCCAGAGCGCCGCCCTCATGCGGTGTCACGCTTTGGCACGCTATAAGCTTTTGTGCAATCTCGATCGCAAATTCAGACATAAACCCCTCATTAAAAAACCAGCTCTGTGATATGAGCTTTTCGCTTAATCATCCCGTGGGTCGGGACCGTATTTATTCGGCTCCACGGGTCCGTAAAGCCCAAGCTCAATCAAAAACCATATGCCAACCGCCCCAAGCTCCAGACCAATGAGCCAGCCCCAGCTATGCAGCCAGCCAAACCAGCCCCCATCAAGGGTGTATCCGGTATAAAACTGGACGGCCTTTAAAACCGCCGGTCCATAAAACAGAAAGGCATAAAGCCCTGTTTTATTGCGGTCATGCAAGCGCTGGGTCAGTAATGCGGCGAGGGCAAAAATCAGCGCCAGTGACCATAAAAGGCCTTTCAGCCCAAATTTCTGAATATTGCCAACAAGATCTGCAAAGGGATCAGAAGAGACAAGGGTGCTGAAGGCAAAGGGGCTGAATGCAGCCAGTAATAAAAGCCCCACCCAGAAAGTCCGGCGGGTAATGCGGCCATTAAAACTGTAAAACGCGCGTAGAAGGGGCATCAGGAAACCTCAAATCTCAATAAAAATGGCGTTATCTGCGGCCAGCGAGTTTGGACGTTTATGTTTCATCCTGCCCGGCGCAAATGAAAGAAAAGCATTAACCAGATTGAAAAAACAATCAAGAGCAAGGCAACCGGCGCATGCAATGCAGCCCCTGGTACACCATACAGCAGAAGGGTATCATTCCCGCCGGCAAGAAACCCGGCACCAAACCCCATTAGACTACCGGCTGCAATCTTTCCAAGCAGGGGGAGGGCCTTGGGTGTCTGCATCTCGAATTTCCCGCTCATCAGCGAAGCTGTCAACATGCCGGCAAACAACCCACCAGTTGCCAGCAGGACAAAAAGAAACGCCGCGCCGGGTGGTTTTGCAAATACAAGCGAGGAGAGGCCTGACATCATCAACCGGCTATAGTCCCAGCCATGCCCCACCATTAAATATAGCGCGCCGCTCGCTGCCCCAAGCAATATAATGGCGATAAAATTACCTGCCAGAGGGGCATGCAGAAAATTATTGAGGTAGGATTTAAGGGTGGCCCCATCTCGGGATCCTGATCGCCCCAGCCAGAAGCTGAAGCTGAAAAAAACAGCCAGCAACAAAAAGGAAAAACCGGCAAGTGTCATATCCTCACCCATGATCATGGGTGGGGCACTGATCAGGTTGCTATCGAGAAGCAGGAGAAACGCTGTAAACCCTAATGCCAACCCGGCAAGGGAACCGATAAATACCAGATGACCGGAGAACAACTTGTTCAGCGTGCCAAGCGCGCAGCCCCCGTTCATCGCGGCACCCACACCATAAAGCAGAGCCCCGGAAAGCACCGCTGGCCCGATGCCAATGGTCTGGGCAAAATGCACTTTCATGGGCAGGAAAAATGCTGCCAGCATGACAATGGCAAAAGCCACACTCATCGCGGCAAAGATAAAGAAGAAAAGCCGCGACCGCTTCTGTGTAACCAGCTCATGGGTTGCCCCAACCAGGCAAACGCCACCGCGATGCGCGCAAAATCCGGCGATGAACCCAAAAATAAATAACAGCAGATAAAACATGTTCCAAAGCGACCCAATGGTGGGTTTAAAGGGCCTGGCTTTATATCGGGTTTGGGGGGCCAAACTTATTAGGCCCCTCTTTGCTGGGTAGAAAAACCATCAGCAAAAACAGAATGAATGAAGCCGTGCCCATCATAAACACAAGTTGCCAGAAGCTGATATTCTCAGCCGGGTTATCACTGAAAGCACCCAAAAACCCAAGCAGATAAAGCAGCATCAATCCGAGATAAACAACAACATACGCCGTTCCATACCAGCCAATATCATGCAACCGTTTCACGCCAAGTGCAAGGTTGGGCCAGATAAAGGCAGCATTGGCAAGAAGATCAAAACCCAGCGTTTGCTGTGTCACTTTCTTGAGATAGAGATCAACCTGTAGATCAACTATATGCAGCAGCACAACTGATGTTGAGACCTGAAGGCAAAACAAAAATAAAAACCCAAGAATGAACAACTGGCGTGGTATCCGCCCGTCAAACTGGAAAAACAACTGCTGCACTGTCATAAATTATCAACCTTTACCTTAAACTATAGGGGAACTTCAGCCCCTTGGGCGCTTTGAAAAGACATATAAATCAGAAAGCAGCCCCTCAGGCAAAACGTATTATAGTGTGACGGCAGAAACCAGAGATTTCGCATCGGGTTAGATATAACCCCCAGTCCGTTCATAAAGATCAGCCCCGAAAAGTGGTCACCGGTTTT
>CAYGPF010000007.1:35079-76245 GCA_964351785.1 uncultured Rhodomicrobium sp.
GGGACAAGCTGATCGTAAAAAAATATTCAGCCCCATAGCCTGTTTCTGGTGGATAAGCTGATCGCAGTTAAAAATCTAACTCCGGAGAAGCTCATTGATACTGGTCTTGGACCTGGTTTTTTCATCCACTCGTTTAACTATAACAGCGCAGTAAAGGTTCGGCCCGGGCTCCCCGGAAGGCAGCGGCTTACCCGGCATCGTGCCGGAGACGACAACAGAATAGGGTGGCACTTCGCCGTAAAAGACCTCACCCGTGCTGCGGTCAACTATTTTGGTGGAAGCGCCAATATAAACGCCCATGGAAAGCACAGATCCTTCCCGGACGATCACGCCCTCCGCCACCTCGGCACGCGCACCAATGAAGCAATTATCCTCAATCACAACCGGCCCGGCCTGCAAAGGCTCCAGCACACCGCCAATGCCCGCCCCGCCAGAGAGATGCACATTCCGGCCAATCTGCGCGCAGGAACCAACCGTCGCCCAGGTATCAATCATCGCCCCTTCAGACACATGCGCACCCAGATTAAGAAAACAGGGCATTAGAACGGCGCCAGGGGCCACATAGGCAGATTTGCGGACAATACAGTGCGGCACCGCCCGGAACCCGGCTTTGGTGAACTCGTCAGCGCCCCAGTTTTTGAACTTGCTGTCAACCTTATCCCACCAGGTCGCCCCATCAGGACCACCAGAAATCACCGCCATGTCATTGAGGCGAAAGGAGAGTAGAACCGCCTTTTTCAGCCACTGATTGACAACCCAGTCCCCATCCGCCGGGGCCGCTACCCGCACTTCACCCGCATCAAGCAGCTCAAGCGCCGTTTCAACAGCGTCCCGGATCTCGCCCCTGGTTTCAAGGTTAACCTGGTCACGGTTATCAAATGCCTCGTTAATGACAGTTTCTAAATTCTCATGGCTCATGAAAGGAATCTCTTTAGAATGATTGTTTATGAAATGTTTGATTATGATCGGACTAGAACCTTAATCACGGCGAACTTTAAGTCAATAGGCCAGAGGATAAGCTTTGATTATGTGTCAGTTACCTTAATCAGCACTCTGCGGTGCCAGAAAAGACCAAATATGTCAAAGCTATCTCTTAAGTACAGATACCAAAGGGCTGGCAGTAAGAATGTCTAATGCAAGTGCCTGTAGCAGGACACTCCAGCATCTGAATTTCTAAGGAGTTAAAAAGTGGCGAAGCCCAAAAAACCTGAACTGGAAGACAACAACACTCGGCGACAGGGACAATTCCGTTCCTCAAAGGAAGATATGCTGTTGCTTGAGGGAGTGCCGCATACCCCGCAAACCACATCGGATGCTTACCGGCTTGCGTTTGATGATCTGGAATTCATGACCCGGCGAGAGCTGCGCCCGGTTCGCCTGCAACTGGAATTGTTAAAACCGGAGCTGTTGATGCAGGAAGCGGGCATCAATTCAACGGTTGTACTGTTCGGCGGCGCTCGCATTCCGGCACCGGGGCAAAAACCTATCGGCAAGACCAAACGCCAGAACGAAAATCTCAAAGCCAAGGCGCATTATTACGAAGAAGCCGTCAAGTTTGCTGAACTGGCATCAAAATATTCCAAAAAAACCGGCTATAGCGAATTCGTCATCTGCTCAGGCGGCGGTCCTGGCGTTATGGAGGCCGCGAACATGGGCGCGGCCAAAGTGGGGGCCCCGTCAATAGGCCTCAATATCGTCCTGCCGCATGAGCAGGCCCCAAACCCTTATGTTACACCGGAACTGAGTTTCCAGTTTCACTATTTCGCCATAAGGAAAATGCATTTTCTCATGCGGGCCAAGGTCATCATTGCCTTTCCCGGCGGCTTTGGCACCCTTGATGAATTGTTTGAAACCCTCACATTGATCCAGACCCAGAGGGCAGCACCGATGCCGGTGATTTTATTCGGGGAGGCGTTCTGGCGCAAAATTATCAATTTTGAAGCGCTGGCTGATGAAGGGACCATCAGCCCGGAGGATCTGGATCTATTCAAATTTGCCGAAACTGCAAAAGAGGGCTGGGACATTGTAAAAAACTGGTGGAAGCTTAAATAATACTAATCAGCTAACGGCCTTAATAGGGGCGCTGAGAACAAAAAGGAAATGGAACAGCAATGAACTGGGAGCAAATCGCCGTCACCATCGTTATCTGGGGCATCCCCCTCATTTTGGCGATCACCCTGCATGAAGCCGGCCATGCGTTCGTTGCCAAAAAACTGGGGGACCCAACGGCAGATAATGAAGGCCGTGTCACTCTCAACCCGGTCAAGCATATTGACCCCTTCGGCACCATCGCCCTGCCAGCCCTGTTATATTTTTTAAAGGCACCGTTTCTGTTTGGCTATGCCCGCCCTGTGCCCATTTCCTATGAAAAACTCCAAAACCTGCCGCGGGACATTGCTCTGGTGGCCGCCGCCGGCCCGGCTGCCAATCTGCTGCTCATTCTCCTATCCGCGCTTGCCTTTAACTTTATTGAGTTTCTGCCCAAAGCCTGGCAGGCGGTGCCACAGCAGATGATCATGATCTCCATCGCCATAAATACAGTTCTGGCACTTTTTAACATGTTGCCAATCCCGCCGCTGGATGGCTCGAAAATCCTCATGACGATCTCTCCCGCCCCCATCGCACGGGCCATTTTCAAGCTTGAGCGTTTTGGCCTGCTGCTTGTGATCGGTATCCTGTTTATGATGCCCCTGCTCTCAGACTTTTTAGGCTACAACCCTCTGGCCCTCTTCATTGAAACCTCATTAAAAAAGGTCTTCAGCCTGGTTGAACCATTGATGAGTTTGAAATGCCTGTTTGAAAAATCCATCGCCTGCGGCAACGCGATTTAATTTGCAATAGCCTCGGCATTATCTTCTCATAGAAGATGAGCCATTGAATGTCTTGGAAAGCTTGCTATTCTAGCCGGCATTATAAAAACTTGTAAAATAACAAACCCGAGGAATGTATTAAGATGTTGTTTCATTTGGAATTTAATGTTGGGTATAGCGCTGACATGTCCCAACAGGATTTGTTTGATATATGGGCCGAAGAAGCTGTAACGGCGCTTGGCGCGAAAAAAGCCGGTATCGTGGTTGATTTATGGAAAGCCGCCGGCCAACGTAAGGTCTTTGCTATTCTGGATGTTGAAAGCGCTGACATGCTGGATCAGATCAGTTTAGATTTGCCAATCATGAAACGTATGGGCCAGCACATCGATTTGAAAGTAACCGCATTGCGCACCTATGAGGCATTTGCAGCCGATGTTAAAGAACGTCTGGAAAAATAAATAAGATTTTCATATCCTGAAAATGAAAGCCCAGCAGGTCGGTGATCCAGCTGGGTTTCTTTTTAAAGGGAAAGAAAAAGGGCGGGAAATGCTCAAAAGAAAATCAGACGACGAGCTGGCAAAAAGCGCCGGCACGATCATCAGGAATATCGCTGAGAAACTTGATGCCAACCTCACTGTGGAACTCTGGAACGGTGACCGGCTCCCGCTGGGAACAGCAGTGACCAGTGATCATATCATCAAAATCGCCTCTCCGGGTGTGATCGCCTCGCTTTTGAAAGGCCCTAGCCTTGATAAGCTTATCCGCCATTACATTCATAAAAAAATAGATATCGAGGGCGGTAACCTCCTGGACATCTTTGAACCACTGGTATTTTCCCATTCAAGAAAACGCCTGAAACAGCTGAACAAGAAAGAGCTGATTAAAGAGCTGAGCCCCTTCCTGCTGGTAAAATCAGAAACGCCAGAGGCCGCCCGCAGCTTTGCCGGAGACGAAAAAGGCGAGAGCAGGGCAAAGCGCGATGAAAAGAAATTCATCCAGTTCCATTACGATGTTTCCAATGAGTTTTATAAACTCTTCCTCGATGAGGCGATGGTCTATTCCTGTGCCTATTTTAAAGACTGGGGGAATGACATCAATCAGGCTCAATATGACAAGCTTGATATGATCTGTAAGAAACTGCGCCTGAAAGAGGGGGATAAATTTCTCGATATTGGCTGCGGCTGGGGCAGTTTGCTCATTCACGCGGCAAAAAATTATGGCGTCAATGCTTTGGGCGTCACCCTGGCAAGGGAGCAATATGATTACGCCCTTGAACAGGTGCGCAAGAACGGCCTGGAAGACAAAATCACCATCAAGCTGCAGGATTATCGCCTTGTAGAAGGGTGTTTTGACAAAATTTCCTCAATCGGCATGTATGAACATGTGGGGTTGGACCAGGTACCGGAATATCTCTCAAAAGTGCGCAGCCTGTTAGCGCCGGATGGCATCTTCCTAAATCATGGCATCACCCGCCGCGGCAAGGGGAAGCGTAAGCGATGGATATCCCGCCCGGAGAAACGCGCCATCCAGAAATATATCTTCCCCGGCGGTGATCTCGACAGCATCGGCAACACCATAGACAATATGGAAAAATGCGGTTTTGAAATCCAGGATGTTGAAGGCTGGCGCATGCATTATCAGCTTACAACAAAAATCTGGTGTGAGCGCCTTGCTGCAAGGCAGGAAGAAGCCATCGCCCTTGTCGGGGAGGAAACAGTTCGCATCTGGCTTGCCTACCTGGCGGGGGTCTCTCTCTGTTTTCTAAGGGGCTCAATGCGGCTATATCAGACCGTTGCCACCAACAAGCCGAAAGGCATGCCGGCAACTCCGCAAACCAGGGCTGACCTGTATCAATAGTCTGCAGCGCCGGGAATATCAGCCAAAACAAGCCCAAAACAAGCCCAAAACAAAACCCGGCCAATACGCTGGCCGGGTTTTTTATAATTTCTAACAGTTTGGAGTTAGCAGCCTATTGGAGGCCGCAAGCGCTGGAATAATAGTGGCGGATGTATAATCCACGATATTCGTAACTTGTGAGAATCAATGAACTCCTTGAAGCACCTGAAATTGGATTGAAGAGAGAGAAGAAGGAGGTGCTGCAGCATGGGTCACTCCATTGTATTGAAAAGCCTCTCACCAATAAGGGCAAGCACATCGCGGTGATGAATTTTTTGCTGATAAAGGAGAGAACGGCGTATAAAAGATTTGGCCCCATAGAGCCGCTCGGTTTTCAGGTCAACAGATGTGCTGGAAGGAAGGGACCGCTTGTTTGTCAAACGTTGTGTAAACGTTTGTTTGAACCCAAGTCTTACCATCAAACCGTCTTTCTAAAAACTTGCAATTGAATAAAAATCAATCACTTAAGGGCTGGTCTGGTCTGCCATGGATACGCGATACAAAAGCGCGAAGCATCTATCCCGAATACGGGAAAAAATGCGGTAGGTCTCCTGATCGGACCTGTATCAAGGGTGCGCCGAAGAGGTTAAAAATTCCTTAACCAATCGCGGACTTCATCAAACTGTTATAAAAAACGCCGCCCCCACCGGGGGCAGCGCTTATTGCGGAAAACTTATGTGCTGTAATTTATGCGGTGGCCAGGGCGGCTTCTTTCACAGCCTCTTGCACTTTTTCAAACGCCCGCACCTCAATCTGACGAATGCGCTCTCGGCTGACCCCAAATTGCTGGCTCAGCTCTTCAAGCGTTTGTGGGGATTCCTTGAGCCGGCGCGCTTCAAATATGGCCGCCTCGCGCTCGTTTAAAACCGACATCGACGAACGCAACAACCCAAGCCGTTCATCTAGTTCCTGCTGGTTCCCAAGCGCGGTTTCCTGATCAATCTGGTCATCAACCAGCCAGTCCTGCCACTCGCCGCCGCCCTCAGCGTCTTTGCGCATCGGCGCATTAAGTGAAGAATCACCCTGCAGGCGCTGGTTCATGGAGACCACATCGTCTTCAGACACACCAAGATGTTTGGCAATCTCACTCACCTTTTCAGGTCGAAGATCTCCGTCTTCATAAGCATCAATCTGACCTTTAACCCGGCGCAGATTAAAAAACAGTTTTTTCTGGGATGCGGTGGTACCCAGTTTAACCAAACTCCAGGAGCGCAGAATATATTCCTGAATAGACGCCCTGATCCACCACATGGCATAAGTTGCAAGCCGAAAGCCTTTTTCCGGGTCAAACCGTTTGACAGCTTGCATCAGGCCGACATTACCCTCGGAAACCACTTCACCGATCGGCAAGCCATACCCCCGGTAGCCCATGGCGATTTTGGCGACAAGCCGCAAATGAGATGTGACAAGCTTATGCGCTGCCTTGCGATCGTTATGTTCACGATAGCACTTGGCAAGCATATATTCTTCATCTGGTTCCAGCATGGGAAACTTGCGCACCTCATTGAGATACGACTGTAATCCATTCTGTCCTTGAGCCACTGTGGGCAAATAATTCGACGCCATAGCCAAACTCCCTGGGTAGCCGCAATCGCCTTAGATCTTCTTATCTGAAATCTTTGAAGAGAGGCCTTGTTTCATAGAGGTTTTAGCAAGGGCATACAATGATAATTTCAGCCCCTGCGCCCCTTGATGAACCCTCTCCCAAGCGATCGGGTGAGTAAATTAAGCCTCTTGGATATAAGCACTCAATTGTGTTTTTAAAGGGACTCCAGCAAATTTTCTAATTTTTTTAGCCGCTTTGGTAATTTACTTGTAAAAACAAGGTGTTCGCCGCTTACCGGATGTGCGAACCCAAGCTCGAAAGCGTGCAGGGCCTGCCGTTTGAAACCCTCAAGGAAGGCTTTAGCATGAGGCGGAAGCAGCTCTGCCTTGCTTTTAAAACCTGTGCCATAGAGGGGATCAGCTATCAGCGGATGGCCGAGATGTGCAAGATGCACCCTGATCTGATGGGTGCGCCCTGTCTCCAGCCGGCAAATCACCTTGGATGCCAGAATTTCGCGCCCCGGCTCAAGATGCGCCTTCCCTTCTGATGGGCGAGCCCCTTTGCCAAAGCTGGACACCGTTTCATAATGCGTAATCGCTTCTTTGCCTCCCTCTTTCAGCACAGCCATTTTCAGGGCATTCTGGCTGGAGCGCCCGATCTGGGTGCGTACACTACCCCGGTGCCGTGGCAGTCCGCCCCATAAAAACGCTGCGTAAGCCCGTGTCAAAGGTCCCTTGCGGCCATGGTCAGCAAATTGCCGCGAGAGGCCGAGATGCGCCCTGTCATTTTTGGCCACCACAATCAGACCCGAAGTAAACCGATCAAGCCGGTGTACAATGCCTGGCCGTTTGACACCGCCAACACCGGACAAACTCTCCCCGCAATGATAGAGCAGCGCGTTGACAAGTGTACCATGCCAATGCCCTGTCGCCGGATGTACCACAAGCCCAGCAGGTTTGTTGATAACAATGAGATCATCATCCTCATATGTGACATCAAGCGGAATATTCTGCGGTCGCGGTGCTGGTGTGGTGGCTGGGGGCAGAGAGATATCATAAACATCCCCCACCTTGACCCTTGCATTTGGTGAGGAAATAACCGTATCTTGACGCCGCACATGGCCGGCCTTTATCAGCTCTTTCAGGCGAGACCGGGTAAACCCCTCAATCGCGTCGGCTAAAAACCGGTCGAGCCGCTCACCTGCCTGCTCCTCTTGCACATCAAGGCTCAAGGATGTTGAAGCACTGGTGCTGAGAAGATTTTGTTCACTCTCGTTTGTCATAAGGAAAATCACATGCTTTCAGATCAAAGGTCAGGTAAGGGTACACAAGGCACCCCGCCAGATACAGATGAAAATGCCAGAACTCAAAATGTGATAGACGAAGAACAGGGGTTTTGGAACCCGCAGCGTGTCCGACTTCTGGCTGGCGCCGTAATATTCATGTCATTCCTGATGCTGGCTGGCTTCGGTCTTCTCATCTATAAAATGGTTGAAAAAACCCTGACCATCCAGGCAAAAAAAGAACCGGCCAACAAAACGATAACCCCCTTGTCAGCAGGCGGGCTGCCCATTGATTTCACCATTGATCTCAATGGGTTTAACATCCGCCACATGAGCCAGTCCGGCAGATATATAACTCTGCATCTTGAAAAAACAGGAAGCCGGGAACTTTGGGTCATTGACAGGACAGCCAAGTCCGTCAAGCAGGTCATCCGTCTCAAAAATTAATGGATGTCCATGAAAATACCCGTCATGGAATTAATGTCGAACTAGGAGGGTAAGGCAACAAAGGTTCAATGGAAGGCAGAGCTCAGAGGCAGGCGGTTTATTTCTGCTTCAGCAATGTTTCGAGCCTGGCTGTAAGGCTGGCTTCCTCTTTCTCCTCGTCACCATCTGAGGTCGGGTTTTTGGCCTTTTCAGCAGCGGCAATTTCTGCCTTTTCAATAAAGACAGGTTTCTTCTCACCAAATTCAAATTCAAATGGAAGCTGGTTCTGTGGGTCTTCGCTGGCTTTAACAGTGGTGTGCAGATTATGAAAGTGGCTACGATAGAGGTTTTCATTATCTTCCATCAGGGCCATCGCTATGTTTTGCATCTCATCCCGCAGCAATACCGTTTCATTTGCTTCACGCGATTCAAGTTCAATCAACCGCGCCTGCAACTTGGCCAGACGGCTCAACAGCTCCCGGTTTTCATCATGAACAATCTCGGCGCTTTCAATGATGGTTCGGCGCGGCCCATGAGAATGGCTCACTTCCTCACCCAGCTCATTTCGCATCTGCTCAATCTCTTCATGACTATGATAAAATTCAGAAAGATCACGGTCATCATCCTCGTCGGCCATGCCATAGCTGCCATGCCGTTTCAGGGCAGCAATTTCCCGCTCCCGTTCAATAAGCACAGTCATCAATCGATTAGATCGATCTTCAAGGTGAGGCACCTTGCGATCAATGTTTTGCATCAGAACCACATTCTGGGAGGATTTTTCAGCCAGTTCCTGGCGCAGCTCGATGATTTTATTATTCAGTTCATGGATCTGTAATTCACGCCGGTTAATGTCTATCAATTGCCGCGCCTTGGCCTGTTCAGACTGTTCCAGCTTGCTTTCCAGCCGGTGCGCTTTGATCGCATGCTCCGCCCTGAGATGATCACGGGAGGCGCGGATTTCAAATTCAGTGATCGGCAGCGTCGCCATAAGCTGTTTGCGTGTGACATTGCTCGCCCGCGCCCAGATGAGCGGCGCAACCGCGATGGCGAGTAACACCGCCACAAACAGCCCGAGGGCAAATATCATTATGGATTGGATAATCATGTTTGAAATATCACAATAGCAACATTGCCTCGTTTCGGCTCTGCTAAAATATTGGCCCTGCTATAATTTGCCTGTTAGCCCTGATTTCAGTTGTTCCTGTCTGCCTTTACGTGATGTGATACAAAAAGAAACTGCGAACGCAAAGGGCAGGCCTGAAACCCCATTGCGCCCTGCATTGTGACAAGCGAGCCTGCGGAGAGCAATAGTAAATTGGCCTTAAATGGCCAATTATCGCCATGTTTTCGCAATTGCCGGAATAGCTGAGAACAGGAGCTTAAAACGGGTTCCAGGTTGCCTGACGTGTAAATTTCAGATAACCGACATTGGCACCGACCCTGAACCCTACACCGGAAACGATTGGTGCAAGCTTAATATGATCACGTTTTAAGATCGTCAGCCCGACCCCACCAATAAAATAAGCGGAACCGGCGACCCCGCCATAGGTGCGATAAATATCCTGCGGGCCATAAAGATTATATACAAGGATCATCGTCTTCGAGCCGGAAGCGCCAAGATCGTACCCGATCGAGGGGCCCTGCCAGTAAACTTTATGATTGCCAGAATCCTTGGTGAAAAGACGCCCTTCACCATACCGCAAACCGGCAAAAATCGCGCCGCCGGCCTCTTCACCAAGGATATAGCCATTTGGCCGCCCCTCAGACTTGAACGCATGTTCCACCACCTTGGCCATACCAACGGAAATAGAGCCAAAAAATTGATGACCAGCCTGTAAAATCTCATTGGATGAATAGGCGTTATTTGTCACTGGCCGGTTATCACGGCGGGGGGGCTGCTCCTTATAGCGGCTGGAGGGCGGCGGCGGGGTGTAATCCGGTGGCGGTGTATAATCAGGGGTCTCAGGGGTAATGTTTCTGGCATCACCGCCATCATCCGGTATGTAGGACCTGTCCTGAGGCAGGTCTTCCCATGGCAGGTCCTCAGCATTGGAAGGCCCACTGTGTACAAACAGGGAGCCAACAAGCAAAGCAATAAGAAAAAGAGGATGACGGGGTAAGTTCATTTCAGATTCCTTCAAAAAGCTGGTCAGGCAGGTAAAATGGAGGTCAGGTTCAATGGCTCATTTCCAGGTGGTACACATTCCCCAGTGTCTTTCACCCGGTTTTCAATCTGCCAGATGTTCCATTTGCTCAGTGTTCATTGCCCTTTGTATCATTTGCCCCAAGTGTCCCCTGATTAGGCGAATAAATCGTTAATAGATTTTAAAGCAAGTTCACAGAAAACTATGGCATTTCTAAAGCATTTTTCGGGCCCACAGGCGCTTCATAACCGGAAATTTATATCCTTTGGGGTATCATCAGGCACAGTGAATTTTGCCATCAGGATCATTAAGAGACGATGATAGTCGCCAGCGCTAATCGAAAAAATAGGTTTCGCCTGCACCTGCAGATTGCGGGCACCGCTATGGTCATGGGCGGTCTGTTCCTCTGCCAGCCTGCCGCTGTCTTTGCCAAAGAGGATACGAAAGACAAAAACACGAAAACAGAACTAACCGGGCCAACAGATGACCAAAGCCTGAACGACCTCCTGAAAGAAGCTGAAAACCTGGTCAATCCGAAAATTAGGGGCAGGAAGAGCAAGGCGCTCCCGGCGGGAGAAATAAAAAAGCCCCCGGCAGCACCTGAAAAAACCAGGAAGGTAAAGCTGGAAAAGCCAGCGCCCAGAGTGAGAAAAAATTCACTTGGTAATTATGATTACAGGCCCAAACACTGGACAGACCCAGCAACCGGCATTGCCTTGGGCGGTATAGACCCGATTGCCTATTTCGAGTTGCAAACGCTCGAAACCGGGAGCGAGGAGTATGAATTTGAATGGCAGGGCGTTTCATGGCGCTTTATGAGTAAAGGCAACATGCAGGCATTCGCACGCAGTCCTCAACTCTACGCCCCCGTTTTTGCGGGATTTGATGCATATGCTGTCTCTCAAGGCATCCTGTCTGAAGGCTTGCCATCTATCTGGGCCATATCTGAGGGGCGACTATATCTCTTCCATACACCGGTTAACCGGCATCTATGGTTTGAAAATATGGAACAGCTAAAGCCGGTAGTTCGGAAAAACTGGCGCCGGCTTTCCCTTGATTTGCCTCGCCACAAAGTCAAAATCAATCAGTAAGCCGGATAAGCTTGGGGCTGTCCTGATCCATAGCGACAAATCCCCCATTCCGGTAATCAGCATTGCCCTTTCCATAGCGAAAAGGCGCACCATCGGGGCAAACCACCAATCCACCTGCCGCATCAAGAACAGCATGGCCCGCCGCTGTATCCCATTCCATAGTCGGGCCAAAACGCGGGTAGATGTCTGCCTTTCCAGCCGCTAACAGGCAGAATTTCAGACTTGAACCTGAGGAAACCCGCTCCGTCACCTGATTTAGATCAAGGAAATCCTGGGTTTGCTGGTCAATATGCGACCGGCTGATAACCGCAGCGGCAGTTGCCCCGGGCCAGGGCCGGGTTTTTATCGGGCTGTACTCAAGATCTGCAACCGCTGTTACTACCGGCTCAAATTCAACTATTGCCAACCCGGCATGTTTTTGATCAAGCGTGATATAGAGCGCCCCAAGCGCTGGGGCGAGAACCAGGCCAAATACCGGCTTGCCCTTGTCTATCAAGGCGATATTGACGGTAAATTCCCCGCGTTTGGAAATAAACTCTTTGGTCCCGTCAAGCGGATCAACCAGAAAAAACAGATCTCCGCATAGAGGAATAATGCCAGCTGCGGCCTGTTCTTCCGCGACAACCGGAATGTCTGGCCAGCTCTTTTTTAATGCTTCCAGGATTAATTCTTCAGCCCGCTGGTCAGCCACCGTAACCGGGCTTTCGTCGCGCTTTTCCATCACCTGAAAATCCTCTTTATATATCTCAAGGATCAGGCGGCCGGCCTCAAGTGAAACCGGCACCAGAACATCGCGCAATTGTTGATAGGAAGGCTGGGACATAATTTATCAGAACTCTTGAAACAAACGGTTTGAAATGGACAGGGGCGTTCAGCGGTCATGCATACAAAATCAGGGCAGGAAATCAAGCATCATTACCCGGGGAAGGCGAAAAAATTGTAGGTGATTTGGAGCTCCAGCAGAAAGTAAGGTGAAAGTGTCATGTCAGGGCGCAAATAACCCTGCAGAATACACTCTGATAATTGCAGCAAAGACGGCTCCGGACTTTGCTTTGGGGCCCCTGCTGATCTCAATGAGAAAATATCCTCGCGGCCTCTGGCACAATGCGGGGCAAAAAGCTATTCTTTGACCGATCTTGCTGATTCGCAAAGGGACCAACTCACCAGACTGCCATGCATTAGTAACGGACATTTTATCCGAACTGATATTATTTCCAAATTACCATTGTTTCCAATGTGGCATTGTTACAAACCGGCAAAGTTGTGAACAGCACCATCAGCATCAGGGAAGCTATCGTATCTGAAGCACCTGAAGCAGCTCACCAATGATCGTAGAAACGGGGAATAAAATGAGTGACAAAAACGAACTACATGAACTGGATCTGACGGCTCTGATCGCCAGCCGCATCTGCCATGATGTGGTCGGTCCCGTTGGGGCGATCTTCAATGGCCTGGAAGTGCTTGAAGATGATGACGATGAACAGGTCAAGCAATATGCGATGGACGTCATCCGGCGCAATACCAAAGCCGCCTGGGCACGGTTAGAATTTGCCCGCCTGGCCTTTGGGGCAGCCGGTTCAGCTGGCGCTGACATCCCAATGAACAAAATTGAGGATCTGGCCAATGCCATTCTTGAGGAAAAGCACAAAATCAAATGGCAAAGTGCCCATGATTTTTTAGCCAAGAACAATGCCAAGCTGCTGTTGAACATGATTGTGGTTGCTGTCGCCACCGTTCCGAGGGGCGGTGAAATTCTATCGGAAGTGTCTGGTACGCTGGAGCGTCCAACATTCAAATTTGTCGCCAAAGGAGATGGTGCCCGCTGTCCGGAACGGGTCCCCGGTATTCTGAAGGGCGAACATGACGGTGAAATAGACGCGTTGATCATCCAGCCCTATTTTACTTATAGGCTGATTAAAGAGCTCGGTCTGAAAGTCACCATAGAGGAAGCTGAAAATCAGGTGACGTTAACACTTGGTTAATTATTTCAGGGGGCGTGAATGACCGGACAATTAAAACTTGTGGCGCTGACGGTCATTCATTCAGCCTAATTTAACCCTTTCAAATCCATACTCGGTGAAATCTCTGCGATTCTATCGCCCGCAATCGCATAAATACACTTTGGGGAAAAGGAAAATTAGGTGATGGATGATCTCCTGAGCGAGTTTTTGACCGAAACTGCCGAAAGTTTGGATGTTGTAGATAATGAACTGGTCAAGTTTGAGCAGGAACCTAGCAATGGCGATATTCTGGACAACATCTTCAGGCTGGTACACACCATAAAGGGTACCTGCGGGTTCCTTGGTCTGCCGCGCCTGGAATCTCTCGCCCATTCCGCAGAAACCCTCATGGGTAAATATCGTGATGGGGCAACCCCCACATCAGAAGGCGTCTCCCTCATTCTAGAGACGATAGATCGTCTGAAAGAAATCCTCGAGCAGCTCGGCGAAGCGGGAGTTGAACCTGAAGGCTCAGACAAAGACCTGATTGAGCAGCTTGATGCCATGTCCACTGAGGCCATGAACAGCATGAACGGCGAAACCGCCACCGAGCCAGTGAATGAAGAGGAAGTCCCGGCACCAGCAATTGATAGAGGCTCCGAACGTGAATTAAAACCAGGCGAAGTTTCCCTGGAGGAGCTGGAAGCTGCGTTCCTGGCCGCCCCTGGTCCGGACGACGAAATAGCAGATGAGCCAGTTGTCGCAGATACCCCGGCAGCCCCGGAAACACCGGCCCCGGCAAGTCCCAAGGCTATAAAACCGGCAGTCTCTGTGGCTAAAAAAGAAGAGCCAAAAACCGGTAAAGAAGCTGCCCCTGTCAAGGCACAGTCAATTCGGGTCAATGTCGACACTCTTGAGCGCCTTATGACAATGGTCTCAGAGCTGGTTCTGACCCGCAATCAATTGCTTGAAATGGTCCGCCGTCTTGATGACAGTGAATTTAAAGTGCCATTGCAACGCCTCTCCAATGTCACCGCAGAGTTGCAGGAAGGCGTCATGCAAACCCGCATGCAGCCAATTGGGAATGCTTGGCAGAAATTACCCCGTATCGTCCGAGATATTTCCAAGGAACTGGACAAAAAAATCAATCTCGAGATGATTGGAGCCGAAACAGAACTTGATCGTCAGGTCCTTGACCAAATCAAGGACCCACTGACCCATATGGTCAGAAACTCAGGAGATCATGGCCTGGAGAGCACGGAAGGCCGCCTTGCCGCTGGAAAAACAGAAGCCGGTAACATCACTCTGAGCGCCTATCATGAAGGTGGCCACATCATCATTAAAATTGCGGATGATGGCAAAGGTCTGCCAACTGAAAAAATCAAGGCCAAAGTCATTTCAAGCGGCATCGCGACCGAAGCGGAATTGGCGGAAATGAGTGAAAACCAGATCCACAAACTGATCTTCCGCGCGGGCCTCTCTACAGCTGAAAAAGTCACGAATGTGTCAGGCCGCGGTGTCGGAATGGACGTGGTGCGCACTAATATTGAGTTGATCGGCGGCACGGTTGATCTGGTGTCTGTTGAGGGCGAGGGCACAACCTTTATCATCAAAATTCCGCTCACACTGGCTATAGTTTCGGCCTTGATTGTAGAATCTGATAAGCAGCGTTATGCAATCCCGCAACTGGCTGTTGTTGAGCTCGTGAAATCACACCCTAAGGCTGAGCACCGCATTGAAATGATTAATGATTCTCCGGTTCTTCGTTTGCGAAACAAGCTGCTGCCGGTTATCAAACTGAGCAAATTACTCGGCTCCGATCAGATCAAAAAACCTCAAAATAATCCATCTGATGAGGGGGAGAGGGCAGAAGATGAAGCCTCAAAGATTGATCAGAACGTATTTGTTGTGGTCGTTCAGGTCGGGGCACAAACCTTCGGCATTGTGGTGGACGCTGTTTTCCATACCGAAGAAATCGTTGTAAAACCGATGTCCTCCATGTTGCGGGAAATATCGATGTTCTCAGGAAACACCATCCTGGGTGATGGCAGTGTCATCCTGATTGTCGACCCGAACGGCATTGCACAGGCCGTGGCCAATGAGCGCACCAGCCAGGAAGACAATCACACAGGCGCCGCTGAAAATCTGGATAATGTTCAAAGTGATGATAATACGGCCATGCTGGTGTTCCGCGCCGGTTCAGATGATCTCAAAGCTGTCCCCCTCTCTTTAATCACCCGTCTTGAGGAAATTGAAGTTTCCTCGATTGAACATTCAAACAATCGGGATCTGGTTCAGTATCGCGGCAAATTAATGCCGCTGATCTATATTGAAGACAGCCTCACCCATAATGAGGATGGCCTGCAGCCAATCCTTGTATTTGCTGATGAGTCGCACTCAATGGGCCTTGTGGTCGATGAGATTGTGGACATTGTGGAAGACAAATTACACGTTGAAATTTCTTCTGACAAACCGGGCATAGTTGGCTCCGCTATCATCAGAGGAAAGGCCACCGAAGTGATCGATGTTGGCTATTACCTGCCCAAGGCCTTTGATGACTGGATGACAAAACGGGATATTCCAAACCCATTGAGCCGGGATCTGAAATTATTGTTGGTCGATGACAGCGCTTTCTTCCGCAATATGCTGGCCCCGCTTCTCTCATCAGCCGGATACAAAGTGACAATGGTGGAAAGCGCCACAGATGCCCTCAAGCTGAAAGAAGCCGGGAAGAGATATGACGTCATTGTTTCAGATATAGAAATGCCCGAAATGGATGGCATCACCTTTGCCGAAAATCTCAAAGAAGACAAGGAATGGGGCAACATACCGATCATTGCGCTTTCCTCACACACAAACCCTGATGTGATTGCACGGGGGCGTGCTGCAGGGTTCAGGGATTATGTCGCCAAATTTGATCGTGAAGGGCTGATTGAATCAATCCGGGAATGTAAGCCAGTAACCGAGAGCGAGGCCGCAGCATGAGTGAACTGAGTGTAGATAATGACGATATCAAAAATTCTTCTAGCGAATTTGTAACTGTTGATATCGCCGGGCAACTTTTTGGTCTCCCCATCGAGCAGGTAGAAGACGTCTTCATGCCGGATGCGATAACAGAAGTCCCGCTCTCCAACCCGGAAGTGGCGGGGGTATTGAATTTGCGCGGACGCATCGTCACGGCCATAGATATGCGCCGACGTCTCGGGCTTCCCAAAAGGGTAGCTGGCGGCACACCAATGGCAGTTGGCATAGAATATAATCAGGAATCATATGGCCTCATCATCGATAAGGTAGGTGAAGTTCTGAGATTGGGAAAATCAACATTTGAAAAGAACCCTGCAAATCTTGACGTGCGCTGGAAGTCAATCTCCGCAGGTGTTCATCGACTTGATGGAAATTTACTGGTGTTACTTGATGTTGAACGCATTCTTGATCTCTCCAATGAAAAATCAAACGCGGCCTAGAACGATCAAACCTGTGTTTTGATCAAGAGAGTAAGGGACAAATATTTATGAAAAAATGTCTGATCGTTGATGATTCCAGTGTCATTCGTAAAGTCGCCCGGCGCATCATGGAAGATGCAAACTTTGCCATTGAAGAAGCTGAAAATGGTCAAATAGCGCTCGATGCGTGCAAACGTACGCTGCCTGATGTGGTTTTACTGGACTGGAACATGCCGGTTATGGATGGCCTTGAGTTTTTGACAGAACTCAGAAAAGATCCCTGTGCCCAGGCAATCAAGGTGATTTTCTGCACCACCGAAAATGATATGGACCACATAACACAAGCCATATCAGCAGGCGCAAATGAATACATCATGAAGCCGTTCGACAAGGAAATAATTCATTCAAAACTGAGAGAAGTGGGTCTATTGGAAGCATAACCTTCCCCTATCAGGTTACATATAATCAGGAGACCCAGCTTCATGAGTACCAGTGCGAATTTGTTAAATAAAGGGATAAATCATGTCGCTGGGGCAACAGCCCCGATCCGCGTTATGGTTGTTGATGATTCTGTGGTTGTCAGGGGCCTCGTCTCCAGATGGATCGAAGCAGCCCCTGATCTGGAATTTGTCGGAAAATTCTCCAATGGTCTCCTTGCAGTTGAAGGTGTTATCGCCGCTGACCCGGATGTCATTGTGCTCGATATTGAAATGCCTGTCATGTCCGGCCTGGAAGCCTTGCCCAAAATTTTAAAAAATCTGCCCACTGCCAAGGTGATCATGGCCTCCACTCTTACACAGCGCAACGCCGATATCAGCCTAAAGGCTTTATCCCTCGGCGCTGCTGACTATTGCCCCAAACCGGTTAGTAACAGTGGGGTGAGCACCTCAGTTGAATTCCAGCGCGAGCTCCTGCAAAAGATACATGCCATAGCCGGACCCGCGCACCTGCGCCGCAGAAATAAAAATGTCACCCCATCAGTTGCCGAGCCAGAAAAAACACTTGGTGCTCTTACAGCAGGGGTAAGGACAACAGACCAGTCTGCAGTTCAAAAACCAGCTCAACCAGCAGTTTCCATAAATGATAAACTAAGCCTGCGCCGTTTTTCCTCGGTGCGACCACGCATCCTCCTGATCGGAAGCTCAACCGGTGGCCCACCAGCTGTCATCAAGGTTCTGGAAGAGTTGCAGCCTCTTTTGAAATACATTCCGGTTCTGGTTACTCAGCATATGCCAAAAACATTCACTGGTATTTTTGCAAGTCACATCGGCAAGGCTACAGGTGTTAAAGCACACGAAGGCCAGGATCAGGAATTGATCATGGCAAATAATATTTATGTCGCCCCCGGCGGTATTCACATGTTAGCTGACCGTGATGGATCAAAACCCATTATCAGATTGTCAGACGGTCCTGATATCAATTTCTGCAAACCGGCAGTTGACCCGATGTTTGAGAGCGCTTCAAAAGTCTACGGACCTGCAAGCCTTGCCGTTGTCTTTACCGGCATGGGATCAGACGGCGCCAAGGGCGCCGTGAAAGTTGCAGATGCCGGCGGCAGTGTAATTGCTCAGGACGAAGCTTCAAGTGTTGTCTGGGGAATGCCTGGCGCCACCGCCAGGGCCGGGGCCTGCAGCGCCATATTACCTCTTGATAAAATATCTGATCAGATAACCAGATTAGTACAGGGTAGTTCAAAATGACACCGAATGAATTCAAAGCTATAAGCGAAATGCTGAAATCAGAATCAGGCCTTGTCCTGGCAGATGACAAGCAGTACCTGCTTGAATCCCGCCTCAGCCCCATAGCGAAAAAATTAAAGCTCGCCTCTGTGAATGAATTGGTAAGCCTCTGGCGCACGAAAAAGGATGCAAATCTGCAAAATCAGATTATCGAAGCAATGACGATCAATGAGTCATTTTTCTTTCGGGACAAGACCCCGTTCGATAATTTTGAAAATCATATGCTTCCCGCCCTGATTGAGAGAAATAAAGGCACCAAAAAAATCAGAATATGGAGCGCAGCCGCATCAACCGGACAGGAAGCCTATTCCCTCTCCATGATTTTGAGAGAGCATGCAAATGAGCTTATGGGTTGGAAAATAGATATCGTCGGAACCGATCTGAGCTCGGACGCATTGGAAAAAGCAAAATCAGGCCTCTATAGCCAGTTTGAGGTACAACGTGGTATGCCGGTTAAATATCTGGTGAAGAATTTCAATCAGATTGGCAGCATGTGGCAGATCAAGTCAGACATCCGCTCGATGGTTCAGTATCGTCAATTTAATCTGTTGAAGAACTATGCTGTGCTGGGGCGCTTCGATATAATTTTTCTGCGCAATGTTCTGATCTATTTTGATAAAGATACAAAAGCAGACATCCTCACAAGGATGGAAAAACAGTCAAACGATAAAGCCTTTCTGGTTTTGGGGGCTTCAGAAACCCTTGTCGGGCTTAACCAGACATATAAACCGGTTGAGGGTATTCGCGGTCTCTATCACATAGACCACAACAACGTATCTTCTCAGAAACCGTCCTCGCTGGCAGCTGGCACACCACAGCAATCTCCAGCAAGACCAGGCCTGATGTCAGCCAAAAGCTGACCCGGCAAATCAGATCTGACATTGGAACAAACAACCCTGGCGACCAATGCTGTAGGGGCAACGCCCTCAATATTGCTGAACGTTTCAATCAGGGCTGTATACGGCAGCTTATTTATTGGAAATCCCAGAGAGAGGGCAAACGCCCAAAAAAAAGAACACTCAATTTAATGAGCGTTCTTTTATTCGTGGCGTTGCAATGAGACGTAAAGTTGGCAGGTTGCTCAGGCAGCCTCGTGCTCATCGCTATGTTCAAGTTGCAATGGCGCGTCATCATCTGCGTCTCTCAACACATAGCCGCGGCCCCAAACAGTTTCGATGTAGTTTTTACCGTCTGTTGCATTTGAAAGTTTCTTGCGCAATTTACAGATAAAGACGTCAATGATCTTCAACTCGGGCTCATCCATGCCGCCGTAAAGGTGGTTCAGAAACATCTCTTTGGTCAGTGTTGTTCCCTTGCGAAGGGAGAGAAGTTCGAGCATCTGATATTCTTTAGATGTCAGATGCACCCTTTGACCATCCACTTCAACAGTTTTGGCGTCCAGATTAACTTTCAGATCACCGGTTGTAATCACAGATTGCGCATGGCCCTTCGAGCGGCGCACAATTGCATGAATGCGCGCTACAAGCTCATCCTTATGGAAAGGTTTGGTCATATAATCGTCGGCACCAAAACCAAGGCCACGGACCTTGTCATCAATGCCGGCCATACCGGAAAGAATAAGAATAGGTGTTTTCACTTTACTGACACGTAAAGTTTTTAAAACCTCATACCCGCTCATGTCAGGCAGGTTTATATCAAGAAGAATGATGTCATAGTCATAGATCTTGCCAAGATCTGCACCTTCTTCTCCAAGATCAGTCGTGTAAACATTAAACCCTTCCGACTGAAGCATTAAATCAATACTTTGCGCAGTAGCGCTATCATCCTCAATGAGTAGTACCCTCATTTTATGCCCCTTTTATTTACCGCTCTCACGGTGACTGCCCATGAAATAAGATCAGTGCCCAGATTCACTAAGATCTTAAATCTCTTATTAATAAAGATACGGGCAAGAAGTTAACAAATCCTAATTTGTATTGAAAAAACAATAACATCTCATAAATTATTCATGCACTTTAGAACTTTCTTTAAGAAAATCGCAAAATTCATAAATAAAATTTAAACTCACCCCCACACTAATGGCCACATCAGGGGAGCGGGATGCACTACTTTGGATGATGAAAAGGTTTACTTGGAACGAGAAATTTTATTTTTATGCTAATCATTGACAAAACGTTAACTGATTTGCCGGAATCGCAGCAACAAAAAAAAGGCAGAAAGCGGGATAATCCATTTTTCAGACAAATCATGTGACATTTTTACTCCTGCAGTCAAAACAATCACGCTCCTGTCAGATAAAACTATGCAGCGATTGAAACGCCTTGCCGCCATATACCGAAATCCGGAATTTGACCACAAACCGACCCGGAGTGTTAACCAATGATTAACGCGTGAGAGGCCATGTAAAGAAAGGCAGAATCACATATGCTTTTCGCAACCGGTGCAAAAAAGCCCGCAGCGGCCAACCAGTATAGGGCACAGAATGGAAGCACTCAAAAATCAGATCAGCGCCATCCCACCAGTCAGCATATATGGCCGAGTGAAAGCTGTGCGCGGTGTGATGATCGAAATTGCCGGCCCTTTGCAGGCATTTACAATCGGCGCCCGGCTGTCCATCAAACGCCAGACAGAATCCCCCATCATGATAGAAATCGTCGGTTTTGATAAGGATGTTGCTCTGGCCATGCCGTTCGGCAATCTTGAAGGTATCTCCATGGGGGCCAAGGCGTATTTATGCCAGGCTGAAAATGGCATCAGACCGGCCCACTCCTGGCTCGGGCGCATCATTAATGCGCTGGGGGAGCCAATAGATGGCAAAGGCCCTCTTGCGCATGGCACTGCACTCATCCCCAACCGAAACGCCCCGCCCCCCGCGCATCAGCGCCGCCGTGTCGGCGGCCCGCTGGACCTTGGGGTCAGGGCGTTGAATTGTTTTGCCACCTGCTGCAAGGGCCAAAGGCTTGGTATTTTTGCTGGCTCGGGTGTTGGCAAATCTGTCCTGATGTCAATGCTGGCAAAAAATGCAGAAGCCGATGTCTTTATTATTGGTCTGATCGGTGAACGAGGCCGCGAAGTCCAGGAATTCATTGAAGACAATCTTGGACCGGAAGGTTTGAAACGCTCGGTTGTGGTGGTCGCCACCTCGGATGAGGCCGCCCTGATGCGCCGCCAGGCAGCCTACACCACCATGTGCCTTGCAGAATATTTCCGCGATGAAGGCAAAAGCGTCCTCTGCATGATAGACAGTGTCACCCGTTTTGCCATGGCCAGCCGTGAAATCGGCCTCTCGGTAGGCGAGCCGCCAGCCACCAAAGGCTACACCCCGACCGTTTTCGCCGAACTGCCAAGATTGTTGGAGCGTGCGGGGCCAGGCACCGGTGAGGGGGCGATCACTGGCCTCTTCACAGTGCTGGTTGAAGGTGATGACCACAATGAACCGATTGCAGATGCTGTTCGCGGCATCCTTGACGGGCATATCGTTATGGAACGTGCCATAGCGGAACGGGGCCGCTATCCGGCGATAAATGTGCTGAAATCAGTCTCCAGAACCATGCCTGAATGTGTGCCAAAACAGGTCAGACCGCTGATCATGGCGGCGCGCGGCTATATGGCCAGCTATTACGATATGGAAGAAATCATCCGTATGGGGGTCTACAGACCCGGTTCCAGCCCTGAAACAGACGCTGCCATCCATTTCACCCACAAGTTGGAACAGTTTCTGCACCAGGAAAAGGATGAAACAGAAACCATTAAAACAACCTATGAGCAATTGGCACAGGTTTTGGATAATCAACCGGTAATAGATCATGAAAACCCATCAGAGTGATCATTGACCAATTCTTAATGATGAATCTGTATGATTACCCAGTTGTTACAGGTTCGAATGTTGTAAGAGGGTATCGAACATGAAGTCACGCGAAACACTTATCCGTTTGCGCAAATTTGACGTCGATGAAAAACGTCAGAAAGTTGCGTCCATTGAAGCCATGATTGCAGACTTCAAGGCCATCGCAGATGACCTTGAGCGCCAGGTTCTGGCAGAACAGCAACGGGCCGGCATTGATGACATAAATCACTATGCCTATCCCCCATTTGCCAAAGCCGCTGTCCAGCGCCGCGATAATCTCATGATCTCCATCACAGATCTGGAGATGCAGCTCGAAGCAGCTGGCGAAGAATTACAGGACAGCATGAAAGCGCTGAAAAACGTTGAAATTCTTGAAGAACGCGACATGGCGCGAAACCAGTCAAAACTGGCCAGAGACGAACAGGCCGGCCTTGATGAATTTGCCCAGAACATGTCCCGTCTGGTCATCCGTTAATCTGGCCTCCTTTCCCGGCGAACCTGTTGTTAAATAAGCGCAGCTGCTCCCCCCAGCTGCGCTTTTGCTGTTCTTAAATTCTGAACTGACTTGACAGGGCGTTAAATCAAAGGAAAATCTCAACAGAGAGGGTTTGAAAGGTGCAGCTTAATGTTTGTTGGGGAGAGAACAGCCGCAAAAGGCGAGGTAAAGTTCAAGGCAACGGGTTTGCCAAAGCAGATGTTTGCGCGCGGTGGATTTGCTTTGTCTGTATCGCTGCTGCTGGCATGCTGTGCCCAGACACCCTCGCTGCCAAAGCTGGAATTTGACGTCAACCCGGATATTAAGGGTGAACTCGTCGATTACGATTACATTACCGTTTACAGCGCAGTTGCAAGGGGCCTTAGTCAATGCTGGCTGGCTGAAAAGAAACCGCTGCAAAAATCAGAACTGATTTCCCGGACGAACAATAAGCTGAACAATAAGCGTGCTGATATTTTCATTCATGGAAGGGCCAAAAAACCCAAGAAAGGCCCACGTATCATTTCGGTGCATCTGGTCGCAAAAAGCAAAACCGCCACCGAAGTCAGCGTTGACAACCGCCTGCTTGACCCCATCACCGTGAAGCATTTTAAAAGCGATATACGTCATTGGTTGAAAAACGGGGATGGCTGCCCGAAACATAAGAACGACCATCTGATCACCCCAAAGAAAAACACGAAAAAAAAGAAATAACGCGCATGTTAGGCCGGTTGCTCGCGGCGGTTTCTGGTGGAAAAGCTGGAGCCGCAACAAAAAACAGGCAATCTCAAGGCACAGGGGGAAGGGGTGGAAGAATTAAACTTTATTCTTAAATATAGAGGGGGCTTCTTATTCAGGAAACCCCACGCCCTTGAGGGCCTGAAACGCTAAGGTTACGGAACAATCCAAAGTGACAGCAACGCTCTTAATCCTGAACAGCTAGCTTTTTCTCATCCCCGTTAAAAACAATCGTGTGTTTGCCGGTTGACAAAGCCTGAATTAGCCGTGCCTGAAGCAGCCCGGGGTTGTTCTCATACATGTTTGAAGAATTCGCCAGATTTCTGAGAACAGCTTGTTCCCCGCGTGCTTTTTCAAGCTCGCATTGCGCGTCCTTCTTTGCTTCAAGAATGCTGGAGAAGGCACGCTTCAGGTTCGCTGGAAGCATAATATCTTTAACCGCAATGGAAGAAAGCTTTAACCCCAACTCTTCTGCTTTGGCCCCAACATGCTCTACCAGTTGGTTATCAATTTTACCCTTATCTTCAAGCAGCTCATCAATCGTGACCTTGCCGACAAGATCACGGAGAATGAGTTGAGCGCCATTATAAAATTCTAGCTCATAATTATTGGAACTATGTTTCGCTAAGGCAGGGTCGGTCACTTCATAAGACCCAACCAGCGAAAATTTTACATTAACATTATCTTTGGTGAGGATAGCCTGACCGGGCAAATTAAAAAGAAATTTTCTGATGTCTACAATTTTGATGTCAGAGCGTGATCTGAGGTAATAATACTTGCTGGCATTCAGTACCTTTTTAAAGCTACCGTTCTTATAGAGCAGACCCTTCTGGTACTCGTAAATGGTAACGCTTCCTAAAAAACGGAACCATACATAAAGGGCAAAAACAATTGCCAGCAACCACATCACTAATTCAAAACTCATAATCGTCCTATGTATACAAAGTGGGTTTTGCGCCGCGCGTCACGATACACAGGGGAGGTTTGAACCTGCAGGCCTGTTTTTCGCGTGCATTCAAGCAGACGCAAGGAACAAAACCCGTTTGTTTAACCCAAAAACAGTGGGAATCGAACCCTAGCTGCCCCTTTACGCCAGAGAAAATCGAGATTCGAATTATCTGACATTTGAAGAACAGCATCATTTTTATAAGTTGGCGGGTGGTTTTAATCAAGCCATTCAGCGCAGGTGTAAGGCGACGTGCGTTACTCAATCTCGCGCGCCACCCGAAACCCGAAAAAATAATTGCGAATAGCGGGTCTGTTTCTGTTGCGAAAGGCGGCGCGCAAAAATGCGGGCACACTGTTCCAGGCCCCGCCGCGCAAAACCCGCTCAACACAGGTGCTTCCCTCTATCCAGGCGGTTCCGTCTGTTGGCGCGCCCAGATAGATATCATGGTGGCAATCCTCAACCCATTCCCAGACATTGCCAATCATGTCATGCACACCAAAGCTGTTCGGGGCAAACGTGCCAACGGGTGCGGTGTAGGCATACCCATCGCTGCAGTCATTGACGGTCAGTTTGGGAAATACTTTTTTTAAACTGAGGTCAGATCCGTTGCCATACCTGCATAGGTCAGGGGCCGCCCCCTCAAAGGGATAAGGGCTGGTTGTTGTGGCCCGCGCGGTATATTCCCATTCCGCCTCGGATAAAAGCCTGTATGAAGCACCGGTATTCTGGCTGAGCCACAGTGTATATTCCTTGGCATCAGCAAAGGAGACGCAAACAACCGGGTGCTGATCATCCTGGGTGAAGCCGGGGTTCAGGTAAGACCGGTTAGCTTTATAAGACCATTTCCCGCCTTCAAATGTTTTGCATTCCTCGCCCGCCGCATGGCCTGTTTGTTTGACAAATTCGGCATATTGACCGCGGGTGACTTCAAATTTCCCAACCGCAAAGGGCCGGCGAATGGTCACCTTATGCTGCGGTGCTTCATCGCTTCGCCGGGTTTTGTCTTTATGGGAAGTGCCCATGTCAAAACCGCCCGCCGGCACCACGACCATGAGCGGGCAGACCTCACAGTCCTTGAAAGTTTTGCCGGTCTGGGCTGTTTCCCTCGCAATAAGCGATGAGGAATGACCAAGCAGGCAGAGGGTAAATAGCAAAACAAAACGCATGGGCAACTTTCAGAAGTTAAAAAACGAAAACCAATATAAACAAGGGAAGTTTCGGTAGACATAGAAATGTTTCAAGAGTGGGTCAATAATATTTCATAACTTCTGATCTCTCAATCTGCCCCTTTTCCACAGGCCCCAGGCCCCCATAAGAACTGAATTGCAATGGCGGCTAAATGTATATACATTGCATAACATTCGCGTAGCAATAGCAAGCAGGCACGATTATGGTCGAGGCCAAAAAACGCAAGAAGAAAAACAAGAAGGAGAGCCAACTGGTGCTCCGTATAAACGGCGAAGAGCGTGCTCAGTTTGTTGAGCTTTGCGAAGACTTGGACAGCAGTGCCGCCCGCGAGATCAGAAAGTTCATTCGAAGGTTTTTAGCTGAGCATAAATCCAGCAAAGAATGAACCAGAACAAACGATCTGAAAGGTGGATCTGCATAATATGAAAGCTGATTGGAGGATAAAACCATGGCTAGTAAAAAAGTAAAAACTCTGAAAAAAGAAATCAAAGCACGCAAAAAAACAATTGGCAAACAGGAAGTAAAGCTGAAAAAAGCCAAAAAAGCGCTGAAAAAAGCGGCTTAGATCACTTGATAAAAAGGCCAGTCTGAAGATTGGCCTTTTCTCATTTCACACCAGTGATTGTGAAACTCTCTCCCGCTGGATATAATCCTGTAACCGTTTGGGATGAAATTTAAAGCTGCTCAATGATTGATCGCTCAGCTTTGGGTATGTCAATTATGTTTCCAAGCTGGTCCGGGTCAAGCCGGAAGGTGGAGATCATCTCCCGCTCGGAAGATTTCATCACACCTGCTTTTTTGAAAGCCAGTGCCGCCGCACATTTCGCATAAGCCATGGGCCCGTTGACATCTGTTGACTTGGGCGAAAAACCAAACCGGCGGCGCAAAACACCATTGGCATAAAAGACACCGTATTTCCGCTGCGCGTAAGGTGTGAAATAATCCGTGGTGATGGAAACATTCAGCCCATCAAGATTATCAACCCGGTGCGGCGCATTTAGTTGCCAGGAAAGGGCAGAGCCAGGCTCCAGAATAACCTGCTGCGCCTCATTGTCCCACGCCTCATCAAAGTTGATTTCTTCTTCCGTTTCTCGCAGCACAATCCCCTCAAGTGTTTTGTCTGGCAGGTGGGCTTTGTTCTCAGCGTCATATAGCCAAAGCTTTTTGCGCCCGCGCACATGAAACAGACAGACAAAGGGAATGTCAGCATGATAGAGCACCCGCGCCCCCGGCGAGGAAATCAGCATTGAACTGTTATGTTTGAAAGTTTTAAGGCCAGGTTTCAGCCCCTCCATCTCGGCAAAAGCATCATGTACCAGCTCATCATATTCCGGGCAGACAACATCAAACCGGCGTAGCGCCAACCAGATGCGCCCTTCGCTCAAAGCCTGCAGCACCTTGTCACCAGAGATGTTGTTAATCTCACCAGAGCGCCATTCCGGTTTGTCACCCTGCGCTGTCATGGTGTTGAGCATGTAATATTCACGCGGGTACCGCTCGATCAACTCGGCAAGCTTATCGTCCGTGAACAGGCCAGAGCTGGCAAACCGGTGTTTGAAATGCGAAAAACCCGTTCCAAAATTCTCGACAGCCTCATCACTGGCCTCAATGCTGCTGGTTTCAATATTACTTGCCTTAATCATGTGATAAATATCCACTCACTCAACTTAAAAAATCAACAATCAATAAACTCTGCCAGAACGGCTGCCAAACTGCATCATTCCAATACAAATCAGCCCATTCCAGAACAGAACAAAACCGGGTCCTGTTTAAGGTGCAAATGCCATACCAAAGAACCTGGCCACAAATGTATAAAAAAATCTGATTGCAGGTAAAAAGACGGGCTGAAATTTATAAACGTGATTAGCAAAGTCTTAAAGGGGGTAGGAAGGTCGGACAGTACTTACCCCTCCTCAAACTGATCACCCAGAAAATGCCGCCCTTCAGCATCTTCAACTTCGATGATCCAGATATCAGCATCATAACCGACCTGCGCTTTTAAAAACCCGTCCACCTCCGTTTCTGTTCGGGGGGAAGAGCCAAACTCCAACTGCCAGGATCTGTCGTGTGAGCCGGTTTCCGTCAGGGAGAGCGCCGGGCTGTAAAGGTCAGCCGTGCCATCAAGTCTGGAGACTTTCACATAAATCGCCCCGGCACTGGCCTCTCCGCGGCGAAAAAGCAGTGCCGCCGCCCCGTTCGTATCAACGAGACGCAGATAGGCCGCCACCCAGACATGAGATTGCAAACGCATGAAGTATCCTTAAATGAAGAGTGGCCCGGCAAGAGTGTTGCCGGAAAATATTATCACCTAGCGGGGTCTGGAAAGTGAAGCAAGCACAATTGGTTGCCCTTGTGCTTTATGAATGGCCTCAACGAGCCGCCCGCTGATCCTCCCGGTAATATCTAGCTTGTGATCCCGCTCAAACGCACGAATTTTTTTGCGTGTTAGCGGGCCGATAATACCATCCGGCTTGCCGGTATCATAGCCAAGTTTGGTCAGCGCCCTCTGCAGGGCAGTGACCAGTTCCTGTGAATTGCGGGTAAGGTCATCTTGTTTCATGAGGCGCTCAGGGTGTTTGGCTTCACCGCGCAGCACTTTCAGTAAGGCAATATCAGGCACACCAGTTTGCTGAAACCCCTTATCAAGCTCATAAGCCATAATCGCCGCCCGTGTCGTCGGGCCGGCCACGCCGTCCGTCTTGCCGGGATAATAACCAAGAACCGCAAGACGATCCTGTATATCTTTCACGATTTTAACGGAAGGGTTTATGAGTTTAAGGTCGGCCTCTTCATCCTTCAATACATCCCGGATTTTGGCCTCAAGACTATCCTTGCGCAAGGAAGCGACATAGGGTTTGTCATCTTTTAAGGGGCGCCGAAGAAAAGGTTTGTCAATGTGAACCACCACATTCTGCCCTTTGCCCTGGGATTTGAAATGCGCCACGCGCACATCCTGCAACAAAATGGCATTAACACAAATACCAGCCGCAATCCCTAAAAAGGTTAACACAATGAGACGGGCAAACAGAGGTTCCATCAGAAAGCTTCACTAAATTACAAAATACCAAAACGATAAGCAAAGGCCTTAAAGTAAAATTGACCTTAACAATCAGTATCCTTGAGGAAAGTAAAGAGGGTGTTAATGCGACCACCATTTCCAGAATAAGACGGAAGTTGAGCCAGGGTAATAAGGATAAAGGCGCATATGGTGAATAATCATTAAATATGTCAGAAACAATGACAAGCTGGTTTGTCAGCCCTTCTGATTGATATAGATTACCTCGCCCCGCTCATTTGAGCCATTATTGTCGTTGAGTGAGGATTCAATCTCCTGAGTGATTGCCGATTTATCAGGTTTATGCGCTTTCAGCGGCAGTTTTATTGTCGCCTTGGTCCAGGTTCCCTGTTGGCTGCTAATCGTAAAAGAGCCCCCATGCAATTGGGCCAGCCCTTTGACAACCGATAGCCCAAGCCCAACCCCTTCATGCTCACGTTTATAGGAACTGTCAGCCTGCACAAAGGGATTGCATAATTTTGGCAAGTCTTCCTGAGAGATGCCTATCCCCTGATCCTCAACCTCAATGCATATAATCTCTTCGTCTTTGTAGCAGCGGAGAATAACTTTGGTATCTGGAAAACTGAACTTGATCGCATTCGATAGCAGATTAATCACCATCTGCTTGACAGCCCGGCTATCAGCAATGATATCCACGCCGGGGCATGTGGTTTCATACTGAATGGTGACGTTCTTGTCTTTGGAAAGGGGCTCAACCATTTCAGCGCAGGAAGTCATCAGCCGGCAAAGATCAAATGTGTCAGAAACAATGGAAAACTTCCCGACCTCGATTTTTGACATATCAAGAATGTTATTCACCACACTTAACAAATGAGAGCCTGCATCGTTAATCAGCCTGGCATAATCTTTATATTTGGCATGGTTTAACTGACCGTATATCTCATGATTGAGAACGTCAGAAAAACCAATAATAGCATTCAACGGAGTTCTGAGTTCATGGCTCATATTGGCTAGAAAACGAGTTTTGGCGACATTCGCACTCTCGGCTCGCTCACGCTCTTCAAGCAAGGCAATTTCATGGCGTTTATGGGCGCTGATATCCCGTGTAACCGAAACAATAAGCCCTCTCCCGGGGCTTGCATCGTCCTTGACCATACGGCAGGCCATCTCAACCCAGACATAGTCAGAACGATGATCGTCCTGTTCCGTGCATTTGATGCGAAATTCAACAGTGACCGTATCTTTAATATTGCAGCAATTGGAAATGGCGGTCATGTAAATGGGCCGGTCGGAGATATGAATGATACTCAAAATACCGGTGCCGAGCAGGCTATCAGGCTCAAGGCCGGTTAAAGCACCAGCCGCTGGCGAAACAAAGGTCACCTCACCGCCGGCATCATGCACCATGATAATATCTGTGACATTATCAGCCATTAAGCGGTATTTTTTCTCACTGGCAGTCAGGCAGGATTGCTGATCCTCATGTGATCTTTGCACATGAAAAGCAATGGTACTGCCATAAATCATCGCTGTAAAAATGCCAAACAGGGCCAGAATTTCAGCGCTAAGGGCAAACGGTTGTGTTGCAACCAGTTGCATGGATGTGAGGACACTGATCACCATCAAAGCGACCAGGCTGGCCAGAGATGCAGTTAAAATCACCCGTTTATTGCCAGAAAGAGCGGCCTCAAGCGGCACGATAATGAGCCAGGCAATCAGGAAAGATTGCAGACCACCAGTAAGGCAGGCCCCAACAATCACGAAAACAGTTAAATTAAGGGAAGAAATCAGGTGTGCGGTTGCAAGCTGTCCGGTGCGAGAGAGAAAGGCAACAATGGCAAAAGGGGAGAGAAACCAGAATAAAACCAGCGCATCAAAAAAACCAACCTCGCCAGTCCGCAAGATATATAGCGGATACAGCAAAAGCGCCGCAACCCCGCTGAAAATATGCGAGGTCATGAAATCCTGATGCCGCTTCAGACAGAGCCTATCCCGGTGTGCAAGCGGATGACACAGGGATTGTATGTGGAAATTGATTTTATCTTTATAGGAAAACAACTTCTCAAGACGCAGATTTTGAACAATACGCAAAGCCCGGATCCTCTTCAAACTTTTCAGGACATTGTGATGGCGTCTTCTTAAGGAAAGATAAAGCATAACGAAAAAACCACGCCCAACAGCCATTTAACCGGTAGATAAGAGTGAAAACGGCCATTGCACCCGCTTGTTACGCTCAGTGAACAAAGTGTAAATTATTTATGCAAAGTTTTAATAAAGATAAAAATAAGTATATATGAGTTAAAGAGGCGATATATCTAAAATTTTATTCATATTAATTTTTAAATAAGATCAAATAGATGAAAAGTTAGATTTAAATACACCTGCCTGCATTGAACGTTCCTTGAATTTTATTTGCTAGTGTACGTTTCATCAAATGACGAAACAAATGCAGGGAAGTCAAATGTTTTTAGTTAGAACCTTATTCTGGGTTTCATTGGTCATCATGCTATTGCCCATCGGCGGTAAAGAAACAGGCAACATGCTCGGTGCTACAAAACACGCACTCAATGGAATGGATCAGTTTTGCGATCGTAATGTAGATATTTGCAACATCAGCGAAGAAGCCTGGAAGAGCTTTAAGTACAAGGCAGCCTACAGCCTGGACGCCTTGACCAAAGTCGCCAGAGACATCAAAGCGCAAGGCACACAAAGTTATTCTCCCGTTTACCGCGCCAAACCAGAAAACTGGGCCGGCGAGAACAGTAAAGAAGTGAAACGGGTCAAAACAAATACCACCTTCAGCAATAATACCCTGACAAGTGATGACCTTCAGCCAGGTTGGAGCTTGAAGACAAATGCCAAACTATAAAAAACTGTGAAATCCCCTGCGGCCCCCTACCCTCACGCCCGACACAAATAGGGGCCCGCAATACGGCGCACATTGAGGTTAAGATCCCTGCCCTTAATTAATCTCAATGTGCGCCATTTTTTCCTCCCGCCAATAGCCGAAACACTTGGATTACCGTGGTATCTGAGGCAAACTCTAGCCCATAAGGAAACGCCGGTAAGGATTGCAGAACTGGCTGCAAAAAAGATAAAAAGCATGGTATGTAACACCTGTTACAAACAACATGCTTTGAAAGTGTTTTATGGACCTTCAACAAATCATCCAGGATTTCGAATATATTGATGAATGGGAAGACAGATACCGTTACATCATAGATTTGGGCAATCAGCTTGAGCCCTACCCAGAAACCAGCAAAACACCCGGTACGAAAGTGCAGGGGTGCGTGAGCCAGGTTTGGTTGACAGCAGAAACCAGAGACGGCAAGGGCGGCAATGCCACTGTCCTGCATTTTTCAGGGGACAGTGATGCGCATATCGTGCGCGGCCTTATGGCGATAGTTTTTGCGATATTTTCAGACAAAAGCCCGGCAGAAATAATTGCCACTGACCATCAGAAAATTTTCAACACCCTGGATTTGAAGGATCATATCTCACCGCAGCGCTCAAATGGCCTTAACGCCATGGTGCAGCGTATTAGAGAGGAAGCAAAAGAAGCCGCGTGAGGGAGGGCTATTTGTCAGGGCTGCCAGTATTAAAAATGAAAACCCTGCATTGCCGGCAATTCTCACACCTCCCCGTCAATCTGGGGCCTAAATCCCTCAACGCCCCAATGCCGGATACGGTGGCGCACAGCACGTCCCACCCGGTCGTCGGTAATAAGGCCATAATGGCGGGCAAGCTCATTTAAGCCCATGCGCAAAATGACCTTACCTGAGCGTTTCGGTAACTGATGCCGGTGCTCAACATCGCTTAAACCGATCTGATCGCAGCAAACATCAATCAACACAATACTGAGCTCGGTGCCAACCACCTCTAGCGCGGCAAAAAGCCGTTGTTTGGCCACAAGCATGGTTTCGCTATAATTCAGCCCGGAGCCAGGGGCGCGTCTCTGTCTCTCTAGGGGCAAACCCATCTGATCCCAGTTTCCCCCGGTATGCGGGCCAAGGCGTGCCCGCTCATAATCAGCCCGCAGTCGCTCCCCGGCAAGAAACTGATGGCGCTCTATCATTGGTTTGCCCTGCGGATCACACCGGCTGGCAAGCCAGTACAGCGGACTCTCTTTCGCATTGATCTGTAAATCCCTCAGCTCGGGATCATCTCTAAACGGTGAGGCAACAATCTCCTGATGCTGGCCACTGCAGGAACCATTGTTATAAACCTCCCTTTTGATATAGGCGCGGCCTGATGCGCTGAGCCTCAAGTTTCCCTTCTCTTTATGAAAAACACCTTGAGCAAGAAGGTTATTGATTTCAGGGGGCGATAGTCTGGCTGTGGCCCGAAAAACTCCTGATTTATCACGGAGCATAAGTTGCCATGAACGTGAGCCCTGATCACACTCAGCTTCGCTGACCCTGTATTTGCTTTGAGCAAGCTTGAGCAGCAATTTCCTGCCCTGAAGAAGAGGGAACTGCCCTGCAGTTTTACCAGTCATTGGGCAAACCCTCCAACTGGCCAATATGTTGTAACCAGAAAATAGATCGTTCCATGATATCAAGCGCCTGGTCAATCTGATCATTTTCGCGTCGATCTTCAATGAGCCGGCAGGCATGCGCGACAGTAGAGCGGTCGCGCCCTATCATTCTACCCACTTCGGTATATGACTGCCCACAACAAACATGCAACAGATACATCATTACCTGCCGTGCCAATGCCTGACGGGCTTTGCCCCTTTGTGGGCAGATCATAACCTCAGCCGGGACCTGAAACACCATGGCAACCTGAGAGGCAATGATGTGCGCCCCAATCATGCACCGTGAACGCCCATGCGGTGGCAACCCAAGGGAAATCTGGCCCCCCGGCGGCCCCTGTCTGGTGGAGTGAGATAAACTTATCATTGACACAACCCCTTCTAATATAGGTATATATTTTTAATTATATACTTGAGGTACCAGAAATGAAGCGCTATGATTCGGATGGACAGGCCAGCGCTGAAATTAACATTTGTGATGACTAGTATAGCAAACTTGTCTATCAATACTTGATGGACCTAAAATCAATAATTTCTAAAGAAAAGACGAATATAAATGTTGGAGTATGGAATACTGGCCATATGCCGCGGAAGAATTGGCCATCTAGAAAAGCCAAAGCTAAAGCTTATAAATATGGGAAGTCCTATTCATGGCGGGTCATTACCTTCAATTCTTCACATTTGGAATGTCGCGTAAGAATTCTTCTTAATGAACAGAAACAGATATTTAGAGCATCACTTGGTGTAACTGAGAACGGTGATACTAAAATGTTATGTGAGTATGAATTTCACGCAAGCGAGCCTGGTTGGCATTGTCACGCAAGATGCGAGAATATTTCAGAGATTGACGCAAATAGGACACGTTATGGCGCTATACGTATCCCGATGGCTAAGTCTAAGCACAGAAGATTAGACTTTACATTCCGAGGCCAGCTTTTATCTAAAGTGACCGCATTTAATTGCACCATTCAATTTTTCAAAATTGAAGAGCGGGGCGGCTTGATATGAAATCAGAACTTTGCCAAGCATTTTGCAATGATATTAAGGTATCCGAAGTGCCAATAGGTCTTGCTATTAGCACTGCTTTCACGCGGGGTGATGGTGATAGAGTTTCATTTTACGTGAATAAGATTAGTGAAGATAGCTACTCAATCGAGGACGATGGAACAACAATCCCCTTCTTGGAAGGTGAAGGTGTAGATTTTGAGACCGAAACCAGAAAATCTGCTCTTGATGAATTGCTTGATGGTATTGGGGCTAACTACGATTCTGAGGAATCGGTTATACGTACAAAGCCTGTATCCAAGGAGGATCTTCCTGAAAAGGCATTAGAATTTGTGAGTCTTTTAATTCGCATGGAAGATTTTTTGCTTCTAACAAGAGAAAAAGTCGCTAGTACATTTAAAGAAGATGCTGCTTTTAAGGTCAGGGAATCGATTGGCGAAAGAGCAAAAATTCGCGAGCATGAGGCTGTAAGTACTTCATTAAGGGAGATCATTCCTGATATGGTAATTGAGCCAGAAGACAAAGCACCAGTTGCAGTGTTTTTTGTAAACGCACCTAGTAGAATAAAAGACGCAGTTATACTTCAAATGATAGCGTTGCATGAGGCAAAGAAAGATATTTCAGTGGTTGCTCTTCTTGAAAACGAGCGTTCAGCTCCACAAGCCGAACGGCGGCATGCTTCCAATCGTTTGGCTACAGTACCAATTTATGATCAAGATGAAGAGGCTGCCGTTCAACGAATTACCAGAGAGGCATTAGGGGTTCAATTGAATGGATGAGAAAAATTCAGAAGGTGATAAAATTTTAAAGCGAATGCTTAAAACCCCGCCGAAGCCAAAAGATAAAAAAGACGCGCCAGCCAAAAAGCCAGCGCGCCAAAGTAAGAAGTAATTACCGCCCTGTTAGCAAGGTTGGTTTTGTGGGGTTAGGTCGGTAAATAGAGGCTGTCCCATGGATAACAACTCCATAGGTTCCACATCCACATCCACATTTAATCATTGTGGTCTTCTCCTTCTTGAAAAAGGAGAGGCGCTCTGGTTAACTTAACCTTTTACGCATAAACTAAGGATGATGTGGTTGACCGAGCACCTCTCGGTTAAACCTCATTTTGAGGGATTGGGTACATAACACCCAATCCCTCATATACCATATAAATCATATGATTACGATTCATTTTCTCTTTTTGTTCTCAAGCCATTTTTGAAACCTTCTAGCCTTCTGTTTAGGCGTAACAGCCTTCGTCAATCCGCCGATAGGTGAGGCGCTTACCACGGGCACCACGAAGCAGGTCTTCTGCTCTTTCAGAGTCAGTGACCTTTAGAGCAGTACGGCGATTATACCTAAAATCAAACTCTGCCAGATAGCGGTGAAGATGAGCTTCGCCGCAATGCTGATAGATGCCGCGCATCCCGCGCTTGAATACTGAAAACACGTTTTCAATTGTATTAGTGTGAACAACGCCACGCACATATTCCTTAGCTGAATGGCGCACGGTTTCATGTTCGGCAAACTCTTTGCCAGTCTCAGTGTATAGGCGTGATTCATCAGTATAGAGTTTAGACTTGCGTGACGCATTTCTGACCAGAATGTCACGTACTGAGGCGCGGGTGGCTTGCTTCACATGGAATGTGCGAACTCTGCCGCCACGCTCAACAAGTGAGACAATGGCACGTTTACCGGCTGGACCTTTACCGCGTTTAAGGTAGGGGCGGCCTTTTCTCTGAGCTGAAGGCACAGGAGTTTCCTGTTTGCCGTAATAAGTTTCATCAGCTTCGATTGTTTTGCCATCACCGCCAAGAGGTCCAGATGATTTAACATCCTCTTTCATAGCTTCGCGGATGCGGTGAGCCATAAACCAGGCTGTTTTATAGGTGATGCCTAAAGAGCGGTGCAGTTGATGTGCTGAGATACCTTTTTTGGATGAGGCCATCAAGTGAGTGGCAAGAACCCATTTATTCAAAGGGATTTTAGAGCGCTCAAAGACGGTGCCAACAGTTACAGTAAAAGGCTTGCGGCATTCTTTGCATTTATGAACGCCGGGGCGTGTTGATTTACCTTTTAGCTTTGTGATGCGTGTCTCATCAGAGTTGCCGCAGTGAGGGCAAACAGGACCATCAGGCCAGTGAATAGCTTCAAGGTGTTCTCTGGCTTTATCAGCGTCTTGATAAATCTCATTTGTTAGATCAAGCATTGTTCTATCTCCTTGTATCTAATATAGGAAATAGAAAGCGGTACGTCAAGTATATAATTAGGTATATATTCCTAATATAGATTAGGGGATAACAGCCAGGGCGGGGATAACTTTGCGCATCATGGTTACTACGCCCGTGCTCTGTTGCAGGCCGGGTAACAAATAAACTATCCCCGCAGCTGCAACCTCGCCGCATGATGAACGCCCAGACAAACGGAGCAAAGGAGGTGCGGCAGCCTGTGCGAAAACCATCAATAACAGCCGGAACATCAGAAAAATCAGCCAGGCCTGGAAACAAGCTCATTCGTAAAACCGGGAAGAAGGCAGTGCTAAACTGGAATGATCCAGTACCTGAGTGTGAGGATCAACCAGCTTGCGCTTACCGGAGGGAAAGGGACTTGCCGCCATTAGTGGCATTATGGCCGATTGAATTGGCAGATTATTCCCAGACCTGAACAGCCCTGATCATACAAAAGCTGCAAAAGTCTTTGCGCCATGAACGGCAACGTGCGCAACAAAACCACTGGACCTACAACATCGTCAGGCACCTGGGATTGCTGAAAGCCCTGAAGGGCGAAAAACGGCGTTATGCTGTGCTCACCAGAACCGGAAATAAATGAGAAAGAAAAAAGTCGGAAATGTTTTCCACAGGCAACAGGTGGAAAATGGTGTTCAGAAGGGAATTAAATATCTCCCTTAATAAGAGCATAAATCGATGAATGTTAAAACGGGAAAATATTAAGAATACCAAAGAAGTACACTATTTGGTTAATCAAAATGCTGTAAAAAATCAATAAAAATAAAAAAATTTATAAAAAACCAAAAATATTGAGAAACTATAATAAACATAAATACATCTTGAGGTTGATATTTCGTTTAATTAAAATAATTGGCGGGTGCAATAAATTTTTGCTCGACCCGTCATGAGTTAAGCATCGTTGCTGAAACCAATTTCAGCATTGTCATCAGCACCCACAGCAATAACCAGTCTGGCAAAAAAACCACCAGAAGGCTGTCGTCACATTTAAGGGGTGCGTATGACATACGAATTTAGCTCAGTAGAATTAGCCGCTATAGCTGATGCGGTTTCAGCAGTTGGTCAGATCTCTGATACAGAATTGGGAAAATACCGCCCTGTCTATGATCTGATCTATGACATCCTGACAAATGAAGGCACATTTTTTGACCAACCTGTGGAAGGTCTTGAAGAAAATGTCTGGATTTGGGTAGGCGGTGCCCGCGAGGTCAATAGCGGGGAAGGTTATTCAGCCTATTATATCAGGGAATACACCCGCTCTCAGTATGAGCAACGCTACGGTGTAACGCTTTCTGATACTGATCTGAACATTGCTTCAAACACCATCGCCAGTAATTTCATCGCAGATATCCTGACTGGCACCACCCCGACCATTGAAGCACTGGGTCTGATAGACGCGGCCCCAATTGCCGGTACAATCTTTGATGAAGTCTACTCATCAAATTACGCTGGCTGGTCGGGTACATTGCTTTTCCCCTTTCTGGGTATTGATTCCTACTACCGTGACTGGATAATTAATGATGAACCGGTCGCTGAGTTCAAGCCACTTGGCGGTACATATGATCTGATTTCTGCCGCCGCCGCGACGATCCCCCTGTCGAATAATACGCTGGATGTGATGTACAACTTCTATCAGAACTTTGGCATCCCTGGCACATTCTCAGCGGTCCAGATCGCAGCCGAGCTGGCAGGGGAAACAGATGCATTCTTCAACCAGTTTTATCAAACCGGACAATATGATTTTTCTGCCAATATTGGTTCTGATCTGTTTTCCGCCGGCAGCAAAAGCGCTAATTATGTGGTGGGAACACTGCTGGATGACACCTACAGCCCCGATCAAACACAAAACAAGGCAGTCAATGGCACCGGCGGTAAAGATGTGATCAATGCCGGGCAGGGCAATGATGTAATTTTTGCCGCCGCCGGTGATGATCTGATTGACGCGGATGAAGGCAATGACACAATCGACAGCGGGCAAGGCAATGACCTGATCATGAGCGGAGCAGGCGATGACAAAATCATTGTTGGTGAAGGTGAGGATGTCATCCTGGATGGCAGCTCAAATGATCGGCTTTACATTCGCTCAAGCCTGTTTGGGGGCACCCCTGTCAATGGCGAGGATCGATTGATCCCTTTGCTGGGCGGTATTGCAAGTTACGTCACTCTACAGGATTTTGGCGGCACGCCATTGGTGGATGTTGAATTTTTTTATGATGCAAACAGCAATGGCAACACGGAATACTGGTTTAGCTCCCACTTGGTAAAAACGCTTGCAACTCCCTTTGGAGAAGTCATTGTGGTTGGCCAGAATTTATTCGATGAATACAGCCTGGACCCTTTTGCCATCGTATATGAAATGAACGGTAGCGATCTCGAAATTTATATTTACAAAGACAAGAGCGTTATTCCGCCCTTCATGGGGGATCCGGTCGAAGAACCGCTGACAAAAAATATCCACATATCAAAACAGGCAACTGCAAAAGTCACGCTTGTCGATTATCAGGAGGGTCAGTTTGGAATAACCCTCGAAGGTCCGCATGAAATCGCAACAATCAATGTCGATGGCACATCAAATGTGGATGGAGATGTCCTTGAACTTCACAATAGTTTCATCAGTGGGTTGACGAATAACGGTAATCTGAATGAAACCCTCGGAACGCTCACTGAGAAAGCACCGATAACAGACAATCAGACCGGCGAACCAACAGAAATCGTCATTAAAACCGGCGCCGAAGATGATGAGTTTATAGGCGATGAATCAGACGAGGTGATAGAGGGGCAGGCGGGTGATGACACCATAGAAGGTAATGGCGGTGATGACATCATCGACGGGGGTATCGGTGATGATATCATCTCAGGCGGCAGCGGCGACAATCAACTTGCAGGTGGCCCGGGCAGCGATGTTTTCATTGGTGGTTTAGGGCAGGACCATATTGAAGGCGGTGCCGGCAATGACATAGTTGACTACAGCGCTTCTGAAACAGCAGTTCTGGTTGATTTTTCCAATAATCTGGCAACCGGCGGCGATGCAGACGGTGACACCCTCGTCAATATAGAAGGGGTAATCGGCACTGATGCGGCTGACACATTCATAGGCAGCGCCGAAAATGAAGAATTTGACGGCAATGACGGCGATGACAACATCGAGGGCAATGGCGGTAATGACAGAATAGATGGCGGCCTTGGAGCGGATACCATCGATGGCGGTGACGGGTTTGATGAGGTTTCCTACGCCAGTTCAGATGAGGGTGTTACAGTTGACCTGATCAACCAGCTGGCAACTGGCGGTAACGCCCTTGGTGATCAGCTCACTAATATTGAGGGGGTCATCGGTTCAGCCTTCACGGATACCCTCATCGGCAGTGATCTGGAAAATACATTCAAGGGCGGTGCCGGTGACGACATCATCTTCGGGGCAGGTGGGAATGACCGGATAGAAGGTGGCAGCGGCGCTGACATGCTTGATGGCGGCAGCGGCGCAGACACACTGGACTACACGGGCTCAGCGGCAGCCATAACCATTGACCTCGCCGCGGCAAGCCTTACGGGCGGTGATGCAACAGGTGATCAAATCTCAGGCTTTGAAAATATTATCGCTTCAGAGCACAATGACACCTTGAAAGGGGATGCAGGCAAAAATTTTATTGACGCAGGTTTTGGTGATGACACTGTCATGGTCACCGCAGGCAATGACACGCTGCTTGGTGGCTTTGGCAATGATACATTGGATTTTGCAGAAGCAGATGCTGGCGTCATTGTCGATCTGGCAACAGCAACCTTCTCTGGTAGTCTGGCAGATGGGCTTGAAGCCTTTGCTTTTGAGAATATTGGCGGCACCAGTTTTGATGATCAGATCACGGGCTCGCTATATGGCAACGTCCTGAGCGGCGGCAGCGGTGATGATGTCCTGAGCGGCGGCGGCGGTGATGACACCATAGACGGCGGCGCGGGTTCAGGCGACAGGGCTCAGTTTTCCGGCAATCAGACAGATTATAAAATCACCCATTATAGCGGCGGCGCCATCCGCATTGAGGACCAGCGCCCGGATAGCCCGGATGGCACTGACATCATAACAGGCATAGAACTGATTGAATTCGCCGATGGCATAGTTGAACTTGGCGACCTCACCCTTCAAAACGCGGCACCGGTTGCGTTGGCAGATAGCGGTGGGATCCTGCTGGAGGACACAAGCATAACCATCACAAGTGCAGACCTTCTGGCAAACGATCTGGATTATGATGCCGACACCCTCAGCATCATCGCTGTCGCCAATGCTCCGGACGGCACAGCGGAGCTTCTGCCAAACGGCGATATAGAGTTCACACCAAACAAGGATTTTTTCGGCCCCACCTATTTTGATTACACAGTCTCAGATGGGATCTCAGCCCCGCAAACGGCGCGGGTCACACTTGAAGTCACCGGCGTCAATGACAACCCCTTTGCCATTGATGATTTGACCCTGCAGATATATAGCGACACACCAACTACACTCAGCGGTAAAGACATCACATCAAATGACTTTGAATTTGATGGTGATGATCTGACCATCATATCCGTGGCCGCTGTTACCGGCGGCACTGCGGTCTTGACACCTGAAGGCGATGTTCAATTCACCCCCACAGGCGCCGTTGGTGAAACAGCCGCCTTTTCCTATGTGGTAGAGGATGGAGCCGGCTTCACCTCAACTGCTTTTGTCCAAAGTATCATGCAGGAAAGCCTGGGGCTGACAGCCAATGATGATCAGTTCACCACAGCAGAAAACCTTGAGCTGGTCATCACAAAGGCCGCCCTTTTTTCCAATGATATCAATGAAGGAAGCCTTCCGCCGAAAATCACAGGCCTCTCCGGTGAGGTAAACGGTACCGCAGCGTTCAATCTCGCTGGGGATATTCTCTTCACACCGGATGC
>CAYGPF010000007.1:76345-90819 GCA_964351785.1 uncultured Rhodomicrobium sp.
ATATTGAGTTCACACCGGATGCTGATTACAACGGCCCGGCCAGCTTCACCTATACTGTGAGTGATGGCAATGGCGGGATTGGGGCGGCAACCGCAAATCTGATCGTACAGTCAGTTAATGACGCCCCGACCAATATAACTCTTTCCAGTATTGATGTTGAGGAAAACAGCGCGGGCGGAACCATAGTCGGAACACTCTCAGTTGAAGATGTGGATCAGGGTGACAGCGCCGCTTTCACCATCACCGGCGGGACGGGGCTTGATAAGTTCCTTATCAATGGCAACACGCTGGAGGTTGCTGAAAACGCAGATCTTGACTACGAAACCCAGCCCGCATACACCCTTGAAATTTCGGCAGAAGATAGCGGAGGCCTGAGCACAACGCAGACTTTTAACATCAACCTGCTTGATCTTGAAGAAGGCGGCATCATTGAGGGGACGCCCTTCAGCGAAACAATAGAGGGCACAAGCGGTGATGACATCATCCTTGGTCTCGGCGGTAATGATGAAATTAACGCCGGCGCGGGGAGTGATACCCTCGTTGGTGGCAGCGGCGCAGATACCCTTGACGGCGGCGATGGAATAGACACAGTCAATTATTCAGGCTCTACATCCGGTGTGGTTATCCTGCTGACCACATTTCTATTTCGCCCCTATGGCATTGGTCTTGGTGGTGAAGCAACAGGTGACCGCCTTGTTAACATTGAGAATATTATTGGCTCTGATTTCTCAGATACCCTCATTGGCAACAGTGAGGCAAATACCCTTGAGGGCGGGGCAGGAAATGATTACCTGATCGGCGCTGCCGGCGCTGATCAGTTTGTGTTTCGCCAGGGTTATGGCACAGATTCAATCCTTGATTTCAACACATCCACAGCAGTAAGCGAGACAATCACGATAGATATTGACGGCATTGAAAACTACGGCGATTTAACCCCCCTCATCTCGCCCTTCGGGTTGTTCCAGTCTTCCACAAGGATAGATTTTGGAGACGGTGACCGCCTGACATTGCTTGGTGTACGGCCAGAAGATTTGAACGCAGATCACTTTGATTTTGTCTAGTCGTGCCAAAAACACCCTTTGTAAAAATTTCAGCCGCTGTCAAAAGCTGCAGCTTTTAATAATCAACGGACCAGAAATAGAGCCCATCCGGCGGCGCTACCGGGCCGCAGCGCGCCCTGTCTTTCGCCTGTAGAGCATTTTCAATCTCTGAGGGCACCCACTTGCCAAGCCCCACCTCAACCAGTGAGCCCACCATAGAGCGCACCTGATTATGCATGAAAGAGCGCGCGGAAACGGAAAATACAATGAAATCCTGTGCCGCTTCCACACTGAAAAGATCTATGGTTTTGACGGGGCTCTTGGCCTGGCAATGGACAGAGCGAAAGGTGGTGAAATCATGCTGGCCAATAAAGCTTTGAGCCGCTTCCTTCATATCTGCAACGTCAAGTGCCCGCCCGACATGCCACGCCCGTGAGCGCTCAAGCGTGAGTCGCGCCCGGCGGTTGATCACATGATAGCGATAGTGCCTGAGTTTTGCCGAAAAGCGGGCATCAAAATCAGCACTGACTTCCTCAACCTCAAGAACCGCGATCGGGTCGGGTTTGAGGTGATAATTCAAGCCATCGCGGATTTTGTCCAACGGCCAAGCCTTTTCAAGATCAATATGCGCCACTTGCCCCCGCGCATGTACACCAGCATCCGTCCGCCCGGACCCTTTGGGCACAAATGTCTCCCCTGTCAGGTGGAAAAGCGCCTCTTGCAGCTGGCCCTGCACAGAAACGCCGCTAGCCTGCATTTGCCAGCCAACAAAAGGCGTCCCGTCATATTCTAGCGAAAGTTTATAGCGCGGCATGTATCATCCTGAACAAGGTGAGGGAGGTTCAGCCTAGCGTGATATTATCCGCGACAGCCCCTCCAGTGAGCGCAAACTATCACCAGAGATGCAGCCGTCAATATAGGATTTCGCCTGCATAAGCGGGCTGGATGATTGCATTCCCATGTGTTCAAGCCGCGCCTGCATCGGGTTGATCCAGTAAAGCCGCCGCACATAACGCTTCAACTCGGAAATCGGGGCGATCACCTCATCAGCCGAACAGGTGTCACACCCATCACTGAAAAGTAGGACAACGCTGTTGGAATTTGCCACATCGGACAAATATTTCTCATTAAACTGGGTAATGCTGCCGCCGATATTGGTGCCGCCAAACCATAAATTCTCAAGCGCTTCCATGCGCTGGCGCATCACCTCACGGTCCGTCTCTCTCAAAAGGTCAGTGATTTGGTGCAGATCAATGTGAAAACAAAAAGCTTCTGTATTGTCGAAATGATGAACCAGCCCGCAAACAAAACGTGCCAGCATCGGGCTGTAGTAGGACATGGAATGCGAGACATCAAGCAAAGCCACCACATGAAACGGCCGCCGTTTTTTTTGCTTGCGCCCAAGATATAACGGGTCGCCATCTGTGCCGGCAAGCCGGCGCATGGTTGTCTGCAAATCAATGCGCGGGCCATTTTTTGTCCGGCGCCAGCGCCGGGTTGTCCGCATCTTGATTTTTTTGGCCAGCAGCTCAGCGGCTTTGGCTGCCTCTTCCCAGCCCTCCTGATCCGTCAAAAACCGGAAATCAGTTTTGGTAACGGCCTCATCCCGGCCAGCGCCCCCTTCCTGGTTTCCATCTTCGCTTTGATAAAAATCAGCAATGATCTTAAATTCAGTATTGAACTGTTTTTCAAAGCGGGTGTCCTGATTGTCATTGCCTCCTGTCTCTGGCAAATCCTTATTCACCATGAAAAAGGTGAGAAACAGATGATCAAACAGGTCCCATTCATCCCGGTTGGTGCAAAGCAGATGCTTGAGGCTGGCCTGAAATAACGGGCGTGAGTGGGCGCCGTCATCAGCCGCCATCTCAAGCGCATCGCGCGCTTCCTGAATGCCGATGTTAAACCCAAGCAGGCGCAGCTCAGCCACAAACCCGCACATTTTTTCCATCATCGGGTTCGATATGTAGGATTGTGGTAGCGAAACAGCTGTCATAAGTTACCATACCTGAAGTTTAAAAAGTACAATGCCATTCCCCCTGCCTTAAAGAGAAAGCGAATTGAGAAGTTGCGGCACCTGAACAGCGGCCTGGTCTTCTCTGGTTTTCAATAAACAGGTCAATGTTTGTTCAACAATTTCTTCATTGTCTTTAAGGGAAGATATGTCAAAACACAAAAGCGCCTCAGCCCAGTCAATGGTCTCTGCAATGCCGGGGCGCTTGCGAAGCTGCATAGAGCGCAATTTTGAGACAAGTTGCACAACCTGCCCCGTGAGTTTTTCATCAAGCGCAGGGAGATGTTTCGCTAAAATCCGTGCTTCGCGCCGGGCGCTGGGAAACGGCACAAAAGCATAAAGACAACGCCGTCGCAGCGCATCCGAAAGCTCTCTGGTTGCATTGGATGTCAGGATAACAAAAGGCCGTGAGGTGGCTGTAACAGTGCCATATTCCGGCACTGTGACCTGAAATTCAGAAAGCACTTCCAAAAGAAACGCCTCAAATTCTTCATCCGCCCGGTCAATTTCATCTATCAGCAAAACTGGCGGTGTCTCTTCACTGATAGATTGCAATAACGGCCGCTTTAACAGAAACCGCTCATCATAAAGATCAATCTGGTGCTCTCGCCCGGCTTCTATCTCGGATTGATGCAACCGGATTTCCAGCAACTGTCGTTGGTAATTCCATTCATAAATCGCAGCATTCGCATCCAGCCCCTCATAACACTGGAGGCGGATAAATTTTGTGTTCAGGGCTCTCGCCAGCGCACCGGCAAGCTCCGTTTTACCAACCCCGGCATCCCCCTCAAGCAGCAACGGCCTACCGAGTTGCGTCATAAGATGCACCGGCACAGCTAGCTCCAGGGAAAGGACATAACCAGCTGTATCCAGCTCTCCGATTAACTGATCAACGCTGCCAAGTTCCATAAATTCTTCCCTTCCAACCACACCCCATAAGAGGATCGGGCCAATTTAAGCATTTTACGCCGTGTCTTTGAAGAGGCAAATTAGGCGAATAATGCCGAAAAAAAACCACCAAAGGGGGGGGAGGGCCCTTTGGTGGTAGAGCTGTTTGAGGTTTTGAGAACGAAGCAGCTATGTCTCAAAACCTCAGGGGGTTAGGGAAAGGTGTGACTATCGGGCCAGGGTTAGGGAACTTGGGGGGAGAAGGCCCTGATGGTCACTGATCTGAAAGCTGAAGGATAAGCGCCATCAACTTCCATGATTATCTGTCGCAAGGGGGGAGAAAAGGGTTCAAATATTTTAAAGTTTTTTTCAGTGTCGACGGTCATGCTGTTGATCAGTGCGGAAAATCAATCAAATAATAATATCAACCAGACTTGAGCCCCACCAGTAAACGCGGCTATCATGACAGGAACAAAAACCAAAGGGAGGCAAGGGCTATGAACTGGGTCCTGACCGCGATGTCAAATGACAGGCCGGGCATTGTGGAAGATATCGCAGCCATCATCACAAAGCATGAGGGAAACTGGGTAAAGAGCGCCATGACCCGGTTGGGCGGGCAGTTTGCCGGCATTGTGCAATACACCATAACCCCGGAAAAAGCAGAGGCGCTCGCCAGTGAGCTGAAAAGCCTGAGCACAAAAAACATCACCATCTCATTGCAGAAAGACACACTCGAAGACGGCACTGAGGAAGAGCTTGAGGGGCAAACGGCTTTCATCGAGCTAACCGGCATTGATCACCCTGGCATCGTCAGGGACATCACACATCTTTTGGCGGAAAATCAGGTGACCATCGAAAATCTTGAAACCGGGGTATTTACCGCCAGCATGGCCGGTGAACCAATGTTTTTTGCGAGAGCAAAGATAAGATTGCCCAAGGCGCTGTCAATTTCCCAATTGGGGGAAGCAACAGAAACCATAGCCCAGGACATAATGGTGGATATCAACCTTGAAATTGATGAAAGAGAGAATTAAACTCTGCTTGTCCGGGGAAGACGCCCGGTCAAAAGGGCCCGGCAGTGCCAGGCATTACAATAACGGTTTTTAATTCACCCGTGGGGGGTCAAACAAAATGAGACTATCAGCACCATCATTTATTATATTTCTACTGTCTTTCATCCTGGCAGCAGTGGTTATCCTTATGAAATATTTTGGCGTAACCATTCCGCTTATCTCAGATATTGCCTCCGGCAAATCCTTTGAGGTTCTGTTGCTGGCCTATCTGCTTCTGTTTTTTGGCGTGATCATTCGCGGAATGTAAGCAGCTGGAATTAATTTAAAAATCCCGTCAGTGATCATCACTGGCGGGATTTTTATTGGGTCGGATTATATCTGGTCCGTTAGCTGCAGAGTCAACAGACAGCTTTAAGGCAGGACACAGATCAGGGAAAGATTGTGGGTATCTAGCTGCCGAATGAAAGAAACCAACCACTCCAAAGCTCCAAATCTTTACGGGCTGAGCGGTCGCGTCATGTCAGGCAAGGGCAGGGTATGGGCTTTTTCAATCTTGCCGCCAATGGTCACCCAGCCATCTGTCCCCAGCGGATACCAGTAAACGGTTAAATACCCCATCTCCAGGGCGCGTTTGGCCGCGTTCCAGCTCATCCAGCATTCTGCCTGACAATAGAATAGCAGGGGAGTTTCCATGTGGGCATTGCTGAGCCGTTTTAAATGACCATCAAAATATGCCGCCATTTCAGGTGGCAGCCGTCCGTAACCCACATTGGCCAGCCAATGACTGCCCGGAATGTTTAGCCGTGGCTTATCACGCCATATCGTCCCCTCCGGTAAGTTAGGCGGTTTGGGGGTAAACGGCATGACGTCAATGAAAACCGTCTTGCCGCCTTTATAAAGCTGCATGGCTTCCTCATTGGTGACAACCTTTGCCCCTTTGAGAGTGAGCGGCACAATGGTGCGGTAATCTTTCATCCGGTAACCGGTAGGCTCTGGCGGCGGCTCATCAGGAAAGCGCAACTCCTCTTCCCCGCTGGCAGCAAGCAGCGTTGGCAGCGGTGCGCCTGCAGCAAAGATCAAAACAGCGACCAGACCGAGCAATTGAAACAGTGCAAATGTATGAGTTCTGATATTCATTAATCCAACCTAGCCACTAAACAGGAAACAAAACCAGAGCCAGGGGGCACATTTTTTAAGAACCATTGGCAATGAGATAATAAGGCCTAACTATGGCGCAAGTTATTGTGAATTGAATATAAAGTCAGAGGCATCTACCATTTGGTAGAGGAGAGAAGTAAATATGCTTGATCTTAAGGCGAGCCAGCAGCAAAAAGCAGAGCGCGCACAACTGAAAATGGGTAACGTTCAGGGCCTGTTGAGGGCGCTGGCAAAAGCGCTTTTAAGCGCCCTCGTTATCACGCTCCTGTTCCTGCCCCCCTCAGAAGCTGAAGCCTTTGTTTGCCCGGATCATGCTACCCAGCCCTTTGAATTGACCAAACAGGCTGCGGGTATTTATGTCAGAAAAGGGCGCCATGAAATTTTCACCCCCACCAACCTGGCAGCCATTGCCAATGTCAGTATTGTCATCGGCAAAACCTCCCTCGCTGTGATCGATACAGGCGGCAGCTATTGTGATGGCAAGCGGTTTCTGGCCGCCATAAGAAGGGTGACCCAAAAACCAATCAGCCACATCATCATCACCCATACCCATCCTGATCACAGCTTCGGCACAGCAGCATTCGAAAATGAAAAAGCAATCATCATCGGCCATGAAAACCTGAAGCGAGCGATGCGCCAGAAAGGCCCCCTCTATCTGGAAAACCTCAGCCGTCTTGTCGGTAAGGAAGCCATGGCCGGAACGAAAATCATCCTCCCATCCCAAATGGTCAGCGATAAAATGACCATAGATCTGGGCAGCCGCAAACTTGAATTAACGGCGCACCCAACTGCCCATACGGACCATGACCTGACAGTCAGTGATCCAGAGACACAAACTTTATGGACAGGCGATCTTCTGTTTCATGAACACACGCCGGTGATAGATGGCAGTTTATTGGGCTGGCAAAAGGTCATTGAGACAATGAGCAAATGGCCAGCGAAACATGTGGTACCAGGACACGGTGGCCCCTATATGCCCTGGCCGGAGGCACTCAAGGAACAGACTTTATATCTCGCCGGATTACGGGATGATTTAAGGCGCATCATTGAGGAAGGGGGAACCATGCTGGAAGCCCAGAAACAGGCTGGCCAGACCCAGCGGAAGGGGTGGCTGTTATTTGATGAATTTAACGCCCGCAATGCTTCAACTGCCTTTGCCGAGCTGGAATGGGAATAAAACAGTTATTACAAGGGTTTGGATTAATCAAAGCGACGCATGAGCTGATTTGTCAACAATATCTGCGATCAACTCGTTTTCTGGTATAATGTTGACTATGAGGGATAAGAGACCCATCTATACCCATACAATACCCCAAATAAGAGGTGTATATGGATGCTGAATTGGGAGAAGAAGTCAGATTGAACAACTGGCCACAATTAAAAAAAAGAAACAAAAGAATCAAAACTGTCAACAAAACTGAAAAATAATACAAAGTGCCAGTGATCAAGCAATAGAGCTACAGACCTGAAGGAAGGTTGAAATATGAAAATGATGCAAATCCAAAAAGCCGGGATCGGGGTTTTGTTATGGCTGGCCATGCTGGCAGTTATCATCTCCCCGCTCAAAGCCTCAGAAGACAATCTGGAGGTCTGGAATGATTTGAAAGAAGATCTGTTTGAACAAAAAACCATATCCACAACACCTGACTTCCTGTCACTTGAAGCGCCCTACCGTGCCCATGATGCGGCGTTGGTGCCAATCACCATCAAGGCCGGCCCGCCAAAAACTGGCCAGCACTATAAAACGCTGACACTGATCATTGATCAGAACCCGGTTCCCGTTGCAGCCAAATTTGAACTTTCACCAAAACTGGGCCCTCTACACATTGAAACCCGCGTCCGGATCAATCAGTACAGCCACGTGCGCGCCATCGTTGAAACCAGCGAAGGTGACTTATTCATGGTGTCAAAATATGTGAAAGCGTCAGGCGGATGCTCGGCACCGGCCATGAAAGATATGGACGCAAAGATGGCTATGCTTGGCAAGTCCAAGCTGCGTCAGTTTACACCGGCAAGCGTCAAATCGGAGAAACAATCCCAAAGGGAAGTTCAGGTCATGGTGCGCCACCCGAACTATTCGGGCATGCAGTTAAACCAGGAAACCGGCTATTATATTCCGGCGCATTTTGTAAGCGAAATTGTCGTCAAACTCGACGGTGAACAGCTCATGAAGGTCGAAGGCGCGATATCACTTAGTGAAGATCCAACAATTCGCTTCCGGTTTATATCAAACACCAAACAACCTGTGCTTGGTCTGACAGTTCATGATACCAAAAATAAAATCTTCAAAAATGAATGGCGCTTAAAACCAAAGCCTGCCGAAGGCTCATAAGCCACCCAAAGGCTGAACTCAGCCGCACAGCTTACAAAAAGTGATGAACCGCTACGAAAAGCAGGCATCCCTTCAGCTATGAGACAATGTCATCCCAAAAGGATACGAACAACTAGATTTCACGTTGAGAAACGTTCACACGTCCACAGCGCCATTTTCTAATGCTCCACTTGGGGTGAGACAGCGACCATTTCGCCATTTCGGGCTGGCCAAAGCGCATGCATTGAAACGGGGTGGAAATATTATCCATGTAGGTGAGATGATAATCTTTGCATGATTTGGGTTCAGAAATCATACATGCTGAGATAATGAGTTCAAACATAAGCGTCCTCTAAAGGTTATGCCTGCTTGTTTCAAGCGGGCAATCTAGCAAATGTTTCACTCCCTCCAGGAACACCATTATTAAAAAGTTCTGATACTGAATCTATCACAGTTCAGGTTGAATGCGACAGACCTACAGGCTAGTTTGATAAATATTAACAAATCGTTTCAAATGGTGATCTGACGCAAATATACATATTAAAACCAGAAATTATTATAATAAAACGAAAGAAAATTCCGTTATATCGCAATAATAACAAAAACCCGAGGGGATGAAACAAAGTCGTTTTGACCAATGCGTCAATAAGCCCCACATCTTTTTGCCGGGTAAATCCCGAAAAAAGAGGCAAAAGAAACATATGATAATCGGGGTGGTAAAGGCGCTCAGGCGACCTGCAAGCGGGATTTTTTGGCGATATCTAATTCGGAGAGCGGCTCCGGCTTGCCGAATAAATATCCCTGTCCAAAATGACAACCAGCAGACTGAATGTGCATTAACTGCACGTCAGTTTCAATTCCCTCAGCCGTCACCATAACATTGAGGGCCCGCCCCAGGCTGATGACAGAATTGATAATCGCCTTGGCTCTCACATCATTATGCAGTGCAGAAACAAAAGACCTGTCAATTTTGATTTTATCAAATTCAAATTTTGAAATGTAACTCAAACTGGAATATCCGGTACCAAAATCATCAAGGGCAATTTCAACCCCTATTTTCTTGAGCGCAAAAAGAAACTTCACAGCGCGATCTGTATCAGACATCAGAATTGATTCTGTAATCTCAATTTCAAGCCGTTCAGCTGGAAACCCTGTTTCTTCCAGCACCCGTTCAACCATTTCTGGAACATTTTGTTGTTCGAACTGCACAGGTGACATATTGACAGCCAGTTTTTCACCGCCGGCCCAGTTTATCGCTTCAAGGCAGGCCCGCTTAAGTACATATTCCCCAACCTCAACAATCATTTTCGTCTCTTCAAGCACAGGAATGAAGTCGGCTGGTGAAACAAGCCCAAACTCAGGATTTTGCCACCGAAGCAAAGCTTCATAGCCAATGACCTTTCGGCTGTTCAGCTCGACCTGAGGCTGATAATAGATTTCAAACTGATCCTGATTAATCGCCTGGGCAAGGTTCATCTCAAGCTTTCGGCGTTTCTGTAGCGCCATATCCATTGAAGGCTCAAAAAACCGGAACGTGCCACCCTCCTGCTTGGCAAGATAAAGCGCAAGTTTAGAATTTTTCATCATTGTTTCAGCGCTGTTCGTCTCTTCATGCGAGAAGGCAATGCCTATACTGGTGCTGACAGATAGCTCATCGCCATCCACATCAAGTGGCATTTTAAGATGTTCTAGAAATTGATCCGCAAAATAGGCCGCTTCTTCCGCCAAAGAGATGCCCGGCAAAATCATAGCAAATTCATCTGCTGACAAACGGGCCAAAGTCGCCGTCTGTGGTTTGAATTTCATAAGCCGTTCCGCAACAGTGAGCAAAATGTCATCTGCACGTGAATGTCCAACAAGGTCATTGATAGTGTGAAAATCATCAATATCGATAAGCAGCAACGCAAAATTATTCTCTTCATTCCCATTGCGTTCAAGTTGTTGATTAAGGGTCTGATAAAACCGACTTCTGTTCGGTAGGCCCGTCATCTCATCATGCTGGGACAGATAATTGATTTTTTGCTCAGCTTTCAGATTTTCCTGCAATCTCGTCCAGACAAGATAAATCATCAGGCCGATGATCGGCAAAACGGCCAGCAGCGTTAACCAGACCGCATTTGAAATTGCTTTTGCAACTTTCATTCCGGCAATGGTTTTTGATGTTTCCAGCAGCACAACAGCCAGCACATCAGAGCCCTTCTTCACCGGAAAAAAGTGACGCTCATAACTGGAGTTGGGTGCTTCATGCAGCGCATGCAAAGGTTGACCTTTAATAAAGACCCTCTGCACTGAAGAAATCACGGGATAGGAATTAAGGTAAATCTGATGATCTATCTGGCGCGAATATAACCGTTCTGACATATAGGCTTCGCCGCTTGGCAGATAAATCGCATAGGTCCTCAACTCATTCAGATAACCCTGATCATCAAGTTTACTCTTTAGAATTGCTTGCAGATGGGGCACATTGTGAATGGGTTTAGGGGAGTAAACCGGCATTTTGGTCGGGTCAAATTTTTCAGGTTTCTTTGCCGTGAGGCTGCGTGTTTTTAGTCGCTGCGTGCTATCAGCGATCATACCGGCAGCGATCAGGGAATTTGCAAGTTCTGATGGTTTGTGATGCCCGGTCGCGAGAATATTTTGGGAAAATTGTTCGGCAGCGGTTATAGACAGGGAGTGGGCATCATCCTTAAGCAACTTGTGAACAAAGACATGCTGTATGACTGAGATCGCAAACACAGAGATACCCAGCACAGAAAACATGACGGCCAGTGTCATACCGTCGCATTGCTTAATAATCGTCCTTAACATAACCAGAATCACAACCCAAAATTAAAATCTCCAGTCAAAATAGCGAAGGGCAATTAATAAAGTTGTACTGAGAATTACTTTCATCCTGCGAGTGTGTTTTATGGTTAAGATTTTATGAAAGTGCGCCCCGGTAAGGAGCCAAACCAAAAACAGTTTTCCCCAGCTTTTCCAATTTAGGGGTCTGCCTGCTTTCCGGGTGCTTAGCCTGGGAAATGCCCTTCAGATAGGCTGGCAGCTATGGAACAAGCGAAAAGGGAGTATCCAGAAGAGAGGGGGGCTTGACAGCTTTGAGCTAGGAGCGTCAGGTTGCATCGAATTTATGACGAGAGCCTTCCAGAAAAGCTATAGTGGCCTGATCAACCAGCTTATGGAGCTCAGCGCAGGCCTTTCAGTTCCGGCCAGCCAGATCACATTAGAAAGAGCCCATGCCTGGTGTATGAGGCGCGCTGCAACACAGGGGTTAAAAACAGAGAATGCGGTATCCTCCAGCATTATTGGATGAAATACGCGCAGCGTTGCCTGTCAGCCAGATCGTCGCCCGGCGCGTCAAACTTCAGCGAGCAGGGCGTGAATTCAAGGGGCTTTCGCCGTTTAAACAGGAGAAAACCCCTTCCTTCACCGTCAATGATCAAAAAGGCTTTTATCATTGTTTTGCCACTGGCGAACACGGTGACATTTTCAAATTTGTAATGCAGACGGAAGGCCTGAGCTTTCCTGAAACAGTGGAGCGCCTCGCCGGTGAAGCTGGGGTCCCGTTGCCAAAATCCAGCCCCGAAGCCATGGTCCGCGCTGAACAAAACGACCGCTTGCGAGAAATCACGGCCCTGTCCGCTGAATTTTTCAAAAACGCACTGGACAGCGCCGCGGCGGAAGAGGCCAGAAACTACCTGCAAAAACGGGGAATATCAAAAGAACTCCAAAGTCTGTTTGGTCTTGGCTTTGCCCCCAATTCAAGAGATGCCCTTAAAAATCACTTGCTATCTAAAGGCTGCTCAGAGGCAGACATCATCCTCTCCGGCATGGCCATTGGCGGGCCGGATATCAACATTCCCTATGATCGCTTCCGCGGTCGCATCATGTTTCCAATCACTGACATGAAGCAACAGGTGATCGCATTTGGCGGCAGAGCACTTGATCCAGATCAGCCGGCGAAATATCTCAATTCCCCGGAATCACCGCTGTTTCATAAAGGGCACCAGCTTTATAACGCCGCCAGTGCCAGGAAAACCGCCTATGATAGAAAAAACATCATCATAACGGAAGGCTACATGGACGTCATCGCCATGCACAAGGCCGGCTTTGAAAACACAGTCGCCCCTTTGGGGACCGCCCTCACACCCGAGCAGATCCTCCTCCTCTGGCGTATGGCAGAAGAACCCATTCTTTGCTTTGATGGTGACAGTGCTGGTCAGAAAGCCGCGAACCGAGCCGTGGAAACCGCATTGCCATTGCTCAAGCCTGGTTACTCCTTAAAGTTCGCTTTTCTGCCAGACGGCCAGGACCCGGACGATCTTTTGAATACCCATGGGCGCGAAGAGATGCAGGCCATACTCAAGGCAGCGCGTCCCTTGTCAGAGGTGTTATGGCAAAAGGAATATCTGAAGGAACAATGGAACACACCAGAGCGCCGCGCCGCGCTGGAGCACAATTTATTGGGCCTGATCTCTGAAATCACGGACCCAACTGTGAAAACACATTATACAAGAGAGATAAAATCCCGTTTGTGGCGGGCCTTCCAGAACCGGGGTGATTTCCGCCAGAACAACGCGCAAAACATCAATAGAGCGGGCAATTACCCGTCAAATGGTCGCCAGAATGCCAAACCAGGTGCAAAAGCGGGGGCAAAATCCATGTGGCAGCAGCGAGCACCGGCATCACTATCATTAAAAACAAGCCCCCTTTTGAGTGCAGCATCCGCGGCAAAAAACAGCCATGACTCCATCATTCTGGCCCTTTTAATCAACCATCCCTGGTTGCTGGAAACTGAGGACGAAACAGTTTCCAGCCTGATGATGACCACCAGCAATGGCGAAACCTTGAAGAAAGCCTTGTTGGAGGCTCATTTCATGCACAATCCCCTGGACAGGGGGCTCCTGGAAACACATTTAGACAAAATGGGTTTGCGCGCGGAAATGAAACAGGTGCAGGACTATGCCGCGCAAAATGGCCCCAGATACACAATGGAAAATACCACGCCGGCAGATGTTCAAAATGGCTGGCAGGAATTGATGGTCAGGCACCACAGAGCGGAAGAACTGAAACAGGAACTTCAGGCCGCTGAAAAAGCTTACTTCGAGGAAGAAAGCCAGGACAATTTTGAACGGTTAAGATCTGTACAGCAAGCCCTGGAACAAGCCGAAAATTCAACCATTGAAGTCGAATAATGGTATGTTTTTGCAACTTTGTGGCAAATTCAGACCCAGGTGGAGTTGTGTAGTGCCTCATAACAGAATAGAAAGTGTCTAAAAAGCCGGTCAAGTGACAAAAAATAAGCTCTTTTTAAGAGAATCAGGATTAACTTGGGAAGTAAATAGGGGGGTTCTACCACCTGTGCATGGGGGGCTTTTCTGCATTGAAACTACCTGAAAGCCCTTTTGAGGGTGGAAATTCCCCAAAAATAACATTTTGGCCATAAATAACAGCATCACAGACAGACATGGCCAGGAAAATTTTAGGAAACAAATTCAAACCGGTGATTGAATTCTGGCAAAGAAGACACCAGATAATAAGGATTGACCTTTCATTAAACTGAAAACAGCTTGAAAAGGCATTTCCGCTCTCGTTCTAAGAAAATAACAGGACAGAAAACAAGCGCTGAAAGATCGACACGGCAACATTCGTAATTGCAAGCACCACGACGATTGCAAGTACCCAAAAACTGAATTAATCGGACCGTAACCTCATGTATTAGGGCATAGCCTCATGACTGCGGAAAAGATTGTGTTTCGGAGCACATAAATGGCGACCAGGACAGCAAAAACCACAACAAAACGCACTCCAGCGAAAAAACCGGCTGCAAAAACAACCGCGGCAACGAAAAAAACGCCGGCGAAGAAAACAACAGCCAAAACACCGGTGAAAACAGCCACAAAGAAGGCCACCGCCAAAACCCAGACAGCGGCCAAAACCACCGCCAAAAAAACAGTGACTAAAACTCGCACGGTAAAAGCCAAAGCACCAGCGGCAAAAGCCAAAGCGCCTGCGGCAAAGGCTAAAGCGCCTGCGGCAAAGGCCAAAGCGCCTGC
>CAYGPF010000007.1:90919-130962 GCA_964351785.1 uncultured Rhodomicrobium sp.
CGCCTGCGGCAAAGGCCAAAGCGCCTGCGGCAAAAGCCAAAGCGCCTGCGGCAAAAGCCACAGCAAAAAAGACACCAGGCTCCAAAACACCCACAGCGAAAGCCCCGGCAGCCAAAAAACCGGTAAAGAAGCCGACGGCGGCAAAAGCAAGCACCGCCCGCGCCACGGCTGTGAAGCGCTCAGAACCGAAGAAAAAACCCACCACATCGAAAAAAGCTGCCGAGGACGCCAAGTCAGCTGACAGCCCTATCCTCGACATGTCAGACAGCTCTGTGAAAAAGCTGATCAAAACCGCGAAAGCACGTGGGTATGTCACCTATGATGAGCTGAACGATGTCATGCCCTCTGATGAGGTTACTTCAGAACAAATAGAAGATGTCATGTCCATCCTCTCGGATATGGGCATCAATGTTGTTGATGAGGAAGAGGCCGAAGAGCTGGAGGGTGAGGCCGCCACACCGGCCGTTGCCGAGAGCCAGAAAGCTGTCACCAAAACCACCAAAACGAGCGAGCCTACCGAGCGCACGGATGACCCCGTCCGTATGTACCTGCGTGAAATGGGCACTGTGGATCTTCTCTCCCGTGAAGGTGAAATCGCTATCGCCAAACGGATTGAGGCGGGCCGCGAAGCCATGATTGCCGGGTTGTGTGAAAGCCCTCTGACTTTCCAGGCGATCATCATCTGGCATGATGAGCTGATGGAAGGCAAAATTCTTCTCAGGGATATTATTGACCTGGAAGCCACCTATGCAGGCCCGGAAGGCAAGGAGCCAGAGATGATGAACGGCCAGAACGCCGTTAATCAGGAAGGTGCCGTAACTGGCGAGGAGGGTGCTGCAACAGACCAGCCAAAAGCAGATGAGCCACCAGCCGCCGCCGCACCAAAAACCGAAGACCCTTTACAAAAAAGCGCTGAGGGCAGTGAAGACAGCGTCAGTGAAAATACAGAAACAGATGAAGACGACGAAGATGATGAGGATCTTGAAAACAGCCTCTCACTTGCTGCCATGGAAGCAGAACTGAAACCAAAAGTGCTGGAGACTTTTGAAAACATCGCGGCAACCTATAAGAAGCTGCGCAAACTTCAGGACACCCGGGTCGAAAAACATTTGAACGATGAAACCTTTTCCAAAGCGCAAACCAACCGCTATGACAAATTGCGCGAAGAGATCATCAATGATGTCAAAAGTCTTTCCCTCAACAACAACAGAATTGAAAGCCTTGTTGAACAGCTCTATGCCATTAACAAAAAACTCATTGGTTATGAAGGCCGCCTGATGCGCCTTGGTGATAGTTACGGCGTCCCGCGTATGGAATTCCATGAGCAGTACCAGGGCCATGAGATGGACCCGAACTGGCTTGACGACATGGTCAAAACCAAAAAGAAGGGCTGGGCGGAGTTCGTCAAATCCGAGCGCAAGACCATTGAAGACATCCGCGCCGAAATCCAGAATTTGGCCTCGGAAACCGGCCTTGATATAGCAGAGTATCGCCGCATTGTCCGCCATGTGCAAAAAGGTGAGCGCGAGGCTCGCATCGCCAAAAAGGAAATGGTCGAAGCCAACCTGCGCCTCGTCATCTCTATTGCCAAAAAATACACCAACCGCGGCCTTCAGTTTCTGGACCTGATCCAGGAAGGCAATATCGGCCTGATGAAAGCGGTTGATAAATTTGAATATCGGCGTGGTTACAAATTCTCTACCTATGCCACCTGGTGGATCAGGCAGGCCATCACCCGCTCAATCGCTGATCAGGCGCGGACAATTCGTATTCCTGTGCACATGATCGAGACCATAAACAAGATTGTGCGCACATCACGTCAGATGCTGCATGAAATCGGCCGTGAACCAACACCGGAAGAACTGGCAGAAAAACTCGCCATGCCGCTGGAAAAAGTGCGCAAGGTTCTGAAAATTGCTAAAGAGCCGATTTCACTTGAAACCCCGATCGGTGATGAAGAAGACAGCCACCTCGGTGATTTCATCGAAGACAAGAACGCGGTGCTGCCGATCGATGCAGCCATTCAGTCTAACCTGCGTGAGACAACAACAAGAGTGCTGGCCAGCCTGACGCCGCGCGAGGAACGTGTCCTGCGTATGCGCTTTGGCATCGGCATGAACACAGACCACACATTGGAAGAGGTCGGCCAGCAATTTTCCGTAACACGTGAGCGCATTCGCCAGATTGAAGCCAAGGCTTTGAGAAAATTGAAGCACCCCTCACGCTCGAGGAAACTTCGAAGCTTCCTTGATAATTAATCATGGCGCGGTGAAGTGACCGCCCGCTACGAAAACAACTTTAAGGGGCCTTCAGTTTTGAAGGCCCTTTTTGTTGTGGCATGGGAAATCAAACCGATTAACCAACAAACCGGTATCACCCGAATTTGAAGACAGAACACCGGTAAGATTTGCTAAAGTAGAGAGAAGAAGGGGGCCGTCATGTTCGATCCCCCCAACCCCAAACACGCTCTCAAAGGGTGAGCCATGTTCTATTACATCTCAAAAATCGCCTGGTTCGTTCTGCAGCCATCGGCCTTTTTCGTTTTGATGATTGTGGCTGGCCTGCTGATCTCCCGCACCAGATGGCGCAGCTGGAGCCGCCGGATTATCATCACAGCCAGCGGGGCCTTGCTGTTAATTGCCTTTAGCCCGCTTGGCCGCCAGTTGATGATCCCGCTTGAAGATCGCTTTCCCTTGCCGTCATTGTCAGAGCTTGAAGGCAAAAATATTAAGGGGCTGGTCGTTCTTGGCGGCACGGTGCATATGACCATAACTGATCAGCGCGGGGTCCCATCTGTCGTGAGCGGTGCTGAGCGCATTATAGAGACGGTCAAACTCGCAAAAAAATTTCCCCAGGCGCAAATCTTACTGATCGGCGGGCCCAACACACTGATCAGCAAACCAACGCCTGATTCTGAGATCGTCAGACAGATGCTGCTTGATATGGGCCTGGAAAGCTCCAGGATAAAAACCGAGAACCGCTCCCGAAATACCTGGCAAAATGCAAAATATACCAGGGACATGGGGGTGATAAACAGGGGTGAAAACTGGCTGTTGATCACCTCGGCCTACCATATGCCGCGGGCTATCGGCTGTTACCGGGCTGCCGGTCTCACCCTCATCCCCTATCCGGTTGATTATATGACGGGCGGCGAGGCGTCGCGCTTTGCACCCTTTTATTATGCCATGGATGGGTTTACAATCACCGACATGGCCACCAAGGAATGGCTCGGATTATTGGCATATCGGCTGACTGGCCGGATAAAGCAGCTGTTCCCGGGCCAAAAGAGGCCATGATCCAGGGGGAATAGGCCAATTCGGCGATAAACAACCCTTGCATTCACCTTGGAAATACCCATATAAGAGTGGCATAAAATCAGATGATGACAGTCTGATGACCACATGAAGGGGCGACTATTCATGCATCTAAAAATGCTGAAAGCCAAATTACATCGGGCCAAAGTAACCTTTTGTGACCTTGATTACGAAGGGTCGATTGCTATTGACCATGATTTGCTGGATAAAGCCGGCATTCTCCCCTATGAGCAGGTCGATATCTACAACATCACCAATGGTGAACGCCTGACCACCTATGCCATTCCGGCTGAGCGTGGTTCAAAAACCTTCGGTGTTAACGGGGCTGCGGCGCGCAAGGCGGCCAGAGGCGATGAAATCATCGTTTGCGCTTACTGTACCATGCCGGCAGAAGAAGCCCGCAACTATCACCCTTCTGTTGTGCTGCTTGACGCAGACAACAACGTCAAATCCCATCATTAGAAGATCAGCCCCGAAAAGTGGGCACCGGTTTTCGGGACAAGTTGATCGCAGAAAAAAGATCAGCCCGCGGCGGTTGCTCAGTGGGCAACCTGAAGCCGCATCAAGAAAGCCGGTTGCTCAGTGGGCAACCTGAAGCCGCATCAAGAAAGCCGGTTGCTTAGTGGGCAACCTGAAGGCTAATCAAGAGAACGGGCACCGGTTTTCGGGACAAGCTGATCGCGAAAACATCCGGTTTATGGGCACAATTCATATCTCAAAAAATACAGGGCCAGCTTGGGCTTGCATCCCTCAGTGCCATCAGCTATAGCTCTTTGCCTGTCCAACACGGTCTTTGAAAAAAGCCATGGGGGATGGGCCAGTAGCTCAGTTGGTTAGAGCCGGCCGCTCATAACGGTCTGGTCGCAGGTTCGAGTCCTGCCTGGCCCACCAAATTCCCTTACCAGCCCACTGCCAAAGGCAGACGGCTGCTGGATTTCGAACCCTTTTCAGGGCACACCCAAACTTTCTGATAAAAAAAGATAACGCCATTGGCCTATGATTTTGGTTGGCCCCAAATTCACTTCAGGGAACATACGCTGTCTGAAGATGTGTATGCGAAAATTCAGATGTAAAAACAGATAACAGTCATGTAAACATAAATGACATTTACCCGTCTCGTGCATCCTGTTTACTTCAGGAAAATTAAGCTTGCAGTAACGTTTGACACTGAGCAGCTTTAAAGACATCCAGCAAGAAAATATCTCCCAAACTGTCAGTAATGAAATATTTACTAATCAGCACAACTATCAATTCTTCTTATGGTTGTATCGGAGAGGGACATTTGATGCATCTTTTCAATATGAATAGGTCTGCAAGATCGGATGCAACTGAGTTGCTCGACCTTTTGGATAAAAATGCAGGTGTCGGTCTTTGGGATGCTATCCTGCATGATGGTGATCCCATGCATGAACTCAGTAAATGGACATGGTCATCTGAATTTCGCCGTCTTGTAGGTTTCACCAACCAGGATGAATTCCCAAACATTGTCGGCTCCTGGGCTGATCGTTTGCACCCGGATGATGTTGAAAACACCTTCGATCTTTTTTCTGCAGCACTCTCAGGGGAAAAGCAGGGCTATGATGCCATTTATCGCCTGAAAGTCAGGGATGGCAGCTATAAGTGGTTCCGCGCAACAGGCGGCGTCGCTCATAATAAAGACGGGGTACCATTGCGGGCATGTGGCTCTCTGGTAGATATCAATGAAGCAAAATGCCAGGAGATAGCCCGTGAAGAGCGCGTTGTTCTGCTTGATACACTGGCAGCTAAATTTGACACTCTGTGATCTGCCATGGTTTTGGGGCAAAACCATATCTTTAGATGATTGGGGGCCATCCATGTGCGCCAGACAAGTTCAGGGGGCACATCGACCCCGTTATTCAGAGCTGACCAAGCCGGTCTCTTCCAGCACAGACATGTGCGGCATAAAGGAGGGTAGCGCCATTTCAAGCGGTCTGGCCAACTCACTGCATGGCTTCAGATTGCTTTAACGTTCAAGTACTGCCATGCGTGTCTGCTCTGCCATGAAAAACACGATCAATTTGAAGCTGATATTTAGCCACATACCTAACTATAAGAATAAATACTTAGGTCAGCACCTAAATATGACGGGATGGTACTGTTAAAATCGGTAATGCATGATATATCACGGAAATAGGAACCAATAACCCCAGGAGAAAAGAAAGGTTGCCAGTCAAAGTCATAGGCTTGACATCAAAGGCCCCCTATGTCATTAAATCTCCAGCTTTTGAGCCCGCGTATAGCGGGCTTTAATTTTACCCCTGAATTGATACAAATGGCGCCTTAATAGCAGGCGACAAACTTGAAATTGGACCAATAATCACCATTTCAGAGTTAACGAATAGCAATATTTATCGAGTATTGTGATCAATCAGGTGCTGAACAGATAGGGTAAACTGATGAAAATTAAAAATTCTCTGAAGTCGCTGGCAAAGCGCCATAGAGACAACCGCGTGGTACGTCGCCGCGGACGTCTATATGTGATCAACAAAACCAATCGCAGGTTCAAGGCCCGTCAGGGCTAATCAATCCTCTTTGGGGTCATGCAGATTAAGTTAAACGCCGCCAGGAAAGTAATCCGGGCGGCGTTTTTTATGGCAAATTGGAATTGATCAGGAGAGTGAAAAGCAGGGTATTTCAGGGCCGCTTGCTAGTCATCGTCATTATCGCCAGATAAATGACCTTCCTTATCTGTGTAATGGCCTTTGAGCTGATCAAGCACTGTCCCGCTCCAGGGCTCAATGCCGGCTACATAGGCGGCCCGCGCCAGCAAATGCGCTGAAATAGGTGCTGTGAGCAAAAAGAAAATGAACGCGGCCAGCGCCCGCGACGCGATAGAAATCTCCCCCGCATGAAAGGCTATCGCCACCAGCAAGAGACCAGAACCGAGCGTGCCTGCCTTGCTGGCTGCATGCATTCTTGTAAAGACATCCGGAAACCGCAACAACCCGATCGCAGCAATCAGGTTAAAGGCAGCGCCGACAATCAGCAGAACGCCGATAAGATAATCGAGCATCAGTTTTTCTCCTCAATCCCTGCCGCCGGTTTGTCTTCAGGATCCCCCCGAACGCCCTCGGAGGCTCCCTGATGCAACACAAAGCGCGCAAAGGCAATGGTCGCCAGAAACCCGACAAGCCCAAGCGCAATGGCCATATCGAGAAAGGCATAATAGCCTGTCAGGATGGTAAAGATCGCAATAAACCCAATGGCCAGTGTCACCATCATATCAAGTGACAGGATTCTGTCTGGCAAGGTCGGGCCAAGAACCAGCCGGATCAAGGTCAACAGGAAGGCCAGAATGGTGAAAGCAAAAGCGATAACAATCGCAAGGTCATAAAATTCAGGTCCCGTCATCTGAGCGCCTCCAAAATTTTACGCTCAAACCCTTCAGCAATATCCCGCCGCAGCTCCTCCGGATCATCCACATCAATACAGTGAATATAGAGAGTTTTCTGATCATCAGACACATCAACACTCAATGTACCAGGCGTCAGCGTAATGAGGTTGGCCAGTAAGGTGATTTCATAAGGCTTATCAACAGTGAGCGGAAAGGAAATAAAACTGGGCCGATAATTTTGTGATGGCTGCACCACAAGCCAGGCCACCCGTAAAACCGAAAGCAGCAGTTCTTTTAAAAACAGCATGATCAGGCCAAACACCAGCCAGACCCGGTTGAAATATTTATTGGTCTGATGCTGCTCCCGGGTTAACCAGAGCGCCGCACTCGAAACAGCAAAACCGAACAGCAGATTGATGAACGTGAAAGACCCCACCACTGCGCACCAGGCAAAAGCAAGCAGAACATTTATAAGAAACAGATTGCTCATCGCACGCCTCCCATAACGGCCTGAATATAAGTTGATTGATCAATCAACCCTTCAGCTGCAACCATCGCACTATCAAACAGCACGCCCGGAATAATCCCGACAAGCCCGGCCAGCCCGATCAATAACAGCACCGGCACATACCGCCATTTCTGCGAAAAGTTAGCTTGCCTGGCCTCAATTTCTCCGCTGCCATCAACAGGGCGCCAGAACCCGAAGGCAAAGGCCCTGCCAAGTGCGATGATGCTTAAAAAGCTGCTGAAGATAATCCCGGCTGTGCCAATATAGGCATGGCTTTTCAGGCTTTCCGAAATCAGCACCAGCTTGGGCCAGAACCCTGAAAAGGGCGGAAAACCGGAGGCCATAAACACCAGAATAAGAAACATCAGGCTCAGCATCGGGTAATCCTTGTAAAGGCCTGAAAGGCTTCGTAAATCAAGATTACCTCGATAATGATAGACAATGCCGGAAATCAGGAACAGCGCCGACATCACCAATATCGAATGCACCATGTAAAACAATGTCGCTGCCAATGCCTGTTCTGACTGGATGGAGATGCCGACCATCATAAAGCCGATACTGGCAACCAGAAGATAGCTGAACAACCGCCGCAGATCTGTTTGCACAATGGCACCAAGGGCGCCCACCACCATCGTTGCGACCCCCACATACAAAACAACCTGCATCAGCCAGCTATCGCCGACCGGCGGCAGAATGATTGTAAATGTGCGCATAAGGGCGTAAACGCCAACTTTTGTCAAAAGTCCGGCAAACAGGGCAGAAACCACAATCTTCGGTGTGTGATAGGAAGCAGGTAACCAGAAATATACCGGGAATGCCGCTGCCTTCATGGCAAAGGCGACGAGGAACAACACTGATATGATTACCAGAGGCCCCTCAAATGTAGCTTTACCAACGATTGTGCTGAGATCAGCCATATTCAATGTGCCATAGAGCCCGTAAAGGTAACCGGTCGCTATCAGGAACAGTGTGGTGGCAATCAGGTTTAGAAAACAGTATTTCACAGCACCGTCAAGCTGCTTGGCCGCCCCGCCCATGACAATCAGGCCGAAAGACGAAATCAGAAACACCTCAAACCAGACATAGAGGTTGAATATGTCTCCGGTGAGAAAGGAACCATTGACGCCCACAAGTAACGTCATCAAAAGAGCGTAAAAGCCGAACCGGCTCTCACGCGGCGAAATTTCAGCAATCGCATAAAGCGAAACTGCAAGCACGGCAACCGAGGACGTCAACACCAGCACGCAACCGAGGAGATCAGCCGTGAAACTGATCCCAAACGGCGGCAACCATTTCCCCATGGTCATGACAAGCGGCCCGTTTTCATAAACGGTCAGGCAAAGCAGTAAACTGCTGGTGATGGTTGCTGCAAGACAAAGGATCGCCAGGGCAGGTTGCAGAATAATGACGCGCCGAAACAAAATCAGCAGCGCGGCTGTGATCAGCGGAATAACAACCGGGCAAATAATCAGCCAGTCACCAAGCGGGACAGCCTCGGTGATCATTGCCGCCTTGGTATCAATCTTATCAAGAGCAGTTATGGCCATAGATCAATACCCCTTTGGCAATCTGCCGGGTTCAACAGGTTCAGAAAGGCGCATTTCCGCAGTGTCATCTGTTCCGGTTGTTTCATAGGCCCTGTATGTCAGAACCAGCACAAAAGCAAAAAGTGCAAACGAAATCACAATCGCTGTCAGGATCAGGGCCTGCGGCAACGGGTTGGCCATAGCCGCCTCACCGATCACCTTGCCGGCTTTGGCACTCTCAGCAATAATCGGCGGAACTTCTCTGGTGATCCGCCCGGATGTAAAGATCAGCAGATTGACCCCATTGCCCAGCAACGCAACGCCGATCAACATGCGAATCAGGCTTTCAGACAGCAACAGATAGACGCTGGCTGCAAAATAAAGCCCAACAATCAGAGAAAGATAAATTTCCATAACAATGTCCTTTAGTGATCAATCCACCGTGACCAGGGTTGGTGATCAGTCTTTCTCCTCTAGTGCCAGCGCTATACTCACCAGAGAACCAACAACAACCAGCCAGACACCAATGTCAAACATCAATGGTGTTGACAGCGGCACATCGACACCCTCAGCAATTTGAGGAAACCACCAGATACCGGTAAGATAAGGCACTTGTTCCCTGAGAGAAAACAAACCGCTTAGCGCCGCCAGCAACATACCAAATGCAGCAAGCGATATAGGGTGAAAATAGAGCGCCCGGCGCACAGGCCCAACCCCGCAGGCAATCCCGTAAAGGGCAAAAGCTGAAGCAGCGATAAGCCCGCCAATAAACCCGCCCCCCGGCTGATTATGACCGGAAAGCAGCACAATAATTGAATAAATCACCATCAGGCTGGCTAAAGTCGGGGCAATGGTTCTGAGAATGAGAGTATTCATGCAACCTCCTTCATGGGCACTGATTGTGCATCTGATCTGGCGATTGGTTCCACTGGGTCAGCCTCAGATGAACGCACTCTGATCAACGCCAGAATTGCAAGCCCGGCTATCAGCACCACAGTGATTTCACCAAGCGTATCCAGGGCCCGGAAATCCACCAGGATCACATTCACAATGTTACGGCCATGCGCTATCGCGTAAGAATATTCAGCAAAGAATTCAGACAGTCTGAGATCAAGCTTGCCCTGGGTAATCAACATCAACAGCGAGCCCATGCCAACCCCGACACCAAGGGCGATGGTGCCATCAACCAGCCCCGAAAGGATCGAGCGCCGGTCAACACGCAGCAAATGAAGCCGCGTCAGAACAAGCGCCAGGATAACAACAGAAAGCGTCTCGACCATGAACTGGGTAAAGGAAAGATCCGGTGCCCCGAACATCATGAATATAAGGGCAACCCCGACCCCCTGAATGCCAAGGGATACAATCGCGGTTAAGCGTGTTGAGGCCCGGACAACCTGTAAAATCCCAAGAGTGAGCAAAAGAAATACACCAATTTCCCAGGGGCGCAGTTTCAGAAAAACAGGCATTTCCGGCCAGAGTTTATATTGCGCCATAGGCAGAAGCAGCGCCATCGCCGTCACCAGAAACGTCAAGCGCATATAGGTGCGGATCTCTCCGGTTTGCAGACAGTTGGTAAACACCCGCCCAAACGATGTCAGCCCACTAATGGCCTGATCAAACCCCTTATCAGGTCCCCAACCAATGGCAGTAAGGATGCCATCAAAGATTTTGCGAAATTTATCAATGAACATATAAAAGAAAATACCGGCACCCACGGTAATGACACTCAGAATAAGAGCCGGGTTAATGCCGCCCCAAAGATGCAGATCAAGCCCGACCGGATAACCTGTCACCGCTGAAACCATAGGTTTGAGGAAGTTTTGCTGCACAAAGGAGAGAAGGAAAAGTGAGGCCACTAGCCCCCCAATCGCCAGTACGATCGGGCCAAGAACAAGCATCAAAGACCCTTCATGGACCGCCTTCGGCGGGTCGACCCACCTGCCAAGGAAAGGCTTGATGGCAATCGCTGCCGCGATTGCGAACATCAGCGCATTGCCTATAATGGCCGTGATCGCAATGCTCCATTCATAGGCACCGCCGTGACTAAGCGCGTGGTAAATGGATTCTTTGGCAAGAAAGCCGAAAAATGGCGGCAGGCCACACATGGAAAGCGCGGCAAGCCCGGCCGCAAGCGCTGTAATCGGCATAGCGCTGCGAAGCCCGCTTAATTTGCTGATCTGCCGCGTGCCGGCTTCATGATCCACAGTGCCGACAACCATAAAGAGGGAGCCTTTAAAGAGGGAGTGAGCCACCAGATAAAGCACAGCCCCCTCAATTGCCTGTTTGCCGCCAACACCCAGCAGCATGACCAGCAGGCCAAGCGAGGCAATGGTGGTATAGGCCAGCATCAGTTTCATATCTTCATCACGCATAGCCAGCACGGTGCCGACAATCAGTGTCGCCCCACCAACAACCGGCAGCACCGTTTCCCAAAGATCCGTCCCGCCAAGTACAGGCGTGATGCGCATGATCAGGAAGACACCAGCCTTGACCATGGTCGCTGAGTGGAGATAAGCGGAAACCGGGGTCGGCGCTTCCATGGCATTGGCCAGCCATGAATGAAACGGTATCTGGGCAGACTTGGTAAATGCACCGGCCATCACGAGCCAGAAAGCCAGGCCATAAAGTTCATGATTTTTGATAATGGTGCCTTTGCCAAACAGCTCGGAAAGCTCAAAACTGCCGCCAATCAGCCCGACAAGTGCAAACCCGGCCAGCATAACCAGCCCGCCTAGCCCTGTTATAATGAGGGCCTGCAAAGCCGCCCGCCGTGAGGCCATCCGCTCATGGTCAAAGCCAATAAGCAGGAAGGAAGTGATCGAAGTTGCTTCCCAGAAAACAAACATGGTAATGAGGTTGTCAGAGAGAACCAACCCGAGCATAGAGCCCATAAACGCCAGTAAAGTGGCTAGAAACCGGCCAAGCTGCGGATGCCCTTTTAAATAACCCCCTGAATAAATCACAATGAAAAAGCCAATCCCGGCGATGAGAAAGGCAAAGGTAAGGCTTAAACCATCGATCAGAAATGAATAATTGACGCCAAACCCCTCGAGCCAGCTTTGCGATTGCAAAACCCGCCCGCCCTGGGCCACAGGTTCAATATATTCAACCAGCCGATAGCAGATAAAGGCAGGCACAAGGGCCAGCACATAAGCCGCCCAATGACCAAGCAGACGGACAAGCACGGGCGCAAAAAATGCGGCCATAAATGGCGTGAGAACAGCGTAACCAATCACAGGGGTATAGCCTCATTCTGAAAATTGGAACCAGAACTGACATGCCAGCAGGCTGAGCCCGATATCATGTCACCAGTTAGGTGATGTTCATGGGTTTAAAACACCCCCCCACAAAACAAACAATATGCAAACCAGACAATAACAGTCGCAATCAGGCGATTACAAGTCCAACAGCAGCCCAAAACATCATTTATCCCTATATATTAATCAAGGCGATTTCGCGTAAAATTCAAAAAACAGCCATAAAAACCGCCTGAAACACAAACAGCAACAAAACCGTTGCAACACGATGGGAAAGTTCCTATCTGGAAGAGGGCTGAAAATAACGACCGAAGGAAAACTGCGCCATGCCGCTCTCACCGCCAATCCCAACCGCGAAACACCATGCCAGCACCCATCACGGTGATACCATCGAGGATCCGTTTCACTGGCTGCGTGCTGACAACTGGCAGGAAGTGATGAGCAATCCAGATGCCCTGGACCCGGAGATCAGGACCTATCTGGAAGCTGAAAACGCCTACACCGAACAGGAGATGGCAGGTACAAAACCACTGCAAAAACAGTTGTTTGAAGAATTGAAAGGCCGCATCAAACAAGATGACAGCACCGTCCCTGAACCCGATGGTGATTGGGAGTATTACGTGGCTTACATCGAAGGCGGCGAGCACCCCCAATATTGCCGCCGCCCCAAAGGCAGCGCGGAGCATCACATCCTGCTGGACGGCAACAAGGCAAGTGAAGGAAAATCCTACTTCCAGTTTGGCGGCATTCATCACAGTCCAGACCATCAGTTACTCGCCTGGACCGTGGATCAGAACGGCTCTGAAGATTACACTTTATACATAAGAGACCTGGAAACCGGTAAGGATAGAGCCGAAACCATCGAAAAAACGACAGGAAACATAGCCTGGGACCAGGGCTCTTCAACACTTTATTATGTGCGGCGCGACGACAACCACCGCCCGGCCTTTGTTTACCGTCATCAGCTCGGCAGAGAAGGAGAAGATGAACTGGTATATAAGGAAGAAGACCCCGGCTTTTTCCTCAATATCGGCGAAACCCAGTCAGCTGAATATATTGTCATTAATGCCTCCGGCCATGAAACTTCCGAATGGCATCTGATTGACGCAAAAGACCCAGGCGGCACCCCGAAGCCCGTGGCGCCCCGTCAAACTGGCCATGAATATGATATTGAAGTCGCCAATGGGAAGTTTTACGCCCTGACTAACTGGAACGGCGCTGAAGATTTTAAAATCACTGTAGCGCCCCTTGGTGAAACCAACCCCGATAACTGGGAAGATCTTGTCCCTCACAAACGTGGCTGCTTGATCCTCAGCCTCATACTGCTGGAAAAATATCTCATTCGAATGGAGCGCGAAGAAGGCTTGCCGCGCATCATCATCCGCGAGATCGCAACCGGTGAGGAACATGCCATAGCCTTCGAGGAAGAAGCCTACGCGCTGGGTGTCTCCCCGGGGTATGAGTACAAAACAGATGTGCTTCGCTTTACATATTCCTCAATGACCACCCCCTCAGAGGTCTATGATTATCAGATACCGACAAAAGCACGCACCCTTCGCAAGCGCCAGGAAATCCCCTCAGGCCACACACCCGCCGATTATGTCACAAAACGCATTTTCGCCCCCGCTCATGACGGCGAGTTGATCCCCGTAACTCTACTCTACAGGAAAAGCACCCCCCTTGATGGCAGTGCCCCTCTCTATCTATACGGCTATGGCTCATACGGAATCTCAATCCCGGCTGGTTTTTATGCCAACCATTTCAGCCTGGTTGACCGTGGCTTTATTTATGCCATAGCGCATATCAGGGGCGGCAAGGAAAAAGGCTATAACTGGTATAAAAACGGCAAGATGGAAAATAAGACCAACACTTTCAGGGACTTCATCTCAGCCGGCAACCATCTGATCAATGAGGGGTACACAACAAAAGGGGCCATCGTGGCCCATGGCGGCTCTGCTGGTGGTATGCTCATGGGCGCGGTGGCCAATATGGCACCGGACCTGTTCGCCGGTATCATCGCCGAAGTTCCCTTTGTTGATGTTCTCAATACCATGCTCGATGAAACACTCCCCCTCACCCCGCCGGAGTGGCCAGAATGGGGCAACCCAATCAAATGCCGGGATAGTTTTGACCGCATCAGGAGTTACTCCCCGTATGACAATCTACGAGCCGGGGCATATCCCGCCATGTTGGTCATGGCCGGTTTGTCTGACCCCCGCGTCACCTATTGGGAGCCGGCAAAATGGGTCGCCAGATTGCGAACCTTGAAAACGGACAGCAACCCGCTCTTGCTAAAAACCAATATGGAAGCAGGCCATGGCGGTGCCTCAGGTCGGTTTGATCACCTCAATGAAGTTGCCATAACCCAGAGCTTTGCCTTAAAAGTGGCTAATTTACTCTGAAATGGTAAGCTTCTGCGTTAAAACGATATTTCAGCCGCGGGCAATTATCACCGCGGGCATCAGGTAACAGGACAGACAACCAATGAGCAAACTGAACCCAGCTGTAACAATTGCAATGATTTTAAGTCTTGTCTTATGTTTGCCCATGAGCGCGGCCAGCGCCCGGGACTATGGGAACAAATATAAGAGCAAAACCCACAAGGCTGGTAAGTTCGACTATTATGATCTTGTATTATCCTGGTCTCCGAGCTATTGCGAAACCGGCGGTAGCCAGCGGCGCGATCCGCAATGCACTTCCACCCGGTCCTATGCCTTTGTCTTGCATGGGCTCTGGCCTCAATATAAAAACGGCTGGCCGGAATATTGTCCCCTTGCAAAAAAGCCATGGGTTTCAAAAGAGCTGATCCAGTCCATGCTGGACATCATGCCCTCAAAAAAACTGATCATTCATGAATATAAAAAGCACGGCACATGCTCAGGGTACGGCCCGAAAAATTATTACAAGGCCTCACGCATTCTCTATGATAAGGTAAAAATTCCACCACGTTATATTGGCCCGCAAAAGCCGCTCTATCTCTCACCAAAAGAAATAGAGGATGACTTTCTGACCGCCAACCCCAAAATGAAACCGGAGATGATTTCCATTGTATGCGGCAAACGTCGGCTGAGGGAGGTCCGTATCTGTTTCACAAAGAAAGGCTTTTTAACCGCCTGCGGGGATAACGAACGCCAGAGCAAACTTTGCCGACTGCCTAAGGTCTATCTGCCACCGGTTCGCCAGAACCGTAAGCAAAACTATTAAAAGAGGCGCCCGGTCGGAACCAGAGGGGTCAAGTCCTGGATGGTCTGTTATTCTGGGCTCATCTTTAATATCACACCGCGGTAATCATCACTGATCAAAAGGGATCCATCGCCGAGCGCCAGCGTGTCAACCGGCCGCCCGATTGGGCGCCCGTTTTGGAGAAAGCCGGTTAGAAAGTCTGATTGCTTTATGCTGCCGGCCGCATCAAAATCAAGCCGCACCACTTTATAACCAATGGGTCTGGACCGGTTCCAGCTGCCATGCTGTGCAACCAGTGCCGCTGCCCCGTTTTGTCCTTTTAAATTTTGATAAAACCGAAGCGAAAGCGGCGCCACATGGGCCGCAAATTTATGCGCTGGTGCGACAGGTTTACCATGTTTTGTTTCATCATAAGGCCCGCCAAAATCGTTATCCCGCACATTGTCACCGTAAAAATACGGCCAGCCATAAAACCCACCCTTTGTAATCCTGTTGACCTCCCCAGGCGGCAGATCATCCCCAAGCCAGTCTCGCCCGTTGTCAACACTATAAAGCGCCGCCGTTTTCGGGTGCCAGTCATAACCAACCGTGTTGCGAAGGCCGGTCGCAAAAATTTCCGGCTTCGCACCGGGTTTAAACCGTAAAATAGCGGCTCGCCAGGGGTGCCGCTCAACACAGACATTACAGCTGGAGCCGACAGAGACATAAAACCAGCCATCAGGCCCCTTGGCGATTGTCCGCGTTGAATGGCCTCCAGACGGCATGCCATCAAACAACAGCTCACGCTTGCCGGTAATTTTCCGGGCTTGTGCATCAAACGGATAGCGGGCAACAGCGGTTTCCTCGGCCACATAGAGAAAAGCACCATCAAGCGCCAGCCCGTGTGGCCGATCGAGACCCTTAAGCAGCGAAATGGGTTTTAGCTTTTTGCCATCGGATTGTGAGAGCGCAAGCAGCACAACCCGGCCGCTCTGTGCAAGCGAGACAACAACATCCCCTCTCTTGGTGAGCGCCATCAAACGCGCCCCGCCAAGGCCAGAAGCCAGGACCTGAACTCTATAGCCCGCAGCCGGTTTCAATTTTTCAAGATACCCTGAAAGTGAGGCATCAGCCAAAAGCGGAGGTATCGCTCCCATAGCAACCATGAGAAAAGTAAAAACACCGCTCCAAAATGCACGGTATTTCGTCAGGATACGAGATATTGAAGCAAAAGCCATGAGGCACCTCTCCTTTCAAAAGTAAAAAATCAAACCCATTTTAGGAAAGAAAAACGGCAAAAATGAATAGCATGTTTAAAAGGCCCAGCTAGTGCCGGCTCGGCCCAGTAAATGAAAGGCAAGGAAATGAAAAGAAAGGAAAGGAATAAGAGGGAGGGGAGATGAGAAACAAACAGAGCTGGATAATGACATTGACAATAGGGAAGGTGAAGTCAGATGAAGCAGAGCGCATAAAAAAGCACGGAGCCCGTAAAGGCTCCGTGCGGTGTCGTAGGTAGGAGTATAGGAGTACTCGAGTTTTAAATTCGACTACCAGGAAGAAGAAATTGTAGCTACGAAACGGTCATCACGAAGTGCGTTCGCATCATCGTCTGTACCCCAGTAGCGAAGATCAAGAGTGAACTTCTCGGCAAAGCCAATTTCAACACCGGCATTCCAGTATGTTAGGTCGTCACTGCCTGCTAGAGCATTGTCGTCCCAGTCAACTTGACCGATAAGAGCTGAGAAAGTTGGTGAGAAGCGGCTGTATGTACCAAGAGCAATAGAGATACCACCTTCATAGATCCAGGCTTCACCTGATTGATTGTAGTAATCATCTGAATAGTAAAGTGTACCGCTCAATGAAATATTGTCTGTGATGTCACCGCTAAGACCAATCTTGAACTCAACATAGTCCTGATCGTTATTGTCTTGTGCATCCGGGTAAGCGTAGTAGATCACGCCAACATCAACTTCGATTTTATCGAATTTGTGTTTGATACCGCCGTAAACATCAAGCTCCATGCTTGTGTCATCACCGAAATCAACGCTTGAAGCCCAAACGCCTGCGTAAAACTTGCTGTATTCACAATCAAAACCGCCCTGGATAGCAGCGCCTTCGTCAGATTGTGATTCACCACGGAAAACGTAGTCAGTTGTAAGTGCAACATTGGCACCACATTTCGGACGTTCTCTTTCAACAACTGGTGCGTCTTTCATGCTGCCACGATCTCTGTGAAGCAGATCAGTCGCATTCGCCGCACCGGCTGTAAATGCAAGGGCAACTGTAGTCGCAGCAACCCGTCCTGCAAAAGAAGTAAGTGTCATAAATTCCCCCATGGAATGGCCCCTTATAAAACTAAGCGGCTGATAAATTAACGTTACAAATGGCATAGGCTTACTCGTTCAATTTATCAAGAACAGATTGAGGACTGTGCCATCAATCGACAATAAGCTGACGCCGTTAACAAACAGTAATTACAAGTTTCGTGCCAACATAGCACCAAGCCCAGAACCGCTTAATATTTTCGCAATAATTGGGGTAATCCAGAATTCTGTGGCATAAAAACAATAGACAAGTTGTTAGATCAGCCACAACCCTAAAGGGGCAATGATTATAATTAGGCAGATTGCCTAAAAATCATGCATAAAGGGTTGAAAATCATCAATATGGGCATGGCATGAGTTACTGTATTTTATAACGCACTGTTACCCAATACCCACAGTTTTTCCCCAGGGGAAAGGCGTTTAAGCCAGCTACGCATTACACATGAGGCCAGAGTGCTGCAAATTTCGATAATAACAGCCAGTTTAGATGAATCACTTGTGCAGCTAAGTGTGTTAACGTCTAATTCCGGATTTCCAGTTCCAAAGTTATAAAAAAACTCATAAATAAAGGCCCCCAAAACAATTGAATTGAACAAGCCACTCATTATCAGCGGTAGCAAAATGAGTATGGTTCAACAATTTACGCTTGATAAATACAGCCAATAGCCTATCTCTGATAACCATCTCACCCCGTGAAAGATCATGATCTATGTTCTATTCTTTTCTCCTGTTTGCTGGCTTGTCTCTGCTCATTATCGGTGGTGACGCTTTGGTACGCGGCGCCGTAGCCATTGCTGTCAGGCTGAATATCCCGCATTTGATTATCGGTCTCACAATTGTGGCTTTCGGCACATCAGCCCCGGAACTGCTGATTTCAATAAGGGCAGCATTTGAGGGCTTACCAGGCCTGGCGCTTGGTAATGTGGTGGGAAGCAATATCGCCAACATCTGGCTTGTGCTCGGCCTGCCAGCTATGATTTCCGCGATCTGCTGTCATCAGGCTTATATAGACCGCAATTTTTTATACATGCTGGCTATCAGTCTTGTTCTTGTGGCCCTTTGTTTTCTCACACCTTTGAAATTCTGGCACGGGCTGATCCTGCTGGTGATCCTCGCAGCCTTCCTGATTGATTGCGTCCTTAGAACAAGGTCACATCAGAAAAGCACAAAAAAAGCCGAAGCTCTGGACGATGAAATAGAAGAACTGATTGAAAAAGCAGAGGAAGAAGCAGACGCTTCAATAGGGAAATCCCTCCTAATACTGCTGGCTGGCCTGGTCGGGTTGGCGGTCGGTGCGGAATTGACAATCACCAGCGCGGTTGAAATAGCCAGAAAAATCGGGGTTTCAGAAGCAACCATAGGACTGACCATCGTCGCCATCGGCACCTCATTGCCAGAGCTGGCGGCAACGGTGATGGCCGCAATAAGAAGCCAGCCGGGGCTCGCCCTTGGCAACGCCATTGGCTCCAACATATACAATATTGGCGGCGTTCTCGGCATCACCGCACTGATAGCCCCCATTGATGTCGATCAGACATTCATTCAGTTTGATCTCTGGGTTATGCTGGCGGCATCCCTGTCAATTTTACCGTTCATTTTGATGAAAGGTAAAATCACCAGACCTATTGGTCTGATCTTCCTTGTGGCATACGGCCTCTATGTCTTTTCAGTCATCAATCTCGGCCGCCTGCCAGCCAATGAACAAACACAAGTCATAATCACAGCACCAAAGGCATGACAAAACAGAAACCCATAGCGATCATCACAGGGGCAGGCCAGCGCATAGGCCGCACCCTTGCGCTTGGTCTGGCAGAAAAGGGCTGGGACATTGCCGGCACATATTTAACCTCAGCCGATGACATGGCCACCCTGGCCGATGAAATCAAGACTCTGGGTCAGACCCTGCTGCCCCTAAAGGTTGATCTGCGATCAGAGCAATCAGTGGCAGCCCTTCTGCCAGCCTGCGTCAAGGGGCTGGGCCAACCCGCGCTCCTGATTAACAACGCGTCTCTTTTTCTGGAGGATGACCTGAAGAGCCTGACCAGCCAGCTGTTGGATGATCATCTGGCCATTAATTTAAAAGCCCCCTTGTTGCTGGCCAGAGACTTTAGCCAGGTCTGTCATAAAGAGGCGAATATCATCAACCTGACAGACCAGCGCGTCACCCATCCTAACCCTGGTTTTTATTCATACACACTCAGCAAAATGGCCCTGGCCTCAGCCACCATTACTATGGCGCAGGCACTCGCGCCCAACATCCGCGTTAATGCAATTGCGCCCGGCCCGGTCCTCCAGAGCATTCATCAGACAAGGGCGGAATTTGAAGCAGAGTGCAGCGCCGCACCGTTGAAACGGGGCGCAGGGGTAGGCGAAATTATGACCGCCGTCGCGTTCATTCTGGCCACACCTTCCCTCACGGGCGAGACCATCCATATTGATGGCGGTCAGCGACTTGGTTGATTTAATTCAGGCAAATGTAACAGTAAAAATAAGAGGTTAATCGCCAGTTGCATTAGTGACTGCGTGCGGTCCTACTCTGGTTTTCCCCCCGGAGCAGCAACAGGCATCTCGTCCTCCAGGGAAAGTACAAAACCGATAATTTCCGCCACCGCTTCATAAAGCTCAACGGGGATCTCATCTTCAAGCTCCACTGCCCCAAGCGCTTGCGCGAGGATCGGATCTTCCTGAACAACAATGCCATTCTCCCGCGCCGCTTCAATGATTTTTTCAGCCAAAACCCCCTCGCCCTTGGCAATGACAGTGGGCGCATCAGGGGCGGTGTATTTCAGCGCCACCGCTTTTTTAAGCGGCGCCTCTGGATTATCATCGTTCCGCTGGCTCATATCTCTTCATCCACATGAATGATCTCATCGATTGTTTTGGGAGGGGCGCTGCCGTGGCGCACATAGAGGCCGCCAACGCGCAACCCCTTCGCCTCAAGCCGTGTTTCAAGTGACTTTAAATTGCTCTTGATTTTATCAGCCATCTCCGCACGGTTGGCCCAGATCCCCATCCGCACCACCTCATTCACATAGCTCAGCTCAGCATGGATCGCGCCTGTTTCCTCTGTCTCAAAAGTAAAGCGAAGGCCGATACCTGTTTCTTCCCCTTCGCCGGTTTGGTGTTTGGCTTCCCGATCATATTGCAGCCAGATCATCAACGGTGACCGGGCAGGGTCAAAGCTTATCTCGGTACTAAGGTCAGCGGCGCGCATCACCTGTGGTTTAGGGTCAAGCCCCTCTTCCCCGGCAGATTGTGCCGCCAGTTTATAGGAAGCGCTCACTTCGCTGGCCGATGCACTCGAACCGGCTGTGCTGCTAGCTTGCACACCGCCAGCAAGCCTCCCTCCGGGAAGGCCCTTGCTAACAAAACCCGGCCCCTGACTTTGTGCAGCCTGTCCTGTCGTACCCTGACCTGGCGCACCCTGGCCTTTCAAGCCGGCACCCTGGGCAAGCTGGCTGGAGGGTTTCAAAGCACTGCCAGCCCCTTTGCCGGAAAGTTCCGGTAAAATTTCTGTCACTGCCCTGAGCAGCGCTGTGGTTGTATTTTGGCTGGCAAGCCGGGGGGAGACGGAAAGGCTTGTCAAATGGGCGCCGCTCACCGCGCCCCGCGCCGCGTTTTGCGCTGTGCCGCCCTCGTTCAACCGCCCGGTCTGGGAATAGACGTTAGCTCTCAAAGCTTGCCCCCCGGCAACCTTTTGCAGGGAAACCGCTTGCCCTTTAGCACCATTTAAAACGGCACCTTCACTCGGCCCGGAGCGCTTGCCAGCATGTTGGTTTGTCTCTGAAGAAGCATGCTGAGCAGATTTAAGCTGGCTGATCCCGCTGCTCTTCAGCTGTTGCGCTGGCACACCGCCATCACCTCTGGCTCCTCCTTTAGCACCATGTGCCAGCTGTGCGGCAGGCTGTCCGCCGGGCCCCTTCGCTGCCTTCTCCCCGGTCTGGGCGTTTGTGTGGGTTTTTTGCCCCTTGGGCTGCGTGTCAGCTGCTATAGGTTGAACAAACCTGAGCGCAGAGCCAACCTGCTCAAACTTGAGCTGGAAAACCTCACCCGCTTTCAGCGGTAGAGATGCCTTGACATCAAGCTTCAAAGCCCCGACCAGAACCTCAGACCGGCCATTGGCCTGGGCTTTTAAAACTTCAACGGAATGATTTTTTTTCGGATCAAGTGCGAGTAGCTGAGCAAGCAAAGCCTCAGTTTTATTCAGAACATTAAGCGTCAATTGTCCTTGCCCGCCGCCATTGGGCAGGCCGTGAAGCGCAGGTTGAACCTGTGTAAGCGAGACTGCCATTTCTTGGGCCTCAGCAATAATTTCAATTCCCACATGCTAGCCCTCAGTCGGTTAACGTTTTGTTAACCCTGTTTAAGGGGCAGATAACCCTCAACATTCTTAACCAACATGACAAAGAATTAATCTCTCATGACCTGTTATTTTAAGAAGAATAACAGTATATTGAGCCTCAAATTTCCACTTAGTCCCGTCTGAAAACTAGGGAGCAATGATGCATAAATTCTGTCTGACACTCATGGCTTTTCTGCTCCTCCAACTGGCAGGCACGCCAACAATGCTCCATGCCAAACGCCTTGCCCTCATTGTTGGCAATGACGCTTACAAGCATGTGACGCCATTGAAAAAGGCGGTGAATGACGCCCATGCCATCGCCTCGACCCTGAAAGATCTTGGCTTTGAAACCCTCATTCATCAAAATCTTGACCGCCGGGATATGAACACGGCGCTGGCGACGTTCACTGGCAAGATTGAAAAAAATGACGAGGTTGTTTTCTTCTTCTCCGGTCATGGCATCGCGGTGCGCGGCGAAAATTATCTGCTGCCAACAGATGTGCCCGTTGTCAAACCGGGACAGGAAGGGTTCATTACCAGAGAAGCCTTCAGGGAAGATGAGATCATCCATGCCATCAGGGGCGCAGGCGCCAGGGTCAGCATCCTCATTCTCGATGCCTGCCGCAACAACCCTTTCCCAAAAAATGGCACCCGGGCTCTTGGCCGCTCCGTTGGTCTTGGCCGCACGGTCGCGCCGCCAGAGGGCACCTTTGTCATGTACTCAGCCGGCGTTGGCCAGGAAGCGCTTGACCGCTTGAGCGATGAAGACCCGCACCCCAACTCGGTTTATACAAGAAAGCTCATCCCTCTTTTAAAAGTGCGCGGCCTTCAGATTGTGCGGGTGGCCAAACAATTGCGCTCGGAAGTTGAGGCGCTGGCCAAAACCGCAAGGGCCGGGCCGCACAAACAATACCCCTCCTATTATGATGAGTTGAGGGGGGATTTTTTCTTCCTTCCTGGGGACAAAACACCGCAAACAGCTGATAAAGGCGCGGACGAAACTTTCTGGAAAACCATTGAAGCTTCCAGCAATCCAGAAGATTTTGAATTTTACCTGAAGGAATTTCCAACCGGGCGCTTTTCCGCCATTGCCAAGCTGCGCATTCACAAGCTGAAAAACCCCAAAGACAAAAAGCCGCCCAAAGAGAAAACAGCAGACAAAACCAAGCCAGAAAAAATCCTGGATAAAAACAAGCAGGCTCTTAAATCTGAAAACCTTTATTGGAGCATCATCAGGCAATCAAGCCGCCTCTCGGATTATGCGGACTATCTTTTGAAATTCCCTGATGGTGCCCATAAAGATGAAGCTCTGCTCAAAATCGAAACCCTGAAAAAACTGGCCCTCCTGAAACTGCCAGGTGATAAAATTGGCGACAGGATCAAACAACCAGCAAGCAAAAGCTACAAACCGGGGGAGATCTTTCTTGATTGTGACTATTGCCCGGAAATGGTGGTGATCCCGGCGGGCAGCTTCATCATGGGGGAATTGGCCAAACCGAATGACCGCTTCCGCATCACAGAACCCAAACACAAGGTGACCTTCGCCAAACCGTTTGCCATTGGCAAGTTTGAGGTCACGCGCATAGAATATGAGCGCTTCATCAATGCCACCGGGCATGATTATGGAGACCTCTGCTGGACAGTCGAGAAAAACGGCGCCAAATACCGCAAAAACCGGTCATACAAAGTCATAGGCATGCCAAGGGTCGACACTTACCCCACTGTCTGCGTGAACTGGCTCGACGCCAAGGCCTACATCAAATGGCTCAACGCTTACATGAAAGAAAAGGGCGAGAAGGCCACCTACCGCCTGCCAACGGAAGCCGAGTGGGAATATGTGGCGAGAGCCGGGCGCAGCACCAAATATGATGATGGCAACAACACCAAATGGCTGTGTGACTATGGCAATTACGCGGCGAGAGAAACCAGCTACAAATGGAAAGCCAAACATTGCACCGACCGCTTTAAAAAGCTGGCCCCGGTTGGCTCCTACAAAGCCAACAAATGGGGCGTGCATGATATGCGCGGCAATGTGCAGGAATGGACGGAAGATTGCGCCCATTATAATTACAAGGGCGCGCCAAATGATGGCAGCGCCTGGCTGGGCGGCAACAGGGGCAATTGCGCCCAGAGAATTCTGCGCGGCGGGGGCTGGACCAGCTCCCATGAAAGCCTCACAGCAGGCGCGCGGCACTATACAAAAACCACAGACAGAACGGTTGTTTACGGCTTCAGGGTGGTGAAAGAGCTTGATTAACGTCGCGACCAGCCCGATAACACACCGGCACGAAGAAAAGAAAATCACAAGGGAAGAAATATCAAAACAATGAGCCAGTCATCCTCAAACAGGAACGCACTACTAGCCGCCGCCCTTATCATGGCCGCGGTCTTTATCGTCATGTATTTCATGCCGAAACTGTTGCTCTGGATAGCAGGCTATAATGAATATGTCGCCTATGCCACAGGCGCGCTGTTTATCCTCGCCTTCTTTGCGGTGTTCTGGCTGCGGGCAAGGGTGCAGCGGCGCGGGGGAGATGAGTAGTTCCAGCGAAGCCCGGTGTCAAGCCAGATGCTATGTGGGCAACTGAAGGCCATAATATCGCCGCCCGGTCGGAGGGAGGCGGCATTGCCGCCGCTCCCGTGAGACAAATAAATTGAGCCGACCTCAGAATCCCTGTAAAACCCAAACCCATGACAAATAACACCATAGATGATATTCCAACTGACGGCGGCGCACCCTCCGAGACCATCGAGCTGCGCCGTGCCCTTGAAGAACGCTATTTATCCTACGCCCTTTCCACAATCACGCAGCGCGCGCTCCCTGATGTGCGCGACGGCCTGAAGCCCGTGCACCGGCGGCTGCTTTACGCCATGCAGCAATTGCGCCTTGACCCGGAGGGCGGTTATAAAAAATGTGCCCGCGTCGTCGGTGATGTGATGGGTAAATTCCACCCCCACGGTGACCAGGCCATTTATGACGCCATGGTCCGCCTCGCACAGACATTCTCTGTCCGCTACACGCTGGTGGAAGGCCAGGGCAACTTCGGCAATATTGATGGCGATAACGCCGCTGCCATGCGCTACACCGAAGCCAAACTGACAGACATGGCCATGGCCCTGCTTGATGGCATCAAGGAAAACACCGTTGATTTCAGGGAGACCTATGACGGCCAGGAAACTGAGCCGGTTGTCCTGCCGGCAAGTTTCCCCAATCTGCTGGCCAATGGTTCTTCCGGCATCGCAGTCGGCATGGCAACCAACATCCCGCCTCATAATGTCGAAGAGCTTTGCAACGCCGCTCTCCATCTCATCAAGTTTCCAAACGCCTCGACACGAAAACTGGTCGAGTTTGTCCCCGGCCCGGATCTGCCAACCGGCGGCATCATTGTTGAAGCCAAAGACAGCATCATCGAGGCTTATGAAACCGGGCGCGGCGGTTTTCGCGTCCGCGCCAGATGGGAGCGCGAGGAAACCGGGCGCGGCAACTACCAGATCGTCATCACGGAAATTCCCTATCAGGTTCAGAAATCCCGGCTGATAGAAAAAATCGCCGAATTGATGAGCCTAAAGAAGCTGCCGCTTCTCAGCGATATACGCGATGAAAGCGCTGAAGACATCCGCCTCGTTCTTGAGCCAAAGAGCCGCACTGTTGACCCCGCATTGCTCATGGAAACTTTGTTCAAGGTCACGGATCTGGAAACCCGTATCTCCTTGAACATGAACGTTCTCTCAAAAGGTCAGGTGCCGAACGTACTCGGCATCAAGGCCGTTCTCAATGAATGGCTGGCCCACCGGAAAGACGTGCTGGTGCGCCGCTCCGAGTTCCGCAAACAGAAAATCGAGCACCGCCTTGAAATTCTTGGCGGCTATCTGATTGCCTATCTCAATCTGGATGAAGTGATCCGCATTGTCCGCGAGGAAGATGACCCGAAAGCAGAGCTGATTAAAGCCTTCAAGCTGACAGATGTTCAGGCAGAAGCCATCCTCAATATGCGCCTGCGGGCCTTGCGCAAATTGGAGGAGATGGAAATCCGGACCGAGCATAAAAACCTGACTGAAGAATTAAAGGATCTGATTGCGCTTTTGAAATCAGATGAATCCCAATGGAAAACCATCTCTGAAGAGGTGAGGCAAACACGCGACCAATTCGGCAAAAAAACCGATTTCGGCGCCCGCCGTTCAGACTTTGCAGAAGCGGTTGAATTTGATCTCGATATTGAAGAGGCCATGATCGAGAAAGAACCGGTGACGATTGTTCTCTCGCAGAAGGGCTGGGTGCGCGCACTGAAAGGCCATCAGGATGACTTGTCGAAAGTGAGCTACAAGGCCGGGGATAAACTGAAATTCTCCATCAAGGCCCAAACGACAGACAAGCTGGTCCTGTTTTCAACCGATGGTAAATTCTTCACCCTTGGGGTGGATAAACTCCCCGGCGGGCGCGGCCATGGTGAGCCGCTCCGCATTATGGTTGACCTGGAAGCAACAAGTGACATCATCTCCGGCTTTATTTATGAGGGCGGGCGCAAATGGCTGGTCGCCAGCCGCGGCGGCAACGGCTTTATCGTAGCCGAAGATGAGCTGATCGCAAACACCAGAAAAGGCAAGCAGGTCCTCAATGTAAAAACGCCGGACGAGGCAATTGTTTGCACCCCGGTAAAGGGTGACATGGTCGCCGTCATTGGGGAGAACCGGAAGTTGCTGATCTTCAAGCTGGACGAGTTGAACGAAATGACCAGAGGCAAGGGCGTCCGTCTGCAAAAATATAAAGATGGCGGCCTATCCGATCTGAAAACATTTGATAAAAAAGAAGGTTTGAGCTGGGTCGATAGCGCCGGTCGCAATTGCGGTGTGGATCAGCTTCTTGACTGGGAAGGCGCCAGGGCCTCAGCTGGCCGTCTGCCGCCAAAAGGCTTCCCCAAATCCAATAAATTCTCGCCCCGCTAAACAGAGGGCACGGGTAAAGATCAGGCAGGGCTAACGCAAGTTGCAGGAGAAAGCGGGTTACTTTAGCGAAGGCGGTCTTTAAGTGAGGGAAAGGCAGTCTCATTAGTGAGCTGACCTGCCCTCTTGCTTCCCTTTTCATCGCACACCGATTGGTTGCCAGCCCTTCAAATGCCACCCTGGTCTTTATCTTGGCGATCATCGGGATGAAACGGCACCCATTCCCCCTCTATCAGGTGATCCTGCGGCAGAAAGCGCACCTTGTAATCCATCTTGGCAGAGCCCTTGATCCAGTAACCAAGATAAACATAATCAAGCCCGATCGCCCTGGCGTAATCAATGGTCTCCAGAATGATAAAACTGCCAAGACTGCGCTCAGTCACAAGCGGGTCAAAGAAACTGTAGACCAGCGAAATACCATCAGAGAGCTGATCACAAAGCGCCGTGGCCATGAGTTGCGTTTTGCGGCTCTGCTCTGGTGCATCTCCGGTCGGCAGGCGGTATTCCCTGAGGAAACTGTCCACAACACTATCCTCAATCATCGCCTGATAATCAAACAGCGACATGTCCGCCATGCCCCCATCCTGGTGGCGCGCTTCAACATATGTTTTGAAGAGGGCATATTGCTCGGCATCAGAATACGCCTCGGCCCGCAAACATTGGAGATCCTTATTGCTTCGCCAGACCCGTTTCTGCGATCTGGTGAGCGAAAATTCTTTCACCCGAATACGCACGGAAATGCAGGCATTGCAGTTTTCGCAGTGCGGCCGGTAGGCAATGGTCTGCGAGCGGCGAAACCCTTGCGCGTGCAGATAGTCAAACCGGCCTTGTGATTTATCAACCCCAAGATGGGTAAAAAGTTTGCGCTCTTGCCGGTCCGGCAGGTAAGGGCAGGGCAGCGGGCGAGTGAGATAAAATTCCGGGAAATCTTTTCGTTGTTCTGTCATCCAAAAAGCTCCATGCCGTAACTTTATTTCGTTACTTAAAAATGCCGCCTGTGGCCAGCTTGCTGATATGAAACCCCAAGGTCAGGTCTCAACATCACGGATAGGGATCTAGAGATTATAATAAAACGGGGCAAATAGTGAATATGCGATCCAAATAAGGAAGATCAAAGGCACCCCGCCGCGTAAAAAGTCTTTAAAGCTGTAATGTCCCGGCCCCATCACAATCAGATTGGTCTGATAGGCAATCGGTGTCGCAAAGGAGCAGTTGAGGGCAAAAATGAGCCCGTAAATAAACGGCATCGGGTCAACCCCGATCTCACGCGCGGCACTGACGGCTATCGGCGCCATCAAGGCGGCTGTGGCCGCATTGCTGAGAAAGTTGGTCAGTATCGCGGTAAGCAGAAAAAAGGCGGATAAGAGCGCGGCAGGGCCAAGCCCGGCAAAATGGTCAACAACCCCATTGGCGATAAAGTGCGCCCCGCCTGTAATCTGCAAGGGTTTGGCAAGGGCAAATGCTGTCCCCACCAGCAAAAACACCCGTCCATCAACGGCCCGGGCTGCCTGGCGTACATTGAGGCAGCCTGTGGCAATCATCGCGACGGCCCCAAGAAGGCCGGAAATGGCAATCGGCAATATGCCGGTAGCCGCCAGCCAGATGGTCAGGCCGAATATGGTCAGGGCATGCAGCGCATGGTGCGTTTGTGGCAGTTCCTCTGTGAGCCAGTCAAGCAGCAGCAAATTTCTGTTCGAGCGCAGTTGCTTGATATCCTTGCTCTCACCAAGCAGCAATATCACATCGCCGGCCTCAATGCGGATATCACCAAGTGCCCCCCGGCCCATCCGGCTGCGCCGTTGAATGCCGGCAAAATCCATCCCCGTCTGCGCGTGAATAATCTCAGGATCAACCGGGGCACCAATCAGCCGCGATGCCGGGGCAACGACCGCCTCAGCTATCAGCAGGCCACTGCGGCGGGCCGGTCGGGAAGCATCGCTGGGCTCATCAGCTTCAACCTTGCCAGTTGGCGGGGCTGAGCTTTGCAGCAGGCCATCGGTGAGCACTTTGCGGGTTGCAGCCAGAATAACCACATCACCCTCTGTAAGGATGACATCATCAAAAGGTGGCAGCAACTCACGCCCACGCCGGCGGACAACCCGAACCGTCATGTTTTTAAGCTGCGGAAAGAAGCCGGCCTGGCTTTCATGCCCGATCCAGGGATGCTCCTCACGAATAAGAATCTGCGCAACATATTGTTTGCCGCCCTCATCCAGGCGGCTGTCACCGTCCCTGCCATCAGGCGACTGAATGAGCCGCGGCAGAATAAAGATCACATAAAGGGCTCCAATAGAGGCCAGAACCAGCCCCGGGATCGTAAAATCAAAAAAACCTATTCTGGGAACACCGTTTTCCTCGGCAATCGAGGCGACAATCAGATTGGCACTGGAGCCTATCAGCGTGGTCATACCACCAAGAATACAAATGAAGCTCAAAGGCATCAGCCCGCGTGAGGCAGAAAACCCCATATTGCGGGCCACAGCTGTGATAATGGGAATGAAAATCACCACAACAGGTGTGTTATTCATGAAAGCGGAGACAACCCCGGCAATGATAAACGCAACTGTAAAGGCAAGCCACGGCCCGAAGCGACCAAGTTTTGCGATCAGATTTGCCGGACCTTCAAGCGCACCGGTGTTATAAAGTCCCTGGCCGATAATCAGCAAGGCCATGATCGCAAACAGCACCGGGTTGGCAAACCCCATCAACAAAGCAGACGCATCGAGTAGATTTTGCCCCGCCGGGTCATTCATCGGAAAGAAATAGAAAAATACCAGCAGCAAAGCCACAATACACATGGAGCTTAACTCAATGGGTATCTGATCATTTGCAAACAGGAAAATAGCCCCGAGGATAACAGCAAAAGTCACCCACATGTGAAATCCGGGAATATCAGCAATGAGTGGCATAAGTGACATAGTCAGACCCTTTAAGAAGCTCAGTGTTTCTCGTTAAGGAGGCAGGCTGCTTCAAGGGCAAAATAGGTAAGAATGCCAGAAGCTCCGGCCCGCTTGAAACTCATCAGGCTTTCCATCATCACAGCTTCACGGTCGAGCCAGCCATTTTCTACCGCCGCCATCAGCATCGCATATTCCCCCGAGACCTGATAAACAAAGGTCGGACACTGAAACTCATCGACAATCCGCCGCAGCACATCCAGATAGACCATGCCGGGTTTGACCATCACCATGTCCGCACCTTCCTGCAGGTCAAGCGCAACTTCTCTCAAGGCTTCATTGCTGTTCGCCGGGTCCATCTGATAAGTTTTCTTGTCGCCCTTCAACTGCAAAGATGACCCGATCGCATCGCGGAACGGACCATAAAAGGCAGAGGCATATTTGGCGCTATAGGCCATCAGTTGCGTATCCTGAAAACCATTTTTCTCAAGCGCCGCCCGAATGGCGCCGATCCGGCCATCCATCATATCAGAAGGTGCCAGCACATCAGCCCCTGCCTCCGCCTGCACCAGGGCCTGACGAACAAGAACCTCGATGGTTTGATCATTGGCAATCTGATCATCTATGATAAGGCCGTCATGGCCATGGCTGGTATAGGGGTCAAGCGCCACATCACAAATCACGCCGATCTCCGGCACTTCACTCTTAAGTGCCCGTACAGTCCGGCAAATCAGGTTTTCGGGGTTAAACGCTTCCTCGGCTGTCTCACTGCGCAATCGGGGATCCGCATTTGGGAAAAGCGCCACCGCCGGTATGCCGGCCTGGGCAGCGTTCTGGGCTTTTTTGATGATAAGATCAATGCTGGCTCGCTCAAGGCCAGGCATGGAACTCACCGGTTCGGCCGTGCCCTCTCCCTCGATAACGAATAACGGCTGAATAAGATCAGCCGGGTAGAGGCGCGCCTCCGCCACCAGGTCTCTGGACCAGACCGCTTTCCGGTTCCGCCGCATTCTGACATGTGGATAGGATGGATAATTCTGCTTTGTCATTTAAATTACGGTTGTCCCACTCTGTTTTTATCAGACAACAAACCACAGGTTTGCCCGATATCATCAACTCTGCGCGGCAACTTTGCAACGCAAGCTTTACGAATTAAGGTTAATATCCACGCTATGAGGGTCCTAAATGGCCAAATTGGCACCTTCATCATTGATGAAGCTTTCATCAAGGGGGCGGGGATCACTCACAGACAGGATAGCGCCCGAGATCAAAATGGAAATGATTTTTATGGGATTCGTTAGCCTCAGGTCCAAGCACCACCACAAATGTTTTACAGGCTGACTTGTGAACCGCTTTTAAAAAGTCAGACTTCCCTGGCGCTTCTTCATCATCCCAGTGTTTCAGCACTGAAACCGTGTCACCGTTCACAAGTGTGAAACCGGCAATATCCAGCGCATTCGCCAGCGCATGCTGGGAGATTTTTCTGCTCGGGTCATTATAGCGATGCCGGCAGGAGTAAGAGGCAATATTATGGATCATTTTAACAGGGCTAGAGAGGTGTTTCTCAGCCAGTGGCTGTAATTTGGTTTTCACCCATTTGGTTAGCCGCGCCGTCATGGCGCAGTTCATTGTCGCTGCGGGCAAAATACTCACCCCGTTATTATTGAGTTTGAGCACCCCCGATACCTTCAGCGGTGCCGGTGTACCGCAGGCATTATACCTTATCGGCTTAACCGGTTTGACTGAAACATCAAGATTTTTCAACAATTTCTGACAGGTTGAGCGGGCTTCCAATATCTGTGCGTTTTCCCATTTCGTGATCGGCGGCGGAAGCGGTATTTTTGGCACAAGCGGGATAGCAACCTTGATCACCGGCTTTGCCTCAGCGCCGTCCTTCATGGCTTTGTCTTGCCTGAGTTGTTTATCATTCTGCGACCTTGCGTCCTTTTCCACCCGGAGAATAGTGGCAAGCGAAGGCTCCCGGCGCTTGCGGATTGGCAGGGCGATCGGCGCCGTTAAGCGTTTTATGACAGGTCTTAAAGGGGGAGGGGGTGATTTTTTCCTGTACTTCTTAATCGGTTTCTTCTTGGGGGATTGGAAGAAAAATTCTTTCCAGACCGTCGGCAGTTTCACTTCTGGCAACGGGTTTCCGTTGGCTGCAACATTTTTATTCCGTTTAACTTTTTTCAGGGTGGCTGGTGACTTTTTGCTGGAAAGTCCCTTGTCGCGGCTTTTTATAACAGGCAAGGGCGGGTCTTCTGCCGCCAGCAAGGGGTCAGGCAAAAAAAGATAGGCCAGAAAAAAACTGACCAGACTGAATAAAAATTTCAACAAATAGCGTTTCAAAGGACAAGAACACACAATTAGAGCCAAAACACCCTTTGAGATAAAGGGCACATCATGTATAGCTCAGCAATTATAAAGGTCAAACAAGTTGAGAAAATGATGCACAGTCAACAAGAAGAAAAAACGGATGCCCAACCTGAATTTAAGGGCATAGAACTGATTGAAGACAATCGTCTGGCCCGGTTGAAACTGACCAATCAAGCGCGCCGTAACGCCGTCTCGGATGAAATGCGCGCCGGTTTGCGCGATGCTTTCGCTCGCTGGGTCGAAGACCCGCATATATATTGTGTACTCATTGAATCTGCCCATGACGACTACTTCTCCTCAGGCGGCGATCTGAAAGAAATTCTTCAGAATTGGCAAGAGGGCCGGGAAGCGGCACTGGACAGTTTTAAGGATGAATACGAAACCATCTGGAAAATTGATTGCTACACCAAACCTGTCATATCCCTGATCAATGGCGCTGTGATGGGCGGCGGCATTGGCATTTCGCAATATGGCACCCATAAAATTGCCGGCGAAAATTATGCCTGGTCCATGCCGGAATGCAGGATCGGCCTTTTCCCCGACATTGGAATATCCCATAAACTTTGCAAGATGCCCCATGCCATAGGCTACTATCTCGGCCTGACCGGGCGGTCGATCAACCGTGAAGACGCATTTTATCTCGGTCTGATAGAGCATTGCATTGACAGCGATAAATTCGGGGATATCCGCGCCGCCCTCAGTGAAGCTGACCCTGTGGATGTTGTGCTTGATACCCTGCACAAACAACCACCTGCAGGCGAATTACAAAAAATGGCACCCCTCATTGAGCAGGTATTTGCCAAACCAGGCATCAATGAAATCCTGGCAGAGTTGCATAAAATTGAAGGTGAGCATCAAAACTGGGCAAAATCTGTGCTCGAAGACCTGAGAGCCGCATCACCAATGAGCCTGATGGTCACCTTTGAAGCGATAACCCGCGCAAAAAGCTTTACCAATGAACCTTTGGAAGCCACCCTCAGGCAGGATTATGTGCTTGTTCAGAACTTCATGAACGCTCATGATTTTAAAGAGGGCATCACCGCCCGGCTGATTGAAAAGCGCCCCCCCGTATGGCAACCCCAAACTCTGGACGCGATAGACGACCGCCTTGTAGAAGCCTGTTTTAAGGATCCAGGCCTCACCAGCCTTGACTTGCCCTCAAGGGAATTAGGGCTTTATAAATAAAATCAGCATCCTAACATTCAATTTCACCTGTAGATCCAATTTCACCTGTAGATCGTGTCTTCACCGGGAAAACATATGTTCTACAGCCTGAATAGTAATAATTTTAGGTAAATTGCAGTAAAGTTTACTAATAATTAATAGTGTTATTTAAGCTGATTTTAGCACTCCCCCTCTATAGTGACATCTATTCGACATGGCTTCAGCCTTTGTTTGGCGAAGGTTGATTGTGCTTCAAATGACCCGGAAGGATGATTTGAAATCAATCAGCATTATTTGTCCCGGCAACTTTTGTCATGGCGGATCTAAGGGTAGGCGTTAAAACAAACGAGGCGATTATGTATTATGCCGAAAATAAGCCGGAATTAGAGACCTTGGAGTTGGACGAGAATCTCAAAACTGAGTACATGTCCTCTCTGAGAATGATCGAACGGCTGCACAGGCTTCTTCTTGACGTTGTCAAGGATGAGTTTGAGCGGTACGGCTGTTCGGAAGTTAATAGCATCCAGGCTTTGCTGATTTATAACATCGGCGAGCATGAGCTGTCAGCTGGCGAGTTACGTTCTCGTGGGTATTATCTAGGATCAAACGTTTCTTACAACTTAAAGAAACTGGTCGATATGGGTTATATACATCATGAGCGTTCCGACGCTGACCGACGCTCAGTGAGGGTGAAATTAACAGATAAGGGACAGGAAGTTTGCGATATTATCAACGGGCTTTACGGGCGTCAGCTTGGTGCGTTGGAAAAAGTCGCAGGCATCACCGAGGGCGATTTGTCCGGCGTGAACAAGTCTCTGTTACAACTTGAACGTTACTGGACAGACCAGATCAGGTTCCGTCTTTAAGACTTTCAAGTCTCAAAGTTCCAAAAAAAGCTCCGTGCCAGCAAGGTACGGGGTTTTTTTTTGACGCACGAAAAGGCAGGTTGCCTCATAAGTTGCCAGCAAATTTGTTGAAAAAGACACATCACTGGAATTTGTAGATAGAGGGCTTGTTTTTTAATGCGAATTTGGCCAAGGTTATGCAGATCCAGTTTCTTGATCTGGGTGAAACAGTTTAGCGGCAAAGCTGTCTGTGGATAATGCAGATCAATAGGCAATCCTGGAGCAGCTATTACAACAGATACCAAATCACCATGTATGCGTTTATAAAAACCACTAGTAGTTATGTACAGAATGCAGGTGTTAAAAGCGCTTGCTTCGGTCAGCTTCGTGCACATTTCAGTCAAATTCGTCAGGCACATTCAGTTAGATAGACAAATCAGCCAAAGTGACAGAAAACACAGGCGTTAAGCTTTGACAATAACATGACCAAAGACAGAACTTTTTTGTTTTTAACTTATGTCCTGCTTTAACTTATGTCTGTATTGATGTGTGATTGAAAGTATCTGATAGCGGGGCAGCAAGAGGTTCTTAATCATTTTGTAATAAAGATTAACAAATGATTGCGGTCTGAAATCGGACAAAAGCGGTAGGACTGAAGCGGTGGGACTGAAATGGTAAGCGGACAAAAACAGGAACAAATTTAAGCGTCTCAATCTTGAAGGCTTGAAAGTGTTGATGACAATGCAAATGCAAATGACAAAAATCGGATTAATGCTCGGCCTCATCCTGACGCTGGTCACACCAGCAAGTGCCAATGAGGGGTGGTTTGGCTGGGGCATCCCCAAAACTCAAAGCTGGGACAAAACCTATGATCGTTCAGCCGCCAGGGAATGGGAGAAAAATCCGCCCAAAGGGTTCCCAACCCTGAAAAAGAAAAACCTAGGCCACATGAAAGTGGCTATCAAAAAATACGCGGCAATCGTATCAGCCGGTGGCTGGCCCAAATTACCCGAGGGCAAGCTGGAAACAGGTATGAATGATGCGCGGGTAAAGCTTTTAAGAAAGCGGCTTGAAATGTCCGGTGACCTGGTCTCAAGCTCGAGCTATAAAAACCATTACAATTACTATGTTGAAAAGGCGGTGCGCCGTTTCCAGATCCGCCACGGGTTAACCCCTTCCGGCATTGTCGACAGGCGCACAAGGGCGGCCCTCAATGTGTCTGCTAAAATCCGTCTTCGCCAGTTGCGAACCAATATCGCCCGCATGTATGGACTTGTGCGCAATGCCGACAAGCGATATGTGGCTGTCAACATCCCGGCCCAGCAGATTGAAGCGGTTGAGAATGAGCGCATCATCTCCCGCCATGCCGCCGTGGTTGGCAAACGGGACAGGCAATCCCCCAGACTGCGCAGTAAAATTCATGAAATCAATTTTAACCCCTATTGGAACGTGCCGCGAAGCATTGTCCGGAAAGACCTGGTGCCGAAAGCCCGCTCCGAGGCCAAGAAGGGGCGCTATGATTTGCTAAAGCGTTTCCGTATATCAGCACTTGATTCAAAAGGCCGTGTCGTTGATCCGAAAAAGATCAACTGGTTTTCCGATAGCGTTTATAATTATCGCTACCGCCAGGACCCCTGGGAAGACAACTCAATGGGATTTGTAAAAATCAATTTCCACAATGCACACGCTGTTTATATGCATGACACACCGTCGAAAAGTCTGTTTGGCCGGAATGTGCGCGCCAATAGTTCTGGTTGTATCCGGGTCCAAAATGTCAAACAGCTGATAACCTGGTTATTACGATCAAATAACGGATGGAACAGATCCCGCGTTGAGCAGATGCAAAAGAACGGCGAACGCCTTGATGTCCGTCTGAAAAGCAGAGTACCGGTTTATTTCATCTATGTAACCGCCTGGGCAACTGAAGATAACACAGTGCATTTCCGCCGTGATCTCTACAGCCTTGACGGTGTCGGCGCGACCGCCTCAGCCTACTAAGGGGAAGCACCCCAACAGGCAAAAAGCCACTCCTTGTAGGGTGGCTTTTTTCTTTTGTAGAATCTGTTTATTATATCCGGGAAAATGACAGAGAAACACCATCTGTGTAACAGCGGCTATAGCAACCAGCATCTAAACTGGCTTTGGCATAAGGCTCTGGAGCGAAAATGAAAAACCGGCCATCCTCAGGACAGGAAATTTATCTGGAGTTTCAAGTTATAGGGACAAGCCAGAAGGTCTCGGCTATTGATGGTAAAACCGGGGTGGAAGTCTCTGTCACCGGGCCAGCAAACGCCCCGCGCCAGCAAATCAGCAACATAGCCGTCCAGAAATTAAAACGGAAATTGGCGCAATAGCAGCCATCCCCAGCTATCATCAACTGTTAAATGTTCTGATCAGAATGCCTCTTGTTGAGAGGTTCTGGCCATGGTAGTTAACAGGCACCAGCAGGCAGCGCAGCAGGAGCAGTCAAAATTCCATGCGCACATGATGGACAGACAGATTTCAGATCGAAATAGCGATCAGAACCAGAGAGCGATGAGAACAAGAGAGCTAACAGGCACCATCTCACTTTATGTGGGTCTGACACACTCAAACAGCTTGCCCTCCGACAGCTCACCAACACATGGTTCACTGTTATCTTAGTTCACTGTTATCAATGACAAAAGGACACAGGCATGTCGGCAACAGACATCACACCCAAAGGGTCTCAACATCAGGCATTTTTCGATAACTCACTGGAAAATGCCGATCCGGATGTTTACACCACATTGGTGAGCGAATTTCGTCGTCAAACAGATGAAATAGAACTCATCGCATCTGAAAACATTGTCTCAAAAGCTGTGCTCCAGGCCGCAGGCTCGGTTCTGACAAATAAATACGCCGAAGGCTACCCGGGCAAGCGCTACTATGGCGGCTGCCACCATGTCGATGAAACAGAAACCATCGCCATAGAGCGTGCCAAAAAACTCTTCAATTGTGACTATGCCAATGTTCAGCCGCACTCTGGCAGCCAGGCCAATCAGGGTGTCTTTCTGGCCCTGATAAAACCGGGTGATACCATCCTTGGTCTTAGCCTTGATGCGGGCGGCCATCTGACCCACGGCGCCCGCCCGAACCTCTCCGGCAAATGGTTTGATGCCATACCCTACGGCGTGGATAAAACTACCCACCTGATAGATTTTGACGAGGTTGAGCGCCTTGCAAAAGAACATCAGCCAAAAATGATCATTACCGGCGGTTCTGCTTACCCGCGGGAAATAGACTTTGCCCGTTTCCGGACAATAGCAGACAGCGTCGGCGCTTACCTGATGGTTGACATGGCGCACTTCGCCGGTCTTGTCGCATCTGGTGAGCATCCCTCACCATTTCCGCACGCCCATGTTGCCACCACCACCACCCATAAGACCCTGCGCGGGCCAAGGGGCGGCATGATCCTCACCAATGATCCAGCGATCGGTAAAAAACTGAATTCATCTATTTTTCCAGGCCTGCAAGGCGGCCCATTGATGCACGTCATAGCGGCCAAGGCGGTTGCCTTTGGTGAAGCCCTGACCCCTGAATTCAATCACTATATAAAAGCTGTCAAGGCCAACGCCAAAGCACTTGGCGAAAGCATGATCAAATCCGGATTTGATCTTGTCTCCGGCGGTACTGACACGCACCTCATCCTCGTTGATTTGAGACCAAAAGGTCTGAAAGGCAATGAGGCAGAAGAAGCGCTGGGCCGGGCCAATATCACCTGCAATAAAAACGGCATCCCGATGGACCCGGAAAAACCAACAATCACATCAGGCATCCGTTTGGGAAGCCCGGCAGGCACAACCAGAGGCTTTGGCATTGCCGAGTTTATTGAAATCGGAGAAATGATCAGTGAAGTTCTGGAGGGGCTGGCCAAAAACGGGGCTGAGAATAACGCTGAAGTTGAGCAGGCTGTGAAGGAAAAAGTTCTGGCCTTGACAAGCCGTTTTCCGCTGTATGATGGCCCCTATTAGCACATTGTGAGGGGGAATAACTGATGCGCTGTCCCTATTGCGGCAACACAGACACCCAGGTCAAGGACAGCCGGTCCGCTGAGGACAATCAGTCAATCCGCCGTCGCCGGGCCTGCACCGCATGCGGCGGCCGCTTCACAACCTTTGAACGGGTGCAACTGCGCGAATTATCAGTGCTGAAGCGAAGCGGGCGAACTGTTCCTTTTGATAGAGACAAGCTCTATCGCTCCATTCGCATTGCCTTGCGAAAACGCAAGGTCGGGGAAGAGCGCGTCGATCAGCTGATCTCGGGCATAGTCCGCCAGCTGGAGCAATCAGGCGAAAGCACAGTCACCACAGATACCATCGGCGCGCTGGTGATGGACGGTTTGAAAATGCTTGATGAAGTTGCCTATGTTCGCTTTGCCTCCGTCTACCGGGACTTTCGCGAGGCGGCCGATTTTGAAGGGGTGCTTGATGAGCTTTCCGAAAAAACCGATGATGATAAAAAAGAAGACACAGCCAAGGACTAAACTGCGTTGAGACCAGACGGAAAGGAACAACCACTGACTTTCTGTATTCTCATGCCATCGTCTCTATCTCAGCCAGTGAACACGCCCGGCCGGTAATCCATGCACAACAAAAGAGATCAGGAATACATAGAAAACGCCCTCGGACTGGCGCGGCGTGGTCTCGGCCGCACTGGTCAGAACCCCTCCGTCGGGGCTGTTATTGTGAAAGAGCAGCAATCCGGCCAGCCTCAAATTATCGCCCGTGCCAGAACCGGCGATGGCGGCACCCCCCATGCCGAGACCATCGCCCTGACTGCGGCGGGGGAATATGCAAAAGGCGCAACTCTTTATGTCACTCTCGAGCCCTGCAACCATCAGGGACGAACCCCGCCCTGTACAGAGGCAATCATCAAAGCGGGCATTGGCCGTGTCGTCATCGCATCAACAGATAAAGATGAGCGCGTTGCCGGTAAAGGCATTGAACGTCTGCGGCAAGCCGAGTTGGAAGTGGTTACCGGTGTGCTCTCTCAAAAAGCAGACAGCGTAAACGCGGGTCATTTCCTGCGCCAGACAGAAAACCGCCCCTACATCACCCTGAAAACCGCCATCAGCCTGGATGGCCGGATCCTGATGGGGGGAGAGGCCAGCGAGACAAAGGGGCCGGTTTGGGTCACATCACCACTTGCCCGCAGATGGGGCATGCTGCTCCGCCTTGAAGCGGATGCGATCCTGATCGGAAGTAATACCGCAAAGATTGATAACCCCTCCCTCACTTGCCGGCTAAAGGGGTGCGAACCAGAGAGCCCGGTGCCGGTTATCATCGATAAAGAATTAAGCTTGCCGGAGAGCCTGAAACTTTTTCAAAAAACCAACCAGTTGAAAACGATTGTGGTGCATGCCAGCTCCCTGGATAGAGAGCAGGCGCAAACTTATCTAAAATCAAGGAACGCTGATCTTTTGGCCGCAGATTGTGACATAACAGGCAGAATAGATCTCAACCACCTGACTGAAAAATTGGCCGAAAAAGGCTTCACGCGGCTGCTGGTTGAAGGCGGCGGTACGCTTCATAAAAGTTTTCTCGAAGCCGGGCTGGTTGATGAGATCAGGGTCTTTCGCGGGGATTTTGCCGTTGGGGCAAAGGGCTGCCCGCCCTTTATGGATCAACCGCTGGAATGGGCCATCACCAACCACGGCTTCCGCCTTAACCGTGAGCAATCCATTTTGACCAACAGCATGCAACAATATGTTAAAGATTAAATCCGGATGCTAGTGGGAAAGCAGAAAACGCAATGAAAGAGTGGACCATCTGAAGGCGGAGTCCAATCCAGAATGGTTTGGGGGACATGGCGAAGCGCCAGCGTAGCCCGGCGCAAGCGCCGCCCCTCGGAGGCTAACAGGCTAAGCCTGTTTATGCCGTGAGAGAATGAAAAGCCGGATGCTGGTGGGCATCTGGAGGCCAAATAAGCCGGATGCTGGTGGACCATCTGAAGGCGGAGCCCAATCCAGAATGGTTTGGGGGACATGGCGAAGCGCCAGCGTAGCCCGGCGCAAG
>CAYGPF010000008.1:0-37977 GCA_964351785.1 uncultured Rhodomicrobium sp.
CGCCCGGCAATTGGGGGTAAAGAAAATATGTAAGGCGCAGCGATCGCTGCGCCTTTCCTTAGCTAAAGGTTGATTTGTTTTGTGGGATTTTTGCAAAGATGAGGTTGGCAACATGGCGCTGCCAGGCGGCTCCACATTGAAGGCAAGATTATAAGTTCATTGTCCTTTTGCGAGCCGGGTCGGGCAGCAAATATGGTTCGCACCAGGCAATAGATTTGAACCCTTGTCAATATTGCATGTCCGATAAGCTCTGGCACACTGAAGTGATTGTTCTAACAGCAATTATGGAAGGATTTCGACATGGCTCAAAATTCCAAACCGATCTATGACGTTTACATTGTTGACGATCGCGGTGATACCCAAGACGCTTTTTGGTTAAAGGTTGGCGCTGCGTTTCCTCACAAGGACAAGGACGGCATGAATGTGGTGCTGCAAGCTTTACCGACCAATGGTCGACTGGTCCTGCGCCGCTTCAAAGAAAAGGAAGAAGAGGAGAAGAAACTATAATTGACGTGGGGTTACTCACGGTGCAATCAAGAGCTGGCTATCATTCAGATGGCTGGCTCTTTTTTTGTGTTTATTGTATCTGCTTCTTTTTTCAAAATTTAGAGTTAGAAAAAGGAAGCCCTCGCCGTCCATCTTTTTGGAGCCACCTATCGCTCACATACCATTTGTTGGTGGGGGAGAGGTGGCGCAGAGGATTATGCGGCGGTGCCATCTTTTTGGTGAACCAGAGCTTTATCAGCGTAAGGGATCGAAGCCGGGGGGTTACCCCCTATGGCCAAGACGAGCGGCGCGAATAGCAGAGTCCGGCTTGGGGTTACCCAAGAGCCCGACCCGATCTGAGAGCAGGCGCAAATGAGAGAAAGAGGGGAACGCCCAAAGGGTTAAATCTGACCAAAATAATCTGACTTGCCATAAAACACCCGCAGGATTTTAACACCAGCTTGGGGGTGCTCACTCTTCGTTTTAATAACCTGGTAAATCAGCACATGAGCCTTGTGCGAATAGCGATGAAAGGGAACAGCCTGCACATCAAAAATTGTCCCCATATAGGGATTGCGAGCAAGCAAATCAAACAGGTCGAATAAGTCTTCAAGATAACTATCAGCTTGGCATTCACCAAACCAATCCAAGCCTTGGCGATAAATATCCTGCAAATCTTGCGCGGCATCATCGCTGAGCAGAAAGTCAGCCATTGTTACGCAAGTTGAAGTGCCGCCCGTTTTATATCTTTTAGGCTAAAGCTGCGCCCCTGTTGGGCAGAGGCCGATAAGATGGCGGTCTCATAGAGTTGTTTTTGAGCACTTAGCCGCATTGAGCTAAGCGTTTGCCGATCAATCTTGTTTGGGGCAGCCAGATTGATCCGGCCATCAAGGGAATGACCGGTAGTGAGATATGGCTTGGTTTGACTGTCATGAGTTTGGCTGTCACAAATGGTGACCACAACAAGCTGTTCTGGATTGGTAAATTGGCTGGCCCATTCAACGGGCAGCTCTGAAGCCTTGATGATTTTTGTAAAGGCGGTACTGAATTGATTTATTTGTTGCATAAGTGGTTAGTTTCTATGCCGACATTATATCATATTAAATCCAAAAGGCGAGTGGTTCAAACTTACAAGATTGAGCGTCGGACAATATTTATTTGCCGACACAGACCCGATTTCAAAACGAAACTACCTAGAATTGAGTGGCCTTGACAGACGAGCCAATTTGTTGCGTGGTTTAAGCTCTTTTTTCAAAGGAAAATTTAATTTCGTTGGTTTTGAATATTTTTAGATTGAGTATTGTTAACTGTGTATTTTTATATAGAAGGAAGTGAAATTTCTGCATATTTGGGGGCGCAATGATTGCAGTTCTGGAACTGCAAATTTTGCACATCCAGTTAAGCAAGCGCGAAAACAAGCAGAGCTAAACAGGCTTAGTTCCCTTCCCCACCTTGCCTTTAATGGTCAGATGCAAGGTGTAGATATTGGGCTTATTCAGCCCTTGTCGCTTGACACTGATGCAATCGCGCTGCTGCAGTTCCTTGATAAAGGTGACCACTGAACGAGGTGATACGCCAATGTCTTCCGCCAGAGTTGCCTGGCCGGGAAAACAATAATTATTTGCCCATGCATATGAGAGCAGCATGGCATAGGTGAGCTTAGCTCCAACGGATAAGTCTTTTGATTTAAGGATAAAATTAGGAACCTGGGTAAAGCCCTGGGCAGAGACGGGATCAAAGCCATCAAGGATGATGTTTTGGTGCCGCGCTAATTGTCCTTTGATATGCTCCATAAAGCTTTATTATACATCAATTCCGCCAAACTGCCTCACACTCCCCTCTCTGGCGTCCACAGGCGCTGTGCCAGCTGGATCATCAACCTGCCGCCTGATGCGTTCGGCTTCCAGCAGAAAGGTGCCCAGGTTCTCGCTTTGGGCAACTGCATTGGCTTTTTGCAGCTCAATCAAGCGCTCATTGGCGTCGATTAGTACATTTTGTATCCGTGTCTGCAAATGCTCATTGCGTCTTTCTAAACGCTCGACCTGAGTCTCCAATCGCTGCACAAAGGGGTGCGTTAGAAGGTCATTCAATTCAAGCCCTGCACTCCCCTGTTCCCCCTTCTCACTTGCGTGCTCAATTTGAGATTCAGCTAAAGCTTCAGGACCTAACTTGCCGGTTGGTGCTTGCTGGGCGGCATCACCGATAAAGCGATCAATTGAAGACCGTTCAATCATATAGCGAATGCCATTTTCTGTTGGCACCTGATAGCTGACCAAGGCGCGCCCGGTTGTCCGTGAGCAATATTTCTGAATGGTCCGCATATGACGTGGCAAGCCACGTTCGCGAAAAATTTCAACGGCCTCTTCAACGGTCACCAGATCGGCATGGTCAGGCGGCGTTTGTGCAGATTGCGGTTCGTCCTCCTTATTCACTTTCTCCCCATTTTGTATTGGTTCACCCTCGTCGATTGTTTTATCAGAACGAACACTCTGACCACCTTCTGGCATGGTAGGGCGCGGCATCTGATCGGCAGGCATCACCACCTCGGGCACAATCTGTTGCTGTTGTTGACCATGTTCGGCCATGTCAGTTTTTACCATTTCGCCATGTTCAACCATGATGGGGCGTGGTTGTTCATCTGGGTCAAAAAAAGGCTCCGGTTCAATCGAGGTAGTGAATAAATTTTGTGAGGGCGCGGCTGGGCGCGTCGTTTCATCGGCTTTATCATGACGGGGTGCGAACGGCCATGACTCAGCATCTGCGGAGACCAATTTATCATCGGCCATGGCTGGCCGAGGTAGGGCAGGTTGAAATTCGGGGCTTAAATGAAAAGGGCGCGGTCGGGCAGGGTCTTGATGGTCTGAGTTTTGCTCATCGTTCATTACTTTAAGTATAGCAAGAGGTGATAGATGGTGTAGGGTTTATCCCCAATGAGATTAGGTAACGAAACATAGAAAAAAGATCGAAGAACATCAGACAAGCTGCAATCAACTATCGTGAAATGCTGTTATCGGTGAAAGCATTAGAGCTTGAGCATTTCTTGCTTCAGATCAAGTCAACTTGCGTATAAGTTATTGATATTTAATAAGTTACCATATTTATGGAATTTTTAGGAAAAATATGGTAACTTAAATAATTTCAGACACTTAGGTGATGCATGCAGTTTAGGGAATTAAATAACGAGCAACGTCGGTTTTTAATAGATACTCAACAAACTTACGACGCGCTAAGGACCACTCAGCGGAATTTTCAGCTTAGCTACAAAGGTAGCATGAGATGGAAAAAAGTTAAGGGAAAAGACTATCTATATAGACTCATAGACAGACGGCATAGTTCACTTGGACCTCGATCTCCAGAAACTGAGAAATTAAAAGATCAATATACAACAGCTCGTCGGCGATTACGAGATAGAAAGAACAGTCTCAAAAAACGCCTCGAGGAACGAGCTCCCATCTTAAGGGGGTTGGGATTGGGGCGACTTGATAGCATACCCGCTCGCATTCTTCGATTATTAGATGAGCAGAACTTATTAGGTAAGTCCTTAACTGTTGTTGGCACAAATGCTCTGTTCGCTTATGAGATGTTAGTTGGCGTACATTTTGAGACCGACTTACTAACTACAGAAGACGCGGACTTATTGTGGGATATGCGACGAGGTTTGGGAGTGGCAGGTTCAGATTTCAACAATAAGGGCTTGATAGGACTATTAAGAAAAGTTGATCCTTCATTTGAGATTCAAGGGAAAATGAGCTGCCGCGCCTTCAATAAGGACGGTTACTATGTTGATTTGATTGTGCCTGAGAATAATCAATTTCTTATGAGTAAAGACGATCGGATGGTACCATCTGTTGAAGACTTATACGGAGCTCCTATTAAAGGTCTCGACTGGCTTATCAATTCGCCTAAAATTGAAGCTGTACTAATTGATACAAAGGGCTTCCCCGTATTTATGTCTTGTGTCGACCCTCGTGTATTCGCATTACATAAATTATGGATGTCTAAAAGAGAAGACAGAGATCCATTTAAGAAAAACCGTGACAGAGATCAGGCCTTATCGGTTGCAGCTTTGGTTAATACATATTTACCGTCAAAGTTCACAGACAAAGATCTAAATGCTCTACCTAAAGAAGTGCTAAATCTCAGGAACGAATTAAATATTAAAGGCACTGGTTATTTAGAAACGAGTGAAAAAGATGGTTGGTGACACGCATCTCCAAATTACAGAAAAACCGCCCCACTATAAATATAGTAAGGCGGTAACCTTCTAAATGGAATGATACCATCAATATTCATGAGCAAACATGATGGTCAGAACACGGTGTGTTTTTGAAGGATCACTTGGATCTTCAGAGCCGTATTTTTGGTCTCGATCATAATAATCAATTTTCCAAAACACCTTTTTTCCATCAATAATCAGACTTCCAAAATCATGTTGGCCGTATGGATCATTGTCGGCTGTGAAGGAATTGAAGGCTGCAACTTCTGCATTGACCCTGATTAAAAATTCAGGACCTTCCGCTTGAATTCCAGCGGTTACATATCGGCTTCCGCCAATACCTCGACGCCGGAACTCATCATTAAGCTCTGCTATTTTCGTAGCAGATAATTGTTGGTTTACCATTGAAATACCTCCGTGGCAGATAACCAGCATAGGAAATTCTATACTGGTGACTGACACCGAGGTCGGGGTTGGTCTTCCATAATTCAAAGGAACTTCTGGCATTATTTTATCATGACATACGACCAATCGCGACTTGGCATGACTTCTCCAGGGTAGATTCGACCACGCCGCAGCATGAATGGACATGCCATATGTAAGGCCACGACTGGCCGCGCCCTGTCAGAACTGATCCGTTTCTTTAGTTACAAGCCTTTTTAACCAGAATGGATTAAAGTCGGACATCATCAAAACGGACAACAAACGTCTAAGTTGCTAATTTTGTTATGCTATTTATAAGATACAGCATTCCCAGTCCTACCTTTCTTATTGGTAGGGACTAACCCAGGGACAAAGGTAGGGGAGAGAATAAATAGTCAGACTTTAACCAAAGTAAAATTCTCTAGTTTTTGCTCCCATATCAACATGGCTTCGCGTATTTCGTCTTGATAAGAGAAGCGGTTATATATTGCGGCAACGCCGCTGATGGTTCCCGACGAATGATTGAGGATACGTTCAATAATGTGCGGTTGGACTCGTAGAGATGCGAGGTGGGTTGCGAAGGTGCGGCGCAGGTCGTGAAGCGTCCAGTGATCAATTGGGCATTCATCATCAAAGCGCCGTTTGCATTTTGAAAAACCCTGGAAGGTACCTTTCGTCCTTCCATATGCCGGATATAGATGATCGTTTAAACGTGGGATGGTTTCAAAAATATCCATCATCATGGGGGTTAAAGGAATGGTGTGAATGACACCTGTTTTTGTGAAGTCTTTAGGGAAGGTGAGTGTCTTTTCTTTTTCGTCAATCCAACTCCATTTGAGCCCAACTATTTCTGAGCGGCGTTGTCCTGTGAGTAGTAACAAATTCACAAGTGTCCCATAAGGGTGGCCAACCAAGTTTGCCGTTTCCCATACCTTGCGAAGCTCATCATCATTTAAATATCGATCGCGACTGTTTCTTTTAGCGGGCATTTTCATGCCTTCGCACGGAGAGTGCTTTATATATCCGCGCTCTCGTGTCCAGGAAAAGAATTTCCGAATGACACCGAAGGCGTGGTTAGCTTCTGAAGGTGTTTTTAACAGGCGATCGATAGACTTATTAATATGGCTGGTATCGATTTCTTCCAGAGACATATTTTTAAATCGGGGACGGAAGTGCTTTCGTAATTGTCTTTCAATTTCTTTAGCCGTGGACGGTCTGTTATTTCGGGCGCAGTGAACCTTCAAATATTCTTCCATGACATCTTTAAAGAGAAATACTTTTTTAGGTTGAGTTTCCTCGTATTTGTCTAACATGATTTCAGCTAGAATTGTCTTGGCTTTAGTTCTGGCTTCAGCTAGTGAAATTATTGGGTAACGGCCAATGGTGATGCGCTTCCGCCTGCCATTTATATTGGCTATTAAAAAGAATGATTTCGTACCTCCATGAGAAACACACACGCCAAAATTTGGCATAGAGTTATCATGGTGAAAATTCTGGCCACTCACCGGAGGGGCCATTTTTCGGATGGATAGATCTGTAAGGGCGGTGCTCATAAGTGCAGTATAAGTGCAGGAAAGTGTGGCGTAAGGAAGGCATGGCATGCTCAGCAATGAGACGCTAAATCCTTGTTTTTTGCATTTATTACAATACCTTACCTTACTTCATGTTCAACTATGAGAAGCTATGAAAACACCCACTATTACGCCTCATAACCTGAAGGTCGTAGGTTCAAATCCTACCCCCGCAACCAAAATTTCTACTTAAAATCAATATCTTATAATAAGCTTGGATTAATGACCCTGCTTGGAAGAAATTTCATTGCCGCTCCATTGCTGCAGTGCATGGCTAGTTATATCTTTCAATCAATAGTTTTGAGCGATTATATTTGACTTCCTCTAGCCCATTGAGTGTCCTCCGTTTCGATCGTATTCAGTGCATTCAAAATGAATACTTCGCTAGGGTGTATCAAGGTCACCCTATCATTGGGCCTGGCACTGCTTTGGTGATAGTAAAAAGGGTGGCAGCGTGCTTGATCTGATCATGGCGCTGGAGGATTGCTCGCTCATCGAGGCCGCTGTTATGCTAGGCAAACACACCCTTGATAAGATTTTGTTCACTGGAGGTGAGGTGATCCTGCTAATCCGCGCATGCCTGCATCATTTTGATTCTCTGTTTTAGATGCTCCGTCCTGTTGATCACTCAGTGGAGACTGGTCAGATAATTATATGTAATAATAATTTAACGGTGTGAGTGCGCGACTAGGTACGTAGCCAAGAAACTTTCTTTCTTTTGCTATAAGTGACCATTCATTCTCAGATTTAACCAATGTGACGCTCGTGAATGATTTTAGCGTCTGAAGTTATCGCTATCTTTGTCTGGTGATTGAAATACGTCTGTTTCATTTGTCAGAACATGGGTCGGATTCCAAATTTTTAAAATCCCGTCTCGACTGCCAGACGCTAAGAATTTATTATCTCTGGATAGTGCAACTTTTTCCACGCCACTGGCATGGTTTCTTAATGTGCGCAGCAAACGGCCTGAAGAACGATCTCTTCAATAGTGGGAGCAGAGATCAGCTGATTGGCGTTTTCTACCGCGCCTACCGGGGAAGGGAGCCAGAATGGTGAGGAAGGCTGGATTTAATGTGAGGCCAAAAGGGCTTGGGTCTCTTTGGCGATCATCAGCTCTTCATCTGTTTTCAATGCAAGCGCCGGGATTTTGCTGTTTGCAGTCGTCAGCCAGGTTGCGTTGGCGGCGTTTTTTGCCTCATCCATCTCAACACCGAGCCAGCTTAATTTATTGAGAATACCTGCCCTGATCTCAGGGTTGTTTTCCCCGATACCGGCCGTGAATATAATTGCATCCAGTCCTTCCATCTCGGCGATCAGGCTTCCTGCGGCCTGAATAATGCGGCGAACGAAAAGCGCCACTGCGGTTTCAGCGTTCGGGTCGGTGCTGTTTAAAAGGTCGCGCATATCATCGCTTATGCCGGACATGCCGAGAAGGCCGGATTTGTTATTCAGCAAATCTTCAAGCGCGCCTGCATTCATATGTTTTTCGCGCATTAGATAAAGCAGAATTCCTGGGTCAAGATCGCCGCAACGTTTGCCCATCATCAAACCGCCGAGAGACGTGAATCCCATTGTTGTGGAGATGGCTTTTCGCCGCTTTAGCGCGCATATGCTGCAGCCATGGCCAAGATGCAGCACCAAAATGCGGCCATCGGCTTTCTCGTTCAGATGCTCTGGCAGAATGGAAGCAATGAAAGCATAAGAAAGGCCGTGAAAGCCGTATCTGATGATGCCCTCATTTGTCAGTTCTTTTGTCAGGGGGAAAAGCTCTGCCAGCTTTGGTTGGCTGCGATGGAAGCTTGTGTCAAAGCAGGCAAATTGCGGCAGATCCGGCCAGAGGTTTCGGACAGCTTTGATGCCGCTGAGGTTGTGGGGCTGATGGTTGGGGGCGAGATCAATCAGCGCCTCAAGCTCACTGATGGCTGCGTCATCCAGCTTTATAGCATCGGTAAATTTTTGCCCGCCATGGACCACCCGGTGACCAGCCGCTATGAGATTAAGATCAGGATTTTCAGATTTTAAATGGCCAATCAGCCACGTCATGATCTCTCTATGAGAAGCGCACTCTGGCAACGGCAACTTGCTCTTAACATCGCTTTCTTCATAGCAAGGGCCAAGGCCGATGCGGCTGACCTGGCCTGAGGAAATTTTAGCCATGCTGTCATCTGCCTGGTAGAGGCCGTATTTAATAGAAGATGACCCGGCATTGAGGGTGAGGATGGCGTCTGTCATTTCCGTGTTCTTGGCTTTTTTTGGTGGCGGATGGATTGCCTCATTTAAGGTTTCGGCATTTTTTATTATGCACATAAAGCTTAGCAAGGGCGGCTGAGGCGATGCGGGTTTCTGTTGTGTCTGCCCGGCTGGTCAGCATGATGGGGGCACGGGCGCCGAGCACAATGCCTGCCGCACTGGCACTGGCCAGGTAGATGAGCTGTTTGGCGACCATATTACCAGCTTCAAGATCTGGCGTGATAAGAATATCAGCGTCGCCTGCAACTTCAGAGATGATACCTTTGTCTTTGGCGGCGGTTTTGGAAATGGCGTTATCGAAGGCGAGTGGGCCATCAAGAATAGCGCCGGTGATCTGGCCTCTATCTGCCATTTTACAAAGGGCACCAGCTTCAACGGTTGATTTGATCGGCGGGTAAATGGTTTCAACGGCGGACAGGATGGCAACTTTTGGCTGCTTTATGTTGATCGCATGGGCAAGATCAATCGCGTTCTGAACGATATCTGCCTTTGTTTCAAGATCGGGCTCAATATTGATGGCCGCGTCTGAGATCAAAAGAGGTTTTGGATAGGTTGGCACATCCATCAAATAAATGTGGCTCATGCGACGCTCTGTTCTAAGGCCGCTCTCTGGGTCAACCACGGGGGAGAGGATTTCATCTGTGTGGAGCGCGCCTTTCATCAGCCCTTCAGCCTTGTACTCTCTTACCAGCTCGACGGCTTTGATAGCTGAGGCGTGGCTGTGTTCAGTATCTATGATTTCAAGATGGCTAATATCAAGCTGATGGTCTGCGGCGGTGGCCTCAATGCGTGCCTTTGGGCCGACCAGGATGGGTTTGATAAGTTTGAGCATTTCTGCCTCCAGGGCGCCTGTTAGTGAATGCTCATCACAGGGGTGGACAATGGCTGCGGCGATCGGCTCAAAGTCTTTGGTGAGTTTTAAAAGCTGCTCGTGAATAGCGCCGCGCTGGTGGAGGTAAAGGTCTGGCATCTCAACACGCGGGCGGCGGATTTTTTCTTTGGGGGCCATCACCCGGGCTTCCCCCTTGATAACGGCTTTGCCATTGCCGTTGGTGCATTCGCAATCAAGGATCAGCTGGTGTTTGTCCTCTAAAATCTCCGTCACGGTGACTTTAACAGTGACCGTATCGCCCAAGGTGACTGGCTTTAAAAATTTTAAGGACTGATCGAGATAGATGGTGCCGGGGCCGGGCAACTCAGTGCCCAAAACGGTTGAGATGAGCGCGCCGCCCCACATGCCATGGGCGATGACTTTATGGAAAATATCGGCTTCGGCGAATTCCGGGTCTACATGGGCGGGGTTTACATCACCTGACATGATAGCGAAAATGTCAATATCGCGGGCGGTAAGGGTGCGGACAAGTTTAGCATGGTCTCCGACCTTGATTTCATCGAAGGTTTTATTCTCGATATACTGCATAAAGTTTTTTACTTTCAAACGATGTGGTGACCGGCATCGATATAAGCGATGTTACCACTGATGGATTTAGCTTGGTCTGACATGTAATATCCCGCAAGGGCGCCAACTTCCTCGATAGTGACGAGGCGGTGCAGCGGGGCGCGTTTTTTGGCGTCATCAACCAGCTCATCAAAATGATCAATGCCTGAGGCGGCCCTTGTTTGCAGCGGGCCGGGCGAGACGGCATTGACGCGGATGTTGCTTTTGCCAAGCTCAACCGCGAGATATTGGACGGTGCTTTCTAGCGCGGCTTTCACTGGCCCCATGATATTATAATGATCGACAACTTTTTCAGCGCCGTGATAGCTGACCGTGAGGAGCGAGCCGCCCTCTTTCATTAGTGGCTCGGCGCGTTTTGCCATGCGGATGAAGGAATGGACGGAGATGTCCATGGCTTTGGCAAAACCTTCACGCGTGCAATCTGTGACCCGCCCGTGCAGATCATCTTTCGGGCAGAAGGCGATGGAATGGAGGAGAAAATCGAGGCTGCTCCATTGCTCTTCTATTGCCTTGAAAACGGCATCCATTTCATTATCATGGTCAACATTGAGAGGCAGCAAAAGCTCTGCGCCAATTTCATCTGCCACCGGCTCGACGAAGGGTTTTGCCTTTTCCGAGTGGTAGGTGACAGCAAGCCTTGCACCTGCGTCATGGCAGGCTTTGGCGCAGCCGGTTGCGATCGAGTGTTCATTGGCAATGCCAATGATGAGGCCTTTTTTACCTTTTAGCATATTCGGTAGTTCCCTGTTTTATAGCTTATTGTTGGAGGTTTCAGTCCATGAAGATATAAGTGCCTGGCGCCTCTGCCAAAGCATTGCCCATCTGCGGCGTGGCTTGTTTTTTGGTTGATTTGCGCGACAGCCAGCGGGCCCATTCCGGCCACCAGCTGCCATCTTTATAATCGGCTATATCAAGCCAATCTTCGGGCGTTAAAGCGGGGTCACTGGTTTTGGACCGATGCGTGTGATAGTGGCGGCGGGGGTGGCCCGGCTCTGAGACGATGCCCGCATTGTGGCCGCCCTTGGTCAGGATGAATTGAACCGGCGCATAGCAGAACTGATGAATTTTGAAAACGGACTGCCAGGGGGCCACATGGTCTGTTTCTGTTCCGACAGCGAAAACTGGTACGGTTACATCCCGCAGTGAGACGGGGTGGCCTTCAACTTCAAATTTTTCAGACGAGAGCTGGTTTTCAAGATAGAGGCTGCGCAAATATTCAGAGTGCATTTTATAGGGCATTCTGGTTGTGTCTGCGTTCCAGGCCATCATGTCATTGGCGCTGCTGCGGGTGCCGAGCAGATAGTCCTGCTGTATACGCTGCCAGATGAGGGCATTGGCGCGCAGCAGTTTAAAGGCGCCGGCCATTTGCCCCCCTTCAAGCACACCATGTTCTTTCATCATGTCTTCAAGGAAGGCAATATTGCTTTCATTGATGAAAAGTTTGATTTCGCCAGCCTCGGCAAAATCTGTCTGAGCGGCAAGCAGGGTCAGGGTTTTTAACCGGTCATCGCCTTTTCTTGCCATGTCAGCGGCAGCGATGCTCAGCAATGTGCCGCCAAGACAATAGCCGGCTGCATGGATTTTTTTCACACCTGTGATGCGCTCAATTTCATCAAGTGCTGCCATGGGGCCGAGGCAGCGATATTCATCCAGCGTGAACTCTGCGTAGTTTTCATCCGGGTTGACCCAGGAGATCATGAAGACGGTAAAACCCTTGTTGGTGAGGTAGCGGACAAGTGAATTTTCAGGCCGTAGATCAAGGATATAATATTTCATGATCCAGGCGGGGGTGATGAGGATTGGCTCGGGGTGGACGGTTTTTGTCGTCGGCTCATATTGGATAAGCTCGATCAGCTGATTGCGATAAACCACTTTACCGGCTGATGTGGCCAGGTTTTCGCCAACCTGATATTTGCCTGACGTACGATGGGCTTGCTTGCGATGCTCTGCGCCGCCACTGGTTGAAATATCCTCTAAGAGGTTTAGATAGCCTTTTATTAAATTTCTGCCGCCCTGCTGTTCAATCTCTTTTACGATCTCTGGATTTGTCAGCGGAAAGTTGGCGGGGGAGAGAGCATCCAATAGTTGATGCACCATGAAAGAGTGGGCCTTTTCATCCTCAGTTGAAATGCCGTGGATGTTTTTTGTCGCCTCCTGACACCAGTTTTCTACGGCTAGGAACGCCTCTTTATACAAGTTGAACGGGGCGCGGGCCCACTCAGGGTCGTTAAAACGGCGATCATCCGGCTTGGCGGTGTTTGACCTTACCTCAACGCCCATATTTTTCGCTGCCAGGCCGTAAGCATTAAGGATCGAGGCCAGGCTTAGCTCTACAATGTTTTTCCGGGCAAGATCTGTGAGCTCTAGCATTTTACCCGGTGAAGTGGCCAGATTTAGCAGCCAGTTCATTTGTAGCATAACCGGTGTATTGGGAGATAGGCCGCCGGTAACCTCAGCGATCATCGCGCGGTATAGATGGTCCAACCGGGCGCTCTGGTTTTCGTCTGACAGCGTTTCAGATACGGGGTCAATCTCTAGCTTTTTTAACATTGAACTGCTCTGATGTGGGCTATTTGAATATGAGATGAGATATTCGTACTTGATGGTAACAGTTATATGAATGTGGGCCGGGTATTTTTGCCGCATGCATCTTCGTAATTGGTCTTAGCTATGTTTTGCAAAGAATGTTTGCATTTCCGTTATCTGTGTCCGTTTCATGATGATTTCTGGCAGCTTTAGGGATGAAAATCCGGCAACTCTCACGCCCCTCTTTAACCTCAGCCGTATTCGCTTCACGAGCAACATCACCGGCCAGTCTTTTTTTACCAGCTTCGAGAAAGTCCTTTGAGTTACGCCTCCTCAAAAAAAGCATGGTTGGGGATGGGGAAGATATCGAATGAGATACCCAGCATCTGAGAAGCTTGAGATCATCCGTCTGGTTGAATAATCACATTTATCAGCCAAACAAACCATGTAGATATGTCGTTACTCGCGGAACATTTTCATTAAAATCCCGATCATGGGATTAAGGAGATGTTATGAACAAAGATCAGCGCGAGAAACAACGCAAACTTCGCATTTTAAAACACGCTGACGAGACTGGTCACGTTGCAAAGACATGTAGGTACTTTGGGGTTGGTCGAACAAGTTTTTATCGATGGCGAGAGGCTTATAAAAAGCATGGTGAAGATGGACTGATTAATCACCCATCCATACCGAAGCGTCATTTCAACAGAACGCCTATTGAGATTGAGGAAAAAGTTCTTCACCTTCTGTCTAAATATCATCTCGGGCCTATTAGGATTGTTTGGTATCTTGAGCGTTATCACGGTATCAAGATCTCGGATTCAATCGTTTCTCGGATACTCAAAAGAAATGGTATGAACAGACTTCCTCGAGGGACGCGCTTACGCAAAGTCCACACCAAGCGTTACAATAAACAGGTCCCCGGCCATCATATTCAGATGGATGTTAAGTTCCTGACTTTCATAGGAGATAAAGGTGAAAAGATACGCCGCTTTCAATATACAGCCATTGATGATGCAACGAGAGTCAGAGCGCTGAAAGTCTACAAAAAACACACCCAAGCCAACGCGATTGACTTCGTGGATCACGTCATAGAAAAATTCCCGTTCCGCATTAAAGAAATCAGGACTGATAATGGTCATGAGTTCCAAGCCAAGTTCCACTGGCATGTAGAAGATAAAGGGATCCGGCATGCTTATATCCAACGTGGCACGCCTCAATTAAATGGAAAAGTGGTAAGGTCGCACAGATCTGACGGCCAGGAATTTTATCAACTGCTAACTTATAAAGGTGATGTCGATCTTGAGGCAAAGCTTGATGAATGGGTACGCTTTTATAACTTCCACAGACCTCATGGTGCATTCAATGGAAAAACGCCTTACGAAGCGCTAAGAGAAAAGCTATAATCAATGAATTGAATGTTCCGCTGCTAACCGCACCTTACACTACAGCGTTGGTCAATCGTTCGTCTATCATTCGCTCCTGATTTAGCAATGATGAGATAAAATCACTCCTTTATGCAATCATCCAAATCGATCCATTAGGCGCTGACGGGGAACATAGAAGGTTCTTCATAATCGTTATATCAGTCATTATAATCTCCTATTGATGCAAACTGGATTGGTCGCTACTCCTGACTAATAAAAGTCAGATACATGAGGGTTAAATACACAATTGGAATAACAGTGAGAATAACAATTTCTAACACTATATACTCCTGACAGTTGCCTGTTACCATTTTGTAACCAGTATAAATAACGCTCAATAAAACGACGGCCACGCCCAAATACCAAGGCATTAGTCGATTTCTTTTTTGTGGTTCTTGTTGCATAAATTTGATGTTCCTTTGAAAGACAAATCCGTTCAGTTCAGGCCATAATATTTTACATATATCGGGCCTGTAATTTTGGCCTTGATTGCCGTCAAGTCGGTAAGAAGATGTGTCTTACGTCTTCAGACTCGGGCAGGTTGGCGATGACCGGTTATCACCACAGCCAAACGCATGTATGGTTTTTTGATTTTGTCTTTTTGCTTATGTGAGGTTGTAAATATGCCGTTATTAGGGGAAAATTTTCAGACAAAAACAGGATCCTGTAACACTTTGGGCAGCATCACAGAATCTGAGCAATATTTCCTTCATTCATAACCGTCATGGGATCTTGCGAACAGGGACCAATTCTCTCAAACGCTATCATTCGCTGACGGCGATGCAGTTGATGCTCGTCAAGCGTTCATGATGAAATTCACTCTACCTTCAAATAGTGTTCAGGTTGAATGCATTTAAAAGGAGATGGATATGGAAACTTCTATTCTGCTCGCAAAATTAATTGGACCATTGTTCGTAATCGTTGGTGTTGGTGTTTTGATAAATCCAATTCACTACCATAAAATGATAGCCAATTTTATTAACAATGCTGAGTTATATTATTTCTCCGGGGCGCTTGCATTCGTCACTGGTGTGGCAATCATAAATTATCATAATGTCTGGGTTCAAGACTGGCGGGTCGCCATTACGTTGGCTGGTTGGCTTTCGCTCGTCAAGGGAACATTTCGGATTGTTTACCCAACTGCAGGTTCTCAGTTGGCGAGTACTGCAATGTTCTCAAAAAACATGTTGTATATATATGGCGTTTTCATTTTGAGTGTTGGTGCCTGGCTCTGCACGAAGGCGTTCTAAGACTCAATCCATGTTGAAAGAGAAATAGCTCCGGGAAAAATCCAGGTCATTATTACCAGCATAATTTCTTGAACGACTATTATGAAAGTTGATAGGAACCCTACACTTAAAACATGTATAATGACCGGTTTGCTGATAAGCTAGACCGACAAAACGATTGTGTTAGGAGTATTGCGCAATGGGAGATTTTGTTCGTCGGAAGAAATCGCAAAACACAGGAATGCTTCACGACCTCTTAAAGAGCGTTCATTTGTTCATGGATTTCGATGACCGTTCAATTGATACCGTACTCGACAATGCCAGCGTTAAATATCATGAAAGGGGTCGGGTGATTATTATAACCGGCGACCCAATCGACTATCTATATGTTGTCGTTAATGGCTGGCTCAAGCTTTTCCGCGAAACAAGTGACGGGCATGAATCTGTTGTTTCGATTATCTCCACCGGAGATTGTTTCGGTCAAGCGCAATTCGCAAGTTTTCAGACGTTCTCGTTTTCCTGTGAATCAGTTACCGATTGCTCACTACTACAAATTCCCGCTTCGTTCTTCAAAAGTAATAAAATTGATCAAACGCAAATGAGCACATTAAAAGCTCACTTATTGGAAGAACAGTTCCATGCTGTTAATCAACGGTGCCTTGAAGTTGAACATTTAACGCTCATGTCTTCAACTCAGCGAATTGGATGTTTTTTGCTTAAACTTTGCGGCCACAAACAAGAGGGTAGTATGGTTCTTGAGCTCCCCGTCGACAAGGGAGTTATTGCAGCACGACTAGGTATGGTTCCGGAAACGTTTTCTCGTGGTTTGAATCAGCTTGCTGCGATTGGTGTTGAAACAAAAAAAAATCAACTGACGATTCAAAACATAGAACAGTTAAGGGCTAAAACTTGTAGATGCTGCTCCGCGTTACTTGATGAATGCGAGATTATAGAACCTGATCAGGGTACTTGAGTTATATACCGATCCTGGCCTTGAGCCACTCCAGATCCAGTTTATTCGGTTGTTTAATATATTCTGCTGGATTATTTAGCACGTCTTCTATATGGCTGAGTTTGACCCGCCACGCTTTTTCCAGTTCGGTTGGTAAATTACCAAAGGCCAGTTGCTTATCGCTTAAGATCAGAGAATAGGTGCCTTTTGGACGATCATCATATACCGCTAGATGAATGGGGTTTTCCTCAGTTATGGTGCTACCCATTATATGAAACTGGGCCTCGGGAAAGAGAGCAGTATTCTTCTCGATTACCTGATTGCAGATCTCGATGTATTGCTTCATTACAACATTCATTTTTTGCTGATCACTTTGATTTTTTTCATTTCCGTTAGTCTTCATTTTAGTAGCGCGATTATATAGATATTCGTTCCTCTAGTTGTTACTGGAGCTCTTTGATTGTGGTAATGACGTAAATTTTTTCTAGCACTAGGGCAAAACGGCTTTTAACTTTCGCTCTATAGTTTTCGAAGGCGCCCGAGTGGCTTGGAGGGCGTCATGACAACCAATCTGTCGAATTTATTTTCGGTGAGTGCGTGCTACATTTATATGGTAATTTCATCTATCAAAATACGTTCAAAGAGCGTTTTTTCTCTGGTTTTCGGTTCAGTTATATGCCGCCCAGGACAAACGCTGTCGTGAATCCGCCCCATGGCTCCACGCCCCTCGCTTCGAGAATTTACGGTCAGTTTATTTTGAAATATATAAAAATGACCATTAATATACTTTGAAAGGAAAGAGGCTCTTCGCCGTCAAATACTGCTATCTAGGCGCATTTTTCTACTCAAATATGCCTTGCCAATCCTTTTGAAAAATGGAACTTAATTTATGATCGATGAGTTGCATCACTGACTTTTAAGATAATTTTCTTTCGAGTGATCCAGCACACTGGATCACCCGGAAAGATAAATGAAAATCACTTATGTTATTTCGATTTTTCGATTGTGCTTTCTAGCTTCCTCATTTTTCGGGATCTCTAATGTGAGCACGCCATTTTCAAAATTAGCTGTAATATTATCTGCATCAGCATTGTCGGGAATGGCGAACGTGCGACGGTAATGACCGTAGAACCGCTCACGGCTCACATAATTCTCTTCATCCTCATCCTTAGACGTTTCTTTCTCACCTTTGATGGTAATATAACTGCCATCAACGCTGATATCGACATCATCACTGGTCATTCCGGGGAGTTCAATCTCCAGTCTGAAACATTTTTCATTCTCAACAATGTCCACTGCAGGACTAAGTAATTTAACGTCGTCCCAACCAGCAGGTATCGTTAACTGATTTTGCAAATTACCAAAAAAAGTATCGAGGATACTGCTCAATTCATTTTTCGGCGTTAGGTTATTTGTTTTTTGCCCTAATGCAGAACGCTTCATGCGATCCCAAGGTGTAATTTCAAACATTACGAAATCTCCTGTACCTGTCTTCTAACTGGTTGCAGTTCCAATTATTATGAAATGCAACCTAAAAAATAAAAACTAACAACAAAACACTCGTTAGTATTTCATCCGCCGTTTCAATCCCATGCTGTAATTTCGATACGACGAATTATTCATTTGAAATAATTTAATCATGAGTGACCAATTGATAAATTGACGGACGTCAATCAAACAATGTTTATTAATTTCAAAAGGCAAATTTACTTGCGACGCGCAGCGCTAATTGGTAATTGCATGTAGGATTGGTCTGGTGATATTTCGGTATACTGGAAAAAGAAACGTGAGAAAAATTGAGCAATTCAATCAAAGTCGGAATTTATTATTTCGTGATTATCTTTTGTCTTGGGTTCGTACTTGGAAGTGTGCGCGTTCTGATATTAGAGGAATCAGTTGGCAGCCTTGCAGCGGTATTGATTGAATTGCCAATTATGCTCACTGCTTCATGGTTTGTATGTAGATGGCTCATTGCGCGAAATTCTGTTCCAGAAAATCTTATTCGTAGACTGGTGATGGGGGGCGCGGCGTTTTTTCTCTTGATGGCATTTGAATTTGGAGTGGCCGTTTTTGGATATGGATTGACGCCGGTTGCATATGCCGGAACATTTAGAGAGGCTGCTTCGATGCTTGGCTTGCTTGGTCAATTGGCGTTTGCCTTTTTCCCTGTAATTCAGCTTTTTGTTATATCAAACGGGTCAAATCGCGGTGATGCATAAATTCGGTGACCCACGTTAACCTCGCAATCTGTGATCAATAGGTTATTGCATTGTCAGATGGACCCAGTTTGCTTAATCGTCACGTGATTGGTCGAAATCAAACGGTTTATATGCTACAATTTTACGCCCGGTAAACATGGCGGAAATTATTGTCCCTCCTTCCCGCACCTCAGTCACAATGACTGCAGCAATATGTATAATGATCATCGCAATCAATAAGTAAAATGCGTATAAATGTGTATTTAGAATTGGGCTTCTAAAGGCTCTCATTTCCTTATAGGCGACAGGATCATACATCTCTTTTGCGTATGGTTTTAAACTATCCGGGCAAATTATGAATCTCGCTCCCAGGGAACTTTCACTGGAAGATCTGGCATTGGTTTTATCGCCCGAGCAGGCTGGTCGTTATATTGATGTGCACGTGGTTTTTGCTTTCTTTTATTACGCTTGGCATTTGGATTTGAGGCAGTTGCAACTCTTGTGTGATTGTCTGATTTTGATTTCAATATCTGCGCTTTCTTAAATCATCATCGTTTTTACGGTATTAAATAGCAATGTTACCAGGCTAAATACTCAATCAATTTCTGCCTTGTTTTTGATCAAAGGAAATTGCCTTCTTGTGCGGAATAAATTTGATGTTGAGAATGTATCTAACGGCCACTTGACGGGCGTCAATTATATGTTGGCGAATTCTGATATTTTTTGGTTTTAATTGCCCAAGAGGCAAAATGTATGTTGGGAGTATATCACCATGAAGAAAAAGACCAGAAAAGTCGTGCCAGCGGATGAGATTATCGACTCATCAAAGCTAAGCGAAATTGGAGAAAATTTTCTTTTTTCGGCAGTCCATATGAATGGACTTATTTGCAGGTCAATGGCTAGGTACGGTCTTGAAGTAACGGATTTCATTCATCATAGGCTTAAAGAAGATTTGAATACGGCAAAGGCTATGGCCAATTGCCAGAGCTTTGCATCACTGAATGATCGAGGAATGGAATTTTGCGCAAAAGCGTTTGACGATTATTCCAGTGAGACTGCTAAGCTTGCTAACCTCGGCACAAACCTCGCAACAGAAACCGCTGAGAAGCTGCGCAAAGAAGCTGCGTTGGATTAGATTAACAATACTGTTATTCGTTAAAGTTGATTTCCTCGCTCTAATTTCTCTTGGATCAACTTACAAGTCATCACTCAAAATTTGTCCGTCTTCAGCGCCTTTACTGATTTTCGCAAACTACGCATGTCGTCGTAAAGACATAACTATGCGCTGTTCATTATCGACCAAGATCGACAAAATTATATATTGCAACAAGTCATTTTGTGGATGCGTTGACATTAACAGAGGCAAAGCAATCAAGATGATCAGCGCATTACTTGATTGTCATCAAGGTAAAACACGTCTTTTAGCGTGAAAATTATAAATATTGTTTAAACCGGTGTTTGCGTAGAAGGGTTTATTGGATGCTTAATTGTTCTCAGTTAGGATCAAATTCAGGAATTGATCCTGTGCTCATAAAATCATTGATCTCAGATGCTCAAAAGTTTATTGGTCGCGGTAAACTCAATATGACTTTGCCAAATGGATCCACCACAGTTTGTATTGGTAAAAAGCCAGGAACTACAGCAAATATTGTCCTCAATGATTGGAACATTTTTAAAAGGATACAGACCCATGCCGATATTGGGTTTGGCGAAGATTATGTTCTAGGGTATTGGGATACGGATGATCTTCCAAAGCTTTTAGACCTTGCAATGGAAAACACTGAATATTGTCATGATATGCTCGCAGGGCATACGTTTTACCGCTTGTTATATGCTCTTAAACAAAAATTTAAAACCAATTCAAATGAAGGTAGCAAGAGAAATATTCACCACCATTATGATTTGGGTAACGATTTTTTCAAACTCTGGCTCGACGAGGGAATGACCTATTCAGGAGCTCTTTTCAATGGAGATTCCTCATTTACGCTTGAGGCGGCACAAACCGCCAAATACCAACGTATTTTGACAAAACTAGACCTAAAACCCAAAGACCGCATTCTTGAAATAGGTTGTGGTTGGGGCGGGTTTATGGAGCAAGCGGCAAAACTTGACATCCCTATTACGGGCATAACAATTTCCGAAGAACAAGCGCGCTATGCGCGTGAACGATTTGCCGGTACTGAGCTAGAAAAACTCATCACGATTGTCTTGAAAGATTATCGTCTGATTAAAGATCAATTTGATCATATCGTCTCAATTGGCATGTTTGAACATGTCGGCTTAGAATACTGGAAAGACTATATGCAAACTTTGAAAAGATGCCTCAAGCCCGCAGGCAGTATAATGATTCAGAGTATTGTGATCAGAGACGATCTATTTGACATTTATAGATCGGGAAGTGATTTCATCCGTGAGTACATATTCCCCGGAGGGATGCTACCAACATTACCATTATTAGAACAAGAAGCAGGTAAGACTGGCTTGATGGTGAAAGATGTATTTTATTTTGGGAGTGATTATGCGCTAACGCTAGAAACTTGGTTGCAAAATTTTGATCGCAACAGGGAGGCGATTAGTGCGCTAGGATATGATCGGGCTTTCATAAGAAAATGGCGTTTTTATCTTGCCATTTGCGCTGCCCTCTTTAGGGCAGGACGGATTAATGTCATGCAAGTCAAATTGGAATCTTCAATAAATTAATCGCCTCTATTTTACTGTCTTTGTTCCGATTCACCATTATTTTGAACAAGAACACAAGGCCGCGGTTTACATTGCCGCTAATGACTATCTCGATGTCGTAGTGGAAGAAGTTTTTTTGCTATCATTTTCATAGTCACGGCAACAACAAGCACGCATAGGGAGGCCTTCGATATGGTTTCCATCGTTCCTTCAATAAGTAAGGCATGCACGACGGTCCCCGATACTATCACCACCGCCAAAAGGCTATGAGCGATGCTCCAGCTGCGCGGCCGCAGTGACAGACGCCGACGGAGCGCCGCCAAAAGCGCGGTAGCAAAGAGTGCCCACATGGCGATCACGCCCCAATGTGAAAAAGGTGTCGGGGAAGCAAAGAGAAGGGCGTCAATGACGTCCGGCGGGCTGGTAATCCAAAGGCCCCCCACATGAACCAACACCGCTATAACGAGGATTGCCCCAATCCAGCGGTGTGCCTGACGCGCCATAAGCACGGGCAGCCCCGGTAAATATCCGCCAATCAGCATGGGTTGAACAAACAACAATCCCAAGGTGATGACGCCAGCAAAACCGGCTACTATGTAAACAGGATCGCGCCATGCAAGTAGCTGGCTGGTACCTGCAAGGGCGATCGGCACGCCGATGGCTACGCCTAACGCAGCCCAGACAAGGGCATTGCGGGTTCTTCTCTCCCCCTTTGAATGCATTATTTCAGACCGGTTTGAGAACGAAATGGGCCTCGAGGCTGGTATCTTTTGAGCTTGGCATCACGGGGCGCAGAAAGACGGTTTCGAAGTCACCACTATCGTAAGCGAGGTGACCGTGGGGTTGCCCAAAGGCGGGGACGATCTGCGGCATTTCAAGGCGGAATACCCCTTTATCATCAGTCAGCGTTGCCCCATGACTTTGTGGGTCGCGCTCGTACCCTTCTGTTGTGTGGGCCCAGATCTGGATTCTTTGCCCGGCCAGCGGGGCCCCATCAACGGCACTGCGGACGGTACCGCTCATCCAGAAACCTCCCCCGCCGATCCGTTCCACAATGGGTGCTCCCGGGCGATAGTTGTTGGACCCACCCCGCATTGAGGAAGTGGGTGTAAGAACCATGGCATGGGCAGGTAAGGCCATACCGGAAAATTCTGTTGCCCCGGCTGCGAGCATAGCGCCCCCAGCTGCGAGAAAATTACGGCGGGTAAGGCGAGGGGTTTTCATGTTGGTTTCTCCAGGCGAGCTGCTTTAGCTCGGCTTATTCAAAAACACCAGATGTAATAGAATATAGAGTTTTGTAACCCTGCGATCAATTCACAAAATGGGGAGGCAACACAACAGGTCAGAGATGTTGATGGTATCGCCCAGACAATTCCCGAATACAGATCCATTTAAAAGCTTGTGATTTTTTTGATCCGGTCACTCAAATTTGACGAACTTCGTTGCACTTGTTGAGAAAAAAACTATTGTCAGTGACACTTTCAAAGACCATTTGCTCTGCATGGGCAATTCAACATTTCAATCCGTACAGAAGCCGTTTTTGCGTCGCTATAAGTAATTTCCGGAACGCGTTTCACCAAAAAGATGGGAAGACTGTTAAAGCACAATGAATGACGATTTGACGAATATTGATGAAGAAAATTTGAAAACACTCAATATACAAGATCTGGCATTGCCGGACGAGCCGAAACATTCCCCGCGCATACTCATGCTGTATGGGTCGCTGCGCGATCGTTCGTTTTCAAGGCTAATGACGGAAGAAGCTGCCAAGGTTCTGCGCCGGCTTGGCGCTGATGTGCGCATATTTAATCCAAGCGGTTTGCCGCTTGTCAATGATGCCCCTGACACGCACCCCAAAGTGCAGGAGCTCAGAGAATTATCTCTCTGGTCGGAGGGACATGTCTGGTGCTCGCCTGAGTTGCATGGGGGTATGACTGGCACTTTCAAAACACAAATCGACTGGCTGCCTTTAGCGCCAATTGGTGGCATGCGCCCAACCCAGGGGCGAACGCTTGCACTTATGCAGGTTAACGGTGGCTCGCAAAGCTTTAACGCCGTCAATCAGATGCGTATTCTTGGTCGATGGATGCGGATGATAACTATTCCCAATCAGTCATCGGTGCCAAAAGTCTTTTTGGAGTTTGAAGAGAACAACCGAATGAAACCGTCTCCTTACTACAACCGTATGGTTGATGTAATGGAAGAGTTGATGAAATTTACACTTCTAACCCGGGGGCGGACGGAGTATTTGGTTGATCGATATTCGGAGCGCGTTGAAAGTGCAGAAGAATTATCAAAACGCGTTAATCAAAATGAGGTTTAATTGATCTCCGCAATAATCATTGCGTTGAGCGTTTTACTACATTGCTTTCCGTTCTCGGTGGATTTGTAAATGGTTGAACACCAACTCCGCCAAATATGCTGGCGATGATATTCAGCCTCGCTCTGATGCAGGGTCCAGGCCGCTCCCCATGGCTATAACACTTGCATGGCTATAACACTTGCCCTGAACGCTGATAATCTGCCGATGAATTTCAACTCGCTCAATTTCGGCATCGCACAGTTCATCTCAAGCCGCATTACAGATTAAAAATCGAAATAGATAAATTCAGATGAGCTGTCCAGATCAAACGCCGCCAGCGAGACCCAGGCAATGACGATCAGTACGATTACCGGGAGGGCTGGTAATTTTGCTGTCTGTTTTGCAAGTCCGGGCACAAGGACATGTGTGTTGGGCAATAAGAAGGTGATGGCTGCCGCGGCTGCCAGGACATAGGCATTCTCCCTGACGATATCCCTGACTGTAAAATTAAAACCGTTTTGCCCCAGCATGATGCCATAGAGCTCACGCGCAACATCCAGAGACGCGGCTCTGAACAAGACCCAAGAGAGTGTGACAAATAAAAACGTTACCCCCAAACCCAGCAGCATCGGCATGGGGATCTTCATAAGCTGGGCTGAGCGGGCGATGACAATACCGACCCCCTGTAGTAGGCCCCAGAGCACGAAAGTCCAGGCTGCGCCATGCCAGAGACCACCAAGCAGGAAAACAATGATTGCATTGAACGCCATGCGCGCCGGGCCTTTCTCGTTACCGCCCAGCGGGATATAGAGATAGTCCCTCAGCCATCTGGATAAGGTCATATGCCAACGGCGCCAGAACTCAGCTACATTGCTGGCTTTATAAGGTGAGTTGAAATTAAAGGGAAGCTGAATGCCGATCATATAAGCGATGCCAACCGCCATGTCCGTATAGCCGGAAAAGTCAAAATAGATCTGAAAGGAGAACGCCAGTGCGCTGGCCCAGGCATCTGCAAATGTCACGGCGTTTCCTGCCATGATGTCCATGTGGACCGGGTCAACAATCTGGGCGCAATAATCAGCCAGAAACAGTTTCTTGCAAAGGCCGGCAAACAGATAGAAAAATCCCAGTTTGAAATTATCGAAGGAAAACTGGCCGAAGGCTGGCTTTGCGAACTGGGGCATCATCTCTTTATGATGCACGATCGGACCGATGATGAGCTGCGGGAAGAAGGTCACAAATAGAAAGTAACTTTTCAGGCTTTGGTCCTGCACCTTGCCTTTTTTGCTGTCAGCTAGATAGGCGATTTGCTGAAAAGTGTAGAATGATATGGCCAGTGGCAAGGCGATGTCTATCACGTCAAAGCTGTAGCCAAGATTATTGATGTTGTTCAAGAAGAAATTTGTGTATTTGAAAAACCCAAGAAACCCGAGATTAAAGGCAACCCCCAGCCACAAGAACGTGTTTTTAAACACGGTTTGCCTGATGCCGTAGGCAGCGCCGTAATTGAACAGAATTGAGATCAATAACAACAGAATATTTACCGGGTCTTTATAGCCGTAAAATATAAAGGAGGCGATGATCAGGAACGGAATGACCGTGAATGAGAGCGGTTTTATTTTGCCCAGCAGAAAAAACACCGCCAGCACAGACGGCAGGAAGACGTAGAGAAAAATGCTTGAGGTAAAAAGCATCGCTACTGCCCTGCTTCTGCTTGTCTCAAGGCTTTGTAGATGGCAGCGGCGAATATTTCATGAGCTTTGGCGTTGGGATGCGGGTCTCCCTTCATGGCCCAAAGCTGTTCTGTCTGTTTCACAGACTTCAGGTCCTGCAAGGTGTCCACATAAATGTAGCCCTGATCAGTGGCCAGTGCGCTCATGATTTTATGAATGAAATCATATTTATAGTTTTTGAGATCATGGACTTCAGGCATCATCATTAAATACAGCTTTATGTTGTGTTCCTTGCCATAGGCGGCCAGCTTTGCAAGGGATGATTTCATCTCCTGAAAGCCCTTGAAGTTTTTATCGTAAATGGATTTGTAGTGTGTGAGCAATTGGTCTTCAGCATTGCCTGATAAGAACCGATTGGCCAGGATCCAGAATGTGAGAGCGATTTCACTATTCCGGATCAGAAAATTGCCGCCCCCTTGTGAGAGCATTTCAGCGTCGTTTACATAATAGTTCACAACAATGTCAGTTGGTTTCAGATCCCTGTTTTGTGTCAGGAAAAGTTCGGTGTAACGTTTTGCATTATAATTCCCGATGCCGGCGTTCATCACCACCACATTCCTGATCCCGTCTACTGTAAATTTTTTCGCGAGAACCGAGGTCATTATGTCTGGTTCGGGGATGCCCCAGCCGAGGGTGGCTGAAGAACCGATAAACATGATACGGCGCTGGTTGTCCTCAAATTCAGGGATCTCAGGCCCGCGCATACCGCGGCTGTTGATGCGGATTTTAACATTCTGCAATCTTGCTGTTTTATTTTTTAAATGGATGTGCCCGAGGTCCGGGTTCGAGGCGCGTTGCTTGAGGTCTCTTGAGTATTTCCACATTTCAATGTGATAGTTTTTGCCATCACTATTTTTTATGCGCAGGGCAATCTCAGCGATACCAAGGCCGACAAGCGCTGACAATACAGTCAGAACTATAGAGAAAATAACTTTTTTTTTTTGCATTTTACTGGCGCCCCAAACGGTCTTTGATAACAGGGTTGATTGATTTATACAGTGCTTTGGCGATTATTTCTGCCCCCTCATCATTATAGTGAACCGGATCACCCTCAGGATATGGGCTGCTATCAGCTGGCAATTCATCGAATGCATCAGACAGGTCGATAACAGGATAAGTGACCCCATGAGTTAAGTGAGTGTAGAGCTTGCTGTTATACTCCAATTGAAATTTATATTTCTCTGTCATCTTTTTAGAAGATAAATTTTTCCATGTATATTCCGCCGGCATAAGGAACAGCATATAGGGGACCTGGTAATTGCGCGCGATTTGATTGATGATATCATAGTTCATCTTTTCTCTTCTGCGCAGTTGTTGATAGAGACGGTTGAATTCCGGATTGTTTTTTACAGCGGCCCAATCAAGTCCCTTGGTTGAGTTATTAGCTTTACTCTCGGTTTTTACTTTTTTAAATTTTGATTTAAGATAAAAAATCAGTTTTATCGAATTTAATTGAGAGCTTCTTATTGACTGATTCAGAGCGGCAAATATCGCCCTGATTTCACCATCCTTTATTTGATTAATACGATCGGTAGCTTTTTGATCATAGAGGTCGTGTATGTCCCCTTTGTTTACGAACATAGGGTGTCTGTTGCTTAAGTCAAAAATACTGAAGAGACCATTTACCGAGACAATCATATCCGCCTTCCGGCGGTGCTTTTCAAGGTAATCATAGATCGAGGCCATTTCATTGAAAGCTGAATAGGAGCCAACGGCCAGGCTAATGACCTTGATTTTTTCGCTGTAGTTTTCCTGAAACAGTTTCTGCAAGCGACTGGGTATTGTGCCTCTGTGGCCTGTAAATGGCCTCTGGCTCCTCAGGCTTGAAGAGCCGGTTAGCACCAGTGTAAAATCCGGATTTTTTATCTCCGGTGAAATTCTTAAAAAACCGAACCTATTTGTTTTTAGTGGAATTGAATATCCCTGATCAATTACACTATTCGGACGTTGAGCGTGGTGTCTGAGGGGATGAAATAAAAAAATTCCCTTTGTCCGTTCATAACCAACAATGGATAAAAAGATAAAAGCAAATAATTCAAAGAGCACCAACCCAAGCGTGATCAGAATAATCGTGAAAAGTAATTTTTTCTTACCAGACATAGGGCGCCCTTAATCCAGCTCAAACATATGGCTGTAATCTTCGAGAAGATCCGGGTTTTGATCCGGCTTCTTCATATAACAATTCCCGACCACCAGAATATCCATGTTCGTTCCCATGAAACACCTGAAGGCATCCTTTGGGGTGCACACTATTGGCTCACCGCGCACATTAAAGCTGGAATTGACAAGGATACCGCAGTTGGTTTTCTTCTTAAAGGCCTTGAGGAGCTTATAAAAACGATCATTGCGTTTCTGATCAACCGTTTGTATGCGCGCTGAATTATCGACATGGGTCACGGCCGGAATTTCCGAGCGGGAACTATTTAATTTCTCAATACCTTTGAGGGCTTGTTCCGGCTCTGTCATTTGACGCAATTTCTCTTTGGCGACATCTGCCACCAAAAGCATATAGGGGCTGTCTTCTGAAAGGTCGAACCACTCGGCAACATCTTCGCGCAAAACGGAGGGGGCAAAGGGGCGAAATGACTCGCGAAATTTAATTTTCATATTCATGGTTTTCTGGGTCTCTTCCGACATCGGGTTTCCTAAAATTGACCGATTGCCCAAAGCGCGCGGGCCAAATTCCATTCGGCCCTGAAACCAACCGACCACTTTGTTCTCTTTTAGGGCGGCACTGGTCTGGTCTAACAGAGATTGCTCGTCAAGTCGTTCAAATTTTGCCCCAGCATTGCGCAGGTCGCGTACGATCTGTTCATCGGCGAAAGAGGGGCCAAGATACGCCCCTTGCATCTTATCGGGAAAGTCAGCTTTTCTCTTCTGATCAAAATGTTTGTAATAAGCCAACAAAGCTGCCCCCAGCGCCCCGCCGGCATCGCCTGCTGCAGGTTGGATCCAGAGGTTTTTGTAATTTCCGGCTTTGACAATCTTGCCGTTGGCAACGCAGTTGAGAGCAACGCCGCCCGCCATGCATAAATTTTCCGTCCTGTATTCCCTGGCTGTGTGCGCAACGATCTTCAGGACGACTTCTTCGGTTATTTTCTGGACGCTGGCCGCTATGTCCATGTGAAACTCCAGAAGCGGCTGTTCTGGAGCGCGCACGGGCTCACCAAACAAAGCGGCAAACTTGTCGTTGGTCATGGTCAAGCCGGTGCAGTAGTTAAAATATTTCTGATTTAACCAGAATGAACCATCCTGCTTTATTTCGATAAGATGTTCTTTAATGAGGTCTACATATCGTGGCTGGCCGTAGGGGGCGAGGCCCATGACCTTGTATTCCCCCGAATTCACCTTGAAGCCCAGATAATAGGTCATGGCCGAATAAAGCAGGCCGAGCGAATGGGGAAAATGAATTTCCTTGATGATTTCCAGTTGGTTCTCATGGCCGATGGCAAGCGTTGCTGTGGCCCATTCACCTACACCATCCAGCGTGAGGACAACGGCATCATCAAAGGGGGAGGCGTAATAGGCGGAGGCGGCGTGGCTTAAGTGGTGTTCGGCGAAAAGTAATTTATCTGAAGGCAGAGAGGCATCGCCGTGCCGTAGTTCTTTTAATAAATTGTCTTTTTGAAACAGTTTGTCTTTTACCCATAGGGGGATGGCTTTCATAAAGGAGCCAAACCCTTTTGGGGCAAAGGCAATATATGTTTCCAGCAAACGGTTAAATGTTAAAATCGGCTTGTCGTAAAAGGCAATTGCATCAAGGTCAGACAGCGTAATGCCGCGCTCTTCCAGGCACCATTTTAAGGCAAGGCGGGGAAATGAAGCGTCATGTTTCCTGCGTGAAAAACGTTCTTCCTGTGCGGCGGCTACTATTTTCCCATCTTCAATTAATGCAACGGCACTATCATGATAATAACATGATATACCTAAAATCAGCATATCAGGCTCCGATCATATTCTTAAAATACCGCATAGATAAAGGGAGCAATAGCAGACCCTTGCGCCAGCACCAGAACACCGCCGATACCAATGATGATGGCAATGATCGGCAGCAGCCACATTTTTTTATGAGTTTTAGCGAACTCATACAATTCTTTGATGATTTCCATGATTTTCTTTTAAAACTGTTTCTTCATGTCAAAAGGAATGGTTTTGTCTTTTTGTCGCCATAGGGTGGTTTTGTTTCTGTTGGCTGGACGTATGAGTAACAGATCTTTACCCATAAGGTACAGAACAAAATTGACCGGGGTTAAAATTCCGAAAAAAATGATCCCCATGACGAACGGCGTTATGATGAGCGATAGCAGCAGCGCGAACTTCATCCACAGGACGTAAAGCGGATGCAGAAGTTTTGGAGTGATGAGGGCCAGGAGCAGAATGCAGAAGGCAGCGATAATCAGAGATTTTGCATGGGGTGACTGATGTAACATCTGATAGAGGGCAAAGCCGACCAGAGCTGTCCCTAACACCAGACCAAGTTCCAGGCCGTTCTTCCTTTTATCCGAGCTAATCAACATTTGAATATCCCCCTCCATCACAATGCACAGCACACTGACAGTCTGAGTGCCACAAAAGCATATAATCAGCATAAAGATAAAGCAGTTTTTTGGTAAGAAAAATAGACACTCAATGCACCCCATTCCCCTGTTTCTGGACAGCATTTGAAGGTATGGGCCTGTGCACATTGTCTGCTTTATCTCCTTTGCATATAACTTTCCTATAAATTCCAATGTGTTGATGCAGGCGGAGACGCGCCTTGCTGCTTACCGGGGACAGTTTTTTTGGGTTTCAAAGCAGCCTATCCGGGCCAACTCAGCAAACTCTTTTGCGGTATTTTTAATCAATCAGTGAACGAATCCTTAATGAGATTATGATGCAATAGGGCAGTTTTTCGTATTCAGATATTTAGGTATGCGTTCTGATGGCTTTGAATGATGGCGGCCGCCCTCACACATCCACATTGAGATTGTCCGAATTGCTTGGCGCGATGAGCCTTGCCCTTGATTTAACAGAAGGGCAACCTGAGGGGCATTGCGTTCGCTGTTGCTGGATTGGGACGCATATCGGCCAGGAAATTGGCCTCAGCCATGCTGAAATTTCTGACCTTTTTTACACCTTGCTGCTGAAAGATTTAGGCTGCAGCAGTAATGCGGCACGCATTTGTGAGCTGTATCTCACTGATGATATCTCCTTCAAGGCGGACTTCAAGCTCTGGAATGGCAGCCTTTCACAAGCCTTGCAATTTGTGCTTTCTCATACAGGGCTTGAAGCCGGGATGGCTGAGCGGTTTAGTGCCATTATTGAGGTGCTTAAAAATAACGGTGAGATTTCCAGAGACCTGATTGAAACCCGTTGCCACAGGGGGGCTGATATCGCCAGGATGATGCGGTTTTCCGAGGATGTCGCTCTGGGCATTCAGAACCTTGATGAGCACTGGAATGGCGGTGGATTGCCTTTGAAAAAAGCGGGCGGCGCTATTCCTGTGAATGCGCGCATCGCGCTTCTGGCACAGGTTATTGATGTTTTCAATACAGCGCATGGTGCAGAGGCCGCCATTGCCGAAGCGCGTAACAGAGCCGGGAGCTGGTTCCAGCCAGAGCTGGTTACGGCGTTTGAACGCGTAGCCGGGCGTTCTGAGTTTTGGGACGGGCTGCGCTCTGAAGAGCTTTATAAAACCATTTATGAACTTGAGCCTGTTCAATGCGCCGAGATTGTCGATGAACAATATCTTGATGATATCGCGGCTGCCTTTGCCAAAGTGATTGATGCCAAGAGCCCGTTTACAAGCGGCCATAGTGAGCGCGTTACCATTTTTACGGATCTCATTGCCAAAGAAATTGGGATGGATGAGAATAAACGGCGCTGGTTGCGCCGGGCCGCGTTGCTGCATGATATCGGCAAATTGGGGATCAGCAATCAAATCCTCGATAAACCCGGTAAGCTAACAGATGAAGAATATGAACAGATCAAGTTACATCCGGTTTATTCCCAATCTATCCTGACGAAAATAAGTGTGTTTTTTGATATTTCAGCAGTAGCCTGTGGCCATCATGAGCGTATCGACGGGCTTGGGTACCCGTTTCAACTTAAAGGTGATGAAATTGACCTTGATACCCGCATCGTCACTATAGCAGATATTTTTGATGCGCTTACAGCTGACAGGCCATACCGGAAGGCCATGCCCGTCTATAAGGCGCTGGCGATAATGGATGATATGGCAGGGCGGGCGATTGATCCTGATTGCTATACGGCCTTAAAAGCAGTGCTTGAAACGCACGAACTTGCGGAAGTTGCCTGAGCATCGTTTGCAACTTTTCAATCATGTGGTGGTCTTGTCCATGACGCCAATGGTCACTTCCCCCTGAAGACCCGTCTTGATGCCGCCTTTGATGCGGATTGTCTGGGCGCTGAGTTGTTTTGGTGTGTTGTCGGTAAAGATCATATCTCTTTCAAGCGGGGCGTTCTTCAAATTTTCCAGGCTCTTTGAGTAAAGCGGGTGAGCACTATAAACTGCTTCGCAGATTTTCGGCGGCAGGGCCAGCTGGGATGTGAGGAGCCGGTTTCTATAATCGGTTACGGCTTCGGGGTTTGGATAAACCTCGAAATGCATGTGAGGATAGCGGCCCCAATAACACCCTGGAATGATGGTGGTGAAATGCAGATTGCCTGCTGTGTCAGAGATGCCAAGACCGCGCAGATAATTATGCTCAGCTACATTGTATATGGAATATTGCCCCTCAGCGTCACAATGCCATAGATAAAGGGCATAGCCCTCAAGCGGGGCGCAACCCTCTCCAACATTGAGAAGATTTATCGTCAGATCAAGCTTGATACCGCCTGCTGCTGATTTTCTGCCAGCGCCAATGTCGGGCCTGATATCACGGCGTCTGATGCCGCTATCATCCAGGACATTTGCAAGGGTGCCATGGGCATTGTTTGAGCCATCTGCCGGGAAGGGGCCTGCGGTTTCTGTTGGGTGGACAATACACTCGGAGCCATCCGGGGATAGAGCGGTTTGCTCTGGCTCGGGGCCGGGAAAGGCGATGCTGTTGTCACAGGCACCAACCAGGCAAGCCGCGGCGCCGCTTGTGATCAGGCGGAGGGTCTGGCGGCGGGCAATGAGCTGTTTCAGGTCATCGGGGAGGGCGCTGTGGTGGTGTTCATCGGCACGGCCAATCAGATGTGATGGGTTCTGATGGCCGGATTGGTCCTGACGGGCTGGTGTTTCGCTTGTTTTGGGCATGGCACATTCCCCCTTTTACAGACGGTTTTGTCTTTCCTTTTAGCGATCCCACTTTGTTATACGTATGGGGAACGGGATTTCCGTCGGGGAAAATTCAAAGGGCCCTGTTTTTGTAAGAACCACCGTATGACAGCGTTCAAATATGCTATTGTTCTTGTCGGGTTTCCACTAAATCACATATTCTATGTATCTGATTTATTTAGTCTTATCTTATTTTTTCCTATTTCCCAAGGCGTTACCTTATTGAATTTCTTTATTAGAATCGGCCCCGTTAAAAGAGCCCGTTCCAGGCAGATTTTTCACAACCACAGCCTAATTTATTGTGCCATTTCACCCTCATCGAATGTTATAAATTTTGCACTGTAAGTTTGTTCGCCAATGCGTTTTATCAGATCCAACTGGAGTTCCAGCCAGCTTTTATGACCCTCTTCTTCCAGAACGATTGATTCAAACAAGGCACGTGATCCGATATCGCCAACTTCATCCGCAGTTCTAGCTGCACCGGTATAAAATGAGATGGCATCTTCCTCATCATTCAAGTCAGCCTGAAACATATCAACAAGAGAGGATGCAAGGTGAGGGGGGTTGTCAAAACCCATCTCTGGGTTGCCTTTTAAAAACATAATCCGTTCAATAAATCTGTTGGAATGGTCCAGCTCTTCCTGCATCTCTTCGCGCATTTTATCAGCAAGTTTATTCATACCCCAGTCATCAAGAACGAAAGCGTGGAGCTGATATTGGTGTGCTGCACTGATTTCCATCTGCAATGCCTTGTTGAGGTTTACTATTGTCTTGTCATTTTTCATTGTATCTTCCTTTAATGGACAGAACTTAGATCCTTGGTACATTAAAGGACATAGGGGGAGCATTCCTGTTGTCAATACTGCGGAATGCAATAAAGGGGCTGGAAGTTCGCTGTGGCCTGCGACACAGTGTCTTTTGATTATGAATGGATGGCAAAAGAGAATGGTATCTGAAAGGTGATAGCTGATGGATTATGTTGATGGATTTGTTGTGGCCGTGCCAAGGGAGAATAAAGAAGCTTATAAGAAAATGGCCGAAGAAACCGTAGCGCTCTTTAAAAAACATGGGGCTCTCAAAGTTGTTGAATGCTGGGGTGATAACGTACCTGATGGGGAGGTGACATCTTTTCCAAAGGCGGTGAAGCTTGAGGAAAATGAAACCGTGGTTTTTTCCTGGATTGTCTGGCCGTCCAAAGAGGTGCGTGAGAAAGCCTGGGAAACAATGGAGATTGATCCGGAAATGGCTGATACGCATAAGGACATGCCGTTTGACGGCAAGCGCATGATATACGGCGGCTTTGAGATGATCATTGATAGCTGAGAACCTACCGCTCTGGGTTCTCTGGCCACTGATTAACGTTCCCCGCTCTCAGTTTGTCAGCGTCCTTTTCACAGCAGCATGCCAGCCTTTGAGTTTCTCTGCGCGCTTGCCCGCCTGCATTTCAGGCGTGAAACGGGTGTCGAGCGCCCACTTTTCTGAAAAGCCCTGCTCGCCCGGCCAGACACCGGCTGCAGAGCCCGCAAGCCAGGCGGCGCCCAGCGCTGTTGTCTCCAATATCTTCGGCCGGTCAACCGGTGCGCCCAGAATGTCCGAGAGGCACTGCATCGCCCAGTCAGAGGCGACCATACCGCCATCAACCCGCAGAACGGTTTCAGCTGTTGCCTCTCGTTTCCAGTCTTTGTGCATGGCGTCAAGAAGATCAAATGTCTGGAAGGCAACGCTCTCCAATGTGGCCTTGGCAAATTCGGCCGGGCCTGTGCCCCTCGATATGCCATAGATCGCACCTCTTGCCTCTGCATCCCAGTGCGGCGCGCCGAGCCCGGTGAAAGCCGGGACCAGATATATCTCCTGATTTTCATCGGCCTTTTCAGCCAGCACGCCCGAATCCGAGGCTTTGCCTATGATACCCAGCCCGTCTCGCAGCCACTGGACAGCTGCACCTGCAATAAAAATTGAGCCTTCTAGGGCATAGGTTGTCTTGCCGTCAAGGCGGTAAGCAATGGTTGTTAGCAAGCGGTTGTGTGAGCTTACCTTTTCGTTGCCGGTATTGAGGAGGGCAAAACAGCCGGTGCCATAGGTTGATTTCATCATGCCCGGTTTGAAGCAGGCATTGCCAATTGTGGCCGCCTGCTGGTCCCCGGCGACGCCCCTGATGGCGATCGGCCCGCCAAAAAGATCAGCCTCTGTTGTGCCGAAATCACTGGCGCAATCCTTGACCTCGGGCAGCATGGCCTGCGGTATGTGAAAAATGTTAAGCAGTTCATCATCCCATTCATTTTTCTCAATATTATAGAGCATTGTGCGGGAGGCATTGGTGGCATCTGTCGCGTGGACTTTACCGCCTGTCAGCTTATAGATGATCCAGCTGTCTATGGTTCCAAAGCAAACCTCGCCATTGGCAGCGCGCTCGCGCAGGCCGTCTACCTCATTGAGAATCCAGGCGAGTTTGGTGGCGGAAAAATAGGGGTCAAGAAGCAGGCCGGTTTTTTCAGTGACAAGTGGTTCGTGGCCACTTTCCTTCATGGCAGCACAGGTTTTGGCCGTGCGCCGGTCCTGCCAGACAATGGCGCGGTGAAGCGGCCTTGCGGTTGACCGTTCCCAGACAAGAGAGGTCTCGCGCTGGTTGGTGATGCCAATGGCGGCAATGTTCGTCGCGGAAAGACCCGCCTTTAACAGTGCCTCTCTTGCGGTGGCCAGCACTGTGAGCCAGATTTCCTCGCCGTCATGCTCGACCCAGCCGGAGGCTGGGAAGTGCTGGGCGAATTCCTGCTGGCTGACCGCCAGGATCTCCTGTTTTTCATCGAAGATAATGGCGCGTGATGAGGTTGTGCCCTGATCTATCGCGAGTATGTAGCCGCTCATCTCACCCTCTCCTTTGGTTATGTTTTGTTGTTTTTTTTCGTTGTTCTTGTTCTTGAAACAAGTATGCCGGGGCGTGCACGCCCCGGCAAGTTTTTTGCTCTTCAGATGTCATATGCAATCTTCAAAGTTGATCTTACTGCCAACGTTTGATGATTTCCTCATAGACAACTGTTTCACCTTTTGGTTTTTCATTGGCAAGTTTGGCTTTGGCGCCGCCTTTGCCTAACCAGTCAGCTGCGGCTTTTTCCGCATTGAGGCGCGGGCCACAACCGCCATAGACTTTGGCTTTTTCATCAGCAGCCTGCATACGGCCCATGATGGTGTCCATTTCTCCGGCTAGCCGGTCCATGGCCTGTTGCGGGGTAAAGGCACCTGAGTTCACGTCACCAATGTTCTGCCACCATAGCTGTGCTAGTTTTGGATAGTCAGGCACATTCACGCCGGTTGGTGACCACATGACACGGTCTGGTGAGCGGTAAAACTCAATCAGGCCGCCAAGTTTTGGTGCACGATCGGTGAAGCTCTGATGGTTCACTGTGCTGTTTCTGATGAATGTCAGACCAACATGGCTTTTGCGAACATCAACCGTTTTGGAAACCACAAACTGGGCATATAGCCAGGCGGCTTTGGCACGTTTTGTAGGGGTTGATTTCAGGATCGTCCATGAACCAGCGTCCTGATAACCTAGCTTCTGGCCTTTTTCCCAGTAGGGACCATGCGGTGAAGGGGCCATGCGCCATAGCGGTGTGCCACTATCATCCACGGTGTTGTTGCCTTCTGATTTTGGCGACACCATAGAGGCGGTGAAAGCTGTGTACCAGAAGATCTGCTGGGCAACATTGCCCTGAGACAGAGCGGGCAGTGATTGATAGAAGTCATAATCAGCTGCGCCGGGAGGGGCGTATTTACGAAGCCATTCGTCCCATTTGCGGATCGCATAAACAGCCGCAGGGCCGTTTGTGCCGCCACCGCGCTTCACGGATGCACCGGCGGGGTTGCATGAATCAGCTTCCATACGGATGCCCCATTCGTCAATCGGGCGGCCGTTTGGCAGGCCTTTGGAGCCAGCACCAGCCATGGAAAGCCAGGCATCTGTCATCCGCCAGCCAAGGTCTGGGGCGCGTTTGCCGTAGTCCATGTGACCATAGACGCGAACGCCGTCAATTTCCTTGACGTGAACTGAGAAAAATTCAGCGATATCTTCATAGGCTGACCAGTTCACAGGCACACCAAGATCATACCCATAAATGGATTTGAACTTCTTTTTCAGATCAGCGCGATCAAACCAGTCCTTACGGAACCAGTAAAGGTTTGCAAATTGCTGGTCAGGCAACTGATAGAGCTTGCCATCCGGACCGGTGGTAAAGCTTTTACCAATGAAGTCATCAACATCAAGCATCGGGTTGGTCACGTCTTTGCCATCACCTGCCATGAAATCAGAGAGGTTAACAGCCAGTTGAAGACGAGAGTGTGTACCGATGAGGTCACTGTCGTTGATGTAAGCGTCATAAAGGTTACGCTTGGTTTGCATCTGGGTTTGAACCGCCTGCACAACCTCACCCTCACCCAATAGCTGGTGATTGACCTTGATGCCGGTGATTTCCTCGAAAATCTTGGTCAGGGTTTTGGATTCATACTCATGCGTCGGTATGGTTTCCGAGAGCACATTGATTTCCATGCCTTTGAAAGGCTCTGAAGCCTTTACAAACCATTCCATCTCTTTCATCTGCTCTTCTTTACTGATGGCCGATTGCTTGAATTCGCTATCGATCCATTTTTTGGCCTCATCCATTCCGGCGATGGCCTGACTGGCCCCGAAAATGAGACCTACCGCTGTGAGCGATATTACTTGTTTCAGTTTCATCATTTCCTCCCTTGAGTTTGGGTTCAACCCTTTATGGGTTATGAACGCAGATTAAAGGTTCATCCCTCATATCTGCGCCTTTTGCCCCTTCTACCTTCTTCCCAGGTGTTGGGGCGAAATCCTCTTCTGCCCTTTATTGTCAGACCCAGCGAAATATCAGGATCGCAACAAAAACGGCGAGGATGGTTGCGCCCCAAAGTGGGGCTGTTGTTATCGCAAGCCAGCCGAGATGTATGAATGCGGCTGTCAAAAGCGAAATAAAAAGTCGATCACCGCGGGTGGTCTCAAGACCCAGAATCCCGCGCCCCGGATTACCGCCAGGGCTGTACCATTCCCATACGCACATGCCGACCAGCAGAAGTGCAATGGTGATAAAAAATGTGGCTGTTTGCCAGGTCCAGGCCATCCATCCTAAATCCATTTTTTTTCTTCCTTCATTATAAGCGCTCTTTTGAGCTTCTGATGCCCACTGCGCATCCGCTCTTTTGAGCTTCTGATGCCCACTGCGCATCCGCTCTTTTGAGCTTCTGATG
>CAYGPF010000008.1:38077-60549 GCA_964351785.1 uncultured Rhodomicrobium sp.
CCCACTGCGCATCCGCTTTCTATCGCCCTCAGGTTACTTTCCGGAAAAGTCTCCAACTTTTCTGGGCTGATCTTTTAAACCCTACCGAGGGCGAAGCCCTTGGCGATGTAGTTGCGCACAAACCAGATGACAATGGCACCGGGGATGATGGTCAGCACACCCGCAGCGGCCAGCAGGCCAAGTTCATAGCCCGATGTGCTCGCGGTTCTGGTCATCACCGCGGCGATCGGTTTGGCGGCAACTGATGTCAGTGTCTTGGCGAGCAACAGCTCGACCCAGGAAAACATAAAGCAGAAAAAGGCGGTCACCCCGATGCCGCTTGCAATGAGCGGCATGAAGATTTTGGTAAAAAACCGGGGGAAAGAATAACCATCAATATAAGCGGTTTCGTCAATTTCTTTCGGCACGCCCGACATGAAACCCTCCAAAATCCAGACGGCTAGCGGGATGTTGAAAAGGCAATGGGCCAGGGCAACAGCCAGATGTGTGTCAAACAGGCCCATTGCTGAATAAAGCTGCAGGAAGGGAAGCGCAAAAACAGCGGGCGGCGCCATGCGGTTAGTCAACAGCCAGAAGAAGAGGTGCTTGTCGCCGAGAAATCTGTAGCGCGAAAAGGCGTATGCGGCTGGCAGCGCAAAGGCAACGGATATCAGGGTGTTTAACGCGACATAGGTGATGGAATTGATATAGCCATTATACCAGGTCGGGTCGGTGAAAATTTTGATGTAACTATCTAGCGTGAAATCCTGCGGCCAGAGGGTGAAACCCCCCAAAATTTCGTTGGTTGTCTTGAAGGACATGGCAATCAGACCATAGATCGGCAACATCAAAAAGAGCAGGTAGAGGCCGGTTACAAACCATCTTGATCGGGTCATTTTGCGTCTTCCTTCATGCTTAATGTGTAGAACAACCAGCAGACAAGGAGTGTCATCAGGAAGTAGATGATGCTCATGGCGGCGGCCACACCGAGGTTAAATTCTCCAAGCGCTGCCTTGACGAGGTCAATGGAGAGGAAGGTGGTTGTGTTGCCGGGCCCGCCGCCTGTCAGGACAAAGGGCTCAGTGTAGATCATGAAGCTATCCATAAAACGCAGCAGGAAGGCGATGATCAATACGTGTTTTAATTTTGGCAGCTCAATATATCTGAACACCGCCCAGCGGGAGGCACCGTCAATTCTTGCGGCCTGATAATAGGCGCCGTCTATTGACTGCAGGCCGGCATATGCCAGCAGCACGACAAGGGAGGTCCAGTGCCATACATCCATCATGATGACTGTTGTCCAGGCCGAGACTGGCTGGCGTGTGAAGTTATAATCTATCCCGATCGCATTGAGGCTATAGCCCAGAAGGCCAATGTCCGGCAGGGCGAAAATGTTCCACATCGCGCCGACCACATTCCAGGGAATGAGAAGAGGCAGCGCCATCAGCACAAGGCAGATAGAGGCCCAGATGCCGGATTTAGGCATTGCCAGAGCAACAGCCACCCCTAAGGGAATTTCGATAGCAAGAATGGTGGCAGTGAAAAAGAACTGCCGGAGCAGAGCCCCATGGAAGCGATCAGAATGGACCGTTTCACGGAACCATTTTGCTCCCTCGAAGAAAAAGAGGTTGTCCCCGAAGGTTTCCTGCACCGAATAGTTCACCACTGTCATCAGCGGCACCACTGCATTGAGGGCGACAATGATCAGCACGGGCAGTACCATAAACCAGGCTTTGTTATTCCATGTTTTTGTCATTTACTCCCCCCCTGCCAGACGCCAGCTGTCTTCGTATATGTGCACCGCGCCAGGCTCGAAGCTGACTTTGGGCTCGGCCGGGACGTCTTCATTCTCAGTCAGAGTGACGGCAACCTGATGGCCGGCAAGTTCCGCGCGGACAATCTTTTCGCGGCCGATATCTTCCACTTTCAGAATGGTGACTGGCAACCCTTGCGAATCAAAGTGGATGTATTCCGGGCGGATACCCAGCTCAATATTTGACTGACCTTTCGGGGTCACGGCCTTCGCCAATGGCAATGAGAAGCCGTCAATGTGGGCGGTGGTGCCTTCAATTCTGGCTGGCAGCAGGTTCATACCCGGTGAGCCAATGAAGTAACCGACAAATGTGTGGGCCGGTGTTTCAAACAGATCTTCGGGTGTGCCAATTTGCAGGATCTTGCCGTCAAGCATCACCACAACCTTGTCAGCAAAGGTGAGGGCTTCTGTCTGGTCATGGGTGACATAGACCATGGTGCTGCCAAACCGTTTGTGAAGCAGGCGGAGCTGTGAGCGTAGCTGCCATTTCATATGTGGGTCGATCACGGTGAGCGGCTCATCAAACAAGATGGCGTTCACGTCCCGCCGGACCATACCGCGGCCCAGGGAAATTTTCTGTTTGAGATCTGCTGTCAGACCCTGTGCCTTTTTACCGCTCAGGTCAACCAGGTCCAGCATTTCCAGCGTTTCCGCAACCCTCTCCCTGACAGCTGCTTCCTTCATACCGCGATTGCGCAAGGGAAAAGCCAGATTGTCATAGACGGTCATTGTGTCGTAAACGACAGGGAACTGAAACACCTGGGCAATGTCACGTTCTTCTGTGCTGAGGTTGGTCACGTCCTTACCATCAAACAGGATTTTCCCTTCAGATGGCACCAGCAGGCCAGAGATAATATTGAGCAAAGTTGTTTTGCCGCAGCCAGATGGCCCAAGCAAAGCATAGGCGCCGCCATCATCCCAGATGTTATGCACTTCCTGCAGCGCATAATCTTCCGGCGCGGCCGGGTTCGGGTCGTAGGCGTGGCGAATATGTTCAAGATTAATGCGCGCCATCTGCACCTCCATTGGGAAGATCTGCATCGGTCAGTTTTACAGTTTTTCCCGCTTCATTAAAGACCATCAGATGACGGGTATCGAGGTGGACCTTAATTTCGGAGCCAGCCTCGTAATCATGCATGCCATGGGTCAGCATCACCCAGTTTTCATTGGCGAATTCGAGATGGACGAAACTTTCTGATCCGGTTAGCTCCGTCACATTGACTTTAGCGTCCAAAGCCACAGTGCCCGCGCTTTGATCAAGGGGAGATAAATGGTGGGGCTGAAACCCAAGGGTATAGGCTGTGTCAGCCAGGCTGCTTAAACCTGGCGGCACCTCTATAGCCGTTCCGTTCGACAAATTAAATTCAGACCCGGCTTTGCTCACCCTTATGGTGTTGAGGGGCGGATCCGAGAAGGTGTTGGCGGTGATCAGGTCTACCGGCTTCCGATAGACATCAACTGTATTACCGTATTGGGTGATCTGCCCTTCACTGAGGGTGGCTGTATGGCCGCCCAGCAGCAGGGCTTCGGATGGCTCGGTGGTTGCGTAAACAAATATGGCACCTGATCTGGCAAAAATTTTGGGAAGTTCAACACGGAATTCTTCGCGCAATTTATAATCGAGGTTGGCCAAAGGTTCATCGAGGAGGACCAGATCCGCATTTTTGACAATGGCGCGGGCCAGGGCTGTTCTCTGTTGCTGGCCACCGGAGAGGTTGAGGGGCCGGCGGTCCAGATAGGGGGTCAGCTTCAACAAGTTTGCAGCACGGCGGACCTCATCGTCAATTGTCTTTTTGTCAATGCCGGCAATAGCCAGAGGGGAGGCGATATTGTCATAGACTGAAAGCGCCGGGTAATTGATGAATTGCTGATAGACCATAGCGACGTTGCGTTTCTGGACAGGCACACCGGTGACGTCCTCGCCGTTCATCAGGACGGCGCCGTCTGATGGCTGATCAAGACCGGCCATGATGCGCATCAGGCTGGTTTTGCCAGAGAGTGTCGGGCCAAGCAGCACATTCAGTGAGCCAGCCTCAAGGGTGAGTGAAATATCCTTTAAATGCCACTCACCTTCGACACGTTTTGAAATGTTTTTTAGCTCTAACATTCTTGGTTCTCTCCCAAAACCAGTTTCAAGCTGATTGTCTTATTGCACTTGTTTTTGTTGTTTGCAGATATTGTGACAGGTTATCAACCTGTTGCGGATTTAACGCCAAACCCTGTTTGGTGCGGCGCCAGAGGATATCATCTGCGGTGATGGCCCATTCCATCCTGACAAGATAATCCACCTCAGCTTGCCACAAAACACCGCCAAAGTGCTCACCTAAATCATCATAGGTTTTCGCGCTGTTCAAAATTGCCCTGGCATCAGTACCGTATAACCTCAGTAAATGCCTGGCATGAGCTGGCTCCAGAAAGGGGTAGTGCTGGCCTAGAGCTGCAAGTTCTTCATGAAAGGCCGTTTCCTTGAAATCACCGCCGGGAAGCGGGGCGTTACGGGTCCAGGCAGCTTGTTTTTTGCCAAGGACAGATTCCAGTTTTTCCAGAACGCTTTCGCTTAATTTTCTATAGGTGGTGATTTTACCGCCAAAGATATTAATCAGCGGGGGGGTGCCGTCCTTGCCAACCAGTTTCAGGACGTAATCTCTTGTGGCTTCCTGAGCTTTGCTGGCACCATCATCATATAAGGGGCGCACGGCTGAGAAGGACCAGATGACATCTTCGGCGCGGATCTCTTCCTGGAAATATTCATTCGCAGCTTCAAGGAGATAGGTAATCTCTTCCTGCGTGATGCTGATGTCTGAGGGATCACCCTCAAAATCCCGGTCGGTGGTGCCGATGAGGGTAAAGTCTTCCTCATAGGGAATGGCAAAGATGATGCGCCCGTCTGCTGTTTGAAATATATAACATTTTCCATGGTCAAATAATTGTTTGACGATGATATGGCTCCCCTGTACCAGCCGTACATTTTGCGGATTATTCTGACCGGCGGCATCCTTTAGGACCTGATCTACCCAGGGACCGGCAGCGTTCACAATGGATCGGGCTGTAACGGATTCTTTTTCGTGGTCAGATGTTTCAAATTCAATGTTCCAGTGATCGCCGGCCTGCTTTGCTGCCGTGACTTTCGTTCGGGTCATGATGCGCGCGCCGTTATTGGCGGCGTCTCTCGCATTCAGCACCACCAGCCGCGCGTCATTGACCCAACAGTCGGAATATTCAAACGCTTTGGTGAAACGCTGTTTCAATGGTTTCGCAACCGGATCATCCGGTGCTGTTATGACACGGGTAGCCGGCAGTTTTTTACGACCGCCAATATGGTCATAGATAAACAGCCCCAGCCGCAGGAACCAGGATGGCCGCAACCCTTTGTGATGGGGAAGGATAAACCGCAAGGGCCAGATGATGTGCGGGGCATTGGCCCAGAGAATTTCACGCTCTTTCAATGCTTCCCGGACAAGACGAAACTGGAAATGTTCGAGATAGCGCAAACCGCCATGTATGAGCTTGGTTGAACCGGAGGAGGTGCCACTGGCAAGGTCGTTCATTTCAGCCAGCGCAACAGAATAGCCCCGGCCCGCCGCGTCGCGGGCTATACCGCAGCCATTAATGCCGCCGCCAATGATGAAAATATCATATGGCTCGTGAGCGTTTGCCTGACCCAATTTCTTCCCCAACTCAAAACCAATTATTATTACAGGTTCGTTTTATTTTCGGAAAACACTGTAGCGAAAATTAACGAATGTCAATAAAAGATTTTCGAAAGCCTGAGAAACCGCAAGCACTGCATTGAAAAGGTCGTTTTATGTATTTGAAAGGGCTTGTTTTTTTAAGAAAGCGTTGCTGGTCGACCATTATAGAATTTATGATTGTTTTGATGTTTCGATCAGGCGCACGTCGCTTTCTTCACAAATTTTCCGTACGTTATCTATGGCACAATGGTCAGTAACGAATGTATTGATCTGCGATAAATGGGCGATGCGAACCGGCGCGCTGCGTTCAAATTTCTGGGCATCTGTTACCAGCACGACATGGCGCGCATTGGCAATGATGGTTTGGGTGACTTTCACTTCACGGAAGTCAAAATCAAGCAAAACACCGTCATGATCAATAGCGGAAGCGCCGATAATGGCAAAATCAACCTTGAATTTATTGAAAAAATCAACTGTGGCCTCACCGACAATACCAGCATCCGAGCCGCGAACCAGGCCACCTGCCAATACGATTTCCATTTGTGGATAGCGGCATAAACGATTGGCAACATTAAGGTTATTTGTCACGATCATGAGGCCGGAATGGTTCACCAGTGCTTCGCAGACCGCTTCCACCGAGGTGCCGATGTTCATGAAAAGGGAGGCATTGTCAGGGATGAGGCGTGCCGCTGCCTTGCCGATTGATGATTTTTCCGCTGCTGCCATGGTGCGGCGCTGGTCATATTCAGTGTTGACGATGCCTGCCGGGTAAATAGCGCCGCCGCGCACCCTTGTTAACAGGCGCTTGTCACAGATCTCATTCAGGTCTTTGCGGATGGTTTGAGGTGTGACCTTAAAAAGTTCGGCCAGATTTTCAACACTGACCCTGCCCTTTGATTTGGCAAGTTCCATTATGTCAGAATGTCGAGGTAAAAGATGCATGCGGCTGTTCTGTATATTGTTTTTGCAGGGTCATGATAAAGATTTCAGAAACGAAGGCAAAGAGAAAATCTTTGCTTTCATTTTTTACCCGCGAAAATGTGCGGGTAATGAACTGTTTTTGCTCTCAAATGAGGGGTCCCTCGCGGCTAAACTGACCTCTTCATTTTTTTAGTTTTTCAGATGCTGGCGTTCTTAGCATCTGACTGTTTCAAGCCAAATGGGCTGCCAGTAACGGGCTTTGATCAAATTGACAAAGAATTTTCCGAAAGCTAGGGTAGCTGACTTTTAATCATCATTGGGAGGGTGAGATGTTAGTTTACGCATTAATTCTATTGGCAATTGCCGGGCTTATCAGTCTGGTTGTTGCCTTTTCAGCTTTACGCGGCCAGGCCGCCTCATGGATCATGTCTTTGTTGCAACTTGTAACCGGTGGTGCCGGTCTCTGGATTGTGCTGCAATCCGTGATGGGCGGGGAAGACAAAGTCACGTTGCCGTTTGCGGTGCTGGCGATCGCCTTTATCGCCGGGCTTTACATGGCGCTTTCACAGTTGCGGGGTGGGTCTGCCTCGAGGGGGGTGGCGCTTGTGCATACGGGCCTCTGGATAATTGGCGTGGGTTTGCTCGGCGCCATGATGTTCATTCACAACCTGACTTATTAGATCATTTTGACAAGATCAAACTGACTTCAGGTTCTTATTGCCGGGAAATTCTGACAGGCAGGCCGGCTGATTGCCGGGGCACATATACAACTCTAATATGGGGGCGGCCGTAGATGGTCTAGACCCCCATTTTTCCATCATCTCCAACAAAGGCAATGCGCAGCATATTGGTTGCGCCTGGTGTGCCCAACGGCACGCCCGCTGTGATAATGACACGTTGCCCCGGCTTGGCGAACCCTTCCTGATAGACAATGCGGCAGGCTTTATCGACCATATCATCAAGGTCTTCCGGGTCATTGGTCAACACACAATGCAACCCCCAGGTCAGCGCCATGCGGCGGCCTGTGGCAACGATTGGCGTTAAGGCCAGGATGGGCCGGTTGGGCCGCTCCCGTGCCACGCGGATGCCGGTTGAACCGGAAGATGTGTAGCAGACAATGGCTGAGAGATTCAAAGTTTCCGAGACTGTATTCACAGCCGCGGCGATAGCGTCGGGGCCGGTTGGCTCCGGCGGGGTCTGGTATGTGCGCAGGGCGTCAGGGTAAAGTTCGTCCTGTTCCACTTCCTGAGCGATGCGGTCCATTGTGGCAACAGCTTCAATCGGATACTGGCCAGCGGCCGATTCTGCTGACAGCATAACGGCATCTGCACCATCATAGACAGCGGCGGCGACATCAGATACCTCAGCCCGGGTCGGCACAGGCGTGGTGATCATTGATTCCAGCATCTGGGTTGCGATGACCACTGGCTTGCCCGCCCGGCGGGAGGCTTGTGTGATACGTTTTTGCAGGCCCGGGACCTGCTCAACAGGCATTTCAACGCCCAGATCTCCCCGTGCCACCATCAGACCGTCCGAGACTTCGATAATGTCATCAAGTGATTGAATGGCAGAAGGTTTTTCCAGTTTTGCCATTATTGCGGCACGGCCCCTGGCGAGCTTGCGGGCCTGGGCTATGTCTTCGACACGCTGGACAAAGGACAGGGCGATCCAGTCTATGCCCTGATTGACAGCAAAATCCAGATCGGCAAAATCCTTTTCCGTCATGGCACCCATCGGCAGGATGCTGTCCGGGAGGCTGATGCCCTTGCGGCTGGCGAGTTTGCCAGCGGTTATGGCTTTGGCGACTATTTTGTCTTCTGCTGATTTGATGACCTCAAGTGTCATTTTACCATCATCAATCAGCAGGCGGTGGCCAATCTCTACACCTTTGAAAATTTCAGGGTGAGGCAGGGGGATGCGTTTCTTGCTCCCCTCTGCTGATTTCATATCGAAGGTGATTTCTTCGTTGATTTCAAATTTGAGTTTGTCGCCTTTGATCGGCCCCAAACGCAGTTTCGGGCCCTGGAGATCCACTAATATGCCTATAGGGCGGCCTGCTTCAGTTTCAACTTTGCGAATGGCCTTTGTCAGCTCCTGCATTTTTTCATGGCTGGCATGGCTCATATTAATGCGAAAAACATCCGCGCCCGCATGAAACAGGCGTTCTATCATTTCCGGAGTGTCGGTGCTGGGGCCGAGGGTTGCGAGAATTTTAACCCTGCGGTTGCGTTTCATTTTATTATTTCTTTCCGTTTTCGTCTGGATCGACTATGCGCACTGTCCAGTCATGTCTGTTTTTCGTATCAACTTCAAAAAATCCAGTGCGCTTATAGTCGCGCTTTAAACAGTCCTTTACACCATAAATAGTGAAGGCCTTGTCTGTTGTGCACATGGTATCTTTGCCGGACCATTCGCCACCGCGGTCATAATCTATCACATGGAGATAGTAATAGCGCGCGATCAATTTGCCGGTGAGCAGCACTTCGCAGGTGTTTGAGGCAATGTTCCACCACCCTTCACTCGCCCAGCGGTTCTTTTCGCGGTAGCCGATGGCGACGCCAACACGGCTTGGCGTGGTGTTGCATAATTTCAGATCGGCCTGGGCTGGGGCCGGGAGTGCGGTGCAAAATAACAGGCTCAGGAAGCATAGAGCGAGAAGGGTGCGGGCGCATTGCACAAGCGATGGCAGCACCCGTTTCCGGATGGTTTCATTTTGAACAAGTGAGGACGGAGTGTGAACAATCATATTCGAGCCATTCTTGTGGTTCAGCATTCTTTCTTTAACCGTTCATCTGATTGGGCAGCGGGGCTGGGTATTTCGGCATGGGTTGCCCCCAGTACGGCGTCTTCCCGAAACTTATTTTTCGTACATCCAAGATATCTTATACATTTGTATTTAGTATCTCATCAAGGACACTATAAACCATGCCTCAGGTGGCCTGGCCAAGTTCTAATAGCATGTCACCGAAATAAGTTCATAACATTTTTGTTTATAAAGCTAATGGCTTACTAGCACATTTATCTATTTCCTGACCAACAATTATGGCTTATTTTTGCTGAATTATCGCTTCGCAGCCCATTCAAAGAGGACTTTTTCCCTAATCTCATGCCTGAAAAACTGATGCCTGAAAATCCAGATGGTCAAAAGCAGATCGCCTTTCAGCCCTTTGAAGTTCTTGGCGGCACGCATGAGTGCGGCCTCCTGATCATCGCTGATCACGCGCGGCCCGATTTGCCAGCCTGCCTTGGACCTCAGGGTCTGGGGCTTGGCAAAGATGAAATGAGCCGGCATATTGCTTACGATATCGGAATTGAGGGGGTTGCCCGCGGGCTCAACCAGCAGCTTGGGGCGCCGGTTGTGATGTCTACTTTTTCGCGATTGCTGATTGACCCGAACCGGGGCGAAAATGACCCGACGCTGGTGATGCGCCTTTCTGATGGAGCGATTGTTCCGGGCAATGCCGACATAGACGAGGATGGGATAAACAACCGCCTCATGACCTATTACCGCCCCTATCATGATGCCATTACAACGGCGATCGACCAGTTTCTTGAGAAGGGGATTTGCCCGGTTCTGCTTTCTCTGCATAGTTTTACCCCTGTCTGGCGCGGTCGGCCCCGGGATTTACATGCCGGCATCCTCTGGGACAGGGATGACAGGTTTGTGCTGCCGTTGCTGGCGGCCCTCAGGGCTGACGGGGCGTTGATTGTCGGGGATAACCAACCCTATACCGGGCGGCTCAAGGGGGATTGCATGTACCGGCACGGCACCAGCCGCGGACTGGCGCATGCGCTTTTGGAAATCAGGCAGGATCTGATTGAACAAGCTGATGATCAGGCGGCGTTTGCTCACCGTCTGGCGTCTGTTTTAACCGAGGTGGTAGAGGATGATATGCTCATGCAGCCCTGCCGCGAGATCCGCCATTTTGGCAGTTTAACGGATTAATACCTTCCAATCAGGACTTTAACATTGAGGACTTTCTCTGATGAGTGAAATTGACAAACAGACACAAACAGAACTTGAAGCGGCCGCCTTTCGCCGGCTTGTCCAACATCTCAGGGACCGGCCTGATGTGCAGAATATCGACATGATGAACCTTGCCAACTTCTGCCGGAACTGCCTTTCAAACTGGTACAAAGACGCCGCTGGTGAGCGGGGTATTAAACTTTCCAAAGAGCAGGCGCGGGAGATTGTTTACGGCATGCCCTATGACAAATGGAAAGACCAGCACCAGACAGAAGCCACACCGGAGCAACTGGCAAAGTATGAAGCCTCCCGGCCGCGAGATCATTAAACGTTTTTTGCTTTTTTGGCGAGATCAACCAGCCTGATGCGTATATCATCCCTTGTGTGGCACATTGTCTCAAAGGGGAGGCGGGCGGCCTTGTCACCCAGCATCAGGTCAGCGCCCTCAGGGTCTATTCCGGACAGGCGCCATTGCCCCGGCTCCTGGCCGCAGAGATTGACTGCGTAGGCTTCGATTGCATCCCCATGGTCTTCGTTCATATGGCTGAGGACCTCTGTTTCGGGCAATAGCAGGGCTTCGGTCTCGTCAGGGTTCAGGGTGAGGGAAGTGCCTTCAATTTCATAGGCCTTGCCAAAGCCGGCATTGAAAAGAGCACGCTCTATTTTCAGTTCATAGATAAAGAAGTCCGGTAATTGATTGTAGAGATCGGCTTTTGGGTGGCGGCTGATGTAGCGGCGGCGCAGGGTTGTCTCTCTCACTTTTTCTGTACCCTCACCAACCGGCACAGCACTTGTTTTTCCAAGCAGGGTCAGGCGGGGGTGGGCCAGCGGGTCTCCCTTGCCGGGCTCACCGACAAGAAGGCTTGTGCGCGGGTCAGCCTTGATGGCTTTGGTGTGTGCCGCAAGGTCCGAGAGCAGAAAGACAGGGTTGCCCTCAAGGCTGGTAGCGACATTGGTTCTTGTTGCGAGGGGGTATCCGGTTCCAGCCTCAAGGGTGGCGAGGGTGCCAAAGCGGGCGAGGCGGAGGATCGCCTTTGCGGCCAAAACCGCTTCTTCGGTGGTGTCGAGGAGGGGGGATGACGGGGGTTGTACGCTCATTTTGCTTGACTTGCCTCTCACTGAAACGTTTAGGATGAGGGTGAGGATAAATTGGAGGTAAGTTTATGTCACGCGGTTTTGGAATTTCCCTGCTGTTTGTTCTGGCGGTGCTGGCACTCCCGGCCGGATTCGCCCGGGCGGATGTTATGCCGACCGTTCAGGTCTGGAAAAGCCCAACATGCGGGTGCTGCCATAAATGGATCAAGCATCTGGAAGATCATGGTTTCAAGGTCAAGGCAACTGACATGCGCTCTATGGCGCAGGTGAAACGGTCTGTTGGTTTGCCGTCTGATCTTCGCTCCTGCCATACCGGGCTGGTTGGGGGCTATGTGATTGAGGGGCATGTGCCAGCGCCTGATATCAAACGATTGCTGACAGAAAAGCCCAAGATCAAGGGGCTTGCTGTGCCGGGCATGCCGCTTGGTTCACCGGGGATGGAGCAGCCGGATGGCACCAAGGAGCCCTATAAGGTTTTAAGCTTTGATGAAGCTGGCAAAACCGAAATATTCGAGACACATTAACGGGTGGTTTATCCGGAACTCATGGTGGATCAGAAAGGAAGACGGATCAGGTTTCCAGCCCCGCTTCTTTATTGATCACCACCATTTTAAAGCCGATGCCGCGCACGGTGCGGATTTCCAGTTCATCAGTTAAGGCATTGACCTTCTTTCGGACATAGCCGACATACACATCAACCGCGTTTGGGGTGATGTCTGATGACGGCCCCCAGGCGCTATCTATGATGCGCTCCCGGCTTACCGTTTTGCCAGCATGGCGCATCAGATATTCAAGCAGGGCAAATTCCCTTCGGGTGAGGTCAAGCACGGTTCCGGCCACTTTGGCTTCATGGGCGGCGCGATCAAGTGTTAAGGGTCCAACCGCCATTTCTTCCACTTCCTGATAGGTGTTTGGGCGGCGTTGCATCACCTTTATTCTGGCCAGCAGTTCTTCAAAATCGAAAGGTTTGGTCAGATAATCATCAGCGCCTACCTCAAAGCCGGAGATTTTCTCATCAAGGCTGTCCTTGGCGGTCAGCATGCAGATCGGGGTGGTAACACCCTGACCGCGCAAGGTTTTGCATACTTCCCTTCCATCCATGTCAGGGAGCATCAGATCAAGAATTATGGCGTCATACTGGTACGACCTTAAATAGGCGAGGGCTTCTTCACCTGTTGCCGTCCATTGTACACGCATACCTTCAAGGGTTAGCCCGCGTTCCACGAACCTTGCAATTCCCACATCATCCTCAACCAATAGTATATTCATTATATCTGTTTCACTTTCAGTATGATTGCCGCGCCCTTATCGGCGCGATTTTCAGCCCAAATCTCGCCATCATGGCCATCAATGATCCATTTGGCTATGGCAAGGCCCAGCCCCGTTCCTTCCCGCTTCTGGCCTTCCTTGGCCTGATAGTAGCGCTCGAACAAATGCTCCAGAGCTTCGGGTTCAATGCCTGGCCCTTCATCTTCAACCTTTATCAGAACATCCCCCACGCCATTGGCACCAGGCGTTTTGTCCTCTTCAATAATGATACTGACCTGATCTTCCGGTTTTGAAAATTTGACAGCGTTGTCAATGACGATGAGCACACACTGACGCAGCCAGCTCTCGTCAATTCTGGCGATCATGTCGTTATTGGGCGGGGTGTAATTTAGTGTCACCTCGTTGGCAATGGCGTAGGCATTGGCTGCCTGCACCGCTTCTTCAACCACCTCATTGATGACGCCTTCTTTTAATTCAAGCTTCACCTCACCGTCATCTGAGCGGGCCAGACTCAAGAGATCATTGAGACGGCGGCGCAGATAAGCCCCGTTTGCAACTATGCGGGAGAGGGCTTTTTTCATGTCATCCAGAGTTAGCTTTGATGAGCGCAGGGCGACTTCTGCCTCGCCGAGCAAAACCGTTATCGGGGTTCTCAGTTCATGGCTGACATTTGAAAAGAAACGACGACGGGTTTCGTCTATCTGGCGCAGCCTGTCATTGCTTTCCTTCAGGGCCTGGGTGCGCTCCAGCACACGATGTTCGAGGCGTTCATTCGAGGAGAGCAACAGATTTTGCTGGGTTTCAATTTGTGTTGCCATTTTATTGAACCGATTGGCAACAAGGCCAAACTCATCTTCTCTTGGCAATTCAATACGGTATTTGAAATCACCGGCGCCAAATTTATCGGCGCCACTGGCCAGCCTTTGCAAAGGGCCAACGATCCTTTTGGTGAGGAATATGGCCAGCACCAATACGCCCAATGTAGTCAGAACGGTCAGAATGGTGGTGGTCAGGGTGATGCGTGAGGTCAGGTTTTCGATCTCTTCCTTCACTTCACTGACCTCATCCTGTTCACCTTTAACAATGTCCCGCACGACCTGACTGAGCTCCTTGTCATTGCCCTCAACCACATTGGCAAAGAACCGGCGCACTGAAGTGGCGCTATCGAGACCAAGACGAATTTTGCTTTCATGTTTTGCAGCAAGATGCATCTTGATAAACACTGAGGCAATATTGATGGCGGTGTTGATTTCTTCTTCTAGATCATCTGTCCCGCCCTCGACCTTGATAAAGTCATTTTCCTGCTCAAGCGAGGATTGCAGTTCGCTCAAACTCTGGGTGATGTTGGCAGCGCTTATGGGGATCAGCTGGTTACGGTTTTGAAAATTAACGATGGTGGCTATCTCTGAAAGCAGAAGCTGGTTGATTTTGACTTCAAGGGTGGAGACCTTGGCCAGCTGTTCGTAGGAATAGTTGGCCCGCTCCAGATAATAAACTGCGCGCTTCATGCCCCAAATGGATGATATGACTGACAAACCAAGGATCGTCAGTATCAGCAACAGCCCGATATACAGGCTGTATCTGATCGTGGATGGAAATTCATTTTCTTTCATACGCCTGATTGCACCCATGGTCCGGGTGCCCCTGTTGATGCCAAAGCCTTCGGTCAATGATTTTATCATCACTTTTGCACGTTCCGGTACTGGAGTTTAGAATATGCTATTTTTCTGCTTCTTTATTGTCATTCGGGCTCTTGATTTTCAACGGGCCGGCAGTTCGAATTGAGTGGATCAACCATCCGTTCCCTTTTGTCGTTCGCCAGTTCAGCCCATGAATTCTCAGAATGTCATGAGAAAACCATAAAATTTAAGCCGTGAGAAAATCATAAGTTTCTCACAATCAGTGGTAATTTTTGGCGTTTATTGTTAATTTATCCGGTGCCAGGGTGTGAGTTTTGCACCTGTCATCCACATGTTTTGCCGCCTTTTGCCCTTAATCTGGTGTTATACATGCCGAATAACAAAATATGTTTTGCCTTGCTCCCTTTTGAGGGCACTTTATCCTGGCGGTTCGTTCACATTTTAGCTTGATGGATGTATGATCAAGCAGGAGATTTAAGATCAACTTGGTTATCGTCGTGAGTTGTGTTTCACTCTGACGATGATTTGGTGCGTTTGGGGTTTGTTGAGTTTGGCGTTTTGTTTTAAAGAATTATAATTTCGGGTTTTTATATACATGCAAAACCAGTGGTACATAGCCAGGGATGGCAAACAATATGGCCCCGTCAATGATGCGGATCTTGAGCAATTGGTGCGCAACCGCGAACTGCTTGATGGTGACTTCCTCTGGCGCAACGGATTTGAAAACTGGCTACCTGCTGCGCAGGTTCCCGAAGTTCGTCACTTAGCCAGCAAGGGGCCGGCCGGTCCAGCTTTTGAGCAGAAGCCGAAACAGCAACCCGGTGAATGGGGACAGGCCGAAGACCCACGGCTGCGCCAGGAAACAGCCGCCTATCAGCAAAACGTTCACCAGCCCTCGAGCCAGGAGCCTTATGAGGCGGACCGGTTTGGTGCGAAACGAGATGAATTGCGCCGATCGCTTGATCAGCAGACACAACTTAACCAGCAGGCCCTTAATAACCAGGGCCGCATTCATCCGGATCAGAACGGTCAGGGGCACCCGGACCTGGGCGCTCATGATGTGATGGCGGATCGCAGCATCATTGAGAGACAGGGCGAGCCGCTTAATAAGGGGTTTGATGATGCGAGCGAGACGATAGACAGGCCCGGTGATGTGCAGGATCTTGTTGAAGTTGAGGATGCAGAATTTGCGGCTCAGATCGGGGCGCAAAATGGTGCCAAGTCACTGGGTGAGAAAGAGCCTTCATTCCGAGATTCCGAGTATCAGGGGCAGAACCCTTATAGCCCGCAAGATGGCGGGGCCCCGTTTGAAGCGGCGCCGATGAACGCCCGCCCGGCCGATCACACGCGGGCGGAAGATTTTATCGCGCACCAGAATGTTGCCCGCTCCGACGGGCCAGAGAAACGCTCTTCGTTTCGCGTCAACTGGTTGCTGGGTGCCGGTATGGCTGCCGCGATCATTCTTGTGTTGCTTGTCGGGGCTACCTTTGCGCTGCCGTTTATTGTTCCGCCCGAGACCATCAAAAGCCAGATTTCAGCTGCGATCAAACAGCAGAGCGGGCGCGATGTTTCTTTCAAGGGGAAGATGTCTTACCGATTCTTGCCGAGTTTCGGGCTTGATCTCAATAACATTGTCATTCACAACCCGCCCACCATCAAAGGGCCGGACTTTGTCACCGTTGGCAGATTGCAAGCTAACCTGAAATTGCTCCCCCTGCTTGGCAAAAGCGTGGAGATTGAGCAGATCATACTGCACCGTCCGGAAATCGTTCTCATTAATGACGGCAAGGGCAGCACTAATTACGAGTTCAAATCTGCCCGGTCAACTAAGCGGTCCCTGCGCTCGTTTAAAGTTGCACAGGATGAAACGGTTGATACCAGTGACATCATTGCCCGTACGCTTGAAAAACTGGAGCAGGAAGCTGCCGAAGAAGAAAAGGCTGACAAAGGTGACAGCGGACAAAAAGAGGGCGATGCCGCCAGAAAAGTTGCTCAACCAAAAGACACGGACGTTGATCCTAAAGGGCCGGTTGTTACTGATACACCCAAAGTCAACGGCGGCCGCATTCAGGTTGGCGAAATTGAAATTATCAACGGCGTTGTGAAGCTGATTGATCAACAGGCCAATAAAGAAACAGAAATCAAAGCGATCAACCTCAAAGTACAGGCGCCAGCGCCTGATAAAGATATTACGGCGAAGGGCAGCGTGCGGTTTCTTGAAGACCGGATTGAAGTTAACGGGGTCTTCTCCACTCTTGGTAAACTACTAGAAGGGGAACCGGTTAAAACCAACCTTACCAGCCGGTCTGACCGGTTTGAGGGCAAGTTTGAAGGGCTGGTCCGGAATAACAACGGGTTTGAGTATCAGGGCAATACCGATATCCAGACATTTTCGCTGCAAAATCTCTTGAACTGGTTTGGAGTCGACGTTCCAAAACAGGGTTATGGCGGGGCGTATGTGCGCGGCCGGCTGATGGGCAATGCGGATACCGTTATCCTCAAAAAAGCCACCCTTAAATTTGATCAGGCTACGCTGATTGGTGATTTGAGATTCTCAACCAAATCTGAGCGACCGAAAATTGAAGCGATCCTCAGCACTGATTATGTAAATCTTGACCCTTACATGGCGCAAAAATCTGAGATTAAGAAAAGTGATCTGGGGTCTGGGCAGAAACGCGCTGTTGCGGCCTGGAGCTCCCAGAAAATAGACCTTGGCTTTTTGCAAGCTTTTGATGGCGCCTTTCAGATTGATGCGGCGCAGCTTGTTGCCCTTGGACACACAGTGCAAAAGGCACGGTTGAACGCGAAGATAAATGCCGGGTTGGTAACGGCCCAATTGCCCAAATTCGAGATCTATGGCGGGACCGGCCAGTTGGCGCTTTCCCTAAACGGCAGTAAGGCGCGGCCGGATCTGAAAAGCCGGGTGGCCCTGAAGAAGGTTCAGATGAAACCACTGCTGATACAGAGTGCCGGGCTTGATTTTCTCTCCGGTCTGGCCGACATCACGCTCGATATAACCAGTGCCGGACAAACCCAAAAAGAGCTTATCTCGACCCTTAAGGGCACAGGGAATATGGCTGTTCTTGATGGGGCGATTGAGGGGCTGAATATTCCTGGTGCGCTGCGCAAATTACAAAAAGGTGATCTTTCAGCTGTTGCTGGTGGGTCCTCCGAGAAAACTGATTTCAGTGAAATGACTGCTAGCTTCACCATTGACAAGGGCATGATTAAAAATGAGGACCTTGTAATGAAAGGGCCGTTGGTGCGGATGAATGGCCAGGGTATTGTGAACCTGCCAATGGAGCAGATCGATTATGGGCTGCAACCCAAGCTTGTTGCCAGTTTACGCGGGCAGGGCGGCAACACTGACCTCAAGGGGCTGCAAATTCCTCTGCGAATCAAAGGGCCCCTGGCAAACCCAAAAATCCTCCCCGATACGAAAGGGCTTTTGAAGAACAATGCCCAGGCCATTGATGACACAGTCGAGACCGTCAAGAAAGCTGTGAAAGAGCTGAAGAAGAAGAAAATATCAGGTGATGATATGAAAAACCTGCTTGATGGCATGATTGAGGGGAACGGTGAAAACGGCAATCTTCTGGATGGGGTGCTGCAATAATTTTTCTTCTCTGCCCGGGTTAACTGCAAACGCTGCAGATAACAGCAAGCCACAGACCGCTTGCACATCAGACGCATCAGCAAGATGCCATGTTTAGAGCGTCGCGGGCACCCAACAGGCATTATCTCCCATAGCCACAGCCCCGCCACGCAGAAGACAACATAGCTTGCTCACGTGTGGCCTGAACCAGTTTCCCGAGCCACTTACCTGAGCCCACATATAAGCGCTATATATGCCAGCGCCAATTACCAGTGTGAATGATGAGCGCCCGTTTCGCCTTGACAAGGCCGGTAATTCATCGCACCACGCAGACTTAGTGATTTCATTTCATTTTTTAAGGGTTTTTTATGCCGCACAGTGCGCCAAAGGTTGGGTTTGTTAGTTTGGGTTGTCCGAAAGCGCTGGTTGATTCTGAGCGCATCCTGACAAAATTGCGTGCCACCGGTTATGAGGTCGCACCTTCCTATGACGGGGCTGATGTGGTTATTGTCAACACCTGCGGCTTTATCGACAGCGCTAAAGCGGAAAGCTTTGACGCCATTTCCGAAGCGATGAATGAAAATGGCCGGGTGATTGTGACGGGTTGTCTTGTTGGTGAAGCTGATAAAATTCGCAGCCAGCATCCGAATGTTCTGGCCATTACAGGCCCGCAGCAATATGAAGAAGTTGTCAGCGAGGTGCAAAGGGCCGCCCCTCTCACCCCCAATCCGTTGATCGATCTCGTGCCGCCCTCCGGCATTAAATTGACGCCGCGGCATTATTCCTATCTAAAAATATCAGAAGGTTGCAACCACAAATGCCAGTTCTGTATTATCCCTTCCATTCGCGGGCCGCTCAAATCCCGGCCGATCAAATATGTTCTGAAGGAAGCTGAAAGCCTTGTTGAAGCCGGCTGCCAGGAGCTGCTGGTGATTGCCCAGGACACCAGCGCCTACGGGCTTGATCTCAAATATGCCGAAGATGAGTGGCGGGGCCGGCAGGTTGCGGCGCGGTTTTTAACGCTTGCTGAAGAACTTGGCAACCTCGGTGCCTGGGTGCGACTGCATTATGTCTACCCTTACCCGCATGTTGATGAGGTGATGCCCCTGATGGCTGAGGGCCGGGTGTTGCCTTATCTTGATATTCCGTTTCAGCATGCCAGCCCGTCTGTCCTTAAGCGCATGCGGCGCCCGGCCCACGGGGAGAAAGTGCTTGAACGGCTGGCCACCTGGCGCAGCGTTTGCCCGGATCTTGCCGTACGCTCGACATTTATTGTTGGTTTTCCGGGGGAGCGGGACGAAGACTTTGAACAGCTGCTTGACTTTCTTGACGCTGCTGAACTTAACCGGGTTGGCTGCTTCAAATATGAAAATGTTGAAGGGGCCCGGGCCAATGAATTGCCGGATCATGTGCCATTGGCGGTCAAGGAAGAGCGCTGGCACCGGTTCATGGCGAAAGCTCAGGAAGTGAGCGCGCGGGTTCTGGCACGCCGGGTCGGCCGAGAGATAGAAGTGGTGGTTGATGAGGTGGATGAAGAGGGGGCGATTGCCCGCTCTGTCTGGGATGCGCCGGAGATTGATGGCTGTGTGTTTTTAAATGGTCAAACCGAACTTGCCGCGGGTGACCGGGTGAGGGTGAGGGTCACCCACTCGGATGAATATGATCTTTGGGCCGAGCTTGCCCCCTCTATCTGAGAGCGGCGAAGAAATTTTTCCGATTTTTACGGGTTCTCTTCGGCAGGGGGCGCATCTTCCTGTTTTTTCATAATTGCCATTGCTTTGGCGGCCGCTTTTCTGATTGGCAGATCAATGGCTTCCGGCATTTTGAGGGTTTTGAAAACAGGGGTCTTTCCAGCAAAAAGCACGTTGCGGCAGGCAGCCGGCATCCAGTTTATATTTTTTCGGATGATTTTCGGCTTGGGGATGGTGCCGTCTTCCTGGACGCATTTCGCAGCGCCGCCTTTGCCTAACGCCACTCTTTTTAATTTTTTTGAGCAGGTGCAGACCCATTTTTTCCCTTTTTTCACAACGCTGCCTGCAATGCACCTTGGTTTTGCCGGGCGCTTCAATAGATCAAACCAGTGATCCAGCTGCTTGCCGCAGCCATCGCCAGCGGGGACGCCGCCCTGCGCCTTGCAGCTTTTTTCTGTGCATTTCAAACGAATGTGCATGTGATAATGGTGCCCATACCAGGGGCGGATTTTCCGCAGCCAGGTCCGGTCATCGCCGGCGGCTGTGCAAAGGGCTTTCTTGATCGCCGGGTGAACAAGTACGCGCTGTACTTCAGAAAATTCTGCTGCCCGCTTAATGACCTTCACATGATTTTCTGTCCAGACCTTTGGGTTGACCTTGAGGCCTGATTTATCCAGCATAGATATTGCCGAGGTTTCCTCCCTTTCCTTGCCGGATAAACGACGATCCGGCATCGGGTTCAGCCAGATGTCTGCATCCAGCCCCATCTGATGGCTGCGGTGACCCGTCAGCATTGGTCCACCCCTTGGCTGCGAAAGATCGCCAACCAGAACACCTGGCCAGCCGTCTTTTTCACGGACATTTTTGGCAAAGGTCTCAATGAAGGATATCAGCTTCGGGTGGCCCCAGTTTCGGTTTCGGGAAAGGCGCATCGCCTGCCAGGCCGGGCCATCAACCTTGAGTGCCTGACCACCAGCAAGGCAGCCCCTTGTATAATAGCCAATGGCCTTTGCCTTCAACGGTGCGCTGCCCAGAACGAAACCAAACAATCTTTTGGCAGGTATTGCGGCTTTTAACTTTTTCAGATTTGGCTTTTTCTTTTCTGCCTTATCTTTTTGGGACGTTAATTTTTCTTCGCTTGTTTCCGCTTTTTTTGTATCCGTCTTTTTATCAGCCGCACTGAGCTGACCGCTCAGGGTTGAAGCCAGCAACGCACTCACCAACACCATGCCGGCCACCAACCGGAATATGTGGTTCATTGATTTGCATTTATTGTTCATGGGCTTGCCTCTGCCTGCCTTTTCAACCTGTTGCCGTGCTTTATTTATGTACTTTTGATCTAGTAATTGCGACCTTTTTATGCTACTGTAAATTCAAATATAGGTGGCGCGCCCGGTTTCGCACATTAATATGATTTAAAAATGTACTGCGGCGCCCGCCTCTCCTTGTTTGATACTACTTCCCGCCTTACTTATAAACACTTTATTCTTCCCATTCCGGTTCGATTTGATGGTAGTTTTTACTTGTCAATACTGTTCTCAGTGCTTTTCCGGCCTTATTTTGTTGGTTTGCGCAGCATAACAGATTGATTTGAGACGCAAATAATCAGCAGCTTATTTTTCCAGCCCGGCCTTTTCTTTTCTGATCCTGATGTCGCACAATATGCGATCAATGAGCATCAGAGTGCGTTTGTGCAGGTCTGAATTGGCGCTGTAATCGGCTTCGGCGTAGAAATCAACACGCCCCACATTAAACAGGTTTTTGCAGGTTTTAGCGGTTTTGCCTTTTGGGTAGACGGCAATGGCAGCGCCCTTGTTCTGGCGGGTGACCGCCATCGAGGGGACGTCGGTCTCTCCATCACCAAAATAGATCATCTGGGAAAAGGGGATGGGGCGTTCTTTTTCCGGCATGTGAGTGTTGATGGATTTGTTCACATCCTCCACCCCTTTGTTTATGCGGAAGAGATACTGGGTTTTTGATGTGTCAGTGATCACCCGTTTCGGATAGGGGAGCTGATAGGCGTCAAAATAATATTCCGAGGCGAATACGTTATAAAACTGATCATAAATTTTTGTGCCCTCGACAATCTCTTTCAACCCGGATGAAATCAAATAATGGCGGACCTCAACCTGACTGTTTGAGGCCTTATCAACATACGTCTTTATGAGATCAAACCATTTTTCAACACCGGGGCAGAATTCCACGTCGCGGCCCTGCGCCACCAGGTCATCCCTTAAAATATGCACACCCTTTTCCTGGGCTTTTTGATACATCAAATGCATATATGTGATGAGGGGCTCGGCATCGCGCTCGACCGAGAGTTTGCCCACTTCCCGCCAGAAGGTTTTGGGGTTGATTTTTATCTTTGGCAGAAACGCATATTCCTGCATGTTTTTGGGGCAGAGGGTGCCATCAAAATCGTAAATCAGGGCGATGATGTTTTTCTCTGTGGCATTCTTAACAGGTGCTTTTTTGCGCCTTTTTGGTTTTGCCCCAGATTTGCTTACGGGTTTACTTACTGGTTTTTCCATGAGTGTTTGCGTTGCCGCTCCGTTTCGTTGCCTGCCCTATTATTGTCGGGACCGGGCAAAGATGCAACGGGTGGATTGCATGATTTATCTCACGGCACATTTGCGCATTGGCGCAAATGCCGTCAATGAAGCGGGAAATTTTTGGGCCTTCTGATGCCCACTACGCATCCGGCCCTTCTGTCTTGGGCCTTCTGATGCCCACTACGCATCCGGCCCTTCTGTCTTGGGCCTTCTGATGCCCACTACGCATCCGGCCCTTCTATCTGGGCCTTCTGATGC
>CAYGPF010000008.1:60649-129444 GCA_964351785.1 uncultured Rhodomicrobium sp.
TTAATTATCATCCATTTTAAGGGCCTGAATGAAGGCATCCTGAGGTATCTCAACTTTACCAAACTGGCGCATTTTTTTCTTGCCGGCCTTTTGCTTATCAAGGAGCTTGCGCTTCCTTGTGATGTCGCCGCCATAACATTTGGCAGTTACATCTTTTCGCAGTGCTGCGATGGTCTCCCGGGCGATGACCTTGCCGCCAATTGCAGCCTGGATCGGCACCTTGAAGAGGTGCCGGGGGATCAGTTCCTTTAATTTCTCGCACATGCCGCGGCCGCGTGCTTCAGCCCGGTCGCGGTGAACCATAATGGAGAGGGCGTCCACCGGTTCGGCATTGACCAGCACTGACATTTTCACCAGATTGCCGCTTTCGTAACCCAGCAGCTGATAGTCAAATGAGGCATAGCCGCGGGTCACTGATTTCAAGCGGTCATAGAAGTCAAACACCACCTCGGACAAGGGAAGCTCATAAACAACCATAGCGCGGGCGCCAGCATAGGTCAGATCCTTCTGACGGCCGCGCCGGTCTTCGCATAATTTCAGAACCGCGCCGAGAAATTCATCCGGTACCAGAATGGTTGCCGTGATCCAGGGTTCTTCTATGTGATCAATTTTAACGACATCCGGCATGTCAGCCGGGTTATGCAGCTCTTTCATAGTGCCGTCATTCATGTAAACATTATAGATCACGGAGGGGGCCGTGGTGATGAGTTCTATGTCAAACTCACGCTCAAGGCGCTCCCGTATGATTTCCAGATGCAGGAGACCAAGAAAGCCGCAGCGGAAGCCAAAACCCAGCGCGGCAGAGGTTTCCATTTCATATTCAAAGCTGGCATCATTGAGGCGTAATTTGCCCATGGCATCACGCAGATTTTCAAACTCGGAACTGTCTACGGGGAACAGGCCACAGAACACAACGGGCTGGGCCGGCTGGAACCCCGGCAGGGGGGTTTCACATGGGTTTTTCTCTTCTGTAACCGTGTCACCAACGCGGGTGTCCGCCACCTGCTTGATGGCACCTGTGAAAAAGCCGATCTCTCCGGGGCCCAGCTCATCCGTTAATTGCTGCTTGGGGCGAAAGACACCGACCCGGTCAACAAGATAATTGGAATCAGTGGACATCAGCTTGATTTTCTGGCCTTTTTTCAAAACCCCATCAATGATGCGCACGAGCACCACAACACCTAGATATGCGTCATACCAACTGTCAACCAGCATGGCTTTCAAAGGGGCGGCCCGCTCACCTTTTGGGGCTGGCAATCTGGTGACGATGGCTTCAAGAACATCTTCGATGCCCAGCCCGGTTTTGGCTGAGATTTCAACCGCCTCGGAAGCATCAAGACCAATAACGTCTTCTATCTGGGTTTTGATGCGCTCCGGCTCGGCGGCGGGCAGGTCGATCTTGTTGAGGACCGTGACGATCTCATGGTCATTCTCAATGGCCTTGTAAACATTGGCGAGGGTTTGCGCCTCTACGCCCTGACTGGCATCGACGACAAGCAGAGAGCCTTCAACCGCAAATAATGAACGGGATACCTCATAGGCAAAGTCCACATGGCCGGGGGTGTCAATAAGGTTAAGCTGATAGGTCTCACCATCATTTGCCTGATAGTCCAGGCGCACGGTTTGCGCCTTGATGGTGATGCCGCGTTCCTTCTCTATCTCCATATTATCAAGAACCTGTTCCTGCATTTCACGCGCAGTCAGGCCGCCGCACAGTTGGATGAGGCGGTCAGCAAGTGTCGATTTGCCATGGTCAATGTGGGCGACGATGGAAAAGTTACGGATATTTTTTAAGGGTGTTTCACTCATGAGAAAGCGTGTTACCACTGATTGCACGCGCCGCCAAGTGTTTGATGAAGCCAGTTGAGTTTTTCTTTACCCCGCCGGCTTTATGTCTCAGGGATTATCCTTTGAATTTTCTTTTTCTTTCGCTTTTTGGTTGTCATTCGCGCTTTCTGCGGCGCCCTCCGGCGGGGTCGTGGTTTCTCCTTTGGTTTTGGCCCATCTGACGCGTTTATAGTCAAAACCATATTCAATGGTTGGCTTGATGATCTGAAAGAAGGGGGAGAGGTCGAAGTCTCTTGGGGTAAAGAGGCTGTAATGGCGGATATGAAGAATTTCCCGGCGGCTGTAATAGCTTGTGACGCGGCGTTGGCCGGGGCGGCGCTCAATGTTGGGAAGTATGGGGTATCGCACTTTTTGAAAGGCCTTGGCGATCAGGGTTGAGCAAATCGCCCTTGTTGGCTCGCCTGAGCCCATTTGCAGCATCCGGCGGCGCCAGCGTACTGGTATGGGCGGCGTTGGAAACAGATAACGGGCGAGATCAAGGATATTCCTTGTGTCATATTGAATGCCGATGTGATCAACCATGAAACGGACGACGGCTTCGCGGTCTTCCGGGGTTAAATTGATCGGCCGGCATATGCGGGTGTTGAATGTTTCATATTTGGAAAGCGGCACCGCTATGCAACCGACACCCAGCTCCACCTCTATCAGGCAATTGCCGCCATTTTCATTCTGCGTGCCCTTTTCGTGGAGAACGTCCCCCACATAAAGCGCGGCATGAGACCAGGTGGACTGGGTGAGATATTTGATCGCGGCTGAGAGTTTCTGATTGCCTTCCACCAGCAAAATATCACCTGGCTGGAGAATGCGGCGCAGAGTTTCAGGGTCAGAGGGGGTGAAGGGCTCATAGCCTGATAATGGCGTCTCCAGGCGATTGGCGATCCAGTGGCCCAAACGATCTAAAACATTGTCAACAAATCCCATGGGTCTCTCCGTTGTCTGCGCTTGCTCAGCCGGTGCTCACGCCTGACTGACGGGATATAGTATAAGTTGGAGGCGGTGCTTGCGGGATAAATTTTACGTTCTCTTATTTGAAGAAGTGTGAACGGCCCGGTTTCAGGGCTTTTCCGGCCGGGGGATTGTTTGCACATTGCATTGATATTAGAATTATTCTAATTTTGTCAGGATTGTCCGGATTTGCAGCTCGATGTTTGCACTTTATATTGTTCGGGCTTTTTATACTGAGGATAAAAGCATGCTGCGCGCTTTTTCAAAAAAACGACCATTTAGCGAACTGAGTGAGAAAGAGATTTTGGCACTGGCCATCTCGCAAGAGGAGGAGCATGGACGGATATACCTTAACTATGCTGAAGGGCTGAGGGCCAATTATCCAAATTCGGCAAAAGTGTTTGAAGAGCTGGCCAGGGAAGAAAATGAACATTGGCGGCTGCTGATCGACAGTTTTGAAGAAAAATTTGGCACCACCATTCCGCTTATCAGGGCACGTGATGTGCAGGGGTTTATTGAACATAAACCGATCTGGCTGGATGAAACGCTTGGACTTGATGCTGTGCGCCAGCAAGCTGAAGTGATCGAGTTTGAAACACGGCGTTTTTATGAAAAAGCGCAGGCGCGGGCGCAGGATACCTCCATTCGCAAATTGCTTGGCGATCTGGCGATCGCTGAACGTGAGCATGAAACGCTCGCGGAACGCCTTCAGGAAGAATATCTTGATGATCAGGCCATTGACAGCGAAGAGGAGACGCGCAACCGGCTGTTTGTGCTGCAATATGTACAGCCGGGTCTTGCTGGCTTGATGGATGGCTCCGTTTCGACGCTGGCACCGCTGTTTGCCGCCGCCTTTGCCACACAAAATACATGGGAGACATTTCTGGTTGGGGCGGCGGCCTCTGTCGGGGCCGGCATTTCCATGGGGTTCACTGAGGCGCTTTCTGATGATGGGATTTTAACCGGACGAGGCAGCCCGGTTTTGCGCGGCTGGATAACCGGCATCATGACTTCTGTTGGCGGGCTTGGTCACACCATCCCCTACCTCATCACTGATTTTTACTGGGCAACGGCCATCGCCATTGCGGTAGTGCTGGTTGAGCTTTGGGTGATTGCCTGGATCAGGTCACGTTATATGGATACCAAGTTTCTCAGAGCGGCCTTTGAAATTGTCGTCGGGGGGCTGATTGTGTTTGCAGCCGGGATACTGATTGGCAATGCCTGACCTGCCGCCCACCAGCGGGGTGGCTGTATGTCCCATAATCCCCTGAAACGCATTTGCGACCCACCGGCTCTTACTCCCTTTGATCCACAGGTTCTTTTCTGGCCGCCTCCCAACCCTTTTGATGCCAGATTCTTGCCCTAGCATTGGCCGGCCAAGCGGCCCTTTGGCCGGTTTTTGGCTGAAATATTGAACATCTTTCAATTTTTCTGAACCTTTTCTAAAGCAGTCGCTCATCTTCCGTTCAGATTGCGGCGCTTACTGTTGCTCAAGTTTTCAGATTAAAGGAGTTCCAGGATGAGACCTTACCTATCTTTCAAACGTTCAGCGCTGGCTGTGTTTGGTGCCGCCGCTCTGAGCTTTACCAGTGCCGCGGCATTTGCCAAGGATCTTCCCAATCTTTATATCATTGAAGAAGAATCTTCGATTGAGTTCGTTGGCTGCAACACAAGGGAGCCCATGTTCAGAGGTGTTATCGCCGTCAAGAATGATGGTGGTGGCCGCGCCAAACGGCTGGTGGTAACGCCATTGCTGGCGGTTTATGTGCCAACGGCGCTTGATATCAAACATGAAGTCAGGTGGCTCAACTCATTCGCGCCGGGTGAAATTCAGACCAAGGATTTTGCAGCCGGGCGCGGCACCGTCAAACAGGGCCGAAACTTTACGCCGCAGATTACCCGCATCACCAATTTCGATGCCGCCTCCATACGCTATCAGCAAAAGGCGCTCTATGTGCTTGGCTATGGCCCGCGGGAATTTGACGGCATCAAAGGGCCGATTACCCGGCGCGCCATACGTAAATTTCAAACCGACCTTGGCCACAAGGCAACCGGCACACTGAACCGGGAGGAGACCTATATCCTTGTTCGTCGTGCGACGTCCGGATTGATTGATGATGGCATTTTGAAAACTGAAATTCGCGATAACCCTGTTACGGTATATGCCGTTGTTGATCCCTATAATAAAATCAAGGAGATTGATGAAACGGACAATATCATGGTGCGTAAGTTCAAGGTGAATTGCGAATAATTCATTCGCTGAGGCGGATTTTTACATAGGTGCCCGGGGCGTTTTCAATTGCGGTGAGCCCTCCCTTACCAGGGATGCGGGCGGGCACCATGCCGCCGCCGCGCCGCTTTAACCATTTGCCCCAATCTTCCCACCAGGAGCCTTCATGTTTCTTGGCGTTTTCCAACCAGACATCCGGGTCATCATATTTCTTCTGATTTGTCCAATAGCCGTATTTCCTGGCTTTGGGCGGGTTCACAACACCTGCGATATGACCTGACCCGCCAAGAACAAACCGGACCGGGCCCTTGAATTTATTCACGGCCGGATAGCAGGAGCGCCACGGGGCAATGTGATCTTCCCTGGTAGAGAGAAAATAACTGGTGGTTTTTATCTTTTCAATATCGACCTTCACCCCGTTCAGCTCAATCACGCCGGGTTTCATCAGACCGTTCTTTTTGTAAAAATTGCGCAGATAATAGATCAGCATGGAGGCGGGAAGCCGGGTGCCATCCGAGTTCCAGTACAATAAATCAAAGGGCAGTGGTTCATTGCCCAGCAGATAATTATTAACGACAAAGGACCAGATGAGGTCATTTTCACGCAACATGGCAAACATGTTGGACATGTGATGACCCTCAAGATAGCCCTTATTATTCATGTATTTTTCCATGGATTTCAAGAGGGCGTCATCAATAAAAATGGAGCTTTCGCCGATGTCGGTCAGGTCCACCATGGTGGTCAGGAAGGTGGCGGCCTTGACGCGCCTGTCCTTTTTCGCGGTCATATAGGCCAGGGTGGCCACGCTCAGAATGCCCCCGATGCAAAAGCCGAGAAGATTGACCTCTTTTTCCCCTGTTGCTTCGTTTATGGCATCAATGGCCGCAAGCGGCCCTTCGAGCATATAATCGTCGAAACTTTTTTTGGCGAGGTCCTTGCGGGGGTTGACCCAGGAAATGACAAACACCGTAAAGCCCTGGTCCACGGTCCATTTGATCAGGCTGTTTTTCTCCTGCAGATCGAGGACATAATATTTATTGATCCAGGGCGGCACAAACAGAATCGGGCGGCGATGCACTTTCTTGGTGCTCGGTGCGTATTGGATAAGCTGCATAAGATCATTTTGATAAACCACTTTGCCCTTTGTGGTCGCAACATTTTTACCAACTTCAAATGCGTTTTCATCGGTCAGACTGATTTTCAGTTTACCCTGCCCGCGTTCGAGATCATTCAGCAGGTTTTCCATGCCGCTGATCAGGCTTTTACCCCCGGTTTGCTGAACTCTTTTCAATACCTGCGGATTGGTTGTCGCAAAGTTTGCCGGTGATATCGCATTGATAAACTGACGGGTATAGAATTTGACCTTGTCGTGGCTTTCCCGATCAAGATTATCCAGATCATGCACCATATTGTTCATGTATTTGGATGTGATCAGATAAGATTGTTTGATAAAGTCAGACATCAGATTTTCTGACCAGGCTTCATCTCTGAAGCGTTTATCGTTCGGATCCGGCTCAATGATCGGCATTGTTTGTTTACCGGAGACGCGATCCAGCATGGATTGCAGCAGCTGATAATGATTGAGAGCGGCCTCATTCATCATGGCTTCGTATTTGGCGGGGTTGGTCATCATCTGGCTGCCGAGCTCCATAAGGGCGCGGCCGGCCGAGTAGGGATCAAAGAACTGGAAATCCATTCCCGTCATCTGTTTGGTCTGACGGGCCCAGAAATCAGTGACCAGACGATGGCTATGGTCCATGACATTGGCAATTTTGATCGCAGAGTCTTCAGGAGCCAGAGCAAACTCCTCTAATTTTTTCTTCGTCTTTTTCCTCTGCTTGACACCCATTTCAGTTCCTATGCGCCCCAGTCACCTGGATTGCCTACCGTTTCCTGTGGTTGCTCGTGTTGGATGATGATCATAGTCCTTAATGACTTGTTAAATTTGAATCGCCTTAACAACTGGTTAATTTATATTTCCAGCACCCGGTATTCGAGACTATTATTCTTTATTATACCTAAAAATATGGCACTATATTTAAAATGAGGTGCAGTTCGCCAAGACTAACCCTAATGATCGTTTGCGGCACCCCATGGTTATATATTGATTAATTTCGGGGTTGTTATCTTGTCTATCGGTCCCTTCATTGTTGGCCTTGGCCTCATTATATGCATTTTAGGGGGGACTTTTTGACGCAGATCAAATTTATTTTGAGGGTGATCAATCTATCTTTTCTTGAAATCCTGATAATTATTTTTATAATATCAATGAGTTATATGATTTGTGGCTTACTAAACCAAGTTCTTAATTCAATATCATTATAACGTCTAATTGGACATGACTGGCTAATGGTGTCTACTGCGTGGGTTTGGCGCTATTGTGAACTTAAGCTGTTAGCGCTATGTATAAATACAGGAATGTGCTTTATTACAACACTTGTTTACGCTGAATCTTTTTGACTGCATTTTTCTGATCTCGGGGGAGGTTCTCAGAAAATATCTACAAAGCAGGATTGAGGGAAGTCGGGAGTTTACATGAAAACAGTTATTGATCCCTGATCACACAACGACTGATCATGAGACACAGACACAAAAGGATAAGATTATGCTCTATCAGTGGTTTGAATTTAATCGTGCGATGCTCCATCCCGCACGTATGGCCGCCAAGACCGGACGTTATGTGTTTCATCACCCATTGAACCCAGTTGCCCAAACCCCGATGGGGCGCTCGATGTCAGCCATGTTTGAAGTGTTTGAGCGCGCTACTCGCCAATATGGCAAGCCGGAGTTCGGCCTTCACGATACGGTTGTTGACGGGCGCAAGGTTCATATCAACATACGTAAAGTCTGGCGTTCACCCTTCTGCCGGCTGTTGCATTTTGAAAGAGATCTGCCAGACAGCGTCCGCAGAAAATCACCTAAAATTTTACTGATCGCGCCGATGTCCGGCCACTATGCGACCCTGCTGCGCGGCACGGTGGAACATCTGCTGCCCCATGCTGAAGTATACATCACTGACTGGGTTGATGCGCGCATGGTTCCAGGCTACATGGGTGAGTTTCATCTTGATGATTATGTCACCTATCTTATCAAAATCATGAATCTGTTTAAGGGGGATGTGCATCCCGTTGCGGTTTGTCAGCCCTCTATTCCGCTGTTGGCGGCTGTTGCGCATATGGAGGCCATTGGCTCCCCTTACGTTCCCAACAGCATGACGCTGATGGGTGGACCGATTGATACACGTGTCAACCCGACTGCGGTGAATAAATTTGCAGCTGAAAAAGATATTGACTGGTTCAGGCGCCATGTGCTCACCACCGTACCCTGGACGTATCCCGGGGCGGGGCGGCTGGTTTATCCGGGTTTTATGCAGCTCAGCAGTTTTATGTCGATGAATTTTGATATGCATGCGGAATCACACCACAAGCACTTTGTTGACCTGATACGGGGGGATGATGAGTCCTCTGATAAACACAAAACATTTTATGATGAATATCTGGCTGTCATGGATCTAACCGCAGAGTTTTATCTTGATACGGTCGAAGAGGTGTTCATGAAAAAATCACTGGCGAAAGGTGAGATGAAATATGGCGCCCACAAAATTAACACCAGCGCCATTACACAAGTCCCACTTATGACAGTTGAGGGTGAGCTTGATGACATCACCGGCGTTGGGCAATGCCATGCTGCGCATGATCTTTGCGATCAATTGCCTGCCTCAAAGAAAGTTCATTATGAGCAGAAGGGTGTTGGCCATTACGGTATCTTCAATGGCTCAAAGTTCAGGAACGGCGTGTTCCCTGAGGTTTTTGATTTCATCACCAAAAATGAGCGCAAGGCCACAAACAAAGCGAAATTTATTGCGCTGGAACCGGTTAAGAAAAGTTAGAGATTACATTCTGACCAGTCCGGCATGGCCGTTCACGTTTGAACGGCCTTTCTATTTTTAGATCTGTGCTTAATCGTCATCATCATCAGAATTATGGATCATCGCATCGGAGAATTCCTGCGCCTGCTCGGTGTAGGCTTCAATTTGTTTGCGAATGAAATCATTTTGCAGATCGACGGCTTCGGTGATGTCTGTTGCATCGACCATCTTGGTGGCAAAATCGTACCCGGAATCCAGATTGGCCTTGATAAATTTGAAAGCCTTCTCATTCAGGTCATCTGCTGCTGCCGGCGTGCCCAGCCCTGCCGACTGCAACATCGTATTTTGCGCTGAACTCATCGCCATCAGGAATTGTTCCTGAGCGTTCTTTATTTCCTCGATGTTCTTTTTGGCGAGACCCCTTGCTGAGTCTACAGGATTTGTCTGATTCTCATTTGCAGTTTTTTTGGTTGTCATTGGCGTGTCTTTCTCTTTTTGATCAAGGAGGGCCAGGCACTTATTCGCTGTTGCGTTTCCATAATTATCCGACACGGCGTTGGTGCGCTTGCCAACTTATAAAGAGAGCCAACGGGCTTATGGCCAATCTGTTGGCCAATCTGTCCTTGAAATGGTACCGACCAATCCGGTTACCATCTGAGCGTTTCCCTAAACGTTCCGCGGGCTCTTAAACTCTTGTTTTTATATATAGAACCAAGGTTAAGGAAGGCCTGAGCCTTTCGTTTTTAAGTATAACAAAATTTTTCAAAATTGGAATATGGATAACAATTATTCTCTGAATTGAAGCCCAGTTACGTGGTTTGAGCCATTTCACGCAATTTGAATTTTTGTATTTTTCCAGTTGAAGTCTTTGGCAAATCTCCGAAAATAATACGGGAGGGGCACTTGTAGCGGGCCATATTTTCCCGGCAGTAGGCGATCAGATCTTCTTCACTTATGCTGACGTCTTCTACAAGCTCAATAAAGGCGCAGGGGGTTTCGCCCCATTTTTCATGGGGAATGCCGACAACAGCGGCCGCATTGACAGCTGGATTTTTATAGAGAACATCTTCTACCTCAATGGATGAAATATTTTCCCCGCCTGAGATGATAATATCCTTCGAGCGGTCTTTGAGCTGGATATAACCGTCCGGGTGGAGCACCGCCAGATCACCAGAATGGAACCAACCGCCAGCAAAGGCTTCGTTGCTGGCTTGTTCATTTTTCAGATAACCCTTCATTACAATATTTCCGCGAAACATAACCTCACCCAAGGTTTCGCCGTCGGCTTTCACCGTTTCCATAGTTATCGGGTCTTTCACTGTCAGGTCTTCAAGGGCCGGGTAACGAACGCCCTGGCGCACACGTTTCCTCGCGATCTCGTCCGGGCTGAGGCTGTCCCACTGGTTGTTCCATTCATTGATAACTGCCGGGCCGTATGTCTCTGTCAGGCCGTAAAGATGGGTGAGTTTAAAGCCTGCTTCAATCATCCGATCAAGGACAGCCTGGGGCGGCGGGGCGGCGGCATGATTGAAGGCGACGGTGTGGGTGATCTCGCGTTTTTCGTCCGGCTCGGCGTTCAACAGGGTCGCCATGACAATGGGGGCACCGGAGAGATGGGTTACCTTATGATCCACAATGGAGTCATACATTGCCCTCGCCCGAACCCATCTGAGGCAGACGTGGGTTCCTGCCACCACAGACAAAGACCAGGGAAAGCACCAGCCATTGCAGTGGAACATCGGCAACGTCCATAAATAAACCGGATGAGCACCCATCCCGGTGGCTATGGTATTGGCATAACATATCATCGCGGCGCCGCGGTGATGATAGACAACACCCTTCGGGTTGCCGGTGGTACCGGAGGTATAATTCAGGGAGATGGCGTCCCATTCATCGGAGGGCAGTGACCATTGAAATGTCGGATCACCTTCATCGACAAAGACATCATAATCCAGGTCAGAGAGGCGCTCGCCTTCAATGTCATGTTCCTTGTCTTCATAATCAATGACAATCGGTTTGACACCTGCAATTTCAAGCGCTGCTTTCATGGTGTCAGAGAATTCAAGATCAGTGATGAGCAGTTTCGTCTCAGCATGGTCCATCTGAAAGGCGATGGTTTGCGGCTCCAGTCTCGTGTTCATTGAGTGTAATATCGCCCCGGTCATGGGGACACCCATGTGAGCCTCAAGCATTGCGGGGGTGTTTGAGAGCATGACGGAGACCGTGTCACCTTTGCCGATACCCAGTTTGTTAAGCTGGCTGGCTAATTGCACACTGCGCTGATAAAAGGTTTTATAGGTGATGCGCTGCGTTTGATGGATGATGGCGATATGATCGGGATAGATAGAGGCCGTACGGCTGAAAAATGACAGCGGTGAAAGCTGTTGGTAATTGGCCTGATTTTTATCCAGTTTCTGTTCAAAAATGTTCTCAGTCATATGTTTTACTTAGCTGTCCCTGGTATCCACTGCGTTTTCTTGTGATAAATAAAAGCTGTTTGTCTTGATGGTCAACCGTGATGATTGTCTGTGCATCAACTGATCTCATTTCACTTTTGCCGGTTTCTGCAAGTTTAACCATTGCTGAGGGCTGTTTGCAATTGCATTCATCTGCGAAAACCCTCACCTTGTTCTAAATATCCAGTGAAGGGATGCTCCATGGCTGCAACGCTTGGACAAGAAACAAAACTTTTTTCTTTTGATACAACGCCAACTGCCTTTTTGATGATCACATCAGACATACGCACCTGGCTTGAGGAGATCGGTGCGGAGATGGGAACTGTGACGCTGTTTGTGCGGCACACATCGGCTTCCCTGACCGTTCAGGAAAATGCTGACCCGACGGTCCGGGATGATCTGATTGCTGCGCTTGAAGCGCTGGCCCCCTATGAGCGGAATTACAAGCATCACCTTGAGGGGCGCGATGATATGCCTGGCCATATTAAAACCATGCTAACGGATACTTCCCTTACTCTTCCGGTCTACCAGGGTGAGCTGGCGCTCGGTACCTGGCAGGGTATCTACCTGATTGAGCACCGGGCCCAGCAGCACCGGCGGCAGGTTCGCTCGATTTACCAGGGCACGTTTGTAGGCGCCTGAGCAAGATTGCCGGTTCAGGGCCTTTACAAAACGCGATCAATAGCCCGCCTTCAGCTTGTGTCTTCTTTTTTTCAGCCTTCCTCATTAGTTTTCTTCATTAGAATTCTTCGTGGCCAACGCAGATGAGATATTCCTGATTGCCGGCATGGCCCTTGATCGGGGAGGGGCTTGTGCCAATGATGTGCCAGCCAGGCTGACTGGCAAACCATTTCTGCACCCGTTTGACCGCGGCCAGACGGGTTGCCTCATTCATCACCACCCCTTTCTTGTTCAGATCAGCTTTTGTCACTTCGAACTGCGGCTTGATGAGTGCAATGACCCAGGCACCGGGGGCGGCCAGTTCCAGCGGCACCTTTATCGCCTTTGTCAAGGAGATGAAACTCAGATCTGCGGTGATGATACCGGGAGGCTCCTTGAAATCGTTGCTGGTTAGTGAGCGGGCATCCCGGCCTTCAAGATTGATGACCCGGGGGTTCCTTTGCAGATTTTCGTGCAGTTGATCATGGCCGACATCAAGCGCGTAAACATGGCGCGCCCCCTGCTCAAGCAACACCTCCGTGAAACCGCCGGTCGAAGCGCCAATGTCGAGAGCGCATTTGTCTTTCACATCGACATCAAACAGGCTGAGGGCATGGGCGAGTTTTTGGGCGGAACGAGCAACATAGTGCGGGGCTTCTTCTGAAATTCTGATGCGGGCTGCGGGGGCCCACAGATCCCCTGGCTTTTTCACAACCTCACCGTCCACTTCCACATAGCCATCCTTGATCAGATCTCTGGCTTTGGAGCGTGTCGGGGCCAGTTTTTGTTCGACCAGCAACAGGTCGAGACGTTTTTTCTGCTCCCCTGAGTTTGTCATTTTGTTGCCCTTCATTGCTCATTTTTCTGTGGCTATTATGGACGCCGGTACCGCGCATCGCAATTGCCGCAATGCATTCATATCATTGCTGTGGAGAGAGATGTTGTGCTGGTTGTGTCCTCATATAGCGGTGCAAATTTGACTATTGCACTGACCATGATTTTGACGGCTGGTTTTCCAAGCCCGTTGGTTTTGGCTGATGACGAGGCTAACACACCACCTAAAAATTTTATGATTACCTACAAGAATTAGGAATAACAGGGATTTGGCTTGCGCAGAACTTTTCCTGATGAAGATGAAGGCTTTGTCCGGGCCCACTTTTTCTGGGTTTTTTGGCTCTTTTCCCATTGTTTCGCTTGTTAAAACTTTTCCGACTTTAAGGTTTTGGCTGAAGTTTGGGCGTACAGTTGCCGGTATGATTCGCATTACACTGCCCGCTTATACGGGGTTAGTGTCTGGCTTTGCTGATGGATTGACGTATGGAACCTTATGATAACTGGCCCATAGATGATGATCTCAAGGTCGCGCTTCGGCGATGGCGGTCATATCTTGGCGATGAGCGCAACCTTGCCGCCAACACCCTGATCAGCTATGAGCGGGACATACGCCAGTTGCTTGGTTTTTTTCATCGCCGTAACAATCAAAAGATTGCCCTTCAGGACCTTGGTGAATTTGAGGCCCGTGATTTCCGCGCCTTCCTTGCCCAGCGCCGGGAGCGCGGCGCCTCGGACCGATCCGTGGCGCGGGCCTTATCTGCAACACGCATGTTTTATAAATTTCTGGAAAAAACCTGTGGGATGAAAGCCCCTGGGCTGGCTCTGGTCCAAGCCAGTAAAATCGGTCACTCTATCCCCAAGCCTCTAGCTGTGACGAAGGCCACGGACAGCATTGCGGCGGTGGGCGAGACCGGGCCTGATACTGAGGGCTGGATAGTGAACCGGGATGTGGCTGTTTTGCTGCTGCTTTACGGGGCGGGTCTCCGGATATCGGAAGCGCTTGCCCTTACCCCCACCGATGTGCCAGGGCGCGGTGTTGAGATGTTACTGGTGCACGGCAAGGGTGGAAGACAGCGCCGGGTGCCGATCCTGCCAATGATTGGTGAGGCTGTTTCAACCTATCTGGAGAGCTGCCCGTTTCAGCTTGCACCGGATGAACCGGTGTTTCGCGGCGCGAGGGGCGGGCCGCTTTCTCCCCGGATGATCCAATTGCTGATGGCGCGTATTCGCAAGCTCCTTGACCTGCCTGATACGGCGACACCACATGCGCTGCGCCATTCGTTTGCAACGCATCTTTTGGGATCAGGGGCGGATTTGCGGCAAATTCAGGAGTTGCTCGGCCATGCCAGCCTTTCAACTACACAAATTTACACTGAGGTTGACCGGGAGCAATTGCTTGCTATCTATGATGCGGCGCATCCGCGCCGCTAGGCAGCAGCCTTATTGTTCGGGATGCAGATAATATTGAAAATTTTCTGTAGGACGTTTGGGGTCGCGAAATTTGTTCACCACACTCACCTTTAACAAGCCGCCTTCATCAAGCATTGTGACGGTCCGCAGGGCTGAAAATGTGCTGAAGGTGGAGACGATGCTGCCATCCTTGTAAGTGTTGCCTTTGGCCCGGCCCCAGGTGCAGTCTGTCCTGGCGCAGCGAACATAGGCCTTGACGATCCAGAGCGAGGCTGAAAGCGGATCGTAGGCTTTTATCGGTTTTTCACCGCAATTATAGTGAATGTCCAATTTGGAAATTTCATTGAGGTTCGCTTTGGGATTGATCCAGGTCTGGGCAATTTGTGGGCGATTACACCCTTTGCCAGCTGCGCCCGTGGTCATTGTCAGCAACAGGGCAAAGAAAGCCGCAGCGCCGCCCGCTGCAGAAAAAACTTTCCATCCTGATCTTCGTTTCATCATCATTACAGTACCAGTTGCAGGGCTTTACCCTTGCCTCAGTCTAGCAACTGGTGGTGAACAGATGGTGAATTTTCAGATTTTGAGAGTGATCACAGCCCTTCTTGAGGGGCTTATAGTGATATATCAGGGGCTTAACGGCGGTATTTGCCGGATTTTTTGCCATTAACGGGCTTGATCAATTGCTGACAACCAGCAAAACAGGCCAGTTTTTTGTTTTTACAACTGCCAGAGCCACCGCCCTGACAACTGATGGCATGGCACCTGGCCATGCAGGCGTTAAAGGCCTGTACGTTGCTTTTGGCGCAGGCAATGTTAATACCGCCCCCCGCACCGACAAGATTTACCAGGAGAAAAGCCGCCAAAAATGCCATAATTACATGTAATTTTTGTCTCATGTGACGCAAGTCAATTTCCTTTGTTTCTCACTTGTGTTTCTCGCCTGATAGTCTCTATCAGTGCGATTTTGCTGTTCTGATCGCTTTCTGGTGATTTGCTGGCGATAATATCAATCAATTCCTGGTTCGTGTGTGCTGATATCATATTATTAACGGATGATATGTGAAGGGTTAAAATTTTGTCCTTAAGGCCTGTGCTATGCTGTCTGATGCTTTTCCTGGTAGATGTGACCTCTTGATGCGTTCGTTTCGCGGTGATCCGGTGTTTCAGAACGAGGTATATTATTACCTTTAAAATCTGCGCCCTCTTCAGATACCCCAGCATTACTGGGGGGAAAGCTAAAGCCGGTTGCAGGCATCCATTTGCTACATAACGCTGTCATCTATTGTGTACATCATGCCAGCAACAGATCAAAATTAGTTTATGTTGCCTGAACCTAAGCTGAATGAAGCTTTCAATTATGCTAAGCTGATGCATGGCTTGCAATTGGTTTTATATAAATGTGCTGAATTTTGGAGTGTTAACATGAAATTAAATCGCCGCTCCTTTTTGCTAAAAAGTGCTGCCATCAGCTCTTTAGTGGCGGCCTATGGCCAGTATTTTCCGCGCGCTGCGGCGCGGGATAATGTTGAAACCGGTGCCAACGGGCTTTTTGTTCAACCCTGGTTCGAGGACAGTTTCCTTGATCTCAGCGAAGATCTGAAAGAAGCCGCGCAGGCAGGCAAACAGCTTGTGATCATTTATGAGCAGGCGGGCTGCCCCTATTGCAAGGAATTGCACAAGGTTAACCTCAACAAGCCCTCGATCGCGGCATTCATGAAAAAGCATTTTCATGTTGTTCAGATTGACATCAAGGGTTCACGTGAGGTGACAGACTTTTCAGGTAAGGTGATGTCCGAGCGATCTTTTTCCAGAGAATGGAAGATCCATTTCACACCGACGCTCAGCTTTTTCCCGCGTGATGCCGCCAAGGTGGTTGGAAAAACCGGGCGCGATGCCGAAGCTTTCCGTCTCACAGGGTATTGGAAGCCTTTCCATTTCGAGACGGTTTTACATTTTGTGCATAGCGGGTCCTATAAAAATGAAAATCTGCAGCACTACCTCTCCAACCGGCTCGAAGCGCTCAAGGGCAAGGGCGAGGAAGTCAAAGTCTGGGACTAAGGCTGTGGCTTCACCCCACCTGCATACTAACTTTCCCTGCAAAATCGTCTGTACGACGGGGTGTGGCATCCAGCATGCGGTGAGCTGGCGGCCAGCTTCGTGCTTTGGTTGTTTTTCCTTACCTTCAGGGTCGCTGCCCCTTTTGGGGGACTGATCCCCTGACCACACCGCGATTGCTTGACTTTCGGGCTGATCCTTCCCATCCTGTCGGCTGAAAATCCTGTCTTTATTGTTATTTTAGAATGATCCATCAATGCGTATACAAAATCATCTGTTGAAGGACAGCACAGCACAGGCGGGTAGCCAGGTTTTGCAGGGACTTATCAGCCTGCCGCGCTATGTCAAGCGTGCGATCCTGATGTCCATGGACTATGTGTTGATGCTGATGGCGCTTTGGTGTGCCTATTCGCTTCGGCTTGGCGTGCTATACTGGCCGGATGGGTTTACTCTGAAACTATTGTTGCTGGCTGGCCCGGCGATCGGGGTTTTCTGCTTTCATTATAATGGCCTTTACAAGCTGATCACCCGGTTTTATGGCAGCCGGGAAGCTTTTAAAGTGTTTGTTTCTGTTGGCATGGCGGTTCTGATCTGGTGCCTTCTTATTTACATGACCCAGTTTACCCTTACCCAGGTGCCCCGCTCCGTGATTGTGATGTACGGGGCCTTTTCAATGATTTTTATCTGGGGGATGCGGGCATTTCTTTCCTATCTCCTGCGCAACCTTCTTCCCTTTGCCGGCAAGCGTGCCAAGGTGAATGCGGTGCCGGTGGTGATTTACGGGGTAAATGAGGTTGCGAACCAACTGGCACAGGAACTTGCACATTCCTCGTCTCACAGACTGGTTGGTTTTGTTGATGAAAATCCCTCGCTCTGGCGGCAAGTTTTGTTTGGGGTGCGGGTTTATAACCCGCAACGGATTACTGACCTGATTGAGGAGCTTGGGGTGGGTGAGGTTTTCCTTGCCGACACCACCATGCGCAAACAGGCAAAACGGGGGCTTTTAAACAAGCTGGCTCCGCTTTCTGTTGAATTAAAAGCCCTGTCGCCCATGCATCTTCTGGCCAGCAATAAAGTGCTGGTTTCTGATTTGCGCCAGATCGGTCTTGAGGATCTTCTGGGGCGCAACCCGGTGCCGCCTGACCTCGAATTGCTCGGGAGAACCGTCAGGGGTAAAGCTGTCATGATCACCGGGGCTGGCGGTTCTATTGGGTCTGAACTGGCGCGGCAGGTGCTGCAGCTGGGCCCGACAAAACTTGTACTGTTTGAGCGCTCTGAACTGGCGCTCTATCAAATCGAAATGGAGCTGAAAGACCTCATCGGAGAGTTCCCCTCAAATGCCTCAGACGAGGGACGACCTGCCGCCCCGCAAATCACAGCTGTTCTTGGATCCGTTACGAACATGGATTACGTTCAGAAAACGATTGAAACACACGGGATTGAAACCCTCTATCACGCAGCGGCTTACAAACACGTTCCGATGGTTGAAGAAAACCCATTTGCCGGGATTGAGAACAATGTGTTTGGCACGCTTGCAACTGCCAGGGCAGCCATGGCGGCAGGTGTTCAACTCTTTGTCCTGATTTCAACGGATAAAGCGGTTCGCCCAACCAATGTGATGGGGGCGAGCAAGCGCATCGCCGAGCTTTGTCTGCAGGCTCTTGCTGAACAGGAAGGGGTGAAAACAATCTTCACCATGGTGCGATTTGGGAATGTGCTCGGGTCGTCTGGCAGTGTGGTTGGACGGTTCAAGGCTCAGATCGAGAAAGGCGGGCCGATCACTGTCACCGACCCGGATATTGTTCGTTATTTCATGATGATCCCGGAGGCCGCGCAACTGGTGATACAGGCTGGCGGCCTTGCAAAAGGCGGGGATGTGTTTGTGCTGGATATGGGGCAACCGGTGAAAATTGTTGATCTTGCCCGATCAATGATCAACCTTTCCGGCCTTGAAGTGGCTGATGAACAAAACCCTGAGGGTGATATTGCCATTGACTATATTGGCCTTCGTGAAGGTGAAAAGCTTTATGAAGAACTTTTAATCAATGAAAACAGCACCACAACCGATCATGCCAGTATCATTCGAAATCATGAAAAATTCCTGGCACTTGATCATCTCACGCCGCAACTTGATGCGCTGAAGCTGGCCATTGAGACCTATGACCAGGCTGGAGTGAAGGCGCTGTTGCTGGCACTTGTTGAGGGCTATCAGAACAATGGGGCAAAGAAGAGCCTTGAGGATACGCACCAGAGCCACATCGATGGCTCCAATGTGCAATCTGAAGCGCCGTTGCCCTGATAGCAGACCTTGCAAGCTGACTTTAAATGTATAATCGAAACTGATTTTTGCACATTTCAAATCATCGTTCTCGTTCCAATGGCGGATGGCCTTGAATAAAAACAAAACAACAGATCAAGCCGTTCATACCCTGGCCCTGATTGACCCCGATCACGGGCCTTCTCCGTTGCGGGAGCTTGCCCCGCATTTACCGCCCCTGCCAGAGCGCAGTGTGGTGGACAGTGAAGCATTGAGGCGTTTTTTCTGCCCGCGCTTTCTCACGGACCCCCAGTTTGAAAAACAGCTTGCCATTGGCATTCAGGTGGGTGTGCCTGTTGATAGTCAGTTGATTGCAGAAGAGCTGGTAGATGAGACAACCTATTACGCCCAGCTTGCCCAAGAGATCGGGGCCGCCTTCATTGGCCCGAATGAAGCGTCTCTCCTCTGGTTGGACGGGTCAGATCTGCTGCGCTCTCAGCAGGGGTTTGACCAGACACAGCTTTACCTCTTTAAAGGCGGGGTGGCGATTTGCCCGCGCGGGCTTGGCCCTCAAACCCTGCGCGAAATCACCAAGCACCTGCGGGCGGTGCTTGAAGCACGGGTACCGGGTGATGTGCCTGATATTCGCATTGTTTCACCTGGTGCCGTAAAGGCGTCAATTGAGCTGAAATTCAGGAATGCCCTATTGGAAACGGCTTGCCGGGGGCTGTTCCATGAAGCGCCGCATCAATCTGCCAAAGGCGGATTGGCGGCCTGGCAATGGCTCGGGTTGTTTGGTGGCAGCTGGCTGCTGCTCTATGGGTATTTGACAGCACCGACCAAAACCATATTGGCCTTATCACTGTTTTTTTCCCTGTTTTTCTTCTTTCTCATCTGCCTCAGGCTGGGGGCAGCAATGCTGCAATCCCGGCTTGCGCTCGGTTTTGGCCAGAAGCCACCGCGATTTGAAGGGGCTGATCGAGAGTTACCGGTTTACACCCTGCTGGTGCCGCTCTTCAAGGAAGCCAATATCCTGCCGCAACTGATCAGGGCGCTCAACAGCCTCGATTACCCCAAGGCAAAGCTTGACATCAAATTGCTGCTTGAGGCGGTTGACGCTGAGACCATCAAGGCGGTTCGTTCAATGAAGCTGCCGCCCTGTTATCATATTGTTATCGTACCTGATGCCCTGCCCCGCACCAAACCCAAAGCGCTGAATTACGGGCTCGCGCTTTCACGCGGCTCTTATGTGGTGATATATGATGCTGAGGATATACCCGATCCTGACCAGTTAAAGCAGGCCCTTGCGGTCTTTGGGCGAAGCGGGCCCGACCTTGCCACCCTGCAAGCCAAGCTTAATTTCTATAACGCCTCACAAAACTGGCTGACGAAACAATTCACCGTTGAATATTGCTCCCTTTTCGATGGGCTTTTGCCGGCGTTTCATTTCTTTGAACTCCCGATACCGCTTGGTGGTACCTCCAATCATTTTCGCCGCGACGCCCTCCTTGAAACCGGCGGGTGGGATGCTTACAACGTCACCGAAGATGCTGACCTCGGGATGCGGCTTTATCGGCGGGGGTTTCGTTCTGCGGTGCTTGTCTCCACCACCTATGAAGAGGCGACCAGTGGCTTTTATAGCTGGCTTTGCCAGAGAACACGCTGGCTGAAAGGGTGGATGCAGACCTATTATGTGCATATGCGCCAGCCGGTGCAGCTGCTGCGGGAGCTTGGGGGCTGGAAGTTTCTTGGCTTTCAGGCGATCATTGGCGGGCCCATTCTGGCGGCACTGGCGCACCCGGTGTTTCTTGGTATTCTCATCTGGCAGATGCCTTATCAGAACCTGCCGGTCACTTTAAGCCTTGTCGGGCTTTGGGTGCTGTCTCTTTTTAACCTGACCGCTGGCTATATTGCTACCATGTGGCTTGGGGTGGTGACGCTGAGGCTCAGGCAGCTGGCCGGGTTTGCTTTTGCCGTTATCACCATTCCGCTTTACTGGATCTTCATTTCACTTGCCGCGTACCGGGCGTTGTTGCAACTGATTTACGCGCCGTTTCACTGGGAAAAAACCCATCATAAGGGACAGAAACAACAGCCCTAGTCTGCTTTTCTTTAACGTTTCTTTACCGGATTAACGGCAACATGGTAAAAGAGGGATTAACCGGGGGAAATTGATGGCCAAGCCACAAGTTGATTTGCGCAATAAACATATTTTACTCATTGACAACAATAAGATGATGCGCCGTCTTCTGCGCGATATTCTGCTGAATTTTCGCATTCAAGCGGATCAGGTGGTTGAGGTTGGCTCTGTTGAAGACGCGCTTGAGATCATTTATCTGCGCTCGTTTGACATGATCATCACTGAATTTCAGATGGGGGATGTTGATGCGGCTGATTTTGCCCACCATATTCGCGGCGACGCTGCCTGTATGAACCGTAAAACCCCGATTCTGCTCACCACCACTTCGCCCAACCATGAAAAGGTGCTGAAAGCGCTTGAGGCCGGGGTGAATGAAGTGCTTGCCAAACCCATTGCCCCCAGCGCGCTCTATTTCAGGATGGTCTCAATCTGGAAGCGGCCGCGCCCTTTTGTCATCAGCCGCGATTATGTTGGCCCCTCCCGCAGTGCCCAGCGGCTGGAGAGCCTCGACCGGCTTTCCTCATCACGGCATGTGCGGCGCCAGTGGCGCAGTATTTATCGCAGCACAGTGACCTATCCGGACAGGCCAAGGCGCGGGATCTCCACTGACCCCCTGCTGCTCTGATGCATCCTTTCACAAGCTTTCCTCCTGACTTTCGTTCACATAAATCTGATTGAATTTGATGATTTTTCCGGTTTGCTCATGCTAGGGTGGCGAAAATTTCCTGACTTTTTTTGCCTGAGGAGACTTGAGAACAATCATGAATGAGTTGAGCCTGAATACGAGCCATCCTGAAAAGACAAAAAAATTCAGCGATCCTGATGTGACAGCCAACGGCGAGAGCAGAGCCAAAGTCTCATTTGAGAGACTTGAGACACTTTGGATCAACACCGGCACCCTTTGCAATATTGAATGCGCGCATTGCTACATCCTCTCCAGCCCGACCAATGATGATCTTAGCTATATCACCCTTGATGAAGTGATGCCCTTCTTCGATGAAATTGAAACGCTCGGCCTAGAAACCCGGGAAATTGGCTTTACGGGCGGCGAGCCTTTCATGAACCCTGACATGCTGGATATGGCGCGGGCTGCCCTTACCCGCGGGTTTGAAGTTCTGATCCTCACCAACGCAATGGCGCCAATGATGCGCAAAAGCATTAAAGCCGGGTTGCTGGCTCTCCTTGCTGATTTCGGCACCAGGCTGACCCTTCGTGTCAGTCTTGATCACTTCACCCCCCATCACCATGACGAGGAACGGGGGACGGGGAGTTTTGATAAAAGCCTTGAGGGCATTAACTGGCTGCATGACAATGGCTTCCAGTTTGCCATCGCCGGGCGCAGCATCTGGGAAGAAGACCGTGAGGAAACACTCGCCGGATTTGAGATGCTGTTTCACTCTGAAGGCTGGCCGCTCGACCCGCATAACCCGTTGCAGCTTGTTGTGTTCCCTGAAATGGACGATGCGGCCGATGTGCCGGAGATCACAACCCAGTGCTGGGGCATACTTGGCCTTGATCCTTCAGGTCTGATGTGCGCGACAAGCCGCATGATCGTCAAACGCCGGGGGGAGGCCGCCCCTAAAGTTCTCCCCTGCACACTCATTCCCTACAGGGCTGACTTTGAGATGGGAACCAGCCTTGGCCAATCTCTTGGTATGGATGGTGGCATGTTTGACAAGGGGGCTGTGAAGCTTTGTCATATCCATTGTGCCAAATTCTGTGTTCTTGGGGGCGGGAGTTGTAGTGCTTAACTTTGCTTAGCTTTCTCTCACGGCTATTCCAAGTGCATTTGCACTTGGGCCTCCGAGGGGCGGCGCAATGCGCCGGGCTGCGCTGTCTTTACGATCAGCTATTCCTGAAAAGTCTATAACTTTTCCGGGCTGATCTTGACGCTTCGCCATGTCCCCCGGCCTTTAGGGCCGGGCTCCGTTCTTCGTATGGGATGTTCGAGTGCTATTTCTTTGGGTTGCCCAATTTCTATTTTGCCCCTTCAGATGCCCACAAAGCATCCGGGGTAGCAACCACGCTTTCTTAATCTGCGCTTTAGGTTGCCCACCTGCAACCGCGCTTTCTTTGTTTGCGCTTCAAGTTGCCCACCTGCAACCGCGCTAGACAAAATGCTTCGACAGTTTCAGCCCTTGGGCCTGGTAGTTTGACTTGAGGTCCTTGCCGTAGATCGTCTCCGGCACTTCGGTCAACGGTTCGTAGATTAATCTGGCGATGATCTGGCCATCTTCCAGCACAAAGGGAATGTCATGGCTGCGTACTTCCAGAACCGCGCGGCTTCCTTTGCCGCCTGCGCTTTCCGCACCGAAACCGGGGTCAAAGAACCCGGCATAATGGGCGCGAAACTCCCCCATCATCGGGTCAATAGGTACCATTTCAGCCGCATAGCTGACCGGGATATGCAGCGCCTCTTTCGAGACCAGAATGTAAAATTCATCCGGGTCCAGGATCAGCCGGCCATCGCTTCTCGCGTGAATTGGCTCCCAGAATTCATCCGTTTTATAAGCGCCCGGCCGGTCAACATCTATTATGTCTGTGTGTTTCTGGGCCCGGTAACCGATGAGCCCGGTTCCATCCATGCCCTTCAGATCAACCCTTGTATTCAACCCGTCCCTGATGGTCGGTGTGCCATTGACCAGCTGTTCTTTTTCATGCAGGGCGCGCAGCTCTTTATCGGAGAGTTTGGGGCGCTCGAACCTGTCCTGCTGGCCGATGCGGCGGCGAAACCGCAACTGATTGAGGCGGCTACCCGAGCGCACCTTAATAGAAAAAGTGCGCGGGCAGATCTCCACATAGAGCTTACCTTCATAGCCAGGCTCCACATAATCAAAAATCTCCGCGCCATCAGAAATCAGCCGGGTGAAAACGTCAAGCCGCCCGGTTGAACTTTTGGGGTTGGCAAAGGCAGAGACGCTATCAGGTAATTTAAGGCATTCCTCAACCTCAACCACATAAAAACATTCCCGCTCAAGGACGGCGCCGTCTTCAAGGTCAAATTCATGGAGGGATAAATCTTCAAGCTGTTTCATCACCGTCTGGCCGCGGCCGGGCAGAAAGCTGGCACGCACACGGTAGGCTTTTTTGCCCAAACGCAGATCGAGGCTGGCTGGCTGGATCTGATCATCCAGAATTGGCATGCCGCTTGTGGTCTTTAAAAAGCCGCGGTGCATGATGTCTTTTATGGCCTGACTGGGGAAAACCCCGCCTTTGGTGGGCAGAAGTGCCTTTGGAAGGCCCTCTTCACCATTTTCTCCATTGGCCCACAATTTCGCCTGATCGCCCATGATTTTGATATCCTTTACCTTCGGCCCCATCATTGCCGAAGCGTTTCCTTCATACAAGTGATAAGCCGTGCGCTTGCGGAAAAGTCTTGACCCTTTCCCCGGTTTTATCACATGATGTTAGCTCAAAAGCAGCGCAGGAAGGGTTCTGAGTGCATTCTCTTTCCCCAGCTGAGTTGAGATCTTGTGTGGTGATTTGGCCGGTCGGCTTGCAGCCACGTTAAAAAAGTTGCTAAAAGGCCGAAAGGACCCGGGTTACCGGTGCCATTTCGGCACTGTGTTACCGGGTTTTTTATATTTTAAAGGGTTGTTGGATGACAAAAGATCGTTCTGAAAATTGGGGTGAATTCACAAAGCTGGTTCACGGGGGCACGCTGCGTTCTGATTTTGGCGAAACGTCGGAAGCGCTGTTTTTAACCTCTGGCTATGTTTATGAAAACGCCGCGCAGGCTGAGGCACGCTTCAAGGGGGATGAGGAGGGCTATATCTACAGCCGCTTTCTCAACCCCACTATAAAGATGTTTGAAGAGCGCATGAAACTGCTCGAGGGGGCAGAAGACGGGCGCGCCACTGCCACCGGTATGGCCGCTGTCACGGCCTCTCTCCTTTGTTATCTCAACGCCGGGGATCATCTGGTCTCGGCCAAGGCGCTGTTTGGCTCCTGCCGGTATGTGGTGGAGAAATTATTGCCTCGCTTTGGCATAGAGGTCACTCTTGTTGACGGGCGCAATCTTGAAGAATGGAAGGCCGCCATCCGGCCGAATACAAAAGCTTTCTTTTTTGAAACACCGACCAACCCGACGCTTGAGCTGGTTGATATCAGGGCGGTTTCTGACCTTGCGCATAATGCAGGTGCCATTGTTGTTATTGATAATGTGTTTGCAACACCTATATTACAAAAACCAATGACCTTCGGCGCGGATGTGGTTTGCTATAGCGCGACCAAACATATTGACGGGCAGGGGCGCTGCCTTGGCGGTATGGTGCTTGGTTCTGAAGATTATGTGACCGATCATCTGCATGATTATATGCGGCAGTCCGGCCCCTCTATCAGCCCGTTCAATGCCTGGGTGATGCTGAAAGGGCTTGAGACCCTGCCGCTGCGCGTCGAGCGGGCGGGCACAACAACAGCCCGGATTGCGGATTTTCTGGCTGGCCACCCGAAGATTGAGCGGATATTCTATCCCGGTCATTCTTCTCACCCGCAATATGAACTTGCTCAAAACCAGATGGGCGGGGCGGGTACATTGGTGGCGTTTGAGGTTAAAGGCGGCAAGGGGGCTGCATTTTCTTTCATGGATGATCTTACTATCATCAAAATTTCCAATAATCTTGGTGATTCAAAGAGCCTGATTACCCACCCGGCAACGACGACGCACCAACGGCTGGAAGAGGATGAGCAGAAAGAGCTTTCCATCACGCCGGGGCTTGTCAGACTTTCTGTCGGGCTGGAAACGGCTGATGACCTGATTGCGGACCTTGAGGCCGCTTTGGGGTAAATATCAGCTTGCCTTATCAGGTTTTTTCGAGTGAATTTTATTGATTTTCGGGCGGATTAACGCTCAAATCACAAGGCTCCGCGTTTAAGGATTTAAGGGTTATGTTTGAGGCGACCACACATGCGATCAAGGTTCGGGTTGAGCCTGAATTTCTTGATGAGCAATCTGACCCGGAAGATCATCATTTCTTCTGGGCTTATTATGTGGAAATTGAGAATGCCAGTGATGTGCCGGTTCGGCTCCGGGCGCGCCACTGGAGGATTACTGACGGGCGCGGTGCTGTTCAGGAAGTGACAGGCGATGGGGTGATCGGGGAACAACCGCTCATACAGCCTGGCGAAACCTTCAGCTATACCTCCGGCGCACCGCTTGGCACCCCTTCCGGTTTCATGAATGGGCAATATAAGATGGAGGGGATGAACGGTGATGACTTCTTCGTTGATATCCCGATCTTCTCGCTGGATAGCCCCTATGATGACCATATGGTCAACTAGAATTTGTTCAGTTAACTCTCTTAGCAAGCCGCTTTAGAGCCTGACTTTCACTTACCCACCCGGGCAGAACTCACGGGCCTGTGAGGGCCATGATCAACCGCCTCTCCTTTGCGTGAGGGAAAGTCACAATGGGGTGAGATCCGATCACAATTACAGTGCCAAACATCACATGCTTTCAATGGATATCACCGGTCTGTGAGGTGCTCTTTTTTCTTTTCCGAAGATGCGCCATGTTGTTTTCAACGCCGCACGAAACGCGGTTATGCAACTCAACAGGAGACTTAGATATGAAACATATTATTAAAATTTCAGTTGTCGCACTTGCTCTGGCTTTGACAGGTACTTTTGCTTCTGCAAACCCATTCAGTATCCCTCAGGTTAATGGTGATGGTATTGTTACGAATGACCTTTCAACAACAAACCTTAAAGATGGCGTTTGCCTGAACTTCCCATTCTGCAGCCCTTCAAGACCATAGTCTTTAAGTGTCTGATTCTTTCGCACCGTTTTGGATTACCGGCTTATGGGCATGAAAACCTTGTCTGTTTGACCGCATCTGAACCGGTGCCACTGGAAATGAACATTTAGTGTGAAAAGAGCCCTCATTGCAGGGCTCTTTTTCCGTTTTATGTTAGGTTTTCTGCTTGCTGTTACTCAAAATTCATGGTTTGCCTTTGGGTTTTTAACCAACCCGCATTTTCTCAAGCCTGCCGGGGCACAGCACAAAGCACAAAGGCGGGTGCAGGTTTCATGGTTTGTTAGTGATTTGACTGGCATCTTCTGCTTGTCTCATCCTGGCAGTTTAGGGCAGAAATGAAATGATTGATTTTCGGCCAATTGGTTTTGTGATCGGCGCTTTGGTTGCAACGCTTGGTGTCACATTGATGGTGCCGGCTATTCTTGATCTGGCGCTTGGTCATGAAAACTGGCGCGGATTCGCGGCAGCCAGTCTGGTGACTTTATTTTTCGGTGTTGCACTTAGTGTTTCCAGCAAAGAGCAGACACCGGAACTTTCCATTCGTCAGGCGTTCCTGCTCACCACATTGTCCTGGCTGGCTTTGACCCTGTTTTCAGCGCTACCCTTTATCTGGTCTGAATTGCAGATGAGCTTTACAGATGCTTTCTTTGAGGCCATGTCCGGCCTGACGACAACCGGCGCCACGGTGATCAAAAACATTGATGATAATTCACGCGGTATCCTCTTGTGGCGCAGTCTTTTGCAGTGGCTTGGCGGTATCGGCATTATTGTGATGGCGCTTGCTGTTATGCCGATGCTTCAAATTGGCGGTATGCAGCTGTTCCGGATGGAATCTTCTGATAACTCGGAAAAGATTGTACCGCGGGCAACCCAGCTTGCCAGTACCATTGCTGCTGTTTATCTGTTTCTAACTGTGCTCTGTGTAATTGGTTATCTGCTTGCGGGCATGAGCTATTTTGATGCGATCGCACATTCCATGACCACCATTGCGACCGGTGGCCTTTCTACCCATGACAAGTCAATCGGCTTTTTTGAAGGTGAGGGGGTGAAAGTGGTGGCGATTGTTTTCATGATCCTTGGTAGCCTGCCGTTTGGCCTTTATCTCTATGCCATGAACGGGCGGCTGGACCGGCTTTATAAAGACAGTCAGGTGCACTGGTTTCTCACCATCCTTGCGGTGTTTATTGTGCTGACCTGGGCTTCGCAGTTTTTAATCCCTGCTGCCGCTGAAGGGGGGCAGCGCAATGAATTGATGGATGCCGCCTTTCATTCCGTGTCAATCATGACCGGCACCGGTTATGCCACCCAGGATTACGGCACGTGGAGCCCGTTTGCCGAAGTTCTGTTTTTTATCATGATGTTTGTCGGGGGGTGCGCGGGGTCGGCCTCATGCGGGATAAAAATATTCCGATTTCAGGTGCTGTTTGCCTCGATCAAGCAACGGTTGTTTTTTGTTATTCAGCCGAACGGTGTTTATATCCCCCGCTATAACGGGCGGCCAATTGACCCCCGGGTTTCAACGGCGGTGGTGAGTTTTATATTTCTGTTTTTGCTTTGCTTTGCGGTGTTTTCATTTTTGCTGAGCCTTTATGACCTGGATCTTATTACCGCGATCTCGGCTTCGGCTTCCTGCCTGACAAATGTTGGCCCGGCACTTGGGGACATCGTCGGTCCGGCTGGGACTTTTCAACCACTGCCGGATGGGGTGAAGTGGTTGCTTGCCGCGGCGATGCTGCTAGGGCGGCTGGAATTGTTCACTGTGCTGGTTTTATTCATGCCGACATTCTGGCGCAGCTAGGTTGTGGATTTCTTTACCTTTCGCCCGTGGCTGTTCGCCAGGCCTTCGGCTTTGAACCAGCCCCTGAATGGCCTGTGCCCAAAGCCCAGTAACCATCCCACATACGTTTGATATCACCGCCAAGGCCAACAACCGCCGGGACAAGCACCAGAACCAGGATGGTGGCAGCGGCAAGGCCGAAGACCATGGTGATCGCCATCGGTATGAGGAACTGTGCCTGACGGCTGGTTTCAAACAGCAGGGGTAACAGCCCGCCGATGGTTGTCAGTGATGTGAGCAACACAGCGCGCAGGCGGTCCTGACTGGCGCCAATGGCTGCGTCATGCAGATCTTCACCATCATTGAGGCGGTTCTTGACCTCAGTGACAAGGATGATGGTGTCATTGACGAGAATGCCCGAGAGTCCCAGCAGCCCGATGAGAGAGAGGATTGTCAGATGAGTATCCAGGATCATATGACCAAGAATGGCACCCACAGCACCAAACGGGATGATCGCCATCACGGCCAGGGGTTTGGCATAGCTTTCAAAAACCCATGCAAGAATGATGTAGATGATCACCAGAGCCAGCAATGCGCCCAGCTTGAGATCTGCAAAGCTTTTGGCCCTGTCCTCTGCGCGGCCGGCGAATGTGTAACTCAGGCCGTATTTTTCCGCCATACGCGGCAAAACTTCGAGTTTCAATTGCTCGAGGACGGTCACGACATCTGTAACGAGCGGGTCTACGTCTCCGGTGACCGAAACCGTGCGGGCACCATTGCGCCGCTGAATGACAGAAAAGCCGGGTTTTTCCCTCAGCGTGACAATTTCCGTCAGTGGCACCCGCTCATTAGTGGGGGTCAGGAGGTAGATAGACCGCAAGGCCTCAATGCCACCGATGGATTGCTTGCGTTTAATCCTGACTGTGATCTCTTCATCGCCTCTGGCAAAGCGGGTGGCAATGGCACCTTCAAAACTGTTGCGGATTTGCGAGCCAACAGACTGAACCGTCAGGCCCAGTGCTGTGCCGCGCGGGGTTAATTCTATCACCCATTCCGGTTTGCCATAGGGCAGGTCATCACTGACGTTGGTGACGCCGTTAATGCCGCTGAGGGTTTTTTGCACCTCCTCGGCGGCGGCTTTCAATTTATCAACGGCAACGCCTCTCAATCGTATGTCTATATCTGCACCGGGGGGGCCTATGCGGTTGCCGCCGATGGCAAGACGTTCAATGGCTGGTAATTCCGGGGCGGCACGGCGCCAGGCCTGAAGGATGGTTTTGGTGCGAATTGTACGTTCTTCACCCGGGGTCAGCTGGACGCTGATTTCCGCCAGATTATCGCCCTGGGCACGACCGGCCTGCCCCTGAAGGGCATAGATGGCGGTGATGAGCGGGGCACCGTTCTCTTTTGAGAGTTTGGCCTCGACCTGGCGTAAGCCCTGCTCAATATGTTTGAGGATTTTAATCTGATCGGCATCAGGCGTGCCGGGTACAAAATTGACCTTTGCGGAAATTTTTTCCGGTTCCGGTGAGGGGAAAAATCTGAATCCGACATAACCGCCAGCAATCAGCCCCATAGTGAGAATTAATGAAGATATGGTGAGGGCAATGAAGCTGTAGCGCCACTCATAGCAGAATCTTACGAAGCGCCTGAAAGGACCATGAGTAAAACGATCCAGAGCGTTGTCAAATTTTTCACGAAAGCTGCCCCGCTCGGAGATGGAGGATTTGCTGGCGGTGTGGCGCAAGTGGCCCGGCAGAATCAGGAAACATTCGATGATGCTGGCGATCAGCACTGCCATGACCACAAGCGGGATGGCGGACATGAAATCTCCAATACGGCCCTGAATGAGAAAGATCGGAAAGAAGGAGGCCATGGTGGTCAGTGTTGCTGCCGATACCGGCTTTAACATGCGCACGGCCCCCTGTTCGGCAGCCTCAAGCGAGGGGATGCCCATTGACTGCCGGGTGGCTGTATCTTCCGCGACCACGATAGCATCGTCAACAATGATACCGATCATCATGATGAGAGCAAACATTGAGATCATGTTGATGGTTTGCCCGGTCAGATGCATGACCACAATGGTCGCCAGCAATGCAACCGGTATGCCTGCTGCAACCCAGAAAGCGATGCGCCAATTTAGAAACAGAAACAGAACAATGAGAACAAGCACCAGCCCCTGCAGGCCATTATTGATAAGGATTGCCAGACGCTGTTTGACAAATTTTCCGCGCACATCATAAACATTCATGGTCATGGTTGGGGGCAGGGTTGGCTTAATTTTTTCGACATAGTCATAGAAGCTCTGCATCGTTGTCAGCGTATCAGCAGAGACGGCGCGCTTGATTTGCAGCTCAATCGCCCGGTTACCGTCCATCAGGCCGGTTTTACCATCCCTGTCAAAGCGGGTCCGGATGGTGGCTATGTCCTTCAGGAATATTTTTTCACCGGTTGATTTTGCCACAATTTCAATATTTGCCAGTTCCTGGGGGGTGCGGCGTTCTGCCAGGGCACGAAGCTGGATGTCGATGTCACCTTCTATGGTGCCGGAGGGAAGATCCCTGGTTTCCGCGCGGACGCGCTCAGCAACGGTTTGGAGGGAGAGACCTAACCGGCGCAGATTTTCTTCATGAATTTCGATCCATATTTCTTCATCTCTGACGCCGCTGATGCTGACCTGATCAATGCCATTTTCCAAAAAGCCATCACGCATTTGTTTGGCGTAGCTTTTCATCACACTTTCTGTGAACGGGCCTGACAAGGCGACCTTTGCAACATTTTCAAAAAAAGTGGCGCGTTTGATCACCGGTTCTTCTGAATCTTCCGGCAATGTGGTGACGGAGGCAACCGCCTGCTCAACATCTGATTGGGCTTTTTGCATATCAGCAGCGGCGTAAAACTCCAAGGATATGGTGCCTGCCCCTTCGCGCGCGTAGGAATTGGTTTCTTCCACATCATCCAGAAAGCGCAATTCCGGCTCGAGGCTATCGAGTATATTTTTTTCAATGTCTTCAGCACTGGCACCAGGCCAGCTGACTGAAACCGTAATAACGGGGATTTCAGTGGTTGGGAAAAACTGAACATTGATTTTGTTGACAGTGTAGAAGCCCAGCAAAACCATGATGGCCATCAGCAGATTTGCTGCCGTTGGGTGCCGGACAAATGTTCTAATCAGATTGGAGGAGCCTTTTGGCGCGGTTTTGCCCTGCTGGTCAGGGTTGCTCGTGGTTATCGGCATAGCTATAGCCCCTTAGAGGACTTGCCCCGCTCTGCCGGTTTTTTGCCGACAAGGAGTTTACCATCGTTTTTGGTTTTTACCTTGACGCCTTCACCAGCAAGGGTGAGGCGGGTGATCATAATCGCGGCACCGTCCGCCAGATTTGCCGTGACAAGGCTGTCACTGCCCGCATAGCCAACTGGTGTGATTTTGACGGGGCTTAACCGTTCATTCTCAATGACATAGATCGTGTCGCCGTTATAGATCGCGGTCTGGGGCAGACGGTAGACACTTTTGTACTGGCGGTCTTCAACCCTGACTTCAACAAAGGCGCCGGTGCGAAGAGGGGCTGGATTTGAGTTTGTATCGATCGCAGCGTAAATCTCAACACCGCCGGTATCGGAAATTATTTCAGCCCCGATGCGGACAATCTCGGCGTTGTATGACAGTGGGGTTTCCCCTACCTTCCACAAGAGTTCAACTTTGCGACCAATGAGGGTGCCCTCCGCGTTGATGATGCGGCCATATTGTGCATCTGTTAATGTGAAGCGCACATCCATCTGTTCACGGTCGATCAAATTGGCAACACGGTCATTTATGTTCACCGTGCGGCCGATCTCGGCGCTGACGGAGCTGACATAAGCGTCAAACGGAGCGATGAGTTTCGTTTCCTCAAGGCGGCGTTCTGCCTGATCCAGTTTCCATCTCAACCGTTCAATGACTGCTTTTTGACCATTTAGCTTTGCGGTGTGCAATTTTAAATTCACTTCATGTCCGGTTACGGCCTGCTGGCGCTGTGAGACGATAACCTCACGGTCATCAGCCAGCTTTTTGGTTACGGTGCCGCGTTCAGAAAGTTTAGCCGCGCGGTTATAGTCCCGCTCGGCAAGTTTCATCTGCTCTTTGGCAAATTTCAGATTTTGTTCCTCCAACCTGATGGAGGCTTCCAGTTCGGCTTCACGTGCGATCGCCTCAGCCAGATAGGCTTTGGCTTCCGTTAAAGCGCCTTTATAGTCAAAATCATCAATGGTGAGGAGGACATCACCTTTTTTCACCAGCGCGCCCTCTTTCAGACCGGGACCGGTTGAGATAATTTTACCGGCGACCAGCGCCCGTAATTCCACCTGGCGGCGGGATACGGTTTTGCCATAGAGTGAGATTGTCGGGGTGATGGTCTGGGCCTTGGCCAGTTGAATATCCACTGGCCAGACCTTCTCAACGTTCCTGGGTTTTGGTGGCACCGGTTTGGAGGCTTTCAAAAACCCGTAACCGGTGAAAGCTGCCATCAGGATGAGAACGGGTGTGATAATTTTGAGACCTGTGACAAGGTTCATGCCCAGGGATTGCCGAGGGTGAGACAGTGGTGTCTGATCCTCAGCGCGCTCTTGAAGCACGTCTTTAGGCTCATCATTGTTGTCTCTGTTATTCTCCATTGTCCCGTTCGGCCTTCTTCTGACTTATTCAATTTGTGTTTTTGGCTCTCATCGCTTCACTTTTCTGATGAGGCCCGCATTTCAGATGAAGCCCTCATTCCCGATAAACGATGTCTCTCTTAGTCAATGTTTATACGCTGGTGGTTCAAATCTTACTGCACAGACTGCCAAACAGCCCAGTGGCGGTTCATTTCCTTTCAGGGGCAAGGGCTCGGTTTTCCAAATGAACCCAGTCTTGCATTATACGAAACTCATGCCAAAATACCGTCTTTTCCTCGAATTTTTCTTTCTTTTGGGTAATTTGTCCCGTCTATTGGGTTTAGCGTTAAATTTTGGTCAATATGGGGTAAGGGGAATGAATAGCCGATGAATGATCACAATAAAGCGCTTCAGGAGCCATTTCGCGGTGAAATGGCGGCCAGAATACCCGAGACTCTTGATATTCTAGAACGGCTCATCAGTTTTGATACCGTCTCTGATAAAAGCAATCTGGAGCTGATTTCCTATATTGAGCAGCTGCTTGGCGAACATGGAGCTGCGTACCAATTGATCCCGGATGAGGCACAACCCAAAGCCGCGCTTTTTGCGACCATCGGCCCTGAAGCTCTGGGGGGTATTGGTCTCTCCGGCCATACGGATGTGGTGCCGGTTGCAGGGCAAAACTGGTCCAGCGACCCTTTTCAACTGACCCGCAAGGGGAGCCGGCTTTATGGGCGGGGCACCACTGACATGAAGGGTTTTCTGGCGCTGATGCTGGCCAGTGTGCCGATGTTTCAGGCGGCACCTTTGAAACGCCCGCTCTATCTTCTGTTTTCCTATGATGAAGAGATCGGCTGCACCGGGGTGCGGCCAATGATCAACAGGATGGGGGATGATTTGCCCAAACCGGGATTTGTCATGGTGGGGGAGCCTTCTACCTCACGGCTGGTTTCAGCGCATAAAGGCATTCTCAGTTATGAAACCATCGTCACGGGCCATGAAGCACATTCCAGTGTTCTACACCGGGGGGTAAGCGCCATTGAGGTCGCGGTTCGGCTGATAGGGTTTTTACAGGAAACACAAAAAAGCCTGCAACAGGAACAGAACGACCCACGATTTGACCCGCCCTATTCCACTGTTCATGTCGGGGAAATACACGGCGGGGCGGCGCGTAATATTGTTGCCAAATCCTGCCGCTTTAACTGGGAGGTCCGGCCTGTGCCAGGCTTTGGCGGGGCGGAGGTGGAAGCGGGCCTGATGGATTTTGCAGAGCGCACGCTGTTACCCGAAATGCAAGCGATCAGCGAAAGGGCGGGCATTGAAACGTGCAAGCTTGGAGAGGTCCCCGGTTTTGCCGCTGATACCAGCGCGATTGAGCTTGGCCTCAAGCTTTCCAGACAAAATTCAGCTGAGGCGGTTTCTTACGGCACAGAGGCGGGTCTGTTTGAACTTGCAGGGGTGCCAACTGTAATCTGCGGGCCGGGGCACATTCACCAGGCACATAAGCCGGATGAATTCATTGAGGAAGATGAACTGGTAAAAGCCGGGCGGGTTTTTGAGGAAATTGCAGCGGTCCTTTGCCGGGAGTAGGCTTTTCTGATAAAGCGGTTGTGTTTCCTTGCAAGGGCTGTCACCTTGCAGGTGAGCGCACTACCTTTTCAGGCAAACAGTAATCTCCCCTTCTGGGGCATACCTTTACAGATATCCGATTTGATGACATCAGCCTTTCCCAAAACCGCTTTTCCCAAAACTGTCTCCAACTGGATCTTTGATCTCGACAACACGCTTTACCCGGCGGAGTGCAACCTTTTTGCGCAGATTGATGAGCGGATGGGGGCGTTTATCTCTCAATTGCTGGATGTGGATCTGGTTGAGGCGCGGCGGGTGCAGAAAGATTTTTACTATCGCTATGGCACAACCCTAAACGGCCTGATGCAGGAACATAAGATTGATCCATACAGCTATCTTGATTTTGTGCATGATATTGATCATTCAAACTTACCAGTTATGACGGGCCTGAAAGATGCACTCGCCAAACTTGAGGGCAGGAAATATATCTTCACCAATGGGTCTGCCAGACACGGGGAGCAGGTGGCGGCGGCGCTTGGCGTCCTGGACTATTTTGACGGCATTTTTGATATTGCTGCCGCCGGGTTTGTGCCAAAACCCAACCTTCAGGCCTATGAAACGTTCCTGAAGGCGCATAATGTTAGAGCGGAGCAGGCCGTGATGTTTGAAGATCTGCACCCTAATCTGAAAGTGCCGCATGAGCTTGGAATGACCACTGTGCTGGTGCATTCAAGCTATCATGATCATCCCAGCCAGAAAGAGCGTCTTTCCTGGCAACAGCGCCCCTCATACATTCACCATGAAACGGAAGATCTGACAGCCTTTTTGCAAAGCCTTCCCGCTTCTGCCTAGCCTCTCCCCCCTCATGCTGTATTGAGGGCGGTGTGATTGAGCGCAGAAGTGCGATTAAATTGACCCTAAAGTCGCAAGATATTTTCACCGCTTCTTGACATAGGTTAAAGTGTTTGTCCTTTCATTGTTTAGGGTGACCTCGGCCTGGCCGTAACTTTTCTGTATCTATGAGCCTGTCATCATCGGCGCGCTTTCGTTAGTTGCCGGGCCTTGATTTAGTCTTACCTGCAAAGGAAGAGGGATGAAAAAACTTATATTAAAACTGAGCCTGTCTGCCTTGATCACAGCCGGGACATTCAGTGCTGCATCTGCTGAGATGACAAAAGTTGGTGAAGAGGCAATGGTGAAAGCCGGGCGGATCATGTTTCAGTATCGGTGCCGCAGTTGCCATTCTGATGACGTTACCAATCCTTCCTATGGGCCGCCTTTGAAAAATGTTGTCGGCCGCAAGGCCGGGTCTGTCGTTGGTTTCAATTATTCTGATGCCTTGCGCAATTCCAATATTGTATGGGATGAAGAAAAATTGCGTGCCTGGATCAAAGATAATAAAGCGGTGATGCCAGGCACACGAATGCGCCATGTCGGCATTACGGACGAAGCAGAGCAAAATTTTCTGCTGCATTATCTCAACCATATTTCAAAATAATCAATGGTATTTATTGGCCCGGGGGTTTTGACTGCCCCCGGGCCAATTGCTTTCCTGAGCGCAGGCCATTTCACAGCCTGCCTGCCTGTTGCCCTTTCAATCCATACGCTTTTCACAGCTTTTTTCGGGCTTTAATCCCTTGCCATTGCCCTTTATTCTGCTATTTCTCTGGCTTGTGATAAAGACTGAGGAACGGTGCCCACCAGTGCCTTGTCGATTTATTTCCTGGTGCTGGCTTACCCTGGCCCCTGAGTTTGCCGTTTGACTTACAGCAGCTGGATTTTTGGGTAATGGGAAATCACGGCGTTTCCGGTTTCTCTCCAGGTCTCTGGTGTTTACGTCTATTGAGAAAGCATGGTTCATGAAAGTTGCAGTTACTGGCATAGGGTATGTGGGTCTTTCAAACGCTGTTCTAATCGCGCAGAACCATGAGGTAGTAGCGCTTGATCTTGACCCCCTTAAAATTGAAAAGCTGAATAATGGTGTATCCCCTGTGCTTGACCGTGAGGTTGATGCGTTTTTACAAAATAAGTCGCTCAATCTAAGGGCGAGCCTTGACAAACAAGAGGCTTACAAAGACGCGGATTATGTGATTATCGCCACCCCGACCGATTATGATCCCGAGACCAATGCTTTTAACACCTCATCGATAGAAGCCGTGATTGAGGATGTGAAAACCATCAGCCCTCAAAGTGTGATGGTGATCAAATCAACCGTACCGGTTGGGTTTACAGCTCGGGTGGGTGCCGCGCTTGATTGTGATAATGTGATGTTCTCCCCTGAATTTCTGCGTGAGGGTAAGGCGCTTTATGACAATCTCTACCCATCCCGGATAATTGTTGGTGAGCGCTCAGAACGGGCCGAGATTTTTGCCGGCCTGTTAAAGGAGGGCGCGTTAAAAGAGGATGTGCCCCTCCTTTTCACCAATCCGACCGAAGCTGAAGCGATCAAGCTGTTTTCAAACACATTCCTTGCCATGCGCGTTGCTTATTTTAACGAGCTTGATACTTATGCCGCCATGCATGGGCTTGATACGCGCCAGATCATTGAAGGGGTGTGCCATGACCCCCGCATTGGTGATTATTATAATAACCCCTCTTTTGGCTATGGCGGTTATTGCCTGCCAAAGGACACCAAGCAGCTTTTGGCCAATTACAGGGAAGTCCCGCAAAACCTGATCAATGCAATTGTACAGGCCAACACCACACGCAAGGATTTCATTGCCGAGGACATTCTGAAACGTAAACCGCAGGTGGTCGGCGTTTACCGGTTAATCATGAAGGAGGGGTCTGATAATTTTCGCTCTTCCAGCATTCAGGGGATCATGAAACGGATCAAGGCAAAGGGGGTTGAGGTTGTGCTTTATGAGCCTGACATGAAGAGCGATGAATTTTTCCGCTCTGAGGTGCTTCGTGATCTGGGGGAATTCAAGCGCCGCTGCGATCTTATCATTTCCAACCGGCACGCAACTGACCTTGATGATGTGCTTGATAAAGTCTACACCCGTGATCTTTTTGGCAATGGCTGATAAGGGTTAGCTGTAAATTCAGAATTTCAAGGGCAACCGCTATAAAATAGGCTATCACTATCTCCTTACAGCTAAAGAGAGTTTTCAATAATCCGAACGAACAGCGATTGCCACCTGACAGAAAGAAAAATGAATGTGGTGCGCTAAAGGGTTGGAATAAAACGTGGGGCCTTAGATTGCGCAAACCAACATGATGGATCACGATGACAAGAAATAATGATGATATAAAAATCGCAATCATTGGGCTTGGGTATGTTGGCCTGCCTTTGGCCGTGGCGTTTGCTGAGCGGTATGATGTTGTGGGGTATGACATAAACCCTGAGCGGGTTGCAGACCTTGAGGCCATGAATGATCGCACGCTTGAGGTTGACAGTGACCAACTGGCCGGGGTGAAAGACAGGATTGTCTATAGTTCTGAAAAAACCTCTATGGCTGACTGCAATATTTATATTGTCACGGTGCCAACACCGATTGACGGGTCCAACCGGCCTGACCTAAGCCCACTTCTCAGTTCTTCGCGCACCATTGGTGAGGTGATTTCCGCCGGGGATATTGTGATTTTTGAATCAACCGTTTATCCCGGGGTGACAGAGGGGATCTGCATTCCCGAGATTGAGGCTGTTTCCGGGCTTCACTACAACAAAGACTTTTTCGCCGGATATTCACCAGAACGGATCAGCCCGGGTGATAAAGAACGGACCTTGCAAAAAATCATGAAGGTGACCGCTGGTTCAACGCCTGAGATCGCCCAAACTGTCGATGAGCTTTATAAAGGGATTATTGAAGCCGGGACGTTTCCCGTCTCCAGTATCAAAGTCGCGGAAGCTTCCAAAATTATTGAGAACACGCAGCGTGATGTGAATATCGCGCTTATCAATGAGCTGGCGCTTATCTTTGATCATATGAATATTGATACGCTTGAGGTGATTGAGGCGGCTGGCACAAAGTGGAACTTTTTAAAGTTCAAACCGGGGCTGGTAGGCGGGCATTGCATCGGGGTAGACCCTTATTATCTGACGTATCGGGCCGAGGAGATGGGTTACCGCCCGAATCTCATTCTCTCTGCGCGCCAGATCAATAATGGCATGGGGAAATTCATTGCCACAGCCACCATCAAGCAGATGATCCAGGCAGGTAAGGTCATTCAAAATTCCAAGGTGCTCATTTTGGGTCTGACCTTTAAAGAGGACTGCCCTGATGTGCGCAATACCCGGGTCTCTGACATTATTGATGAGCTTGAGGATTACGGGATCAATGTCAAAGTGCATGACCCCTGGATTGCCGGGGATGAAGAGGAGATCCCGCCGAATATTTCACTTATTGATGACCCTTTTTCAGGTGATGAACGTTTTGACGGCATTGTGGTGGCGGTGGCGCACTCACAATTCAAACAGCTGACTGTTAAGGATTATCAAAGTATCTCAGAGGGTTCGGAAATAATTATTGACGTTAAGGGCATCGTGCCGCATGCGACCTGGCGGCTTTAAGGTTTGATAAAAGGGATCGTCGCTTACTGGTTTACAATGTGAATTATAGCAAGGGGCTTTACGAGTGGCTGACAAAAGCATGATTGTACCGGTCATATTATGCGGGGGTGATGGGGCAAGGCTCTGGCCGTTATCCTGCCGCTGTCACCCCAAGCCATTTGCGCCGTTGATCGATGGTCAAAGCCTTTTTGAGCTGACCCTCAAGCGGCTTTCAGGCTTTTCAGATGAGGTGCTTGTTGCAGCCAGTGAGACCTCCAAATTCATGACAGCACCTGTCATGGAAGCGCTCGGTATCTCCGGTCATGTGTTGCTGGAGCCAGAGCCGCGCAATACAGCGGCAGCCATGGCACTCGTTGGCCTTTTTGCGAAACGCTATGGTGAGGATACCCTGTTGCTGTTTTGCCCGGCTGATCATTATATCCCCTCCTGCGATCAGTTCAAAACAACCGTTCTCAAAGGCGCTGAAGCGGCACTTGAGGGAGGTATCGTCACTTTCGGGGTTGTGCCTACCGGCGCGCGTACCGCTTACGGTTATATTGAGAGAGGGGCCGCTTATGGTGAAGCGGGTTTCCTTGTTGAGCGGTTTATCGAAAAGCCTGATGCTGATCTGGCCAGGGAGCTGATTGATAAGGGAGCCGTGCTCTGGAATGCCGGTATATTTTTATGCCGGGCCAGGACATTGTTAGATGCTTTAAATGCGCATGCGCCTGATGTTCTAGCACCCTGCATGAAAGCTATGGAAAAGCCGACAAGTGAGCGCTTTTCCAACAGAATTGAATTTCACCGACCTGAAAAACAGGCCTTTTTAAGTGCGCCCTCGACCAGCATTGATTATGCGGTGATGGAAAAACAAAAACCGTTGGTGGTTGTTCCCTTTGGCGGGGCATGGAGTGATCTTGGAAGCTGGCAGGCAATAGCTGGCCTGCACGCAGCTGATCCGCATCAGAACCGCATTGAGGGGCAGGGCAGGGCCCTGCAGACCCGTGACACTTACATACATGCACCGGCAAAAGCTGTGGTGGCGCTAGGTGTTGACGATCTCTATATCATTGATACACCGGCGGCCGTGCTGGTTGCGAAAGGCTCACATCTGGAACAGATAAAGGAAATTGCAAACATATACGAGGCGGACAGCATTGGCGTTACAGAGCAGTTGCCGCGCATTTACTGTCAATGGGGGTGGTATGAATGGGGTGATGCGGCAGGTGATCGGCAGATGCAGACGTTCAGGGGCTCCCGCATCGAGGTGAAGGCCGGGGCGACAGCGCGTTTGCCGGAACAACTCAGCCTTGATGGTCACTGGGTGGTTGTTAAAGGGCGGGCCGAGATCTCCAGCAGCAAGGGGGTTTTTCCATTGCTGGAAGCTCAATACACCCATTTTCCGGCAGACAGTGAATTTTGCCTGAAAAATGCTGGTACGGCGGCTCTCATAATGATGCGGGTTGAGCCCGTCTGCCTGAGCGGCGCGGCTGTTGCCCCTGCTGTTGTAAGTGTTTGTGATGCGGTGAAAGTGAAGGATTGAGCCGGAGCAAGCAGGCGGTTGCGAAACTCTGGAGCGGTAATTTTATGAGATCAAAGCAGTGATTAATAATTTAAAAAATCTCTACCAGCGTATTGGGATTTATTTTGAGAACACCGGCTGGATTCTCATTGAGCGGGCCTTGCAAATTCTGGCGCATCTGCTGATCCTGGTTTTGCTGGCTCGCAATCTTGGCCCTGAACTTTACGGGCGGTATGCTTATGCGCTTTCCCTTGTTTCACTGTTTGCCGTGATCGGCCATCTTGGTCTTGGCGCACTTGTGGTGCGTGAACTTGTCAGGGCACCGCAACAGACAAGCCTTATTCTTGGCTCCAGCTTTGCCCTGAAAGCTGCGGCTTATTTCACCGGTTTTCTGGCACTTGTCGGCTTTGCCTTTGCCAGCGAGGTTGCTGAAAGCATGCAGTTCTGGTTGATTGTCCTTCTCTCATTCAGTGTTCTGTTTCGCCCGCTGGAGATATTTCATTTCTGGTTTCAGGCGCATCTGCAATCGAATTATATCGCCATTGCCCGGCTGATGTCCCTGATTGTCTATACGGTCATCACGGCAGTGCTGGTGCTGTATAGCGCACCTATTTATGCCTATGCCATTTCTTATGTTGTTTATGTTGCGCTTTACACAATTAGCCTTGGGTATCTCTATCATCAACGCACCGAAGACCCGGTACATAACTGGACGGTCAGCAAGCCGAAGATGAAATTCCTGTTGTCGCAGGGATGGCTTGTTTTTGTCAGCGCGATCTTTGCCATGATCACTTTTAAAATAGACCAGGTGATGCTGAAGTGGATGGTCGGTACGGAAGAGGTCGGGAGATATGTCATTGCAGCTAATCTCATTGAAGCCTGGACGCTGCTGCCCAATGCGATCATTGTTTCGCTGTTCCCGCGGTTGATTTCGCTCCATGAGGAGAACAAAGCGCTGTTTGATCATCGGTTACAGCAGATTTCTGATCTGATGATGGTGTTTGCTGTTGCTGGTGTTGTCGCCGTCTTTTTATTGGCCGGGCCTGTCATCATGTTTGTTTTTGGGGCGCAATATGCCGGGTCGATCAGTATCTTGCAGATTCATATCTTTTCAGCTGTTTTTATTTTTCTGCAGGTTGTTCTTAACCGCTGGATTCTGATTGAAAATGCGCTTTATTTTTTATTGTTTTGTCATGGTATGGGTGTTCTGGTAAATGTCGCGCTCAATCTTTTATTGATCCCGCAGTATCATGGTATAGGCTCCGCGATCGCTTCATTAATTTCTTTTGCGCTCTCTACTTATTTTGCCCTATTGTTATTCCGGAAAACACGGCCCATGTTCCTGATGATCAGTAAATCTTTCTTACTCCCGTTTCGGCTCAAATCTCTTATGAAAACAAGTTAGATGTTTCGATACTTTGCTTCGGTCAAAAAAATATTCGCGATCCTTTCCTCGCTGCATGATCACCCGCTCAGCTTAGGGTATTTTTCCAATCTGAACCGGTTTCTGCGTTGGCAGATTTCTTCCCGCCTTGTCGATGGCAGGTTTGTTTTCAAGTGGGTGGATGAGGCACGGCTGATCATGGGGGCGGGCTCAACCGGTGTGACGGGGAATTACTATTCCGGCCTGATGGATTTTCACGAGATGTCTTTTCTTCTGCATTTTTTACGAGAGAGGGATCTGTTTGTGGATGTTGGCGCCAATGCGGGTGTTTATACTGTGCTGGCCAGCAAATGCTGTTCTGCGTCTTCTATCGCTTTTGAGCCCATTGAAGAAACTTATGAACGGCTGTTGGATCATATCAATATAAATCAGCTGGCTTTGAAGGTCGATGCGCATCAATGCGCGGTTGGGGAAGAGGCGGGGGCGGTCAATGTTACGAATAATTTTGACACCATGAACCATATCTCTGACAGGGGCGGGCAAAACACAGTCAGGGTTGATCTTGTTAAATTAGATGATTATACGCATAGATCTGAAGTGCAGGATTGTGAACACTGCCTGATGAAAATTGATGTTGAGGGCTTTGAAAAGAATGTCATATCGGGGGGGGAGACCTTTCTCAGATCAAATGTTGATGCCCTCATCATTGAATTAAACGGGAGCGGGGAAAAGTACGGCACGGATGATCAGGACCTGCATGAGCAATTACTGGCATTCGGGTTTCAACCCATTCTATATGACCCCATGCAGCGCAGTCTTAATAAGACTGATTTCGATAAAAACAATCAGGCCTGCAAAAACATGATCTATGTTAAAAACATTGAGACCGCTTCTAAGAGATGCCAGGAGGCACCTTCTTTCAAAATTCATATCTCTAAACAAACAACCCTTTAATGCACATCTGAACCCATAGCTTCACTATCATAGATAAAAGCCTTTATGATAATGACCGGTTCCAATGAAAACATGGAAAATGATGGAATTTTGTATCAGGAAAATTGCTTTTTTCTTACCGGTTCCTTCTCAGCCGCGTTATCAGAAACGCATATATGGCCTGAAGGGTGAGCGGGATGTGCACTGTTACTATTTTACCCGAAACTACTTCAAGGGGAGCCCTCTTCCCTACCCCTCGACCCATTTAGGCACCCTTACCCATGGGAAATACGCTTTCAGAGCCTTCAAATTTTTACAGGTCTCCTTGAAACTCCTTCGCACGCTGAAGGGTACTGATTGCATTTATTGTTTTGGGCTTGATCTGGCACTATGCACCCTGCCTGCCAAGTGGCTTTATAAATCAAAACTTGTTTATGAGATCGGGGATATTCGCCCACTACAACTCAACCCGAACTTCGCTGGTTTCATCACCAGAAAACTTGAGCAGTTTCTGATCAACCGCTGTGATTATGTTGTTGTCACAGCACCTGGTTTCTCCAAGGCATATCTCCAGGATAAATTGTCCGTTGACCCGAATAAAATCAGGGTCATTGAAAACAAGCTGCACGGCGCTCACCTGCCGGCGCGGCCCGTCTGGCCCAAACGCGAGGGGGAGAAAATTACAATCGGATATTTTGGTCTGGTTGCCTGTGCCAACAGCTGGGAAACGCTGAAACAAATTGCTTTATCTGATCCTGAAAATATCAAAATTATCATCGCCGGTTATATTTTAAACCCGGCAATTGATGCTGATATCAGCGCCTATGGGAATATTGAATTTATCGGTGAGTATGTTTCACCTGATGACCTTGAGAAAATTTATTCAAAAATTGACATTACCTGGGGGTGCTTTCCCTATACAAAAGTCGACTATGACCAAAACTGGAAATGGGCACGAACGAACAGATTTTATGAAAGCTGTTATTTTTCCAAACCGCTGATTTCACTCAGCGGTTCTGATGAAGCGCGCCTGGTCGAAGAATTGAAAATCGGGTTTTCCGTTGATTTATCTGACCCTGCAGAGGCAGCCCGTCAGGCAACTGAGAAATTAAAAAATATGGAGCGCTATGCTGACAATGTCAGGGATCTTCCGGATTCTGTTTATCTCTACAAGGGTGAACATCAGGACCTGTTAAAAGCGCTCTCGGCCTTGTCAAGGCACTCTCAACATTCATGATAGGACGAAATTGACTTATCTTTCCAAAAATCAATATTACGCCCTGCTCATCATTGTCTTTGCAATCTCTATTGCAACGCCACTCTCGACGGCTTTTGCGGAAATATTGCCCAGACCGGTACCGATCGGTTTTATTGTTACCGCGTTGTTTGCCAGTTATTTTCTTTTCAGGGGCGGGCCACTTCCCTTCAAAACTTTTTCCCTTTTTTTAACGCTTGCTTTCTTTGCCAGCATCTCCTGTTACCTGGCTTTATTTCACACTGAAATTCCGGTTATAACCTTCTTCCTGTTTCTACAGATCTTCTTACCATTTGCTGGCTATGTTGTTGCTTATAATCTGCTTGCTGAAGAACGGCACATCAAACTTTTCTGCATGGTGGTTGCCATTATCATCATCTTATTTCCATTTTTTATCGTGATTGAAAATTTTGTGGTGATTTATCTCATCAAAGAGAAATCCATACTTACTTTGCGGCCTTCGGACATTGTTACATATTATCAATTTTATCAGTATTTACCGCTGGTGTTTGCTTCTGTGTTTGCACTTATTCTGTACAACATTTCAGCTATGAAACAGAAACTTGCAATTCTGCCGTTTGCTTTATTGATCACCATCATCATGCTCGGTTTTAATTCCTACACCGGGTTATGCATCATGCTGCTTGTCAATTTATTTTTATTGCTTTCGTTTTTCTCATTTCGCACGGCCCTTTATATAACAGCGTCTTGCGCCATTATATTTGTGCTGGCAGTGCTTATCATCACGCAGCAATATGGTCTGCCGGAAGATGTGATGAATATGATCCTGACGGTTAACAACAGGACACCGATTTGGGAAAAAGCGTTTCTCAAGATACTGGAGAACCCTTTTTTCGGGTCGTCCCTCTCCTGGAGAATTCATGAACATATCTGGGGAGCGCATAATCAACTGCTTGATATTATCATGAGATATGGTTTGATCGCCGGGTTGATCTGGCTGGTCATTCTTTTTAGGATTATCGCACTGACATTTAAAGTCGCGATAAGCGAAAGAACAAAAGAAAGCTGGTATCAGCCAGCTGCATTGGGGCTCACTCTGCTATTTCTGGCCGGGATCTGTTCTTTGGTCACAACACCGTTTCAGCAGCTTTATCCGGGTACAATTCTCTGGGCGCTGTTTGCTGTGGTTGAGAGAAAATACGAACGTTTACAATCGTAACTGACATAAAAGTTTATATTTTGAGCGGGTTAAATGAGCGGTTCATCAATAGTCCATTCAATTTTTCAGATCATAAAAAGGGATATCGTGCTGTTCCTTCTTATCTGGTTTGTGCTCGTAGCAATTGCCGCCAATTATCTTATAAAATTACCTGGTGACTATAAAATATACCAGAATGTTGCCATCCTGAAATTGGGTAAAATCTATAAACCCGCTGTGGGAGAAACCGATTTTCTGTATTCGCCTTATTATTTTGGTCGTCAATTGATGTTAAGTGAACAGAGCAAGGAAGTTGTTACAAAAGTTAAGTACATTTATGAAATTGGCCCTGGCCTGATGCGGATTTCAGCAAGCAGTAAAAACAGGGAAGCCGTTAGGCACCATGTGGATACTCTTCTGGAGAAGATTATAACCACCCATAAGATACATTTTGAGAGGCGGCGAGATGATCTCAGCCAATTTCTTCAGCGGTTAAAGACCCTGAAAAAGAACCTCGAAACCGAACGAACACGAATAAAACAGGACGCGCAAACGAAAGGCGGCACACCCGGCCGCCAAACGGTTCAGACGCTGGATAAAAAAATCAACACTCTTGATCAGCAGATCATTGATTTAATCCGTAATTCAGATAGCAAACGTACCTTCACCACCACACTTATTGCACCGCCGCAAATATTGAACCGTAGTGTCAGCTCAAAGCGGGTTGAACTGTTTTTCATTTATTGTGTTTTAAGTTTCTTTATTGCTTTATTCGTATGTGCGCTGCATTTGTTTTTCAGGGACTTTGAACAGGCACTTAAAAAACTGTCCCCGCGGTCATGGACAGTGCTGAACGTATAATAATTTTCATTTTAAAACCCCTCTCCACCAGGCGACTAAGGCCGGGTGTTATCTATGATCATTAAAAGTCTCTGTAGCCGCATTCAGGGGTGCCTGCGAAGTGAGGCAGATGGTGCGGATAGCCTGGAGCCGAGGGATTGCTCTCAAAGCGACATTGGCAGTGGCAGTGGCAGTGCGGGCCAGCTGGGAATAGGAGTTTCTCGGCCATTTAAGGTGCTGACTGAATTCAATGGATCTGGCCTCAGTTCTATGGTTAAACTCATTTCTCCTTCTGTTGATCAGATTTGTTTTCAGACCAGATTTTTGAAAAGCTTATATGCGGGTTCTCATTGTCAGCCACTATTTTGCGCCGGAAAACTTTTCCATTAATCAAATTGCCGAGGCACTTGATGCCAGAGACTTTGAAGTGGAAGTTTTAACCGGGCAGCCCAACTATCCTGAAGGGGTCATTTACGAAGGGTATTCAGCGCTTGGTGCCAGCACCTGCCAGGAACAATCATTAACCGTGCACCGGGTGCCGCTTCTACCGCGCGGCAAAGGGGCTGTGCGCCTTGCCCTTAATTATCTCTCCTTCCTCATCAGTGCGACCTTGTTTGGCCCATGGCTTTTGCGGGGGCGTTCTTTTGATGTGGTTTTCTTTTATGGGGTCTCGCCGTTGCTCTCTGGTTTGCCTGCGCTTTTCATCGGCTGGATGAAATCTGCGCCTGTGATTATCTGGGTGCTTGATTTATGGCCGGAGAGTTTGTCTGCCACGGGTTATATTAAAAACTCCAGCGTTCTAAAGTTTATCGAAAAACTGGTGCGCTTCATTTATACCAGAGCGGATCTTGTTCTGGTGCAGTCTGAAGCGTTTTTGGCAGGCGTTAAAAAACTGGCCGGGTCCACACCGGTTGTTTATTACCCCAATAGCGTCAGCGCGCTTTTCACACAGGAAGACAGCTCCGGCGCGGCGCTGCCTTTGCCTGACTTTTCTGATAAATTCATCGTGCTGTTTGCCGGCAACATTGGCAAAGCACAGGCAAGCGCCACCATCGTTGAGGCGGCCCGCCTGTTAACAGGGGTGCCGGACATTCAGCTGGTACTGGTGGGTGATGGCCGGATGCGGCCTGAAATTCAGAAAGAGATTGAAAAGGGGGGGCTTGCCAATATCAGCCTGCCGGGCAAATTTCCGATTGAGGCGATGCCCGCTTTCATGAAGCAGGCTTCTGCCTTGCTGGTGACTTTGACTGATGAGGCGATTTTTGCCAAAACAGTTCCTAACAAGGTACAGGCTTATCTGGCCGCAGGGCGGCCGATTATTGCGGCGCTGAACGGTGAGGGTGCGCGGGTTGTGCAGGCGGCCCAGGCCGGGCTGGCTGTCAGGGCAGAAGATGCGGCCGGGTTAGCTGCCGCTTGCCGGGCGCTTTATGAAATGAGTGCTGAGGAGCGGGCAGCGATGGGCGAAAGTGGGCGCGCCTATTTTGATGCGCATTTTGATCCGGACCGGTTGATTGATGATTTGTCTGCGCATTTTCACTCATTGCAAAAACACTAGGGCCTCATCAATGGCTTTCCCCTCAGGCCGTACATCTCGGGCGCTGAACTTTATAAAACTTAGACCTCTACTGCTGATGCCAGCAGGCTGGTTTTGCCACCTCAATATTGTTTCCAGACCGTCCGGTTAACATAGTCCCTGTAGCTCAATATGATGCGTACCACCTTGGCGGCAACATTCGGCATTTTATAGTCTTCCACCGGCCTCATGGTACTGGCCGGGTCTGCTTGTTGGGCGTCCAGGATGTCGAGGCCTTGCAGGACTCGCTCTTTCTCAAGGCCGACCATCATGACGCTGGCTTCCTCGAAACCTTCCGGGCGTTCATGAGATTCCCTGATGTTCAGGGCGGGAAAATTCAGGATCGAGGCTTCTTCTGTGATGGTACCGCTATCAGACAGAACGGCTTTTGCTTGGGTCTGGAGTTTCACATAATCGGTAAAGCATAAGGGTTTCGAGATCCTGATATCAGCGTTAAATTTTATGCCCTGCTGTTTTAATTTTTTGGCTGTCCTTGGGTGCGCAGAAAATAATATGGGTTTTTTAAAGCGCTCTGCCATGGCGTTCAGCGTCTCCACCAGGTTGGTGAAGTTTCTGTCACTGTCTATATTTTCTTCCCTGTGGCAGCTGACGACATAATACTGATTTTCAGTGAGTTCCAGCTTCTTTAGAACCGATGAGGCGTCTATCCGCGGTTTATAGTGCTGGATGACCTCAAACATCGGGCTTCCGGTCTTTATGACCCGGTCGGCCGGGAGGCCTTCGGCCAGCAGATAGTCTCTGGCAATGGTGCTGTAGGTCAGGTTTATATCGGCAATGTGATCGACAATGCGGCGGTTGATTTCCTCTGGTACCCGCATGTCAAAACAGCGATTGCCAGCTTCCATATGGAAAATCGGTATTTTCTTTCGCTTGGCCACAAGCGCGGCAAGGCAGCTGTTGGTATCACCAAGGATCAGCACCGCATCCGGGTTGACCTCATCCAGAACCTCTTCAATGTTGATGATGATTTTGCCAATGGTCTCGACTGCGCTGTTGCCAACGGCTTCGAGGAAATAATCCGGGCGGCGCAGTGCCAGGTCTTCGAAGAAAATTTCATTAAGCTCATAGTCATAATTCTGACCGGTGTGAACAAGGCAATGATCCATGTGCTGATCAAGTGCATTTATCACCCGCGAGAGGCGGATGATCTCTGGCCGGGTGCCGATGATGGTCATCACTTTTAATTTTTTCATGGGCTTTTTTCTTTTTAGCTTTGGCTATCATTTAGGGGTCTGGCAATTGTGTCCGGGTTTTCAGGGTCAAAAACTTCATTGGCCCATAGCATTACGATCAGCTCATCCTCACCGATGTTGGTGATATCATGTGACCAGCCTGGCACTGTCTCGACGATTCGGCTATTTTCTGCCGCTACCGCCAGTTCGTGGGTATCACCGGTTTTTATGTTTTCGAAGCAAAATTTTCCCGTGCCCTGAATGATGAGAAATTTCTCGATTTTGGTATGATGGTAATGCCCACCTCTTGTGACACCTGGCCGGGCCGTGAAAAACGAGAGCTGGCCGCAATCTGGGGTTTTCAGCATTTCAACAAATCTGCCGCGCTGGTCCGCATGGCTCTGTAGCGTATAGCTGAACTGGCCGGGTGTCAGATAGCTGGCGTAGGTGGCGTATAGCGCCCGGGTCAGGCCGGTGCCAACATTTTCAATCTGGATATTTTCACGTTTTTCATGAAAGGCGCAGATCTTGTCATGGATGGCGCCGAGGGTGGTTTCATAAACCGGCGTGACTTGCCCATAGAGATCGCCCCGTTTGCCAGTCAGCCTGGACATGAACTCTTTCACCACATCATCAATATAGACCAGTTTTAAAGGGGCTGCGCGATCATTGACTGTGACTGGCAGCCCCTGGCTTATGTTATGGCAAAAGGTTGCTATGACCGAGTTATAATTCGGGCGGCACCATTTGCCGAAAATGTTGGTGAGGCGGTAAATGCGGGTGTTTGTGCCGGTTGATTTCTGATAGGCAACGACAAGGTCTTCGGCGGCTTTTTTGCTTTGCCCGTAGGGGTTGTCACGTTCAGCCTGGCTGGAAGAGGCGTAAACCAGTGGCGGCGGGGTTGCTGTGTTTTCAAGGGCGGTGATCAGATTCCGGGTAAAATCCACATTGCCACTTTCAAATGTCTCCCCCTCTTCGGGGCGGTTGACGCCTGCCAGATGGTAGACAAAGTCCGCCCCAGCCACGGCCTCTTTTAGATGCAAATCACTGATATCATGGGGAATTTTAACAATGTCCGTTTTGCCGGCTTCTTCAAGGGCAAAGCGCAGATTTGTACCCAAAAAACCTGAAGCACCCGTGATTGCAATTTTCATTGGCTGCCATCCTCAAAATAGGGGACCTCGCCATTGATGAGTTTTTGCATCGGCTCCAGCTGCATCAGCAATTGCTTCATGGCTTCCAGATCGAGGCGTTCTGTGTTGTGAGAATTATAATCCTCACTGGCGGTGATGATATTCTCCCCCTCTTCGACGAATTGCTCATAATTCAAATCTCTTGTGTCTGAGGGTACTCGGTAATATTTTTCCAGTTCAATGGCCTTGGCGCGCTCTTCACGGCTGAGCAGAACCTCAAACAGTTTTTCACCATGGCGGGTGCCTATCTCGATCATTTCATGGTCCGGCTTGCCCATTAGATCGCGGATCGCCTCTGAGAGCACACCCATGGTTGCGGCGGGTGATTTTTGAACGAATATATCGCCATTACCACCATTGTTAAATGCATAGAGCACAAGTTCAACCGCGTCATCGAGTGTCATCATGAAGCGGGTCATGTTGGGGTCGGTTACGGTGATGGGTTTGCCGGCCAGGACCTGCTGGACAAAGAGCGGAATGACCGAGCCCCGTGAGGCCATCACGTTGCCGTATCTGGTACCGCAAATCACGGTGTTTGTTCCGGCAAGCCCCCTAGATGCCGCGACCATAACTTTTTCCATCAGGGCTTTTGACATGCCCATGGCGTTGATGGGGTAGACGGCCTTGTCCGTGCTGAGACACAGCACTTTTTCAATGCCCATTTCAACAGCACTGCGGATAACATTTTCTGTACCTATGATGTTGGTGCGCACAGCCTCGAGGGGGTAAAATTCGCAGGAGGGCACCTGCTTCAGGGCAGCGGCGTGGAAGACATAATCGGCACCGCGCATGGCACCCGAGACTGACTGGCCATCACGCACATCACCCAGATAGAATTTAAGTTTATCGTTGTTGTAGTGCTTTCGCATGTCGTCCTGTTTTTTTTCATCCCGGCTGAACACGCGTATTTCTTTTATGCTGGTGTTGAGAAATCTTTTTAATACCGCATTGCCAAAAGAGCCGGTGCCACCAGTTATCAGGAGCACTTTATCCTTGAAGATGTCATTATTGTCGGTTTGCATATCTCTCGGTCTTTTTATTTTTGATCCTGATGGGCTTTCAGCCGGCATGATTATATATCACAGTGAGAAAACCATGTGTGGTTGAATGTGGATAAACAGATTTCTTAGCGAGGTTGAATTTCTGGGCCATTCAGATCGGTTTCATAAGGGTTAACATATTCAAAAGCACCGTAGCTTCGGATGCCTCTTGACCTGCCTAAACTTTATGCATATGTAGGAGATACCTCCTTTTAATGGCGGCCTTCATGCGTGAAATCAGTTCAGCATTGGTTATTAAATCCTGTCTGAAGATTAAAAATTATTCAACCTCTTTCATAGCATGACATCAAGGCGTTTTGTTAATAATAACAATCTTTTAAGATGTAAACTTCCTGTTTGTATCAGTTGCTCTGTTACCGTCACTAGCTAAAATTTAGTCGCATTCGGCATAAAAATTGCGGTGCTTTGTTTTGCACCTTCTCTGTAAGCACTGCACATCACTCACTTTTGGGGAGCCAGCAATGTCCGTTTTATTAGATGAAAAAAGTTCCACCTCATTGAAAATACAAAGTGATCGCTTGAAGGAAGATCTCTTTGAGATCGCAAAAATCGGCTTTAATGCTGAGGATCAGGGCATTTATCGACAGGCTTATACGGATGCAGATATGCTGTCCCGGCGCTGGCTGATGGAGCGCATTAAAGCGGCGGGGGGCTCGGCAAAACTGGATGCGGCTGGCAATGTGATCGGTCGCTGGTTTGATGATATTGATGCGCCGGCTGTTGTTATCGGCTCTCACACTGACAGTGTGCCGGCAGGCGGCATGTTTGACGGCTCGCTTGGTGTTTTAGCCGGGCTTGAGGCCATCAGGAGCCTCAGTGATCAGGGTGTGAAACCGAAACGGCCGATTGAGCTGGTCTCGTTTGCAGATGAAGAAGGCTATTTTGGTGGAATGTTTGGTGTGCAGGCATATTGCGGCACGGTTAGCGCTGAATGGATCGAGCTTGCCCATACGGCCGGTGGTCTGAAACTCACAGATGCGATGAAAGCCCAGGGACTTGATCCCTCAAAAGTTATCGGTTCCAACCGGGACCCCAAATCCATTCATGCGTTTCTTGAATTGCATATTGAGCAAGGGCCGGTTCTTGAGGCTAAAAAACTGGATATTGGTGTGGTTGAAGGGATCTCCGGGGTTTATAAATGGGTGATCACATTAACGGGTACCGCCAACCATGCGGGTACCGCGCCGATGGATATGCGCAGTGATGCCTTTATGGGCCTTGTCGACTTTGCGCATGAAATTCCCCGTATCATAGAAGAAGATGGAACAGACAAATCCCGCCTGACTGTTGGCAAGGTCGAACTTAAGCCTGGGAACCCGCACACCATTCCGGGTGAGGTTGAGTTTTCACTTGTTGGCCGGGATATAGATGAAGCGATCATGAAGGATCTGGCCGCGGCCTGCCGCAAGGTTCTGAACGCGATCGCCAGAAGGCATAACCTCAAGTTCAGCTATGAAGAGCTTAGCTGGTTGACACCAAGGGCCTGCGACAGCGGCATTGTACAAAGCTTTTGCGATCAGGCCGAAGCGTTGGGCCTCTCTCACATTGTTATGCCAAGCGGGGCGGGCCATGATACGCAATTCATGGCCGAAGTGGCCCGTGCTGGTATGATATTTGTCCCATCTGTCGGGGGTATCAGCCACGCACCGGATGAATGGACCAACTGGTCGGATGTTGAAAACGGCGCCAATGTGCTGCTGAACACAGTGCATCACTATGTTAGCGAATAGCGTTTGAGAAAAGTGTTTGCCAGCTGTCCGTTATACCCCCGCATGAGATGAGGTTTCTCGCAATAGTGCCCTTGGGCAAAAGGGTGCCTCCCTTCACCCCAAGGCATCATTCAAGGCGATCACTATTTTCTCTTTAGCCCTCACCCTCAGCCTGCTTTCATGCGGCTTTCTTCTTATCTTACCCGTCTGGGTGTTTCCCATTAAGCCAAACTCCAGCCAACCTCGCGGGCTTTTTCAGCTGCGCGCTTTGGCACATCTTCACTGATGAATTTGTCATGCAGGATTTCAACACCTATGATGTGATTGATCATCGCATCCAGTTGTACGCGTCTGGCGCGGCTGGTTTTGTCGGATGAAAGCTCCTGCATAGTGTCCTGCAGGTTTGCCCAATCAAGGAGACCTGTTGACGCAACGCGGTCTTCTGTCAGATAGCGGCTGGCCAGTTTCATCATGGCTTGCCATTTGTCTTTATTGGTGGTGGCGGGTGGTGCCATAAAGGCAAATTTTTCCCGTTTATAAAGCGTTTCAGGCAGCAAGCCTTTCATTGCTTCTTTCAGCACATATTTTTCGCTGCGCCCCTTAATGCGGTGCAGAGGCGGGATGGTGGTGGCACTTTCTGCCAGATGATGATCGAGGAAGGCGGGGCGGGCTTCCATTGAATTGGCCATGTCCACCCGGTCACCGCCCCATGTCAGAATCTGGCCTTCAAGCATGGTTTTTGACCAGACATACTGGGCCTTGTCCAGGGGGTGTCTGTCCTTCATTTTTTCGCCCTGAAGCTCACCTGCGATGGCTTCACCCGGGTCATATTCTTTCAAGGCATCCGCCCTCTCCTGGTTCATCAGGAACCTGGCAGTCTGATCGCAGGCCAGCCAGGGTTGCAGACAATTGGGCGTGAAGCCGACTAGATCAATAAGTGCTTTTGATTCGATCTCATCTTCGGCAAGCATGGCACCCTTGAAGAGATTATTGCTCTCATCCAGCATGGCGCGCCAGGCGCTGCGTTCCTCATTACTCAGCTCATCAAGCCCGTGCATAAAGAGGTCTTTTCGGAATGAGGGATAGCCGGCAAACAGTTCATCCGAGCCTTCACCCGTGACCACCACTTTATAGCCTACACTGTGGACGTGCTTGCTCATTAGATATTTTGCAACAGCCAGAGTGTTGTAAATTGTGCGCTCTGTGTGCCAGATGGTGGTTTCGAAATGGCCATAGAGATCATCACCCTTCACCCGCAGAATATCCTGATCGGCGCCGGTTGCCGCCGCCATTTCCTGAGCGATCGGGGTTTCGTCATAGTCCTTGTCCGTAAAACCTATGGTAAATGCCTTAACGGGGTCCTGGCGCATGGCAGCTGAGAGCCCGAGGATCGAGCAGCTGTCAACGCCGCCAGAAAGATAGCAGCCAACAGGCACATCCGCTTCAAGGCGCAGTTTGACCGCTTCGGACAATTTATCGCGGACCAGTTCGATGCTCTCTTCTTCTGTTTGTGCCGCTTTATGGGCTGAACTTTCAGGGAATTCAAAATCCCAGTATTCTCTTGATTTTACTGTGTAGCCTGTCCCTTCCCGTTTGATGGTGACGACATGGCCGGGGCGCACCTGCTCGACGCCTTCAAAGGCGGTGGTACCAGGGACCATTACCTGGATGAGCTGATGGAAAAGACCTTCGTTTGAGAATTTACGCGGCACTTCCGGGTGGGCAAAAATAACCTTGACCTCTGAGCCAAAGACAACACCGTTTGGTCCGGCGTGATAATAAAGTGGTTTGATGCCGAATCGGTCTCTGACAAGGTGTAATTGTTCTTCCTCGTCATCATAGAGGGCAAAAGCGAATTCACCCCGAAGATGTTTCAGTGTTTCATCCAGCCCGAAGCGGCGGGTGAGGTGCATGACGATTTCACTGTCACTTTTGGTTGTGAAGCGGTCACCGCGTGAGGTTAAATCAGCGCGAATGGGCTGGTAGCCGTAGAACTCACCATTGTGGGCAAGGAGAAACCGTTTGTCCGGGCTGACAAAGGGTTGGCGGCCCCTGTCTCCGACGAGGTCAATGATCGAGAGCCGGGCATGGGAAAAACCAACGCCTTTGCCTTCCATCGTTTCAACGCCAAAGCCATCCGGCCCACGGTGATGCTGGATTGCAGCCATATTTAAAAGGATTTCGGGGTCAATCGGGCGTGTTTTATCTTTGTGAAATATTCCGGCTATGCCACACATATTGTCTCTGCTTTTTTATGAAATTGTTTAAATTTGCGGGTCTTTGCGTTTTAGAGCACATCTATTACGCGGTCCGTTCTCTGGCTCATGCAGGTGAGGAGTGCCATGCGCAGGAATACTGCGCCCCGGGCCTGGGCGAAGTACCAGTTGTGGGGGCTGTCATCCAGATCGGTGCAGAGCTCATCGCCGCGGGCAAGTGGGTGCAGCACGATGGCATCTTTTTTCAGCGGTGAAGCGGCTGACAGTTTCATATCCTCACCCATGACCTCAAAGGTATCCTTAATCCAGGCGATGGCGTTGATATAGACCACATCAAGTATTGGAAGTTCATCCTGCAGTTTTGTCGATTCGCGCAGGCTCAACCCCTCCTTTTCAAGACTTTCCATTTGTCCATCAGAGAAGATTTTATCCGCATGACCATCATGCAGAATGACAACTTCGTCGATGGCATCTGAGAACCTGGTGAGCAATATCAACAGGCTGCGGATGGCGCGCATCCGGTCTGGTATGCCGATGATGCCAATTTTAATTTTCCGCCCTTTGCCCTGCATGATTTTAGGGCGCCATTTCAGTATCGTGTAAATATCTGCGAGGGCCTGGGTTGGGTGTTCGTCAGTGCCGTTGCCAGCATTTATAATGGGTATGCGCAAGCTGTCCATCATTTCAATGACGGAGCTTTCGCCAATATCGCGCAAGACCACACAATCCCCGTAATTGTTAAACATCTCACCAATATCCTGCAGACTTTCCCCTTTGGCGATACCGGTGGAGGCACGGTCAGTGATTGACATGATGTCTCCGCCGAGGCGGTGCCAGGCGCTTTCAAAACTGAGGCGCGTCCGGGTGCTGGGTTCATAAAATGCACTGATCAGTATTTTACCCTGAAGAGGGGTTGAAAACCGATCCGGGTTTGCTTCAAATTTCGCGGCGAGGCGAAACAGTTGCAGCATTGTTTTTGTATTGAACTGGTTTGCGGATACCACATGCTTGTTGGCAAGAGCTTTCAGCACGTCATGATCTTCCGGGATCAGACGCAGGAGTTCCTTGGGGTGGGCCTGGCCGTAAACATCCGGGCGTTCCGGTTCAAACGACACACTGCCGTTTGTTGTTGCTCGTTCTGCATGTTGTTGATTTGTTTTTACCATAAGGCGCCGCTTTTCCAATCTGCGATGAGTAAATAAATAAGTATAACGGGGGTGATTGTTGTCAGTAACAGGGCCCCGATGACCAATATTTCAAATGACTGAAGATCAATCATCATTTTGCGATCTCCCTTAAGGTTTCTGGTCTGGCTGGCCGTTTGACAATGTTGACCAGTTAAATGTTTCTTTGGTGAAGAAGGCTGGCAACATCACAAGCAATGAAACCGCCGTAGAGACCAGGGCTGCCACATAAAAACCGATTGCGAAATAGCCATACAGACCGGCGGCTGTACCCAGTATCATTGCAAGTGCCGCGTGCCACTGATGGCCATTTTTTCGCAGCAGACCAAAGGCGATGGGCCAGATGGTGCTGGCGACAAAAGCGCCGGTGAAGTGCAGCAATGAGCCAAGGGTTGTCAGGCGGGGTACGCTCAATGCCCAGGTGGCAAGGCCGAGCAGGAGAATGGTCCAGACAGCCACTTTTCTCAGATGCTCCGGTGAGGCCTTCTTATAAATGTGTCCTTGATAGATATCTTTCACGATGAGATCACTGGTGGCGGCCAGAACGCTGTCGAGGCTGCTGGCAAGAGCCGAGAAGACAATGATAAATACAAGAATGGCGCCCAGAAGCCCAAAAACGCTTGTTGCCACAAGCGGGGCGACCATGTCCGGTGAGGGGACGTTGACCCCAAGGCTTGGGGCGGCAAGAGCGATGAAGCCGGCTATGATCGGGATTGGCAGCCAGAAAAGACCGGCGAGGAAATAGGCCCTGCCGCCGACATTGGGGGCAAAGGCGAAGGCTCTCGACCACCAGACATTGGAGTGGAAAATCTCGCCGACGCCAAAGAAAAGGTTATTAAACAGAAACATGATCGAGGCCGGCAATAGCAGATTGAGGAGGCCGGGACGCTCTTTTTCAAGGGCGGTATAGATCGGCTCAATACCGACATTGACAAGGATAACGGAGACCAGAATAACCACACCTATCAGGATCAGCATGGACTGGATGAAGTCCGTCGCGATGACCGCGCGCAGACCGCCAAACACAGTATAGAGCGTACAGACCAGCACTATCACCGACATACCATATAAATAAGGGATGCCGGTCAGGGCATTGACCAGCAGACCGCCCGCCATGCCAAGACTGATCAACCAGCCGGCACTGTAGAAAAGGCTGATGATGAGAAAGGCGCGCCATGCCCAGGGGCCCCAGCGCAGGCGAATGAAATCTCCGCTTGTAAATCCACCTGGCATTAATGTGCGGATGCGGGTTGCAAGCGGCGCGAAGAGCAACAACCCTACGGCGCCCAGTGAATAGCCAACCATGCCCCAGATGCCGAGCTGATAGGTGAGCTGCGGGGCGGTCATAGTGGTGTTGCTTGTTACCCAGGTGGCCATGGCGGTCGCAACCGCAAGGCCGAGGCCAACCTGCCGGCCGGCCAGCATATAGTCATCAAGGGTCTTATTGCTCTGACCAAGGCGCCAGCCAAGGTAGACCCAGGCTACGGAGAAAAGGGCGATGAGGCTCCAGGCAAGAGCGATTGGCATTACGGGATCTGACATTATTTTATGCTCTTTTGCTTTATGCCCTGTTGCTGATTTCGGCTCTGGGCGACAGGATTAAAAGCGCCAAAAGGGCGATGAACATGCAAAATCCCATACCAAAAAAGATCATAGCCTTGGTCAGGGAATGATGTTGGATGCGAACACCAAACTCGGGGGACCATTCATTCAACCCGGCCTGCAGGCGAAACTGGTACTCACCGTTTTCAAGGCCGCTTAAGGTGGTGGCCGTGTCCGGACCTTTGTAAACAGTGGTCCAGGCACCGCTTTCAGCGCCGATTTTTTTCATTTGCAAATGAGACTGGTGAATTTGAGACCGGGTTTTTAATGGGGTGCCTGTTTCCGGGGTCTCTTCGCGCTCAGCTTGGCGCTCTATTGGCTTGTCTTCCGGCCCGTTATTGATCGCAGAATTAAGACCGTTATTGGACCAGCCAAGTGTGATGTAGCCAGCAGTGCGCCCATCATCTGTGATTGATAATGGTCCGGCTGTATCTGCCATTGCCTGGTTCGCCACTATCAGGAATAGTGAAGAGAGCAAAAATGTTCGGCAAACTGATATGACAGCCTCTTAAAACGCGCAATTAACTTAAAGTTAGGATCATAAACGACAGAGCGCACAAGTCAAACTTTGCAGGGATCAGAGGGTCTGACTTCATAGAGATGCATAAAATACAAGCAAAAGTGGAGGGGGGGGTGGATATGGTGACATTAAGGGGAAAATGGCGCCCTCGTTCGAACATGGTTCATACTCGAATTTAGAGAAATACGCGGCGATTTTAGAAGAAAAAATGGCGCGCCGGGGAAGATTCGAACTCCCGACCCCTTGATTCGTAGTCAAGTACTCTATCCAGCTGAGCTACCGGCGCTTTTGAAGATACGGCTTAAGATGTGGCCTCTTATTATATTGGCCTGATGCCGGTCGCTTGTGCGTTGCTTTGGCAATTTCGCTGTATTCCCGCTGCGCTCACAAGTGCCGGCCCTTTTGCCGCCAAGGCGGTATATCTAGCCGGTTCAGTTTCCAAATGCAAGGGGGTTTTTCAGCTTCCTGGTTCATCCTGCTGGATCTCGCCTTCCGGGCGCTCCGGCATTTGCTCTCGTGACTTCTCCGATAGTTTCTCAGTTGGAAGGCGGATTTCAAAGTGGGCCCCTTCCGCACTTTCCTTATGAGTGATCCCGCCGTTGTGCGCTTTCAGGAGTTCTGCCGCGATGGCAAGCCCCAAACCTGTGCCGCCCTGGCGGGCGCTACCTTTAAAGGCTTCAAAGAGATGTGCTTTTGCCCCTTTGGGCAGGCCTGGCCCTGTGTCCATTATATCAATGATGGTTGTGCCTTCCCGCGCTGTCAGCTTTACCGTTATTTCATTGCTCTTACCGTTGCGACTGCTCTCCAGCACCTCTGCACTGTTGCGGATGATGTTTGAAAAAACCCTGTAGAGTTGCTCATAGTCGCCGTAAACCCTGTCCATTTCATTCATGATGAGGTTGGTCCGGATACCCGCGCGGGGGAGGTCCTGCTCTTCCAGCACTTCTTTTAGAAGAGGCTGCAGGGAAAAGGATTTGCGGTTTGGTTTGCGCTCTTCGGTTTTGCCATATTGCAAGGTGTCAGAGCAGAGCTTGATGGCCCGGTCAATAGAGCGGACAAGGCGCGGAGTGACCCGCTGCACCGTTGGGTCCTCTATGCTTTGCAGCCTGTCAGAGACAAGTTGAGCTGTTGAGAGCATGCCTCTCAGATCATGGTTGATTTTGCTCACCGCAGAGCCAAGGTTGGCAAGGTGGGTTTTCTGCGTCAGCAGGCTGGAGAGGTCGGTTTGCATGGCCAGCAATTCTTCTTCAACGGTGCCGATTTCATCGCTGCGGCCAGTCGGCGCGATGAGGCGGTCCGGGTCTTCCGGGTTCTGGCTAAAGCGCATCATGTTCTTTGTGACCTGGCCTATGGGGCGGACCAGCAGACGGTTGAGAGCAAAATAAACCAGTGATGCTGTAAAGAGCGAGATGAGGAGCGAGAGGAGGAAAATATTCAGGGCGTATCTTATCATGTCCTTGCGCAAGGGACCTTGCACCATCAGAACCTCGATAAATTCCGCATCGCTCATCTCCGGTTTGCCGACCACGCGGATGAGTTTGTTATCCGGTTCAAAATAGACCTTGAACGCGTCCACCAGAAGGGCGGCGAAACTCATATCTCTGAGGTCATAGAAAGTTGGCGGGGAGCCGTGCGGCATAGGGGATTGCAGGATGAGCACCCGTTGATCGCCCAGTTTCAAAGCAACAGAATAAACCTGCGCCCGGTTCAGCAGTTCCCAGCGCAATTTTTCCGGTACTTCATTGTTGGGGGCGGCGCGCACAGCAAGAGCTGCTATGTGGGCGGCGCTCAGGCGCTCAGCCAGCCAGTTTTTGCGGTAATTACCGATCGAGGGCAGGAATATAAGGATTTCCGCCAGCATGACGAAAGTCAGGGTCAGGATCAGGAGTTTGCTGGAAAGACTAAAGCCTTTGGCCAGGTTCAGCTTGGTACTCTTCATTGTTATGTTCTACCTCATCGTTCATCTGAACTTATGAAGCTCTTTCTCTAAGCCTTAATTTGTTGTTGTTCTCTACAACCCGGACCAATTATGTGCCTCTCCCTGCACATCTGGCACACTTCCGGGGATTGGCAGTGTTAACGGGTGTTTTCGTAATTCTTACAGGCACTTCATGGCATTTTTTGATATTAGCCGAATTTTGCAAGGAATTTTATGAGTTTTCGTAAAGCCGGGTTCATCAGTTTGGGCTGAAAATATGTGTAGGCGATCCGTTTGTTCATTTCGCTTAATGTCGGGTAAGGCGAGACAAAGGCTGTCATGGCCTTGATGTTCATGCCGTTGGCTATGGCAAAAGACCACATCTGGATCAATTCACCGGCTTGGCTGCCGACAATGGAAACCCCCAATATCTTGCCACTTTTGGTGGTGATCATTTTCACAAGGCCATCGGTGATCAGCTCGGCCTGGGCGCGGTCATTTTCAGAATAAGGCCAGCGCAATACATGGATTTTACCGTGTTTATTCCGTGCTTCCTCTTCGGTCATGCCGATCTGAGCCAATTCAGGGTCTGTATAGGTGACCCAGGGGATGATGGCGTTATTGACTTTGGCCGGCATGCGAAACAGGGCACGGCGAATGATAATGCCCGCGTGGTAATTGGCGACGTGGGTGAATTGGAGGCCACCGGCGACATCGCCAATGGCATAGACACGCCGGTTCGATGTGACAAGCCCCCTGGAAACCTTGATCCCGCGCCGATCATATTTTATGCCGGCTTTTTCAAGATTGAGGGTTTCAATATTCGGTTTGCGGCCGGCAGCAACAAGCAGATGGCTACCTTTCAATTCTGCGGTCTCATTACCGCTAGTGGCTTTCAGTGTGACGCCGGTGATATCCTGAATGACATCATCGATGCGTACATTTTCATGAATTTCAATGCCTTCATTGCGTAAATTTTCAAGCACAATCGAGGAGAGCTCCGGGTCATCCTTTGAAAGGGCTGTCATGGCTTCCAGCACTGTGACTTTGGTCCCCAGCCGGTGGTGAGCCTGGGCCATTTCAAGGCCAATCGGACCGGCGCCAATGATAATGAGGTGGGGGATGTGCCGGTCATTTTCGAAGATGGTTTCGTTGGTGTAAAAATTTGCCTGATCCAGCCCCTTGATAGGCGGGACGGCGGGGGAAGAACCGGTCGCGATGATGGTGCGGCGGGCGCGAATCTCATACTGACCGGCGCTCACTGTGCGGTTGTCTTTAAAGCTTGCCTCTTCCTGCAATACATGAACGCCAAGGGCCTGGAAACGCTCAACTGAATCATTTGGTTCAATGGCGGCGATCACTTTCATTACATGCTGGTGGACGGCGCGGTAATCAATAGTGGGTTCCTGCGGGGTGATGCCAAAGCCGTTCTTCGCCCGCATCAGCTGGGCACGTTTGGCGGCCGCGAGCAATGACTTTGAGGGCACACACCCTGTGTTTAGGCAATCCCCCCCCATTTTGCCGCGCTCAATCAATACAACTTCAACACCGAGCTGGGCAGCCGCAGCAGCAACAGACAGCCCGCCCGAGCCGGCACCGATCACACAAAGATCCGGGGTCATTTGATGAGACATGTTTTTTGCGTCCTCTTTTGCTTTGTTATTGTGATTTTTTGGGCCCTCTAAAGCGATGTATTATGCCTGATCTTTTGATGACCGCAATCGTTTGATCAGCACGGGGATGAGGGCAACCAGGCTCAAGAGTGCCAGGGCGATCAGGATCTCTTTGGTTACGAGGGCACTGGCGTCAAGGCCGAATTCACAATCGGCCTTACTGACAGCGGTGGTCAGGCATTGCTCATAAGATGCTTTTTGCGCCATGATGACACTTTCAAGCCCTTCGCCAATGTAGGTAAAGGCCAGAGTGCCTGGGATGATGCCAAAAAATGTTGCGAAGACATAATGGCCGAGCTTCACGCCAAGAAAGGCCGGGGCCAGATTCACCAGCCAGAAGGGAAAGGCGGGCACGAGACGCAAAAAGAACATGTAGTTCAAGCTGTTCTCGGCAAATCCGGCTTCCAGTTGTTTGAGCCATGGGCCGGCTTTGTCCTTGAGGAGAGAGCCGAGTGATGATCTGGCAACGAGAAAAATGGCGGTGGCGCCAATTGTGGCGCCCATGACTGTGGCGAGCGTTCCCGTGAACCAGCCAAACAACAGGCCACCAGCAACGGTCACAACGGCGCCTACCGGAATGGAGAGGGCTGTGATCACGACATAAAGTGAGATATAGGCGAGAAGGGCGACCAGATAATTGGTTTCGATAAAGCCCTTCAGGGCTTCCAGATTAAGTGCCAGTTCTTTCAAGGTGAAGTGTTTGTGCCAGCCATTGGCAAAAGCGATGGCCATAAGGGCGATGATGGCGATCAGCGGCCCGTATTGTTTAAGCCTCTCAGCTGCGGATTTGGCTTTTTTGGACGGGGTTTCACCCGGGCTCCTGATTTCAGTGTTCTCAATCATTGAGATTCCAATCATAAAAATAACCATCTATCGAGCTGGCTTTTTGCAGCTTAGCCTTTAAGGGCGGGTTTGCATATTTTTTGAGATGGTTGAGGATGGCAGTTTCCCCAGATCCGAAATCTTTTTGAAACCAGCTGTAGATTTTGGAGATGGACAGCTGCCCGTTATTGAGCTTAACGCCGCGTGTGGAATTGATATAAGCTTTGGCGGCTTCTTCTAACTGGCTGTCCAGTTCAGCGCCGGTGAAGGCTGATTTTGCGAGGTTCGGGCAGCCAACAGATGCGCAATTGACCGCATAATGCACGCGGGGGTCCTTGAATATGGGGCGGAGGATTTTGTGTTCTATATCATCAAGGCTGAGGCTTTGCCCCTCAATGGTCACCAGTTTTTTGCCCCACGGGCCATTAGAAAACAGACCTGGGGAGATATCAATGTCTCTTATGGATTTAACCGGGTAGGCGGCGAGCACCACATCGAGTGTCAGGGCATTATAGAGATTGGCCCAGAGGGCGAATTGCTCGTCCTTATTCAGTGAGCTAACCTTTTGAGCGGTTAGATACTCTATATAGCGCTGTAAGGCTGGTTGGCTTGTTTTCAGGGCGGCGTAATCAACCCGGTTGAGGCCGGTATTGTCTTGTCTGATATGCGACTTTAAGAGTGCTGTGAACGCTTCATGGTTGATGGTCTGCGCTGATGCCGGGTTGGTTTTTGCAAATTGTTCAGAGAGCACGGCGGCCAGGGCTGGTTGCACCGGTTGAACGGCAGCAAGTGCGAGCCAGAGGGCCGCAACAGCCAGTTTGAGGGCACGGTAGCTTTCCTTGGCCGGGTGCAGGTCTGAAAATGGTTTGCCATAAGGGGTGTTGACCGGATTTTTCATTGATTTGCCACTCTCTTTACTGCATATGGGCATTCTTGATATGGGCATACTTCATTGCGTTTTGCCTGATTTGGTTTTGTCATTCTGGCGCTCACTCTCTTGCGCGTTTCATGACTATCTGAATAGCATGGTTGCCTATGGCTATCGCATCATAACTCTTCAAACTGATGTGAAGAGGCGTGAGCGGGTTTTATGGTAGCAAACGGAGCGGTTTGGCAGACGTACTGTGAGCGTTGGACCCGTTTTGCTCAGATTTCAGGCTCAGGTGAGAAAAGCACCTGATTTGCATTGACATTGACTGTTTCTCTTGGCTATATGCCCTCTTTAAATTGCAATCACCTGGCTTTGTTCATTAAGTTGAGCTGACAACATGCCTGATTGGCTGCTATGCCTGTCTGATTATGGTGTGTTTGGCGCTTTGCTTTTGCTTATTTTTAAGGTTTTTTGCCTAGATTTCTTTGCAAATGGCCGTGTAAAGCACATGAGCACGCTGGTGAATTTTGTTACTTTGATGGAGACTGATCAGTGAAACGTACATATCAACCAAGTCGTCTGGTGCGCAAACGCCGTCATGGGTTTCGCGCTCGCAAGGCAACCAAAGGTGGACGGCATGTGCTGGCTAATCGGCGGGCTCGTGGCCGCAAGAGATTAAGCGCTTAACGCCGGCTTATTTTAACCATAGCCTTAATATTAAAGGTTTTGGGCCTATCATACTTTCGATATACTGGCTTACCGGCGCGCCTTTTTAAGGCGCGTTTTTCTTTGATTTTCTGAGGATCTTTGACGATTGAGCCTTAAGATGCTGAAAAACAGATCTGATTTTTTAAAGGCAAGGTCTGGCGTTCGCGCGCATGGCAAAGGGTTTGTGATTGAAGCTGTTTGGCAAGAGCCAAGAACCGACGCCCCAGGGCCCTGCCGGTTTGGCGTGACTGTGACCAACAAAGCCGTTCGGCATCTGATTAAAGCGCCGCCGGGCCAGCAAAAAGGCAAGAACGCTGCCGTGAACAACGGACAAGTCATGAAACAAGCCAGACAACAGGGCCAAAAACGGGGGCCTGTTTCGGTCAAACGGAACCTGTTGCGCCGCCGTTTGAAAGAAGCCTTGCGATGCGTTGCCCCGAAACTTGATCACCGGGGTGTCGATTATGTGGTTATTGGCCGGCCGGCGCTCAGTACGATCAAATTTGAAAATCTAATGAAAGATTTGGAGAAAAGCTTTCATTACGTCTATAGAAAGCTTATATCAACGGGCAACAATGTGGGTTGAGGCCGTTTGCCTTTTCACTGGCCTTATCACCTGCCTTCTGAACTGTGGGCTATTTAAAATTTTGAGTGGGTTTCATGGAAGACAATAGCAAGAATTTTTATATTGCCCTGGCGCTGTCCGTACTGGTGTTTCTGGTGTGGCATTTTGTTTTTGTAGCGCCAAAACAGGAAGAAGCCAGGTTGCGCCAGCAACAGGAAGCACTCCTGAAGAAAAAGAAAGCTGACGGCCAACCGGTTGCCCCTGAAATTACCGGCGTTGAGCAGCCCAAGTCACCGAGCATGGTTGAGACACCGGTTGCCCCGAAAGACAGAAATGCCCTGCTGGCCGCTGGTAAACGCGTCAAGATTGAAACGCCTGCACTCAGTGGCTCGCTATCGCTGACCGGGGCACGGTTTGATGATATTCTGCTCCGTGACCACCGCCAGACCGTTGATAAGAAAAGCCCGCCGGTTGAGCTTTTGTCACCTGCCGGCTCAGCCCACCCTTACCTTGTCGAGTTTGGCTGGTCGAGCGCTGGTAACAGCACCATCAAGCTGCCAACGCGTGAGACCGAATGGAAGCTTGTCAACGGCACCGAGCTGACACCTTCAAGCCCGATCACGCTGGCGTATGATGCGGGCGGTGATGTGATATTTGAGCGTGAGATTTCTGTTGATGATAAATTCATGTTCACTGTTACGCAGCGGGTGATCAACAAAAGCGCCAATGAATTGCAACTTGCCGGATACGGGTTTATCTGGCGGCGCAACAGGCCGCATAGTCAGTCTCTCTTTATTTCTCATGAAGGCGCTGTCGGTGTTTTTGATGGTGAATTGCAGGAAACATCCTATGACGACCTGGGTGAGGGTAGCACCGAGACTTTTAAAGCTGACAAGGGCTGGACTGCGATAACCGATAAATACTGGGCGTCTGCGCTCATTCCTGATCAGTCGATTAAAAAAACCGTGACTTTTCAAGGGAATACTTCGCCCAAGGGGGTGACATATCAAACCACTTATCTTCTCAATACGCAATCAATCGGGGCTGGTGAAACGGTTCAGAACACCAACCTTTTCTTTGCTGGAGCCAAACGAGGCCGGGTGATTGAGGCTTACGCTGAAACGCACAATATTGAGCTTTTTGAAAATCTCATCGACTGGGGCTGGTTCCATTTTATCACCAAGCCTTTGTTTCATGTGCTTGTCTATATCAACGATATTGTCAGCAATTTTGGTGTCTCTATTTTGATCGTGACCGTGCTTATCAAGTTGGTGCTGTTCCCGCTTGCCAACAAATCCTACAAATCAATGGCGCAAATGAAAAAGATGCAGCCGGAGATGGAGCGCATCCGCAAACGCTTTGAAAATGACAAGGCGAAACAGCAACAGGAGTTGATGAGCCTTTATAAAAATAAAAAGATCAACCCGCTTTCCGGTTGCTGGCCGATACTCGTGCAGATTCCGATTTTCTTTGCTTTATACAAAGTGCTCTATGTGACCATTGAAATGCGGCATGCGCCGTTCTTTGGCTGGATCCAGGATCTCTCCGCGCCTGATCCGACCTCTATATTCAATCTCTTCGGGTTGATCCCGATCGACTTGCCACTATTTTTGATGATTGGAATCTGGCCGATTATCATGGGGATTACCATGTGGGTGCAGATGAAACTGAACCCGGCGCCAACCGACCCGGTTCAAGCGCAGATTTTCACCTACATGCCGATTGTGTTTACCTTCATTCTGGCCAGTTTTTCCGCCGGGTTGGTGATCTACTGGGCCTGGAACAACTTTTTGTCTATCCTGCAGCAATATGTGATCATGAAACGGCAAGGGGTGGATGTGACGCTTCTGGAAAATATGGGCTTCAAGAAAGACAAGGAAACCAAGGCCTGAGCCAGCATCAGTTGAACATCTGACGGTTTCGTTGCCTTTACTTTCGTGCTCGTTTACAGGCACCCTCAGACATTATCAGGCTTTTTCAAGCCGATAGAGTGGGAGCCATTGCTTAACTTTACACCTTTTGAGGCCGGTTTGGATCAGTCCCAGAGCAGCGATGAATTGATTGATGAGGCATCCCTTGCCGCTGGCGAAGCGCTGTTCCGGCGGCCGATAGATTTTTTAAAAGGGGTTGTCAATGTTGACGGATTACCGCCTGCCGACCGCCCTGAAATTGCGTTTGCCGGGCGCTCGAATGTTGGTAAATCAAGCCTCCTCAATGCGTTGACGCGGCGCAAAACCCTTGCCCGCACATCCAACACACCGGGGCGGACCAGAGAGATCAACTATTTCACGCTGGATGATGCAGCCTACCTTGTGGACATGCCGGGATATGGTTATGCAAAAGTTCCAAAGGAACTGGTTGCCGGCTGGACCCGGCTGATTGAGGCTTATCTGCGCGGTCGTAATAGCCTGAAACGTACATTTCTGCTGATTGACAGCCGGCATGGTGTTAAGAAAAATGATGTTGCTATTATGGGGCAACTTGATCAGGCAGCGCAGCTTTACCAGGTGGTTTTAACAAAAACGGACAAGTTGAAACCGGGCCAGCTTGCAAGCCGGCTGGCTGAGACCGAGACTCTCATTAAGAAGCACCCGGCCTGTTATCCGCTGGTGCTGGCAACTTCTTCGCAGAAAAATGTGGGGCTGGAGGCTTTGCGCGCTTCTGTTTATCAGGCGCTGGAAAGCTGATCTGGCTTTATTCATCCTCAAGCTGGGTGAGGGTTTCTATTTTGGTCAGAAGATTTGAGTAGGCGTCCTGACCATATCTGGCAATGCCGAAACCGAGCGCAAAAATAGTGCCAATGATCAGAGCTTTTCTGAGGATCGAGAGATAATTACGGGTGACCTTCACCGTGTAGGTGCGTGAGGGTTGCACGGGTATTTCAGCGGTTAAGCCCTCATCGCTTGAAGAGCGGACTGTTATATCCAGCCTTAATTTCGAAGTACCGGCGCGCCTTGGCAAAACACGCCAGCGCCAGACTGCAAAGTCAGCATCATCTACTACGCCTTTGTGAATTTCTGACCATTGGGTTGAAGCGGCGGCGCTGTCAATGAGGAACTGACCGTCAGGCCCGGTCAGGCGAACTGTGATCGCCTTGGTGATCGGGCCCTTGTCATCTTTGGCACGGAGGCCATAGAGCTCTGGTCCGAAGTCCAGTTCGGCATTTGCAAAGCGCGCCACTCTCACTTCGAGATAGTGGATTTTACCTATACGCATGACCTTTGGGATGTTTTCAAGCACCAGATCATTGGCAGGGTTCTGATTGAATTCCTGACCGGTGCGTTTGATGGTCGTACCCAGCTCTTCCATTGTGATGGAATCCGGGTGCTGGTAGGGCTGGCCCCTTTGTGGTGGCGGGGGCTGATCCAAACCATTTTTGTAGTCATTTGGTCTGATCCCTGGCGGATAAGGCGCATGAGGGTCAGGGCCGGGGCGATCCAGGTTTACTGGTGGCTCTTTTTGCAGTTGAGACCTGTTCTGGTCCAAGGGCGGCATACTGCGCCCATGGCCGCGCTCATCACCTTTCATCAGCGGTGGCCGCATCTGGATCTGGCCTGCATCTTTTTCAGCTACGCCTCTCTGTGGCTGGCCATTTTCAGGCTGGCCTTTTTTGGGAGGCCCATTTAACGACGTTAAATAGTCACCTATAGGCAGCTTTTCCCCCTTGGGTGTCATCGGCTTCGGCTCCATGACGGGGTCCATGGTTGGCGGCTGATGATTGCCTTTGTCTGGCAAAGGCGGCGGCATTATCCCGGCCTTGCCTTGCAAGGGGGGGTGTTCCGGCGGTTGCTTATTTATAGGTTTTGCCTTTTGATCATGCCCTTTCAGGGATTGGGGGAGGGCCGGATTCTGGGGGCCCAGGCCGCGCCCTCTTGCCTCTAAAGCGGGATCGTCATTTTGCTGAACACCACGTTGCCCAAACTGTTGAGCCGGTTTGTCTTCCGGGCCGGTTTTGGCTGGCGGCTGGC
>CAYGPF010000009.1:0-109987 GCA_964351785.1 uncultured Rhodomicrobium sp.
GGGTTGTTTTGGGGTCAAGGCCTGCATCGCGGCAATGGGAGAGGACTGCCCGGTAATGTTCCTCAAGCCGGTCGGCGATGGGGCCACGGCAATCCAGGAAGGCGCCGCACCCTTGCTGTTTTTCCCGGTAAACCGCTCTGGCGACGATGTCGCGGGGCGCCAGCTCGGCATCCTGGTGATAGGCGGGCATGAAACGTTTGCCATCCTCATTTATCAGTGTCGCCCCTTCTCCGCGCAGGGCCTCTGTGGCCAGAGGGGCCGGGTCCTTGCCGATATCCATGGCGGTGGGATGAAACTGAATAAATTCAGCGTCCATTACCGGGGCACCGATACGCGCGGCCATAGCAAGGCCCTCGCCTCTTGCCATGGGCGGGTTGGTGGTTATGCCATAGAGATGGCCGATGCCCCCGGTTGCCAATACGACCTGATTGGTGGCAAAGCGATAGCCTTCACCGAAGCCAAAAGAACGTGAGGGCCAGAGCCAGGCTGCTGTTATGCTGTTGTTTTCCGCCTCCAACCTGTGCACTTCAACCTGTTCGAGGACATGGATTGATGGGGTGTTTTTTACTTTTTCGATCAGGGCGGCCATGATGGCGCTGCCAGCCTGGTCGCCCTCGACATGGACGATGCGATTGGTGCGGTGGGCGGCCTCCCTCGCCAAAGCCAGTTTTCCTTTCAGGTCTTTGTCAAAGGGAACGCCGTAATTAAGAAGGTCATGAATGCGGTCTTCTGCATTTCTGGTGACCAATGATGCAATTTTTTCATCTACGAGGCCGGCACCTGCTTTTATTGTGTCTCTTGTATGGTGTTCCGGGGTGTCCCCTTCACCGATGGCTGCTGCAATGCCACCCTGGGCCCAAAGGCTTGAGGCGCCGCGGCCAAGGTCTTTGGCGGAGATAACCAGAGAAGGGATGGGTGCAAGTTTCAGGGCCGTGTAGAGACCGGCAAGACCAGCGCCGATAATAAGGACGGGCGGCGCTGCTCTGGTTTCAGCATCTTGTGTTGTGGGGCTCACAGTCTTCGAGGACATAATGGCTTTTTATTCCCATCCAAAATTAAAGCCGATAGAGATTGATGCTGCGCTTTTTCAGGGCGGTTTTATCGGGCGCTCGCTGCGATCATACGATCAACAGAAGCGCGGGCTTTCTCAGCCACAGCCGGGTCAATTGTGACTTCCTCTTTCATGTGTAACAGCGCATCATAAACATTTTCAAGGGTGATGCGTTTCATATGCGGGCAGAAATTGCAGGGACGTATGAACTCGACATCCGGGGTTTCGACAGCCACATTGTCACTCATTGAGCATTCTGTCACCAGCATCACTTTTGCTGGGCGATTATCTTTGACCCAGTTGATCATGCCGGAGGTGGAGCCGGTAAAGTCTGCTGTGTCGATGACTTCCGGCGGGCATTCAGGATGGGCGATGATTTTCAGACCGGGGTTGGCCAACCGGTAGTCTTCAAGTTCGCTTGCTGTAAAACGTTCGTGAACTTCACAATGACCTTTCCAGGCAATGATTTCTTTTGTCGTTTTGGTGGCGACGTATTTGGCAAGATATTCATCAGGTACCATTATGACTTTGTCACTTTCAAAACTTTCAACAATTGCAACGGCATTTGATGAGGTGCAGCAAATATCACACTCAGCTTTAACGGCGGCTGACGTATTGACATAGGTGACAATCGGTACGCCTGGATAGGCTTCTCTTAGGGCACGAACGTCTGCTGGCGTGATTGATTCAGCGAGGGAACAGCCAGCGCGCGTGTCTGAGATCAACACCGTTTTATCAGGGCTCATCAATTTGGATGTTTCGGCCATAAAGTGAACGCCGCACTGAAGAATAACATCAGCTTCAACCTTACTGGCTTCAACGGCCAGTTGCAGGCTGTCGCCTATAAAATCAGAAATACAATGGAAAATCTCTGGTGTCATATAATTATGAGCAAGGATAACGGCGCCGCGCTGTTTTTTAAGTTCGTTAATGCCCTTGATTAATGGTGCCATGGCTGGCCATTCCACAGGGGGAATAACAGATTTCACTTTTTCATAAAGCGGTGCCATTTCGCGGGCGATTTCCGGTGTGTATTTCAACTCAGAGCGCGCTGGCGGGCGTTGCGATATTATTGGCCCTGTGATCGCTTTTTCTTTTTGCATTAGCGCCATGGGAAACCTCTTTTCTATCTGACCTCAGATTTGTCGTTTGAGTTACGCTTCTTCTTCAACAGTTATTGCAGCTGGTTTTACATCATATGCTCATTATGAGCATAACTAGGGTGATAAAAAACGCCGGCACATGGCCGAGCTGTTATTGTTAGTTTTCATATTTATATAGGGTGATGCGGCTGTTTTTGTCAATGTTACAGCGTGCTGCCCAAGACCCTGCTTTGTTCATTGTTCCTGTTAACTCACTACAATATATAGGTAATCATTTTTAAATTTCCAGAGGCTTGCTAAAAAAGAAAAGGATCTTCATCTAAGGTACCAAGACTAATCCGGGTGAAGAGAGATAAAAAACAAAGAAAAACCTTCTCATGCGGGGGGCTCAAGGGGGGCTTGGGCTTTGGATGAGAAGGTTTTTCAGGCTGCCAGTGGGGCAGGGGTGTAGAGACCGGGTAGGCTAATGTATGGTTTGGCCGGTGTTTTTGGTTTTTGCTGAGACGGCACGAAAACGATGATCATGTACTTGCCAGGATAATTCCCAACTCTGAATGGATTGGTTATCGTTATGCTCAAGGGTTATGGCCGGGATGTCACCTTTGGTTGTTTGTTGCTGGATAGACCAGGAAGAATGAACCACAGCTCCCCCTTGCGTTTTGTGATTGCATATCATCAGGCATGTTGCCTTTTGTTGTTTGGCCAGAATGTTGAGGCGCTGGGCTGCTGTGGGTGCGAGAAGGTTGAAATGGGCTATGATATGAGCCTTCTCCTGATTGTGCATGGTTTCTTCAATCGCCCATAGAAGATCATCACTGTGTTTGGCGGTGATCAGAATGAGATTATGTTTTTCCATGTTCAGGGCTGTGATTGCCGGGCCTTGCAGCCAATTGATCAACTGACTTTGATCTTCTGTTAAAAAACAGAAAACCGGAGCGTTTGTGGTTTGATCATTGCGGCGCCCTAAAAGGGCTAGTGCGCTGGTAAATGCGGCCTGTTGATCGCGCCAGTGCTTGGGGTTGAACTCATGCAAGGCATAAGGGGTGAGGGTGCCGGCAGGCAGAGCCAGATCCAGCTGGGGGGCACCGAAGGTGAGGTCTTTTTCTCTTTTTCCTGTGTTGTCAGTTCCCTCGGTTGGCTCCGCGTGCCCAATTAACTGGAGAGCGGATAAGGACTGGTGAAACAGGGCTGTGAGATTTTGTTGATCCGGAGCGGCGATACCATGTGGGACTTCAATATGAGTGGCGAGGGGCGCGGATTGCTGGCCGATAAGGGCGGCAACCTGTTCTGGTGCGAGTGAAGTGTGAGATGTGAGTGCCTGTTTTTTCATAACCATGTACCCTGACTTGTGAATTACGTTCTTCTTATGTTCTAATTCACTGGTGAGAACAAGTCAAGAACAAATGTTCTCTTTTGTTCTTTTTTGGGTTATTGAATTTAAAGCATTGTTTTTACATAAAAAAACCCTGCCAGATCAGCAGGGTTTTGTGTTTGTGAATTGATTTTTGTTTCTCAACGGCCCGATCTTTGGCCCAGTCCCATTTTTTTGGCCAGGCGTGAACGTGCGGCGGCATAGTTCGGAGCGACCATGGGGTAATCATGTGGTAAGCCCCATTTTTCGCGGTATTCTTCTGGGGAGAGATTGTAATGTGTCCGCAAGTGCCGCTTTAGTGATTTGAACTGTTTGCCGTCTTCCAGACAGATTAAATAATCGTCTGTGACGGATTTTTTAATTGGTACGGCTGGTTTCAGTTCTTCGAGTGTGCTGCCAGGTGAAACGCTGGCGGCCTTGCTCAGAGCATCAAAAACATCACCGATCAAATTCGGGACTTCGCTGGCTATCACGTTGTTATTGCTGACATAGGCAGCAACAATGTCAGCTGTAAGTTCCACCACTGCGTTGCTGTTATTTTCTTTGTCCATTATTTAATAAACTTTCTGTATCAGTGGGATAATCTTTATATCTTCAGGTTCAAGGGGCCGAAGACCTGCAATCATTCACTTAAATCTGTTCCAGTCTTATCTGTGTTCGTTGTTCATTGATCCTGTTAATGGATATATGAAACCAGATGAGCTAAATACAATAAATACTGATAACAGTAAAAATAAAATGTTCAAATACACAAATATTATTTTCCTGATTGGCTGTTTAATTTTTGTTATTAAAGTTTTCTCCCGGAATAACTGTTATAGAGGTTTTTTCAACTTATGGTTACGTAAGTTGAACGTTTCAATTCTATTTTGACGTGATTTTACACTCTGTTTTACAATTCTGTACCATCAGGTTACAGAGCTGTTTCAAATGTAACATTGAGCTGGCTTATAGGTCTGAGAGCTGGTTATTCGGTCAGTGTATGGGCCAGAGCGAGGACATTTACTGTTTTTGCCCCCTTTTGTTTCAACAGTTTTGCTGCGACATTCACGGTTGCACCAGTGGTGATCACATCATCGATCAATAATATGTTTTTGTGCTGTAAGCCATGGTTGTCACTCCCTGACAGGGAAAAAGCGCCATTCATATTTGATTTGCGTTGTTTTGCGCTCAGACCCACCTGAGAGCGGGTTTTCCTGTTTCTGATGAGCAGGCCGGCATCCACTTTTTTTTCTGTTATTTCACCAAGACGGCGGGCGATTAATGTTGATTGATTGAAACGACGTTGCCAGAGACGGGTCCGGTGCAGGGGGATCGGGATGATCGTATCTGCCTGCTGGATGAGCGAGCTGCCTGTTGTGCGCAGCCAGAGCGCAAAAAGTGAAATGGTTTCATGGCGGTCCTGATATTTCAGTTTGTGAATGAGTGATCGCATGGTGCCATCATAACTGGCAACGGCGCGGGCCTGATCATATGCCGGGGGGTTGGCGGCCGCGGCAGCGGAAATGACTTCGCCGCCGATATCAAAGGGAAGGGGGCGCCCTGTTACCTGACAAACGGGCGGGGTGATGAAATCTATCAGTTGCCAGCATTCCGGGCAGATTTGATTGATGTCCACTAACGGGCGATGGCAGTTCAGGCAAACAGGAGGGAGCAGAAAGTTTGCGGCATTTTCTGCTGTGTCGTGCAGCCAGAATAGAGCGCGCTCAAGGGGTGTTTGGGGTGGTTTCTCCTTCGATAATCTGAACTGGTTTTCCACAGGTGCGCTCTTGCTGACGGGGTTATTCCTCGCGGGCCAGATTATCACTCTCCAAGGCGCTCCGTCCAGTGGGTGGGTGTGAGTTTGGGGGCGCTTATGGGTTTGAGTTGTGTGTAGCAGGCCGCCTCTTCGCCAAAGAAAAGAAGAGCTGACCAGGCCCGCTAGGCGACAGTCTCTTCTAGCATTTCGACCATAGCGGCTGTGCGTATTTTCGCTTGAGGATGAATTTCACCCTGGCTCAAGACAGCCGTTTGCGGGCGGAAACGCTCAATGATGGAGCGGACAAAGGGGCGGGCCCCCGGACTTGTCAGGAGGACTGCATAATCGCCGTTTGCAGAAGCTTTTTCAAACGCGGCGGCAACGGATCGAATGAAATTCTGTAATTTGCTGGGGGCCATCGCAAGCTGGCGGTCGTCACCTTCACCGATGATGGTTTCGGCAAATTCCTGTTCCCAGACGGGATGGAGGGAGACGATCGCAAGGGTGCCGTCCGCTCCTAAATGCGAAGCCGTGATCTGGCGGGAAAGGCGGCTTCTTACATGTTCGGTGATCATTTGACCATTGCTGGTGAAAGCAGTTGCCTCGGCGATAGCTTCCAGAATGGCAGGTAGGTCACGAATTGAGATCCGCTCTTTCAGGAGGTTTTGCAAGATCCGCTGAATGCCGGTGATGTTGATTTGTGCGGGGACGATATCTTCAAGCAAACGTTTGTGCCCGGCTTCGAGATTTTCCAGCAGACTGTTCACTTCGGAATAGGATAACAGATCGGCCATGTTGTTTTTCAACACTTCTGTCAGGTGTGTGGAGATGACAGTGACAGGGTCAACAACTGTCAGACCTTTCATCTGGGCTTCATCGCGGTTTTCGCCTGCTATCCATTTGGCTGCAAGGCCGAAGGTCGGCTCTGTGGTGGATATGCCTGAAATATCAATTTGATTGCCCATCGGGTCCATAACCAGATACTGGCCCGGATAAATGACGCCATCACCTGAATCAACTTCCTTGATTTTGATGATGTAATCATTCGGTGACAGATGCACATTATCCAGAATACGCACCGAGGGCATGACAAAGCCCATGTCAGAGGCAAGCTGGCGGCGCAGTGCCTTGATCTGTTCGGTCAGGCGGTCACCTTCCGAGGCACCGTCCTTGATCATGGGGATGAGAGCATAACCCAGTTCCAGCCGCAGGTCATCAATTTTCAATACCGTGCTGATGGGTTCTTCGGTTGGGACATCTGAGGTGATCTGAGCCTCGGCTTCAAGGCGCTGTTTTTCAGCCTGTTTTATTCGGTTCTGTTTTGTTGCCCACCAGGCCAGCGCCCCGGCCCCTGCAGCAAGCGAGAGGAAGGGTACAAGCGGGATGCCTGGCAATGCAGCCATAACCAGCATCAAAAAAGAAGACATGGCCAGTGCTTTCGGGTAGCCGGATAATTGTTGTGTCAGGGCTTTGTCAGCGGCCCCGTCCACACCCGCTTTCGAGACCAGGAGGCCAGCGGCGGTGGAGACAACAAGGGCTGGAACCTGACTGACTAAGCCGTCGCCAATGGTGAGAAGCGTGTAGGTCTGGGCAGCGTCACCAAATGAAAGACCGTTTTGCCCAACACCGATGACAATGCCGCCAATGATGTTGATTAAAGTTATGAGGAGGCCTGCGACAGCATCTCCGCGGACAAATTTTGAGGCACCATCCATGGCGCCGAAAAATGAGCTTTCGCTTTCAAGGCGCTGGCGTCTTGCCTTGGCCTGTTCTTCGTTGATCAGCCCTGCGGAAAGGTCGGCATCGATGGCCATTTGCTTTCCGGGCATCGCATCAAGTGTGAAGCGGGCGGCCACTTCGGCGATACGGCCGGAACCTTTGGTGATTACGACGAAGTTCACCAGCACCAGAATGGAAAACACAATAATACCGATGATGAAATTACCCTGCATGACGAAATTGCCAAAAGCTTCAATGACATGACCGGCGGCACTGGTGCCTTCATGGCCGTGGCTGAGGATCAGCCTTGTTGAGGCAATGTTGAGGGCAAGCCGCATCATAGTGGCGATTAACAGGATGGTTGGAAAAGAGGAAAACTCCAACGGTGTGTGAATGAACAGTGAGGTCATTAAAATCAACACCGAAAAGGTGATTGAAATGGCCAGTGCCATATCCAGCATGATGGAGGGCATGGGCAGGATCAACATCACCAGAATGGCGATGACGCCAAGGGCGAGCCCGATGTCACCGTGCCCGCGAAAACGATCTAAAATTGTGGTTTCGCTCATTCTGGTCTCATGCCCTCAAGCCTGTTTCACACTCAAGCCTGTCTCATTCCCTTATGCCTGTCTGGTGCCTTCACGCTTGGCTTTTGCCTTCAACAATTGGCTTTGCTCAAACCAGCCATAATTGACGTTGCCAGATAGCGGCTGTTTTCTGGCTGGTCTGTTTGTTTTCCTTAGCAGATTCTTTACTGAGCCAGAGCGCGGTTTTCATTTGGCATTGGGATATCAACACCCTCATCAGAATACTGCTTTAATTTATTGCGCAATGTGCGGATTGATATGCCGAGGATATTGGCTGCGTGGGTTCTGTTGCCGATGCAATGATCAAGAGTGTTGATAATGAGATCACGCTCAACCTCTGCAACCGTCATCCCGACCAGATTTTGCTGGACGGCTTCTGCGGTGGCCAGCGCGCTGGCTGCGGGTTCATCATAGGCAGGGTTCAGGGCTTCGGGGGGGCGGATCTGTTCTTTGCCGATTTCATTGCCCGGTGCCAGAAGGACGGAACGGTGAATGGTATTTTCCAGTTCACGCACATTCCCTTGCCAGGGATTGGCCCTTAAAGCCTCGATGGCTTCTGGTGAGAGGCTCTTTGGTGCCATGCCGTTCGCGGCTACGTATTTTTCAACAAAGTGGTTGGCAAGTGCGAGGACGTCTTCCCTGCGGTCACGCAGCGGCGGGATGGTCAGATTGACCACATTTAACCGGTAAAGGAGGTCTTCGCGGAAAGTGCCTTCTGTTACCGCTTCCTTGAGGTTGCGGTTGGATGTGGCGATGATGCGAATATCAATTGGCACCGGTTTTGATCCTCCGACCCGATCAATGACCCGTTCCTGAATGGCACGTAATAATTTGGCCTGAAGGCGGATGTCCATCTCGGTGATTTCATCGAGTAAAAGTGTGCCGCCATTGGCTTCTTCAAATTTTCCGATCCGGCGGTGATTGGCCCCGGTGAAGGCCCCTTTTTCATGGCCGAACAGTTCTGATTCCAGCAGGTTTTCTGGTATTGCGGCGCAATTCACCGAAATAAAGACCTTGCCGGTTCTTTGTGAATTATCATGAACGTAGCGGGCCATGACTTCCTTGCCGGTACCGCTTTCACCGGTGATGAGGATGCTGGCGTCTGATTTTGCTATCTGGTCAGCCAGTTCGATGACCTTGTGCATGATCGGGTCAAGATAGACCATGGCTTTTTGATCCCTGGTTACCGCAGTCAGGATGGCGGCGATTAATTCAGGATCAGGCGGCAGGGGGATGTATTCCTTGGCGCCGGCCTTGATGGCGGTGACCGCTGTTCTTGTGTCCTGCCCGCTGCCACAAGCAACGATGGGGACGTGTATGCGGTCTACTTCCAGTTTTTCAACCAGTTCGCCGATGTCATATGTGTCCTCTATCATGATGAGGTCTGCCCCCTGACCGCTGCGCAGTTCATTTAAGGCGCTGTCTATGGTGCTGGCGTGAGTAACTTCAGCGCCTTTTTCCATGGCGATTTTGGTGGCCTCAGTGAGATTGCCGTGCAGGCTGCCGATGATTGTTAAACGCATCTTATTGCTCCTTGGGCTCGATTAGCTGTTGTCTTTGTTGTTGGAGATGATTTCTGTCATGGTTACGCCCAGTTTTTCATCAACCAGCACAACTTCACCGCGGGCGATCAGGCGGTTGTTGACATAAAGATCAATGGCTTCGCCGACTTTTCTATCCAGCTCCAGAATGTCCCCTTCGGCCAGTTCCAAGAGGTCAGCGATTTCAACGTTTGTGCGCCCGAGGATGGCGGATATTTTTACGGGAACATCGAACACAGCTTCGAGGTCTTCCAGTTGTTTTGGACCTTCAGAAGCCGGTTTTTCAGCCCCTTCGGATTTTTCTTCCCCTGAGAAATCCTGTAGTTCCATGTTGTCATCAATTTGAGTCTCTTCACTCATGATTGTCTCTCGATCTGGTTGCTGTTTGTTAGCCCGGTGTTTGCTGACTTAGCCCCTAAAAAATCCGTCATGGCGCTGTTGATGGCATTCATAAGATCATCAACGGAACGTTTGATGCCGCCATTGCTCCAGGTAAAATCCACGTCTGAAGGTCCGAGGGTTTCATCGCTTATAAAGGAGAGCTGGCCTTTATATCCAGCTTGCTGCGCCCAGCTTTCAACCTTTGAAATGGCATGATCTGAAACTGTGGGGTGAAGGCGGGCTGTGATTTCCGGTTCTTCGTGAAGCACTTGCATTGCGTCTTTGAAAAATTCTTCGATAAGGGGCTCTGGTGTTGATTTGATTAATTCCCGGGCGAGCTTGCAACCAGCTGTTATGCCAAATTCTATGGCTCTGGCTTCAGCTTCAGCCTGGTTTTTATGATAGGCTTTTGTCAGTTCCTGCTCTTTGGTCAGTAATTTCTCGAGTGATTGCCTGGTTTCATTCTCAATGCTCTCCAGCGCTGCTTTTTTCCCGGCCTCACGGCCTTCTTCAAAACTCTTTGCGCGTGTGTCTTCCAGTTTCTTTTCAAAAGTTGCCCGCAGTTCCTCAAGGGGGTCAATTTTGACCTGATCCTTGTCAAAGCTGTTATCAAACATGAATTTTTGCGGTACTGACATTGTTTGTTTGTTCCTTAAATACGCTCGTAGCCGGGGTTAAATGAACTCTTCCTTGTCATCGCCCTTGGCGATAATGATTTCACCTTTGGCTTCAAGGTCCTTGGCTTTATTGATCATGACGGACTGGGCATCATCGACATCGCTTAACCTGACGGGGCCCATATTCTCCAGATCATCACGCAGCAACTCTGCGGCGCGCTGGGACATATTGGAGAGAAAGAAATCCTTGATTTTGTCTGAGGTGCCTTTCATGGCGAGGGCAAGGACATCCTTTTCGACCTCGCGCAGCAGGGTCTGTATGCTGGAGCCGTCAAGATTGCCCAGATCGTCAAAGGTAAACATCAGGGTTTTGATGCGCTCGGCCGCATCCCTGTCAACATCTTCGAGTTTACCCATGAACAGCGCTTCGGTCTGACGGTCAAAATTATTGAAAATGCTGGCCATGGTTTCATGTGCGTCTGAGCGATTGGTCATGGAAAGGTTGGAGATGAATTCGCGCCTTAAGGTGCTCTCAATTTTTTCAAGAATTTCCTTTTGCACAGATTCCATTGCCAGCATGCGCTGAATGACCTCAAGGGAGAATTCATTGGGGAGTAGCCCCAGCACACGGGCGGCGTGCTCCGGTCTGATTTTTGAGAGAATGACAGCAATGGTTTGCGGGTATTCGTTTTTCAGATAATTGGCAAGGATGTGGGCCTGCACATTTGAAAGCTTTTCCCACATGTTGCGGCCTGCCGGCCCGCGAATGCCTTCCATGATCACATTGACCCTGTCTTCGGGCAGGATTTGCTTCAGGAGGCTTTCTGTCGATTCGAAATTACCCATGACAGCGCCAGAAATTGACATGTCGGAAATAAAACGGGCCAAAATCTCTTCAACCTGTTCGGTTGTTACTTTGCCAAGTTTGGACATTGTAATTGAGATCTCTGCGATCTCGTCATCTTCAAGAGATGACCAGATCGGTTCACCGTAATCTTTGCCAAGTGCGAGCAGCAAAATGGCGGACCGCTCCAACCCGCCGATGAATTCCATTTTCTCCCCAGGCAAATTCTGGGCTGCAAGCAGTGCCTTATTGACTTCTGTGCCGGCTTCTTGTTGTTTTGCGTTGGCCTGTTGCGCCATGATTATACCTTATGCTGCGTTTTGTTGAGGTTCATTGACCCAGTTGCGGATCACGGATGTGGCTTCTTTGGGATTGTTATCAACCAGAGTGCCGATCTGATTGATGGCCTCAGTATGTATCTGTCCAGAAGCCTTGGCTTCTTCGATGTTTTTCGCCGTGCGGTTTTCACGCACCTGGTTTTCAACTTCCTCGAGGGTGTTTAATTTATCGGTATCGAGTTCAATGGGCTGGGTTTCACTGTTTTTATTGGTGACGGTGGCCCCCAGATCAATGACGATGTCGTTTTTCTCAGGTTCCAGAACCCGTTTAACCAACGGGCGAATGACGAACATGATAAAGAATAATGAGATCAGCAGAGTTATGATCAATTCGGCAATGTAGAAATAATCCGCTTTTGACAAATCAATGAAAGATGCTTCCTCGGTGCCGTCGAGGTTTAATTTCTCATTCGGGGCAAAGCGTAAATTGGTGATGTTCACTGTGTCGCCGCGCTGTTGATTAAAGCCGATGGCCGAGCGGACCAGGCCGGCGATCTGATCGAGTTCAGCTTGTTGCCGCGGGGTATAGTTCATTTTACCGTCAGCTGCTTTGGCGTAGACACCATCAACCAATACAGCGACCGAGAGGCGTTTTATCCGTCCACCCTCGATGATCTCTGTCTGATTGGTCTTGGAAATTTCGTAATTGATCAGTTCCTTGGTTTTCTGCTGGTTCTCGCTGCTTGTGCCGTTCGTCCCCTTATCGGCGTTGCTGTCCGGTAGTTCATTACCCACAGAGACGGTTTTGTCGCCGGAGGGTTGTTTGGAGGAGGTGCTTTCCTCGATTGTGTCACTGGAGCGAACAACACGGCCGTCCGGGTCATAAACTTCGGATATTTTGGTGACCCGGTTGTAATCCATTTCAGCGTTCACACGCACCCGCACATGGCTGTTACCAACAACACGGCCGATGATCTGTTCCAATTCATTGGTCAGGCGAAGTTCATAGGAGCGGGTTCGCTCTGAAACTTCCTGGCTTAGTGCGCCGCTCTCTTTTTTATTGCCATCGCCGCTTGCCAACAATTGGCCGGTTTCATCAACCACAGCGACCTGGGCTGGGGAGAGATCTTCAACAGCGGCTGCAACCAGATGCTGGATGGCTCTGATCTGGCCGCGATCAAGCGCGCCTCTTGATTTAATGACAATAGAAGCTGAAGCCTTGGCTTTGTCCCGTGCGAATAATTTGCGCTTTGGCAGAACCAGGTGAACCCGGGCCTGCTGGACCTGATTGAGGGCTTTTATGGTGCGTGCAAGCTCGCCTTCAATGGCGCGCAAGTGATTGATATTCTGCACGAAATTAGTGGCACCCAGAGTGTTGCTCTGGTCAAAAATTTCATAACCCACGGTGCCGCCTGCGGGCAATCCCTCTTCTGCCATGGCAAGGCGCAGTTTCAAAACCCGCTCTTTGGGAACGAGAATTACACCGCCTTCACCGCGCACTTCATGCGGGATGTTCATGCCTTCCAGCTTTTTTACAATTTCAACTGAATCCTTGAATTCCAGCTCAGAGAACAGAACTGTCATTTGAGGTTGATTAAACCTCGTGATTAAAAAGATAAAAAAGCCGATCATGCCAATAGCAACAGTGGCCATGGCTGCAACCCGGGCTATGCCCAGTGATCTTAAAAACCCACCAATCCCATTTTGGTTGATTTCAATATTACCGATTGAAACAGATTCACTCATGTCACCTTCACTCCAAACTTGATTATTATTGTATGTTTGAGAGGGTCCGCATGGGGTTCCATGCAGATGACGATGAACTAATTAACCCCCTAAACCCGTTTGCACGGGCATTTCCCTCGCGCGTCAGTGGCAGCTGGTCAGGCGGCCGTTCTGTTGCGCTAGGCAATATTTACCCATCAAAGGTTAAACAGAGCCTTAATTTTTTGAATTTTTTTGGGGAAGTGGGCAAAAAATGCCTTCATTTGATCTCACGCCAGTTCGTTTCACTCACGGCTCCGATCGGGCGGCGCTCGCGCCGGGCTTCGCTCCTTCATGATCAGCTTGTCCCGAAAAGCGGTCCCCACTTTTCGTGGCTGATCACATAGCTTCGCCATGTCCCCCAACCCTTAAAGGGTTGGGCTCCGTCTTGGCACCGGTGAGTTTGGGGAAATTGGCTTTAGGTTGCCCGTTTTTCGTTGCGGCTCCAGGTTGCCCACCAGCAATTGCTTTCTTATCTGCGCTCCAGGTTGCCCACCAGCAATTGCTTTCTTATCTGCGCTTTAGGTTGCCCACCAGCAACCGCGCTGGCCTCGCTCTTTCGGAGCGAGGCAGGCAGATCATGGAACGTTGATCGCTAGTACGTGCTTATGCGCCGCGGTATTCCTGAACACGGGTTGCTCTGAGACCGGCCAGGCCATGGCGGTCAATGGAGCGTTGCCAGCTCAGGAATTCTTCCACCGTAAGCGTATAACGCTCACAGGCTTCTTCCAGACTTAAAAGGCCACCCCGGACAGCAGCAACAACTTCTGCTTTGCGGCGAATGACCCATCTTTTGGTGGTGGAAGGGGGAAGATCGGCTATGGTTAATGGCGAGCCGTCAGGCCCGATCACGAAACGTGCGCGTGGTCTAAATGTTTGTTCGGTCATGTTACTCTCTACTAAATACTGACCCTAAATACTGAATGTATCATAGAATAGCGGGTTTAATTTTACGCTAAAAGCTATGATGAATATAAAAGCAACTCCTGTGCCAATACTGTTCTGGCTATTAACTTGTGGTTAATGGCTGCCGGGCTTAAGCCGGCTAATCCTTAATGTCAGGTTATAAAATTGATGGAACATGAAGAGGTTCGCTAAAACCCTTCAATGTTTCAGGTAGGGTATAGTTAACCTTAAATAGGTTAACAGATTACTGCTTGATGGCTGTGACGTCTTCAAGCTTGATCTTTTGACCGTTCACCAGCAAGACAAGACTGTCTGTGCTCATGTCCACACCTTCAACCACGCCCGAGCTTGCTATATTGACATTCACAGCAACGCCTTCCGCGTTGGTGGCGGAGACTTTGAGGTTATATTGCCCCTCTGGAGCGGCCACACCGTCATTGGTCTGACCGTCCCAGTTATAGGTGCTTTGACCGGCTGACAGCGGCTTTGTTTCCGTAAAGATGATGTTGTCGTTCAGATCTGTGATGGTGAAGACCGCGGCGGCGGCATCATTTTCAGCTTCGATGGGCCAGTTGGCCTGGCCTTCCGCCAGAGGCTGGCTGGTGCCGCTCAGTTCCACAGTTTTGCCGATATACCCCACAGAATTGGTTATTGCGGTCGCTGCCTGCAATTTCAGCAGGTTTTCCAGGTTCTTATTTGACTGGATGGTTTGCTCAACTTCACTAAATTGCACAAGTTGCTGGGTGAACTGGTTTGTGTCCAGCGGTTCCAGCGGGTTCTGATTTTGCAGCTGCGTGGTTAACAGCTTTAAAAACGTATCAAAATCATTGCCGATGGTTGTGCTGGATGTTGCAGCGGCGCCAATGTTGCTTAAGGCTGCTAATGGATTGATGGTCGTCATTACATTTATTCCTTAAAACCTTGTCTTGTTTTGCGCACTTTTGCGGTTAAGTGATGCTGAAAACCGGTGCTTAAGTTTTTTTGTTGGCCTTCAGTTGCCCACTACGCATCCGGCTTTTCTTTGCCTTCAGTTGCCCACTACACATCCGGCTTTTCTGTGCCCTCAGTTGCCCACTTCACATCCGGCATTAGGGCTGATTATTTTTGTACGATCAGCTTATCCAGAAAAGTCTCCAACTTTTCAGGGCTGATCTTTCGCTCTAAATACTTATATCCAGGCCTGTTGCGCGGGCGATGCGGCGGTGGAGCGGGCCGGGTTCTATCTCCTGCAGGTCTGTTTCTGTTTCATTCTGGTCAATACCGTCCCGATTTGGGCCCTGGTCATTTGCAGTCTGTTCGCGGCCAGACTGGTTTTGATCCTTCAGAGACAAGGAAACACCGTTATCATCAAGTTTTACACCTGCATTTTGCAGGGTGCGCTCCAGCTGACGGGCGTCCTTGTTCAGCATTTCCAGTGTTTCAGGCCGCTCGACGATCAGATGCGCCGTGACCTGGCCGTCTTTGCCAAATTCCAGACGTACATCCACCCTGCCCAGTTCAGGCGGGTTCAATCGTATTTCAAATTGCTGGGTTCCGTTTTGTACCTTTTGCGCAATCGTCATGGCGATGGTTTGTGTCGGCCCGCTTGCCCCTTGCGGGCGCTGTATATTTGTTGCTGCCTGGGATTTGCCATCTATCACCTGATTTTGAATGGCGGTTCCATCCGCACTGTCACCGGCTGTTAGTATCCCAGCTTCCGCTTTGATGGGTTGAAAGCTGTTGCCCTTTAATATACCAGCGCCTTGCATATCACTGTTGGCAAGGATTGGTGCATGCGTTTGCTTGTTCTGGGCCGCGAGGGCGAGAGCTGCGTCTTTTTGTGACGGCGCTTCTTTCAGAGTTTTGGCAATTTCACTTATGCCGCGTTCATTCTGGGATTTTTCCTGACCGGCCGCGTCCCCATTCGCACCAAGGTTCTCCCCTTCAGTTGCTGCAAGGCCAGTATTCTGGCCTTTGGTCTTTGCCAGTGGATGAAGAGGGCCCTGGTTCTGACTCTTGATCTTTGCCTCATTAATTTTCAAATCCTCACCGGGCTGTATGCCGTTTGCACCCTCGGTGGTCTCTTTGGTTTTGATGTGTGTGTCTGTGGCTGCAGCGGGGAGGGGCCCCGTTTCTGATTGATCAAGCGCTTCTTTTGCTGTAGCGGCTGCTTCCAGATCGGTATCGGGATTTAGCCCGGATGTTTCCTCATCAGTTTTGTAATCACCGCCTGTCAGTTCCTGGAACTCCGCTGTTTCTGCGGCTTCTTCTTCCTTTGTGGTCTTCTCCGCTTGTTTTGTCTGTTCAGCGGATGTTTCCTTAATATCTTCAGATTGATCAAAAGCCTTTTCCACCTGATTTTTCGTTGTTAAATCATCGCGGGGCTCATCGTCACTGGTTTCTCTCGCCCGTTTTTTCGGCCCATCCGTTGGGTCGTGCCGTTCATACCGTTCTGCCCTTTTTGTTTCCGGGCGTTCTTTTTCGTTTTGTTCCGGCAGTTGGCGCTCCGCTCTCTTATACTGTTCAGCCGGTTGGGCTGGCTTGTGCTCATCGCGCAGATGTTTGGCGAAAGCATCATTTGTATTTGCTTTTTGCGGCTTCTGGTCCGCGCCTTTAAGTTGCAGCAGATTTTTCAGGCTTTTCAGATTGTTGACTGCTTCTGTGTTCATTATCATTTACCAGCTTCTCTTTTGCATGTGGTGCCGGTCTGCCCGCATGCTGGTTCTCGTCATACATTCCCTTGTGGTTTGAATCTGCAGGTTTCAGGCCAATGAACCAATTTTTAAATAAATTCAGTGATTACAGTAGCTTGGAAGAGATCTTTGGATGCGATCAATCTGTCGGAGGCGAGATGAGGGGGTAAAAATTGCCGGGTTGGCAGGTGATTTTTGCCGGGTTGGCCAGGCTTTTGTGGCCATTAGGTCAGATTTTTGACTTTTTTTGCCACTGGGGTTGCCAGCACCATAAACTCACCATACTTTGTAAGACAGATAATCAACTGTATGGATTGTATATTTACGCGCATCGTTTATCTGTGCGGAATGTATTTTATACAGGCAGGCTTGATCGCTATTGATAGTCTGATTATAAAATAGGCAGTTTGGGGTCTTGAATTAAAAGATGACTTTTTTGTCTTACAGTTTTATGACAGGCAAACTCATTTTATAAAGATAATGAAATAAATAATACACAAAGACTGCTTGTGCTCCCCAGAGCGCAAAACTTTAAAGACCAGTAAGCCATATTATGACACATTCAGAGACCAAGCTTAATAGCCTTTCACTGGAAGGGCGGCCAGAGGATTGCCGGATTGTCGTGGCTATGTCTGGTGGTGTTGACAGCTCTGTTGTGGCGGCCCTTCTGAAAGAAGAAGGCTATGATGTTATTGGCATCACCCTGCAGCTTTATGATCATGGTGAAGCTGTTGGCCGCAAAGGTGCCTGCTGTGCGGGCCAGGATATTCATGATGCGCGCCGGGTCGCGGAAAAACTTGGCATTCCTCATTATGTTCTTGATTATGAAGCGCGCTTTGCGGACAGCGTGATGGATGATTTTGTCACCAGCTATCTTTCTGGTGAAACGCCTGTGCCGTGCATTATGTGTAATCAGAAAATCAAGTTTAAAGACATGCTTGATACGGCGAGGGATCTTGGCGCGATGGCGATGGCCACCGGCCACTATATTTCCTCAAAGCCCGGGCCTGACGGGAAGTGGCAATTGATGCGTGCCCAAGATCCTGAGCGGGATCAAAGTTATTTTCTTTTCAGCACAACTCAAGAACAGCTTTCACAGCTGCGGTTTCCGCTGGGTGATCTGCGCAAATCCCGGGTCAGGGAAATTGCCGATGCTTACGGGTTATCCGTTGCTGATAAACCTGACAGTCAGGATATATGCTTTGTGCCGACCGGTCGTTATACCCAGGTGATAGAGCGCTTGCGCCCAGGTGCGGCGGAACCGGGTGAGATTGTGCATCTTGATGGCCGGGTGCTGGGTGAGCATAAAGGTATTATCAATTTTACGGTTGGTCAGCGCCGCGGTATCGGTGTCGCGCTGGGCGAGCCGATTTATGTTGTCAAGCTTGATGCGGAGACGCGGCAAGTGATTGTCGGGCCGCGGGAAGCGCTCAGGACAAAAATTGTTGAGCTTCGCGATGTGAACTGGCTTGGTTCAACATCCTTGGATGAACTTGGTGATCAGGGCGTTGAGGTTTTTGCACGGGTGCGGTCAACCCAGGCCCCGCAACCTGCGACATTGTTCAGCCGTGATGGGCGCCTTCTTGTGGAGTTGCATCTTGGAGAAGATGGGGTTTCGCCGGGGCAGGCCTGCGTTCTTTATGAAAGCGGTGATGGCCGCTCGCGCATTTTAGGTGGTGGCTGGATCAAAAAGGCTATTGCTGAAAGTATTACTGAAAAGGAAGACCCTTTGGATCAGGCCGAAAGCGCGCCGGAAGCGGCGGCACCCGTTACTTCCTAGCCGGGTTTTGATCCGTGGGTGGATGTGTATAAGGCAACCTTCAGGGAGTTGCTTTTAGATTTAGGAGAGCAGTTAAGTGGAAGCGGTAAAAAAAGCTGTAATGGACAGGGGGGCGGTTCTTCGCGCGTATGAGCGCTGGGCTCCTTTTTATGATCAGACATTTGGTATGGTGGCTGATGCCGGCCGCCGGCACGCTGTTGATATCATGAACCGGCGGCGGGGATCTGTTCTGGAGGTCGGTGTGGGCACCGGGCTTTCGCTTCCCCGTTATGGTGACCATCTGAATGTGACAGGTGTTGACCTCTCACCAGATATGCTGAAAATCGCTGAAGAGCGCATCGTTAAGAAAGGCCTGCAGAATGTTGACGGGCTTTATGAAATGGATGCGCGTAATCTTGATTTTGATGATGACAAGTTCAACACTGTGGTTGCCATGTATGTGATGACTGTGGTGCCGGAGCCTGAGATTGTCATGGAAGAGCTGGAGCGTGTCTGCGCGCCTGGCGGGCAGGTGATCCTTGTTAATCACTTCAGTCAGGACCATGGTGCGCGCGGCTGGTTAGAGCGGCGCATGGCACCTTTTGCCTCCACGCTTGGATGGCGGCCGATTTTCCCCGTAGAGCGGGTGATGGGCCGTGAGAACCTGCAACTGATTGAGCGGCGCTCGCTGCGCCCCTTAGGGCTTTTCACCATGCTGCGGTTTACCAAGGAAGCTGCGCCGAAAGTCTCTCTGGCGCGCTCCCGGTCCACCTCGCGGGAGGTTTATGCCCCGGAAGTGGTGGTCACCCAGTAGGGAATTCAACCCAGAGGAATTAGCTGTTTTTGCATGGGGGGCCTTTTTGCCCCGGCAATTCTGAGGGCCAGTGTCATTTTTCTCCTGTAAAATGAGTGATCAGCCTTGACGGGGCCCTGTTTCCTTTTTAAAAGCCTTGTTTACCTCACTTGACCGTTGAGGGTTTTTCACGGTCTTCCTACCCTTTATGGCGGAGTAGCTCAGCCGGTTAGAGCAGCGGAATCATAATCCGCGTGTCGGGGGTTCAAGTCCCTCCTCCGCTACCACAGGCTAGCCTGTATTATAGGGGTGCCTGCCTTTCATTTGATCATGTGATGACGAACCCCCTCTTTATTTTGGCAAACAATTCTGTGCGCGATTGCTTGGTTTTTTGCTGGTGAACAATTCGCTTCGTGATTGCTTGGTTTTTTGTTGGTGAACAATTCGCTTCGCGATTGCTTCACTGCTTCATGCCCCGCCGTACACATGATCAGAACGCCACGTTGGCGGCGCCCTTCAGGGTCAGGATCTCGCGGGCTTCGTCCGGGGTGGCAACTTCGAGGCTCAACCCTTCAAGCAGGCGGCGCACTTTTTTGACCTGATCCGCGTTGCTCTCGGCCAAATTGCCGGGTGAGATCCAGAGCGAATCTTCCAGCCCGACCCGCACATTGCCGCCCTGGGCGGCGGCCAGTGCGGCCACGTTCATTTGGTTGCGGCCCGCCCCCAGAACTGACCAGATATACGCATCACCAAACAGCCGGTCGGCTGTGCGTTTCATGTGCATCACATCGTCTGGATGGGCGCCAATACCGCCCAGAAGCCCGAACACGGTCTGGACAAGGAATGGCGCTTTAACGAGGCCCTGATCAACGAAATAGGCGAGGTTATATAGGTGACTGGTGTCATAGCACTCAAACTCGAATCTTGTGCCGTTGTCATTGCCGGTTCTAAGGATGTGCTCAATGTCCTTGTATGTGTTTTTAAACACCAGGTCGCGGCTGTTTTCGAGATAGTCCTCTTCCCAGTCATGTTTGAAATTGTTGAAGCGATCGAGCATGGGAAACAGCCCGAAATTCATGGAACCCATATTGAGGGATGCGACCTCAGGTTTCAGCTCTGCTGCTGGCCGCATCCGCTCTGCAACCGTCATATGCGGGCTGCCGCCGGTGGTCAGGTTGAGTACTGCACCAGTTGCCTGCCTGATCTGTGGCAGGAAGGCGCGGAAGGCATCCGGGTCCTGGGTCGGGCGGCCGTTCTCGGGGTCACGGGCGTGCATGTGCAAAATGGTTGCGCCGGCTTCAGCGGCAGCGAGGGCTTCTGATATGATTTCCTGCGGGGTTACCGGCAGGTAGGGTGACATGGATGGGGTATGGATAGAGCCGGTCAATGCACAGCTTATGATTACTTTTTTGTTTGGTTTTGCCATTGTCAATGTCCTCGGCTGGTTATGTTTCCGGCTGTACCATAAGCCAGATGATCAGAAACTAAAAGATGAACAACGCGTTTGGCAAAGGGTTTTGTCTGAGGGAAGAGACGGGGGCTGTGGTTTTCCGTTTTGTTTCTCAAAACGAAGGTCTGAATGTATTTATGACTTTACATTTCATGGCTTTATATAGAAATTTGTTGGTAACGGTGTTTGTAGAAAGCAGGTAGCTATGAGATCTCAGTTCATGTCATCCATTTTGTGCGTCAGTTTGCTGGCTTTGACCCTCTCCCTTACTCTGCCCCTTTCATCTGCGCGGGCTTATGATGGGTTGAAAGAAGATTTTGCAGCCTGCACACAGGGCAGCGGCAAAATTGCCAACACCCAGATTGTGCAGGCCTGCACCCGGTTGATTGATAATGCTGCAAAACAAAATTCGCTCACCGGTTATTTTTTTGCCATGCGGGCGATTGCAAATACGGACAAAGACAGCAACTGCCGTGATGCGCGCCGTGCGATTAAGCTGCTGGATAACGCGAAACTCATCAATCACGCTAAAACACTTGAAAAAATGAATTGTAAAAATTAGACCAGCTTAGCTTTGTGTGTGCTTAACTATTGCTTCTTCATGGGCGTGAATGGGGCTGATTTTTTACAGCCAGAGGCCAATGAGATTTAATGGTTGCCAGTCTCTCATATTGCTGGGGAGATGATGTGCTTCAGGTTTTTTAGGTGCCATTTTTGTAGGTACAACGGCATTGTTTTATAGGTACAACGGCATTGCATATTAGCACAAGCCTATTGTCTGAGGTCCGGTGACTGAACCTCTCATTCATTTCTTGTAATCAATTTATGACCGCAGCTGTTTTGGTTGTCTCAGGCGGATTTACGCCGCGCGGTCCGGCCCGAATTCTGTTTTGTGCCTTCGTTCGTTTCTCCGGCTCTGGCGTAGGCGCCTTCAATGATGCGCTCAGCCTGGAGCTTGGCCTGCTCGATAATCTGGGCTGCATCTGCCTGTGCCTGCAACAAGTTGCCTTCATAAGTATCGAGGGCGCGGTTGCTGATCTCCTGGCTGTGTTTGGCCTGTGTGCTGACGCTTCGCTCTATCTGGGCTGAATAATCCTCAATCATTTTTTTATAAAAGAGTTCATATTGATGAAGTCTGTCAAAATAAAAATTCATGAGGCCCTGATTGCGGGCGGTCATGAGTTTTGTGAACTCACTGATGCCCGGCATCAAGAAGGGCGCGGCTGCCACCGGTGCCCCGCGAGGGTTCCTTGCTTCTGGTTTTGTCATTTTACATTTCCTTGAAAGGGGGTGGTGGAAATTTCAACTCTGCACATCAGAGCGTTTTGTCCTAACCCGGTGTTCCGGGGGCACTCAGTGTTACGGGCACTCATTTTACGGGCAGTGATGATTTTATCTTACCTAACCATCGCACAGATACCGGGGCGAGGTAAGCACGCACTAACTGATCGTAAAGTTCGTTGAAATTTCACTGTTGTTAGTATGCCTTAAAATTTGGCATTTTGCCTCGTGCATCTTCCGGTCTTGTGGATAAGCTGTTGACGGGTGCCAAGGCAGTTCTTTCCCCCATGCAGACTTTTTCAATCGTTCATTTCTGCGGGTTTGCCGCGGCGGCGCTGACAAGGTTGAGTGGGGAAAATCCCGATCCATTTGTTTGACCCATTTGTTTATTGTGTCAGGCCTTTTGAGATAAGTCCCCCTCTGGGCACGGCCAGTGACCAGCTTGACCTCTTTTCTGACCTCTATGATCTCACCGATAAACATTACAGATTATTCACTTTTTTTCTCCCCCTTTGCCTTTTAACATCCAAATCTCACCCGCCAAAAGGGTGGGATTTAATTCACGCTTGAGGATGACCTGATGAAGAACACAGCTAATAAATCTCTATCAATCGTTATTGCCATTTTTGTTGGTCTTGTGGCTTTATCAGTGATAACCGCCGGGGCTAAACCCGCTGCTGCTGCCAGTTGTGGCGGACTTAATCAGAAGGTTTGCCCGGTATTTAAAAAAGGGCCCCAGTGCCATAAGTGGTTACACAATGTGAGCAAGAAATGCAGACCCTGCGGCGGGCTCAACCAAAAAGCCTGCCCAATATTCACGAAGGGCAAGGCCTGCAAACCAGGGTTGAAGTGGAAATTGGGTAAATGTGTCCGTAAGGCGCAGAAGGTCGATAAGAAAGCGAAAATTCTAGCGAATGCCCGGAAAACGACACGGCGTCTGAAGCCTCTTCTCCGCAAGATTGGGCGGGTGATCAAAGCAATCAATAAAAATAATGCGGTTAAAGACATCAAGGATGCGTTTAAAACGGGCCGCCCGGACAAGGTTGCGCTGGTTATTCAAAGAATTCAGCGGCAGATCGGCAAGCGTGCGCTGCAAAAGGCCGGGTTCAGAACTGTGACGCTTGGTATTTCCTCCGGTGTTGGGGTGGGGGTTGCTTATGCCAGGGAGACCGGGGTGGCCGGGGATGTTAATGAAACCAGACCGCCAAAACTTTTTGTATCCAAGACCTGGTCCGGCGGTATTCAGGCGATGGTCGGGAATGATGTTGTGATCTCTGTTTATACTGACCCGAATTACCGGATCAATGGCAAAAGCTGGACTGCGATAGGCAGTTTTGATGTGGGCACGGGGCTGGGGCTGGTGATCTATTATGATCAGAAAACATTTGAGCCGAAAGGTTTAACTGTGGCTGTTGGTGCTGGCAGTGTTGGCGGCGGCGGGGCGGTTGGCCGTGCTGACACCAGCATTTGCCCATCAAGAGCCTGCAACAAGGTTTTTTGAGCCTTCCTGCCGGTTACCAATCTGGGTTGGCCTCTTTCAGTTGAAATATCTGGAGAGGCCGATCTTGCCGAGTTCGTCTGTTTTCTTTTCTCGAATATCTTGCAGTAGAAAATCCAAAAATGTGGCGGTCAGATGGTTCCAGTCCAGCATGAAGGGGACACCCTTGCTGGTTACCGCGCATGTCTTTTTGTCATAGCCGCAGTGAAGGTCGATGATATCCACGTATTTCAGGTTCAGATCTTTTGGATAGAAGGGGAGGTTTCGGTTCTGGCTTTTCCCTTTCGGGTAGACAGCTTCGTTCAGGCAGGCTTTAGCGCTGACATTTTTCCTGATCATATATTGTTCGCAGGAGGGGATTTCATTGAAATCGAGCTGGTAGTAGTTGCCAAAGACAAAGAAATCAAACTCCGCTTTTACACCTCTTAGCCAGCGGATCATATCAAATCTGAAAAGATTCTGGTCATATACAAACGGGCGATGGCTGACCAGCATGACAGCGGCGAGCCTGTTGGTTATGGTTTTGTTGTTTATGTAAGCGGTGAAGGTCTGACAATTGTCTTTATATTTGGGGTCAAATTCTGTTGCGATGAGCTTGCCGGAAATGCGGCTTACATTGCAGCCCAGATAGGTGATGGAGACCACGTCATATTCAATGAGATTGAGATGAGCGCTCAGGGCCGGGCTCCAGGCTTTGTTGTAGGAATCCCCGACAATCAGAATGACCGGCCGGGTGGAGGTTGATATATCTGTGCCCTGATAGTTTTTATACCGGGCTTTGAAATCTCGCTCCACAGCTCTGGCGGAAGTGGAGAAGGCCTGCTCTGCCAATTTATTAACTTGCCGCAAGGGATAGCCATTATCAGCGTGGATTTTATAGCCAAGGCCGCCGATGATGATCATGCCTAATATGAGGGTTCCGGTTTTCAGGCTTTTATGGTTGCCGAACCTCACCGGTTTTTCGGCGAAAATATATGTTCCCCAGGAGAGCAGAATTGAAACGGCAACAAGGCTCAGAAGTTTGAGATTACTGAGGTGGCCGGGCTCGATTATATGGGCAAAAGATATGAGTAGCCAGTGCCACAAATACAGCGGAAAACTTATAAGCCCAAACCAGACACAGATTTTATTGGCCAGAATTTTTCGGTTAATATAAGCGGTTGGACCGGCGAGGATAAAGAGCATGGCGCTCATAACTGGCAGCAAGGCCCAGGTGCCCGGGAAATCGACGGTTTTTCTGATATGTATGAGCCCCAGTATGAGAAGCAGCATGGCCAGGGAAGCAAGGACATTCGGGAGCAGATTGTCTGTTTGTTTTAGCCGCAGTGTATGTTTGTTTTGCTCAAGGGCTTTGCCCAAAATGGGCGCGATTTTATTCTGCACATCGATTTTATAGAAATTCAGGGAAGCAAGCAGCCCCCCACAAAGCAGTTCCCAGAAGCGGGTTTGCGGTGAATAGAAAGCGGCGACCTGATCATCAGTGACAATGTAAAGATTGAGAATGAAGGAGGGGCCGATCACCGCCAGCAGCATGATGATAATGTTGAACTTCAGCTTCCAGGTGAGCCATACTATAAAGGGCCATATGATATAAAACTGTTCCTCAATGCCCAGGCTCCACAAATGCAGCAAGGGTTTCATTTTGGCGGCATTGTCAAAGTATCCGGCTTCACTCCAGAGGATAAAGTTGGAGAGAAAAGCAGCACCTGCCGCGATATGTTTGCCAAGTTGTTGATATTGAGTTGCCAACAAATAGACCCAACCCAAAATTGTGCTGGCAAGCAGAACCAGAATAAGGGCCGGGAAAATGCGCCGTATCCGGCGGGCATAAAACTCTTTAAAGCTGAAATTCCCGCTTTCCAGATTTTCCAGGATGATTGTTGTTATCAGATAGCCGGATATGACGAAGAAAATATCCACGCCTATGAAGCCGCCTTTTAACAGCTTTGGAAAGGCATGGAAGAGTACCACTGAAATGACAGCAATGGCTCTTAATCCATCAATATCCGGGCGATATTTCGGGGTGGTGAATTGTTGCTGGTGCTGAGACAAGGCCTAAAAAATTTTCCCTACTAATCAGAAGCACGAATTGGCGTCAGACGGGTTTGAACGGTCCTGTTGATTGTTAGTTGATGTTTGGGGTGCCGTCCAGATGCGTATTTGCGGTTCTGTAGTGTTTTATCAAGACGGAATGGTTGCTTGGTTTTTACTTTTTGCTGGCTTGCAAGGGCAGGGTTGTTTTTGAGCGCTTTAGGCGAAAAGGGTGGTGGTAAGTCTTAATATTTTCCCTTTAAAAATATTTAAATCTCCTCTGTAGCAATATTGCACCACAGCGTTTTGCGCAAAATTTATGCATAATAACAGTATCTTGGCGGCGATAATGAGGCCGTTTTGTGCGTTGTTTCCTATTGGCAACTTCAATCGCAACTTCCGTTGTAAAATTACAACCAAGTTATCCACATATTTCAATAAGATTTCCACAGGTTTTTTTAGTAATTGTTCATGCGTCCTTAAAAGCCAGTTTCAGATTTGTGCTTTGGTCGGCGTTCATGGGCTGGAGTGTAAATCTGGAGTGTGGTGTAAAATGAAGTATTTGCGTAAATTACACATAGTGTCGATTGTTTTTCTAAGCAGTTTATTGTTCAGCATTCAATCAAATGCAACTGATCTCAGTATAAAAGATGATGTTTCTTCCGGGTATTCCTGGACGGGTGCCTATGTTGGTTTCCATGCCGGTTTTGGTGTGGGGGACACGGATGGTGTTATCAATGAACTATTTGTTCCCGGTGTGTTTGAACTTACATCGGATTATGAGGTCAACGGTGCCCTTTATGGTGGCCAGATTGGTTATAACTGGCAAAACGGTAACCTCGTTTTTGGTATCAATGCCAGCTACTCAGGATCAGAAATTGATGGGGCGCAGAACACCTGTGAAAGTGTTCTCGTGATCATTACAGCTGATTGTGATAGGGAGCTTGAATGGTTGGCAACGGTGACGGGCCGTATTGGTTATGCTTCCGGCCGTACCATGGTTTATGCCCATGGTGGTGTCGCGTGGGGTGAAATTGATACCAATATTGATGTCAATTTTATCGGCCTAGGGCCCATTGCCACATTAAGTGGTTCTGAAACCCACACCGGCTATGTTGTCGGTCTAGGCCTGCAGCATGCTTTAAGTGATAATCTGGTGGTTGGCATTGAATATTCCCATATTGATCTGGGGGATGAGAACCATGGCCTTTCTGCCGCCGGGGGACCAACTGGCCTCAGTTCAAATGTTGAGATGGAAATTGACAGCATCAATATGACAGTGAACTGGAAATTTTAAAGTCACTGCCAATTGCTGACAACTTGAAGAGAGGTGCTCACTTTCTTGGTGCCTCTCTTTTTTTATTTTTAATTTTATTTTTAAGCTAATGCCTTTTCTCCCTGGCTGGTATGCCTTCCTCTTCCTTAGCCCCCCATCCCTTACTTGTCGCTCTTGCTCAGCCCTTCTATCCAGCTATCTAAGCAAACCAACCATGGCGGGCAAGGGTTAAAAGGTTGGGTGGCTGGTTGTTTTTCTCTTCATCTTCTCTGTCCAACCCGGTGTAATCGGCGGCTTGATGCTCGATCTGATCAAAGCTGCTGTCTTTGCTTACCGCTACCAGTGGGGGCTCGTTTAAATCGGCGGGGTTGTCTGTCTGGTCCTGAGCAATGGTATTTTCCTTGACAGTGGCAGGGGTGTCCTCCTCTTCGATATTTTCCTGGTTTTGGGCATCTTTTTCCTGCTGTTGGGTTTGCTTTAATTTAGCCAGCGTTTGTTCAAACACACCTTTCATCGCTTCCACGCCAACAGCCGCGTCTGTATAATCCTCATCATATTCATTCAGACCATCCAGATTGGCGAGGATCGGATTTGTGCGCCACATCTGCCTGAGTGCCTTGCGGCGCAAAAACTCCGGTACGTCATCTTTTAAAAATCTAGAAAAATCAAATTCAGAGGTGAGGTTATTGATCTCGAGATCAATCAGATCCTCGGGGATGGTCTCTGGTTCAACTGTTGGGAGCGGGGTTTCTGCTTCAGGGGTGGATGGGTCGGTGGGCGGCTGCTGGCTGGCTTCCAGTTTTTTATCAGACCATTTTTTAAAGCGGCTTTCTTCTGCCATTGGTGAACTTTCTACTTGTTTAGGCCCTGTACTTTGCAAGGCATTGCCCCTGAGTTCTTTCGGGGGTGTCAGAGTTTCAGACGGTCTTTATCACTGAGAAAAATCGGGGTTTTGCCAAATTTTTCATCGTCAGTTTTCTTTGCGTCCCGCCGGCGTTTTTTAAACGGCTCTTTTTTGTCATTTGCGGCAATGAAGTCATGCAACCAGTGTAACATGTCATCGGTCATCACAATACGCTCGACCTGTTCTTCGTCTCCATCCATATAATCCTGTGCTTCATAAGGGGAGACGGTTGCAAGGTGAATTTCAGGCGCTGCGTTTTCATCTGTCCTGATAACCAGAAACAGACTGGGTTCGGGGCTTTGAAGGTTATAGAGATAGGCTTCTGTTTCTGATCTGTGCAGGGTCAGGCGGGCCTTGATGATATGATTATCGAGATCGGGTGAGGTTGCCGCGCCAAACGGCACCACATCCAAAAGGTGCCAACTGATGAGGGTGCCAGGTGCGGCGTTATGCACGGCCTTGAGGGAGACCAGCAGATCAAGGTGGATTTCAGGGGTGTTCGTCATTTTTATCTTATTCCAGATCTTATCTTATTCCAGATCGCGCTTTTTTCTTCACCCCTTACCCTATAGGATGGGATATGGCCTGCCAAGAAATTGACGGGCGATGAATTAACTGTTGCAAGAGGTGGACCCGGCCAGCTATGGGGACAAAAAACAAACTGCTGCTTTGTAATTGTGAGACGACGATGGCGCTGGATGAGGCGGGGCTTGCCGAAGCGCTGGGCACGCGGTTGGCGGCGCCTCTTTGCTCGCAGCTCTGTAAGGGGGAGCGGCATCTGTTTCAAAAGGCGCTACAGGAAACTGACAAAGAAGCGGGCGGGCTTTCCATTGCCTGCACCCAGCAAGTGCCGCTGTTTGAGTTGATACGGGATGAACTGGCCCCCGATGCGGAGGTTCAGTTTTTTAACATTCGGGAGCTTGCCGGCTGGAGTGATGAGAGCAAAGAGGTGTTGCCCAAAATTCTCAGTCTTGTTGCGCGGGCTGATGCCGCACCGGTGCCAACGCGTAGCCGGGATATTCTGAGTGATGGCATGTGCCTAATTTATGGTGAGGGGGATGCGGCGTTTGAGATTGCGGGCCTGCTTTGCGCCCATGTTCCGGTTGCCATCTTATTGAAAGAGCCTGGTGATGCCTTGCCGTTTCTCAAAGGGGATATACCCATTGCACGCGGTGTGATAGAGCGGGTGCGCGGCAGCCTTGGGGCGTTTGATATTGTGGTGCGTGATTATGCGCCGGTTCGGGTTTCCTCAAGGGATCATCTGCAGTTTGATGATCCTGAACCAAAGCACAGTGCGACCGCGTCCACGATACTGGATCTGACACATAGCTCAGGTATCTATGCCCCCACTGCTGCGCCAGAGGGATATTTCCGCTGCGCGCCGGAGGCAAAGGACCAGCTTTATAAAATGGTGCTGGAGATCATTCATTTTAAAGGCACATTTGAAAAGCCGCTCTATGTCAATTACCGTGAAAGCCTTTGTGCCCACGGCGCCAATGGTATCACCGCCTGTACCAAATGCCTGGATAACTGCCCGCTTGGGGCGGTGCAATCAATTGGTGACAGGGTTGCTTTTGATGCGGCGCTTTGTGAGGGGTGCGGTGCCTGCGCGGCCCTCTGCCCGACGGGGGCGGTTTCTTATGACTACCCCTCATTCGCGGATCTTGTAAAACAGGTGGATGCAATGGCAGGTGCCTATTTCGGGCGGGGCGGGGAAAACCCTGAATTGCTGCTCTCTGCCACCAGCCATGGTGGGGGGATTATGGAAGCTCTGGCACGGTTTGGCAAAGGCTTGCCGGCGCGGGTGGTCCCGTTTGATCTGCATCAGGTGAGTGTGGTTGATCATGTTTTATTGCTGATGGCGCTGGCCAGAGGCTATTCACGTATTCATCTCCTCATAGATGAGGCGTTTAGCCATGAGGCGGCGGCGCTCAGCCATGAGGTGGAATTGGCACTGGGGCTTTACTCAGCGCTTTATCCGGGGAGAGATCAGCCGATCACTATGATTGTAACCAATGATCCCTCCAAGCTTGAAACGGCGCTATGGAGGCATGAGCCTGTTGCCGGTCTTGCCCCACGGCGGTTGTTTCTGGAGGGAGAAAAACGGCAGATCCTCGGGCTTGTCATGGCTTCGCTTCTGGAGCGCTCTGATTATAAGGGGGAGGTTGTGCCGCTATCACCCGGTGCGCCCTATGGTGAGATTGAGGTTGACCGCAGTGCCTGTACGCTTTGTCTGGCTTGTGTCAGCGCCTGTCCGACCAGCGCGCTTGGTGATCACCCGGAGCGGCCGCAGCTCAGCTTTAAGGAGATATCCTGTGTGCAGTGCGGTCTTTGCCGGAAAACCTGCCCGGAAGATGCGATAAAACTTAAGCCGCAATATTCCCTGACCAGAGCGGCGCTTACCGAACGGGTGATGAAGAAGGAAGAGCCGTTTCACTGCATACGCTGCGGGGTTGGTTTCGGGGTGAAATCGACGATTGATAAAATAACAGAAAAACTCAGTGCCAGACACTGGATGTTTGAAACTGAAGATCAGGTTGATCTTATAAAAATGTGCGATCAGTGTCGGGTGATCCATCTGGCCGAGCAACAACAAAAGGGGGCCGGCAAACGGCCCCGGCCCAAAACCACTGATGATTATATTGATGAAGAGGAGGGGTGAGCGTACTGGCTTGCCTCTATAGTCTTGTGTAGGTACTCTGGAACAGTGAGGCCGATGATTGGCCCGCGAGGTGTGTTATTCCCCAGGCGGTCAGTGCTATGAGGAAACACAAAGCTAGAGATAGCAAAAATGCTTTCATGAGGTTTGTTCCTTCTTTTGTCTCACCTGTCCTGCTCCAGTTCTTTTACCCATAGATCATGATGTTCCCTGGCCCAGTTTTTATCCACCTTGCCATTGGACATCGCGCTGAAAGCGCCTTCCATGCCAAGGGTGCCGATATAAATATGGGCGATGATGACGGCTATCATGAAGAGGGCCAGGAGGCTGTGCCATGTCTGGGAGAGTTGCATTTCCTCGACAGGGCTGAGATTGGTCGGAAGGTTAAACCCGACCAGATTAAAGAGACTGTTGGTTGAGGAAAACAAGCTCCATTCAAAAGGCATCATTAAAATAAGACCGGAGACACTCAATGACAGGCCGGAGAGAATTACCAGCCAGAATATGATTTTCTGGCCGGCGTTGAATTTCCGAGCCGGGGGGTGGGCGTCCCCAATAAAACCGCCGCCTGCTTTCAGCCAGGTGAGGTCTTCTTTTTTCGGCAGATTATGACCAACCCATGAAAAAAAGGTCCATATCAGCGCGATGATAAAGCTGAAACCGAAGAAATTATGCAGCCATTTGCCAGCAAGTGTGAAGCTGGCGAAGGCTTCGCCGCCAATCAGCGGAAGCAACAGCCCGCGCCCATATATCAAATTGAGCCCGGTGAGGGCAAGGACGATGAAGGAAACCGCCATTGTCCAGTGCATGACGCGCTCCAGGAAATTAAAACGCTCTATCAGCTCCCCGCTTTCGCCTGCAGAAATTTTGATCCGCCCTTTAAAGGCATAGAATGCTGCTAGAAGCAGGACCATGCCGCCAAGGGTAAAGCCGCCGATAAGCTGCAGCGGACCGGTGCGGAAGGCGCGCCAGGTTTCGCCGCCGGTCTGGATGAGGATAGCGGCTTTTTTATCAGGGATTGTCACAGAACCGGCCTTGCCTTTCTTGATGGCTTTCCACTGGCCAGAAAGGGAGGGGTTGTAGAGGTTTTCAATGGTGGGCTTTTTAGCTGGCTCTTCTGCTGCTGCAGCTTCGGTGAAAAGGCAGGCAAAAGCCATGATGGTCAAGGCTGCGACCAGCATATAAACAGGGTCTTTTTTCAAGCTGGTCGCCCGAATGGCTTTAAGCTTTTTTCTCATATGCCCTGTCCCATCCAGCTTTGACCCCGCCGAAACCGCGGCGGGTCACACGCTCGCGGAAAATATCTGCAACTTCATCACCGTCCCCGGCAAGAAGCGCCTTGGTTGAGCACATCTCAGCGCAAAGGGGCAGTTTGCCCTCGGCGATGCGGTTGCGGCCATAGGTTTTAAACTCTTCCTCGCTCATGTCAGGGTGATCAGTGCCGCCAGCGCAGAAGGTGCATTTGTCCATTTTGCCTCGTGAGCCGAAGTTGGTGGCTTGCGGATATTGCGGCGCGCCAAACGGGCAGGCGTAGAAACAATAACCGCAGCCGATGCATTTTTCCTTTGAATGGAGGACGATCCCATCATCGCGGATGGTGAAACAATCTGTCGGGCAGACGGCGGCGCAGGGTGCGTCAGAGCAATGCATGCAGGCAACAGAGAGTGAGATCTCATCCGGGTCACCATCATTAATGGTGACAACGCGGCGCCGGTTCACACCCCAGGGCACTTCGTTTTCATTTTTGCACGCGGTTACGCAGGCATTGCATTCTATGCAGCGGTCCGCATCACATAGGAATTTCATTCTAGCCATATCAAGACCTTCCTTTAAGCCCGCTCTATCTGACAGAGCGTGGCTTTGGTTTCCTGCATATTTGTGACTGAGTCATAACCATATGTCTGGGCGGTGTTAGAGGCTTCACCGAGAACATAGGGGTCTGTGCCTTTGGGGTATTTATTGCGCAGGTCCTTGCCTTCCATAAAGCCGCCGAAGTGGAAAGGCATGAACGCAACACCAACGCCCACCCGGTTGGTGATCATCGCTTTCACCCGGACCTTGCCGCCTTCCTGACCGTCCCAGTTTGGGGGGGCGAAAACCCAGATATCATCATCTTCCCGGATGCCCCGGTCATTGGCGTCTTTGGGGTTGATTTCGCAGAACATTTCCTGCTGCAACTCTGCCAGCCATGGGTTTGAGCGGCTTTCATCGCCGCCGCCTTCATATTCAACAAGCCGGCCTGATGTCAGGATTAATGGAAATTCTTTTGAATAATCATTTGCCTGAATGGAGCTGTAATAGGTTTGCAGGCGGTACAATTTGCGGTCCTTGTAGGTTTTATAATTCTCGACGAGATCACGGCGCGGCGTGTAAAGCGGTTCCCGGTGGAGGGGAACCGGATCCGGGAAGATCCAAACCACAGTGCGGGCCTTGGCGTTGCCGAAGGGGGCACATCCATGTTTGATGGCAACACGCTGGATACCGCCGGAGAGATCTGTTTTCCAGTTGGTTTTTTCACCAGCGACTTTTTCAATCGCGGTGCGTTCCTCGCTGGTCAAGTCCCCATCCCAGCCTAATTTCACAAGGCCGGCCATGGTAAACTCGGCATATCCATCTTTAATCTCAGAACCTTTGGGGTAAGAATGTTCTGCAAGCAGATTTTCGCCTTCGCGCTCAACGCCAAATCGGGCACGGAAGCAAAGCCCGCCTTCGGCAACTGGGAGTGATGTGTCATAAAGATTGGGCGTGCCGGGGTGGCCCATCTCGGCTGTGCCCCAACAGGGCCAGGGCAAGCCATAATATTCGCCGTCACACGGGCCGCCATTGGCGCGCAATGTGGTTTTGTCAAAGGTCTCTTGATATTGCATATGCTTTTTCAGGCGTTCCGGGGACTGGCCGGTATAGCCAATGGTCCAGAGACCTGAATTATATTCGCGGGTGACATCCTCGATGTGCGGCGTTTCATTGCCGAATTTGTCTTTTTCGATTTTTACACGTTTGAACATGTCATCTGCAAAGCCGAGTTTTTTGGCGAATTTGTAGATGATGGTCTGATCGGGGAGCGATTCAAATAAGGGGTCAACCACCTGTTCGCGCCATTGCAGTGAGCGGTTGGAGGCAGTGACTGAGCCGTATGTTTCAAACTGGGTGGCGGCCGGCAGGAGATAGATGCCGTCTTTCCTGTCTGGCATGATGGCGGACATGGTGGGGTAGGGGTCAACGATGACCATCAGATCCAGCTTGTCCATTGCCGTTTTCATTTCAGTCAGGCGGGTCTGGGAATTTGGGGCATGGCCCCAGAATATCATGGCGCGGAGATTGTCATCCTGATCGATCTGGTCTTTCGGGGTTAAGACCCCGTCTATCCAGCGGGAGACAGGGATCCCGGCAGATTGCATCAGTTTTTCTGAGGCAAAGCGGTTTTTCATGTTGTCATAGTCAACATCCCAGACCCGGCACCAATGTTCCCAGGAGCCTTTTTTCAGGCCGTAATAACCGGGGAGTGAATGTGAGAGGACGCACATATCTGTTGCGCCCTGCACATTATCATGACCGCGGAAAATGTTTGTGCCGCCGCCTGATTTCCCCATATTGCCGAGGACCAGCTGGAAGATGCAATAGGCTCTGGTGTTGTTATTGCCGTTTGTGTGCTGGGTACCGCCCATGCACCAGACGAAGGTGCCGGGGCGGTGCTCTGCCATGATTTTGGCAACGTTTTTAACCTGCTCTTCCGGGACGCCTGTTACATCTTTAACGACATCGGGCGTCCATTTGCTGACCTCATCGCGGATCTGGTCAAGCCCCCAGACGCGCTGCGCGATAAATTCACGGTCTTCCCACTGATTTTCAAATATATGCCACAAAAGCCCCCAGATGAAGGCCACGTCCGAGCCGGGGCGCAGCCTGACAAATTCGGTGGCATGGGCAGCGGTGCGGGTGAAGCGGGGATCAATTACGATCAGCGGCGCGCCGTTTTCTTCCTTGGCTTTCAATATGTGTTGCATGGAGACCGGGTGGGCCTCTGCCGCGTTAGAGCCGATCATGAGAATGGCTTTGGCGTTGTGAATGTCATTATAGGAGTTGGTCATTGCGCCATAACCCCAGGTGTTGGCGACGCCGGCAACAGTGGTTGAATGGCAGATACGGGCCTGGTGATCACCGTTATTTGTGCCCCAGAACGCGTATAGTTTGCGGAAGAGGTAGGCCTGTTCATTGGAATGTTTGGCCGAGCCGAGCCAGTAGACGGAATCAGGGCCGGATTTTTCGCGGATTTCAAGGAGTTTGTCGCCGATTTCATCTATGGCGGTTTGCCAATCAGTACGTACCCATTTGCCGTCCACAAGTTTCATCGGGTATTTCAGGCGGCGTTCACCGTGGGCATGTTCTCTCACTGAGGCGCCTTTGGCGCAATGGGCGCCGAGATTGAAGGGGCTGTCGTCGCCTGGTTCCTGGCCGATCCAGACGCCGTCCTTTACCTCGGCAATGACGGTACAGCCGACAGAACAGTGGGTGCAGACAGATTTTTTAATTTCTACTTCGGCGTCGCTTGCCGGGATTTTTTCTGCGCGGGCATCGATGGTAGTGAGGCGCGGTAACTGGCTTAATGCGGCGAGGCCGGTGGCTGTCAGGCCGGAGGTTTTCAGAAAGGAGCGGCGGCTTACGGTTTTTGGTGCAGCGCTGATGAGGGATGACTTTAAAGTGCCCTCAGCGGCTGTACCCCGATTGGATTTTTTCTTTAACATCTCTCGCTCCCCTTGAAAGCGGTTTATTTGCTGGTTCTGTCTGTGTTGATCCGGTTTTAAAAACGGGCCAATTTATAATATTTGCGGATGTGCTCCGTTTCCCGGTATTGCCCTTTATTGTCAGAGGTGCCGCTTGTCTCATTCTCTGTTGCTTTTTCGGCGGCATTTGCTGTGGATATTACGGCCCCGCCTGCCCCCAGAGAGGCAGCGCCCATTTTCAAAAAGGCACGGCGGTCTGCTTTGAATGCGGCATCTGTTCTCTTGTTTTTCATAGTGTCACTTTCATTTCTCTTTGCAGCGTTTCTCTTTGCTACTTTTCTCACACTCTAGACTGTTGCTTTGCCAAGCATGGCAAAGGCGCTGCTTTCAATGGTGAGGAAGCTTTTGCCTAACTCACCAACAATTCTGTAAAACGGGTGTGCCTCTTCTTCATTGGCAAGGTCAGCGAAAAAGTGGGGCATCCAGCTCTGGATATGATCTTCAAAAAATTGTTTTTGCTCAGGCAGGGAAGCCGGTTTCCGCCCGGCCCCCTTGATTATCAGGCTCATGATTTCCAGAATGCTGCCAGCGTGATCTTCAGGGATCCGATGAATGCTGCGCTTGATGAGGCCCTGTTGCTTCATGGCTGCGCGCAATTGGGCGAGCGGTTTTTCATTTAAAAAGCCGGTTAGATAGAAGGAGGCAAAGGGGAGTAAAATGCCCCGGCCCATACCAATGAACAGCAGCTCAAAATTTTCCTTAATTTCGTTACTGTTGAGGTTATTGGCACTCTTAGCCAAAGCGTTTATTGAGCAGCCAAACGGACCTTCGCTCTGGCTTTCCAAGGCGGCGATGATGTTTGCCTGATCGTTCGTGGGGGGGGCGTGCAGAAGTTGGCTCAACAGATCATAAAGCTGTGCCCGAAGAAGATCTTCTTCAGCCAGTTTATATTGAACCTTGGTTGGTTCAACAGCGTCCATTCGAACCACCTCCCACAAAACTACTTATTTTCAGTTGCTTAGTGATGTAAGCGCCTGGATTTAGAGGGGGTGTGATTTGTTATTGTCCCCTGCATTTATGAATTTTGCATTATATATGTTAGTGCGATGCATGGGTGCAGGCAAGTGGGCTGTTCGTTGTTCTTGAAAATGATTTATAAAGAATGATTATCAAAGGTGAGTTCAGAGACCGGCCTCATTACAAGGCGGGGTGTCAATTCGTCATTATTTTATATTAAACTATTGAAACTGATTTGTTTTTATAACAGAGGCTGATGGTCATTCTAGGCCATTCCAGGCCATTCCAGGCCAATCCAGGCCATTCCAGGCAGTTCCATGTCTTTCCAGGCCTTTTCAGGCAGTTCCAGGTATTTACTGTTGCCTTGTTCTATCCCTCGTTCGCATTCATTACCGGAGCTTTCATTCCTTTTGCTCTTTAAAGCCCGGAGAGGGGGGGTATAACGCCTGAAATTCCGGGCTTTGCGTGAATTCAGCTTTCCAGCCTTATAAAAGAGATGGCTGATATAAATGCTTTACCGCATTTCATAGGCGCTTTTGGTTTTGGGTTCGCTGATTGGTTTTTGTCATTTTACACTGGAAGATTGTGTGTGAAGTTGCATCAGGCTGTTGCGCCCCTGTAGAATCATGATTGATTAGAATTTTATAGAGCCGGTTGGCTGATATTGCGCTTGGGGAAGAATGTATGTCTGATTTGCTGTTCTGCTTTTCAGAGCTGGATATAGAACGGGTGAAACCAATTGAGCGGGCATTGGCAGAGCGCGAGTATCAGATCGCGACATATAATTTTAAGGATTATTCCTCAATTGAGACCCAGAAGCTGCGGGCCAAAGTGCAGAAAGCACGGGCAGTGGTTCTGTTCTGGTCATTAAAAACCACTTTGACATTTGAGATTTACAAATCGTTGAATACGCTGATCCATCCGGCCAAAATTGTATCCGTGATGCTGGATAATCTGCGCCCGGCGCAAATTCCGGCGCCGCTTACGATTGACGATTTTATCCGTCTCAGGATCGATAAGCTGAATGACCAGAATGCCGAGTGGCTCAGCTTACTGGAGAAGGTTGCTGACCGGGTCAATCCGGCGTGGATGTCTGATGAGGTGAAAGCCAAGGTGCAGGAAATTGAATTTCTGCAGACCAAGCATGATGCTGCGGTCGGCGATCGGACCCGGTTTGAAAAATTGCTGAGTGCCGAAGTTGAGGCTCATAATGAAAGCCGTGACAAACAGGCAGCTCTGCTGGCTGAATGCGGGCAATTAAAGAAGGAAGTGGATCAGCTTAATCAGTTTCTTGTCAAAGCGCGTAAAAACAGCCAGGCGCTTGAAAGTCAACTTGGTGAAATGGTTGTGAAAAAACACAGCCATACGGCTTTGTTAGGTGCGATTATTTTGTCGCTTTTGGCGGGAGCCGGGGGGCTTTATCTGGCAGCATATCGGCCGTTGGAGAGTAAGTTTGTTGCCGGTGAGAAGACCATTGAGGATATGAGCGCACAAGCAGTTGTGCGCGAAGGGCAGATAAAGGCATTAAACACAAAGGTTGCTGATGAGGCGCTTAGATATAAAGCGCTGCAGGGTAAATTTGATCAAGAGCAATTGCGGCGTGTGGAGGTTTCAGCGGCATTTGTTGCCTATAAGGACAGGACAAGTAAAGAGCTTGAGGACTTACAAAAAAGCAAAGCTCATTTTCAGCAGCTGGTTGAGGAGTTTGAAGCTTCTGAACGGTTGCGGAAAGAGGGGGAAGAGCAATCCGCCGCTGCGCTTGAAAAACTTGAAGCGGCTGAAGGTGAGTTGACTTCCCTGCGCAGTGCCCTGGAGCAGGCAGAGGCGCGGCTTGCTGTCTCTGACAGGGAAATATCAGACGCCCGGGAAGAGGCTTTGCGCTCTATTAATGAGATAAAAGAACGGGCGGCCAAGGATATTGGGGAATTGAGCCGGAAAGTGCGTGAGCTGGAAGCGCGCTTAAAAGCCAAAAAGAAATAGACGGGCTGTCTGACAGGGGCTCTTTTCAGTTGAGGGCCTTTTTATCACGGCCGCCAGGTGTGGCTGGAATGATGACGTTAATCATCAGCTCTTTCCAAGAGATTTGCTGCTATCCACCTTCAAAAGATGTGCTGAAAATTATGATGGCCAGTCCCGTCAGGGTTAATGCTGCAAAGAGAGTTCTTTTCAGCCAGTGATGTTTGAGGCGGGCCGCGCTTTTGTAGGCGATGGCTGCTTGCAGAGCGTAATAGAGGGCAAAGGCGCGTGAGGCGTAAGTTATGATTTCAAACAGGTTGGATGTCCAGGTCAGGACAAGACTGAAGATAACGAGGATGACATAAGTTGTCCGGTTTGAGATACGGTTTTTCGAAAGCTCGCTCACCAGGCCGCCGCAACCGGCTGTGTCTGCAATGGCGGCGCTGAACTGGGCGCATAGAGCGGCCATGATCAGGGCCAGGGGTAGATAACTGGCGACTATGTTCATCATTTCTATGATGGCGGTTTCGTCTGATCCGTTGATCGTGTCAAAATGAAAGGCATATGTGATCAGGGGAATGTAGATGAGGTAAATTATGCTGGAGATGATCTGGGCCAGGCGCATGGATCTGATGCGGGTTTCTGCTGTGTAATTTTCCCCTAGATAGCGGGAAATTTCAAATCCCTGGATGGTGATAATGAGGCCAAGCGCGAGGGTTATGGCTTCCCAGCCCCCGATATTTGCAGCTGGCAGGATAAGTGCCCCTTTTGCACCGGTGTTTGTAAAATAAACAGATAAAGTCACCAGCAACCCGATGATTACGGCCAGTTTGATGTTTACACTTATAATTTCGGCGCGTTCCAGGGCTTTGAATCCTTTGGTCCATCCGATAAGAAGTATAAAGATCAGGATAAGGCTAGTTAGGATATTGGCTGAAACTTCTGGCATCTCTGGCATTTCAGGCAGCAGCCTGACGCCAAATGCACCGAACAAATTCAGGTAATAGGCAACAGAAATTATATAGGCAAAGGCAAGCGCCCAGGAGGCTATTTTTTCAAGAGGGTTGTCCCATTCCATTCCTTTTTGGTTGGGCGTTTGCTTTTCCTGTGCTCTGATTTTTATGTTATGGCGGATGGCGCTGCCAAAAAGGGCCCCTAGCAGGCAGAGACCAGCCATGATCAAAGGTGCATAAAGGCCATAAGCCTTGCCGAGGGTGGGGCCAAGTACCAGAAAGCCGCTGCCGATGATTGAGGCCAGCGGCGTGACGGCGGCGCGCCATGTGGTGTTGTTTTTAATGAACGGTGTGAAGAGCAGGGCAAGGGTGAGTGATATTGTGATCAGAGTTAGGGTGTTCATGATTTAGCTGATCGTTTCTAGATTACAAAACTTTATGTCAGTTCGCGTCTCTGATTTTATTCCATATTGTAGGTGGGAAGGGTGTCAAATGCGTTACGGATCGCATCTCCCCAACCTTTGGAAATGGTATGATAATAGGGATCCTCTTCCAGAAAACGCTTTCCATAGTGAATTTTCAGCCCTTCATTTTCAATGACAATCAGATCGAGTGGCAGATTGACCGAGAGATTGGCTTTGATGGTCGAATCGAAGGAGAGAAGCAGCATTTTGATGGCGTCTTCAAAGCTCATATTGGCATCATACATGCGCACAAGAATGGGGCGGCCATATTTTGTTTCCCCGATCTGGAAATAGGGGGTGTCTTCTGAGGCCTCAATGAAATTACCTTCCGGGTAGATCATGAAAAGGGCTGGTTCGCCGCCTTTGATTTGTCCGCCGACGATGAGGGTGGCGTTAAAACTGGAGTCTGCGGTTTGTCCGCTCTGGGTTATGGCGTGAATTTGGTCGGAGAGTGTTTCGCCGACGATGTGTGCGACCTCAAACATGGTTGGTGCATTGAGGAGAGGGGGCTGGCGTTCTTCCCTGATTTTTGAGCGCTGCTCCAGTTCGCTGATGACAGCCTGTGTGGTGGCTAAATTGCCAGCCGAGAGGATGGTGATCACACGCTCACCGGGGACCTCAAAGCTATACAATTTGCGGAAAATGTTGATGTTGTCGACGCCGCCATTGGTGCGGGTGTCTGACATCAGCAGAAGGCCCTTGTTCAATCTTAGTCCAACACAATAAGTCATTTTATTTTTTCGGAAATATTTCAGATTTTGGGAATTTACTGCTGAACTTGCAGGCTGACAACCATTTCTTCAGGGGCTTCACTCATTCTGAGGCCGGCGATGGGGGCGGCTTCCAGAAAGTCGAGACCAATGGCAATACGGACGTAAGATTCATCCGGTGAAATAGCGTTAGAGACATCAAAACCGACCCAGCCTAGATTTTCTATATGCGCTTCAGCCCAGCCATGACAGGCGTTCTGATCTATGCGATCCGACATAAAGAGATAGCCGCTGACATAGCGAGCAGGATGACCAAGAGCGCGGGCGGCTGATATGAAGGTGTGGGCATGGTCCTGACAAACGCCTTTGCCAAGTTTTAGCGCTTCTTCCGCTGTTGTTTCAGATGTGGTTGCGCCGCGTTCATAGGTGATGGCTTCGGCTATCCGGCTGGAGAGTTCATGAAGTTTGTTGATTTCGTTTTCCGGCTCATCTGCCTCGTTCCACTCTGCCTTGAATTTATCTACAAATTCGGTGATAGCCTCGCCGGGTTCTGTCAGGTCTGTTGATCTTAAAAAATACCACAGCGGGGTGTAACCTTTATGGGGGCCGATGACACCGGCATTATCGCTGGTTTCAATTTCCCCTTCGCACGTTACCTTTAGAAGGGTGGTATTGGTCTTAAAACTGACGAGCTCGGTGTGATTGTTCAGGTGATCCTGATATTCCACCTCATGTTTGCCGCCCTCTATTGTGGTTGTCCAGGATACAACTTTCTGACCATATTGTGAGCGGGGTGTCAGGCGCAGTTTCTGCAAGCCATAATTGACCTCTGCTTCATAGGTGTAGTTAGTTGAATGGGCGATTTTCAAGCGCATGGAGTGATCAATCCCTATTTGTAAAAACGGAAATCCTGTTCAATCCGGTTGGATATTTTCTGATTTTGAGCAATGAAATTCTGGATGAATTCATGCAGGCCGGTTTCAAATATATCCTCAACCTTTTGAGACTTTAAATTGTTGTACATTTCGCATGCCTCTAATTTTGATGGGAAATCCTTTGAATAATTTCCCTCCAGGTAGGTCAGATTGTCTGTGATTTTATTATAACAAAAAGCCAGTGACCGCGGCATCTGCTGTTCCAGAATGAGGAAATTGGCAATGCTTACCGGGTTAACATCTCCCTCATACAACCAAGTATACCCGCTGCGGCCTGATACTGAGAGCAAAATGGATTCCCACTGGACATTGTCAATTGAGGAACCGACATAGCCTGGTGAGGGGAGGAGGACAAAATATTTCACATCTAGGATACGGGCGGTGTTGTCTGCTCGCTCCAGAAAGGTACCTATTCGGGCAAAATCATACATATCATTGCGCAGCATGGTGCCATGCATGGCGCCCTTGATCAGAGCATTTGATTGCCTGATGGTGCGCAGCACTTCCGGTAGCCGCTTGTCGGGGATTTTGTGTTTCAGGGTTTCTTTCAGGATCATCCAGCATTCGTTTGTGGCCTCCCAGACTTCCCGTGTCAGGGCGGTTCGAACAAGACGTGCGTTTAATCTGGCGCTGTGTATCATGGACATGACGCTTGAGGGGTTGGTTGGTTCCCTTAAAAGAAAGTCGATTACAAGGTCAGTTTCGATCTGATCGTGCAGTTCATGATAAGCCTCGAGTGTGCTTGTGCTGGAAAGGATAGAGGCCCATTCATCCTGTTCCGTGTTTGAGCGGGTGAGTGAAATGCGAAAGCCGGTGTCAATTAACCGAGCGGTGTTTTCGCTGCGCTCAAAATATCTGAACATCCAAAAGAGACCAGCGGCTGTTTTCCCTAACATAGGTGCCACCCAGCTGCTTTTAACTGCAAGCCCTGATTGTTCCTGGTTCTGAATTTCAACATATCTAATCCTCCAGGACCCAGGTATCCTTGGTGCCGCCGCCCTGGCTGGAGTTGACCACAAGTGAACCTTTTTTCATGGCCACCCTTGTCAGACCACCCGGTGAGATGCGGATTGCATTCGGGGAGACCAGCACAAAGGGGCGCAGGTCCACATGACGGGGGGCGAGCCCCTGTTTGGTCAGCACAGGAACCGTAGAGAGCGAAAGTGTTGGCTGCGCTATATAGTTATGCGGAGAGGTGGTCAGTTTTGTTCGAAACTGACTGATTTCTTTCTTGCTGGCCGCTTCGCCGATCAGCATGCCATATCCTCCGGAGCCATGGACCTCTTTGACAACGAGTGTTGAAAGATTATCGAGCACATATTGCAAAGACTGTTTTTCCGAACAACGGTAGGTAGGGACGTTTTTCAAGAGTGCCTTTTCGCCGGTGTAGAATTTGACAATTTCCATCATGTAGGAATAAAGGGCCTTGTCGTCAGCTATGCCTGTGCCGGGGGCGTTGGCGATGGTGATATTGCCAGCACGGTAAACATCCATAATGCCCGGGACGCCAATACAACTTTCTGAATTGAAGCTTAGTGGGTCGAGGTAATCATCATCAATCCGGCGGTAGATCACGTCAATGGGTTTATAGCCTTCTGTCGTGCGCATGTTGATGTGGCCATCTTTGATCCTTAGATCATGGCCTTCAACCAGTTCCGCGCCGATCTGATCGGCAAGGAAGGCGTGTTCAAAATAGGCTGAATTGTATATGCCCGGTGTCAGCACGGCGATGACCGGTTTCCGGTTGCAGGAGGCGGGCGCACATTCACCAAGGGAGCGGCGCAGATTACTCGGGTATGAGCTTATTGATTGTACCCGGTTCTGGGCAAACAGTTCGGGAAACATTTGCAGCATGGTTTCCCGGTTCTCCAGCATATAGGAGACGCCAGAGGGGGTGCGGACATTGTCTTCAAGGACGTAGAAATCATTTTCGCTGGTGCGAACAATATCAATGCCGCAAATATGTGAATAAATCCCGCCAGGGGGATCCAACCCGATCATTTGCGGCAGGAAGGCTTCGTTCTGGGCAATCAGTTCAACAGGAACGATGCCGGCACGGATAATCTCCCGGCGGTGATAAATATCATAAATGAAAGCGTTAAGCGCCCGGACGCGCTGCTCAATGCCCTTTGAGAGACGGGCCCATTCCTTGGCAGAAATTATGCGGGGGACGATGTCAAACGGGATGAGGCGTTCATCAGCTTCTTTGGCGCCGTAGACATTGAAGGTAATACCAGTGCGCCGGAAAAAAGCCTCTGACTCAGCGGCTTTTACTTTCAATTGCCGCGGGTCTTCCTTGGCAAACCAGTCCTGATACGAGCGATAAGGCGCACGGATTTCATCCCCGCTTCCCATCATTTCGTCAAATTTGTCCACTGCCATATATGTTGAATAGTGTTTGTTTATGAAATGTGCACATTTTGAACCTGCACTTAATTTATTCATACCATGACTGATACAGACCGCAAACGGATAATGAGATTGGGACCTCTTTTGAGGTTTTATTGTCTATCATATGTGCAATTGATGAATTGTTGGCCAGAGTGATGGGGAAAATTTCATCACTGGCAGGGGCTTGTTCGCCTCTCAGATAACAGGTGATAGACGCCCGGCGCGGGTCTTATCATGGTTCGCCGAATATCGCTCCAGCATTTCTGATTGGACAGTGATGATCAAAGGTCAAGTGCGATTGTTCGCAAACCTTCCAGAATTGGTTCAAAAGCTTCTACGTTGCGCTGTTCCGGATATACAGCATAGGCGGGATAGACAAAACGCGGTGTGCGCTTGACCAGATGCAGCTCCCCTTTTTCCAGATAGGGTGCCGCGATGCGTCTGGGGAAATAGCCGCTTGATTTATTGTCAAGCAGGTAGTTGATACCAAGCGATCCGAGGTCCAGAAACAGACCCGGGTGGGACATGGCGGGAAAGGCCATGGCATGATCTGACAGGAATTCCGGCCCCCAGTTCACAAAGGCATAATTTTGCCGGGTTGTATCGGCGGGGCTAGCGGTGCTTTCTATCATCACCAGCTCTTCATCAAAAATATGTTCTATGGTGAGGCCTGGCCTTTGCACAGGCCGGTACATAACGGCGAGATCCAGAGTGCCTTCGGTGAGCCGTTCCATCAATAAAGCTGAGTGACCCATCATGGCGGTGGCGGCGATTTTGGGGTTGGTGCCTCGCATCCAGGCGATCCAGCGCAGCAAAAAACCGTCCCAAAGGCTGATCTGCCCGCCGACTGCCAGATGATCGTGGTGCTCTTCGGCGAGGCCAACTTCCAGTTTGGCGTGTTCCCAGACACGGACAAGGGCAAGAGCATGTTTGTGAAACTGGTGGCCGGCCGGTGTGAGCACAGCGCCGGATTTTGAGCGCTCAAATAGTGGTTTTCCGATCAACTCTTCCAAATTTTTTATGCGGGCACTCACGGTTGACTGGGTGATGTGAATACGGGCCGCGGCATCGACAAAACTGCCAGTTTCGACGATTGCCAAATAGGTTTTGGCGAGATTAATATCCATCGAAAAATTCTATCTCATTACCATTTAAAATTCAATAAACAATATAGTTAAGCGCTCATAGGCTAAGACACTGTTGTTGTTGACTTTTTTGTATCTAAAAAGTCGATATAAAACTTAAATAAAATTTGTTTGTCAAATATTATTATGTGTTTCATTTTTTTAGAACAAGTTTGGTCTGTCATATATCCCCCAAGGAAGAGGCCATAAAATTGAAAACAGAAACCCGTGCAGGATTTCTTCAAATATTCATGAAACGGGTTAATTAAATTGAGAGCCCAGTTTCAGATTTCACAGATGATTTGAGATGGAGATCAAGATGAAAAATTCATTCTTTCTTATCGTGGCTGGCTCAGCTTTGTTGGTTAGTGGCAACGTATTTGCAGCAAGTCTGACAAATTATGACGAAACCCCACATACTTTGATCATCACTGAGAATGGTAACCAGTCTAAAATTACCCTTGAAGGCAATCAGTCTGTTGAAGGTGTTTGTGTCAATGGTTGCACCCTCAAATATGGTGAAAGTGAAGAGTATAATCTTGCGGGTGATGAGATTGTTGCCATTGAAGATAATCAAATTTATGTCGATCAAATGGACAACGGTTCCAATGACCCTGATGAAGAGCAGCCCACTGAAACAGAAGATGAGGGAGAGCCTGCTCCTGAAGAACAGCCGGAAGAATAAACTTTTCGGCCATATTGGCTTAAAGTTACAGAACTGTCAGACCTGATTATAACTGCGGATCGGTCTGGCAGTTTTTTGTGCTCTACATAATTGCGTGGATGACCGCAGGATGAAGATGAGATATATCTGAAAAGATGAAAACCTTCCTCATGTATCTTTTGAAACCGCGTGCCTGGGTTGCCAAGTTCCTGCTGGTCCTGATGGCTGCCGGGTTTATTGCTCTTGCCTATTTTAATCATCTTGGGCCTTTGCAGAAATTACTCGATGCTGAAGAATTCACTTTTTATATTGGCAGCATTCGTGTTTCGCTTCTTTTAATTGTTAAATTCCTGTTGGCCTTTGTTTTGTTTTTCTGGCTGGCCGGGATTGTCTCGGAGTTTGGCGAAACCAGAATTCACAAGATCAGGCGGATGAGCCTGCGTAACCGGGCCTTGTTTACAAAAGCGTTTCAGGTGCTGATTTATTTCATCGCTTTTCTGATTGCGCTCGATATTATCGGGCTTGATTTAACCGGGCTTACGGTTTTCAGTGGTGCTATCGGCCTTGGTATCGGTATTGGTCTGCAAAAAATCTCTTCCAACTTTATCAGCGGTATTATCATGTTGTTTGAAAGGGCGGTTGAGGAGGGTGACCTCATTGAGATGAGTGATGGGACCACCGGCTTTGTCCGGCGTACAAACGCCCGCTTTACCCTGCTGGAGACTTTTGAGAGCCGGGAAATTCTCATTCCTAATGAAGATTTCATCACGGACCGAGTGACAAACTGGACATTTACCAATCAGATTGGGCGTATTGATATTAAAATCGGTGTGGCCTATGGCTCAGATCTGAAGCTTGTGCAATCGATTTTACTGGCAGCCGCCGGATCGCACCCGCGCGCTGTTTTGGAACCTGAGCCGGCATGTTTTCTCACCGCGTTTGGCGACAGTTCTGTTGATTTCATTTTATATTTCTGGGTGGATGAAATCACGAGCGGGCGCTATGGGCCGCGCAGTGATGTGCTGTTTGAAATATCCGAGCAGTTTGAGCGTCATAACATCTCCATCCCGTTCCCGCAGCGGGATATACATCTCAGAAACGGGCCTGAGAATACGGGGCAAATCTCATGAACAAGTCAATTCTATTTGCCTATGGCTTTAACGGGGCTGGCGGTGGTGAGCGGTTGAATGATACTGAGGCTTCCCGGTTGATTAAAGATGATCAACTGGCCTGGGTCCATCTTGACGGTTCGCTCGCTACCACGAGAGAGTGGCTGGAGCGGGAGCTTGATTATCTTGACCCTTTTATCATTGAGGCTTTGCTGGCGGATGAAACCCGGCCGCGGATGACGAAGCTTAATGATGGAATTTTGCTTATTCTGCGCGGGGTGAACCTGAATGATGATGCACGCCCGGAGGATATGGTCTCTGTTAGGTTCTGGGTTGATCCGCACCGGATTATCAGCGTCAGGCGGCGGCGGCTAAAGGCTGTTCTGGATCTGGAGCAATTGCTGATTGAAGGGCACGGCCCGAAGAATGCAGGTGAGTTTGTTCATATGCTGGTCGGGAGGCTGTTTGAGCGTATGGAGCCGGCGCTTAGTGATCTGGATGACCGGACGGATGACATTGAGGGGCAATTGCTTGAGGGGGCGGATGTTAACCTGAGGAGCCTTATTGTTTCAGTGCGCAAACAGGCGATTCAGTTTCGCCGGTATATGTCACCGCAGCGGGATGCGATCAGGCAGTTATTGTCTACGGATGTTAGTTGGCTGACGGAAAAACACAAGCGGCAACTGCTGGAAAGTCATAACCTTATGACCCGCTATGTGGAGGACCTTGATGCCATTCGGGAGCGGTCGCAGATCGTCAAGGATGAATTGGCGAATATGCTGGCAGATAAACTCAATGTGAATATGTACATACTCTCAATTATCAGTGCGACATTTTTACCGCTTGGGTTCATTACTGGTTTACTTGGTATCAATGTAGGTGGTATTCCTCTGGCCGAAAGTGGTTATGGTTTTGCTGCGGTGATCCTGTTGCTGTTGTTGGTTTTTGGGGCGCAGCTTTTTGCCTTTAAACGGATGAAATGGTTTTAGAGAAAGTTCATTTCTCACAGTTTCCCCAACCCTTACCCCTCTGGTTCCGTGGCACTTTGTTATCCTTGAAATGAAGATAAATAGGAGATGTATATGTTCAGAGCGGTCATGATTGAAAAGACAGAAAATGGGCAAACAGCGTCACTGCAAACGCTTGAAGATGATGCGTTGCCTGTGCATGAAGTTCTTGTCGATATCGATTATTCCACCCTCAATTATAAAGACGCCCTGGCTTTGACCAACACGCTGCCGATTGTTAAACAATATCCGCTTGTCCCGGGCATTGATTTTTCCGGTACAGTTCTCAAGAGTGATAGCCCTGAGTTTCAGGCCGGGCAAAAAGTTGTTCTTAACGGCTGGGGGGTTGGGGAGACCTATTGGGGTGGCCTCAGTGAGAAGGCCTCTGTTGATGCTGACTGGCTGGTGCCGTTACCTGATGTGTTTTCCACCAAGGATGCGATGATGATCGGGACCGCGGGATATACCGCCATGCTCTGCGTTCTGGCACTTGAAGAGCAAGGGGTTACACCTGACACCGGCGATATTCTTGTGACCGGTGCTGTTGGGGGTGTGGGCAGTGTTGCTGTGCGTCTTCTCTCGAAGCTTGGCTACCGGGTGACAGCCCTGACCGGGCGGGGGGAAGAGCGGGCCTATCTTGAAGGGCTTGGGGCGTCTGATGTTATCCTGCGCAGTGAATACCAGGAAGAAGCCTTTCCACCGCTGGCTAAAGAGCGCTGGGCAGGTGCGATTGATACGGTTGGCGGTGTGGTGCTGTCGAATATTTGTGCGTCCATGAAATATGGCGGGGTTGTTGCCGCAACCGGGCTTGCGGGCGGGATGGACTTTCCAGCGACTGTGATGCCGTTTATTTTGCGGGCTGTAAAGCTCATTGGCGTGGACAGTGTTTATTGCCCGAAACCAAAGCGTCTTCTTGCTTATGATCGTCTGGCCGCGCTGCTTACTTCTGAGGATCTTGCCTCGATTGCTCAGGTTATCAAACTGGATGAGGTGCTGGATGTAGTGCCGCAATTCATGTCCGGTCAGGTAAAAGGCCGGTTGGTGGTTGATGTCAGGAACTAGGGTGGATTTTTAGCGTATTGATGAAAAACTGAGCATTTTTCACAAGTGCTTTCATTTTTAGCATTTCTGTTAATGCGCTGTTATTCCACAACAAAATTGAAGCACAGTGCTTGGCATAGTAATTGCGATACCAGTTATGATGCATTTTTTGTATCAAGTGATGACGAAAATATGTGACTGACCCGGGGCGACGCTAAGTCTGCAACTCTCCACCCGGGTCAGCTCACTTAACTTCTCCGACCACATCAGAATTTCCTGCCGTTTCCAGAAACAATCCGCCTGCTCGCAGCGGATTTACTGTTGCCTGGTAATTGATAGAACTTGCGGTTCACCGCTTACCCACCACCTGATATCAGGCGCCCATTGATCACCCTTTGTGGTTACGGGTGTAGAAAAGCTTGGCTTCTTTTAAAAACGCATAAAATGCCTGGCAGGTGCTGCCGATGAAGCCGCCCTTTCCATTGAGGAAATTTCTTTTCAGGATGTAGGATTTTAGAAATGCCAGAGGAAAGATGAAAATCAGTTTCAAAGTTGATGGATTTTTACCCGCGGCGATCTTGTCCTTGACCTTGAGACTGCTGTAGCGGTTTATCTTTGCAATGGCGACATCGATCTCTTCATTGCCGTGATGGTGGATGGCTGCCGTGACATGTTTGATTTTCCCCCGTACCTTCACAGCTTCATGAACAAGGACATCAGGGTACCAGCCTTTGTCTTTTTTGAAGAATTTGATGGTGGTGTTGAATCTGGTCCAGGGGTGGCTCTTTTTCAAGAGATAGTCATTTGAGACGATTGGTCCTTCAAGGGCGACATAATCGCCAGGATTTTCGAGGATCTGGATGATGGCCTGCTGCATTTCCCTACTGAGGACCTGATCACTATCAAGGCTCAAAACCCACTCATGTTTACAGAGTGCTTTAGCGTGTTCTTTCTGGCGGGCATAGCCAAGCCACTCCTGATGGCTGATTTTGCAGTTTGGGAAGGCGGCGGCGATCTTGAGGGTTTTGTCGGTGCTGCCGCTATCTACGAGGATGACCTCATCAAAGTCCCGCACTGAAGTGAGTACACGGGCGATGTTGTCCTCCTCATCCTGAGAAATGATGTAGACGCTGGCGTTAATGGTGCCGCATGATGCTGTCTCTTCAGATGCCTTGTGGTTTGTGTTTTTATGTTTTGGTTCGGTCATGTGTGGTTTGCCAGCTGCTTTTTATTTCAGAATGCATTTATCAAGGCGCATTTCTCAGGTGGTTTTTCTAATAGCCGCGTTTATACAGAGGTTCATGGCATTGGGAAAGGATGATCTGGTGAGTGGGTTAAGTTTGGCGGCTTTCTCTGGTGTTTGAATCTGCTCCGGTGGGGTCTGATGGCACGCTTGCTCACGTGATAATCACGCCTGCTCATGTGGCTTTAATGACAAATACCTTGTTTTGAACTAGTCTTCTTCCACAGTGGTCGTCTTTACAATAACTGGTCACTGAGGGAGGCTTAACATGATTGATAATTCCTTTTACACGCAAGAAAACCACGGGCCCTATGAGCTGATCACGATCGGTGACTTGCCTCTTGAAGAAGGCGGCACACTCAGGGAGTGCACACTAGCCGTTGCGACATTTGGTCAGTTAAACGCAGATAAATCCAATGCGATTTTAGTACCGACCTGGTTTTCAGGTACATCGAAAATAATGGAGCAGGTTTATGTTGGCGCCGGGCGGGCGCTTGATCCTGCAAAATATTTTATCATCATTGTTAATCAGATTGGGGGCGGGCTTTCAACTTCTCCGCATAATACGGCGGGTCCTTCGCGGATGGGATATTTTCCCAAAGTGCGGATTGGTGATGATGTCCGGGCGCAGCATAAACTGATTACTGAGACTTATGGTCTCTCGGAACTGGCGCTGGTGGTTGGAGGCTCAATGGGTGCGCAGCAGACTTATGAATGGGCGGTCCGGTATCCTGATATGGTGAAGCGGGCCGCGCCAATTGCCGGTACCGCGAAGAATTCTGAGCATGACTTTCTATTTGTTGAGACGCTTGTCGAGGCGATAACTTCTGATGCTGCCTGGGCGGGAGGATTTTACAATAACGCGGCTGAGGTCCATGCGGGATTGAGACGACATGCCAAGCTATTTGCTGTTATGGGGTGGAGCACGGAGTTTTATGTTCAGAACCGGCACATTGATCTCGGGTTTTCTTCTCTGGATGATTTTGTCACCAATTTTATGGGGGGGTATTTTGAACCGATGGACCCAAACGCTTTGCTAACCATGGCATGGAAGTGGCAACGGGGGGATGTCAGCCGCCACACAAATGGTGATCTTGCCGCGGCGCTTGGGCGTATCAAAGCGAAGGTTTTTGTCATGCCTATCAGCCATGACATGTTTTTCCCCCCGGCTGATTGCCAGCGCGAGCAAGCGCTTATTCCGAATAGTGAGTTCCGGGTGCTTGATACCATTGATGGACACCTTGCGCTCTTTGGGACTGATGAAGCCTATTCAAAGCAGATCGACAAGCATTTGTCAGATCTCCTCAGCCAATAGAGCGGCGGATGAGAAAGGGGGGATGGCTTTGGCTATTTTCACTAGTCAGGTTTGCGGCTTTTCCCTGAGCAGCGTTCCGTCTTTCTTGATGATATAGGCGCGCTTTATGGGAAGTGCCGCGATCAGCGCCTCGATATCAGCCGGTGTTGCCGCAAACAAAGCGGTTGAGGCTGCATCTGCGTCGACAGCGGTATTGGCGCTTACATAAATTTCCCGCCACGCAGGCTGGTTGAGGCCGGTTTTGGGGTCAATTAAATGGTGCAGTCCGGTTTCCCTGTTGAGGATCAGCCCATGATGGGCGGATGCGGCGAGCGCTTCGTTTTGCAGTGTCCAGACCGGGGCGGCTTTGGTTTTGCCGAGCCTGATGTTCCAGCCTTTTGCATCTGGTTTGTTGCCGATGCCGCGATATTCACCAAAATTTACCAGATTGTTTTCAAAACCGGCCTGTTTCAAAATTGTGATGGCTTTGTCAGTAATGTAACCCTGAGCAATGCCATTGAGGGTAAGCCCCATGCCTTTTTGGGTGAATGCAATCCGTTTGGAGCTGGCTTCGACCTTTTTGTAACTGATCCGGGTTATGGCACTGATCACATCTGGGTGGGCTGCCCAGTCGGCGCTGTGATTTTTGTTGGCGAGGTTTTTATAGGCCATAAACAGCGGCTGGATGGTCGGGTCAAACCGCCCGTTCGTGGTTTCAGCAATCTCGATGGCTTTGCCGATAAGCTCAACAAATTCGCCTGGCGGGTTTTCTATGGCCCCGTTTTTATTCAGCCTCGATATGAGAGAGTGCTGCTTGTAGAGGCTGAAATAAGCCTCGAGCCGGCTGACTTCCTGCAGCATGTTTTCTATGGCTTTTCTGGCCTCGGCCTCTTTTTCAGAATAAAGGGTGATGCTGGCATCAGCGCCAAGGAGAACCCCTTGCCAACTGAGCTTTTTCATGCTGTTGGTTGCGGCCAATGCGCTGGATGCAGCACAAAGGCTGATGGCGCTGGCCGCGCTGGCTGCCACGATTTCGAGACAACGGCGGCGGCTGATCATTTTAGGGGGCTGTGTTTTCATGCCTCTTCCGTTTCCTTTATCGTCGTTGGATCAAGCGGCTTTGGATGCAGGTTTGTATTTTTCTTCTGTTTGAGAACAAGTGGGACGCAGACGTTCTTGTCATCGTGGATGGACACACAATCCAGGCACTGGAAGCATTCTGAATATTTAACATCACCTGATGATTTAATGGATTGATAAGAGCAGCGCACCGAGCATAACTGGCAGGGGCTGCCGCAGTCGGGGCGGCGCGGGATCCATTTGGGGAGGCGGAGCAAACCACCGAGCGCGAGGAATGCGCCCAGCGGGCAAATGTAGCGACAGAACGCCTTGAAGATAAAGGCGGAGACAATGAGCCACATGAGAGCGTAGGCAACAAAGGGCCAGTCGCGCCAGAAATAAAGTGTAATCGCGGTTTTAAAGGGTTCGACTTCCGCAATCACTTCTGCCTGACTGGGCCAGAAAATTGTGGTTGTGATGATGGCAAAAAGCACGAGGTACTTGATGTATTTCAGATAACCATCGAGTTTTCTGTTCACGCGGATGGGTTTTATTCCCAACCATTCGCCCAGTTTGGCGCTGTATTCCTGCATGACACCATAGGGGCAGAGCCAGCCGCAGAAGGTGCCGCGGCCCCAGATAAAGAAACTTATAATCACGGCGACCCAGACAATGGTTGATAGCGGATCATAGAGAAGGAAAGAGAAGTCTGGGCTGATCTGCAGCGTTTTAACAAGCGCGATCACTGTGACGATTGAAAGCTGTGCCTGTCCATAGAGGCCGATGAAGACAAGGGTGAACAGCAGGATCAGCGGGCGCCAGATTTTCAGACGGCCCGGTTCGGCCAGCCAGCTCTGTCGTCTTAGTAGCAGATAATATAGGCCGATGAGAAAGGTCCCCAGGATGATAAGGTTCAGCAACTGGGCCTGCCAGGAACCAAACCAGGGGGGCAGATCTTCCGTGCGCAGATCCGCGACCGGATAGGTGTAGTAGCGCTCAGGAGCGTGATAGTTGGCGGAGAATTGTTGTTTCACCACTTGCGGGCGGAATGATCCCTTTTCCCGCTGCACATTCATAAAGAGGGCCCAGGGGGCGGCGGGGTCAAAACCAAAGCGGCGATCGAGGTGGAATATGTAAGCGCGATCTGGCCGGGGCAGCCCTTCTTTCAGTTTCACATCGATGTAGGCTTCGCGCATATTGATGGAGAGATCATTTTGCCTGATGGCGATTTTCTCCGGCACTGAAGCCGGGACAAAGTCTTCTCCAAGTAAATTATGCCGGCCTCCGGCCATGATCAGCAGCGGGACCTTATCCTTGTAGATATCTTTTAACCGGTTGAGGCGTTTCAGTGTTTCATCCGAGAGGATGTTTTTTGCAACGGTTGGTACAGAGAGGTCTGCGAGATAGATGCTTGTATATAGCCCGCTTGGATCGGTGTTGGTCTTTTCATCAATGCCCTCAGCCACCGTCCCCTTAAAGAGGGCTTCGATATCCTGATTTGTAAATGTGGTCTTTTTAACAAGACCTTCCTTCTTCAATTGTTCCCAGTTTTTTTTCTCAAACAGATCTTTTTTAGCTTCTGCTGCTGCCCTGGTGTTCAGGCCTTTTAATTTCTTGCGGGCGATCTGCAGTGCCGCTGCCAGGATGGTTTCATTGATGATACGCACTGAGGCGGTGGCCATGGCCACACCATCGACCTGGTTTTTTTCACGGTCAGCTTTTTGGGTGCTCAGCATGACCTTGATGTTCTGGGCAACGGAGAGCGCGCTATATTGATTGAGAAACCCATCCAGCGGCAGGCCGCCATGACCGTTGATGAAAACCGGTTCGTTATGTTCCAGCACATGGACGTGCAGGAAATTACCTTCAAGGTCCATTTGAATGAGGAGATTTATGGGGGTGCCGGAAAAGCCTGCGATTTTAATCAGGTCTATTGTCTGGAAAACATAACCGATTTGTTTTTCGCCGGTGTTCAGCAATGGATAGAGCGGAAGCTCGGGGTCTTTCTCTCCCAGATAAAAGGGCGGGATAACAATTTTTTCAAGCTGTTCCTTGGTGAAACGAGCCGCGCCTTCCCCCGGCAGACTTATCAGTCCGCATAACAGGATCAGGATGATCGATAGTATCTTGCGCATAATGCCCTTCCCCGGCACGCCCTGATGTTTTCAGCATTTTACCTTGAACCGGATTTCAAGTCTGGATGTTGTTTTTATATTTGCTGCGTGCCTTAGGGCTTTTCTTTTTTTCCGGTGCATCTTTACCTTTTAAGAGGTTGCAGGGATAAGGTAAAGGCGGGTGGCTTTTAAACAGGGGCTTGTTTTGTAAGAATTTTGTCAGGTTAAAATGAACGCATTTGGTATTTCGGCCCTGGTTTCAGGCCATGCCACCGATAAAGGCCTCTGTGTCACCGGGTTTGGCAAGGGTCAGGCGTACCGGGCCATTGCAGTCGCGTCTGGCGCATTTGAGGCGGGTTTCAATTTCATCAAGGTAGAGGTAGCCCCAGTCTTCATTTTTTAAAAGTTCGGCTGGCCATTCGTTGCGCCCGTAGCCACAACTGCGGCACTGGATTTCAATGGGCTGGGCGGGGTCAATGTCACTCAGTTGCAATTCGTGTTTCCATGTCATTACCAGAAGTCCTCAAGGCTCGGGATGCGGGTGTAGGAGATTTTGCCGCCGGCATAGCCGCCAGGGGGTGGGCGCCAGGCCCCGAGGCTGAGGACGGTGCGGCCATATTTATTATTCAACTGATCCGTGAGGGCGGCGATGGTTTCCCATTTTTGGCGCATCGGGTCGGTTTCATTGAACATATCAAGCTGGCGCTCGTCCTTGCGGCTGAGGTCATAAAGCGCGACGGCGACCTGTTTGACGCGTTTGCCCGCGGGGACCTCGCTCATGGCTTTCTGCCAGAGAAAATCCAGCCCCCTCAGGCAGGCCTGATCATCGTGAACGCCGTAAAGTGCGGCGGCTGCCCCCCAGGAGAGATCTTTGCCTCTGAGGGAAAGCCACATGGAGCCCGCGTAGAAGTTTGCCCGGCGCAGGCGGCGGGCGGCTTTGACCAGAAGCAGACGGGAGCATTCGCGGGCATCCTTGAGGGCGCGCCAGTCCGGGGGGAGAACGCGGCTGTGGCCGAACATCGCGCGTTTGGAGGGCATGGCGTGAATGTCATAACCATGCAGGGCATACCAGAGGCGCTCACCTGTTACATTGCCCCAGAGTTTGCGCATCTGGGCGGGCTCCAGATGCCAGAGGGTTTTCATCGAGTAGATGCCGGCGCGGATGAGGCGCCGCGTCATGCGGCGGCCAATACCGGGCACGTCTTCTATCGGTTGTTCAAGGAGGGGGGCGGGCATGTCTCTCGGGTGCCAGATGGTCAGGCCATCGGGTTTGTTGATTTTGCAGGCCATCTTGGCCAGTTGCCGGTTGGCGGCAAAGCCGATGGAGCAGGTCAGGCTTTCGCCGATATTGTTACGCAGGCGGGTTTTTATCTGTTTGCTGATTTCGTCCGGGCGGAACTGGTCCGGCCCTTCGAGGCGGCAGGCCAACTCATCAATTGATTTAATCACCTCGATGGGAAGTACGGCGGAGATTTCATTGATCAGTGTGTTATGGGCGCGCCGGTAAAGGTCCGGGCTTTGCGGTACGAGGATCAGGCCGGGGCAGATGGCTCTGGCTTCTTCAATGCGCATGACGTTTTTGATGCCGTGTTGCTTGGCTTCTTTTGAGCAGGCGATGACGCAGCTGTGGCTTGTGGTTTTGAAGGGGATGACGCCAACTGGCTGGCCGCGCAGCGCCGGGCGGGCCTGTTGCTCAACGCTGGCGAAAAAGCCATCAAAATCGAGGTAGAGGTATTTCAGGTGCTCAGGTTTGTGCATTGTCTGGTGCTGTCTTGCTTTGCTGGCCGGGTTGATATCTGGTGGCTGAGGGGGTTGGTGCTCATGATGGTTCCCCGTTTTTGCGGTGCACCATGATAATTTTCAGCGTATCAGAGCAAAGAACATAACATGAACATTTATAGGTGGCAATGGTTTGATCGGGGCATCTGACCCTGGGGAGGGAGAGATAGCGGCTGTTTGGTAATTGGCCCTGTTTGGGAGGGCTATGAGGCGGGGCTGCTTTACACTGCCAATTGTGGGTGAGTTTTCCCCTCCTGGTTTTCAGATGTGCTTTACACTCTGTGGTTTTCAGATGTGCTTTACACATGGCAAATCGCTGACTAGAGTTAGACAAAAGAACAAAGTTGGGTTGGTTTTACAAAAAAAATCAGACTTGTGGAGGGGGCTTTTTTTAGCCTTGAGCCTTTAGGGCTGGTTAAAAACTGGGGAGAGAAACATGTCTGTTTATTTGCTGGCGCTTTTGTCATTGCTGCCAATATTAATGGTGGCCATATTACTGGTCGGGTTGCGGTGGCCCGCCAGCCGGGCGATGCCACTGGCGTTTCTGGTAACGGTGGCTTTGGCGCTGTTTGTCTGGCAGGTGCCGGCAATGAATGTGGCGGCGGCCTCGATCAAGGGGTTGATTAAAGCGCTGGAGTTGATCTTTATTATCTTCGGGGCGTTGCTTTTGCTGAACACCTTGCAGCAAAGCGGCGGGCTTGGGGTTATCCGGCGCGGCTTTTCCAACATCACGCCTGACAGGCGCATTCAGGTGATTATCATTGCCTGGCTGTTTGGTGCCTTTATCGAGGGGGCTGCCGGGTTTGGCACGCCGGCAGCGGTAGCGGTGCCGTTGATGGTGGGGCTTGGGTTTCCGGCCCTTGCTGCGGTTGTTGCCGGGATGATCATTCAATCGACGCCGGTTTCTTTCGGCGCACTGGGGACGCCTATTCTGGTTGGGGTTGGTACCGGGCTTTCCGGCAATGGTGAGGTGGCAGCTTATGCTCAGGGGCTTGGCATGGATATGCCGTCTTATCTCAGTTTTATCGGTGCGAGGGTGGCGTTTCTGCATGCAATTGCCGGCCTTTTGATTCCGCTTATTCTATCAGGTGTGATCACCCGGTTTTTTGGGGAGAAACGCTCGTTTCGTGAGGGGCTGAAGATCTGGAAATTTGCGATCTTTGCCGCCCTTGCGATGATTGTGCCGTATCTGCTGGTGGCCAATTTGCTTGGGCCGGAGTTTCCATCACTGACAGGCGGGCTTGTTGGTCTGGCGATTGTGGTGACAGCGGCGCGGGCCGGGTTTTTAATGCCGAAAGATGATGAGATCTGGGATTTTGCCCCGCGTGCCGCGTGGGAGAAAAACTGGATAGGTGAGATTGAAATTGAGGATAAGGCGCCAAATGGCGGGGCGATGTCTCTGACCATGGCGTGGCTACCTTATATATTGCTTGCGGTTATTCTGGTGATGACCCGTTTGCCTGACCTGCCTTTCCTCGGTATTTTACGCGGTGCAGCGGCGACCTTTACCATTTCTGATATTCTTGGCACGGGGATGGGGGCAAAAATTCAGCCCTTTTATTCGCCAGGGGCCTTGTTTTTGCTGATTTCGGTGCTGACATTCTTCCTTCACCGGATGCGAACCGGGTGTTACGGCGCGGCATGGGGCACGTCGCTGAAGACGGTTGTGGCGGCTGGGGCGGCGCTTATCTTTACGGTGCCTCTGGTGCAGGTCTTTATCAACTCCAATGGCGGGCTTGCCGGTTATGCGCAGATGCCGATTGTGCTGGCGGAAGGGGTGGCGGCACTTGCCGGGTCTGCATGGCCGGTGTTTGCAACCTTTATTGGCGGGCTCGGCGCTTTTGTGGCTGGCAGCAACACGGTGAGTAACATGATGTTTTCACTGTTTCAGTTTGGTGTTGGCTCGCGGATTGGTGCTGACCCTTCCTGGGTGGTGGCGTTGCAGGCGGTTGGCGGTGCGGCTGGTAATGTGATCTGCGTTCATAATGTGGTTGCCGCTTCGGCGGTGGCGGGGCTTGTCGGGCGGGAAGGTGATGTGATTGCCAAAACCCTGCCGGTGTTTTTCTATTATGCGCTGTTAACCGGGCTTGTCGGGTTTGGAATTATAACCTTTCTCTCCTGAGGGAGGTTGATTCTTCTAGGTCACATATATAAACCGTTATAATCCGTCTTCCATCAATGGGCTTCGTTCCATTGTTGGGGGTGATCATGTTGGGGTGGTCCGGGCCGTCAGATCGGCTCTGGTCATTCCCGGTAGTAAAGGGCGTGTAAATTGCCATTGCGAACAGATTATACAGATTATAAAGAGGGGCATTCATGACTGGTCAAGATGACGGGAGCCATGATGACAGGGACGTGGATGAAAGGGGCCAGGTTGGTGGCCTTGAAGATTGGGGCCAGTATGGCCGCGGCGTTATCGATATTGAGATTGCAGGTCTGCAGCTATTGAAAGATGCTCTGGGTGATGGATTTGTGCTGGCGGTTGATGCGCTATTTGCCTGCCGGGGCCGGGTGATTGTCTCGGGTATGGGCAAATCGGGGCATGTGGGCCAGAAAATTGCGGCGACCATGGCGTCGACGGGGACGCCGGCTTATTTTGTTCACCCGGCAGAAGCCAGCCACGGGGATCTTGGGATGGTTAGCTCTGATGATGTGGTGCTGGCGATTTCAAACTCCGGGGAAAGCCGTGAGCTTTCTGATATTCTGCTGTTTGCCAAAAAATATGACCTTAAACTGATAGCCATCACGAAACAGGCCACTTCGACGCTAGGGCGGCTGGCCGATATTGTGCTGGAATTGCCAGATGCCAAAGAAGCCTGCCCGATTGAGCGCGCGCCAACCACCTCAACAACGGCGACGCTGGCGCTGGGGGATGCCCTGGCAATGGCACTGATGAAACGGCGCGATTTTAATGAAGAGGATTTTGTCAATTTTCACCCTGGCGGCAAGCTGGGGGCGATGCTGCTCTCGGTTTCTGATCTTCTTTCATCTGAAGCATATCAGAACCTACCGCTTGTGAGCGAGCAGACAGAGATGGATGAGGTGGTGCTGACCATGACTGCCGGCATGCGCGGGCATGCCGGGGTTGTGGATGAAGGCGGTCGGCTTGTCGGGGTTATTTCTGACGGTGATTTGAGGCGGGCATTCAGTGCGCGCAAAATCAATGAACCGGCGCTGGCTGTGATGTCGAAACAGCCGCGCACGGTAGATGGTGCGATGCGGGTTTATGAAGTTGTTGAGTTAATGAAAACCCATAAAATCTCGGCTGTTTTTGTTATTGATGACCAAGGTAAACCTGTTGGCCTGTTGCATATTCAGGAACTCCTGCGGCTGTAAAACTCCAATTAATGAGGCCGCATGAGGCTTTACATCGGCCGTCCTGCACTTTAACGTTTCTTTCTGGAGATGGATGTGGACATTATTGCTTCTGGTTTTTGAGGGACGGGGTATGTTTCTGCTTTGATTGGGAGGGCTGTTATGTCCAGGATATTGACTATTCTCTATGGTGTTTTTGCTTACATCGTTTTCTTTGCCAGTTTTCTTTATATCATCGGGTTTCTGATGAATATGTTTGTGCCCAAGACAATTGACAGTGGCACGGCGGGGGGATTTCTTCCCTCTCTTCTGATCAATCTTCTCTTGCTGACGGTGTTTGCGCTGCAACACTCTGTGATGGCACGGCCCGGCTTTAAACGCTGGTGGACCCGGATTATACCAGAGGCGATTGAGCGCAGCACTTATGTGCTTTTGTCGTCGCTTGCTTTGTTTCTCCTATATTTTTACTGGCAACCGATGACAGATCAGATCTGGTTTATTGAGGGGGAAATTCTGCGCACCATTATCTGGGCGATTTTCTTTCTTGGTGTTTTGATTGTTCTGCTCTCCACTTTTATGATAGGGCATTTTGAACTGTTTGGTCTGACACAGGTTTTGAGAAATTATCTCGGGCAGGGGCCTATTGTGTCTCAATTTCGCTCGCCGGGATTTTACAAGCTGGTCCGGCATCCGATCATGACCGGGTTTATCATTGCGGTCTGGGCGACGCCCGACATGACAGTGGGGCATTTTGTTTTTGCCCTTGTCTCCACGCTTTATATTATCGTGGCGCTGCGTTTTGAGGAACGGGATTTGATTGATGCGCTGGGTGACTCTTACACTCAATACCGGAAAAATGTACCGCAGCTGTTTCCGTCTTTTAAAATCGGCAAAAAAGATTAGCTTTAACAGAGTTAAAGCTGACCATAGAGAATGTGCCAGGTAAGGGGGGTTGGTTTCTCTCTCCCAAGACTGGCCATTGCTTTTTTCAGGGCGCCAGGTGACAGGGGACGATAGTTCTGGCGCGGTTGAGCGGCACCTGTTTTTTGCAGTGTTTTTAGAAAGGCAATGGGGTCATCATAATTCACCTTGATGTGCTCTTCCAGCGTGACACCATAGAGAGGAGCGGGGATGCGCAGACCCAGTGGCAGATCATTTTTGCTTAAAGCGCGTTGCCACTCTGGAAAACAATCTTTTCCGATGGTTGAGAAATAAAACCGCCCCGGGTGACCTGAGGCGCGGCAGATTTTATTAAGGCTACCCTCTACATCCTCGAACCAGTGAATGACCATATTGGCGATGATCAGATCATAGGGCCCGTCTATTGGATCCGTTTCCGCATTGAGCTGGCGAAATTCCATTGTCCCGCCGGTCGTGCCTTTGGTCTTGCCCAGTTTTTGGCGCGCTTGCCGCAGCATGTTGGCGGCGGGGTCTGTTATGGTCAGGTCTGCATCTGGAAAAGCAATGCGCAGTTCCTCCGTCAGTAAACCGGTGCCACAGCCTATTTCCAGAATTTTTTCAGGTGCCATTGGCGCGATCTGCTGCACAAGGGTCCGGGCGGCGCGGCGTTGGATGGCGGCGTGTTGATCATAGGTTGTGGCTGACCTGTTGAAGCGTTCCTGAATGCGGCTTGCATCGCTCAAGATAAAAACTTTCACGGTTTGAGGTGGGGTTCTGACCTAAAAGGTTCTGAGGTCTACATACCAGTCTTTCGATATAACATGTTGCCGGATGGCGTCAATTGGCTTTTTTCTTGGCAAATTGACTGTCTGAGTGCTGGAATAGTTGGTTTGGCTGGTTGGAGAGTGGCCAAAAAGAGGCTAAAATCATTTATGGTTAACAGTTGCTTTAAGGTGGGTGGCGTTATGGGGTATTTTATCAGTTTTGTCGCGATTTTCTTTGCCGCGATTTTCCGGCGTTTGATGATGGTTATCGCGGGTTTTCTAATTTTCTCTCTTCCTCTTACATCTCTTCCCGCGCAAGCGGCCAGTGTGAGCTTTTCCTATGATGAGGTTAATGATCTCATTGGTTCCACGCTTTCGGGGCTTGAGATCAGGCTCAACAATCTGGGACGGTTTGACGGGGTATCACACCGGCGCCGGAATTCTTCTTACGTTCGGTTCAAGGGACAGTCGCTTTCTTCCTTTGATGTGGAGCCTTATCCTGTCAGCAAGATATTTGGCCGGACGCATACCTATTATGTCTCCGATATCAAATCATCGGTGATTGATGTGCATGTGCAGGATAAAGGGTTTTATCTTAGTCTTGATTTTGAGCTGCAGGGTGCTGAAATGGAAGGGCGCTGTGTCACCAGATCGGGGCGGAAAGCCTATAAAGAATGCACGACATTTTTGCCAAACATTAATTTCACTGAAGCCAAGGTTTTAGCCCGGCTGCGCCCGGTTGCTCATAAAGGCAGCCTTTCCTTTTATATATCCAGCGCCAAGATTGTTGGTGATGTGGATCTTGAATATTGCAGAAGCTGGTTTCTTGGCTTTTTCTGCACGGAATTTGTCAAGATTCCACAGCGGACACAGAAATTGAAATTGCAGATTGCCAGTAAACTGAAATCATATGTGAATGCCCCGCGGATGCGTGATCGGATTGCTGCCAGCATAAAAGCCAAGGTTTTGGGCAATCTGGCAACTGTCAGCTCTATTGAGCTGAAAGATGATGAGATTGTCATTAAGGGTAAGCTGGCGCGGCGGTAGGGTTGATTTATATCCCTGCCCCGGCGAGAGACAGTGACAGTACTGGTGCGACAGAACTGACATGACAGCAAACTTATATGGGCGTTACTTACCAAGCCCTCTCCTTTTTTCTCTCTTCTCTCTCTTCTCTCATAGGCGAGCATTGGCGTTTCTGGTCATCCTGATTCAGGAAGGAATGGGTTGGCAGGCTGGGACTGGGACCAGGACAGGTTCTTGGGTAAAATACTGAACAGCAACGGCTGGTAAAATTGGTATAATGGCGGCGCAGATGCAAGGCTTCATAAGAAAACCCCGGTTTGAAACAAATCAAACCGGGGTTTTTTATAAAATTCTATGATCCAGGGGCGTTATTCGCCGGCCAGCTCACCGTTTGCATGATAGGCATGCCGCTCATGAGCGCCTGGAATTTCCAGTTTTGGTGCTGATCCGATGGGGTCATCAGCCCGGCGGGATTTACCTTCAAAGAAGGCGCCTTGCTCAATGGCAAGTGACTGGTGAGTGATATCACCGTTAACTTGCGAACTGGCTTGCAGCGTAACACGCACACCGTGGATTGATCCGGTTACCTGACCGCGAACCACAACGTCTTCAGCGACGACAACGCCGTTGATCTCCGCTTTTTCGCCGATGATCAGCGAGGCGCAGTGAAGATCACCCTGAATAGAGCCATCAACCTGGACTTCACCTTTCGAAATCACATTGCCGGTTATGGTCAGATCAGCGCCGATGATTGACGGCACCATTTTATTGGAGCCTTTCAGCATTGTTTTCCCACCGAGTGGGTTTTGCGGAATTGCTCCAGCAGGTGGTAAAGCTGGTTGTTGTCCCAGCTGAGGTTTTGGCACAGGCACGTTCATCCCATCATTCTCCGGTCGTTTTGTGAACATTGGTTTAAGACCTCCAAACTCATGTTCCAGCCTTTATTATCATGCTCACCGTGTGTGTCTCTATTCAAGAACATTATACCTGAAGGTGGCCCCAGGGTTAATCATTCTTTCGCTCAGCGGGACTGGCTCATTTTCTATTATGAACCGGGATCATTACTTATATGAACGTCCCATGCGAGATTTATAAAATTTCGAGACTTATAAAAATTTGATTCTCTGGGTTATTTATACACGGTATCTGTTTATTTTAAGACACCTTTTTGTAATTTTCAGAGAGTTTTACAATATTTTCTGTCAGTGATCATGCTGTTTGTGCATTTTCGAACGTGACTCCTGATGTTTATCCAACCTTTGTCAGACGATCCTAAAGTCATGATCCAGTTTATTTGGTCAATTTGTGATGAGTGAGTATTTTATGCCATGGTCCGGAAATTGGGCCACGTTGCCCCCCTCACCCTGCACCTGGAGCCCCCTGCACTTTGGTTCTCCCTGTACTTCACATCTTGATTTTATGCCCCTTCCCGGGGGGAGCGTCAAGAACAGGCAGTAAATTCCCGTGTTTCTTTTCCACCGGTTGTTTTTTGTTTTGACTGCGGAATTGTTTCAATTTGATTGTGGCGGACTTGTCATAGCTGGTTCTATTGACGATATGCCGCCGTTAATTTTAACTAAACGATTGAAATCTATCTAATTTTTTCCGGCTTTGATTATTTCCTGCAAAAGTTCTTCAGCATGACCGGGGACTTTTACCTTGCGCCACAGCGCCTGAATAATGCCTTTCCTATCCACAAGAAATGTGGATCTTTCCACGCCCATAAAGGTTCGGCCGTACATTTTCTTTTCCTTCCAGACGCCATATTTTTCAATTGCAGTGCGTTTTTCATCTGACGCGAGGATGATATTGAGGTCATGTTTGGCTTTAAAGCGATCGTGGGAGCTTGTACTATCTGGTGAGATACCGATGATGACGGTGTTCTGTTCTTCAAATTCTTTTGCCATTTGGGTGAATGTGATGGCCTGCTTTGTGCAGCCTGGGGTCTGATCTTTGGGGTAAAAATAGACAATCACCCATTTTCCCTTGTAATCCTTCAGGGAAACATTGCCGCCACCGTCCCGTGGCAGGGTGAAGGCTGGTGCTTTTTTACCTGTTTCCAACATCATTATTTTCCTTATTCTGGTGGTTGCTTTCGCACCTGTTTGGCCATTGTTTGGTCTTGTTTGAACCCTAACCTTCGGGTTTATCCAGTGACGGGTTCTTTTATTCAGGCTGAAGGGTTCAGATGTCAACCTTGGTTATGGAGCGCGGATGGTTTGGGGCAGTGCTGGCTGATATTACCTCTTTGTTAATTTGTCTTCATTAGGCATTTTCGTGCTTGTCAGATGTAGCTTTCTTTTTCATGCTTGCTGTCATTAGCGGATTGCTATTCAAGTACCCTGATGCCAAAAATCCATTGGGAGTTCTGCTGTTTTGTTGTGTTGAGCGTAGGTTCTTCAGGTAGTGAACAGCCGCTGGTTTTGATGGATGGGGTTTTTGATCCAGGGCACTTGAGTTTTTATCAAGCGTTTAATTTGATGTGTGCAGGAATTTGGAACGGGTATGAATGATCAAAAATTAAATCATTCCAATGGCGGGGGGCAGAACCAGCATGATCCCCATCAGGAACAGCCGTTTCACCAAAATGCTGATCTCACGGCCAGTTTCCCCAATTCCGGTCCGGATGGTCGCTCTCCTGATCCAATCCAGGGTAAAGTAAGGCGCGGTGTTGGCGCCGGTCTCAAGGGGGGGTATGATTTTGTCTCCCTCGTTGGTCATTTTGGTCTTCTGTTTTTTGAAAAAGTTTCATTTTTTGCAATGGGCGGCGCAGAGCGGCGTTTCAAACTGTTGCGTATCGGGCTTGCCTCCTTGCTGGTTTTCTTTGTCGGGGCTTCAATTCTCTATTTCATGATGGGGCACCGGGCCATGCCGGCCGGCTTTCTGAAAGAGCAGATTAAAATGGCGCTTGCTGACAGTTTTGGCGGGGCTGATGTCAAGATTGATCAGGTGCTCTTGCAGCGAGATACCCTGAATGGGGGTCTATATGTCCGTTTGACTGACATGGTGCTTCGGGAAAAGAGCGGCGGGGTTATTGCGGCCAGCCCGGATACTGCCATTGGTCTGAAATTTTTCCCGCTTTTAATCGGGTCTGTGGCGCCTGACAGCCTTAGCCTAATCGGACCGGAAGTTCACCTGATGCGGGACAAGGAGGGTAACTGGAATTTCAGACGCTCTGTCGGTACTGGTGTTGTCAAAGGTTTGGAGGGGGATGAGGCGGCCGCTGGGGGCGTTGATAAACTTTCTGCCGAGAGCCTTGCGCAGCTCGGTGAATTTGTTGAAGCAGGCCTTAAGAGTGCGCATCAGCAATTACAGCAATCGAAAAATCTGTCTTTCATTGGGGTGCGCCAGGCGCGGATTGTGCTTTATGACCGCGAGACCAGTGAGCCTTTGAACAACAATGAAACCTGGTTGTTGCCCTCATTTACCTTGCAATATGATCTGGCGGATGAAAGACGACTGGTTGGAAGCGGAATACTGCAGCCGCAGGATACTGAAAGTTCCGAGGTCTGGTTTTCGCTCAGCCATGGTCAGGGTGACCAGTATATCGATGTTAAATCCCGGTTGCAGAATATCATACCGACCCAGCTTGTTCGTTTCATGCCGGCGCTTTCGTCGCTTACTTCTGTGAAACTTGGAATTTCAGGGTCGTTTGAGGGGCGTGTTGATTTGAAAGAAGGTCTGCATTCAGGCCAGCTGCAGGTGTTGTTATCGGAAGGTGAGATTGGCATTTTTGGCTCTGAAGGCCCGCAATTCGCCATCACACGAGGCGCATTTGATTTTACAATGGAAGCCGGTGCCAAACAGATTGTCATGAAACAGGGGGCTTTAACGTTCCCGACAGGTGAAGTTGCCCTCAATGGTGACATCTGGCGTGAGAGCCGGGCAAGCGGGCCGGGTGACTGGCGGTTCCAGCTTTATTCCACAAGGGGAGAGATTTATGCGGATCAATATCTGGCAAAGGGGCTGAATATTGATGAGTTCAGTTTTGCCGGCCGGTTGTTTGCCGCGAAAATTCCCGTCTCTATTGACGAGATGAGGGTGCAGATTGGTCAGGCATCTTTATTATTGGCGCATGATGCCTCACATGGTTTTCCGGCTATTTTGCGCGGGCGTTTTGATAATATTGACATGCCGCTTCTCAAGACGATATGGCCCGCAGATTTTATGAAAGATAACCGGGACTGGGTTGTACAGCGGGTGCAAAAGGGGGTTGTTCGCAATGGTCAATTTGCTCTGAAAGCGCAAAGTGATGAAAACAAGTTTATTCGTGTTGCGGATGTGGGACGGTTTCAAAAGTCTGAAAAACCACCTGTGCTGCCGTCAATTGATTATGAGATTCGCGATCTTGCATACACCATCTTTGATGATCCGGCCCTCATAGAAACACCCAGAGTCAGGATTTCCATTCGCGGCGACAAAATGAACGGCTTCATGAAAAAAGGGCGGTTTTCACCGCGTGATGTTGGTGTTATCGAAATTTCTGAGGGTCGGTTATCTGTCGCCAATATTCACCAGAATGTGCCCAAAGGGCGCTATCATTTCAACATCCGGGGGCCGGTGAAAACCGCACTGGCGCTGATAGAAAAAGAACCCTTTGGCCACAAGACATCTTTAGATGACAAGCTTGAGGAGTTGCAGGGCACTGTCCAGGGTAAATTGCAGGTTGATACCCCCCTTAAGGAAGAAGTTGCCCCGGATGAAGTGGTCGTTGCCGGCACGCTGCAGCTTGTGGATGGGGCGGCGCGGTTTGAAAACTTTAAATTCAAAAACGCACAGATAAAATTTACCCTCGAGCGTAACTCGATTGCGGCCAAGGGGGGGCTTCTGGTCAACGGTGCTTCGGTTACCGCGGCCTGGCGGCGGCAACTCAAAACTGAAAAATTCTATGAGCCCCCGCCACTGGTGCTGCGCGGGGTGTTTGATGAAGCTGATAGAAACCAGCTTGGTCTTTATGTGAATGATATGGTCAGGGGGGCTGTGCCGGTTGAGGTGCTGATCTCTGAAGCAGATGCGGGCGCTGATGAGTTTGATGTGCGCGTCAATGCGGACCTGACCAAAGCACGGTTAAGCGCCAATACGCTTGGCTGGGAAAAAGCGGCTGGCCGCAGTGCATCGCTCACCTTTTCAGTCAAGCCGGGGGACCGGGGAAAAACCGTTCTGAAAGATTTCGAGATTGCAGGTGTTGACCTGACTGCCCGCGGTCAGATTGTTTTGAATAAGGACCTTGCGGTTGAAAAGTTTTCTTTTCCGCAGGTTTCCTACAAAATTGTTTCTAACATCTCGCTGAATGGGGAGCGCAATCTTAAAGCTGCCAAGGGCCAGAGGATCTGGGTTGTGCGGGCGAAAGGCAAGGTATTTGATGGCCGGGGCATGTTGCGCTCACTATTGCAGACAGGTCAGATCAGTTCTTCCAAGGGGTCCCCGATAGATCAGAGTGACGGTGTTGAGCTGAAGGCCGACTTTACCAAAGTACTTGGCTGGCATCAGGCACAGATCAATAATTTCCAATTTACGATGAAGCGGCGCGGTGACCAGTTGAAGGCGTTCAGGTTGAGAGGCAATCTGTCGCGCCGCGGTAATCTGAGCGGCAAGATGGTTAGTGAGCGGGGAGATGACCCGACGATCCGGTTGAATACGGATAATGCAGGTGAGGCGCTTCGGCTTATCGGGTTTTACCCGAATATGCTGGGCGGGCAAGGGCAACTCCAGGTGCGGTATAATGTGAAGAAACGGCAGCTTGCCTCGCAAACGGGCCGGTTGCTGATCAATCGTTTTTCTATCGCCTCTGATCCGGTTGTGCAGGAAGTTCTTGCCAATATCTCGAAGGGCAAGAAGGGGAGCAAACTTTCAGGCGAGTCGCACATACCCTTTAACCGCCTTGATGCGCCGTTTTCTATCGGTTACAGGCAGTTTGTTTTGCACGATTCGTACGTGAAAGGTGACCTCCTTGGCGCGACAATGCGGGGCCAGCTCGATTTTCAGAAAAATCAGGTGCGCTTATCGGGGACCTATGTGCCGCTTTACGGGCTGAATGCTGCTGTGGGTGCTGTGCCGGTTCTGGGTGACATTCTTGTTGGCCGTGAGGGTGAGGGTATGCTTGGCATTACCTTTGGCATTTACGGTGATATCAACCGCCCTGAGGTGCTTGTCAATCCGATGTCGCTGGTGGCGCCGGGTGTATTCAGGCAGATATTCGAGTTTGAGCAAAAAAGCCCGACGATCAAGGTCCGGCCGAATAATCAGATTGAGGGGTCTGTCAAGCGCGATTCAAGTGCTTCCAAAGTACGGCGCTTGAAGAAGGGTGAGAGTTTGGATCTCAAGCCTGATCCCTGATCAGCGCTTCTGATGGCGAGCTTCGGTTAGTGTTGCTGGCCGGGCTGCCATTTCAGCTTTAACCTTTTCAGGCCGGGCTGCCATATTCTTTGATAATTTTTTGAGCCAATTCGATCATGGTTTTGCCTGTAATTGCCGGTTTCCGGTAGAGCGGGTTATAGAGGCCAGGGCCGCGCTCAAGGAATGCTGCGTTCAACCCTGCGCTCAGAGCGCCGTGGGTGTCCCAGTCATGGACGGCAACCAGCATTAGATCACCAGGGTCCTGGCCGAGCGTTGCTGCGGCATGTCTGTAGACTTTTGGGTCCGGCTTGAAACTTTTGACTTCCTCAACTGAAATGAGCTGATCAAAATGGGCGTTCAGGCCCGCTGACCGGATCTGACTTTCAAGAAGCGTGATGGCTGAATTGCTGAAGGCGATGGTTTTGAAATTGTTGCGCTTTAGCATTTCAAGAGCAGGCTTCACGTCCCCATGGGGTGGCAGGGTAGCAAAGCCCTGCAGGAAGTGCTCTATCTCACCCTCTTTTGCTGATAACTGATGTTTTTCCAGCAATTTCAGAAGGTTGGCGCGGGCCAGATCTTTAAAATTTGTTTCTAAACCTGTTGTGAGGGCGACGACAGAACTTTGCAACAGGTTTGAAAACCAAAGCTCGAGCGGGACGGCGCCCTGGAACAGGTTCACAAAAGCAGGGCGAAGGCCGGCTAGATCGAGCACAGTTTCGTTGATGTCAAATAGAATGGTTCTGAGAGGCATTCTGTCGTTCCTTCATCACAGCACCTTGCCTCTGTTCGGGTGTCTGTTATTTTTTTCCTGAAGCTTCTCTCGCGTCAGAGGCGTTTAATTAACCAGTGTTAAGAGTATATGGCGTTTTTTGCCAAATGAGAGCTTGGCGACCCCGTCCTTGTTAAAGTCTGAAGTGCTTAAGCTTTGTGTGTCGTCACTGACACGCTGATCGTTCAGTTTTACAGCATTGCCCTTGATGTGGCGGCGGGCTTCTCCGTTGGAGCTGGCCAGTTCTGAAAGGGTGAGGGCCTTGATGATGGTGAGGCCTTCCTCAAGCTTGTCTTTGTTGATGCTATATGTGGGGAGGTCTTCGGCCAGCGCCCCGTCTTCAAAAGTTATGCGGGCGGTCTCAGCTGCGGCATTTGCAGCTTCTGCCCCATGCAGCATTTTTGTTGCTTCAAAAGCCAGCACTTTTTTAGCTTCATTGATTTCCGCCCCTTCAAGGGCTTCAAGCTTGCTGATTTCATCAAGGGGGAGAGCGGTGAATAATTTGAGGAACCTTCCAACATCCGCGTCTTCAGTGTTGCGCCAATATTGCCAGTAATCATAAGGTTGCATCAGATCAGCGTTGAGCCACACAGCGCCATCAGCCGTTTTGCCCATTTTGGCTCCGCTTGAGGTTGTCATTAACGGGGCTGTGAGGCCGTATAGCTCTTTCGAGATTAACCGCCGCCCAAGATCGATGCCGCTGACGATATTGCCCCATTGATCAGAACCGCCCATCTGCAAAGTGCACTCATGAGTTTTGGCAAGTTCGGCAAAGTCATAGGCCTGGAGGATCATGTAGTTAAATTCAAGGAATGAGAGCGGTTGCTCGCGCTCAAGCCGCATTTTGACACTGTCAAAGGTGAGCATGCGGTTGATGGAGAAATGACGTCCGACATCGCGGAGAAAATCAACATAATTGAGGTCCATCAACCAGTCTGCATTGTCAACCATGATGGCATCTGAAGCGCCTGTGCCGAAGTTCAGGAATTTGTCAAAAACGGTGCGGATGCCCGCCTTGTTTTCCTCTATGTTGTCACTGGTCAGAAGCTGGCGGGCCGCGTCTTTGCCGGATGGGTCACCAATGCGTGTTGTGCCGCCGCCCATAAGGACAACGGGTTTTGAGCCGGTTTGTTGCAACCAGTAGAGCATCATGATTGGCAGAAGGCTGCCGACATGCAGGCTGGGTGCCGTGCAGTCAAAGCCGATATAGGCAGTGATCGGGCCTTCCAGGCATTTTTTATCCAGCGCTGCTTCGTCAGAACACTGGTGAATGAAGCCGCGGCTTGATAATGTGTTTAAAAATTCTGATTTGAAATCTGACATTTCTACTTTCGCCGTTGTAACTGGTTGCCCTAGCCTGTTGGCTACTTAACTTATGATGGTTTTGTCAATTTAAAAAATATCGGACATCTACAATATCAGACTTTTAAAAATTTCAGGCAGTGGATGTGAGGGCGATTTATGACAAGGGGTTTTCAGCGTGCCATCGGGTTAATGAGCGGTACCTCCGGCGATGGGGTTGATGCTGCGCTGATTGAAACGGATGGGGAGAACATTCGCTCAAAGGGCCCGTATCATTTTGTTGAATATAGCGCTGTAGAGCGGGCTGCCATTTTGGCACATATGCAGGCAGTGAAGGAGGCGCCGGATCATAAAACCCGGCTGGCGCTTGGCGCGGAAATATCCAGCCTGGTTACAGACCGGCATTATGAGGCGGTTACCGGGTTATTGTCGGTGGCCGGGCTTGAGAGTGCCTCAATTGACGTTATCGGTTTTCATGGGCAGACGCTTTATCATGACCCTTGCTCTGCCTTTACATTGCAGGTGGGTGATGCGGGCCGGCTGGCATCTGAGCTTGGTATCAGGGTTGTTTATGATATGCGGGGGCTGGATATGGCGGCTGGCGGTGAAGGAGCGCCGCTGGTGCCGGTTTATCACCGGGCGCTGGTGCGCTCTGCCGGTCTCGCGTTGCCGGTGGCCGTTGTCAATATTGGCGGGGTGGCCAATGTGACTTATGCGGGGGCGGGTGATGAGCTGCTTGCTTTTGATACCGGGCCGGGCAATGTTCTGATTGATGAATGGGTGGGTCAAAAAACCGGTAGACGGTTTGATGACAGGGGCGGCCTTGCGGGCGCAGGGGTGATTGATGAAACAGCGCTTTCGCTTCTTATGTCGTCGCCCTACCTGACCCAACAACCTCCCAAATCGCTGGACAGGTATGATTTTTCATTTGATGCGGTGGAGGCGCTTTCAGTTGAAGACGGGGCGGCAACGCTTGTTGAATTTACCGCCAGATCCATCATTGAGGCGCGGCATTTTATGGAAGCTAGCCCGCGGGTCTATGTCATTGTTGGCGGCGGGGTGCGAAATGATTTTCTGATGCAACGGCTCAGCGCCCTATCTGATGTGCCGGTTCTCAGCGGGGCTGAGCTTGGCTGGGCGCCGGGGTATGTGGAAGCTGAAGCGTTTGGCTTTCTGGCGGTTCGCCATCTTTATCAGTTGCCGCTGACTTTTCCCGGTACGACAGGGGTCAAGGCACCGCAAACGGGAGGGCGGCTGGCGCTTCCTGGTTAAAGAACTGGTTTCTAGAAATCATTGCGGGATGAGTTGTGTTGGCGTCGTGCCCCCCGTCACGTGTGAGGGCGTGATATCATTAGATTTTGTCCTGCCGGGCACCACGACAAATGCTTCAGCCCGGCCCGCAAGAGGTAGATGAAAACTGGTGCCAATAAATACCGCCGCTTAAACAATAGATTGAAACTGAAAAAGTCAAATAGGTAGGTTGTTCTTCAGGCACGAAAAACTTAAAAGTGATTGGCATCAAAATATAAAAAAGGAGGCGTTTTAATTTTAGCGCCTCCTTTTCAATTTTTCCGGAACTATTGTTTATTCAGCTTCCCCCAATAACGGCGCTTATGGTCTTCCGACCAATACATTCATTTATTTCCATACAGGCTTATCGATCGCTTTCAATCATGTATGTGGGGGCGGCGCCAAGGCGGCTGTCGAGATAATCGTTGATACTGTCCATAAGGAGGTCCATCTTGCCTTCAAAGAAATGGTTGGCATCCTCGATGACGTCATGGGTGATCTTGATGCCCTTTTGGGTTTTGAGGCGGCCAACCAGATCTTCAACCGAGCCTGAGGGGACAACCCTGTCAGACGAGCCGTTGACAATGAGGCCTGATGAGGGGCAGGGCGCCAAAAAACTGAAATCATAATGATTTGCTGGCGGGGCGATAGAGATAAAGCCGTCAATTTCCGGGCGGCGCATCAGCAGCTGCATGGCGATCCAGGCACCAAATGAGGTGCCGGCAATCCAGCAGGTGTGGCTATCGGGGTTTTGGGTTTGCAGCCAGTCAAGGCAACTGGCGGCATCCGCCAGCTCGCCGGGGCCATTGTCAAAAACGCCCTGGCTGCGGCCGACACTGCGAAAATTAAATCTCAGAACAGAAAAGCCGCGATCCACAAAACTGTAGTACAGATTGTAGATGGTCTGATTGTTCATTGTGCCCCCAAATTGCGGATGGGGGTGAAGCAGAATGGCGATTGGTGAGTCTGTGGTTTTATTATGATGGTAGCGCGCTTCGAGACGGCCCACAGGACCATTTATGATGACTTCTGGCATGGTTGGCTTGATTTTCTGTTCAAATAAAAATACTTCAGGGTTTTTCCTAGCAAGAACATCTCTCAATTGCCAAAGAATAATTAATTTGGGCATAAGGAGAGAATACTTGACTCTGGGGCTCAGGAATTCTATCTCTAGTTTAGAATGATTACAAATTAACTGCCAATCGGTTTGAAATCCAGTGACAATCGGGCTCGTTGCAGGTTCAGGTTGCATAGCAGCCTTCTTGTGGCCTGTCTAACTGAGATAGAAGGGTTTCAGTGGTTTTCAACCGTATCGGCGGTTAAAGGGCGTTAAAACTCAAAGTCTTTGTTATTGGGTTAGGGCCGGAGCGGCGTTAAAAAAGGTGTGTTGTGAGGTTTTATCGCCTTAAAACGCAATTACAGGATTACATGCAGTTAAGTTCCAAGGGAAGATATGCGGTGATGGCCATGGCGGACCTTGCGACCCTGCCAGGCGGCGGGGATGGGTCTCAGCCGATAACGCTTGCGTCTATTGCGCTCAGGCAGAATATATCCCAGACCTTTCTTGAGCAGATTTTTATGCATCTGCGCCGCGGTGGGCTTGTTGAAAGTTGCCGGGGGCCGGGGGGTGGTTATCTGCTTTCGAGGCCGGCCAGGGAGATTTCCATTTTTGAAATCATGCAAGCGGTTGACGAACCGGTGCAGATGACCCGCTGTTCACTGGAAGAAGTTGGTGGCTGTGTTTCTGGAGACCGGTGCCTCACCCATAATTTATGGCATGGGCTTGGGGAGCATATTGAAACATTTTTGCGCTCAACCTCGCTGGCAGATGTGACGCCAGATGGGAGCGCCCCTGCCTTTACCACTGCCGTGAATGGCGGGGAGGTGAGATCATGAAGGATCGGGTTTATCTTGATTATAACGCCTCCGCGCCGATGCTGGAGCAGGTGAAAACAGCGATGGCTGAAGGGTTTGGGCTTTTTGGCAATGGGTCCTCAGTGCATGAGCATGGCCGGCGGGTGCGGGCACAAATTGAAAAAGCGCGTGACGCGGTGGCGCGGTTGGTTGAAGTGCGGCCTGGTGATGTGATTTTTACCTCCGGCGGGACAGAGGCGAACAATCTGGCGCTCAGTCCGGGGCTGTTTGGTAAAGCCATGATGGGTGTTCCGCAACTTTTTGTTTCCGCTATTGAGCACCCTTCCGTGCTGAACGGCATGCGGTTTGAGAAAGAGCAGACCAAGGTAATTCCGGTGACGAGTGCCGGGGTGGTTGACCTGAACTGGCTGGAAGAGAAGTTGTTTGAAGAGGTTAGCGACACGACATCAGAGGAGGGCATTGCCCCTTATTCTCGTCCGCTGCTGGTCTCTGTTATGGCGGCGAACAATGAAACCGGTGTTATTCAGCCGCTTGCCGAGATTGCTGAGATTGTGCACCGCGCTGGGGGGATACTGCACTCGGATTGTGTGCAGGCTCTGGGTAAGATGCCCGTTTCTCTCAGTGAATTTGGGGCTGATATGATTTCGCTTTCCGCGCATAAGATTGGCGGGCCTCAGGGGGTTGGTGCGCTGATATTGAAAGATGCCTCGATCGTGTTGCGGGAGACGCTGGTGGCTGGCGGCGGCCAGGAGTTGAAACGACGCGGCGGCACAGAGAACCTTTTGGGGATCATTGGTTTTGGCGCGGCGGCCGAGGCGCTCAGCGAGGCGGCTGGGCACTCGATGAATGAAGTCAGGGAACTGCGCACTCAGCTTGAGGCCGGTTTGCTGGAGATTTCACCGGATGCAGTGATTTTTGGCAAGGATACGCCGCGGTTGGGTCATACATGCCTGTTTGCGGTGCCCGGGTTTTCGGCTGAAACCCAGGTGATCCAGATGGATTTGCAAGGGGTCTCGATCAGCTCCGGTTCGGCCTGTTCGTCCGGCAAGGTTGATCGCTCGCATGTGCTTGAAGCGATGGGTGTGGGGGATGAACTTAGTTTCGCAGCGCTTCGGGTGTCCCTCGGGGCGGCGACCACCAAGAGCGATGTTGATGTGTTTCTCTCTGTCTGGCAGCAGATATATGAGCGTACAAAAGCGGGCATCGCCAGCGATAAACAATGCGCCTGATGGGGCGGTATTCAAGAAGAAAAACAGAATTCTTAAAGTTTAACACATGTCCGTTGGAGACAAGAATGGCAGCAGTAAAAGAAACAGTCGAACAGGTTAAAGATATCGATGTCGATAAATATAAATATGGTTTTTCGACAGATATCGAAATGGTCAAGGCGCCCAAGGGGCTGAATGAGGATATTGTCCGTTTCATTTCAGCCAAGAAGGAAGAGCCTGAATGGATGCTGGACTGGCGGCTTGATGCGTATCAGCGCTGGCTGACCATGTCTGAACCTGAGTGGGCCAAAGTTGAGTACAAGAAACCTGATTTTCAGGACCTTTATTATTATGCTGCGCCCAAGTCAACAGAGGGGCCCAAGTCCCTTGATGAGGTGGACCCGGAGCTTCTGGAAACGTATGCCAAGCTTGGCATACCCTTGAAAGAGCAGGAAGTGCTGGCAGGTGTTCAGGGTGCCCGGGTTGCGGTTGACGCAGTTTTTGACAGTGTTTCGGTTGTAACCACCTTTAAGGATGAGCTGGCCAAGGCAGGTGTGATTTTCTGTTCGATTTCCGAGGCGCTGCGCGAGCACCCTGAGCTTGTTCAGAAATATCTTGGCTCTGTTGTGCCGAAGTCAGATAATTTTTACGCGACTTTGAACTCAGCCGTGTTTTCGGATGGCAGCTTTGTTTATATCCCTGAAGGGGTGCGGTGCCCGATGGAACTTTCCACCTACTTCCGGATCAACGAACAGAACACCGGCCAGTTTGAGCGGACGCTGATTATTGCTGATAAAGGGTCTTACGTTTCCTATCTTGAAGGATGCACGGCGCCCATGAGGGATGAAAACCAACTTCATGCCGCAGTTGTTGAGCTTGTGGCGCTGGATGATGCCGAGATTAAATATTCAACAGTGCAGAACTGGTACCCGGGTGATAAAGAGGGTAAAGGCGGGGTTTATAACTTTGTCACGAAGCGCGGTGATTGCCGGGGGGATCGCTCTAAAATTTCCTGGACTCAGGTTGAGACCGGGTCAGCGATTACCTGGAAATATCCAAGCTGTATTCTGCGCGGTGATCATTCACGCGGTGAGTTCTACTCAATTGCGATTTCAAACGGCAGGCAACAGGTCGATAGCGGCACCAAGATGGTGCATCTTGGCAAGCATACCTCCAGCCGGATTATCTCCAAGGGGATATCTGCCGGCCACTCGTCCAACACTTACCGCGGGCTAGTCTCTGCACATCGCAAAGCCAGCCATGCGCGGAATTTCACGCAGTGTGACAGCCTGTTGATCGGTGATCAGTGCTCAGCGCACACAGTGCCTTACATTGAAGCGAAAAATGCCACTGCGACCTTTGAGCATGAAGCTACGACATCAAAAATTTCTGATGATCAGATGTTTTATGCCCAGGCCCGCGGGCTGGGTGAGGAAGAGGCTGTGGCGCTGATTGTCAATGGTTTTGCGCGTGAGGTTATTCAGAAACTGCCGATGGAATTCATGGCGGAAACGCAGCGGCTCATTGGTATTTCGCTTGAAGGCAGTGTTGGGTAATGGATAAACGTCCTGTCATGAACATTGAGGATGTGAGCCTCCGGGAGACGGGTGATGGCAAAAACTTTGCGGCCCAGATCGCATCCTTCGGGCATTTGATCGGTTCAAGCGGGATTGGCTGCATGATGCATGTGGTGGAGGCGGGCAAAAAAGCCTTTCCTTTTCATGTGCACCATAAAAGTGATGAGCTGTTTATCATATTGGAAGGTGAGGGCACTTATCGATTTGGTACCGAGACATTTGCGATCAAGGCGGGAGATGTTTGTGCGGCGCCGGTTGGGGGGCCTGAGGTTGCGCATCAGATTATCAACACAGGTGAAGGCCAGCTGAAATATCTCGGGCTATCGGTCAATCATGATACCGAGGTTGTTGAATATCCTGACTCTGAGAAATTTGCTGTTCTCAGCCGTTTTGACTGGGAAAATCCGGGGGCAGGTGGCATTCGCTATATTGGGCGAAGAGACAGTGCGCTTGATTATTTTGAGGGAGAAGAGTAGCGCTGCCAATAACCCGATAAATCAGACTGAGACAAGAAATAAAACTGACAGAATTACAGAATTGAAGAGAAAAGAAGAGATAGCACAATGCTAGAGATTAAAGATTTACATGTTGAAGTAGAAGGCCAGCCGATTTTGAACGGCATTGACCTTCAGGTGCCAAATGGTGAAGTGCATGCGATTATGGGGCCGAACGGGTCCGGTAAATCAACGCTTTCCTATGTGATCGCCGGCAAGGATGATTATGACATCACGAAGGGTGATATTCTCTGGAAGGGGGAGAGCATTCTCGAGATGGACCCAGCCGAGCGAGTGGCGGCGGGGCTGTTCCTTGCGTTTCAATATCCGATAGAAATTCCGGGTGTCGCGACCATGACATTCATGCGGGCGGCCATTAATGCGGTCCGCAAAGCCCGGGGCGAAGATGAGCTTTCCATTCCGGATATGATGAAGCTTATTCAGCAAAAAGCCAAAGAGCTTGCTGTTAAGCCGGAGATGCTGAAGCGGGGCCTGAATGTTGGTTTTTCCGGCGGTGAGAAAAAGCGCATGGAAATTTTGCAGATGGCGCTGCTTGATCCCGGCTTTTGCATTCTGGATGAAACTGACAGCGGGCTTGATATTGATGCGCTTCGCATTGTTGCTGATGGCGTCAACGCACTGCGCGGGCCGGAGCGAGGTATGCTGGTGATTACCCACTATCAGCGGCTTCTCAACTATATCGTGCCGGATAAGGTGCATGTGCTCTCTGATGGCAAAATTGTCCGCACGGGCGGAAAAGAGCTGGCGCTGGAGCTTGAGAAATCCGGCTATGCTGAATTTGAGGAAAATGCGGCTTAAAGGACGTGATGATGGAAATTGTTCGCACAGACGCTGAAAACGCTCTTCTGGCTTTCAGTGAGCGCCCGTTGCTTGAAGGGCCAACCTGGTTTCAGGAATTGCAGGCGAGGGCGCGGGAAGATTTTCTCGAGCTTGGCCTGCCCAACCGGCGGGTTGAAGCCTGGAAATATACTGATCTGAAATCAATTATGAGGACGGCCTTTCCGGCTGCCAAAGACGCCTCTAGCGTTAGCAAAGAGGCGCTTGAGGCTGGGCTTGGCGCTGCGCTCAGCGGCCTTGATGCTTACCGTCTGGTTCTGGTTGATGGCCGGTTTGATGAAAGCTTATCTGATGATATAGCTGTCGGCGGGGTTGAGTTTTGCTCCCTCAAGGCAGCATTTGGCAACGCCCCCTCATGGTTAGAGGATCTTGGTGGCCTTAAGGGCGGTGAGCGTGATGCGGTGCAGGCGCTTAATCTGGCATTGGTTCAGGATGGTATTGCCGTTCATATTGAAGAAAAATGCAAGCTCGACAAGCCTTTGCATGTGGTCTTTTTGTCTCGAGGGGAGGCAGAGGCGTCTTATGCTTCGCGGGTGTTCTTCAAGGTTGGGGCGGCGGCGGAGGTTTCGGTTGTTGAGAGCCATATCAATCTTGGCGGCACTGGAGCACAGAGCAATATTGTGACGGAATGGCAGGTGGGTGACTGGGCGAAAGTGCGTCATCTCAAGCACAGCCAATTGCCAGATGAGACGGTGCATCTTGCCAACATTATCGGCCAGCTTGGCAAGGAAGTGGATTTTGGCTTTTTCCAGCTGACGGTTGATGGCGGTGTCAGCCGTAACCAGATTTTCATGCGTTATGAAGGGGCAGGCTCCAAGGCCGATATTTCTGGTGCGGCGCTTTTAAATGGCACTTCACATGCCGATATGACTTTGGTGATGGAACATGATGCAACAGATTGTGAAAGCCGCGAACTTTTCAAGACGGTTCTGAATGGTCGCTCACGTGCTGTTTTTCAGGGCAAGGTGATCGTTGCGCCGGGTGCTCAAAAAACCGACGGGGAGATGATGAGTAAAGCTCTTTTGCTTTCAGAAGATGCTGAATTTGATTCAAAACCAGAGTTGGAAATTTACGCTGATGATGTGCTGTGCGGTCATGGTGCAACGACAGGCCAGATTGATGAAGATCTATTGTTCTATCTGAAAGCCAGGGGCATTCCTGACGCGGCTGCGCGTCAGATGCTTATTCAGGCTTTTGTCGGTGAAGCGCTGGAGCTTGTTGAAGATGAGGCTTTGCAGGCACATTTTACAGAGCTGGCGGCAGAATGGTACCTCAAGGAAAACGCTTGAAAACAGGGATAAGCTGGTTGTGCTAGACACTACTGAAAACACATTTGACGTTAAAACTGTTGCACAGGATTTTCCGATCCTTGGCCGCGAGGTGTATGGCAAGCGGCTGGCTTATCTTGATAATGGGGCATCGGCGCAAAAGCCCTTGTCGGTCCTTAAGGCGATTGATGAGTTTTACAGCTCGGAATATGCCAATGTGCACCGGGGTCTGCATTTCCTCTCCAACACGGCGACGGAGCGGTTTGAAGAAGCGCGCCGGACGGTCCAGAGGTTTTTAAATGCTGAGAGTGATGATGAAATTATCTTCACCAAAAACGCCACTGAAGCCATTAACCTGGTGGCTTACGGGCTTGGGCTGGATGATATTGGCGCGGGTGATGAGATTGTGCTTTCCATCATGGAGCATCATTCCAACATCGTGCCCTGGCATTTCCTCAGGGAGCGCAAGGGCGCGGTTCTGAAATGGGCGCCGGTTGATGATGATGGCAATTTCCTCATGGATGAGTTTGAGGCATTGTTAACACCAAAGACCAAGCTTGTTGCGATTACCCAGATGTCCAATGTGCTGGGCACTGTTGTGCCGGTCAAAGAGATAATCAAAAAGGCACATGAGCGGGGCATCAAGGTGCTGGTTGATGGCAGCCAGGCGATTGTGCATTTGCCGGTGGATATGCAGGAGCTGGATGCGGACTTTTATGTATTTACCAGCCATAAACTATACGGGCCAACTGGCATCGGCGTCCTTTATGGCAAGAAGGATTTACTGAACGGGTTACCGCCTTTTCTAGGCGGTGGTGAGATGATTGATACTGTTAGTGTTGATCAGGTCACTTATGGCAAAACACCGCATCGCTTTGAAGCCGGGACGCCGCCAATTGCCCAGGCGGTTGGGCTGGCGGCCGCCATTGACTATGTTGAAACGCTTGGCCGCGAGCAGATTTTTGCACATGAAGAAGCCCTGACACGTTATTGCCGGGAGCGGTTGCTATCTCTTTCGTTTCTCAAGCTGGTTGGTGATGCAAAAGAAAAGGGCGGGATATTTTCTTTTGTCATGGATGGTGTGCATGCGCATGATGTCAGTACGTTGATTGATCGCTCGGGGGTTGCGGTGCGGGCGGGGACACATTGTGCGGAACCATTGCTGGCGAGATATGGGGTTACTTCGACGTGCCGGGCTTCGCTTGCGCTCTATAACAGCAAGGAAGACATTGACCAACTGGTTGCAGCGCTGGAAAAAGCCGCAGCCTTTTTTAAATAGGTTATATGATTATGAGTGACCAGGATAAAACAATGGATGAAGCTTTATTTACACCGCCTGAGCCGGGCATAGCTGCTCTTTCACCAGGTGCTGATAAGGTTGCCTTTTCAGATGACGGGTTTGAGCCGCTTTCCGATGAGGAGATAGAGCGTTTGCGGCGGGATATTGTTGCTGCCATCAAAACCGTATTTGATCCTGAGATCCCTGTTGATATTTATGAATTGGGGCTTATCTATATGGTGGATATACACAATGACCACTCGGTTGATGTGGATATGACCCTAACCTCCCCAGGTTGCCCGGTTGCCGGCGAAATGCCGGGGTGGGTGGTTGATGCGATAGCCAAAGTTGAAGGTGTCAAGGCGGTAAGGGTGAAGCTTTCGTTTGATCCGCCCTGGGATATGGCGATGATGTCTGATGAGGCGCGTTTTGCGCTGAATATGTTTTAAAATCGAAATAACTGGTTGAGACTTATCTGATGGTTAGAGAATTACCAAAAGTGATGACATTGACGCCAAAGGCAGCGGTGCGCGCTCGTGAGATCATTGAAAGCTCGGCGGAGCCGATTGTCGGCCTGAAAGTGGGTGTTAAAAACGGTGGTTGTGCCGGGATGGAATATACCCTGGATTATGCGCTTGAAACTGAGCCTGGCTGGGATGTTATTGAGGATAAGGGCGTTAACATTCTCATTGATCCAAAGGCAATATTGTTTTTGCTTGGTACAGAAATGGATTATGAGGTCACCAAACTGTCTTCAGGGTTTGTGTTTAACAATCCCAATCAGACCAGTGCTTGTGGCTGCGGCGAGTCTGTTGCCATCACACCGCTCTCAAAGGATGAGCTGGAGCGGTTTTCAGGTGTTGAAAAATCATAATAAATATTGAAGGTGAGCCTCTTCAAGTGACCGGTTCAACCTGTTACTGCTACACAGCTTTGGCTGCGCTTCCCTGCATCAGGTCTTGCTCAGTTTTTACATTGTTGCGTCCGGCATCTTTCGCGAGGTAGAGGCATTTATCAGCGCGGGCGATGATTGAGCTTGCGCTATCTTGGGTGTTGAGCTCTGCCACACCAGTTGATAGCGTTACCCGGCCGAGTTTCACACCGGTTGATTTTTTGAGAAGTTCCTTGCTGGCGACAGCTTTACGGATCTGTTCTGCGACAGCGAATGCATCATCAAGGGATGTATTTGGAAGGATGATGGCAAATTCTTCACCGCCGTAGCGAGTTGCGAGGTCTTTGCCCTTTACATTATTTTTCAAAATACTACCGACAAGACGAAGGACCTGATCCCCTGTCTGGTGGCCATGGGTGTCATTAAACGATTTGAAATGATCAATATCCATTATCAGCAGGCATAAAGGCTCATTATCTGTTCGTGAATTGATTATTTCTTTATCAAGGGTCAGATCAAACTTTTTACGATTTGCTATGCCGGTCAATGCGTCGGTCATTGATTCATTGCGGATGGTTTCGATGTCCTGGTTGAGGTTGGCTATGTGCTTTTGGGATTTCTTTAAATTGTTTTCCAGCTCTTTAGAGTTCTGGGCCATTTCAAATGTTGCTGAGGCCATTGACGTGATCATCATTTTCAGGGAGCCGGCGTCGTTGATATCGTTTAACTCACTGCTGAAAATTTCAAGGCTTTCACTATAGCTTTCAGTATTTGCAAGTGAACTGCCCACCATTTCCATGATGTCAGTCAATTCACTGGAAACCTGGGTGCTGATTTCTTCGACGCGTTCTCCCACATCATCATTTAGGAAATGGAAGTTATAGAGTTCTTCAAGTTTGTCCTGTGGGATACGGGGATTTTGCTGCAGCAGCTCCTTGATCTGATTGTTCAAATCAGGTTTTGAGCCAGTGGCAAAGTTGAACCAGAGCTCATAATCTTCTGGTGTTGCATCTGATTGATTATATTTAATATAACCAAGAGCCTTCTCGCCCAATTCAATTGAACGGTTGTTTTCATCGTGCGTCATTCTATTGTAATCCCTAACACAGTCTGGCAGTTCTGTTGATACTGTGACTGAGGGATATCAATATTTACTTAACAGCTGGGGTCAGGATGGCATTTTTTGACAGGTATTCGGACCGTTGGTTTTTCGAATAATTATAATGATAACAATTACTTATAATATTCAGGTGGGGCAAACCCAAAGGTTAATCTGAGGACTGATCAGTACTGGTGTGCGGGTCTTCTACCCATTAAAAGGGGTAAAATAGCAGTAGCTGGTCATGGACCCTATTTGGGCCGGGAAATGGATTTTTTCAGAAATGCCGGGGTGTGATCGCCCATTCCAAGCACAGGGCCGGTTTTTTGACGGGTGTTGTCTTTGCGGTTGGTTTTCTTAGGCGCTTTGGGTTTTTCAGTTTGTTTTTCTTTTGTTTTTGCCGGTCTGGAATCGGATGGTGGGTTCTTTTCCGCTTTTTTAGGGTTTGATTTTTCCCTTGGCCGGGTGTTTTTTTCTGATTGTCTGGGGCTTCTTTTGCCGCGCCCTCTTTTTGAGACGAAGTCATCAGCCTCTGGTGCGCTGTTGATCCAGTCCGGGCTTATTTTGCAAAGATCCAGAATGGCATCGAGATATTTTTTATCTTCTGGGGACACCAGTGTGAGGGCATAACCTTCGCGGCCAGCGCGCCCTGTGCGGCCGATGCGATGGACATAATCTTCTGCATGATTGGGAACATCAAAGTTGAATACGTGGCCGACGTTTGGAATATCCAGCCCTCTTGCTGCGACATCACTTGCGACCAGGTATGTCAGATCGCCGCCGCGGAATTTTTCTAGGGTGGCTGTGCGGGCGTGTTGATCCATATCTCCATGCAGGGCGCCGGCATCAAAGCCATGTTTGGCAAGGGATCTGTGAAGAATGCTGACATCCCGTTTGCGATTGCAGAATATAATAGCGTTCTCGATTTCGAGAGATTGCAGAACTTTGCGAAAATCTGAGCGCTTTGTTTTCTGGTCACCACCTGCAAACTGAAACTGCTGAGTGATGGTGCTCGCGGTTGTGCTTTGGCGGGCAACCTCTATCTTTACCGGTGACTTGAGAAAGGTTTTTGTAAACTTATGGATTTCATCAGGCATGGTGGCTGAGAAAAACATAGTTTGCAGGCGCGGTGGTAGAAGCCCGCATATTTTCTTGATATCATCAATAAAGCCCATATCGAGCATCCGATCAGCTTCATCTATGACCAGAATTTCAACACCTGTCAGCAGGATTTTACCGCGACCAAAATGATCCAGCAGGCGGCCTGGTGTGGCGATCAGGACATCTGCGCCGCGGTCGAGTTTCCTGAATTGCTCTTCAAATGATACCCCGCCGATCAGAAGGGCGAGGGTGAGTTTGTGGTTGGTGCCCAAATCCTTGAAGGCCTCAGCAACCTGAGCCGCCAGCTCACGGGTCGGGGCCAGGATGAGGGTGCGGGGCATACGGGCCCTGGCGCGGCCTTTTTCAAGGCGTGATAACATGGGGATGACGAAGGAGGCTGTTTTTCCGGTGCCGGTCTGGGCGATGCCGAGGATGTCTTTGCCCTCGAGTGCGGGGGGGATGGCGCCTTCCTGAATGGGGGTTGGTTCGGTGTAGCCCGCCTCTTTGATCGCTGCGAGAATTTTTGGTGTCAGGTTTAGATTGTCAAACGTCATTTGGTGGGCAAATCTTTGCTGTTTTATATGTGGTTTTGGTGCTATCGGGTATTGAGCCGGTTTTGCAGGCTAAGGCCGAGATGTTGTTCTGTTCTCATGCCCTTATTTATTCAGTTCCCTTTTCCAGCTTCTGTTTTGCTTTCTCACTTTTACCCCTCTTGGTAGGGCATGCTTAAGGGGGCATGGAGCTGAGACGTTGCAAAACATAAATAAGGCTTATAAGGGAATACGGGCCCCTGTTTTGGTTCTGATGGTCTCTCTTTACCTTTATTTTGCCCTGTGGTGCAAGTTTTGATTGAGAATGGTGGTCAGAACTGGCAAACCCTCTTGATTATGAGCCTGGTTTACTTATGGGTATGACCTGTTTTCAGGCTAATCTCAATCTGTATTGCCTTCTTTGAGGTGGAAAACTGTGCCAGTGCAGTAAAGTGTTGTTATTATAGCGCGTGTTTCTGGCACTTGTGAGGTTTAAGGGGCCTTATTTTCCCTTTTCCGCCGCACTCCGGACGCTTGAGGGGTATAGTGTTTGTACGGCTCTGCCTTGAAGTTATGGGGCGTTAAAAAATTGAGGACGTGACATTTCAGCTATCACACCTGACCAGTTGCTGTCGTACAATGTGTTGATTCGATATACACTGCCGACTTGAGCAGTGCTATTTCTAACGTTCTTGTTTTCATCATCATTTTTTGGGAATAACCATGGCGCGCGATCTTTTTGCTAAATTGGAAAATGCTGTTAAATCAGCAACGGGAAAGTCCGAGGGGAAAGCGGGTAAAACCAAGCCTGCGCCATCAGCCCCGCCTTCCCAGCCGGAAGGCAATTACACCGCCGCTGATATTGAAGTTCTTGAAGGGCTTGAGCCGGTGCGCCGCCGGCCTGGCATGTATATAGGCGGTACGGATGAAAAAGCCCTGCATCACCTTTTTGCCGAGGTGATTGACAATTCGATGGACGAGGCCGTTGCCGGTCACGCCAACTGGATTGAGGTGCGCCTTGAAGCCGATGGCGCGCTTGTCGTGATTGATAATGGCCGGGGGATACCTGTGGACCCGCATCCGAAATTCAAGGACAAGTCTGCACTTGAGGTCATCATGACGACCCTGCATGCGGGGGGTAAATTTGATTCCAAAGTGTATGCCACTTCGGGTGGGTTGCATGGTGTTGGAGTTTCAGTTGTGAATGCGCTTTCAGAAATACTCGAGGTGGAGGTGGCGAGGGGGCAACAGCTTTATCGCCAGGTTTTCTCCCGCGGTTTACCGCAAGGCCCGCTAGAAAAACTGGGCAGCATCAAGAACCGGCGCGGCACCAAAGTGCGGTTTCTCCCTGATAGCCAGATTTTTGGTAAAGGGGCAAAGTTCAAACCCTCTATTCTTTATAAGATGGCCCGCTCAAAAGCTTATTTGTTCGGGGGTGTTGAGATTCGCTGGTTTTGTGACCCCGCCCTTCTTGGTGAAAAGGATAAAACACCTTCAGAAGCCGTTTTTCATTTTCCGGGTGGATTGAGGGATTTTCTGGAAAACCGGGTTGAGGGTGCTGTGCTTGTCACCAAGGATCTGTTCTTTGGAAAAATTGAAACCGAGGCCGGGCATGGGTCGCTTGAATGGGCGCTTTGCTGGATGGGCAACCGGGACGGTTTTTTTGACAGCTATTGCAATACCGTACCAACACCCGAAGGGGGCACGCATGAAAACGGCATTCGGGCCGCCCTGACCAAAGCACTCCGGGCGCATGGTGAGCGGGTAAGCAATAAGAAGGCCGCGCAAATCTCAGCGGATGATGTTTTTGTCGGCCTTGGGGGGATGCTCTCTGTTTTTATTCGCGAACCTGAATTTCAGGGGCAGACCAAAGATAAACTGGCAACTGTTGAAGCTGCGCGGATTGTCGAAACAGCCATTCGGGATGAATTTGACCACTGGCTCAGCACCCACACAGGAGAGGCGAGCAAATTACTGGAATGGGTGATTGACCGGGCTGAAGAGCGCCTTCGCCGCAAGCGGGAAAAAGAAATTAACCGCAAAACCGCCACGCGCAAATTGCGACTTCCCGGAAAACTGGCTGATTGTTCAGCAAGTGGGCGCGCCGGCACTGAGCTGTTTATTGTTGAGGGTGACAGCGCCGGGGGCTCGGCCAAGCAGGCACGGAACCGGAAAACCCAGGCAGTGCTGCCGCTTCGAGGCAAGATATTGAATGTGGCCAATGCCAGTGCGGCGAAGCTGGCGCAAAACCAGTTGCTGACAGATCTGGTGCAGGCGCTGGGCTGTGGCATGGGGCGGAATTTCAAACTTGATGATCTGCGCTATGAGAAGATCATCATCATGACGGATGCTGATGTGGATGGAGCGCATATTGCCTCACTTTTGATCACATTTTTCTATCGGCAGATGCCGGAGCTTGTCCATGCCGGACATCTCTATCTGGCGGTGCCGCCCTTGTTTAAACTGGCCCAGGGTGCAAAGACTGTTTATGCCCGGGATGAGGCGCATAAAGATGCCTTGATGGAAGAGGTATTTTCCGGCCGCTCGAAAGTGGAAATTTCCCGCTTTAAGGGGCTTGGGGAGATGATGGCGGCGCAGTTGAAAGAGACGACGATGAACCCTGATAGCCGGACCCTTTTGAAAGTTGTGATCACCGAGCGGGAAGAGATCACGCTGGAGACTGTGGAAAAACTGATGGGGTCAAAACCTGAAGCGCGCTTCAGTTTTATTTCTGAAAACGCCGCTTATGCTGAGGATCTTGATATATAAATATCAAGAAAAAATGCGTCAGAACCAGGGGGCGCTGTTTAAATCCAGCGTCTGACGCGCGCCTTATAGGCGTCATAGGACGGCCCGAAAATTCTGGCGGCCGTTTTTTCTTCATAAGGAATGTACCAGAAATGTGCGGCGCTGAAGAAGATCAGCGGCCCGATCAGGCTGGTCAGATCATTGATCAACAAAGCTGCCCCAACTGTTATGAGAAAGAAGCCCAGATACATCGGATTACGGGTGTATTTGAAGAGGCCATTTTCAACCAGAACGGTTGGCTCCTTGAAAGTGTTAATGTTTGTCTGTGCTTTGGAGAACTGGTAAGCCGCCCCGAGAAGGACCGCCAGACCCGTAAGGGTAACGCTTGCACCAAGGATGTCGGCTGTCTGATCCGGCAGGAATGCTCCGAGCGGGAGCCAGAATTTCAATATGGTCATAAGCAATAAGAGAATTGCAACGAGGGTTGGTGGTAACAGTCTTTTCATTGGTCCGCCTTTCTTTCCCTGCTTTACATTTTAGCCAGCATTTCTTTTCTTCTCTGATCCGGGCCTGGGCCTGTCATAGTTGGCGCGGCCTGTCATAGCTGAAGTGTGCGCGGCGTTTATTTAAGGCTTTCTGTGTTTAAAAAGCATGCGCTTTTGTTTTTATAATGTTTCTGCCGGGAGCTGGTTCCATCAAAAACTTTGCGGATGGTGATTAAGTGACGATTTCACCGTTGAAATATTGCCTGGCGGCTTTGCTCTCAGGTGACTTCAGGATTGTGCCTGTTGGGCCCTGCTCAATCATCTTCCCTTTGTTAAAGAACAGAATATCCTGACTTAATCTACGGGCTTGGCCGACATCATGGGTGACAAGGATGATCTTTGTGCCTGATGCTGAAGCTGTACTCAGCAGATCCTCAACGGCTTTTATCGCTTGCGGGTCCAGGCTTGATGTTGGCTCATCCAGAAACAGGATACGTGGTTTCAGCATCAGGGCTCTTGCCACAGCCAGCCGTTGCTGTTCACCGCCTGAGAGGGCTCTTGCCGGGGTTTTGGCATGGTTAGAGAGGCGGGCCAGTTCCAGCGTTTCTGCTATTATGTCCTGCTGCTTCCGGTCGCCTGAGGTTCTGGCGATATTCAGAACATAGGCCAGATTGGCCTCCACTGTACGGCGCAACAGAACCGGTTTTTGGAAAACCATGGCCTGGTAAGGTGCGGCTTCTTTTCCGTTCAGGAGATTGCCCCAACTAATGGTGCCACCTGTTGGGGTGATTAACCCATGCAGCAGGCGGAGGGTGAGACTTTTGCCAGCGCCGTTTGGGCCCATAATGGCGGACAGGCCTTCTTTTTCAATGGTAAAACTTGCATGGTCGATCAGGTATTGCTCTCCTGATTTGTAGCACAGCCTGTTCACCCTTAAAGGGAACGGAGATGAGATTTGTGGCTCTTTAAGCATAGGACAATCGCTCTGCCGTGTTGTTAACGGCGTAAACAAGCCCGTTAATCACAAAGGAGATGATAATAAGGATGATACCAAGGGCGAGGGCGAGGCTTAAATATCCTTTTGATGTTTCAAGGGCGATTGCGGTTGTCATGATGCGGGTGAGATGATTGATATTGCCGCCAACTATCATCACAGCGCCAACCTCGGCTGTTGCCCGGCCAAATCCGGCAAGGACAACAGTTGAAAGGGCATATCTTCCATCCCAGAGCAGGGTTTTGGCCATCTGCCATTTTTTGACCCCGAGGGAGAAGAGCTGCTCGCGGTATTCGACATAAATAGTTTCGAGGATCTGGCGGGAAAGGGCCGCGATAATCGGAGTGATGAGGATGGTTTGGGCAATGACCATGGCGGTCGGGGTGTATAATAGCCCCAGTACACCGAGGGGCCCGGTGTTGGATATCATCATATAAACAATGAGGCCCACCACAACCGGCGGCAGGCCCATCAGGGCGTTGACGAAAACAAGACAAAAGGCCCGGCCTTTAAAACGATAAACCGCGAGAAGTGCGCCGATGCACAGGCCAAGGATACCTGAGACCAGCACAGCAATACCGTTTACTTTTAATGACAGGATGACGATCTCAACCAAGTCCGGGTCTCTGGCGATTAAAAGCTCAAACGCCGTTTGAAACGCCTCGTATATTTCTTCCATTTCCTGCCGACTATGAATTTGTTGTGTGGTGATTTGTCTCTTGGGGGTTATATTGTCATGGTCCGGGCGCCCTGCATAGAGGGCGGTCTTGTGATTGATTAATAAAGCAAAAAAAAACCGGGTCATTGCTGACCCGGTTAAAGTATCACTTCTTATGTTAAGAAGCTTAAGGAAGGTATTCTGGGGAGGGAAGAAACCTTCAAGATTAATGAAATCTGGTGTGCTTCATCAATCTGTGTGAGATCAATATGCCAACTTTTTTCATGTGCAGCAATAGCATTTGCTGCAATGCAGCTATGTAAAAAACGCATAGCTAATTTGGGCGTTTTCAGGCTTTCTGAGAGCTTTATGAGGGCTAGCGCGACATTTTGTCACTTTCTGGCTCTTCGTCTTTAGGTGGAGTTATGTGTCTAAATGCTGGGATTTATGGGTTTTTTTCCCGGTTGCCGGGGGATATTGCCGTGTTTGCAAAACTGGCGTATCGTTAACTATGTTGGATGATCTTTTCTATGTTCCGATTATATGGGGGCACCCCACGGGGCTGGTGGATCTTATTTTATTGGGAGTGTGTTAAATGTCTTTTAGATCGTTATTTATTGCAGGGGCTTTGGGGGTTGGGTTGCTTGTTTCTGGCGCTTTGCCTGCTGCGGCGGGTTGTGTTGCCAAATCTGCGCAGGCAACGTCACCAACAAAAGAGTCTGCCAAATGGTTTGCCATGGAGACAATGGTGCAGGCTGTGAGTTGGGGCTTGTGGCCCGGCTGGGTGGCAACCGGGCAGGTGTCTGGCTATAATGTCACCAAGGAAAGATATAAATGCAAGGCCGATGGCGGGAGCTATACCTGCATTAGCTGGGCGACTTTTTGCCAGAAATAATGGTTCTTTCAACTGTTTGAATTTCAGGAAACACGGGGCTTTCAAGCCCCGTGTTTTTTTGCCAGCTCATCAGATATTGAGGTTTCCGGGCGGGCTATTGGTTTTTTATGCGCAATATGGTGGGCTGGCCGCGCTCCATATCGTTAAATGATCTGATAAATCCAGTGTTCACATCAAAATTCAGACCTGGTTTTTCCTCAGGCTTTCGCCAGTATTCGGCCTGATCTGTGTTCATTTTCATCTTCAGGCGCAGATCCAGCTGGACACCGCCGGTGGTCTCGAAAAATGCGCCGGTTTTTTCGGCCTCAAACAGCACGATTTCGGAAATGCTGGAACGCCCGCTAATGGTCAGGGGCGTAAATATGCGGCTGGTGTTTTTAGGGTCATTGCCGAAATAGATATTTCGGAATTTTTTGGTTTCACCTGTTGCGAGGTTGGAGACCTCAAGGTCAATGGATAAAACGGTCCCGCGGCGGGCGCCATCATTGGAAAGGGTGATGGGAATGGCGAGGATGTCCTTGTAGTTTTTGCGGTACATATGTATGAGCGGCGGGGCGTATAATTTCAGTGTTGGTTGTTTCAGTACGGTTTCATAAAAGCTGTAACCTGAAAATACCAGAGCTATGAGTGATACCAGGGCGGTGATGGTGCCGCCTGCGCTGCTGAACCGGCTTGATTTCTTATTGTCTTGCATGGAGCTGTTTTCCTCATACTCTGGGCTTCGTTCATTCTGCGGGTCATTCGCGGCGTGATCTGTGTATTCAATGACGCTTGAGAACAAGTTGTTCAGGCGAGAGAGTGGCCCGTGTCCTGAAAAATTTCCCATTACTTGCCTCACTGGGTTGCTGGTGCGCCCTTGCCCTGTCGCCTGTTACTATATTTCATGGGGCCAGGGTTTTTATTTCGTGTTTTTCTCTGGCATTTTTACTGAATAATTGTGGCGAGGGCGAGAGGTTTTGTTGCCCTTGAGCTATAAAACATTGTTAATGAGGCCATTATGGTTCGGTTTCCGGGCGTTCATTTCAGGGGTTGGGCCGGGTAGGGGACTTTATTGTGATGAGAAAATGGGGGTGGAAATTTAACGCACCTTTGATTATATTGGGCCGGTAATTTATGGAGAGAGACGAATGTCTACTTTTGTGCACACACATGATGTCATTGCAGAAAACACTGTCATGGCTGATGCCTGTGTGATCATCATGAATAAAGTGATGCCTCAAAATTCGCAATTGGCGCTTGGCGTGCCGGGTGGTTATTGCCGCCCTGGTGCGTCTGCTTGCGTGCCGTTGCTCTCCGCCCTGATTTTGCAAACGCCGTGTGTGATTGAGCAACGTGGTGTGCAAAAATCATTCAGCTTTTTGGTGCTTCTCAAGCTACTGTTAGCGGCGCTTAGATGCCCCTGGGCAAGCCGGTCCCGTTACCGCGGCCTTAGGGGATAATCGCAATATGATTTCATGAGATTTCTGAGAGCATTTGCTACTCTCGCGTCACATTGATTTTCAGGATTACATTGAATTTCCGTGATGACTTGGAATTAACTGTTTTGGTGCTGAGCACCTTTCAAAGACAGGTATAGACATATGGCTGATACTAGCAATCAGGACAATTCATTGCGCCGCAATGATCAGGACAGAATCGTCATTTTTGACACCACCTTGCGTGATGGGGAGCAAAGCCCTGGTGCTTCGATGACTTTGGATGAAAAACTCCAGGTGGCCGAAGTGCTGGACACGATGGGTGTAGATATTATTGAAGCCGGCTTTCCTATTGCCTCCAGGGGTGATTTTGAGGCGGTTTCGGAAATTGCCAAACTTGTTACTAAATCTGTGGTGTGCGGGCTCTCCCGGGCCCAATTTGGTGACATTGACCGGGCGGGGGAAGCGCTGAAACCGGCTAAGCGGTCGCGCATTCATACATTTATTTCAACCAGCCCTTTGCATATGAAATATAAATTGCAGATGGAGCCTGAGGAAGTGCTTGAAGCGGTTACGGCAAGCGTGACACGGGCGCGGCAATATACTGATGACGTGGAGTGGTCTGCTGAAGATGCGACCCGAACCGATCATGACTTTTTGTGCCGCACTGTTGAAGCCGCGATCAAGGCGGGGGCCACGACGATTAATATTCCGGATACCGTGGGTTATACGATCCCGGAGGAGTATTTTGAGCTCATCTCCATGTTGATTGAAACCGTCCCTGGTGCCAGTGATGTTATTTTCTCAACCCATTGTCATAACGACCTTGGGTTGGCGGTTGCCAATTCGCTTGCCGGGGTCCGGGCCGGGGCGCGTCAGATTGAGTGCACGATTAATGGTATGGGTGAGCGGGCCGGGAACGCGGCTTTGGAAGAGGTCGTTATGGGGATGAATACCCGCAATGACGTAATGGCTTACTGGTCGGATGTTGACCCAACAATGATTACCAAAGCCTCGCGGCTTGTTTCTGCGGTGTCCGGTTTTCCAGTGCAGTATAATAAGGCGATTGTGGGCCAGAATGCGTTTGCCCATGAATCCGGTATTCATCAGGACGGTATGCTTAAAAACAATCAGACCTATGAAATCATGACGCCTGAATCTGTTGGTTTGCGGGCGTCATCTCTGGTGATGGGTAAACATTCCGGACGGCATGCTTTCAAGGAAAAATTGAAGGATCTTGGCTATGAGCTTGGTGATAATGCCTTTGAAGAAGCATTCCAGCGGTTTAAAGATCTCGCGGACAAGAAAAAACATGTGTTTGATGAAGACCTTGTAGCTTTGGTTGATGATGAGGTCGCCAGCAAGAATGCCCGTATAAGGCTTGTTGCGCTATCCGTTATTGCTGGTACCTCAGGGCCGCAAAAAGCAACGGTTACACTAGAGGTTGACGGGGTGGAACAATCCCGCGATGCGGCTGGTGATGGGCCGGTTGATGCCACCTTTAACGCCATCAGGGCGATTGTGCCGCACGAGGCGCGTTTGCCGCTTTATCAGGTGATGGCGGTGACGGAGGGAACAGATGCCCAGGCTGAAGTAATGGTACGGCTTGAACAGGATGGCCTGACCGCGACGGGGCGCTCAGCCGATACGGATACCATGGTTGCTTCTGCACGAGCATATATCAGCGCGCTCAATGGGTTGATTGCCCGCCGGGAAAAAGGCACCAGTTCTGATAAAAGGGACGGGTTGAATGTTCATGCCATTTAAAGTGGATTTTTTTTGATCCTCTTTTCTGGCTGATTTTTTTCATTGGTCTTTCAATAGGTTTTTTATCAACTGAAGGATCTGCGAAAAAGACATAATACAAATTTTGCTCTTATGCACAGGGTGACTTTTTGAAGCCCATCTACATGGTTTTTGATCCTATGATTTTTAAAACCTTGAGATGGGCTTCTTTGTGCAGAAGGGGGAATTTTATCTAGCAAAAGCGGCTGGTTGCTCATATTATGAGGCCGCGATTGTGGATTTCCGGTGGTGGCTGGCCAGCGGTTGAATATGGTGTTTGAGGAAATGTCCAGATGATCAGATGGCTTGTGGTTTTACTATTTACGTTTTTTGCGGCTATCTCCGTTGCTTCAGCTGCGGATGAGCGCTGCCTTGATGAGGTGGCTGAGGCAACAGGCAAAGCTTCCTCAATTGGTGAGCTGGCACGGGCTAATGCGTTTTTCACCTGGAAGTCAGTGGTTAAGGAGAAATACGGCGCGGCCTATAATGCATGGTCAGCTGCAACAGAGCGGAAACTGGTGTGTATTGATCTGATGACGGGGGAGAACAAGGGCAAATGGGAATGCACCCGCTCTGCCCGGCCCTGCATGAAGGGAACGGAGCATACAAAAACAGAAGGGCCTTCCTGCAAGGGGGAGGCTGTGTCAGCTTATGGGCGGCGGCAGGGTTCTCTGGCGCGGGCCAAAGCTGAAGCGATACAGGGCTGGTTTCTGACCATTCAGAAAACACTTGGCGATGAGTGGGCTGACTGGGATAAAGGTAAAACAAAGTCCGTTGATTGTTCGCGTAAATCAAAGTGGCAATATCAATGTATTGCGCTTGCTTACCCGTGTCAGGGTTAGGGCATCGGATTTGTTGTCCGTGGCCTCGCGCGTCAGGCCGGTGTGTTGTCAGGGCCTGGTGTTGCGGGAAGTATCATCTGTTGCAATCTGGTTTTTTCAATGACTTTTTTCAAATGAAATCCCCATGAATATTGCTATGATCAGATATGCTATTATTCTCTCAAATTGTCATTCTGGCAGCAGTAGCTTTAGGAGCGTTTGGTGCATCAGATGATATTCCGGTAATAGGTGACATACTGCTATGAGCACAGCTGATAAAGTGAATTATCCAGTTCGCGTGGGTGTGGTTGACAAGAACCAGCTTGTGGTTCGGGGGTTAAGGTCGCTTTTTGAAGAGGATGGCCGGTTTGATCTGGTGGCATCTGCTCATGATGGCGCGCGGTTGCTGGACGGGCTTTCGATGGTGCCTATTGATATCGTCATTACGGGCTGGATCATGCCTTACTGCAATGGGCGGCAACTTCTGGAAGCGCTGGCTGACCGTGACAATGCTCCCAAGGTGGTGGTTTATACGGGCTATGTGGATCCGGCTGTTTCCCGCGAGGCGATGGAGCTTGGGGCCTCTGCTTTTTTCTCAAAATCTGAACGGCCTGAGCGGCTTATCCATGTGCTGGATAGCGTTATGCGGGGTTCTATGGTGTTTCCATTCATGGGACAAAAAGTGGCTAAGGGGCCGCTTGAGCAATTAACACCGAAAGAAATGCTTATGCTTGAAAAGCTGTGCCTTGGGCTGACCAATCAGGAGCTTGCGGTTGAGCTTGGGGTTTCGGCCAATACGGTGAAATTTCATCTGAAAAACATTTATTCCAAGCTTGCTGTTCGGAACCGGGCGGAGGCCGTGGCGCTGTATTACAACAAGGGCAAGGTCCAGCCTGTGTCGCTTTAAACGGCTTTTCTTGTTTCCCCTTTCCAATTTTCACTCACCAATAGCGATTTAATTTACAGTCCTGAACTGGGTGTTGAGGGCCTTTAAACCTGAGGTTGTAATTTTCGGATGGGTAGGTAATGGCCAGTAAATTTGATGATAAACAGGTATTATTGTACGATAACCACTAAATTTTTGGTTAATTAAGCGTTAAAACCACCCGAAAGTGTGGTTGTCTCCTACCCTTATACCTGTTTCTTTCCCCTTTTTCTGTCTTTAGAGTGGGCAGCAATAAACAGACAGCGATTATTAAGATAGTCGTCAATGTCTCTGGGGAGCAAATATTATGACAAGCGCTAAAAGCGCCAATCCTGAATTTATTTTCGGGCTTCGTACAGTTACAGAACAAGCCGCCATGGCCGCCTTTGAATGGATTGGCCGGGGCGATAAAGAGCGCGGTGACGGCGCTGCTGTTGATGCCATGAGAACCGCCCTTGCCAAGATTGATGTCGAGGGGCTGGTGGTTATTGGTGAGGGGGAAAAAGACGAGGCCCCGCAACTCTACAATGGCGAGATTGTCGGTCAGGCTGGCTCCAGTTTTCAAGCAGATATTGCGGTTGATCCGGTTGAGGGTACCAGTTACCTGGCGAAGGGTCTGACCAACGCCATGGCGGTGATTGCGATCACGCCGCGCGGGTGCATGATGGACCCGGGCCCCGCCTTCTATATGGAAAAGTTTGCTGCCTGCGCTCAGGCCAAGGGGGAGATTGATCCTAACTGGTCAACGGAAGAAAAACTGAAGACGCTGGCCAGGATCCTCAAAAAAGATATTTCCGAAGTTACAGTTTATGCGCTCGAGAAACCGCGCCACCGCCAGCTTGTTGAAGAAATTCATAACGCCGGTGCCAGGGTTCTGCTTTACCCGGCCGGTGATGTTGCAGGGGCGTTACTGGCGGCCATTCCCAATAGCGGTGTTGATGCGCTTATGGGTACGGGCGGGACGCCTGAAGGGATAATGTCTGCTGTGGCGATCCGGGCTTTGGGCGGTGAGTTTCTGGGCCGGATTGACCCGCAATTGCAAACTGAAAAACTGGCTGTCATCGAGGCCGGGCTGGATACCACCAGATGGTACCAGATTGAAGAGCTGGTGTCTTCTGATGATCTTTATTTTTGCGCCACAGGAATTACCACCGGGCTACTGCTGAACGGTGTGGAGCGGAACCAGGAAGGGTTTACTTTGCAGACCCTGATGGTGTCCGGCAAGACAGGTGAGCGACAGGTGTTAACAACATACACGAAAGATGGCCAGGACTGAACATGGTTCCGGCTGCAGGCCTTTTTAAAAAGGGCCAAGAGTTGCCTGAGCACTCTTGCGATAAAACAATAACAATGAAGAGCACTTTTGACGTTCTGGTGATGCTGTCGATTGTGGCTTTTAAGAAGAACTGGGGAATTTGAGTTATGCCAAAGATAGTTGACAGGCCCATTATTCTGGGCGTCGTCGGGGATAGCGCAACCGGTAAAACGACGCTGTCTGCCGGGGTTGCCAAAATTCTCGGTGAAGACAGGTGCACTGTTATCTGCACCGATGATTATCATGCCTATGATCGCACAGAGCGGTCCAAGAACGGGATATCCGCGCTTGATCCCAAGGGCAATTATATCGACATCCTGGGGCAACATATTCGTGCCCTTCGCCGGGGTGAGGCAATCCTGAAGCCGATTTATAACCATCATGGCGGCACCCTGGATCGCCCGGTCTATGTCAAGCCGCGTGATTTTGTGATTATGGAAGGGTTACTTGGTTATACCACCCGTGAAATGCGCGATTGTTATGATGTGAAGATCTATCTGGACCCGGAAGAAGACCTCAGGGTCAAATGGAAAATCAACAGGGACACAACGAAGCGCGGCTATACTGAAGAGCAGGTTTTGGCTTCGCTTGAAAAACGCAAGGAAGACAGCCCGGCCTTCATTCAGCCACAGCGCACCTTTGCTGATATTGTTATTCGTTTTCAGACGCCTGAAAGCGGCGGCGATGATGCCCACCTTGACGTGCGGCACATTTTGCGCCCGACCCTCCCGCACCCTGATTTTACGCCGCTTTTTGAGAGTTCCAGTAACAATGGGTTGCATCTTGAGCTGGCTCGTGATGTAGATGGCAAGCCAGTTGATGTGCTGGAAATTGATGGCACCATACCAGACGATCATGCTGCCAAAATTCAGAATTTGCTCTGGGATCTCATCCCTGAAGCCAGCCATTTGCGCTCACAATTGGGGCAAGTGGACGGGGCATCTATGCAAAGTCATCCTCTGGCATTAACTCAGTTGCTCGTGGCCTATCATATGGTCAAGGCTGCGCTGGGTGTTCATGCTGTCTAGGGTCTAGAAAAACCAGAAGACCTGGATGGATTAATTGATTGGGAGGTCACATTATGGAGGATAGAGTGGTGGCACAAAGTGCTGAAAATAACGCAGAGAAGCAAAGAATGGCGAACGCTATTCGCGCGCTTTCTATGGATGCTGTGCAAAAGGCAAATTCAGGACACCCCGGGGCACCGATGGGTCTTGCTGATGTGGCAACAGTTTTATTTACCGAACATTTGAAATATGACGCCTCCCAGCCGGAGTGGCATGACCGGGACAGGTTTGTGCTTTCTGCCGGGCATGGTTCCATGCTGGTTTATTCGCTGCTGTATCTCTCTGGCTATCCGGGGATGGATATCGAAAAAATCAGGAATTTCCGCCAATTGGGCAGCCCGACTGCCGGGCATCCTGAATATGGACATGCCCCAGGCATCGAAACCACAACCGGGCCGCTTGGGCAGGGGATCAGCACTGCGGTTGGCATGGCGCTGGCCGAACGTATCCAGAACCACAAGTTTGGTGATGAGATTATTGATCATTACACCTATGTCATCGCTGGTGACGGTTGTCTGATGGAAGGTATTTCGCATGAGGCGATTTCGATGGCCGGACATCTGCGGCTCAACAAGCTGATTGTGCTCTGGGATGATAACAACATTTCGATTGATGGAACGCTTGATATGGCTTGCTCTGATGATCAGATCAAGCGGTTTGAAGCATCTGGATGGCATACCATCAATGTCGATGGGCATGATATGGCCGCGGTGAGCCGCGCCCTCGATGCGGCGAAAGCAAGCGATCGCCCCACTTTAATAGCATGCAAGACCGTGATCGGTTTTGGTGCGCCTAACAAACAAGGAACAGCCGCCACCCATGGCGCGCCGCTGGGCGATGAAGAGATTGCTTTGACTCGCCAAGCACTTGACTGGCCTTTCCCTCCCTTTGAAGTGCCAACTGAAGTGCTTGAAGCCTGGCGTGCTGCTGGCGCTCATGGTGCAAAGAAGCGCGAGGCCTGGGAGGCGGCTGTTCAAACCCTCTCTGATGATGATCGGGCGGTTCTGGTGAAACCTGTCAATGAGGCAGTAAAAGCAAAACTGACGGACGCGGTCCTTGGTGCGAAGAAAAAATTTGTAGAAGGCGGGCAGGGGCTGGCCACGCGGGTGTCTTCAAAGCAGGCGCTTGATGAGATAATCCCGGCGGTTCCTGGCCTGATTGCCGGTTCGGCTGACCTTACAGGGTCTAACGGGACCAAAACCGACCATTATGAGCCCATCAACAGGGGCAAATTTGATGGCAACTATATCCATTACGGGGTGAGAGAACATGGAATGGGGGCAGCGATGAACGGCCTCTCACTTCATGGTGGGTTTCTTCCGTTTAGTGGCACCTTCCTGGTGTTTTCAGATTATGCGCGCGGTGCCATCCGGCTTTCTGCCCTGATGGAACAGCCGGTGATCTATGTGATGACGCACGATTCAATCGGCCTTGGTGAAGATGGTCCGACGCACCAGCCGGTGGAGCATCTTGCCAGTCTTCGCGCGATGCCAAATATCAATGTGTTTCGCCCGGCGGACAGTGTTGAGGTTGCTGAATGCTGGGAACTTGCCTGTCTTTCTCCCTCCACCCCGACCATCATGTCCCTGACGCGCCAGGGTGTGCCACTGCTCAGAGATGATGTGAGTGGGACAAACAAGTGTGCCAGGGGTGGTTATGTCATCAAGCAGGCCAAAGACGAACGTGACGTCACGTTGATCGGCACTGGTTCTGAAGTTTCGCTTGCTATGGAAGCGGCCAAAACACTGGAAGCTGAAGGTTTGAGTGTGGCAGTTGTTTCGTTGCCCTGCTGGGAGCTTTTTGCTGAACAACCTGCTGATTATCAGTGGGAAGTTCTGGGTGATGCGCCGCGGGTTGGTGTTGAGGCCGGTGTTGAGCAAGGCTGGAGTAAATGGCTTGGCTCTAACGGTCAATTCATTGGCATGACCGGTTTTGGTGCCTCAGGCCCTTATGATGAACTTTATGAGCACTTTGGTATCACAGCCGAAAAGGTTGCTGATGCGGCGCGCCGTGTGACTGGAAATTCCTGAGCGAGGCAAGGCGATTATGACTGAAATGATTTTAGAAAATTTAAAGACGATAGAAACGGTGGATGTTGCTGGCAAGCGCGTACTGGTTCGCGGTGATCTCAATGTTCCCTGCCGGGATGGGCAGGTCACTGATGCCACCCGTATTGAACGTTTTCTGCCAACGGTTGAGGCACTTGCTGAGAGGGGGGCACGGGTTGTTATTCTATCGCATTTCGGGAGACCGAATGGGGAGGTAAATCTTGATATGTCCCTTGCGCCGGTGGCTGAGAAAGTGCGCAGTATGCTGCCGGGGCGTTCAGTCGCGTTTGCGACTGAGTGCACCGGTTCGGTTGCACAAATGGCTGTGAACGCACTGCAGGATGGTGATGTTCTGATGCTTGAGAATGTGCGTTTTCATGCCGGTGAGACAGATAATGACCCGGCTTTTGCGGCCGCTCTTGCCGATTTAGGCGACTTATATGTCAATGATGCGTTTTCGACGGCGCACCGGGCTCATGCCTCAACGGAGGGGATTGCGCACATTCTGCCAAGTTACGCCGGCCCTTTGATGATGGCGGAAGTGCAGGCGCTTCGCACGGCGCTTGATGCCCCGCGCCGGCCGGTGGCGGCGGTCGTGGGCGGCGCTAAAATCTCGACCAAGATTGAGCTTTTAACACACCTTGTCTCGCGGCTTGATATGGTGATTGTCGGCGGCGGTATGGCCAATACATTTTTATATGCCCAGGGTGTTAATGTGGGCAAATCACTTTGTGAGCCCGACTTTGTCGGGACTGTTTCGAAAATTCTTGCCCGGGCTGCAGAGACCGGATGCAAGATTATTTTGCCACTGGATGTTGTGGTGGCAAAAGAGTTCAAGGAAGGGGCTGAAAGTTCCGTCGTGGATGTGAATGATGTGCCGGATGATGGCATGATCCTAGATGCGGGACCGCAATCAGTTTCTGACCTTGTTGAGCGTCTCTCCTCATTGAAAACCTTGCTATGGAACGGGCCACTTGGCGCGTTTGAAATTGCACCTTTTGGCGAGGGGACCTTTGCGCTGGCCCGTGCTGCGGCCCAGGCAACTGTTGAGGGACAGCTCACCACCATTGCCGGCGGCGGTGATACAGTTGCTGCATTGAATGCTGCGGGCGTTACGCCAGACTTTACTTATGTATCGACAGCGGGCGGCGCTTTCCTCGAATGGCTGGAAGGCCGGGATCTGCCCGGGGTGGCTGCATTGACGCGGTAATGGGCTGGTGAGCCACATATGATAGATGGCTGGATAGCCATAATGAGATAATGAACTGATTTTTTGATATAGGGAGTTTTAAAAATGGCAAGAATAACACTTCGGCAATTACTGGATTATGCGGCTGAGCATGATTTCGGTGTTCCTGCCTATAATATTAACAATATGGAGCAGGGGCTGGCGATTATGGAAGCGGCGCAGAAATGCAATGCGCCAGTTATTATCCAGGCGAGCCGCGGCGCGCGCAGCTATGCGCATGACATCATGCTGGCGGCGATGATTGAAGCTCTGGAGAAAATTTATCCGGATATACCGCTTTGCATGCATCAGGACCATGGCAACAATGAAGCGACCTGCCTGTCTGCCATTCAGCATGGGTTTACCTCAGTTATGATGGATGGCTCGTTGCAGGCTGATGCGAAAACGCCGGCTGATTATGAGTACAATGCCCGGATCACGAAAGCTGTTTCTGATATGGCGCATATGGTTGGTGCGTCTGTTGAGGGGGAGCTTGGTTGCCTTGGGTCACTTGAAACCGGCAAGGGCGATGCGGAAGACGGACATGGTTTTGAAGGTGAGCTTTCAAAAGACATGCTGCTGACTGATCCGGAAGAAGCGGTGCAGTTTGTCACCGAGACCAAGGTTGACGCGCTTGCTGTAGCGATCGGAACTTCGCACGGGGCCTACAAATTTACCCGTCCGCCAACCGGGGACATTCTCTCTATTGAGACGATTGCCAAAATTCATCAAAAATTACCGAACACCCATATTGTGATGCATGGTTCTTCTTCCGTGCCGCAGGATCTGCAGGACATCATCAATGAATTTGGTGGTGAGATGCCGCAAACTTACGGCGTGCCTGTTGAAGAGATAGCCAAGGGCATCAAACATGGTGTGCGCAAGGTCAATATTGATACTGACCTTCGAATGGCTGCCACAGGCCAGATGCGCAAAGTGGCCGCCACCAAAAAGGAAGAGTTTGATCCTCGTAAGTTTCTGATACCTGCGCGTGATGCCATGCAAAAGGTTTGCGAGGACCGCTTTGAAGCTTTCGGTACTGCCGGGCATGCTTCAAAAATCAAAGTGATTCCAATGTCTGAAATGGCCAAGCGTTATAGCTCTGGTGAGCTTGACCCTGTCACTGCAAGTGAGAGGGCGGCTGAATAGAGATCGACTGCGCGCTCACTTTTCGGGTGTTTGGCTGGGCCGGAACGTTTGGAGTTGGAACGATTGAATGGAGAAAGAGCAACTTGCTTTAATTGAGCTGCTCGCTGTCACAAAACAAAAGTTTGTGATGGATTGTTTGAAACGTGAAAGGAAATGAAATGGCTAAGTCTTCAGAGACTGTGACGGGGAAGGACCGCTACAAGTCTGGTGTTATGGAATACCGGAAAATGGGTTATTGGGAACCTGATTATGAACCCAAGGAAACAGATGTTATCGCGCTTTTCCGCATAACACCGCAAGATGGTGTGGACCCAATTGAAGCAGCGGCTGCGGTTGCAGGTGAAAGTTCTACCGCGACCTGGACTGTTGTCTGGACGGACAGGTTGACAGCCTGTGAGAAATACCGCGCGAAAGCTTACCGGGTTGATCCTGTGCCAAATTCAGATGATCAGTATTTTGCTTATATCGCTTATGATCTTGATCTGTTTGAACCGGGCTCGATTGCCAACCTTACAGCTTCGATTATCGGTAACGTCTTTGGCTTTAAACCGCTGAAAGCGCTGCGCCTTGAAGATATGCGGTTCCCTGTTGCCTATATCAAAACATTCCAGGGTCCTGCGACCGGCATTGTTGTGGAACGTGAACGGCTTGACAAATTCGGCCGTCCGCTGCTCGGTGCGACTGTGAAGCCCAAGCTTGGACTTTCCGGGCGGAATTATGGCCGGGTGGTTTATGAAGCGCTGAAAGGCGGGCTTGATTTCACCAAGGATGATGAAAACATCAACTCTCAGCCCTTCATGCACTGGCGGGACAGGTTCCTTTATTGCATGGAAGCGGTGAACAAAGCTGAAGCTGCGACCGGCGAGATCAAGGGTACCTATCTCAACGTCACAGCTGGTACCATGGAAGAAATGTATGAGCGGGCAGAATTTGCCAAAACGCTTGGTTCAACCATCATCATGATTGACCTGGTGATTGGCTACACTGCCATTCAGTCAATGGCCCACTGGGCGCGCAAGAATGACATGATCCTGCACCTACACAGGGCTGGTCACGGTACTTACACCCGCCAGAAAACCCATGGCATTTCTTTCCGGGTGATTTCCAAATGGATGCGCCTTGCCGGTGTTGACCATATTCACGCTGGTACCGTGGTTGGTAAGCTTGAAGGCGACCCTAACATGATTAAGGGCTTTTATGACATCCTTCGTGAGGATTTTGTGCCGATGCAACTTGAAAATGGTGTGTTCTTTGATCAGAACTGGGCATCCTTGAATAAAGTCATGCCGGTCGCCTCAGGTGGTATTCACGCCGGTCAAATGCACCAGCTTGTGCATTATCTTGGTGAAGATTGTGTGTTGCAGTTTGGCGGCGGCACGATCGGCCATCCTGATGGCATTGCAGCTGGTGCTGTTGCCAATCGGGTTGCGCTTGAAGCCATGATCCAGGCACGAAATGAAGGCCGTGATTATATGGCGGAAGGTCCTGAAATTCTGAATGCTGCTGCCAAATGGTGCACACCGTTGAAAGCTGCGCTGAATACATGGAAAGACGTGACCTTTGAATATACTTCAACGGATACGGCTGACTTTGCGCCGACCGCGACCCCCAGTAACTAATTTAAGAGAGGAGATTTTATCATGGCTATGTCCAATCCCGGTAATCGGGTTACACAGGGGCAGTTTTCTTTTCTCCCTGATCTGACGGATAAACAGATTACTGCACAAATCAAATATGCACTGGATAATGACTGGGCGGTCAATGTTGAATATACCGACGACCCCCACCCCAGAAATACCTATTGGGAAATGTATGGTATGCCGATGTTCGACCTGAAAGATCCGGCGGGCATTCTGATGGAAATCAATGAATGCCGTAAAACTTTTCCGAATATGTATATCCGGGTGACAGCGTTTGATGCCACCCACGGGTGGGAAGCCCCGCGTATGTCATATATCGTTAATCGTCCCCCTGAAGAGCCTGGCTTCAAGCTTCACCGCCAGGAACGTGATGGTCGGACCATGGGCTATTCAATTGAGCCTTATGCAACTGACAAGCCTGAGGGTGAGCGCTCTTAGGAGACCTCATCTCAGGGTACTGATCTGCCGGTGGCCTTCTGGTCACCGGCCGGCAAAATTATTCAATCCAGGACGGCAAAATGAGTGAGACTGAAGACACAGGTTTAAACGAAACTGAAACGCTTCCCGATGATGCCAGCGTTAATTTGCAGGAAGAATTCGAGGAATCACAAGTTCAGGAAGTGCTTGATAAACTTGATCGTGAGCTGGTCGGGCTGAAGCCTGTGAAGACACGGATCAAAGAAATTGCAGCATTATTGCTTGTTGACCGGTTGCGCAAACGTTTTAACCTCATCAGCGAGACGCCGACCCTGCATATGAATTTTACCGGCAACCCTGGTACTGGCAAGACGACCGTTGCCCTCAGAATGGCCGAGATCCTGCACCGGCTTGGCTATGTCAGGGAGGGGCATCTTGTTTCAGTGACACGGGATGATCTTGTCGGGCAATATATCGGCCATACCGCACCGAAGACCAAAGCCGTGATCAAGAAGGCGATGGGCGGGGTGCTGTTTATTGATGAAGCCTATTATCTTTACAAACCGGAGAATGAAAGGGATTACGGCGGCGAATCCATCGAGATCCTGTTGCAGGTGATGGAAAATCACAGGGATGACCTTGTTGTTATTCTTGCTGGTTATAAAGACAAGATGGACAGGTTTTTTGAGAGCAATCCTGGTATGCGATCACGGATTGCCCATCACCTGGATTTTCCTGATTATACGGCTGATGAACTTGGGGCGATTGCCGAGTTGATGCTTGGAGAGCTGAATTATCAATTAAGTGACGGGGCGAAGGCGGCGCTGAATGAATATATCCCTATCAGGATGGAATTGCCGCATTTTGCCAATGCACGCTCTATCCGGAATGCACTTGACCGGGCGCGGCTACGCCAGGCGAACCGGCTTTTTGCCGAACGTGACAAGGCGCTTACGAAGAAAGACCTGACCACCATAGATGAAGAAGATCTACGGGTCAGCCGTGTGTTTACCGAGGGTAAGCTTGATGGTGACCCGGTGGATGGGATCATGAACCCGGTTTCTATGGATGAGTAGCAATAGAGAGTTCTTTATTCATTGATGTGATGTGTTGTTTTCTCTTTTAACCATGATCAATGGATCAGCCAGGAAAGAATAAATTATGAGCCATAACGATATTATTATTGCGCCTTCGATCCTGTCGGCTGATTTTGCCCGGCTTGGTGAGGAAGTGCGAGCGATAGATGAGGCCGGTTGCGATTGGGTGCATGTGGATGTCATGGATGGGCACTTCGTGCCGAACCTGACCTTTGGCCCCTGTGTGGTCGAGGCGATCCGCCCCCATACGAAAAAGGTGATGGATGTGCACCTGATGATTGCCCCTGCGGATCCCTATCTTGAGGCTTTTGCCAAGGCTGGTTCTGATATCATTACGGTTCATGCCGAGGCCGGGGCGCATCTTGATCGCTCGCTGCAATATATCCGCTCGCTTGGCAAAAAGGCCGGTGTATCGCTGAACCCCTCAACGCCGGAAAGCGTTATTGAATATGTGATGGATAAAGTTGACCTTATTCTGGTGATGACAGTGAACCCCGGATTTGGCGGGCAGAGTTTTATTGAAAGCCAGTGCCAGAAGATCCGCAACATTAAAAAGATGATTGGCGACCGGCCTATTCATCTTGAGGTTGATGGCGGTGTGAACCCTGACACAGTGGCGATGGTCGCAAGCGCCGGGGCAAATGCGCTTGTTGCGGGTTCCGGCGTTTTTAAAGGCGGGAAATACCGGGAAAACATTGAGGCGATACGGGCGGGTGCTCTCGCGGCTCAGTCTTAAAATAACAATTAATTTCAAGGATTTACATGACGGATCAAACTCAAAGAGATTGGCCGCGCGCGGTGATCATGGATCTTGACGGGACGCTTATTGACAGTGCTTCTGATATCGCTCATGCGCTGAACAATTCGCTTTCAGATCAGGGGATTGAACCGTTTGCCCTTGGCGAGGTTCGGCTGATGATTGGCGGCGGGGTTCCAAAGCTTGTTGAGCGCGCGTTTCGGGCGCGGGATCTGCACGGTGATGCACGACTTGATCAGGCGATTGAGGGGATGCTCACCTATTACACAGCTGTGCCGGCGGAGCGCACCCAGATTTATGAGGGGGTGGTTGATGTGCTGACAGTGCTGAGGGCAGAGGGGCTGAAAGTCGGGCTTTGTACCAACAAGCCACAGCATATTACTGAAAAGGTGCTGGAGGATCTCGGGCTTTCGGCTTTCTTTGATGCCGTTGTTGGTGGCACGAGCGAGACGCCGCGCAAACCCGATCCGCTCACCCTTAAATTATGCGTCGACCAGCTTGATGTTTCGGTTGATGACTGTCTGCTTGTTGGTGATAGCGGCGCGGATCAGGGGGCTGCCGCAGCATTGGAGATGAGTGTTTTCCTTGTTGAATATGGCTATTCAAAAATTCCGGTTCAGGAGTTAAAGCCGGATGCGGTTTTAAAAACCATGCCTGAACTCCTGATACATCTGTTTCCTGAAAAATCCTTCAAAGGTTGAGAGGTGCCATGACTTTAAAAGCAATACTGTTTGATGTTGATGGAACTTTGGCTGAGACGGAAGAAGTGCACAGGGTGGCTTTCAATGAAGCTTTCAAGGCCCATGGACTGGACTGGCACTGGGACCAGCCGCTTTACTTTGAATTGCTTGGGGTGACGGGCGGCAAAGAGCGGATACTTTATCATGTGGAGCGAGAAGGGCTTGATGTTTCTGACTTTCCCTTTGAGCGGGTTGCAGAAATGCATAAAACCAAAACCGGCATTTATACCCGGATGATTGATGAGGGGGCGGTTGAGCTTTCACCCGGCATTGGCTCGCTTTTTGATGAGGCAAGGGCGGCGGGTATACGCCTTGCCATTACCACAACGACCTCTGCTGTGAATGTGGAGCGGTTACTGCTTTCGACCATTGGGGCTGAGGGTCTGGCGTGGTTTGAGGTATTTGTCACGGGTGACCGGGTGAGCCGCAAAAAACCTGATCCGGAAATTTACCAGCTGGCACTCACTGACCTTGGGCTTTCTGCTGATGATTGCCTTGCGGTTGAAGATGCGCCGCAGGGGCTGGCCTCGGCACTTGGGGCGGGCGTCCCGACTGTGGTGCTGGAGAGCGCTTATTCCAGGGGCGCACAATTTGAGGGGGCTTTGAAGGTTTATAAGCTGGATGAACCGCGCCCCCGGCTTGCGGATTTGCAGCAATTGCACCGCCAGCGGGTTGTGGCTTGAGGGTAGTTTCCTTTCTGACCAGAGGGTATTTTTAGCAAAAAAGTTGTGTCTTTTCTTATTATCCCGCATGATCTACCAATAGGTAGAAAAGGTTGGTGGCATGATTTTTCGATCTCTTTTTAAAGAAGTGTTGATATTGGCCGGGTGCGGGGTGTTGATTTCAGGTGCCCCTTTCAGTGCGTCCGGTGCCGAAACGGGCCATAATGTAGATGCCGGGGCCGTTACGCCTGTCAAGGCTGAGGCGGGCAAGGCTGAGGCGGGCAAGCTTGGGGCGGTGCAGGTTTGTCTTGCCGGGCTTATTCGTGAGTTTTCCTGGTTTGACAGTTCCGGGAAACCGACCAGGGCCATGGGCAGCTATTCACACAGCCAAAAAAACATACATGTTTTTAAATCGCGGCTCGGGTCTGTTTTGTGCCGGGTTGATCGCAACCGAATTTTACTGGCGAACAGCCGCGGGCAATGGAGGACAGGGCCGCTTGATCCTTACATCAGTTTTGAGTTGATGACGGGTTATGTGAAAATCAACCGGCGTTTTGCGGATGGTGAAATTGTCAGTTCTGAGCTTTCCAACCTTTCATTGCTTGCGATCATACCTGCCTCGAAAACCTGTGTACCTTTAGAACAGGCGGCATCAAAGCAACCCTGAACCGGTTTTTACTCTGATCTTGCCCTCACAATTGATCACGATGAACGGAGCTTCCTTCCTTCGCACTTGCTTTTTGGAAAGGGAGTGTGCTTTGCTTCAAGAAAAGAAACAAAGATAGGCATGCTGTTTTCATGAAAAATTATATTTCCCTGATTTGTTTTCTGACGCTCTTTGGGTGGGGGGGCTTGCCCTTTATAGCTGAAGTGAAGGCTGAGACGCCTGATGAGCCCGGCAAGAATGAGTTGCTGGATGATCTCGGCGTGATTGATCTCATTCAATCGAAGTCGATCCCCAAACGGTTGACCAAAAAGCCGGGCAATGCCGTTCGCGGTGAGGCTTTGATGATAAACCGGAAAAAAGGAAATTGCCTGGCCTGCCACCGGCTTTCCGCCTTTGAGGAAAAGGGGAAGAAAAAGCCCAATGCTTATGGTGATATGGGAGAGATTGGCCCGAGCCTTGATGGGATTGCGTCACGTTATGATCAGGGGCAATTGCGGTTGTTGCTGGTGGATGCGAAAGTGTTTTTTCCAGAAACCATAATGCCGGCATTTTATAAAAACTCAGGGTTGCACAGGGTGGGGAAATCTTTTGACAAGAAAACCATTCTGGAAAAGCAGGAGATTGAAGACATCCTTGCCTTTTTAATCACTCTGAAAGAAAAGGAATAGGCCATGATGACACGCGCCGGGTTCTTATTCATTCTGTTTTTAGCGGGGCTTTGCCTTGTTGGCGGAGGCTATAGTGTGCTGGCAGGAGATGGGCGGGAAAAATCTGTTGTGCCGCAGGTAAAAGGGCATCCCTTATCCAATCTCTGGTCCGGGTTTTATTATGCCAAGGAAGAAACCAAGGCCATGCAAATGGATGATTTTGAAAATCCGGGGATGATATATGTTGAAGAGGGGCAGGACCTTTGGAACCTGAAGGTTGGACCTGAGAAAAAAGCCTGTGCGACGTGCCATAAGAACCCGTCTGTTTCTCTCAGCGAAACCGGGGCGCGGTATCCGGTTTATTATGCGCCAGAGAAAAAGCTGATAAATCTTGAGCAGCGCATTAACCTTTGCCAGAGCAAATATCAAAAAGTTAAACCTTTCAAATACGAATCGCGGGCGTTGCTGGCGATAACGGCGTTTGTGCGTCACCAGTCAAAAGGTATGCCTGTCAGGGTGAAGGTTGACGGGCCGGCGAAACCGTTTTTTGAAAAGGGCAAGGCCTTTTACTACCAGAGGCGCGGCCAGCTTGATATGGCCTGTAATCATTGCCATGAAAACAACTATGGCAAACTGATCCGCTCCAATCTGCTAAGTCAGGGACAGGCCAATGGCTTCCCGACTTACCGTTTGAAATGGCAGGGTCTTGGCTCGCTGCATCGCCGGTTCCGGGGGTGTAATAATCAGGTGCGCTCCACCCCATACCCTTATGGGGACGAAGCTTATGTCAATCTTGAGCTGTATCTGAACTGGCGGGGCTCCGGGCTGGATATTGAGACGCCAGCGGTTAGGAACTAGGCCAGACAATTTCATGCACCGCCACTTTAACTTTAACGCTATAACCATTTAGAGGAGCTTTTGCTTTGGCTGATATCCTGCTCTATTTCTTTATTCTGCTTGCAGGGCTTTTAAGTTTTCTCTCGCCGTGTGTGCTGCCGCTGGTGCCGCCATATCTGTGCTATCTCGGCGGGGTGACGTTTGATGAGCTGTCTCAGGGCGAGGCGGAGCTCAGCCCGAAGGCGCATGGGCGGATTGTGCTGGCATCCCTTTTATTTGTGTTCGGGTTTACGCTGATTTTTGTCTCGCTTGGGGCGAGTGCGTCTGCATTTGGTCAGGTGCTGCGCGGGCATCAGATTTTACTGACACAAATTGCCGGCGTTATCATCATCATTTTCGGCTTGCAGTTTCTGGGGTTGTTTCGGGTCAGTTTTCTGCAGCGGGATACGCGGTTCCAATCCAGCCTTGATGCCGGGAGTTTGGTTGGGGCTTTCCTTATGGGGCTGGCCTTCGCTTTTGGCTGGACACCCTGTATTGGGCCAATCCTGGCGCCTGTTTTATCGCTTGCCATGGATACGGATACGCTGGGGCAAGCTGTAGGTATGCTGTTTGTTTATTCGCTGGGGCTTGGCATACCGTTTGTGCTGGCAGCGGTTGGCATACGTCCGTTTCTTCGGTTTTTGAAGCGGTTCCAGTCTCATCTTGGGTTATTAGAGAAAATTCTGGGACTGTTGCTGGTACTGGTGGGGCTTCTTTTTATCAACTCTACGATTGAATGGGCCTATAGCTGGATTTCACTCAACGGATTTTCAACCTGGTTGCTGGAGAATTTTGAATGGTTGCAGTCAGTAGAAAAATGGTTACTACCGGATGATGTTGTTGATAAAATAAATGAAAAAGCATTGCAGAACCGTTGATGGGTCGTTTCTTTCGAGCGGAGGCGGGTAGTTGAAAATTATTTTAACGATTGCCGGTTCTGACAGTTCCGGTGCTGCTGGTGTTCAGACGGATCTTAAAACCATTCAGGCATTTGACTGTTTTGGGATGTCTGTGATCACCGCGATCACGGCGCAGAACAGCAGCGCGGTCTCCCTTGTCGAGGTTTTGCCATTAAATGTGATCGAAGCCCAGTTCCTTAGCATAGTTGAAGACTATGAGGTGGCTGCCATCAAAATCGGTATGGTGGGGCGGGCAGATGTTGCGGCGTTGCTGGGGCGGCTGCTTGTGGGGCTTGAAGGGGTTCCGATTGTCCTTGATACGCCCCTGGTTGCAACCACAGGGGTGCCGCTGGGGGAAGATGGG
>CAYGPF010000010.1:0-95080 GCA_964351785.1 uncultured Rhodomicrobium sp.
CCGGGCAAGTGCGCGGGGCGGGGCGGCAACGCTGGAGGCGTTTCAGGCAGGCGGTGGGGAATCTGCCAACAACGTTGCAAGTGCTAGTTTTATTCACCAAGCTGATGGTGCGAAGGGGGGGCATTTTCAAGGTGGTTTTTCTGAATCGGAGCGGACCTATTCACTAAAAGATACAGGCTCTGAGGGAGACAGCCAGGCCCCCTTTGCCGATGTGACACCATCAGGGCCGGTGGTTGCCCCTGGAGCGGGTGATGAGGGGCCGGGTAAACACCCGCTCGGTGCGGCGCGGGCGCATGTTTTTGAAAATTATATTGTCTCACAAGGGGATGACCGGCTGATTATCATTGATGCGCATGCCGCCCATGAGCGGATTGTTTATGAAAAGCTCAAGGAGAGGGTGGTTGCCGGCAGTGTGCCGACGCAGGGTTTGCTTATCCCGCTGGTGATTGAGATGGATGGGGTGCGCCGGGATGCGGTGCTGGCGCAAAGGGAAGCACTTGAGGGGTTTGGTCTATATCTTGAGGGGTTTGGCCCCGGTGCGATTGCGGTGCAGGAGGTGCCAGCCTTGTTGATCGGGGCTGATATTGCCGCTATTGTACAGGACCTTGCCGATGAGATAGAAGAATTTGAGGCAACGACGAGCCTTAAAGCCCGGATTGATCATGTCTGTGCGACGATGGCCTGTCATGGTTCTGTGCGCTCTGGCCGGCGCTTATCAGGCGATGAGATGAATGCCTTGCTCCGCCAGATGGAAGCGACGCCCGGTTCCGGGCAATGTAACCACGGCAGGCCGACTTATGTTGAATTAAGCCTCAAAGATATTGAGCGGTTATTCGGGCGCTGATGTTTCGTCGTCATAGGCGGCAAAGTGGATGATTGTGTCGCCAAATTCCCTTTGATCAAACGGGGTAATATAATCTGGCCAGCCTATTTCAGCGCGTTTAGATTCTTCCAGAATGATCAGGGCCTCTTTGGCAAGCCAGCGGCCTTCACCGGCAGAGCGCAGGGCTTTTTCACCCAGGCGCTTTTCATAAGGCGGGTCCAGAAAAACGAGATTAAATGGGGCGAGGCGTTTCAGTGGGCCGAGATGGGTAGCGTCCCGGCGGAACATTTTGGTTTGCCCCTCCATTTGCAGCTTTTCTATATTGGCTCGAATGAGGCCGCGTGGCTCAAAGGCATCTTCTACAAAAAGCGCAAAAGATGCCCCCCTCGACAGAGCCTCAAGGCCAAGGGCGCCGGTACCGGCAAACAGGTCAAGCACGCGGGCGCCTTCCAGCTCAAATCCCTCAATGGCATGGCTCAACCGGTTGAAGAGGGCTTCGCGGACACGGTCTGAGGTTGGGCGTGTCTTGTCTGATTTGGGCGGGTATAATTTGACACCGCTATGGGTGCCGCCAACAATGCGCATGGGCTTTGCTCTTTAACCTTTCTTTGCTCTGAAAGATTTGGCTGGCCTGCGTTTTGCGGAAGGGGAGGGGGTTTTTCTGCGGGTAACAGCGGCAGGTGTTTTCAAACCCAGCTCTTTTGTTTTTTCAGGGCCCAGTTGATCAATAAGAATTTTCTGCTTGACCTCCTCGATCTCTCCCCGTTTCAGCTCACCCAGCATGAAGGGGCCGTATGAAAGGCGAATAAGGCGGTTCACATTCAGGCCGAGATGTTCGGAAAGTTTTTTAACCTCGCGGTTTTTCCCCTCTCTCAAGCCGATGGTAAACCAGCAATTGGCACCCTGTTTCTTGATGACCTTGGCCTCGATTGGCCCGTATTTCACCCCCTCTATGGTGATGCCTTTTTTGAGGCCGTCGAGTTGTGCCTGGGTGACATTGCCTGCGGCGCGAACTTTATAGCGCCGGAGCCAGCCGGTTGAGGGAAGCTCGAGATGGCGGGCCAGTTCCCCATCATTGGTGAGCAGCAATAAGCCTTCCGTGTTGATGTCCAGCCGGCCAATGGTGATGGTGCGGGGCATGTCTTTTGGTAAAACATCAAAAATGGTTTCCCGGTTTTTTTCGTCACTGTTGGTGGTAACGAGGCCCTTGGGTTTGTGAAACCGCCACAGCATTGGCGGGGCGGCTTGCGGCAGGGGTTTGCCATCAAGGGTGATTTCATCCCGATCGCTCACATTCAGGGCGGGGCTTTCGATCTTTTGGCCGTTGACGCTGATCCGCCCGGATGTGATAAGGTCCTCTGCCTTGCGCCTGGAGCAGACACCGGCTCTTGCAATTGCTTTGGCGATGCGCATGCCGCTGGCTGTGCTGGTGTTTTTTATGGGTGATTTTGTTTTGTTCATGGTTGCTTTTGTCTCGCATAATGAAGGTAATGGCAATCAAAAGGTTATTTGAATTGATGAATGTGGTTGAGAAAGCTGATGGTTTGCCCATTTCACCGATGGCGTTGGCGCTTGAGCTGGCGCGCGCGGCTTTTGGCGCTGGCGAAGTGCCTGTTGGGGCGGTGATAACCAATTCAGACGGCAAAGTGATTGGGAGGGGCCGCAACAGGGTGATTGAACTTTCTGATCCCTCAGCTCATGCAGAAATTCTGGCAATCAGAGAAGCCGGGGAGTTGCTGTCGTCGGAGCGGCTGGTTGATTGCGATCTCTATGTGACGCTTGAGCCCTGCACGATGTGCGCCGGCGCCATTTCTCTGGCCCGGATTCGCCGTTTGTATTTTGGGGCGCAAGATCCCAAGGGAGGCGGGGTTGATCATGGGGCTTGTTTTTTTGACCAGACGACCTGTCATCACAAGCCTGAGGTTTACGGCGGCATTCGTGAGAGTGAAGCCAGTGATCTGCTGCGGTTGTTTTTTGCCAGCAGGCGGGGTTCACTCACCCCGTTGGATGGTGATTGTTAAAAACTCATCCAGACGGCGGCGCAGGATTTCTGCTGCTTCGTTACTGTTTGAGAGGATGTTATCTATCTTGAAGTAATCAAGCACATTATAGCGCCCGACCCTGGGCTGGATGAGACAATCGGGCGGGTCCAGCTCTATCATTGTGTTGGTGAGTGAGCGCAGCATGATCTGACTGGCACCGATCAGGGCGTCGACGCTGCCAGGGATCTCGCCGCCGAGGCGCGGCGGCTCACCTGTGACATCCACAGCGATGGTAAAGAGGCTCTTATCTTCGAAAATATTATAGGGAACGGGGTTTACAAAGCCGCCATCAATCAGGACATGTTCACCAATTTTGACCGGTTGCAAAAGGGCGGGCAGGGATGAACTTGCGGCAATGGCTGGCATGATCGGGCCGGAAGAGAGGATTACCTGCTGCTGGGTGTAAAAATCGACAGCGACGCACTGGAAGGGAATGGTCAATTCTTCGAATGTCTCTGGCAAGATCTCCGGCATGAACATTTCAAAGAAGGTTTCGGCTTTGAATATAGCGGGTGAGCTGAAGCTGAACAGGCTGGCCCATGTGCTTGGCCGGTTGCCGTACAGGCGTTTTAAAAGCTCAGTTCGGTTATGGAAAATGGTTCTTGCATAAGATTCCAGTTCATTCCCACTCATGCCAGCGGCATAGAGGCTGCCAATTAGTGCACCCATGGATGTTCCAGTGATGATCTTTGGTGTGATGTGAAATTCATCCAGAACCTGGAGAATTTTAACATGCGCAAGCCCCCGGGCACCACCGCCGCCAAGGGCAATGCCAAACTGGGGCACTTTTGATGCCGGTTCTGGCGGGAGGAGGGTTACCGTTGGGCGGGCATCTTCTATGCCAAGGTGAACACCTTGCCTGAAAGCTCCCCATTTCCGGGATAATTGTCTAAAAGGATTTATCAAGAGGTCTCATTTCTCTCTATTGCGCGCCAGGCTATGTCTTTTCTGTAGAACCCGTCTGGCCAGTCAATTACATCTATGGCTTGATAGGCGTTTTTCAAGGCTGTTTTTATGGTTGGTGCGGTGCTGGTGACGTTCAGGACCCGGCCCCCATTTGAGCGCCAGCCACCGTTTTCAAATTTTGTCCCGGCATGGAAAATTTCAATATTTTCAGGTGAGTTTGCAGTTTCAAGGTTACTGATCCTGGTACCCTTCTCGTATGATCCGGGGTAGCCGTTGGCAGCCATGACTATGGTCAGGGCGGGGTTTTCATCCCAGACTAGAGTGATTTCATCAAGAGTGCCCTTGGCAACTGCCATCAACACCGGCAGGAGGTCTGATTTCAGGCGCATCATCAGGACCTGACATTCCGGATCGCCGAAACGGGCGTTATATTCAATAAGTTTGGGGCCTTCATCTGTGATCATCAGACCGGCGTAAAGCACACCTTTATAGGGGCAGCCCTTATCCTGCATGGCATTGATGGTTGGCTGGATGATTTTGGTCATGGTTTGTTTGATTAAGTCGTCCGTCATGACAGGGGCAGGGGAATAAGCGCCCATACCGCCGGTGTTTGGGCCTTGATCACCGTCAAAAGCACGTTTGTGATCCTGTGCTGTGACAAGGGCCAAACTATGGTGGCCATCACACAAAACGAAGAAACTTGCTTCTTCCCCATAGAGGGTTTCCTCAATCACCAGTTCCGCCCCAGCTTCACCAAATTCACCATCAAAACAGTCCTTTATGGCGGTTTCAGCATCTTCCAGCGTTTCCGCCATGATTACGCCCTTCCCGGCTGCGAGGCCGTCTGCCTTGATGACGATGGGGGCACCCTGGGTTTTCACATAGGCTAGGGCGTCTTCAGGGTTGGTAAAACGGCCATAACGGGCGGTCGGGATGTCATAATCCCGGCAAATGTCCTTGGTGAAACCTTTGGAGCCTTCCAGTGCGGCGGCGGCTTTTGTGGGGCCAAAACTGTGGATGCCAGCACGATCCAGATCATCAACAAGGCCGGCAACTAGGGGAGCTTCGGGGCCAATGATCACCAGTTCGATGGTGTTTTCCCTGCAAAAACGGATCACTTCTGCATGATTTTTGACATCAAGCCCGGTGAGCGTTCCGAGGTTTTTCATACCATCATTGCCTGGGGCTATATAAAGGGTTGAAAGCTCAGGACTTTTTGAAAGTTTCCAGGCCAGGGCGTGTTCGCGGCCGCCGCTGCCGATCAGCAATATATTCATGAGTTCAGGCCTTTTTACCAGTGATTTTGTCTCTCATTCCGGGTGTTTTGTTAGGCCTAGCATTCCGGCCTGATCTGTCAAGTTCGTAGCGGGCTTCTCCTGGTGATTATTTGCTGGTCTGGACATGCCGGGCTTTACAGGATGGGATGCAAGTGCGACTTTGTTGAGCTGTTAATATAAGGTGTTCTGGCATGATATGCTCTATTCCTATGGTATCCCGTGTCATTTTATCGCAGTTCAGAGTGGCCATAACGCGACCTTGAACTTTTGATATGACGTTCAGAATTTCCACAACGCAACCGTGAGTTTTCCATGCAATTCGATTTTGAAGGTGACCCGCAAGCCCCCGCCAGCAACACGCCTGAATATACCGTTTCCGAGCTTTCTGGCCGGGTAAAACGGGTTATTGAGGGGGAGTTTTCCTATGTCAGGGTGCGCGGTGAGCTTGGCCGGGTCAGCCAGCCGGCATCAGGGCATGTCTATCTTGATTTGAAAGACGATAAAGCGGTGATTTCCGGTGTGGTCTGGCGCGGTAAGGCCAGCCAGCTGACGGTTCGCCCGGAGCAGGGCCTTGAAGTGATTGTGACAGGTAAACTCACCACCTTTCCGGGGCAGTCCAAATATCAGATTGTGATTGATAGCCTGGAGCCGGCCGGTCAGGGGGCTTTGATGGCGCTGCTTGAAGAGCGCAAGAAAAAACTCGCTAAAGAAGGCCTGATGGATGAAAGCGCCAAGCAAGAACTTCCCTTCATGCCGCGTGTTGTGGGTATTGTTACCTCCCCGACCGGGGCTGTGATCCGTGATATGATGCACGGCTTTAAAGAGCGGTTTCCGGTGCATGTTCTGGTCTGGCCGGTCAGGGTTCAGGGTGAGATGGCCGCAAAGGAAATTGCCGCCGGCATAGCCGGGTTTAACCAGATCAGCGGTGAGGGGGCATTACCGCGGCCTGATGTTTTGATTGTGGCGCGCGGCGGCGGCTCACTTGAAGATCTCTGGAGTTTTAATGAAGAGATCGTGGCCCGGGCGGCAGCGGCCAGCCAGATACCGCTCATTTCTGCAGTGGGCCATGAAACCGACTGGACCCTTATTGATTATGTGGCGGATGCGCGGGCGCCCACCCCGACCAAGGCGGCTGAATGGGCGGTGCCGAAATATTCTGAGCTGGTTGGCAAGGTTGCGGATTACAGGGCCCGGCAGGTGAAAGCCATAGGCCGGTCACTTGAAGCAAAACGGATGGGGCTTATGGGGGCGCAGCGTGGTCTGCCGCGGCTGGTTGACCTCCTGGGTATTCCCCGCCAGCGCCTTGATGGGGCGGCACAGAGATTGGGACAGGGTCTGAGACATTTTACCCGCGCGCAAAGACATCATTTGCAGCGACTTGACGGGCGGTTTCAGCCGGGTCTTCTCAGTCACAGGTTTGAGCGCTGGCGTGACCGGCTGGATGGTTTTGGCAGAACGCTGCCGCTGAGTCTCCGGCAACGGTTGCTGTTTCGGCGTGAGCGGTTGCATCGTCTGGCGGGTGGTGTAAGGGCTTCAAGTGTGGTGGCAGGTGTTGCACAGGCGAGACGGCAACTGGATGGGGTTGCGCATAGACGGGATCAGGCCGTGACGGGTCGTCTTCGCCAGGCCCGCTCGCGTCTGAACGGGGTTGGCCAGCTTTTGCAATCGTTGAGTTATCAAAGTGTGTTGGCCCGCGGTTTTGCACTGGTGCGGGATGAAGCCGGTGAGATGGTGCGGGCGCGCGCCGGTTTGGATGTGGGTGAGAGATTAAATGTGGAATTTATAGATGGCCAGGTGGCTACGGCGATCACCGGCTTTGAAACAACAGAGACGAAAACTGGCGGGCGGGCCGCCAAAGCACCGAAAGCGGTGAAAAAAACGGCCAAAAAAGACAATGATGGCGGCGCGCAGGGATCGCTTTTTTAGCGGGAAATGTTATTGAGCTTAAGAAGCCCACAAGCCTCCGCTTTATTTACGCTTTAGGATGCCCACAAGCATCCGCTTTATCTGCGCTTTAGGATGCCCACAAGCCTCCGCTTTTTTGCGCTTTAGAATGCCCACATGCATCCGTGCTATATAAATTCCAGTTGCTTCTTTCAGACAAGGTGCCGGTCTGACTTGACGGTGATAGCTTTGCTGTGCATTCTTTGCCAAAATTACTGCTGTGTGAGCTTTGAGAGGGTTGGGGCTTTATTGATGAACAGATTTGAGAAATTACTCGGTAAAAAACGTCGTGCTGAGATTAAATATCTTGATGGGGAATTTCAGGTGCTGTCTCAAGGTGATTATGTGACTTGTGCCCTGACCGCAGAGCCGATTTCCCTCAGTGATCTGAAATATTGGAGTGTTGAGCATCAGGAAGCCTATGCCAATGCCGACGTTGCCATGAAAGCTTTTTTGGAGCACCGCCGCGCCGGTTAGTCTTTTCATCCCCCTTGCTGATTGTTTCTTATCCTGATTTTTTTGATTTCGCCCGCATGATGTTGGTCTGTGATTTTATCGCGCTGACTTAATCTTCTTTTCTGGTTTTGCTGATGCGTTCTTTTATTAATGCTATCAGCTTCCTTTCATCCCCTTCACTAAAATGAAATTTAACCGGCAGCGAACGGCTCATACGCTTTAAAGCGCGGAGCTGATGGTCAGTTTTTTCCTCGATACGCACAAGGTCCTTTTCAGTGGTGACCAGTTGCAGATCATCCCGGAGGGCCAGTTTGGTAAGATGGGCTGCGTCTTTTGGTTTGTATTGGTAATGATCAGGGAAGGGAATGCGCCGGATTACCTTGCCGCCTGCCTTGCTCAGCGTGTTGAATAGCTTTTCCGGCTGGGCGATGCCGGCAAAGGCGAGGATTGGTTTTTCGCGCAGCCAGTCTGTATCTGCCCCCGGGCGGACTTTGCCTGAAAAAATCGGTTTCCTGAATTTGTATTTTGTGCGCAATTGCTCTGCGCGTTTGGTATTTTGACCGCCGGTGATGATGATGGCATCGGCCGCGGCAAGCTGAAACTCAAGCGGGGCGCGCAAAGGCCCGGCCGGGAAAATCCGCTCATTGCCAAAGCCGGTTTCGCTATCAAGGCAAAGCAGGGATATGGTTTTGGCGACGCTTGGGTTTTGAAACCCGTCATCCATTATGATCAGATCCGTGCTTCGCTGTTCGATCAGCCAAGCCCCTTCAACCCGGTTTTTGGCGATCACTGTCGGGGCTGTGGCAGCCAGCAGCAGGGGCTCATCTCCCACTTCGGCAGCACCGTTTTCATCCTTGTCTACCAGCAGCGGGCCTTTGTTCCTGCCCCCATAGCCGCGGCTGAGAAATGTCGGGTACCAGCCTTCCTGGATCAGCAACTCGGCCAGTTTGAGGGACAGGGGTGTTTTGCCTGTGCCGCCAAGGGTGAAGTTTCCAATGCAGATGACAGGTAATTTGCTCTGGAAGGGTTTTGTATAGCGAAATCTGGTTTTGACGATATGACCATAAATCTTGCCTAGCGGGCTGAGATATTTTGGCAGGGTCGCGCCGTCTTCATTTTGCCACCAGTGGGGAGGATGCATTGCCTTACTCATATCTTTTCAACTCAGGCTTATCTCTTGTTTTGCTCTGTTATGGCCTAAATGTTTCAGGGGTTAACAGGTCGTGGGTCTGTTAATGGGGGGGCTCATTCATCAGAATTTTTTCTGTCATTTGTTGGGCCCCTTCCAGATATTCAAGGGCTTCAAGGGCGCCGCTTGTCATTTCCGCATGTTGGCCGGGGTTGTTGTAATAAGCAATGATTTTTCTTGCCAGTTCTTCGCCGCTGCTTATCTGAATGGCGCCGCCGCGTATGTGGAGCTCATTATAAAAGCGGGCAAAGTTTCTGACATGCGGGCCGGAAAACACCACCGCACCAAGGCGCACGGCCTCGATGGGGTTTTGGCCACCATGAGGTACGAGCGAGCCGCCGATGAAGGCGATGTCCGAGAGGGTATAAAAGAGGCCCATTTCACCGATTGTATTGGCGATATAGATGCTGGTGTCTGCTTCAGGGTATGGTGCTTCGCTTCTAAGGAGGATATTGTGGCCGCCGTCAGCTAATGTTTCCCTGATTTCGTCAGCTCTTTCCGGGTGGCGCGGCACGATGATGGTCAGGAGGTCCGGATGTTCCTTGGTGATGAGGTTGTGGCATTTCAGAATTTCCGCTTCCTCACCTTTATGGGTGCTTGCCGCCAGCAATAGCGGGCGGGAGCCGCAAGCCTTCCTGAGCTTCTCAAGTTCATCATTGTTATAGGTGAGCGGGGGGGCATCGGCCTTGAGATTGCCGGTGTTCATCACGTTTTCAGCACCAAGAGCGATGAAGTGGTTGGCGTCATTCGGGCTCTGGGCAAGTACCTTGTCAAAGCGGCCGAAGAGGGGGCGCGCCATGGCGGGTTTTTTAAACCAGCGTTTAAATGACCGTTTGGACATGCGGCCGTTTATGAGAATAAGGGGAATGCCCTGTTGTTTTGCCTCGAGGATCAGGTTTGGCCAGATTTCTGATTCTATCAGCGCCACCATATCCGGTTGCCAGTGATTTAAAAAACGGCGCATAAAGCCTTTATTGTCAAGCGGTATGGCCTGGTGAATGGCGCGCTCTGGCAGGCGTTTTTCTGCCAATCTGGTGGAGGTGACAGTGCCTGTTGTCAGCAAAATTGTCAGATCGGTTTTTTTCTTCAAAAGGCTGTTGATCAGGGGAAGGATGGCATTTGTTTCCCCAACACTTGCAGCATGAAACCACCAGAGCGGCCCTTTGGGGCGGGGCAGGGATGGCTTGCCCAGGCGTTCGTCTTTTTTCTCAATGAGTTCCTTGCCGCGTTTGAGACGATAGTTCAGAATGAGGGGCGCAAGGGGTTTGGCAGCACTGGTTACCCATTGATAAGTTTTCAGGGCTAAGCCAGGGTTTAGCGAGCGTTGCCAGAGCGGGAGGATTTTATCTGCTCTTTTGCCAACCAGGGCATAGGCGCGTTTTGTTACCCTGTCCATTGCGTCTTCGAGCTGGTGGCGGTAGGCCTCAAGTTCGGCCTCTGTTGCCTTTTTGGGAATATAGATTGGCTCTCCGGCAACGAGTGACCCTTTTGAAAAGGGGAGGTTGATGGTCAGTCTGCTCCAGCTTTGGAGGGTGATGGCATTTCTGGTGGCAATTGCAGCCGGGATAATCGGGCGGCCTGAGAGACGGGCCATTGTTATGATGCCGGGGCCGGCTTTTTGAGCCGGGCCTGGCGGGACATCCACGACCGAGACGATGCAATCACCTGATTTGAGGGCCTTTATTGCGGCGCGCAGCACTTTCGATCCGCCCCGGTCACGGCCAACACGGCGCCCACCGGCACCTGAGCCACGAATTGGCGTCACGCCAAAATTTGATACAATTTCAGCGGCCAATTCAGCATCCTTGTGACCGCCGACAACAATGGTCGCGCTGATATCTTCGGGACGGATGGTGGGGATGAGCAGAAACTGGCCATGCCAGACACCGAGAATAAAGGGGTTTTGTTTGCGAAAAAAATTATCCATATCACTGGGCTCATGGATGAATTGACTGGTGTCCCTGGTGAAGCGGATATATCTGGATAGGCCATTGGCCAGGCGCTTTGCCCAAAGGGATTTGTTCGTGAATGTTTTGGACATTGCTTCTTTTTGGTTGTGACTTTTTGATTTCGTGCGGCCAATTGTTTTGAAGTGGGTTTTAATCCGCCTGATACAGGTTTATTCAGCCAAATGTTCAGATGCGCTGGTCTCCTGGGGTTTGTCGTTGCCAAACTGTGTAGCGTGCAGTTCCGAGAACAAACCGCCCTGGGTTATCAGATCATCATATGTCCCCATTTCTACCATGTTTCCGTTTGAGAGCACCACTATTATATCAGCCTGTTTTACGGTCGACAGGCGGTGGGCGATCATCAATACGGTGCGGCCTTTCATGAGGCCGTTTAAAGCATCCTGGAATTTGGATTCTGATTTGCTATCAAGCGCGCTGGTTGGTTCATCCAGCAAAAGAATGGGGGCATTTTTCAAGATGGCGCGGGCGATGGCGATGCGTTGTTTTTCACCGCCTGAGAGATAGTTGCCTGCTTCACCCATGGGGCTGTTATAGGCCTCTGGTGTTTTTCGGATAAAGTCGTCGGCTGCGGCAGCTTTGGCAGCGTCAATGATCTGTTGCTGGGTTGCATTCGTTGTGCCGTAGGCAATGTTGTTGGCGATGGTTTCGTCAAACAATAAAGGTTCCTGAGTGACAAGACCAATGGCGTGGCGGAGCGACTTGAAGGTCAGTTTTGAAATATCCTGCCCGTCGATCATTACCCGGCCCTGACTTGGGTCATAAAAGCGCAAAACAAGATTTAATATAGTGCTTTTGCCGCTGCCTGAGGGGCCGACAAGAGCCACGGTTTTGCCGGCTGGAACCTTGAGGCTAAAGTTTTCAAACAGGGGGTTGTTCTTTTCATAGGAGAAGGAAACATTGTCGAAGACAATTTCACCCTCAGCAAGTTTCAGATCTTCAGCGTTTTCAATTTCGATCAATGCGGCCTGATGGTCAATAATGCCATAGACCCGGCTGGCAGCCGCGACGCCTTCCTGGACAGCGGTTTGCAAGGTGGCCAGGCTTTTCAGTGGCTGGTAGATGAGCATGGCAGCGGCCATGAATGCTGTGAACTGACCAAGGGTCACGGTTCCCTTTATGCCGCCCATGCCGGCATAATAGATAACCAGAGCAAAGCCGATACCTGTTAGAAATTCAACGGCCGGGCTGGAGATGGCCTGAGCCCGCATACCGCGCATTGTGTATTCCATGGCGCGGTTGATCACGGTGCTGGCGCGCTCCAGTTCTTTTTGTTCCTGGCTGTAGGCGCGGACAATGCGCAAACCTCTGAGTGTTTGTGATATCAGGGTTGAGAGTTCCCCGGTTTCAACAAGGCTCTGTCTGGTTGATTTGCGCATCTTGCGCCGTTGTTTGGAGAGGAGATAAACGCCGAGCGGCATTGCCACCATGATCAGTAATGCCATTTTCCAGTCTATCCAGAGCATGACCAGCGCGAGAGCGACGACCTTCAATAAATTTTCAACGAGGGCTACCAGGGTGCGGCTGGCGGTCATGCGGATGAGGTTGGCGTCATTTAAAAAACCTGAGAGAAAGCGCCCGGAATGCACGCCTTCAATCCAGCTGAGATCGGCTTTGGTCAAACGGTCAAACATTTTGATGCGCATATCCGAGACAAAGCGCTGACCTAGATAACCAACACTGACACTTGAGACATAGGCGGAGAGGGTTTTCAGGGCTGTCACGGCAACCACAGCAAGACATAAAACAAGGATCATGTTTTCATTGCGGTTGATGAATATGTCGTCAGTGGCGCGCTGGATGAGCAGCGGTACCGCCCCGGTGGTGCCGGCTGAAACCGCCATAGCAAGGCTGGCCAGAATGAGCAATTTATAGCGCGGCTTCAAATGCTCATGCCAGATGCGCAAAGCGACTTCCCTGGTTGTATACTCCACATTGAGGCTGTCAACTTTGGATTCGCTTAGCTCATTGTCTGTAAATAGTTTTTCCTGCACAGGTTTTTATCTTCCAGCTACACTCTTATTACATGTTGCTATAGGGTGTATGGGTTATAGGCGGTATGGCGTTAATTTTCCAGATAATCATGCCAAATATAGGATATGTTCCTGTTTATAGCTAACGTGGGTTCAGGTGTTCGCGCGTTTTGCGGGTCTAATGCCCGCCGGTCTCTGTTTCCGGGTCGAGCAGCCTGTGCATATGGACGATGAAATAACGCATATTTGCCTGATCGACAGTGTTTTGAGCTTTTGTTTTCCAGGCATCGTAGGCGGTTGCGTAATTTGGATAAATACCGACAATTTCAAGATCCTGGAGATCCTTGAATTCTATGCCCTCAAGATCAGAAAGTTCGCCGCCAAAAACAAGATGCAGGAGTTGCTTGCTTTGGGTAGTGGTTGCTTTGGTCATGTGATTTGCTCCTGTGTTTATTTCACATTTGATTGCAGAGGTCTTGCCACTGCTGTTTTGCTGATGATTTCGGTATAAAGGGCATTATTACTGGCAACGATGCCTTTGTGGGTTACGAGGGGTTTGTTGTAGATTATTTCGCTGCCGTCAGGTGTGCTGATTTTTCCGCCGGCTTCTTCCAGAATCAGATGGCTGGCGGCGATGTCCCAATCACTTTTCGGGGTGAGGGAAATGGTGGCTTCGGCTTTGCCTGCAGCGACGAGAGCAATGCGGTAGGCCATTGAACAGCGCCAGAACCGATCCGGTTTTCCCCCTTCTTGCTGAAAGGTGCGATTGAAGTGCCCCTTTGAGGAGATGATGACCGCGTCATCCAGGCTGTTGACAGGGCTGGTTTTTAAAGGCCGTTCGTTCAGGGTCGCGCCCTTATGTTTTTCTGCAAAGTAAAGCTCACGGCTTAGCGGATTGTATACGGCGCCGAGGATGGGTATGCCCTTTTCCACAAGGGCGGCGACGATGCACCAGTCCTGATCTTCGTTTAAATAGCTTGATGTGCCGTCTATCGGGTCGATGATCCAGATGCGGTTGGCGCTCAGGCGGTCTTTATGTACGGGGCTTTCCTCAGATAACCAGGCGATGTTTTTATCGAGCGGGCGCAGCTCAGATTCGAGCAGATGGTTAACCGCATAATCCGCGCTGGTGACTTTACTGCCATCGGATTTGGTGTCTACCTTAAGGCTGGTGCCGAAATGATCAAGGGCGAGGGCGCCGGCTTTTTTTATGGCGCTGATCAGACCGGAGGAGAGGGGGGAGGTAGGCGCTGTCATGCGGTTGCCTCATAGTCTGTGACCGTAGCTAAACTTACAGCTGACCTTATGGTCGTGCATGATTGTGCGGGTGCAGTTGTGCTTGAGGGGGTGCGGCCTCTTCTGCCTGCGCTTTTGCTCGTTGTCAGGGTACTATTGCCAGGTGTGTTCATTGGAAATATGCTTTTCAGGGTCCCAAGCATAGGAAAGTTGTTAGCCTCATCATTAGACAAAATTTTGAAATTGGAAATTACTGCTTTTCAGCACACTCATAGTTTCCAGCTTTGTCTCCCCATTTGTAATGTGCTTGATCCGGGACGGTTTGTCACTTGTTTTTTAAAGCTAAATTAACCACCTCTCTTAATCTGAAACTCATAAGTTTTTGCCATACTGCTTGAAGATAAGCCGCAATAAGACGGCTTTTTCAGGGAGTTAACAGTGAGGCGTTTAGCGCACAATCAGGACTGGGGCTATGCTCCGGTCCTTATTTCTGAGAGGCTATATCCCCAAAAATGGCCGGCTGAGATTGAGTATTATCCGACAGGCCCGGCGCGGAGAGCGCTGGGGTCAAGTCTGACGCTCTCAATTGCTGCTACCGGGATAGATGTGCGTGAGCGCTGTTTACTGCCAGCACTGTCACCGGCTGCATCTTCTTTTCAGTGTGATGAGTTTCTGGGCGTTGCGGTTGAATACAGTACCGCGCCGGATGTCCAGCACCTATCTGTTCTGCAAACGATGAAGCAGATTGCCGCACCTTTATTGAACCGGGTGGGATATGAGGTGCCTCAAGTGACCCGGTCTGAGGCCGTTCTGCTTTATCTGATGCATGAAAACAGGGAATGCGACATTCTCCTCTATTATGCAGATCATGAAGATGAATTGCTGGCGCAATGGCAGTTCTGGTCGCAAAAACTCAACCTACCCCAACTTATCATATCCCCTGATGGGTTTATCAATGAACAGCAGGATCGTATGGGGTCTGTGCTTTGCCGCTCGGCTTTTGGGCGGGTGAAAGAATACGGGCTGGTTCAGAGACGGCCGCTTTTTTCCAAAATACGTGGTGTGCCTAAAATCGGGCGTCAGGTGCCTGTGTCGGGGCGGGAAATTATGGCGCGCCGCTAATGGCGTAAGCGAAGCCCAGATCTGCCAGCATGCCGACAAAGATTATCAGGCCAAAGAAGCCATTGGAGCGAAACCGTTTCAGGCAATTGACTGGATCATCAATGTTGAGTGTGGTGATCTGCCAACTGGCATGAAGGGCGGCGAGGGCGATGCTTGTGAAAAAAATCAATTTTGCGCCGATCATCCAACCAGCGGAAAACAATGTGATAATGGTGATGCTGTAAAACAGGGTGAGCCAGTGTCTGGTTTTATCACCGAACATCAGTGCTGTTGATTTCATGCCGATCACTGCGTCATCTTCCCTGTCCTGATGGGCGTAAATGGTGTCAAAGCCGATGGTCCAGGTGAAGGCGCCCAACATGATCAATATGCCGATCCAGTCGGCGCTGTCCGTGACCGCTGTCCAACCCATCAGAGCGCCCCATGAAAAACAAAGTGCCAGTCCGGCTTGTGGCCAGTTTGTCCAGCGTTTCAGGAACGGGTAGATGAGGATGGGCAAAATGATGAAGACACCAAGCCCGATTGTCAGGTTGTTGAGTTGCAGCAGCAGGATGAAGGCGGCCAGCAGCAAGACACAGAGAATCAGAATGGCGGTAAGGGGGCTTATGGCGCCGCTGGCGAGGGGGCGGCCTTTGGTGCGGGCGACCTGGGCGTCGATTTTGCGGTCGACGAGATCGTTAAAGACACAACCAGCACTTCTTGTGAAAAAGGCGCCCAGAAAAAACAGTAAAAACATCACAGGCGGGGTCCATTGATCTATATTATGGACCAGAAAAGAGAGATTGCTCCTGTAGGCAAAAACCAGCCCCCAAAGCGCTGGCCAGGCCAGTAGCCAGGTGCCGATGGGGCGGTCAAGACGAAGCAGGCGTATGAATGGTTCTGCTGCCCGGGGCAGCAGTTTCCTCAATAAGTTGCCTGATGTGCCGTCATAGGCCTTGTCCTGATCATTGTGGTTCAGCTTTTTTTGCCTTTTCATTTTGTTCATGGATCATATCTTTTTGCTGGTTGACGTCGCATGAAATAGCTATTGCACCATGATAATGTCGGTATATAGTAACTTTCATTTCAGAAGTTGTGTATTCCAAAATATCAATAAGGTTATTGAGTGAACATAAGTTGTTTTGTGTAAAGGCAAATGTGCACACTCAGGACGATTGTGCAAGGTTTCCATTCAGCTGACAGAGGTGTGAACCTTATGGATTTTAAACGGGATAGATGGGCGAATGGGCAAAGCGCTTAATGTGCGGTTGTTTGTTGCTGGTGATTTGGCCAGCGGCAACGAACTGGAGTGCGATAAGGGGCAGGCACATTACCTTCTCAATGTTATGCGTCTGGATGAAGGGGGCTTCGTTAAATTATTCAATGGGCGGGACGGTGAATGGTCAGCCTCCTTGAAACGGATTGGAAAACGCGGGGCCCGGCTTCAGGTCAGGGATCTGCTGCGCGGTCAGTGTTCAGGGCCTGATATTTATTATCTGTTTGCGCCCTTGAAACGAGCCCGTCTTGATTACATGGTCCAGAAAGCAACTGAGATGGGGGTTGCCCGGTTATGCCCCGTTCTGACTGAATATGGGCAGGTGGAGCGGATTAATCTGGAGCGGATGCAGGCAAATGCTGTCGAGGCGGCGGAGCAATGTCATTTGCTGTCTGTGCCGGAAATAGCCCCCCCAGAAAAGCTTGTTTCTCTCCTTGAACACTGGGATGACGAGCGGGCGCTCATTTTTTGTGATGAAGGAAAAGATGCAACCGATCCGCTACAAGCGTTAACGGGAATTAAAACGACAAAAATTGCTGTACTTATTGGCCCTGAGGGCGGGTTCAGCCCGCAAGAACGCAGCTTGCTGGCAGAGCAAAGATTTGTTACACCGCTTTCACTTGGCCCGCGCATCCTGCGGGCGGATACGGCGGCTGTTGCCAGCCTTGCCCTTGTGAATGCGGTTGTTGGGGATTGGTCATAACCCTCCTGTTCCGTTCGGATTTTGGCCGTTTGGATTTTGGCCGTTTTGTTTTTGGCTGTGCTTTTTCGAGGGTTCCTCGAATTTGGATTGATCTGGGAGGAATGTATGGCGGATGCGCAGGAACAGTGCAGGCCTATCGAGGGGCGCACTGATCTAATTGAAGATCTGATGGCTGGCATGAAACCGCTTGAGCAGGCCCTGATTGGCACTGAACATGAGAAGTTCCCCTACAAGGAAACTAATGTTGAACCTGTAGCCTTTGAGGGGCATGCAGGGATTGAGGCCCTTTTAAAAGGGCTTTTGGAACTTGATGACTGTTATTCTCCAACCTTTGAAGGTGAGCATGTTATCGGCCTGAAGCGACCCAGCAGCTGCGGGAAGTTTGCCTCCAGCATCACGCTTGAACCGGGCGGACAGTTTGAGCTTTCCGGGGCGCCGCTTCAGAACCTGCACCAGACAGCTGATGAGTTGCAGGCGCATCTTGATGATGTGCGCCGGGTGGCGGGGCCGCTTGGGGTTCAATTCCTTGGTAATGGCTACAGCCCGAAGTTCTCGCTTTCTGAGACGCCGCATATGCCGAAAGGGCGCTATGATGTGATGCGCGCCTACATGCCGAGGGTTGGCGGGCTTGGCCTTGATATGATGCATTGCACGTCAACCGTTCAGGTCAATCTCGATTTTTCTTCAGAAGCTGACATGGTTCGGAAATTCCGGGTTGGCCTTGCCCTGCAGCCGCTTGCCACCGCACTCTTTGCCAATTCGGCTTTTTCCGGCGGGCAGTTGAACGGGTATCAATCCTATCGCTCTGAGATCTGGCTTGATGTTGACCCGGCACGCACTGGTATGCTGCCTTTCGTATTTGAAGAGGGGATGGGGTTTGAGCGATATGTGGATTATGCGCTTAATGTGCCGATGTATTTTCTCTATAGGGGCGGGCGCTATCTGGATACGGGCGGTAAGTCATTTCAGGACTTTCTGGATGGGAAGATTGAGGGGGTGGATCAGGAGCGCGCCAACCTTGATGACTGGGAGCTGCATTTGACAACGCTGTTTCCGGAAGTGCGGCTGAAACGGTTTCTTGAAATGCGCGGTGCTGATTGCGGGCCGCAGCCCTATTTAACGGCGCTTTCAGCCTTTTGGACCGGGTTGTTTTATGAACCATCCTGTCTTGATGCGGCCTATGATCTTATCCGGCCCTTTAACAATGAGGTTCTCGATCAGTTAAGACGGGAGGTGCCGAAAAAGGGCCTTCGCTCCAAAGTTGGCGCATATGAGCTTATTGCGATAGCAAAAGAGGTGCTGGCGATGGCTGATGCCGGGCTCAAGGCGCGCGGGTGTCTGAATGAACAAGGGCAAAGTGAGCAGATTTATCTTGAGCCTGTTCATGAGATTGCAGAGGATGGATGGTCCCAGTCGGACCGCTTGATTGATCTTTTCAAAACAGTCTGGGGCGGTGATATCAACCAGCTATATAAAACTCAGTCTTTTTAAAAAAAAACGAATTAATTTTAAAAGCGTTGCTTTGCTTTGATAATGGGGACCCTCAGTTATCTGGTTTGCGGGATCTCGTCTTTTTCCGGGCTGGTCAGGGCCTGGTTACTGATGCGGTTGATCAGGCGATAGCAGATAAAAAGGCTCAATATGGCAACGATGGCCCCGCCAATGATCTGACCGGTTATGAGGCCGTGAGCGCCGGCAAGATAACTGCCTGCCATGACAAAAGGAACCGTGCCCAGGGTGGCGCGGGCCCAGTTCAGCCATGTTGAGTAATGTGGCTTATCGAGATTGTTAAAAGCGGCGTTTGAAATAAACAAAAACCCGGTCAAGCCAAAGAGCGGGCTTATCCATATGCAAAAATAGGAAACAAGGCTGGCTGTGATGCCTTCAAGCTGCATGATGGAAATGATCAAGGGGGCAGCAAGGATCAGTATTACCCAGACCACGCCTGTATATATCAAATTGAATTTCACCGCGTTGGTGAGCGTTTCTCTGACGCGGCTCAATTTGTTACCACCAAGGTTTTGGCCAATGATCGGGCCGATGGCGCCAGAAAGCGCGAAGATGGCGCAAAAACTCAATGGCACAATGCGGGCAATCACGGCCCAGGCCGCCACCACGGCATTGCCATAGGCGGCTGAGGCATAGGTGACATAGCCATTGCCGACGGGCGTGGCCAGATTGGTGAGGACGGCCGGGGTTGCGATGCGCATAAAACCCTTGAAATCCTTTTTGAGGGTGCTGCGGGTGATTTCAACAGGGATTTTGTGGCAATAAAACAGGCCGTAAAAACCGAGCGCTGCCATCGCCAGGCGGGCAAGGGAGGTGGCGATCGCGGCGCCATTAAACCCCATCTCAAGCGTGAAAATAAACACAGGGTCAAGAACCGCATTTGTTATACCGCCACCTATTGTGATGAGGGCGGCGCGCCGTGCGTCACCAAGGCCGCGCAGCATTGCTGCTGATGAGATAGAGAGTGAGAACAACAGCATTGTGGGCACAAGGATTTGCAGGTAGCTGATGGAAAGTTCCAGTACGCGGCCCTTTGCGCCAAGGCCGCTGAGAATGAAGGGCAGGCTTACAAACAGTAAGATTGATACCACAATGCTGATGAGGACAGCGTAGATCAGATTGTGGAGAGTGAGGCGGTTGGTTCGCTTTTCATCATCTTCGCCAACCGCGCGGGCGACGGTTGCAGCAGCGGCTATGGAGAGGCCAATGCCAAGCGAAATGGTGGCAAACTGGATGGTGCCCGTAAAGCCGAGAGCGGCCTGGATGTCTGCGTCTTCCAGCTGGCTGAGAAAAAACAGATCAATGAAATCAACGGAAAAAACAGCAAGCAGTCCAATTGAAGAGGCTAATGTCATGCTCAAAATATGTGACATTGTTGAGCCATGTAAAAACCGGGCTCTGTTTGGAGCGGGGGGTTCTGGCGTCTCTTTGTTTGCGTGGTTTGTCGTTGTCATAAATTGGGGCTGGTAAAAATTCGTTTGGGGCTTCTCAGATGTAGGGCTGTTTCAGCCGGCTTCTTGCGGAGGTGTTTGCTTGCGGGGGCATTTCCTTGAGGTCAATTGCAGCAGGTGCCAGATATTAGCCTTTCTTTATCACAAGGGGTCTGGTTTGTCTGACTATTTTTGGATGTGAATTTATAAAACTGAATGGTTTCATCAAGCTTTTGACATGTTAGCGTGTCTTATTATTTTAAAGGCCCGTCAATGGATTGGTGCTTATGGTTCAGTTCTGGTCTGAGCTTTTTGATGCTCAAGGGTTAAAAGCTGCTTTGGCAGAAAAACAAATAAAAGGGAGGATTGTTGTGCTTTTCTTAGGAGATTTACAAAACCATCGACACTTTTTTCAATGTAGGGACTTTCAAAGTCGCCGCTTACCTTGGGGCGGTAATGCCCGGCAGAAGGCCACACAGGGGCTCAAAACTTTTCAGCTGGCGCGCGCGGCGCTCATGAGCGCTGTATGCCTTGGTCTGAGTTTTGGTTTCAGTCTGGCCGGGACCTCTGTGTTGCATGCGGAAATGGTTGTTGAGAACAATAAAATTTATATCGGCAGTGATTACTCGGTTTTTCGCATTAAAGCCGGTGAGCGGCGCAAATGCAGCCGCGCGTGCGAGAAGGACCGGCGCTGTCTGGCCTGGACCATCGTAAAGCCCGGTAACAAGCCTTATGGTGAATGCCGCCTGAAACGTGAAGTGAGTTTGGAGCTGAAAAACAATTGTTGTATTTCGGGGAAGAAAACTGACGATTTTCGCGGGAATGCCAACAAAAAGGGTAAAAAGAAGCAGATTGCCTTTTGTGACAAATGGGCTGCCAAAAGCACCGAGCTTAATGAGCTTAACGAGCGGCGCGGCTGTGGTTATCGGGGGCGGGCCTGGCATTCCAATTCTGACAGGCACTTTCGTCATTGTATGAAGTTGAAAAGAAAAGGACTGGCAGCTGAGCGCCAGGGCCAGCAACGGGCTATTAATACCTGTCTTTCTGAGCTTGATTACAGCAAGAAAGCCCGCTGTGATCATTATGGCCGCATCGCCATTGCGCAAAATGCAAGCCGGGTGAAAGCGGGCTGTGATGTTTCCAACCGTGGCCGTTGGAGCCGCAATATTAAAGATCATATCCAGTTTTGTCTTGGTGCCGGTATTCGTGAAATAGCGGTCGAGCAGGATGCACGTGAAAAACGGTTGCAGTCCTGTTTTTCCTTTGAGGCCCGGGGTTCTGGACCTTGTGATGTTTATGCTAAAACGGCGATCAGCCATTTTCGGAAGAACATCCAAAAAGGCTGTGATCTGCATGGTGACGCCTGGCACAATAATTATCGTCGGCATTTAAGCTTTTGTCGGCAGAATTCCCCCAAACAACGGGCAAGGGCCCAGAAACGCCGCCGGTTAACTCTCAAAACCTGTCGATTGTTTGGTAAATTTGGTATTCAGTGGCGGTAGGCGGTCAGGCAAGTTTTGCCCTCCGCACAAGTATTTATGGAACCAGCGGTGCTGATCTCGCCGCTGGTTTTTTTGTGGCTTGGGGAGGCCACGTCCTTCTTAGCGTTGGGAAGGAGCGGTTTGGCCTTAGATGGGTAAAGGGGTATACTTATCAGGTGAACACGGCCCGGTCAGGTGAACATGGCCCGGCCCCTGGCCAATATAATAAAAGCGGGATTTTTTGCCATATATGGCTGTGAGGTTTTGTTAATTGAAACAGATCCGGTTCAATTTTATTTCAATGTACTGTAGCCGTCATTAAACCCGCTTAGAGAAACGGGAAAACCAATGCCGACTTCCGGCGTCTGGAAGATAATAAAGATGGCGTTCTTTCCGGTCTTGAATTTGGTGACAATTTTCTCAGTGACGACAACTTCTGCAATACAACCGATTTTGCCGCATTTCATAAAGGGGGCATGGCCCATATCGGTGTTGTCGATTTTCAGGCCAAGCCCGGTGGGCAGCAAAACGCCAAGCGGCGCCACAACCCGGAGCACTTCTTTTTTGCCATCTTTAGAGCGGAGAAATATGACGCGTAAGCTGTAGTTCGGCCTGGTTTCATCGGTGACATCCTGCACAAGGGCGCATTTTTCACTGGTGGCGCCTGGCGGCGTACCGCAGCTGACGTGCCAGTGTCCCAGTGTTTTACGGACCTTGAAAGGGCCAGCACCGGCCAGTGGCATGGCGATCATGACGCTTAGCAGCGTGGTTATCATGATGATGAGTGTGCGCTTCATGATGCGTTTTGCTCCATCTTTCCGGGCGGCTGTTGTTCCGGGTGCCCAAATCTTTTGATTTTGTTAAATTTAATGACCCGTTAGTTTGCTGATATGGGTCTTCATTTTATTGATCGTAATTATATTGATCGTATTGCTTCCGGCTTTGCCGGTTTTTGATTTTATGATGTTTACCATGCATTCCAGAAACGGTGCACCGGTACTTTGGTAACTTTCATGTTATGGCAGATCATCTCTTTACAACAGACGTTTCTGCTCTGGTTCCGTTTGCGTGATTGTGATTTTTGTTTTCTTTACTTTTGCAATGCAGCCCGCTCCCCTTATCAGAATGCCGATTATGAGGAGGTACTTCTTTCAGAACAGTAGATTCCAATTTTAACGAATGTAAGACCGGGCTGTATATGGCTGTGTTTATCTTCTCCACGCCTTATCCTCATCGTTGGCCTGTTGTTTGGGCTGTCTGATCAGGTGTGTTGTTGTTTTTCGGCTATACTGGTTGATCTATAGGCTTTGCTTGGAAATCTGGCTAAAGTTGGGCCTTGCCATTCTGTGGCCTGTGTGCGGCTTTTTTTGAAAAAAGATTATCTTTGTGGTCATTCGTGGCCGCTTAATGCGTAAATTTGTCGCACAAAGCACGATATTTCACCTTTGTGATATTGCCAAAAGAGGTGTTTGCCTGTAATCCATTATTTTTTACGCGAAAGTGCCTATCGCCAATTAAAGTTGGCAATGTTATGACTTAAGGGCGTAAAGAGTTTAGCTGGTGGAACGTTTTCATATAATTGACTGTGTTCTCCGCTCACTCACCTCTAACTGGTGGTGTGAACATTTGCTATCTTTTGTCGGCGATTGCGATCATCGACCGGCATTTGCGAACATGGTGTGAGGCATTCATGTAAACTGGCATGTATGACCTTGTTGACGGACCAGAATGGGGTGGACTTTTTTGGCTGGGATGATTGAGGCGTTTTTCGCCCTTTAGAATCGGGACATTGTGACCTGGGGACATTTTGATCCCAGGGCGTGGATTTTAAGAATTAGGGAGCATTCTTATGGATTTGGGGATTAAGAAATTATTGCAGAACTTTAAAAGGATCGGCCACATGGCGGGGCTGTTTGCCTTGTTTCAACTGGTGATGGCCGGTTTTTCTGGTTCTCTTCAAGCTGAGACCGTCCACGCCGAGGACTGGCAGCTGGGTTTTTCCGAATCTGTTACCCCGATCATGGATCAGATTGTTGAGTTTCATAATCTGCTGCTGATTCTTATCACGGTGATTTCGATTTTTGTTCTGGGGTTACTTGTTTATGTGATTTATCGCTTTAATGAGAAAGCCAACCCTGTTCCTTCCAAAACCACGCATAGTACAGCCCTTGAATTTGCCTGGACTGTTGTTCCCATCCTCATTCTTGTCTTTATTTCCATCCCGTCCTGGCGGTTGCTTTCCGACCAGTATGATTTTCCAAAAGCTGATGTAACGATCAAGGCTATCGGTCATCAATGGTACTGGGAATATGAGTACCCGGATAATGAGGATATCGTTTTTGATGCGCTGATGGTCGAAGATGGCGATCTAAGCGCTGGTCAGCCTCGTTTGCTGGCCACTGATAATGCTGTTGTTGTACCCGTGAATAAAGTGGTGCATGTGCTGATCACTTCTGATCCCACAGGCGTTATCCATAACTGGACTGTACCTAGCTTTGGCGTCAAGGTGGATGCTGTTCCCGGGCGGGTTACCAGGACCTGGTTCAAGGCGCGCAAGACCGGTACTTATTATGGCCAATGCTCTGAGCTTTGCGGTTCCAAACACGCTTTCATGCCGATTGAAGTGAAAGTTGTGACAGCAAAAGAATACGAACAGTGGCTGAAAAAGGCTGCTGAAGAATTTGCTTCTAAAGAAAGCATTGATGATGGCTACAAACTGGCCAAAAATGATGATGAGGCCGGCAAAGTTGCCAAGCTGGCCAAGTAGTTAACCGATTGATTTTAGTTTTAACGAAATAGATAATGTTTAGGGGAGAGTGTTGATGGCACAAGCAGGCGCTGAGCACGTGGATGACCATAAGCCGGGCTTTATCACCCGCTGGTTCTTCTCAACCAACCACAAAGATATTGGTACACTTTATCTGCTGTTTGCAATTATGGCAGGTTTGATAGGTGGTGCCTTATCCATTGGTATGAGGATGGAATTGCAAGAACCAGGAATGCAGATTTTTAACAATCCGCACATGTTTAATGTGTTTACCACCGCACATGGTTTGATCATGGTGTTTTTCATGGTGATGCCGGCGATGATTGGTGGATTTGGCAACTGGTTTGTTCCGTTGATGATTGGTGCGCCTGATATGGCCTTCCCGCGGATGAACAATATTTCGTTCTGGCTGTTGCCCGCCGCTTTTGCTCTGCTTGTGCTTTCTCTGTTTCAGGGGCCACCCGGTAGTCAGGGTGTTGGTGCCGGCTGGACCGTCTATGCGCCGCTTTCAACAACCGGCCACCCAAGTGCGGCTATGGATTACGCAATTCTTTCGCTCCACCTTGCGGGTGCCTCATCTATTCTTGGTGCGATCAACTTTATCACCACAATCTTCAATATGCGGGCGCCTGGCATGACGCTGCATAAGATGCCGCTGTTTGTCTGGTCAGTGCTTGTAACGGCGTTTTTGCTGCTATTATCATTGCCAGTACTTGCCGGTGCCATCACCATGCTGCTGACAGACAGGAACTTTGGCACCTCTTTCTTCAGCCCTGAAGGCGGCGGTGATCCATTACTTTATCAGCATCTTTTCTGGTTCTTCGGTCACCCTGAGGTTTATATTCTGATCCTGCCCGGTTTTGGTATTATCTCACAGATCGTATCAACTTTTTCCAAGAAACCTGTGTTTGGCTATCTTGGCATGGCTTATGCCATGGTTGCGATTGGCCTTGTTGGCTTTATTGTCTGGGCGCACCATATGTATGCTTCCGGCATGAGCGTTGACAGCCAGGCCTATTTCATGCTTGCCACCATGGTTATTGCGGTGCCAACAGGCGTGAAAATCTTTTCCTGGATTGCGACGATGTGGGGTGGTTCACTCTCATTCAAAGCGCCGATGCTCTGGTCTATCGGCTTTATTTTCCTCTTTACCGTTGGCGGTGTGACCGGTGTTGTACTGGCGAATGCCGGTGTCGACAGAGCGTTGCATGATACGTATTATGTGGTAGCGCATTTCCATTATGTGCTTTCACTAGGTGCTGTTTTCTCAATCTTTGCTGGCTGGTATTACTGGTTCCCCAAGATGTTCGGCATTACCTATTCGGATGCGCTGGCCAAACTGCATTTCTGGCTGATGTTTGGCGGTGCCAACCTGATTTTCTTCCCGCAGCATTTCCTCGGACTTGCAGGGATGCCGCGCCGGTATGCTGACTATCCTGATGCCTATGCGGGCTGGAACTATGTTTCTTCCATTGGTTCCTATATCACTGCGGCTGCTGTTGGTGTCTTCCTTGTCACCATGCTGCTTGCGCTGGTGCGCCGTGAAAAGGCTGCTGGTAACCCATGGGGTGAAGGGGCAACAACGCTTGAGTGGACATTGTCCTCTCCGCCGCCGTTCCACCAGTTTTCTGAATTGCCGCGTATTAAGTAAATCAATAGCTCATTCTGGCGCTGCCATCTGGCGGCGCCAGAATTTGGCCTTTTGGGCAATTGAGACCTGACTTTTTCCCATCGGATGTTTCAAATAACGGTATTTTAGATGAGTGATGTAAGCTTGGATATGATCGAAGACACTTACGGCCAGACCATTGGCGGTGAGGTGAAAGATTATGTGGCGCTTTTGAAGCCGCGGGTGATGTCACTTGTGGTTTTTACAAGTTTTGTCGGGCTTATGCTGGCCCCTGGTGGAATTCACCCGTTTCTTGGTTTTGTTGCCCTGCTGGCGATTGCTGTTGGGGCCGGGGCGTCCGGGGCGTTGAATATGTGGTATGACGCTGATATTGACGGGCGTATGCAACGCACTGCGGCCAGGCCTATTCCGCGCGGGCGGGTGCTTCAGGAAGAAGCGCTGGCGCTGGGTATTGTGCTGAGTGTGTTTTCGGTTCTGGTGCTGGGTCTGGCGACAAACTGGGTCGCAGCGGGGCTGCTTGCCTTTACCATTGGGTTTTACCTTTTCATTTATACAATGTGGCTCAAACGCCGGACACCGCAGAACATTGTGATTGGCGGGGCGGCGGGCGCGCTGCCGCCGATGGTTGGCTGGGCCGCTGTAACTGGCACTGTGTCAGTTGAAGGTTTTATTCTGTTCCTGATTATATTCATGTGGACGCCGCCGCATTTCTGGGCGCTTTCACTATATCGCTGCCGCGACTATAGCCGCGTTGGCGTGCCGATGCTGCCTGTGGTCTCCGGGCCTGATGTGACGCGGCAACATATTCTGGTTTACAGCTACCTGATGGTACCACTCACGGTTTTGCCCTATTTTGCCGGGTTTGCAGGGCTGTCTTATCTGGTGCTGAGTACCGGGCTTGGTGCCGTGTTTTTGTATCTGGCGCATCAGGTTTTCAGCAAGCGCAATGGCGGCGCTGCGGATCAGGTTGCCAAACGGCTGTTTTTATTTTCCATTTTTTATCTGTTCGCGCTTTACCTGATGCTCCTGCTTGAGAAGCTGGTGCCTTTGGGGCTCTCCGCGATCGGGTTTTGATGGGTGTTGTTATATTATGACTGAGGAAGAGCAGAAAAAACGCAGAAACCGCTCCATTGCCATTGCGCTTATTCTGGTTGGGTTTGCCCTGCTGTTTTACGCTATTACCATTTTCCGCCTTGGCGGTCAGGTTTTTGATCGCCCGCTTTAAGGGTGAGATTTCACCAGGAGAGATATGAACAATCGTAACGAGCATAAACAGGATAGCAAAGCGCCCATGACCAAAGCGTCTATGACCAAAGCGCCGCAGCATTTGCGGGTGGTTGCGCCGTTGCTGGGCGTTCTGATGTTTATGGCCGGTGTTGTTGTCTATTCACCGGAGCTTTACAACATGTTCTGCAAGGCGACAGGCTATGGCGGGACGACACAACGGGTTGATGTGAATTCTGATGTGATCCTTGATAAAATGATCACGGTTCGTTTTGATGGTCTTGCCGCAAGCGAGTTAAACTGGACGTTCAAGCCTTTGCAGCGTGAGATCAAGGTGCGCATCGGCGAGACGGTCTTTGTGAAATTCAGGGCGATTAACCGCCAGAATAAAGCCGTGAGTGGCACGGCAGTTTACAATGTGACGCCCGAAATTGCCGGGAGTTATTTTAACAAGATTGAATGTTTCTGTTTTACAGAGCAGCGGCTTGAGGCAGGTGAAGAAATAGATATGCCGGTGAGTTTTTATGTTGATCCGGAGATTGTGACAGACAAGTCCGGGCGGCAGCTCAAGGAAATTACATTGTCTTATGTGTTTTATGAAAAGAATAAACCTATTAAAGCCGCTGGCCTTAAGCAGTGATCCTAACAAGAGGCTGCCAAGCTAAAGAGCAGGGTTTTGCCCTGCGGTAAATTTCAGGGCCGGTCACATATTTCTGGTGGCTTTTGAAAATGATTTTGAATTTTGACCTGTTATTGATAAATGTGCATATGGGGCACAGAATTTTGGGAGAAGATATAAATGGCTGATTCACACGCTAAAGAGCATGATTATCATTTGGTAAACCCGAGCCCCTGGCCGTTGGTTGGGGCCATTGCAGCGTTCGTGCTGGCGATTGGCGCTATTCAATTTATGCATAAGGGCGGCCCCATGATCATGGGGATTGGTTTTGGCCTTGTTTTTCTGACCATGTTTCTCTGGTGGCGCGATGTTGTGCGCGAAGCTGAGAAATTTGGTGATCACACGCCGGTTGTTCAGATTCACAACCGTTATGGGATGATCCTTTTTATTGCCTCTGAAGTTATGTTTTTCGTCGCCTGGTTCTGGGCGTTTTTTGATGCCTCGCTGTTTCCGGATGAAGTGCGCCAGGTCATGACTGCTGGCGGTGCCGAAGAGACCATTGGTATGGTTGGCCGCAATGAAGTGACAAAAGGCATCTGGCCGCCCGAGGGTACGAATACATTTGATCCCTGGGGGCTGCCTCTGGTTAACACGCTCATCCTGTTACTTTCCGGCACGACGGTGACATGGGCGCACCATTCGCTTGTTGAAGGTAACCGGAAAGGTCTTATCTGGGGCCTTGTTCTGACAATTGCGCTTGGTGTGCTATTCACCGCCTGTCAGGCATATGAATATATGCATGCCGGTTTTGCCTTCAACAAAGCCAGCGGCGGTAATATTTACGGCTCAACATTCTTCATGGCGACAGGGTTTCATGGTTTCCATGTGATTGTCGGTACGATCACACTGACAGTTATGCTGTTCCGGGCTTTGGCTGGGCATTTTACACCCAAGCAACATTTTGGCTTTGAGGCCGCTGCCTGGTACTGGCACTTTGTTGATGTTGTCTGGCTGTTCCTTTTTGCCTGCATTTACGTCTGGGCGCAGGGCACACCAGGTGCTCACTGATTTTTACCAGTGATGATATTTTCAGATGGCCCGTTTGACTGATGTCACCGGGCCATCTTTCTTTTCAGCACTCAAACTTTGGCTTATCTCATTTTCGCCAGGGTTTACCTCAATTGAAGTGACTATTGATATGAGCCATTCAACATTTAAGACCATTTTATACGGGATCAGGGGCAGATGTCCTGAATGCCACAAGGGGAAGCTTTTTAAAGGGTTTATCAGCCTTGATAAGCGTTGCTCGGTCTGCGGGCTTGATTATGAATTTGCAGATTCCGGGGACGGCCCTGCCATATTCATAATGTTCATAGTCGGGTTTGTGATTGTGGCTGCGGCGATTTGGACAGAGATTGCTTTTCGCCCGCCCTACTGGGTACATGCTGTGCTTTGGGTTCCCGGTATTCTTATTTTGTCTGCCGGGTTATTGCGCCCCTTTAAGGGGCTGTTGATAGCGCTCCAGCATAAGCATCAGGCACGCGAAGGGCAGATTGATAGATGATCTCTACCTTCAATAAAAAGGGTCTCCTATGGCCATTGCTGTTTACGCTTGCCGGGGTTTTTATTCTGGTCAGTTTAGGAAACTGGCAAATGAAGCGACGGTTGTTTAAAGCAGAATTGATTGAAAAGGTAGAAACCCGTTTGAAAGCTGCTCCACTCAGCTTTCGTGAGATTAACAGCCAGGCACTGGCAGGCGGTGATGTTGAATACCAGCCGGTTCGCTTAAAGGGAAGTTTCCAGCATGACAGGGAAATTCATTATTTTCTCCCTCTTGGTTCAAAGGTTGGCTGGCATATTCTTACGCCTTTTGAGGAGCAGGGCGGTGATATTGTCTTTGTTGACAGGGGCTTTGTGCCTGATGCCTTTAAAGCACAGAAAACCCGGCTGGATGGCTTGCCAGAAGGGGACGTTGAGCTGGTAGGGCTGGTGCGGCGTTTTGAGATGCAGGGGCTTTTCACACCGGATAATGAAGTTATGGCGAACAAATGGTTCTGGCGGGACGGGGAGGGGCTTTATAACCAGCTTTCCAGGTATCAGGGGCGGCGGCTTTCTTTTATGGTTGATGCAGGCAGGGACGCACAAACTGGCACGTGGCCAAAAGCCGGGGTGACGCGGATACAATTTCACGATAAACATCTTGGATATGCCCTGACCTGGTATGGGCTGGCCATGACGTTGATCGGGGTTTTTGCCGCGTTTGCCTATCAGCGCCTCCGGGTTTCAAAGTAGTAGACAGGATTTGGGAGATCACTCGATTTGAAATATGTTAGCACACGCGGCACGGCGCCTGAGCTTGAATTTGAAGATGTTCTACTTGCCGGTCTAGCCCGGGATGGGGGGCTTTACGTCCCCAAAAGCTGGCCTGTTTTTACAGCGGAGCAGATCAGAGCTTTTGCCGGGCAGCCTTATTGCGATGTTGCTTTTGAGGTGATGGCGCCGTTTGTTGGCAATTCAATTCCAGAAGATGAGTTTCGCGCTTTATTGAAGGAAGCCTATGGCGGCTTTTCTCACAGGGCAGTCGCGCCGCTGGTGCAGGCAGAAAGCAACCTGTTTATCGCTGAGCTTTATCATGGTCCAACATTGGCGTTTAAAGATTTTGCCATGCAGATCCTTGGGCGGTTGATGGACCGGGCCCTCATCAAACGGGGAGAGCGGGCCACGATTTTAGGCGCGACTTCTGGTGATACAGGCGGGGCGGCGATTGAGGCATTTCGCGGGCGCCGTGCGATTGATATTTTTATCCTCCACCCTGCGGGGCGGGTTTCAGATGTTCAGCGCCGGCAGATGACCTCTGCCAGTGAAGAGAATGTTTTTAATATTGCACTTGAAGGTACATTTGATGATTGCCAGCATGTGGTTAAGGGGCTGTTTAACGATCTTGAGTTTCGTGACCAGTACCGGATCACCGGGGTGAATTCCATCAACTGGGCGCGGATTATGGCGCAGGTGGTTTATTATTTCACGGCCGGTGTGAGCCTTGGCGCACCAGCGCGGCCGGTGTCCTTTTCGGTGCCGACGGGTAATTTTGGCGATGTGTTTGCCGGGTTTGTTGCGCACAAGATGGGGCTTCCGATTGAGCAGCTTGTGGTTGCGACCAACGTCAATGATATTCTGGTGCGGGTGCTGGAGACCGGCATTTATGAGCCGCAGGGTGTAACGGCAACTTACAGCCCCAGTATGGATATTCAGGTCTCTTCCAATTTTGAACGTCTGTTGTTTGAGATGGCCGGCCGGGATAGCGGCCGTGTTTCTTCGCTCATGGAAGATTTGGCGACTAAGGGCAAGTTTCAGCTTTCGGAGAATGAGCTGGCGCCAATGCGGGGTTTGTTCAAAGGGGTCTGCATTGATGAGGCGCAGACATTTGAGACGATCAAGTCACTATATGTTGACAATCATTATGTGATTGACCCGCACAGTGCCATTGCGCTTGAAGCGGGGCGGCAGTCGGCCACCGGCGGCGTGCCCATGATCTGTCTTTCTACAGCGCACCCGGCCAAATTCCCTGATGTCGTTGAAAAAGCAACAGGGACACCACCCCCACAACCCACTAGATTGCAAGCCCAATTGAAAGATGAAGAACGGTTTGAGGTTCTAGATAATGATCTTGAGGCTGTGAAAGCCTATGTGGCCGGGCAAACTGGTCTGGGCGGTTCAGCCTGATGGGGGTACGGGTTTCCAGGTTGGATAACGGTCTTCGGGTGGTCAGCCATCAGATGCCACATACTGAACTTGTCAGCCTTGGGCTTTGGGTGAAAGCGGGGAGCCGCCGGGAAACCGAAGCGCAGAATGGGATTGCGCATTTTCTGGAGCACATGGCTTTCAAGGGTACCAAGACCCGCAGCGCCCGCGCCATTGTTGAAGAGATTGAGCAGGTTGGTGGTGATCTGAATGCCGCAACAGGGCTTGATCAGACTTCTTATTTTGCCCAGGTTCTGGAAGGCTCACTGGATACGGCGGTGGAGCTGATTGCCGATATTGTTCTTAACACCGAGATTAATGATGAAGATCTGGCGCATGAGGCTGATGTGATTTGCCAGGAGATTCTGGCGGCCGATGATCAGCCGGAAGAACGTGTTTTCGACCGGATGATGTTGGCAGCGTTTCCAGGCCAGGCTGTAGGGCGCCCTGTCATGGGCCGGGCCGAGATTGTCACGCGGCTGAAAAAGACAGATTTAAGGTCATTTCTAACCCAGAATTATAAAGCCGGGGATATGGTGCTTTCTGCCTGCGGGGCGGTTTCACATGAAGAATTGCTGTCACTGGCGGGGCGGTATTTTGACGCTTTGCCTGCCGGGTGCGGTGCACCGCTGGCCCCGGCCAGCTATTCCGGCGGCGGGGTGGTGTTTGACGAGAAAAACTTTGAGCAGGCGCATATGGTTGTCGGTTTTGAGGGAGTTGGATTTTGCGGCACTGATATTTACACAGCGCAGATTTTAAACACGGTGCTAGGCGGTGGGATGGCATCAAGGCTGTTTCAGGAAGTGCGCGAAGCACGTGGTCTTGCCTACCATGTTTATAGTTTTCATACTGCTTTTGAAGATGGTGGCTTGCTTGGCGCTTATGCCGCAACGGACCCGCACCAGGCTCTTGCCACAACAGAAATAATCATCTCCGAGATGCAGAAGATAGCCGAAGGCGGGATCACCGCCCGCGAACTTTCCCGGGCCAGGGCACAGCTTTCCTGCGGTCTAGCCATGGTGATGGAGAGTAGCAGTGCGAGGGTCGAACAACTGGCACGGCAGTTGCTGTTTTTTGACCGTATCATTGAGCCCCGGGAGTTGCTGAAAGCTACCGAAGCTGTCACAATTGAGGATTGTGTTGCACTTGCTCGAAAATGTATTGTTGATGGTCCGATGACGATCAGTATTGTTGGCTCTGGTCAAAAGATTGGCGAATTTGAGGGGTTAACTTCAACTTTTGCTTCGAAACAGGATCATAAAATTTCCGGTCCGGGTCAGAATGAACAGATTTTTTGACCCGGCAGGGGCGATGATCAGGGTCAGATAAGGATAAGGTTCAAATGGTTTTCCTAAGGCCATCACAATCTCTGGAGCCAGGGCCGGTCCTGAAAACTGAAAGTCTGACCTTACGATTGCCGCAAATGGGGGATTACGTGGCCTGGTCTGAGCTCAGGTCTTTGAGTTCAGGTGAGCTTGTTCCGTTTGAGCCGAAATGGTCAGACAATGAGCTGAGCCGTGATGCGTTTCGAAATCGTTTGCGGTTTTACCAACGTGAGTTTCGTGATAGTACTGGATACCCCTTTTTTATCTTTCAGCGGGCTTCAGAACAGCTGGTTGGCGGGGTTACACTTTCCAATGTGCGCCGGGGCGTTACCCAGTCTGCTTCAATGGGTTACTGGCTGGGTGTCTCTTACAAGAATAAAGGCTATATGTCTGAGGCAGTAAATGCCGTTCAGCGGTTTGTTTTCAAGGATTTGCTGTTGCACCGCCTTGAGGCTGCCTCCATGCCAGGAAACCTGGCTTCTATACGTGTATTGGAAAAATGTGGCTTTCAGAAAGAGGGAATTGCCCGCCGCTATCTCTGTATAAATGGGAGATGGGAAGACCATATTCTTTACGGGTATCTGGATGAGGACTTCAAAGCCAGGGAAAGAGGCGTGGATAAAGGCTTTGGCTAAGATTTAATCCATGCAATTGCCCTATTCACATGGCAACTTTACGGGGCAAATTTTCGGCGCAATTTTATTGGGCCATTTCTAATGGCAATCATATCAAGATTGGTTAAATAGAGGACTGTTTTGACGCGCTTCTCGAAACATATGATGAGATTGATCGAGGCAGGGTGGTCTGCTTTCAGTTTTGTTCTTTCTTCACCGGGGCTTCGGGCTTCACCGGGGCTTCGGGCCCGGGGCCAGACTGCGCCCGGTTCAGAGCGGCGCGGGGGTGTCTCACCGCGTTTTGACGCCGGTTGCTGGCTGCGCTATTGCTCAGGCCTGATGGTGGTTGCATTTCTGGTTGTCTCTGGCGCGCTGCCTTCAAAGGCGCTTGAAGCGATCATTGTTACGCCTGATATCGAGCGTGTTGAAATCACCAAATTCAGTGAGCATTACAAAGAGCGCGGGGATACGCTGCAGGTTGAAACAGCGGTTGACGGGGCGGGTATTTCCAACCGGATGGCCGTTAAGGCACAAACCCCGGGGACTGACCCGAAATGGATTGTGTTTGCCCTCAAAAATCCGACTGACAAACGCATTGTGCGGCTGGTCACGGCGAAACGTTATAATATCATCGGATCCAGGATCCTGCGGCCTGATCTTGATGCGCAACGCATTGTTCACATGACGCCGTCTGTCGGTTTTTTGCCCTTGCGAGTGCCCGATGATGCGGTTGATATTTTCAGTGTGACGCTGGAGCCGGGCACAACTGTGACTTTCGTTGCCGAGCTTTCCAATACCCGGTTTCCGCGCGTGTTTTTATGGGAGCCGCTGGCGCTTTCCAAAAAACTCAGAAACATGACGCTCTTTAATGGCATCATGCTCGGGATTGTCGGCATTCTGGCAATCTTTCTGACAGCGATTTTTGTTGCCAATCACAAGGCGATCTTTCCTGCCAATGCCTTCATTGCCTGGTGTGTCGGGGCTTATCTCTGTGTTGATTTTGGGTTCTGGCACAAGCTTTTCCGGCTGGATCCCAGCCAGAATGCCATTTACCGGGCGGCGACAGAAGCCTCAATTGCAGCCAGCCTGGTGATTTTCCTATATGTGTTTCTCAGGTTGCGGTTCTGGCATGGCTGGATCCGGATGCTGTTTGGTATCTGGATCGTGGGCCAGCTGGGGTTGATTGGCGTCGCCATTCTTGATCCAACGCTGGTTTCCGGGCTGGCGCGGATATCACTTCTGTTTCTTGGTGGCATGGGTTCTCTGCTTATTGGTTATCTGGCGGTGCGCGGGCAGGACCGGGCGCTGGCACTGGTGCCAACCTGGCTGTTGTTTCTGGTCTGGTTGTTTGGTGCGGGGGTTGCCGCGACCGGCCAGCTTTCTGGTGATATTGTCGCGCCGGCACTTACATCCGGTCTGGTGCTGATTTTGGTTCTACTGGGTTTCACTGTAACGCAATTTGCCTTTCGCTCGTTTGAGCCGCTTGCCGGTGCACCGCCCTCACAGTTGCAGTTACGCTCTCTTGCTCTTGATGGGGCGGCGGCGGCGGTTTGGCAATGGTCCTCACGGCGGGATGAAATTTCTGTCAGTGCTGAGGTTGAAGATGCCCTTGGCCTGCATGAGGGTGAGCTGACCTGCCGGGTTGAACAGTGGCTGCAATATCTTCACCCCTCTGACCGGGAGCGGTTCCGGCTGTTGATGCGGGCCCTGCAGGAGAAAAATGGCGGTGAGTTGCAGCTTGAGTTCCGTATGCGCGGCCATGAGGGGCATTTCCTCTGGTATGAGCTGCGGGCCCATTCCGTGACGATGCCACATCAAAGGTCCCTGCGCTGTGTTGGTCTGATGCGTGACATTTCCAGCATGAAACATTCGCAGGAACGATTGTTGAATGATGCGGTGCATGACAGCCTGACCGGCCTGCCGAACCGGGAGCTCTTTCTCGATAGGCTGAGCATTGCGGTGACACGGGTGAAAGAGGAAGGCAATGTCAGCCCGCCGACTGTGTTGTTTGTTGATATTGATCGCTTCAAGGATGTGAACCAGTCATTCGGTATGGTGATTGGTGACACTATGTTGCTGACCATTGCACGGCGTTTGCAGCGCCATCTTGGGCCGCAGGACAGTCTGGCCCGGTTAAGCGGTGATCAGTTTGCGGTTCTGCTGGTGACTGAGAATAACCCGCAGGAAATTGCACTTCTGGCTGAGCGTATCAGGCGATCGCTGCGTAGCCCGATGAAAATTGGCGGCAAGGAAATTATTCTTACCGGGTCTATTGGTATTGCTGTATACGACGGAACCCAGATCCATCATCAGGATCTTGTCAATGAAGCTGAGCTTGCCATGTACCGGGCCAAGCGGTCTGGTACGGACAGGATTGAAATTTTCAAACCGACCATGCGCGGTGAGCGTGACAACAGGCTTGCGCTTGAAAGTGACCTGCGCCGGGCCATAGAGCGGCGGCAGATCAAGATACTTTATCAGCCGATTACCAAACTGAAGGGCGAAGACCTTAGTGGGTTTGAAGCGCTTATTCGCTGGGATCACCCCAAACACGGGCGGCTTTCACCAGATGAGTTCATTCCGATTGCCGAGGAAAGTGATCTTATTTCCGAGCTTGGGGCTTATGTGCTTAACCAGGCGGTGAAAGATGCTGTGCAATGGAACCGGATTTTGGTTCGCAATGATGATCCGTTGGTGGTGAGTGTTAATATTTCCAGCCGCGAGTTGTTTCGCCAGGAGCTTTATCAGGAGGTTCGGATGATTCTGGCGCGCGAGCAATTGCCGGAAGAGTCTCTCAGACTTGAGGTCACTGAATCTCTGGTAATGGAAAACCCTGAAGTGGCAGTGGAGATTCTTGGTTGGTTGCGTAATGCCGGGGCAAGCCTGGCCCTTGATGATTTTGGGACAGGTTATTCCAGCCTTAGCTATCTGCACCGGTTCCCGTTTGATACGCTGAAGGTTGACCGTTCTATTGTGCATAATGTGGCATATGGTAAAACCGGGCCGGCAATTTTGCGCTCTGTTGTGGCGCTTGCCAATGAGCTTGATATGAATGTGGTTGCAGAGGGTGTGGAAAGCGAAGAAGACGTTATGCTTTTGAGATCAATCGGCTGCGGGTTTGCGCAGGGTTATTTCTTTGGCGAACCGATGTCTCAGAAAGATGTAATTTATCTGCTTGAAGCGCTTTCTAAAACCGTCAAGGAAAAAGGTCGGGACGGGCTCTTCAGTGTTATTCGCGCGAAGACAGCCAAAGAGGGGCAGCAGGGTGAATTTGAAGCTGAGGGTCTTAAGCAGCTTGATGAAATGCCTGCACCAATTGTACCGGCCGTGCAAAAAGTTATTCAAGGGCAAAAACCGGCCCCGGCTGAGTTTGATCCCAAAGCTCATATGCAAAAAGAGATGGCAAATGGAATGCTGCGACCTGAACAGAAGGTTGCAGGTGCTGGTAAAGCAAAAGCTGGGGTAAAGGCTAAAAAAGACGCGGGGCCAGCGGTGCATCCCGGGAAACCTGCCCATGGAAATGGGCATCAAATGCCTGGGGTTAATGAGACCGGCATGGGGCCACTTGGTGATGCAGAGCGTTTTCCGTTAACAGGGCCTGAAGTGGAAGCAGCGCGCAAGCAACAAATGGCAGGTGACATGCCACTGGCTCACGGTGCAGACAGAGGGGCGGAGAAGGGCGCTAAATCCGGGAATTTGCACCCGGCAGATACAGACCCTGATGAGCTGAAAGATGCTTTTGATCAGCGTTTGTCCTCTATGAAATCTTCACTTCCCTCGAATGATATTTATCAACAACTGGCGCGCGGTGACAGTTATTCTGATGTGACCAATCTTGATGCTGAGCCTTATGCCCCGCCTGGGGAACGTGCTGTTGATGTGCCGAAGGTGACAAAGCGTAAATTTTCCATGGAAGCGACCAAACTTAAAGGGGCTCCCAAAGCTGGCGCTGCAGCATTAACTGCACAGGACCGGCTTTATGGACAAGGAGAGCCCCCACAGGGCGGGCCTCATAAAGGTGAGCCACAAAAAGGCTACCCGCTTAAGCCGGGAAGCGGCGCGGGCCCGATGAAAAAACCTGTTGGCGGGCCGAAAAACAAAGGTAAAACCCCTTTTCCCAGAGGCTGAAGGGCTGGCTGTTAAATCTTCTCTCTCCACTCCATGACGGATAATGAGCAATTGCTGGCCCAAATGTGTGGCACTGGTGGTTTTGCCATTGGGGCTCTCAAAGCCGGTTATCTCTGATTGCAAGCAGCGGGTTTGTATTGCAAGAAGTGGGTTGGGGCTGTTGATATGTCATGGTATTCGGCTGAGAGGGGTGTTTCACAGAGGGGGGTGCGTTTCATCACTCTTGTTATTTTTCAGGGTGTGATGCGTTGGCAGTTGCAATCAGGCGTGGCCAGTGTCGTTTACCAAAAAGGCGGGGTCAATTCCGAGGGTTTCAAAGGCCCGCTTATATTTGCGCTCTGCATCCGTGTTAAAAATGAGTTCAGGGTTTGCCGGGCAATGCAGCCAGCCGGTTTCACTCATTTCCTGTTCCAGCTGGCCGGGGGCCCAGCCGGCATAGCCGAGGGCCAGCAAAGTATTGGCCGGGCCCTGGCCGCTGGCAATGGCTTTCAGAATGTCGAGCGTTGCTGTCAGGGAAACGCTTTCGTTGACGGGGAATGTGTGTTCTGTTGAGTGATAGTCTGAGGAATGAAGTACAAAACCGCGGCCGGATTCCATTGGGCCGCCGATATGGATGTAGGGCAGTTCTTCATGATTTTCCCTGACCGCTATCGGGTTGCTGCCATCGGGTGTGAAGAGTTTTGAAAGCAGTTCTTTGAAATTTATATCTTCTGCCTGGCGGTTTATGACCAAACCCATGGCCCCTTCCTCGGAATGGGCACAAATATAGATGACCGATCCTGTGAAATTGGGATCAGGCATGCCGGGCATGGCAATGAGAAGTTGCCCGCTCATGTTATTGTCTAAAAATGATGAGTTGTTTTCATCCATAGTTTCATCACTGTTGCGTTTTTTTCAGGCCATAGTTGCCATGCTTGCCGAGTATATCATCAGATCAGTTTCGGGTGCCTGTGTTGTGAGGGTTTGATTAATTTCACAAGTCAAGGCTGGTGCTTATACTGACGGTCTCTTCACCTCTATTGATGCACAATTACTCAGATTTTCCCAGTTTAACGATATTTTCTACATTTTGGAATTCACGGACTTTTGTTTTGGCTGATGAAGCCGCTTTATGTTGCTGATTTGTTTCACTCTATTGTGATGAGGAATTGAAAAGCAATAATGCTTAACCCATGTTAGAAACGTCCTTTAACAGGATGAATGGGTTCAATGGGCTGTTTTCAGCCTATATTACCTGTTACTTTAACGGGTTCCTGAATTGGTAATGGATGATTATTTTAATGTTGTGGCCAAATTTATTATTGTTCAATCTTGTTAGACTTTTGCGGTCTGGCGGCTTGCTGCTGCTCTTGTCCGGGCTATCTGTGACAGGTGCTCATGGCGGTGAACTCACAACTTCCACAGACTGGCAAGGCGGTAAACGCTCTCAATTGCGGTTGATAGCCGGTGAAGCGGAATGGCAGGGGCAAACGCGGCTGTTTGCGGGCATTGAAATCCGTCTTGCCCCGAACTGGAAAACATACTGGCGCACGCCCGGTGATACCGGCATTCCGCCTGACTTTGACTGGTCAGGCTCTGAAAATCTCTTCAAGGCAGAAGTGCTTTACCCGGTGCCTATACGCTTTAAAGACCCTGGTGGTTTTTCCATCGGGTACAAATCGCGTGTAACCCTGCCTGTTTTATTACAACCGATTGATCCCCTTAAACCTATAAAACTTAAGCTGAATGCGGCCTATGCCATTTGCTATGATCTTTGTGTGCCGGTTTCAGCGGAACATTCTCTGGTGCTGACACATCCTCTTGAAGGACCTTTTGGACCGGTATTTTCCATGGCGCTTGCTGAAATTCCGCAACTGACGGGGCCTGAAAGTGAAGTTGGGGTGCGCAAGGTGAACTATCTTGGCGGGGACAGGAAGATCCTTGAAATTGAAGTACAGGGAGCAAAGCCAAGAGACGATATTGAGTTATTTGTTGAAGGTGCTGACGGGCTTTATGTACCGATGCCTAAACGTGTGATTGCAGAGGAGGGGAAGGGGGATGATGTTCGCTTTCAGATCAATCTGGCAGGGGTTGATGATCCTGATGTGTTTCAGACGGCGAAGTTGATTTGCACTTTAAAAGTGGGTGAGCGGCCAATTGTGCAACCTTGTAATGTCAGGTAAAGTTGTGCTGAATATCACTAAATAAATTTGTACTCATTTGAAAGGGGTGGGTTTTATGACCATTTCTGTAGGCGATCAATTACCGGATGTTGAAGTTTTTACACTTTCTGAGGATGGCCCTCAGCCGCATTCAAGCTCAGCATTATTTCAGGGCAAAAAGGTTGTTCTGTTTGCTGTGCCGGGTGCTTTCACACCGACCTGTTCCGAAACACACATGCCTGGTTTTATTGCAGCTGCCAGCGACCTGAAGGCCAAAGGGATTGATGACATTTACTGTATCGCGGTGAACGATCCGTTTGTGATGCAGGCCTGGTCTGACACGTCGGGTGCGGGCGGTTCGGTTACCGTTCTTTCTGATGGAAATGGTTCGTTTGCCAAAGCGACTGGGCTTGACCTTGATGGTGCCGGGTTTGGTCTGGGGTTGCGTTTGAAGCGCTTTTCAATGCTTGTTGAGGATGGGGTTGTCAAATCACTTGCGGTTGAAGAAGACCCGACTTTGGTCACTGTGAGCGGGGCTGATGGTATCCTGGCCAAGCTTTAGAGCGGGCGCAATACCAAGGGTCATTTCCTTCAGGGTTTATTGCACTAGATCATCGCGCCCCTATCAAAATAGGGGCGCTTTTATTATACGGCGAACTCTCCGCAGTGTTTAACCGAGTGTGCGTTTGATGGCTGTTATGATGCGGTCCTGGGTTTCGGCCTTGAGATAGGGGTGCATTGGCAGGCTGATCACCTTTGTGGAGAGAGCATCTGTTACCGGCAGGGCGCCTTGCCCGAGCGGGTAATTTTTATAGACGGTTTGCTTATGCAGGGGCTTGGCATAATAAATCGCTGTCGGGATATTTTCCTCTCGCAACTCAGTAGAAATTTTATCCCTTTCAGGCGTCTTTATGGTGTACTGGGCCCAGGTAGAGATGATGGTTTCAGGCACGAACGGGGCTGTCACGAGCCCTTCCAGACCTTCATTATATCTTTGAGCGATCTCGTTTCTGCGGTTGATCTCATCCGGGAAAATTTCGAGTTTCAACAGCAGGATAGCTGCCTGCATTGAATCGAGCCGGCCGTTTATGCCAATGCGGACATTGTCGTATCTGTCCACGCCCTGGCCGTGATTGCGCAGCGATACCAGGCGATCCAGAAATTCATCATTATTGGTCAGGACTGCGCCGCCATCACCATAACAACCAAGCGGTTTGGCTGGAAAGAAGCTGGTTGTTACCATGTCGGCAAAGTCACCGGCCTGCTGGCCGCCAATGGTCGAGCCAAAGCCTTGTGCCGCGTCAGCAATGAGGTAAAGCCCTTCTTCTTTTGCAATCTGTGTGATGGCCGGATAATCGGCGATTTGACCAAACAGGTCGACAGCCATAACGGCTTTGGGGGTGAGGTCTGAATTTGCACGGATGTCAGTGATAGCGGCTTTCAGATGAGCAGGGTCCATGTTGTATGTGTCTTCAAGGACATCAACGAAAACGGGCGTTGCCCCGATTAACGCCACCATTTCTGCTGTTGCGGCAAAGGTAAAACTTGGGACAAATACGGCATCACCAGGGCCGATTTCGAGAGCCAGCAGGGCGAGAAAAATGGCATCTGATCCGTTTGAACAAGAGAGGGCGTGATTTGTTTTGCCGAACTCGGCCAGTTTTTCTTCAAGCTCTCTCACTTCCGGCCCCATGATGTACTGGCCATGGGCAAGGACGGCATTGATGCTCTCCGTTACCTTTGAGCCGAGGCGCTGTTGTTGGGCGGCTAGATCAATAAATTGAATTTTTTCCATAGATTTAAAATCTCTTCAGTTCGCTTCGACTGTTTTAAACTTAACTCACCTTGCTGATGGTTATTGATGGGGTGAGTGCCGGGTCTGCCTGTTCCAGGATTTTGATCACCCGGGTGGCCTCCTGGCCATTGCTGTGTGGTTCTGTGTTGTTGGCGATGCAATCAAGGAAAGTGGCGCATTCGTTCAGGAGAGGTTCCTTGAAGGGCACCTTGATGGCTTCACCTTCCATGTCGCGGATGAGGTGCGCTGGCTGGCCTGATGTCATGGCGGCATCATGGCGGTAAATGCGCAGTTTTTCATCCCAATCGAGGGTATCGTCAAAAACGGCCATGGCTTTGTTGCCGACGACAATGAAGCGATGTTCCTTGGCAGGGGCGAGCCAGGAAAGGTTGATCTCTGCGTTGATGTTGCCGGGAAAGGTGAGGTACAGGGAGGCAAAGTCGCTGACTTTGGGCAGAAGATAATTTGAGGATCTCGCCTCAATAGATATAGGATCACAGCCGGTTATTGCCAGAATCATCGAGACATCATGCGGGCCAAGATCCCATAGAACGTTTTCATCTTCGCGGAATTTTCCAATGTTAAACCGCCGGGCATGGATGTGGTGAATGTCACCGAGTTCACCGGCTTTGACCAGTTCAGTCAGCTTTGCAAAACAGGGATGATAATGCAGCAGGTGCCCCACCATCAGAATGAGGCCTTTTTCTGTGGCCTTTTCCGTCAAGGCCGCGGCATCCTGATGGTTCAGGGTGATTGGTTTTTCTATAAAGAGATGCTTGCCTGCCAGTAGAGCTTTCAGGCCGAGGTCTTTGTGGGTATTGGCCGGGCTTGTCAGGGCTATGGCCCTGATGGATGGATCGGACAGAATTTCAGCAAAGGTCAGGGTCTTCACACCGTATTCCTGCTGCATGCGGCTGGCCGTTTCAGGGTTTGTTTCTGCGATGGCGGCCAGAGCGCCCAGTTCATGATATTTCCGAACGTGATTTTTACCCCAGTCACCGGCGCCGATCACCGCTGTTGGTATGGAATGGGTTACCGTCACTGTCTATCCTTGCCTTTTTGAGCGGCCGTTTGATCAAGAGGCCTGTCTCTGTTGAGGGCTGTTTTGGTTATGGGCTGTTTTTGGCACGTTGTATGCCTTTTCTCTTGCAGGGATAGATAACATTTCACCCATTTGCCGCAATAGAAATTGGTTAATCTGATTTGAAATTATGTTTCTTAATGTTTCTTCCAGAATTGGTCAGAGGGCTGATTGGCCGGTAATCTTGGCTGCTCCGGCTGGTTATGGGCTGTTTTCGGCGCAAGGCTGCTTTTGCCGTTACGGGCTGGAGCCGGGGGTGTTGCTTTCTGGGCCCTGCCAGGAAATTCAGGGCCGACCGGTTATTGGCTATTAAAGGAACTGGGCCAGAAAGGGGAGGTCATAGCCAGCGTTCTCAACTGCGCTTAGAATCTCTTTTGGCTCCATTTCGCCTTTTTGTGAAAGGGCCCACAAGGTGATAGAGCGGGTACCTGAGCGACAAAATGCAAATGCCGGTCCATTGATGGATTTGATGAGCGTGTTTGTCTGGGCGATGGCTTCAGGCGGCATGGTGCCTGAGACAATGGGAAGCTGGTAATAGGCAAGACCTGAGGCGATTGCAAGCGCTTTGATTTCGGCATTGCTCGGCTGGCCCGGTACTTCCCCATCCGGGCGGTTGTTGATGATGGCGACATAGCCAAGTGACTTGATTGTAGCGACATCCTCAGGGGTGATCTGAGGGGCTACAGCAAACTGGCTGGTCACTTTCTTGTAGTCCATGGTGGATCTCCATCTTCATTGTCTGCAGGGCTGGCTGGATGACCGCGGTTTTGGTTTGCCGGTGCTCTGATCTGGCCTTGTGAATCGCTTTCTTATACGTTTATATAAGGTGAAAGATTAAATCACCGCTTCTATAAGACCTAAGTTTGGTTTTTTATGCTTTGTCTATGGGCTACAAACAATCCTCAGAAGAATATTATATGAGTAATTTAATTTTACCAAGCAAACTCGGCCTTTTGATTGGTGGTTAGGTTCGTTTTTAAGTTTAGATGTTTCGGTTTTTCATTTGGTAGTGGCTGTACAGTCAGCAACTGTAACAGTCTGGAGATTAAGGAGATTTGGGTATATGTCTGATACACAAGAAGTTGTCATAGTCAGCGCGAAGAGAACAGCGATTGGTGCGTTTAATGGTGGTTTAGCGCCTGTTGCGGCCCATGATTTGGGAAAAACTGTTATTGCTGAGACCGTAAAAGAAGCAAAACTGGAGCCGGGTGACGTAGGTGAGGTTATTTTTGGTCAGGTGCTGACTGCGGGACAAGGGCAAAATCCGGCGCGTCAGGCAGCGGTGCTTGCCGGGCTTGGTAATGAAACCCCGGCGATGACGATCAATCAGGTTTGTGGTTCCGGGTTGCGGTCAGTTGCTTTGGGTATGCAGGCGATTAAAAATGGCGATGCCAAGATTGTTATTGCTGGTGGTCAGGAATCGATGAGCCAATCCATGCATTGCGCCTATCTTCGTTCAGGTACCAAAATGGGTAACCTTGAAATGATTGATACCATGATCAAGGATGGCCTTTGGGATGCGTTTAATGGCTATCATATGGGTACAACAGCTGAAAATGTTGCCAAGGAATTTCAACTGGACCGCAAGACCCAGGATGAATTTGCTGTAGCTTCGCAAAATAAAGCTGAAGCAGCGCGCGCGGCCGGTAAGTTCAAGGGTGAAATCGTGCCTGTGACCATCAAAACCCGTAAGGGCGAAACGGTTATGGATGAAGATGAGTATATCCGTGAAGGAGCGACCTTCGACCAGATGCAGAAATTGCGCCCGGCTTTTGATAAAGAAGGTACAGTGACAGCTGGTAGCGCTTCAGGCATTAATGATGGCGCGGCTGCTCTCCTACTGATGAGCGCGGCTGAGGCAGAGGCGCGCGGGCTTGAACCGATTGCAAGGATTGTTTCCTGGGCACATGCTGGTGTTGATCCGGCGGTGATGGGCACAGGCCCGATCCCGGCTTCCAAACTTGCGCTTGAAAAAGCTGGCTGGTCCATTGATGATCTTGATGTGATTGAAGCTAACGAAGCTTTTGCAGCGCAGGCTCTTGCTGTGAACAAAGGTGTTGGCTGGGATTCGGATAAGGTGAATGTCAATGGCGGCGCGATTGCGCTGGGTCACCCGATCGGTGCTTCTGGCGCACGGGTTCTTGTGACCCTGTTGCACGAGATGAAACGGCGTGGGCCCTCCAAAGGGCTGGCGACACTTTGTATCGGCGGTGGTATGGGTGTTGCTCTTTGTGTTGAGCGCAGCTAGAGCGAAATATTGGGCCAGCCTTGCGGGGCTGGCCTTCATAATTTTTACCAAGGACTAGATTACATTAAGGGAGATTAGCATGGGACGTGTTGCAGTTGTTACTGGCGGTACTCGGGGGATTGGTCGTTCAATCTCTGAGACACTGAAAGCAAAAGGTTATGATGTTGCGGCAAATTTTGGCGGCAACGAAGAGGCTGCCAAGAAATTTGAAGATGAGACAGGTATCTCGGTTTTTAAATGGGATGTTGGGTCTTTTGAGGCTTGTGAAGAAGGCCTTGCTGCGGTTGAAGAAAAGCTCGGACCTGTTGATGTTGTTGTGAACAATGCGGGCATCACACGCGATTCCATGCTGCATAAAATGAGTAAAGAGCAATGGAATGATGTGATCAGGGTGGATCTTGATTCACTCTTTAATATGACCCGGCCGATCATCAATGGTATGCGTGAGCGCGGCTTTGGGCGGATCATTTCGATTTCTTCCATCAATGGTCAGAAAGGCCAGATGGGGCAGTCCAACTATTCAGCTGCCAAGGCTGGTCTTATTGGTTTTACCAAAGCACTGGCTCAGGAAAATGCCCGTAAAGGTATCACTGTGAACGCTGTGGCGCCGGGTTATATTGATACTGAAATGGTGGCTGCGGTGCCGGAAAAAGTGCTGGAGAGCATTATTGGCCAGATCCCTGTCGGGCGGTTGGGTAAAGCTTCCGAGATCGCTGATTGTGTGGCTTTTCTGGCCAGTGATGATTGCGGGTTTATCACAGGCGCGACGATCACGGCCAATGGCGGTCAGTACCTGACATCCTAGTTGGATTAACAGCAGCAGGTAATGCCGTTTTCGGATCAATACCAATGTTGATGGTTTAAAACAAAAATGGGACCGGGGATTTCTCCGGTCCCGTTTTTTTGTGCAGACTTCTTTATTGAGCACACATCGGGGAAAATTTTGCTCTAGAAAGGCCTGGTTGTATTTCAGCCTTGCCATTGACAGCCTGCGTCCCCTATTGACTTGCTTGGCCAAGCTAAAAGACAAAATACATAATAGATTTTACGGACTGGCTTCGTGTATGGATCGGACTATAAGAAGATCGCGCTATCAGCTCAGAAAAATGCTATCGTTCTAAGTTCTATACTTTGCCGTTTGGGTGCATTTGGCGGCGTTGTGGGATCTTCAAATGCGCTATGCCCCATAAATCTTGCACGGCCATCAGTTTCACTATCATAGGTCTTGAGTAACAACGCCTGATCCGGTGACATCTTTGGGAAATACCACCATTTGTGATTTTCTGAGTGGCGCAGGACATATATTTCACCCGTCCTTTCACGATATTTTAGATTCATAATCAGGAAGTCTTCGTCAACTTGCGATTGTGCGTCGCAACAGGCAAGAGGTAACTCTTCCACGACTTCAAACAGCGGTTTCCAAACGTTGAAAAAAGCCACTCTTCCTTTCAGGAGGTCATCGGCTTCATCAGGGAGCAGGTCGCGCACACGCTGTGGTCCCGAGTTTGGTGTGTAATCACTGTGAACAAGTAATACAGCTGGCCGTTGCGTTTGAATCTGCTTTGTGGGGTCCGCGGGCAATCCTCGTCGTATTGTATGATCAAATATCTCGACGCGCTTGGCACCCGTATATTTCTTCACAAATTCATTGATTTGGGGATAAAATATACTTTTAATCTCCGCTTCATTATCAAACGCTTCGAATGAATTATCGATTGGTTTCAACATAAATCCTTGTTTGTCCAGATCAAAACTCTCCAGGCAAGGCCAGCCATCATTGATTTCCATTTCATGAACATCAGTGCCAGGTGGGTTCAGCTCTACATCTGAGTCTGGTTCATAGAAGTAGTAGTCAATGGGGCGTCCATTATCTAGAGAGTAGTTAAAAGTCGCTCGAACATTTGGCATAACTTTTGACCCTTTTTTAGCTGTTTGTTTTATGCTGTGTTGGTTGTTGTGAAACCTTTGCCAATATGGGTTTCACGCCACCAAGGCTGTGTCTCGATATTCTGGGAAATCCATCGAGATATATTGGGATACTCCTGAAGAGGCTGCTTTGACCACTCATGAAGGTGCATGGGCGCAGCAACGGCCACGTCTGCAATTGTGGGCGTTTCTCCGCAAATAAATTGGCTAGAGGCGAGCCTGTCGTTCAAAATGCCAGCTAACTTGTTGTAGTTATCAAGCTCAGCATTCAGTATTTCATTATCCGGCTCTGCACCGAGATGTGGCTTGACGCAATTTTCGACAAGAAATTTGTAGCAGCTTGGGAACCAGTGACCGCACTCCCAAAAAAGCCAGCGATTAATATCGGTTCGTTGGTTTAAATCTTTTGGGTAAAATCCGGTTTTGCCATTCTTGTCGGCTGCATACTGTAAAATTGCATTTGATTCCCAAATTACAACGTCACCATCGCGCATTGTTGGTAATGATGAGTTCGGATTAATCGCTATATATTCAGGGCTTTGTTGTTCTGAAGCGAAATAATCGATATATGTTAATTCATATGGAACACTCAACATCTTGAGTCCGGCTAAAACTTTCCGACAGTTGATGGATATGGGGTCAGCCAAAACTTCCATCTTTTCAGAGTCTTTGCCGGTATTTTTTCGCCAAAACACCATTCATCATCTCCCTCGTGGTAGCTAAACTTTATTGTCAGTTGTTGCCGGGGTAATCCTCGTTGCAAGAATGCTATTCTCTAGCTTATCATCATACAAACAGATGTTATAGGTGTTTGTCACAATGAATCGCGATATTATAGGTCTCAACCCTCGTTTGTTATTGGCTTTTGAAGCGATCATGACGGAGCGTAATATTACCGCGGCGGCAGATCGTCTTGGCCTTACGCAACAAGGGATGAGTGGTCAACTTGCGAGACTGCGGCAGGCGTTTGCTGATCCGCTGTTTGTTCGGGGGGCAAAAGGTGTAATTCCCACACCAAGAGCGATAGAGCTGTTGCCATTGGTCACCGCTGGTCTGGATGCGTTGCGCAGAATTGCCTCAAGTGAAAGCTTTAATCCACTGACCTTTCAAGGTTCCGCATCAATTGCAGCATCGGATTATGCGCAAGCGCTTTTCTTACCAATGTTTTTGAAAAACATAGGCGAAGAAGCTCCGGAGCTTCAGGTGTTAATACGGCCCGTGGATGCAGAAATTCTCGCTACAGAGTTTGAGAATTGTCGCATTGATTTGGCGTTGACTGTCCCGCAGTTTTCTCCATCAGGCCTTGAATCCGAGCTCTTGTTTGAAGAAAGATACATTGGTGTGGCAAGAGCGGGGCACCCGGCTTTGCAATTCGGCACAATGTCTCTCAATGAATTTTGCAAATATCCGCATTTACTGGTTGCGCCATTTAAAGGGGATGCTTTTGGTCCGACAGACAAAGCTCTCAGTGCCATAGGGCGGACACGAAAGATTGGTCTGGTTGTACCCGGTTTTTCTGTATGCGGCGCGTTGCTGGAACAATCCGATATGATCTCCGTTCTTCCTGAGCGACTGTTAGGTACAATGCGCAGGAATTTAACCAGCTATAAATTACCCGTCGCTATTGAGGGTTTCCGTGTTGAGATGGTGTGGCCGGTGCGTTTGAAGGAGTCTGTCTCACATATGTGGTTGCGGGAGAAGCTAAAAGAAGCCGTTGAAGATCTTATCAAGCCCCTGGAGAAGGGGTAGGACCGACATGCTCCAAATTATGACCATGATGAGATTAATTCAGGATGATGATTACCCATCTGAGCCGAAGCGAAAGATACGCGGCAATTCTTTTTGCTTTGCAGCAAGATCCTGATGCGGATTGAAGGGATCATGGTAGGGCTGGCGCAGGGTCTGGGCTGGTTCCCTGATGATTTCCTCTTCGCCAGAGGGGAGCAACCAGGGTGTATTCTGACCTGCCGGATTGTCCAGTTTTTGGGCCTGGGCATTATGATGGTGATGCAGGCTTTGCGTGTTGCCCGTGAACCAGGCCGCAACCAGATCATACTCGCTGTTTGTAAAGTGCAGGCCATTGTTGCGGCATCTTGCGACTATGGCGTTCATGAAACGCTCAGCAAAGAGCGGCGGGCTGATGCCTTTTTCAAACCAGGGGTCAGCCTCAGAAATGATATCCAGCACGAATTGCGCGTCTTCCGGGGTGATTTCAACGCTTTCAACCCGGGCGCGGCTTGAAATGTTATAGGCTGTCTGGCGCCCTTTCAGGCCAACTTCACCAAGTTCTTCGGAAATGATTTCAAACAGGATCTGATATTCACTTGGTGCGAGAGCGGGAACATGGGTGTGTTCATGCACCTGGCTGATGGTATCGCGAATGAGGTGGTTGCTCTCAATGATTTCGCGCGCTTCTTCCTGACGGTGATGGGTCTGCTCACGTGGTGGTTCCTCATGGGTGACATGAGCAACCGGCGCGGGGGTTTGAATTTCAGCTTTGGGTGCCGGGTCTTCAACTGTTGCCGCGCGGTGAATCCGATCATCGACCACGTAATAGGGCTGATTGGAAGTGATCCGCATGGTGGCGGGAAGGTTGTTTTGTAAAAAGTTTAAAAATGTGCCGTAACCGGCCCAGTTTGAGCCCACAGTTTCCTCATAGCCAATACTGCGCTGGGCCTTGTCCGCCAGAAAAGAAAGGGCTACGGGGCTTTTGGAGGCACGCACGGCGGTTTCGATTTCTGATGTGATCTGGTTTCTGATATCCGCCAGGCTGATTTGTTCCTCATAGTGCGAGGGAGTGCCCTGCTGTTCGATTTGTTGTTGTGGTGTGCTTACAACCTGATCATCATTTCTCAGGCTGCTTAGAAGGTTCTTTTCACTGACCTGGGCATCACACAGGGCGACATAGGGCTGGGCCGTGTTTTCATTGACAAAAATTGTTGTATGCCGGGCGTGTGTGCGCAGTCTTTGCAGGATGGGGGCAAAGTCAGCGTCGCCGGATAAAATGATGAATTCGTCAAAGTGGGTTTTGTGATCCAGCAGGTCCTGGATGTCCATGACCATACGGATGTCTGATGAATTTTTCAGTTGGGCTGTGAGGGGCGGGCAATCAACAATATCGAAGCCGGCCCTTAGAAAATGATGGCGCACAAAGGGGAAGGAGCCGATGTCAGTGCTGTTATCTGAGGCGTTACGGCGCGGCACAGGGTTCCCGTAACAACGGCACATCACCAGGCGCCGCTCCGGGGTTTCCCCTGCGTTGTCTGTCGGGGTGATCAGTTCCCCGTTTTCAAGCTGCTTAAGCCATGAGATGACGTTTTTAGGAAAGAGTTTGGCGGCTTGCTCATCCTGACGTCGCAGCGATAGATATATGTTATCGTAATCAACAAAGACCGCACAAAGGCGTGTCTTGGCTGTCGCGTTTCGCATTTTCAATCCCCCACTTTGCGCTTTCGCTATCGTCATTCCGGCTGCGTCTGCTTTGCAGTTTACAAATCAGCTTTGGTGTCCTTTGTAACCACAAGATGAGGCGTTGTGGAGCCTCTGGTCTGTTCACACACCATTGTTGGTGCAGCCTGTTGCCGTTTGCCCTTCAAAATACTTGAAAGCGCCGCCACTTGAATGAAGTGAAATCGTCACTTCTTTGCCGTGGCCGGCAAGCTCTGCAGAATTGCAGTGAACGCACCAATTTACTTGAAGGATACCCGTAGCCCACTGCTCGAAACGCAGAGAATGACAAAATTGCTAGGCTTAAATCATTATGGTGGTGAACGGATTTAACACAAGGGAAACTGTGAACGGCGTGAAGGGGATGCACAGTTTTTCCTTATGGATCATACGGTTTTGTTGGTCTTTGAGCCTTTAGGGACACATCATTTATGAGTTCTGCCGGTCTGCCGGGGGCATTTTTCTCTGGTGTTTCAGGCCAAAACGAATCAGTTGGCCACTATTTCAGGGAATGTCAGGCAACTGATTAGAAAAGTCATTTGGAATCAGGCTTTTGGTTCTCCAGATGTTTCTCAATTTCAGAACTGAGGGCCGTTTGTTTTTTATTGTCCCAGAGGTCATACATGACCAGATCATTGAGATTGAGCCTTCTCCGCCAGCCTTTTTCAGCCAGTTCCGGTTTCTGGCGGAAGCTTTTGACATGGCCGATGGTCAGGTAGGCGATGACGTTGATCGGGTCAGGGATTTTCAGCAGCTTTTTCAACTCGGTTTCATGAAATATGCTGACCCAGCCAACGCCAATATTCTCGGCCCGGGCGGCCAACCAGAGGTTCTGAACGGCGCAAACGGTTGAATATAGATCCATCTCCAGCATATGGGTGCGGCCAAGGACCACCGGCCCGGCCCGGTCCCTGTCACAGGTGACACACAGGTGGAGCGGGGCTGTCAGAAGCCCTTCCAGCTTCAGGGACTGGTAGAGTTGCTGGCGCTCACCGTCAAATTCCCCGGCTGCCTCTTTGTTGGCTTTTACAAAGAGCTGATGCACGCCTGCTCTTGTATCATTGTCCCTGATCACCATGAAATTCCAGGGTTGCATAAAGCCAACAGAAGGGGCGTGGTGAGCGGCGACCAGAAGCCTTGCCAGAATGTCATCGTCGACAGGCTTCTGGAGAAACTCACCCCGGACATCTCGCCGGTTGAAGATGATGTCATAGAGGGTTTGCCGTGCTTCGCTGGTGAAGGATTTGCCTGTTTGTGTCATTGAGTATTGGCTCGCTTGCCCCTGATGGGGCAAAATTCAACCCTGATCCTTACGTTTTCTGATTTCTGCAAACACGGCTTCATCTGTGTCTTGTGTTTTTTGCAGGTTCTGGCGAATTTCTTTACTGGCCGGGCGCAAGAAGGGATTGGTTTTCTGTTCCTCTCCTATGGTGCTGGGGACGGTTGGCTGATTTTTACCGCGTTTGTCCCTGATATCTATCAGGCGGGTTTGAAGATCAATGTTATTGGGCTCCAGTTTGGCGGCAAACTCGGCATTTGAGAGGGTGTATTCATGGCCGCAGTAGACTTTTGTTTCAGATGGCAAAGCCGCCAGCTTTGAAAGGGACGACCACATATGAGCGGGCGTGCCTTCGAACAACCTGCCGCAACCCATGACGAACAGTGTGTCACCGGAAAACAGCAATTTATCATCCGGCCAGTGATAACAGATATGGCCAAGGGTGTGGCCCGGTGTTTCAATGATCCTGATGGGGTGGCCAGCGAAGCTGATTTCTTCCCCTTCGCTCAGTGTTTCATCAAGACCGGGGATGGATTTGCTTTCAGCTTTGGGACCGAAGGCTTTGGCACCGTAAACGGATTTCAGGAGATCGAGCCCATCAATGTGATCATGGTGGTGGTGGGTGATTAAAATGGTGCTTAATTTCCAGCCCTTTTCACCAAGTGCTGACTGGATGGGCCGGGCGTCAGGGGCATCAACACACAGAGTTTCACCTGTGGTGCTCTCATGAACAAGCACGGCATAATTATCACTAAGACAGGGGACAAGCATAATTTCTAGTGGCATATTTTGCTCCGTTGTTATGTTGAGCGTAGATTAATCGGGAAAAACCAGTTTGTCATGTTTGGATTCAGGGGGGCATGTTATGATTGCTTTGTTTGGTGAGAGGATGCCACATTGTTTGTAATATTCAAGGTTTAAGCAATGTATCTTGATGTTGTTGAGGTTCGGGATTTTTATAACGGCAGGCTGGGGCAGGTTGTGCGCCGGCATATTTCACGGCAGGTTCAGAGCCTCTGGCCTCTGGCTGGGGGGCTGCATTTTGCCGGTATTGGCTATACAGGTCCTTACCTCCGGCCGTTTCTCAATGACGCTGCCTCGGTCAGTTGTTTTTTCCCGGCCGGTCAGGGGGCGATGATCTGGCCACGGCAAGGGCCGCGGCGGGCGGCGCTGATTGATGAGGGGATGTTTCCCTTGCGGGATGCCTGTTTTGATCGCGTGATTGAAGTGCACGGGCTGGAGTTTTTTGCCGATGTGGAAGGACATTTAAAAGAGGTTTGGCGGATCATGCGCCCGGAGGGGCGCTTGCTGCTGGTGGTGCCCAATCGTTCCGGGCTCTGGGCGCGACTTGATACAACGCCTTTCGGGCATGGGCGTCCCTACTCGCGCGGGCAATTAAAGGATTTACTGGCCCGGTGCTGGTTTCGCCCGCTGGCGATTGAACCCCTGATACATTTTGCCCCGTTTCAGACCCCCCTCCGGGTGACGGCGCATCCGGCATTTGAGAAAATGGGTGCTAAAGTCTGGCCGCGCTTTTCCGGCCTGTTGATGGTCGAGGCAATCAAGGAAGTGGCGCAACCTGTTCGCCCGAAGGGGCTGAAAGCGCCGGCGATGAAAACGATGCCTGTCAGGGTGCGGCCACAGCCGGCATGAGACTTGTCTTGCCTTTGGCTAGTGGTTGCCGCGCAACATGAAGATGGCTTCCCGACCCAGCAGATTTTTTAATATCAGGGGTGCGCCCTCATCAATGGTGCCGCCGCCCGCCGTTATGGCGATGGAGCGCTCAAGATCGGCGTTGATCTCACGGCAGAGGCTGACAAAATCCTTAATCGTGCAAAAATGGATGTTCTGGGTGTTGTACCATTGCTCGGGCAGTTTGTCGGTCACGGGCATGCGGCCGTAAACCATGAGCTGCCAGCGGATCAACCAGTGGCCGAAATTGGGAAAAGAAACAATGGCACGATCTGAGATACGCAATAATTGCTCCAGCACGGTACGCGGGTTTTTGGTGGCCTGAATGGTCAAGCTTAAGATGGCGTAATCGAAGCTGCTATCGGGGTAGTTGGCGAGGTCTTCATCAGCGTCGCCCTGAATGACGCTGAGGCCTTTTGCCACTGTCTGATTGACATTTTTCTGGCTGATCTCAATGCCGCGTCCGTCGATCTGTTTGGTTTCGCGCAGCAATTCCAGCAAAGCGCCATCGCCGCAGCCAATATCCAGCACGCGGGCGTCCTTGCTGATCATACTCTGGATGATCAGGTGATCTTTTCGGGGCGGGCTTGTCCGGATAGTCTGGGGTGTGTGCTCTGTCACGTTATGTTCTTTTGTCTGGCGGCGGACTTTATGAAGCCATCAATGGTCGCGAAAAGCTCCGGCTCATTTAGAAGGAAAGCATCATGGCCGCGATCAGTTTCTATTTCAACAAAAGAAACATTGGCGGCATTGGCTGTCAGCGCATGGACGATCTGGCGGCTTTCACGGGTTGGAAATAACCAGTCACTTGTGAATGAGACGATACAGAAGCGGGTTTTTGTATCTTTAAAGGCGGCAGCAAGGATGCCGTTATGCTCACTGAAGAGATCAAAATAGTCCATGGCTCTGGTGATGTAGAGATAGGAGTTGGCGTCAAAGCGATCAACAAAGCGGAAGCCTTGGTGGCGCAGGTAACTTTCCACTTGGAAATCGGCGTCAAAGCCGAAGGTTATATGTTCCCGTTCCTGAAGGTTGCGGCCGAATTTCTGGTGCAATACCTCATCAGAGAGGTAGGTGATGTGGGCGGCCATACGGGCAACGGCAAGGCCTTTGCGCGGGCTTTTTCCAGCCTGGGCATATCGCCCGCCCTGCCAGTCAGGATCGGCCATGACAGCCTGGCGACCAACCTCATGAAAGGCAATATTCTGGCTTGAGTGACGGGCAGCGGTGGCAATCGGAATACAGCTGAAAACCCGATCAGAATATTTCGAGGCCCATTCAAGCACCTGCATACCGCCCATGGAACCACCTATGACACAAAGAAGCTGATCTATGCCGAAGTGATCAATGAGGTGGCGCTGGGCCTCGATCATGTCACCAATTGTGATGACGGGGAAATCGAGCCCATAGGGCTCCCCTGTTTCAGGGTTGGTGGAGGCCGGGCCGGTTGAACCCATGCAGCCGCCAATTACATTTGGACAGAGGATAAAATATTTATCAGTATCGATTGGTTTGCCGGGGCCGATCATGATTTCCCACCAGCCGGGCTTGCCGGTGACGGGATGAGTTGAGGCGGCGTATTGATCGCCGGTCAGGGCATGGCAGACAAGGATGGCATTTGACTTGTCCGGGTTTAACTCACCGTAGGTTTCATAGGCGATGGTAAATGGGCTTAAAATCTCACCGCATTCAAGATGCAGCGTTCCCGGGTTCTCAACCTCGCCTGTCGTTCCTTCTTCCCGGTGGACAAAGGTGAGGCTCTGGCAGCCTTGATCGCTCCCTTGAGAGCGGGGGGGCTGCGTGTCAGATGACGCATCAGGGTTGATTTCATTCTGCCTTGTCATATAAATCCCTTATGGGGTGGTCCCATTGGTCAGGCTGGTTTGCTGGTACATAATTTTGGTTGTCATACTTTATTTTTACCCATTCAGCATCATTTTATTCACCTCTTTGCCATTGTGGTCTAAAAAAACTGGTGCGGGGTTAATAAAAGCCTCTATAAGGGGCCTTGTAAATTGAAAGACAAGGATAAGGTCTAATGGGGTCGTTACTTGAGCCGCGTTCAACCATTCTGGAGATTTCCCCCTATGTGCCAGGCAAATCAACGGCCGGGCGGGGTGTGAACGTACTTAAACTATCCTCTAATGAAACGCCGCTTGGCCCGAGCGCGCTGGCTGTTGCCGCCTATAAGGAAGCTTCAGAGAAGCTTTTTCGTTATCCGGATGGTTCAGCAATGCTATTGAGAACTGCCATTGCAGAGGTTTACGGCCTTAACCCGGATCATATTGTTTGCGGTGCAGGGTCTGACGAAATTTTAAATCTTTTGGCACAAGCATTCCTCAGCACGGGCGATGAAGCGATCTATACTGAACACGGGTTTCTGGTTTACAGAATTGCGATACTGGCCGCTGGCGGCCGGCCGGTGATAGCGCCGGAGGTGAACCTCACTGCCAGTGTGGATGAGATCCTGAAAAAGGTGAGTGACAGGACCAAGCTTGTTTTCATTGCGAACCCCAACAACCCAACAGGCACCTACCTGCCACTGGATGAGCTGAAGCGTTTGCGTGACGGCCTGCCGGACAAGGTCGGGCTGGTGCTTGACGGGGCCTATGCGGAATATGTCCAGCGCCATGATTATGAGGCTGGTCTTGAGATGGTGGCGACCATGCCCAACACCATCATGACAAGGACGTTTTCGAAAATTCATGGGCTGGCGGCTTTGCGGCTTGGCTGGGCGTTTGCGCCGGCAAATGTGATTGATGTGCTTAACCGGATACGGGGGCCGTTTAACGTCTCTGGCCCGGCGATTATGGCTGGTGCGGCGGCGATCCGCGACAATGCACATGTTAGCAAATCTGTGACACATAATGAAAAGTGGCTGTCATGGCTGTCCAAAGAGATCAGCGAGATCGGGTTTGAAGTCACGCCGAGTGTTGCCAATTTTATTCTTGTGCATTTTCAGAAAGATGGGCCGCTGACAGCGGCGGCGGCGGATGAATTTTTACTGAGCGAGGGAATTATTGTCAGGCGGATGGAAAGTTACGGACTGCCGCAAGCACTGCGCATCACCATTGGGCTTGAGGCTGATAACAAGGCTGTGGTCAGTGCTCTCAAACGGTTTACCCAAGGGGGCGCATGATGGCGGGTAATGATACGGTTCTGTTACAGAATGTGCTGGTTATCGGGCTTGGGCTGATTGGTTCTTCCCTGACGAGGGGGATCCATGAAAAAGGGCTGGCGGGTGAGGTTCTGGGTTATGACCACTCATCCGAAGTGCGGGCTGAGGCGGCCCGTATTGGCATTGGGGCGACCATTGTTGATGACCTTGAAGCGGCGGTTGGCTCCGCTGATCTTGTGATTCTGGCGGTACCGGTCGGGGCGATGGTGGCACTGGCGGGGGAGGTTTGCCCGCATCTCAAGCCGGGCGCTATCCTGAGTGATGTTGGCTCGGTTAAAAAAAACATACAAAACGCGATTGAGCCATTGATGCCGGCGCACGCACACCTGGTGCCAGGACATCCGGTTGCGGGAACGGAATTTTCAGGCCCGGCGTCCGGTTTTGGGCGGTTGTTTGAAGGGCGCTGGACGATTTTAACACCGCCGCCCGGAGCCGATAAAAATGCTGTTGCACTCGTCAGCCAGCTTTGGGAAGGGCTTGGGTCTGATGTTGAGCTGATGGATGCAGACCATCATGATATTGTGCTTGCCATTACCAGCCATATTCCCCACCTCATTGCCTATAATATTGTCGGGACGGCGGCTGATTTAGAAGAGGTCACCCAAAGTGAGGTGATTAAATATTCTGCGGGTGGTTTTCGTGACTTTACCCGGATTGCGGCCTCTGACCCGGTTATGTGGCGGGACGTTTTCATGAACAATAAGGAGGCGGTGCTTGAAATGCTGGGCCGGTTTACGGAAGATCTCACGCAGTTGCAGCGCCATATTCGCCGCGGCGATGCTTCGTCTCTGGAGGAGCTTTTCCAGCGGACGCGGGAAATCCGCCGCTCAATTGTTGAGGCTGGCCAGGAAACTGACAAGCCCGACTTTGGTCGCTAGGGTACTGGCGATGGGGCTTCACGCCCCTTGAAAGTGATCAGATGGTGACGCTTGAAACAACAGAGCAAATAAATTCGGCAAAGGGGCAGGGGCTTTGGGTGTTTGGGTATGGCTCTTTAATCTGGCGGCCTGATTTCCCCTTTGATGATCAGTTGCATGGCCGGTGCGCCGGGGTGCGCCGGTCTTTTTGTGTCTGGTCCGTTTTTCACCGGGGCAGCCGGGTATCACCGGGTCTGGTTCTGGGGCTGGAGCTTGGGGGCATTTGTGAGGGGCTTTTGTTTTACGTGCCGCCGCGCCGCAAGGCAGAGGTTCTTGCCTATCTGCGGGCGCGCGAACAGGTGACCAGTGTTTACCGGGAGATTTACCGCCGGGTGGATTTCATGGATGGGTCGGGGCGTTCTGTTCGGGCGCTTTGTTATATCACTGACAGGGGGCACCCTCAATATGCGGGCCTGATGCCGCTTCCAAGGCAGGCGGAGATCATCAAACGATCAAGGGGGCACTCCGGGTATAATCTTGACTATCTGAATGCGACGGTGCGCTCACTTGCGCAGTTGAATATTCATGACCCTTTGTTAGAGCGGGTGCAGACCATGACGCGGTGCCAGCATAAACTAACCCGGACGGGGGAGCTGCGCTATCCAAGCTTTGCCCTGATATGATTTCCGGTCAAAGCGTTCGCATGTTCTGCTCGAGAATTTCGTTTGTTTGATCTGGAGTTTTTTATTCAGGCGCTGTTGCCATGAGCGCTTAATTCAACCGGATGGTAGCCGTTTACTGACTGGCAGCCCAAAAGGTCAAGACGTGTCATGTCTCTTTCAAATTTATTGTTGGTCATGACATTGACGTGAATTTCATTGGCGCTGAGGCGGGCAGCCTGCTGGCGCAGATGTGCAAGGTTTAATGAACAGGCATTTTCTGTGGTCATGCCGATTTCCAGGGCCTGGCACTCGCCGTTGTTATGGCGTTTCACAAGAATATAGTTGGCTTTGGGTAATTCCGGGCAGTTGAAGATGGAATAGACGCTATGGATATAGCGTTTCCCTGAGGCACCCTGCCAATAATGAAAGGCGCTATCCAGTTCTGCGACATCATCAAGTTGAAGCGCGCTGTTCTGGTTGATGTGTTTGATGGTTTTCATCTGATTTGATTTACGCATGGAACTTAATCACACTTTTTCATTGATACTTGTTGCTTTTGCGACAGACAGTTGAAGCCCATGAGGGGTTTGCCTTTTTGAATTCAGGTTGTGATGATCCTGGTTTATTCATGTAGCGGCTTTTGATCATCATGTGTGCCTAGCTTAATTTAACCTGAAATCTTTGCCAAAAATTAGGCTGCTCTCTGGTGTTAATGTGGCATCTGATTGAATTGTTTTAAGCCCTAAGGGTTAATGGGTGGTAAGTGAAAGCGGGAATTTATCAACACCTTGCAGCAGGCAGGCTGTGACTGTATTTTAGCCTGCAAGGCTATGGAATGGATATTTACAGGCGGTTCTTTAAGGCGCGTTCTCTCTCGCCTTCGAGGCGTAGCGTTTCGCATTTGTTTTCAATGGCGTTTTCAAGCTCAAATTTGAAACTTTTACGGTCCAGTCCCTGGTCAATGGGGGGGAGAAATTCGATGACGATGGTGCCGTTATAGCGCCGTTTGTCGCCCTGCGGCCAGAAGACACCCGAGTTGAGTGCCACGGGTACGCATGGGATGTTCAGATTTTCATAAAGTTTGATGACGCCGGGTTTATAGTCCGGCTGGCTGCCGGGGGCTTTTCGGGTACCTTCCGGGAAAATGATGATTTCCCGGTTTTGGGCTTTTCTGATTTCGGCTTCCCGGATCATTTCCTTTAAGGCGAGAGAGGCCCGTTCCCGCCGGATGGGAATCATTTCAAATTTCTTGCAGAACCAGCCATAAATGGGAATGGAGAGCAGTTCTTCCTTCAGAATGAGGGCCGGGTCCTGCAATATTGCCGGAAAAGCGAAGGTCTCGAAAGCGGACTGATGTTTAGAGGCGAGAAGGACGGGGTTTGGCGGCAGGTTTTCCCGGCCGCGAACCTCAAGCCGCGTGCCAATGACGAGCTGTAATAATGCGAGAACAAAACGCCCGTGAAAGGCCAGCCCGGCCATGGCCCAGGACCGTTTGCCAAGCAGCAGAGGGGCGCCGACAAGCAGGATAACGGCCGTTCCTGTGTAAAATGCAATGGTGAAAATGATAGAGCGGATCACCGGAACATTGCCCTTTTTACTGCTGCTGGGAATTCAAGATGCGGTAAACGCCATATCTGGTCGTTAACATGCAAAGCGCGGCGATGACAATCACCACAATGCCAAGCAGGATAAAACCCGGCATGTCCAGGGCGGCGGTGCCGAGGAGCCGGCGAATTTCGGCGCTGGTCATGTTGCCGCCGCCAAGCAACCGCATGAAATAGGGCATCAGAACAAAAATTCCGAGTGCACCTGATGCTCCAACCAGCCCGGAGCGTATGCCGAGGGAGAGAAAATGCCGCTCAAATTCACGGGCGATGAAACGGTCTGTGGCACCGACAAAATGCAGCACCTCCACAATCTCACGGTTTGAGGCCATGGCGGACCTTGTTGCGGAAACAATGATGGCAGTTGTGGCAAGGCCGACAAGAATGAGCACAGCCAGACCGCCCAGTGCCATGGAGCGGGTGACTGTCTGGATCTGTGATTGCCAGCGGCGGTGATCATCCAGCACAGCGCCGCTAAAATTTTCACTGAGGTCCTTGCGCAGTTTTTCCATGTCCGGGGGGGTGTTGCGGTCGAGTTCAACCGCCACCAGACGCGGGATAGGCAGGTCTTTTAAATTGGCACTGCTGCCGAGCCAGGGCTCCAGCAGGTCAGCACTTTCCTGTTGTGCAATTGGCCGGACGCCGTTCACACCTTGCTGGTTGGTCAGGAAGAAGGAGAGCTTTGACAGTTTTTCTTCAACATTTTCAGTTTTATCAACTGCAAGCTGGACGGTGACTTCACTGGCGATGTTGTCTGTCCAGGCGGCGGCTGATTTGTTGATCAGGTAAACGGCACCTGCTGTCAGGCAGGCGAGGAAACACATAATGGAAATCACCACGACCAGAGAACTGCCGGTAACAGTCTTAGCCTGTACGATGGGTGTTGGTTGGTTGCCCCAGTTGCGCTCTTTCGGCCGGGAGGGGGAATAGAGCTCTTTGGGGGCGGCTTCAACCGGCATCTGGGTTTCAAAGCTCATGTTTATCCTACCTGGTGAATGCGCCCGTCATGTAATTCCAGCCGGGGGGCCTGGAATTGTTGCATGAGCTGATGATCGTGGGTGGCAATGATTACTGAGGTGCCCAGCCGGTTCAGTTCAATAAAGAGGCGAAGGAGACGGCGGGCCATTTGCGGATCGACGTTACCTGTTGGTTCATCTGCCAGCAGCAATTCGGGTTTCCCGATTACGGCTCTGGCAATGGCTGCCCTTTGTTTTTCACCGCCAGAGAGTACAGGTGAGAGGGCGTACATTCGCTCACCAAGGCCAACCCATTGCAGAAGGTCGGTGACATCTTCCTGATAATCGTTTGGTTTTTTGCCAGTCACCCGGAGGGGGAGAGCAACGTTTTCCCATGTGGTCAGGTGGTTAAGCAGGCGAAAATCCTGAAAAACAATGCCAATGCGGCGCCTCAGGTCGGCTCGTCTTGAGGGGGTGATGCGTGTCACGTTCTGGCCGAACAGATGAATGAGGCCGCGGGTTGGCTGTATGGACATGAACAGCAACCGCAGCAGGCTTGTTTTGCCTGCGCCTGAGGGGCCGGTTAGGAAGTGGAGTGAGCCGGGGCGTAAGTGAAAATTGATATCTCTTAGGATTTCCGGGCCCCTGCCATAGCGCAGGGCGACATTTTCTAGCCTGATCAACGAAGTACCGCCTGTTGTTGATTATTTACGATTTGATGTCTTGTTCTATCGCCTCTTTTTAGCGGTTCCATGGCAATTTGCATATAGGCTATCTGTTAAAAAGCCAAGAAGCCCTCTGCTGTGGAGAGATTTTCGGGTCAGGGGGCTCGTATTGCGGGGTTCTGGGCGGTTTCATGGCGAAATAAGGGCTTCCTTAATTTATTTCCAGTTAATTTTGTTTGTTAGAACGAATCATTTGAGCAGGTTATTCCCATCATGATTTTGGTCTGTCCAGAATGTACAACAAAATATGATTTGCCAGGTCAGTTACCTGATGAGGGCACCAAGGTACGCTGCATGAGCTGCAGCCATGTCTGGTTTGCGACCAATGCTGATCTGCTTGAGGCTGAAGCTGAGTTACCGCCAGAGCCGGAACAAGAAGAAGATACGGCTACGCCTGACCATGATGAAGCGGATGAAATGGCTGTTGCTGCTGTTTCACCGATTGATGATGACCCGCTGGAAGAGCTCGATTTTAACGAGATCATGGATGAGCCGGATGAAGAGGCTGTTCCCGACGAGGTTTTAGAAACACCTGAGGAAGATGACCTTCTGGAGGCCGTAGCTCCAGAGAAGAGTGAAGAAGAGGTTTTGCCTGATGAGGACGCGCCGCAATCTCAGGACGATATCGACAGTATGTTCGATGTTATGGAGAGCGGCGAAGAGGAGGTAGAGGAAGACACAAACGATCAAGGGGATATTGATAACCTCTTTGCAGAGGAGGGCAGCCCTGAGGAAGAAGCGGGTGCTGAGGAAGCTGGGGATGAGCCAGAGGCTGAGGTAGAAACTGAGCCGGCAGTTGAGCTTGAGATAAAGCCGGATGATGCTGAGGAAGAGCGCTCCCAGGGTGACATTGATAATCTTTTTGAAACCGAACAAGAGGATGAGGCACCAGCCCTTGATGAACAGACAGAGCTCGAAGCTTTTACATCTGCCATTTCTGATCTGGTTGATGATGAGGTTGACCCCTTTGATCATGTTGCCCCTGAGGAAGCGGAAGAGCTGGAGGCTGGCAACGCTGATATTTTACGCACCAGAGCTAAGGTGCCGTTCTGGAAACAGCTTGATCAAAAAACCATGATTGGCTGGGCCTGTTACGGGGTGATGATATTCTTCATAGGGCTGTTTTTTGTGTCCGCGCGGGTGACTGTTGTCAGGGCGTTCCCGGCCATGGCTGAAATTTATAGCGCGATTGGTCTTGGGGTGAATGTACGGGGGGTCATGTTCACCAATGTGCAGCAGCGCTGGGATATTGTTGATAACATCCTCAAGCTGAAGGTTGATGGTGAGATTGTTAATTTGACCAATCATTACAAGCCACTGCCGGATATGGTTTTTGTTGCGATGAACCAGGAACGACGCGAAGTTTTTCGGTGGGTGACAAGGGTCAGGCAGAAGCCATTGTTGCCGGGTGAAAAAGCACCCTTTATTGCCAAGGTGCCGGCCCCGCCGGAATCGGCCAGGCATTTGCTTTTGTATTTCGAATAGATTTTATGGATTTTGAATAGATTTTTTTTGGAATTTTATCACTGTCAGGCCTTGCGTCGAGGTTTGTTTTTTGAAAAAGGATAAGGTGATGGGGCGTATTTTGTTGGCTGAGGATGATATCGCTGTTCGTGATTTCAGTTACCGTGTGCTTGAGCGGGTTGGCCATGAAGTTATTGCGGCGCATGAAGGGCAGGAAGCATTGCGCTATATCACCATGCAGGGTGAACCCTTTGACTTGATGTTATCAGATATACGTATGCCGGTGATTGATGGGATGACGCTGGCGCGGTTGGTCCATCGTCAGGTGCCCAAAATGCCGATTTTACTGATGACCGGTTATGCGGGCGGTGAGGTTGATGATTTACCGCCAAGTGTGGTGGGGATCCTGAAAAAACCCTTCACCGTTGAGGGGCTTGAAGAGGCTGCCGCCAGCGCCATTGGAGTGCAAAGAAAACGCGCCTAAGTGCCGCTTCCCTCCGTACTCCTGCTTTGCCGGGGGAAGCGCGGATTATTTGTTTGCATCTCTCATCGATACTTGGAGGCCAGAATACTTTAGCCGGTCTTTTCTCGTCCTTTAAAAACGTTTTAAAAGACGCTCGAAATATTCTATCTCAAGTGAGCGGCGGTTAGGATCACTCATTTTTTCCTGCAGATTGCGCAAAATTTCTCTCGCCCGCTGAATGTCGATTTTATCCGGCACTCTGGTACTATCGCTGGTATCAAGCCCCATCTCACCCTGATTACGGCCCATCGGATCGGTTCCCTGCCGTTTCTGGCCACCGCCACCGCCCTTTTTCTGGGCCATTTGTTTGGCAATGTCCTGCATGCCCTGGCGCAACTGATCCAGCGCATTTCCCTCTTCTGATAAAGCTCCGCTCAGATCATTGTTTTCCAGCATTTTCTGGGCCCGCTCCATTGCTTTGCCGGCATTGTCGAGGGACTGGCTGTTATTGCGCCGCCGCATCTGGCGCATCAACTGGTCCAGTTTTTCTTTCAGGGTTTGTTGTTGCTGGGCCAAAGAGTTTTCCTGCCCCGGATTTTGACTGTTATTCTGGCCGCGCTGATTGGACTGCCCCATATCGCCGATGCCCTTGGTCTCCAGATCCTGATTGCTTTGTTTGTCGCTTTGCTGGCCTAAAAGGTCTTTGCTTTTGCCGTTGCGTCGCTGGTTATAGGTTTTGTCCATCAATTTCTGTTGCTGGCGCATAAGTTTACCCAGTTCCTGCAGTTCCTTGGCACTGTCAGACTGATCACCGCCCTGTTGCTTCTGGCCGGTCTGCATGTTTTCCAACATGTTCTGCATCTGGCTGAGCATTTGCCGCGCGAGATCCTTGGAGCCGGATTTGGCAAGTTCTTCTATGGTTTTCAGCATCTGGTCCAGATCCTGGGGGTTGATTTTGTTATCCTGGCCATTTTGCTGATTTTGGGCATTTTGATTTTGTTGCTTCTTGGCCAGAGCCTGCATGTATTCTGACAAAGCCTTGCGTAATTCCTCAATGCGTTTTTCAAGTTCCTGCTGGCTTGCATTGTTTTTCAACGCATCACGCAGAGCTTCCTGCGCGGTCCGTAAGGCCTGCTCTGCTTTTGAGAGGTCACCATCTTCGATGTGGCGGGCCAGCTCATAGAGCATTTCAGCGATTTCTTCTTTTTCATCCCGTTTTTGGGCATTGTAGAGACGGACGGCTGCCACGCGCATGCCGAGATAAAGGGAAAGATCCTTTTGGAATGGCTGCTTGTTGGCGGTGAGGGCCAACAGGGAATTGGCTGTGCTGCCAGACCGATGCGGTGCAATGATCAACTGCTTGCGCAGACGTATGATATTTTTGGCAAGGGGTTTGGTGAATTTATATTCCGGAAGCTTCAGCTCAAGAACCGGGCTTTTGGTTGTGTTCCCGCCCTCGTCAGTTGCTGTTAGATAGAGGGTGGTGATAAGGCCTGCCCAGGGATGGCGCGTCAGGTCCTTGTAGGTTTCACCCTCGCCTTGTTTGGTGATGAGCTCTGGCAGGTTGAGGGTGTATTCGGGTGGTTTTCCGAGCGGTTTTTCATGCTCTGGCAGGTTTACGTCCGGTTTGCGGCCCTCAATGGTCACATCAACATAATGAGCCTTGGCGTAAAGGACGCCGTAATCATCCGCTACTTTGTATTCGAGTTTTAATGCGCCGCTACGGGCCTTTGTAGGTGGCTCGATAAGGCCGATCATGGGGGGGGTGTCTTCTATGACCTCAAAATCCCATTTGGTCAGGGGGACTTCGTCGGCTGAAAGGCTGATCGGGCCTGAGCGTGTTAATTTAACCGTGAATTCCTGAGTTTCAGGTTCAGCTTTCTGATTTTTATCTTTATCTGTCTGCGCATTTTCACTGCTGGTTTTAAGGGCGAGACGATCTGCGTTCTTGCCGTTTATGCGCACGGTGAAGATGGCGTTTTCAGGCACTTTTATTACCTTGGCGTCCGGTTTTTCGTTTTGCTGGATGGCGCCGTTGGAGACCAGAATGGGGGGTTGGTCAGTGTAATTTGGCGGTGTCACCCAGGCATCAATACGCAGAGATCTGGTGTCAAGCAACGGGGGTATGGCCCAGCTTTTTGAAAGGAGCGGCATCAAATTCCCGCCCTGAATGAAGAGACCTACGGCAACAGTAAACAGCAACACCATGCGCAAAGCATAGGGGTCTTTTTCGGCGGTGTTTGGCCGGGGGAACGGGACAGAGAGGCTTTTGATTTTGTCGACCAGCCGCTGTTTAAACAAGGTCCAGAGTTTCAGTGTCTGGTGGTTTTCCTGATCTGGTGTGAGGTTGTCTTTGAAAGCCTGTGCTGGCTGGTGTGGCAGGATCGAGTTTTTATCCAGTCGCTTTAATGCTTCTGCTTCGGCTGGCCAGCGCAGGGATGCGAGCGGGTATAGTGCGGCCATTGCGGCGAAGACAAAAAGTGCCAAAACAAAGCGATGAGCTAGGGGGGATAACATGTCCCAGAATTCAAACAGTGAGGCGATCATGTAGACAGCGATGACGATAAACAGCGGCCAGAGTTTCAGCCAAAGGTTTTCAAAAAAGATAGCCCGCTTTGTCCAGGCCAATTTCCTGGTGAGCAAGCGTTCGCCCAACTGGCGAGGGTCATTCTGCTGGTTTGTATGAGCCAATGAGGTGATCTTTCCCTGGTTGAATTTGCCGCATATTATCACAAAACTTTGTGGCTGCCCAATATGGCACAGCGGCCCAGATGTAAGTTTAATGTGAAATCAGGCAATATTTAGGGGTGATCGACAAATTGTGATCGCTCACAGGCGGGGTTTCAGCTCAGCCAGTCAGGGGTTTGATCCAGATTGATCACATCATCATAGGTAGGGCGAGGCCGGATCACGGCGAACTGGTCGCCGTTTACCATCACTTCGGGGATCAGCCTTCTGGTGTTGTAGGTGCCGGACTGGACTGCGCCGTAGGCACCGGCGGAGAGAATGGCGATGAGCGCCCCAGGCTCAAGTGCCGGGAGATGGCGATTTTGACCCACATAATCACCGGTTTCGCAAACCGGGCCGACGATATCCTGCAGGATGGTTTCACCGGCCGGGTTTTCTTCAACCGGGATGATCTGATGATAGGCTTCATAGAGGGTTGGGCGGATAAGATCATTCATCGCGGCATCAACGACAAGAAAGTTTTTATCGCTGCCCTTTTTAAGGAAAATGACACTGGAGACAAGAATGCCGGCATTGCCTGTGATGAGGCGGCCGGGCTCAAACATGAATGTCAGGCCAAGGTCGCCAAGATTATTCTGGATGATGCTTGCGTATTCGTCCGGGTGGGGCGGGGCTTTTGCATCTTCTTCATAAGGGATGCCAAGGCCACCGCCAAGATCAACATGGGTTATTTCATGGCCTTCAGCCCGGAGCTCACCAACAAGGGTGCGCAAAAGCTGGAACGCATTTTGAAACGGGGTGAGGTCGGTTATCTGGCTGCCAATGTGCATGTGGATGCCATTTGGATTGAGGCCAGGAAGGGCCGCTGCCTGCGCATAGACCTCTTTAGCCCGCTGAAAGGGGATACCAAATTTGTTTTCGGCCTTGCCGGTGGCAATTTTGGCGTGGGTTCTGGCGTCCACATCCGGGTTGATGCGGATGGCGATGCGGGCGGTTTTGCCCATGCTGCTGGCAACTTCGCTGAGGGCAAGCAGTTCGGGCTCCGATTCGATATTAAAGCTCAGAATATCGGCATCCAGGCCAGCTGCCATTTCCACTTTGGTTTTGCCGACACCGGCAAAGCAGATCTTATCCGGGCTGACACCCGCTTTGAGGGCGCGTTTCAGCTCCCCTTCCGAGACTACATCCATGCCGGCACCGAGAGCGGCGAGGGTTTTGATAACAGCCTGGTTTGAATTTGCCTTTAACGCATAGCAGATGATGTGATCAAGCCCTTCGAGGGCTTTGTCAAAGACCTGATAGTGGCGTTGGAGGGTGGCGGTTGAATAGCAGTAAAACGGCGTGCCGACAGCCTCAGCGATGGCGCTGATGGCGACATCTTCAGCATGGAGGTGCCCGTTTTTATAGGTGAAATGATGCATGTTCAGCGGCGGTCTTGGTTTGTTTGTGCCATGGTCCGTTTGACCTCAGGCACGGATTAATCCAATAAGCCGTCAAGGATGAAGGTGCGGTCTCGCCCTTCGTCCTCTGTTACGAGGCCATCACCGGCACCAGCCTTTGATTCCACGCCGGGAGGTGGTTCAAGTGGTCCGCGCACCCCGCAGCCCGTGGTGAGGGATGTCAGACATGCAATCAGGAAAAGGGCGATGGCAATGCGCATTGGTTGTCCTCGGTTTGTTGATCTTCGGCGAAGATTTGATGATCAGATCGCCGATTTCTCGAATATTGGCTGAACTTACCCTGCTCGCTTGTGTTTTTCCAGGGATTTTATCCATTTTCGGGCCATTTTCTTCACGTTTGTGGGGGCTGTGCCACCATAGGAGGTGCGGCTTTTCACCGAATTTTCCACCGAGAGAACTTTGAATATGTCTTTGGTGATTGCGGGGTGAATGGCCTGAAGCTCGCCTAAATCCAGTTCATCGAGGCGTTTATTCTGTTTTTCGGCAATCGCTACGATGGCGCCAGTAACATGGTGTGCGTCTCTGAAGGGTAAATTAAGGACGCGGACCAGCCAGTCGGCAAGGTCAGTGGCTGTGGAAAAACCACCTGCTGCGGCATTGGCCAGATTTTTGCTGTTTGGCTCGAGGTCCTCGATCATGCCCGCCATGGCAGCCAGTGCGAGGGAGAAATTGTCCAGCGCATCAAAGGCCAGTTCCTTATCTTCCTGCATGTCCTTGGCATAGGCAAGGGGAAGCCCTTTCATGACCATGGCGAGCCCATGGTAAGCCCCTATGATCCGGCCGATTTTGGCACGCACCAATTCGGCTGCGTCGGGGTTGCGTTTTTGCGGCATTATGGAGGAGCCGGTTGTGTAGGCGTCTGACAATTGGACGAAATTCATTTCCGCTGATGACCAGATGACCAGCTCTTCCGCGAGGCGGGAGAGATGCATGGCGCTGATACTGGCAGCGCTCAATGTTTCAAGTACGAAGTCCCTGTCTGCAACGCTATCAAGGGAATTGGCTGTTGGCCGGTCAAAGCCGAGGGCCGTTGCTGTCATTTTTCTGTCAATGGGAAAGGATGTGCCTGCAAGAGCTGCTGCGCCCAGGGGGCACTCGTTCAGACGTGCCCTTGCATCTTTCAGGCGGCCTTTATCCCGCTCAAGCATTTCCACATAGGCAAGGCAATGGTGACCAAAGGTCACTGGCTGGGCGGTTTGCAGGTGGGTATAGCCGGGCATGACCGTTTCTGCATGGCTCTCAGCTTTTTTGGAAAGGGCCATTTGCAGGGTGTTTATCTGGCCGATCAGATGATCTATGACCGAGCGGATGTATAATTTAAAATCGGTTGCGACCTGATCATTGCGCGAACGGGCGGTGTGCAGCCTGCCGGCGGCGTCGCCGATTTTCTGCTTCAGGCGGTTTTCTATGTTGAGGTGAATGTCCTCAAGCTCACGGGAGAACTTAAACTTCCCGTCGCTGATTTCCTTGCGAATTTCATTCAGACCTGTGATGATCTTTTTTACATCGGCTTTTGAGATAATCCCGGTTTCCCCGAGCATTGTGGCATGTGCGATGGAGCCATCTATGTCTTCGTTAAAGAGGCGTTTGTCATAAGAGATGGAGGCGTTGATCTCCTGCATGATTTCTGACGGGCCGGTCTCAAAGCGGCCGCCCCACATTTTATTTGTCATTGCACTTCGCCTTCTTTATTTCTGTCTCTTTGTGCTAGTAACTGTTGCTCATTACGAGAATTTACTTTTTGAGGACGCATATATGAGATTGATTGTTCCGGCAGCTCTGCTGGCTGCGCTTGTTGGCTTTGTCGCCGTATACGCGAGTTTGACCCTTCGTGGCAATGGGGAATTGACCTCAGAGGATAAAATTGCCGAAAAACCCAAGAAATTAAGCGGGCAAAGGTTGCGGGCTTTTATTTTTCATAAAAAGCCAAAAACACTTGATGATTTTGAATTTCAGGATGGATATGGCAAAACGGTGCGCCTTTCTGACTGGAGGGGCAAAGTGGTGCTGCTTAATTTGTGGGCGACCTGGTGCTCGCCTTGCCGGGAGGAAATGCCTTCGCTTGATGGGTTGAAACAGAATTTTTCGAAAGAACCGTTTGATGTGGTTGCGATATCACTTGACCGGGGCGGGCTGGCGAAACCGAGAAAATTTTATGATGATATGAGATTAAAGGCGCTTGAACTTTATATCGACCCGACAACCAAGATGATGTTTAAACTGAAGGCTGTTGGTTTGCCAGCGACGATCCTGATTGATAAAGAGGGCCGGGAAATCGGACGCTTGCCCGGGCCCGCCCAATGGGATAGCGATCCTGCTTTCAAGATTGTTCAAAAAGCACTTGCCCAATAGTTTTGGCCTTGAGATTAATTGTCAATCCGTTCTTGGCTTTGCGGTTTGTTGCAAAGAGTGATCTGGCCGGAAGCTTGCCGCTCGCGTGTCGCCCTGGGCGTGGCTATCCTGCGGGCAAAGGTGTGGTTTTATCGTGTTGGCACTGGTGTGCCGTCGCGGTAATCATAAAACCCGCGTCCGGCTTTTCTGCCGAGCCATCCGGCTTCCACATATTTCACCAGCAAGGGGCAAGGCCTGTATTTCGGGTCGGAGAGGCCTTCATAAAGTTTCTGCATGATACCAAGGCAGGTATCAAGACCGATAAAATCCGCCAGCTCCAGCGGGCCCATAGGGTGGTGCGCACCGTATGTCATGGCCGTGTCTATGGCTTTGACGGTGCCAACACCTTCATAGAGGGTGTAAATCGCTTCGTTGATCATGGGAACCATGATGCGGTGAACGATGAAGGCCGGGAAATCCTCAGAAACAGCGGTGTGTTTCTGCAGTGAATTGGCAAAGGTGCGGGCCAGTTTGTAGGTTTCATCACTTGTTGCGATGCCGCGGATCAGCTCCACCAGTTCCATGACCGGCACGGGGTTCATGAAATGAATGCCGATGAATTGCTCGGGGCGGTCAGTTTTTGCAGCCAGACGGGTGATGGAAATTGTTGAGGTGTTGGAGGCGAGGATGGTCTCTGGTTTGAGGATGGGGCAGACTTCCTTATAGATGGTCTGTTTGGTTTCCTCGTCTTCAGTGGCCGCCTCTATGACGAGATCACAATTTTCCAGGGGTTCATAGGTGGTGGTGATGGAGATGCGTTTGAGAATGGTGTCTTTATCTTCATCAGAGAGGCCGCTTTTTCCCACAAGCCGGCCAAGCTGGCCGTTAATTGTGGCCATGGCGGCCTCTGTTCTTTCTTCGCTCACATCTATCAGCACAACCGGGTAACCTGCCATCGCCGAGGTCTGGGCAATGCCTGAACCCATATGTCCGGCGCCAATGACACCTACCTGACTGAATTTTTTCTCAGGCTTATCGTTTTCTGACATTTGATCCTCTCAAATTGCAGGTGTCTCTTTTTGGTGTTCAACCGTTGTTAAAGGGCCTTTTCAAGCTCTGGCAAAGCCTCGAACAGATCTGCAACCAGGCCATAATCGGCAACCTGGAATATCGGGGCTTCTTCATCCTTGTTAATGGCAACAATGACTTTTGAATCTTTCATCCCGGCAAGGTGCTGAATGGCACCGGAGATGCCAACGGCTATGTAAAGCTCAGGCGCCACAACCTTGCCTGTCTGGCCTACTTGATAATCGTTTGGAACGAAGCCACTGTCAACCGCTGCCCGGCTGGCGCCAACCGCGGCGCCAAGCTTGTCGGCGATTTTTTCCAGCAGCACGAAATTTTCACCTGAGCCCATGCCGCGGCCACCAGAAATGATGATGCGGGCGGATGTGAGCTCTGGCCGGTCTGAGACGGAAAGTTCTTCCGAGACAAATTCGGAAATTCCCACGGGGGCGGGGGCCGTTATGGCCTCAACCTGGGCGCTGCCACTTTCGGGGGTTGCTTCAAACGCGGTTGTGCGGACTGTGATGATTTTCTTTGTGTCGCTGGTTGAAACGGTGACAATCGCATTGCCTGCATAAACCGGGCGCTCAAAGGTGTTTTCGGATTTCACAGCGATAATATCTGACAATTGACCGACATCAAGTTTCGCGGCTATGCGGGGCATGAAGTTCTTGCCGGTTGTGGTGGCGCCGGTGATGGCGACATCGTAATTGTCCATCAGCGGGACGATCAGCGCGCTCATTTCCTCGGCCAGCTGTTTTTCCAGTTGCGGGGCCGAGGCAACAAGAACCTTGCGCACACCTTCCAGTTTGGCAGCGGCTTCTGCCGGGCCGTTTGGCTCCTTGCCGGCGATGAGGATATCAATATCGCCGCCGATGGCTTTCGCTGCGGTCAGTACCTTTGCGGTTGCCGGGTTCAGGTTTTGATTGTCGTGATCTGCGATGATGAGAATGGACATATTTAAAGAACTCCGGCTTCGTTTTTCAGTTTTTCGACAAGTTCAGCAACAGTTTCCACCTTGATGCCGGCTTCACGGGCTGGTGGTTCGCTGGTTGTCTGCGTCGATTGTTGGCTTGCTGTCTCCAGCCCGAGATCGCTGAGGGCCTTTTCCTCAAGCGGTTTTTTCTTGGCTTTCATTATATTCGGCAATGAGGCGTAGCGCGGCTCATTGAGGCGCAGATCAGTGGTGATAACGGCGGGCAAATTTATGGAGAGGGTCTGCAAGCCGCCGTCAATCTCACGGGTTACAATGGCTTTTTCGCTTTCAAGCTCAAGTTTGTAGGCGAAAGTGCCCTGAGGCCAATCCAGCAGGGCGGCAAGCATTTGCCCGGTCTGATTGCAATCATCATCAATGGCCTGTTTACCAAGAATGACAAGGCCGGGCTGTTCTTCCTCGATGATGGATTTCAGGATTTTGGCAGCGGCGAGCGGGGCTATTTCTTCTTCAGTGGTGATGAGGATGGCGCGATCAGCACCCATTGCAAGCGCGGTGCGCAGCGTTTCCTGTGCCTTTTGAGGGCCGATTGAGACTGCGATCACTTCTTCAGCTTTACCCGCCTCTTTCAGTTTTACAGCTTCTTCAACGGCAATTTCATCAAAGGGGTTCATGGACATTTTGACATTTGCGAGATCAACGCCGGAACCATCTGGTTTGACACGGATTTTGACGTTGTAGTCCACAACCCGTTTCACGGACACCAGGATTTTCATAAAAGTGCTCCTCTTTGCACGATGTGATCTTTTCTTGTGATTTGAATACTGCGCACACGCCGCTATTACAAGTGAGACTTTGTGCGGATGCGGGCTTTGATCAGCTTAATAACTGACCGCTTTCACCTTCTTGAAGATAAAGGTGAAGAGGGACGTTAACTATCAGTTATTTTGCTGTCAATAGACGGGAACTGGCCTCCGGACAGGGTTAATTTAACAGGGGTACCTCTTTTCTTTTCATGATGATGACAAGAATGATGCCGGCGACAAAACCGCCAATATGGGCCCACCATGCGGTACCAGCCTGGGTCATGTAAACAACCTGATAGATCTGAAACAGGAACCAGGCGATGATGGCAAGGGCGGCGTTGATAGGCAGAGGTATACGGCCCAGTACCAATACCCAGACCTGAACTCGTGGATGCAGCAGCAGATAAGCGCCGATGATCCCTGAGATGGCGCCTGAGGCGCCAATGAGGGGGGCGCCAGAGCCTGGCAACATGTAAGTATGGGCAAGGCCGCCGGCGATACCGCAAAGCAGATAAAAGATCAAAAAGCGGAAATGACCCATGCAGTCTTCAATATTATCACCGAAAACCCATAAAAACAGCATGTTGCCGCCAAGATGAAGAATGCTGCCATGCAGGAACATGTGGGTGATAAGGGTGTATTTTTCCGGTACGGGCAGGCCGTCATATTGTTCGCCCTGGATCATAGCGCCAATGAGGCCTTCGGGTAGAAATTCATTTGGGACCAGGGCAAAACTGGCCCAGGCCGCCACGGAGTTCGGATAGATCAGACCGGACTGAAACAGGAAATACACGGCAATGTTGGCGATGATCAGGGCGATGGTAACATACTGAAAGTGTATGTGAGTGATCGGGTTCTGATCTTTTAACGGGATAAACAAGTTGCACGCCCTTTCTCTCTGCTGGCTCGCTTGATGGGATAAATAAACATCCCTGGTGATGTTCCCATAGGCATAAACAGGTATTTCCTGTGAGCTTTGAGCCTTTAAACAGGTTGATATTGCATGGTTTTGCCCGTTAGTACCGATAGCAGGCTTTTCACACAAGCAGGTACTATAAGCCTGACGCATTTGCCTCACAAGCTCTGTTTTTCCCCATTTCAGGGGTAGAGTTTGTGGTTAGAATTTACAGGCGCAGGCGGAGATGGGCTCGTTCTCTGTTCATTTATAGTTATCTGTATTGGCCGGGGGTCCAGAGAATGTCACTTTTGCCCAGATCATTGACATAGCGGCTCATGACAAAGAGATGATCCGAGAGGCGGTTGATATATTCAAGCGCTTCATTTGAGACGATTTCATCCGTCATTTCGGATAATTCAAACATGCAGCGCTCTGCCCGGCGGCAGATTGTGCGGGCAAGGTGGAGGTTCGCGGCAACAGCATTGCCGCCCGGTAAGACGAAGGATTTCAATGGATCCAGATGCTGGTTCATCTGGTCAATTTCCGCTTCAAGCCGGGTCACCTGATCTTTGGTGATCCTCAAGGGGGCATATTCTGGTGCGGGCTGGCCGGGTATTTCCGGCGTGGAGAGGTCAGCGCCGAGATCAAACAGGTCATTCTGAATGCGCCTGATCATGGCTGTCAGGTCAATGGCAACATCGCCAGCCTGTTCTGTCTCACTGGTTTTCAGGTGATCGACAAGTGCGATGGCCACCAGGCCAAGGACGGCGTTTGTTTCATCAACAGTGCCATATGATTTGATGCGTGTGTGGTGTTTTGCCACCCGTTTGCCACTGGCAAGGCCAGTTGTGCCCTGATCGCCGGTGCGGGTGTAAATTTTATTCAGTTTTACCATTGGATGTATTTTGCCTGTTCATTCGCCGGTTTTTTTCAAGTTGCTTTTTCAAGCGGTGAAGTAAATGGCAGTCATTAAAATGCAGATGGCGGCAAACTGCATGATCACCCGCAGCCGCATTAATTTCTGGCTCAAATTAGGGTTGTCCCCACGGGTCATGTTCCATAACCCAAGACAGAGAACAATAAACACCAGCAGCACGGCAACGGGTGACAGCCACTGGGCGATAGTTTCCATGATGAGTACTCCTCGAAAATTCCAAGGGGGGGGCTCCTACCAGAGGTCTGCCCTTCCCGGTTGCTTGAGTTTTAATTGGACGTGATGATTTTATCAATCAGTTTCGTTGGTAAAAACCGCTTGGCATAGGCCATGGCGTAGGTGGGTATGGTTACATAATAACGGGTTTTTGGTTTTTTTGCGGTTAGGGCATGCTCCAGTTTGGCGACAACGATATCCGGTTCAAGTTTGAACGTTTGCTGGCCGCCTCCGTGCATGGCATCGATGCGGGCTTTATAAATTTCCCTGTGGGGGGAGTTTTCCATATCTATCTCCTCCCGGTAAGCCTTGAGGGCGCGCTCGACAAAATTTGAGCGGATGGGGCCGGGTTCAATCAGGCTGACATGAATGTTGGTGCCGATGAGTTCCTGGCGCAAGGCATCAGAGAGGGCCTCAAGCGCGTGTTTTGATGCTGTATAGGCGCCGCGGTAATGGGCACTGACAAACCCGAAAATGCTGGAGCACTGAATAATGCGGCCGCTGTTGTTCTGGCGCATGAGGGGGAGCACATGGCGGGTCAGATCGTGCCAGCCGAAAAAATTTGTCTCAAACTGGTCTCTCAGGGCGCTTGTCGGCAGATCTTCCACAGCGCCAGGCTGGCCGTAGCCGCCATTGTTAAAGAGGGCATAGAGTTTGCCGTCTGTCTGCTCGATGGCGGCATTTGCGGCATCACTGATTGAAGTGGGCTCGCGGTAATCAAGATAGAGCGGGGTGATGCCGTTGATTTTTCCCAGCATCGCCAGATCTTCGTCTTTACGGGCTGTGGCAAAGACCCGCCAGTTTTTCGCGGCCAGCATTTCTGCCGCGCGTTTGCCAATGCCGGATGAACAGCCCGTAATCAGAATTGATTGCGGCATTTAGGTGTCCTTTTGAATGTCAGGGTTATTTGAAGCGGGCCAGCAGGGATTGATCTTGCTTGTAGATGATCAACTCATCATTCTCGATCTTGTAAGTTTTGGCAGCTTCCAGGCCTTTTATATATTGCTTCTCCAGCTCCATTTTGTTGCCGATCTTACAAATAAGCTGCGTGACGGCAACGCGGTGTATTGTGATGGTCTGGTTTTCACCAAGATCATAGGTTGCGGAATAGCCGTTGCAGGTTGACTGGCCTTTCAGGAAGCCATCTTCAAATTCAATAAAGCCAAGCAGTTTGCCGGTGTGCTCTCCTATGCTTGTAACTTTCCATTTTTTCTCAAGCTTGCCGGTTTCGGCAATTGCCGTACCGGGGCTTAACACGGCAAAGCTGATGGCCAGGATCATGGCCAGGATCATGGCAAAACGGGAGAGAGTTGGCATTGTTAGGGCTCCTTTGTTGGTCTTTTCAGCGTTGGTGATTGTGGCCGGGCACTTTGGTTTCAGCAAGGTTTCTGTTTGTTCTGTTCGGTGCTGAGCTTACTGCCCTTTTAATAGCACTGGCTGACCCTTTTATCACATTGGTTAAAATAGAAAAAAAACAGGGTGAAAAAAAGTCTGTTTTGTCATTACCTGATTTTGGAGGTTTCAGGGCTTTATTTTTGCGCCGCTGGCTGGTCCGGATTTTGGTATTGCAGGCGCTGAAACAGAATGAGGGCAAATGCGACAAAGCCCATGCGCCACTCTTGCCAGAGGCTGAAGGTGGTTGAATAAAGCGTGAAAATGGCGATTAAAGCAGCGCCGGTCTCGGGCTGAATGTCACGCGCGGTGCGGTGGAATAAAGCAATGGCAGCCCAGAGAACGGCAAGCGCCATCACCCCGCCAAGCACCCCAAGTTCGAGGAGGAATTCAATCAGGAAGTTATGGGGGTGATGGGCTTTAAAGCCGCGGATGGCAATGGCTTCTTCAGTGTTCAGTATGGGGGTCGTGCCGATGCCGATGCCAAGAGGTAAATTTTCAAGGGTTTGCTCCCACATATATAACCAGATCTGATAATGATGTGCCTTTTCACCAAGGCGAGTTACAATCTGCTGTTTAACCCAGGGATCTGACAATGATGCGATGAGCATGGGGGTGATGATGATGGCAATGGCAGCCAGTGAAAAACAGAGGGTGCGCCACTTGCCTGGCAGCGGGGCAAAGCGCAGAAAGCTGTACATGATGGCGCCAAGGAGGAGCATTAAAATGGCTGTTTCTGAAGCGCCGGTCAGCACCGCGACCCACAGCAGAATAAACGCGGCGCGTAGGTGATTTTTTAATTTTGGATCACTCAGATACAGACTTAGCGGCCATATGATCAGCGAAAAGACAGCAAGCTGACGGTTAAGGCTGTGCCGCTCCCAGCCATACCATTCCTGTTTCACAGGGTAGTTCAGCCAGATTATCGCTGCCAGAATGATAAGGATGGCGCTGAGGATCAGCTTTTGCTCTCCGCTTGTGAGTTGATATCTGGTGTTGGTTTTTAAACCCCATAAGAGGGCAAAACTTATAAGCAGAATGCCGGACTGGAGGGCGTCTTTCAGGCTGGCATCCGGGTAGGGGGCGTATAGGCAGCTCCCCAGCAGAAGGAGGGCAATGATGAGGCTTGCCTTAAAGAGGGGCTGGGTGAGCGCTGCGGTGAGATTGCGCCAGTTCTTTTCCACCAGGAGGGTTGAAATGGCTGTGATGGGCAGAAGGGCTGCAAAAAACATAGGGATGATGGCGGCAACCAGAATATGGGCGAGGATGTAGGTTGCAAACATGTATTAACCCGCCTTGCCGCTGCGCTCTATAATTTCCAGAAACATCTGCTCCAGTTTTTTGGACTGAATTTGCAATTGGAAGTTTTCAAGCACACGCGCCTTGCCGTTCTGGCAAAGCGTCTCTCGCAGGCTTTGGTCATTGCAAAGCCTGCTGAGTTTCACGGCAAGCTCTTCACTGTTCCCCTCCTGAAATATGAGCCCGGTTTTGCCATCCAGCACCGCTTCCGGGATGCCGGCATGGGTGGAGCCGATGAGGGCGCAGCCGGACATCATACCCTCCAGGGTGATCATCGGCAGGCCTTCTGAATCGCCGGTGCGGGCAGTTCTTGAGGGGACGGCAACAATGGACGCGGTGCTTAAATAAGATGGGATCCTGTCAGCGTCAATCCAGCCTTCAAAAACGGCCTCTACACCGCTGGTGCTGAGGGCTTTTTCAGCCATCTGGCGCAAGGGGCCATCACCCAGAAACCGGACGCGCCAGCCCTTTAACTCATCTGACGCGCGGCAAAGCGCCTCTATGAATGTGTCGAGCCCTTTTTTCTCGACCATGCGACCAGCAAAGAGGATGTCTTTCTGTTTTTCACCAGACTTGAATTTATCCGCGTCGATGCCGTTGTAATGAACCCTGATTTTCTCTGCAGGGGCGCCGCGCTCAATCAGTTTGTTTTTGATGAATTCAGAGACTGCAAGCAGGGTGTCTGCCTCTTTGAATAATTGTTTATAGCGTCGGTTGTAAACGCGCCATGGTTTGGCGGCATAATGCTGGTGCTTTGTGGCATCACCGCCGTGATAGGTCACCACAAGGGGTATGCCCAAAGCGCGGGCAAGGGGCAGGGCATAAAGGCCCGATTTGCCAAAATGAGCGTGGATTAATTTCGGATCCGAGGCCAGGCTTTCCCTGATAAGCCCGGCTGGGGCAATGCCCGCCTGTTTGGCAATGGCGGCGCTTAGCCGGTTCCAGCTTTTCAGCTTTTCTATATTGATGACATCGGCATGTTCGGGGAGAGGGCCTTTTACATGACCGGTATAGACAGGGTTCAGCCTTTCAAAGGAGAGATAGGCACGCGGGATGAAGCTTTCCGATTTAAGAAACAATTTATCACGGTAAACAAGGATGTTGGTTTGGGGTTTATTCATCAGTTTTCACTTGCGGTCAGCTGTTCATGAGGCGATGGCAATGATGTTGTTTCTGTAAAACGGGTTGTGGGTCAAAAAGGTGTTTTTCAATATGGCCCGCTTTTTAATGACCCCATTGCGGCAAAGACGCAGGGTGATAGATCGGAAACCGGCGTTATAGAGCACTTTGGTCAAAGTGTAGGGGGTGAACCAGAAACGGTGATCACTGTTGACTGCTTCGATGTTTTTGCGCAGCAGTGATGAGAGCCCCAGATCAAAAGCGTTGGGCACCGTGATGACAAACTCCCCCACTTTGGCTTCATATTTTTCGCGGATCTGTTGCATGAACCAGACCGGGTTGTCCTGATGTTCGAGCACTTCGGGGATCAGGAAATAATCCCAGTTCTGAGAGAGGATCTCTGTGCACTCCTGCTCAATGATATTGGTGCATAAAAGATCTGATATGCCATGCTGGTTCCTGATGTGATCTAGACCTTCCCTGTTTAGGTCAATGCCAAGGCAGCGGTCTGCGCTATCGACCAGATCTTTATGGAGCCATTTGCCGCGTTTCAGTTTTTTTTCGATCATGTCTATGCTGTGATCAACGCAGCCAAGGTGAATGATGTTCTTGCCGGCCACCAGGTTTTTCAGAAAAATTTTGCGGGTGATGTATTGGCGGTCCAGAGCATCCAGTGCCGGTTTGAAACGATAGCTCGATGTGAACACTTTGCCGCTCAGGGCGGCCATATCCTCTTCATTCAGTTGCAAATATTCTACTCCGGATAAATTGAAAGGATGGGCGCCCATCAAAAGCGTTTGGACAATAGCTTCATTACTATTTGCTTTCAATCATTTTTCTGGGCCCATTGAACTGTTGATTTGTCACATATTTCTGATTTATGACTGGAGGGGAGTGCAACCTTTTTAATCTGATTAGGACAAAATGATGGAACAGTTAATTGGCCCTTTATTGTCACTGGAGGGCGTTTTTACCCTTGCCATGCTGGTATTGCTGCAAGCGGTGCTTGGTTTTGACAACCTTTTATACATTTCCATTGAATCAAAGCGGGTTGCCGAGGAAAAACGGCCGATGGTGCGCCGTGTTGGCATTGCCATTGCCATCCTGTTGCGGATTGTTTTGTTGTTTGTGATTATCAAAGCGGTTTCGATTTTAAAAGAAAGTCTGTTTTCTCTTGATATTGCCGGGCTGATCAAAGCGGATGTTTCCGGGCATGCTCTCATCGTTTTGATTGGCGGTGCGTTTATCATCTATACGGCGATAAAAGAAATCACGCATTTATTGGTTGTGAAAGATCTGGGTTCAGAAGGGGAGGGGCCGATGCGGTCTGTTGGGACATCAATTGCGCTGATTGTGCTGATGAACCTGGTGTTTTCCTTTGATTCCATTCTCTCTGCCATGGCCCTGACTGATAGCTTTCTGATCATGGCGATTGCTATAATAATCACTGGTCTGCTGATGATTTGGCTGGCGGATCATGTGGCGAGTTTCATTGAGAAGAACCGGATGTATGAAGTGCTTGGTTTGTTTATCTTGTTTATTGTTGGTGTTTTACTTGTCAGTGAGGGCGGTGAGCTGGCGAAGATCGAACTCTTCGGGCATGAGGTGCATGCCATGGCAAAATCAACCTTTTACTTTGTGCTCTTTGTGCTGGTTGTGGTTGATATTGTGCAGGGGCAATATCAAAAGAAACTGCTGGCTGCTGAAAAGGCCAAGAGTTGAGGCAACGGGCCGGTAAAAAGTGAAAAAAAGAGGGGGCATTATCTGCCCCCTCTTTAATTGCGATGCTCAATTTATTGTGCCCTTAAATGTTGTTCAGCCTTTACATAGCGCGCACTTCTTTCAGGAATTCATCAACTCTGCCTTTCAGGCTTTCGGCGTTGTCAGAAAGGCTGGAGGCTGCGTTTTCAACCATGTTGGCGGCCTTGCCGGATTGGTTTGAAGCTTCTGAAACCCCGGCGATGTTACTGGCGACTTGTTGGGTGGCTGCTGATTGCTGTTCGACAGCGGCAGCGATGGTAGAAGAAATCTCAGCCATTTTGGTAATGATCCCCTTGATGGAACGAACTGATTCAACGGTAGAGTCTGTGGCGCCCTGAATTTCATCTATTTGTGTGGCGATGTCCTGTGTGGCTTTTGACGTTTGTGCTGCCAGTTCTTTCACTTCAGCGGCAACAACGGCGAAGCCCTTGCCTGATTCGCCGGCTCTTGCAGCTTCAATCGTGGCGTTTAGTGCCAGTAAGTTGGTCTGATCCGCAATTTCCTGAATGATGTTGACGACTTCACCTATTTTAACAGCTGCTTCACTCATGCCGGAAATGAGACCGTCAGAATGTTCTGCGGCACGTACGGCTTCTTCGGCAACCTGTGTTGATGATGTCACCTGTTGTGAAATTTCTGTTATGGCATTGGAGAGTTCTGATGATGCACAGCTCACACCATCTGCCTGGGCGTTTGTTTCTTCGGCTGAAGCTGTCAGTGTCAGAGCGCTCTCGCGCATTTCTGAGGCCTGGTTCAGGACATCATCCACGACAGAGGCAATATTGTCTTCAAAATTATTTGCTAACTTAACTCTTTCCGTTGCAACGGACCATGTGAGCATGGGGCCTATATAACTTCCGGCAGCGTCAGTGATTGCATTGACCTGTAAATCCAGTGTTTCATCACCCAAAGTAATTTTTGTGCGGTATGGCAAATTCGAAGGGTTTGCCAGAAGGTTTCGCTGATGTGACGGGTTTTTATGGAACACATCAATGCAGGTGCCCTGCATATCTTTCGCCTTGACAGGCAGGAGGTGCTCCAGAGGTTTTAATGTCTCCAGGCTGGTTTCGTTGACATATGTGATCTCCAATGTGTCTTTGTCGGCCATCATAACATTGATAGGCATTTTGTTGATCATGTCTTCACGGAGTTTGTTTTGCTGATCCGCGAGGATCTTCTCTGTTGCGACAGACCAGGAGAGCACAAGGGCGGTAATTTTGTTGTTCTGCCGTATGGCATCTATTGAAAGGTCGAGACATTCATCACCGATTTGAATTGTTGCATTATGGGGAAAGTTTGCTTCATTGCTGAGAAGGCGCCGTTGCATCTCGGGGTTTTTATGAAAAATATCTATGGACTTACCGAGAATTTGATCGGCAGGGCAGGGTAGGAGATGCTCAATTTTTTGCAGATTTTCGACGGTCGCCTGGTTCATGTAATTGATAATGAGATCTTCTGGATCACATGTCATAACGGCCAGTGGCAATTTTTCGACTAGATTTTTATAAAATTGCTGGTTTTGATTTCGAGAAAATTTCATCATTCTCTTTTTCCTGATTCATCTGGAAATTAGTGTCATTTTTGTATTTTTACGCTCAAGGTTTAATCCGGGTTCAAGTGTGCTGCGTTGGGGATTCTTTGCGTAAATACAAGCGCTATACTCATGAAATGGAATTGAGTGAATGTTTGATTGTATGATTTAATATATTGTTAATAATTGTTTGAGTGCATCATTCTTAATCCAGAACGCGCGCCGGTTTTTATCCTATTGGTGGGCGCAGATTGACTGTATATCTGCTTGAATTATCAAATATTTTGGTGAGGCTCACAAAAGCATAAGGCTTTTGATTTATTCCTCTTTGATGAATTTACTGGTTTTCAGTTTCAGGGGGGAGAGTTTGAGAAGTCCGGCCTTGAGGAGCGGGCGGAGGCGCTTGAGGTAGCATTTTTCATAGATGTGCCCCAAAATTGAGGTGGGGAAAGCAAAGTCATAAACAGGGACCGTTTGCGTTGTCCATTCTGTTTTGTACTGATCACAAGGGGCAAACAGATCTATGACTTCGATGCCTTCATCTATGAGGGCACTGATTGTGTCCTGCATTTGCAGGCTGCCTGGGCTATGGGCATAAAATTCCGGATCATAAGCACCAAGGTGAGCACCGTAGTAATTTTTCATGGTGATGCCAACTTCTATGGCAACGGTGCGGCCGTCCAGAGTGAGCTCTGAGACTTTCAGGCCTGCCGGGTGATCGTTGATGGCAGAGGTCTTTTTGAAAAACTTATCCAGATTGTTGCCATTGAATGAAGGTGAGACCAGACCCATAGTTTTGATCCAGCAGCGCTTTAATTCAATGGCTTTGAGTGTAGCGCGCTGAGCTTCGGGGCCTTCACTATAGAAGTGAAATTCAAGCTTTCCCTTTTCCTGCAGTTTGCGACGATGGCGCCTCTTGGATTTGCGATTGCGCTGGGAATAGCGTTTGTTGAATTCTGTGAATGTTTTTGCGCCCAATGTTTCTATGTAAGGTGCGGTTGCTTCCTCAATTATCGTGGCGCCATAATTTTCAAGCAGAGGGGTGACGGAAGAATCAAACCGGATCTTTCTTAAATAAAACAAGTCTGGCCTAATTTCATCACATAGAAAATTAAAGCCTTCCTTCAACCACTGCAGATTATTTCCATCTTCTTTTATGAGGATGTCTCCGTACTGGCTGACGGGCTCACCGATCCATTTGATCATTTTTATACCGCGCTCACGTTCGCAAACAAGCGGCGCAATAAGGACCAGTTCCCCAGAATTGCGGCCTGTCAGAATGATGAGATCATCGCGCTTGTCCAGGCACTGATGTACCCAATGCCAGATCCAATTGAAATTTTGAAATAGTTGAGGGCCGCGGCCAACTTCAGAAAACAGTGTTTGCCAATCTTCTTCCAGGTCAGTGAATTCTTCGATTGTGCGAATTATTTTGAATTCTAAAGATGGGCCACCAGAATCAGACATTGTCATGCCTCTCCTTTATTGGCTTCTTTTCGATTTCGTGTATTGCAATGCGCCTTAATGGGGCTATGCATTAGGGATCGATTGGGTATACCCTAATCAGCTTGTCTAAACAAATTCTAAAGTCTGTGCTGAACTTTGAAAACAGATAAAAACAGAGGTTTTCTGTCGCTTTTCTGCCTGATACCAGAGCTGTAAGCAACAGATGAAACCACTGCATAATAGCGGGAAATTCCCTGTTATAAGGTATTTTCAGACGGCTTTTGTTTATCAGGTGGGGATGACGCTGTGATAAAATTCAATAGTGTAGGGGCTCATCAAGCTGAATTTTTCAAAATTGCTGATGGTCGGTGTGAAGGGCTGCAGAAAGGCGGCTTCTTCCAGGGGTGCAGGAAAATTGTTGCCGATCGTCACTAGATATATCTGGCGCTGATTTTCATAGAATGAGGCATTCAATGCTTCAAGCAGGTTGGTTAACCAGATTTCGGAGCGCGGTTTGAAGATATGGACAAGTAAGGGGTGCTCGGCCCACTGGCTGATGTTAGGCTGATTTTTGAAAAGTTCGATGTTGCGCTGGGTCATGTAACTGCGTGGGTACTGGCGCAAATTCAAAATAGCGGCTTCGGCCAATTCCGGTTGATCTTCAAGGCCCCAGATGGCCCGAAAGTCCCGCTCGGCGGCGATCAGCAGCGTGCGGCCATGGCCGGCGGCCGGGTCCAGAAATGCACAGTGACGAAAGCTTTTGTTTTCCTGATAATTTGCGAGTTGATCAAGGCTCCAATTCACCAGACGGACAGGGGCGCAAAGAGGCGTATTTACAGCGTCTGTTTCTGATTGCTGCTCCAAAGCCTTGCCTGTTGCGATGGTGTCTGGTGTTTCCTCTTCCTGGTCCTGAGTGTTTGATGCGGCGGGTGTGTCTGCTTCTGTGTTGCCCCAGAGATGGGGAATTTCACTTGGAATTTCACCTGGGAGCTCACTGGTACTCTCCTGGAGCCGCTGTTGTTCATCGGTATCATGGTTTTCATGCGGTGGTTCATTTTCCGCCGGAATTTCCTGGTGTCTTGGCGGGCACTCAGTTTCAGGGCGAAACAGTCTTTGTTCTATGGGCTGGTCATAGCGCAGACGATGCCATGTGTGACAGAAATTGTGGCCCATGAATTCCAGGTCTTTGAGATCCTTGTTGCCAACCAGATTTTTTGCCCGGCGGGAAAGACCGTCTCTTAAACGGGTGACCGTTTCGTCGAGCAATTGGTCCGGATCAAGCCGCTTCTTTGTGCGTTTCTGTCTGACTTCCTCCAGATGCTGGATGTAATGCTGTTCAGACTCGGCAAGTTCTATTTCTTCTTCTTCTTCTTCGATGAGGTCGCCGAGCTCCTGCTCTTTCAAACTTTCAAGCGCAGCTGCAATTTCATAGCGATGAACTTCAAGGCGCCGCAGATTGCGGGCTATGTTGAGGTCACTTTCATGGATGAGGGCAGAAGATGATGGCTGGTTCGGGTCGATGAGGCCCGTCAGATTGTCGGGGAGCGGGGCAAGGTCCGAGATATCAAATTTTGAGAATGCGTCTGCCTCATTGGTTGTTTTTTCATTCTCTGCGGCTGGCTCACTGAGAGTTTCTGTGTCTGCATCTGTCTCTGGTTCGGTTTCCTGCAGTATGGTCTCACCTACAGTTTTGGAGGGATCATTGCTCTCATTCAGGGAAACATCTTGCCCTAACGGGCTGTCTGCATGAGCTGTACTCACCCCGTTTTCTGCCGGTTCTGACAATAGATCATCGACACCGGTTTCCTGGCTGGGTTCACTGTTTTCAGATTTTAAAGCCGACTTGCTCATTCCGGACCTTAACTGTTGTTTGTTTGTGTGTTTTTCCGCCGCACTTCATAATATGTAATGCTGAAAATATTTGATGCTGAAATTCCAGATGCAGATGTTTTGTGCTGACCAGACGTTATTCAGCACCCATTGTTTCTGACTCGCGCAGATCTGGGTAGGAAGAAAAACAATTTTAAGAGATTATCCAAGGAAAGTTACGTGTTGTTGAAAGTCAGGACTGGTTCTGGTCGCCAAGGTCATCCAGCGGGTATCGCCATATTTTGACAGCCTCATTTGCCAGCCAGTTCTGACGCCGGTTTATAGCGTCTGCTGACCAGTGGGGTTCCTCGAGCACTCGTTTGGTGATGTCGAGGCAGTTGGTTTCATAGATCTGTCTTTTTATTTCAAAGCTGGTGTTGCCAAGGCGGCGGTTCATTTCCGGGGCAATGAGGGTCATATTACCGAGGCGATGAACATATCTGTGGTGGCCACCGGGGAAATGTTCCATGTGGTTTTGCCAGTGATCCTTGTATTTTTTCGGAAGAATGTGTTCCAGATCAAACTCCTGGCTGTTTTCCTTGATGCTTTGTTCCGGGCCGTTCAGGTTGTTGTTGATTTCTGTAAGAATATGGCGCGCCAGGGCGGTAATCCGAACAGATTTTTTTGAGAAAGTTGACTGAAACTGGCTATCATTTGGATAAAGATCCTCGAAAAAACGGGCAAATATGATATCCGCATTAAGCGGGCCTTCGGTGCGAATGGTGTGAGCTGCTTTCATATAGGCGCGCTGAACATGGGCTGTGTTCTTGCTGGAAATTGTGGTGTAGCGAAACGTGAAGTTTCTGATCATGATCAGATAATCGTAGAATTTTTCCGGTGCGAATTCGAGAATGGCCATGAGCAGGATGAAACATTGCTCAGCGCGCAGGAGTGAGAGCTGGCTGAGGCAGGTTTTAATTTCATCAATTTTATCTATGGTCACACGTTGCCAGAGCGCATGGCTTGGCTCGATGATGGCGCCATAATATTCAGAGCAATCTGTGATTTTTCTGGAGAATTGCACTGCATCCTCCGGGGTTTTGACTCGTTTCTTTATCGCGGCCAATAAGCCCTGACTTGGGACGTTGCCTTCATGTGAGTTCCAGAAATGCCTTAAAAAACGCATCAGGGAAAAACTGCCAAGATTCTGGCTCATCATTTCCCAATTGAATTTCAGATCGTCTACCTGGGTTTCAGCGGTAGAGAATATATAATTCTTCAATAGATCAGCTTCTGACAGCTCAACCCCGCGATTGTTCAGGGCTTCGAACAAGGTGAAGGCCTGGAGGTCATCGGCAACATCAATCCGGATAACAAACACCTTTTCGCGCAGGGCTGTGATAATGTCGTGGGCGGCCTCTTCCAGCGAGTTGCACTCTTTCGCGAGGGCTTCAATTTGCTGGCTCATATATATGTAACAGCGGGCCAGTTGCAGATTTGATGGTGAGTAATTCTGCTCATCTGTCAGGTTGTTCAGAAGTTTGGGATCGTAGGCGGTGAGGATGTAACGCTCGAAAAAATCACGATCATTCAGGTTGAGAACAAGGTTTGCTGTAAGGCTGTTGTGGTTATAATCGGGTTTGTTCAGAAAATCCTGGGTGACCAGATTGGCCAGTTCATTCAAATTATTATTCTGCAAATGCCATTTCAGGGCGCAGATCAGGATGGTTGTTGTGGTGACGCGCTGCTGGCCGTCTATCAGGGTGTAGTTGGGGGTTGTGGAATTGTCCAGAACAACTGAGCCCAGGAAATATTCTTCTGTGTTTTGTTTGAATGTCTCAAGGATGTCTGACCAGAGATCGGAGTAGTTTTCTTCCTCCCAGGAATAGTTCCTTTGATAGGGTGGCACCTGCAGTTTGCCGCTGGCACGAAGAAGTTCACCAATTGAGATGATCTGACAGGAAATCGCTGATGACATATGATCTGATACTCTGCCTGTTCTTGTTTTTATGAAGATATGCTGGTTTTCTTATTGGGCCTTACTCGTGGCTGATCGTCAAGGGCTTAATCATGGCTTTGACTCTGTTAGAGGGACGTTTATCATGGGTGGCCTGTGGGGGTAGCCTCGGGGAGGGTTTTGCTGTTTTCTGCACTGGTTTCATATGGCTCAGGCTTTTTTCCGTTCAGGCTATTTTGTTTCAAACTTTTACGATTATTGCTTCTCTTAATTTAAGGATCGTTTGTTATGGCTGATGGCTCATTGTTGTTCATTGGGGTGTTTGCCGCCCTTTATTTTATGATCCTTCTGGCCATACAGATGCGGGTTCGCAAGCACGCAAAGGGGGGGTATGGGGTAACAGTCAGTGGGGCTGGTGATGGTGATGCCGGGGCCAGTTCACCGCTTGTTGAATATTTTGTTGCCAGTCGCTCCATCAAACTACCGGCTGCGATAGCAACTCTTGGCGCGACGGAAATCGGCCTTATCACCATTGCCTATAATGCCCAAAAAGGGTTCGGCGAGGGGTTTGCAGCCTTCCATATTGGTATAGCGGCCCTGATTGGCTGTCTTTTTGTCGGTCTGACCGGGTTTGTTGTGGCCCCCCTGCGGCGCACCGGAGTTCTGACAGTTGCCGAGTTTTATGAGCTTCGCTATGGACGGGATATCCGGGTTATTGGTGGTTTGCTGATGGTGTTGGCCGGGGTTCTGAATATGGGCCTGTTTTTAAAAGTAGCTGCGGTTTATATCCTCCCCCTTTTGCCGAATGAGATCGGGGGGGCTTCTATTGAAGTGATCATGATTGTGCTGATCGGTGTGGCAGTGGCCTATACGGCTTTCGGTGGGATGCGCGCGGTTATTCTGACGGATATTCTTCAGTTCTGCATCATGGTTTTCGGGCTCATTGCTGTTGTCATTTATCTCATGGGTATTGTCCCGCTTTCTGAAGCTGTTACCAGGGTTGAAGAGATCAAGGGGGAGGGTGGGTTTAACCCGCTTATCTCGGATGGGTTTGGCCTTGATTATGTGCTCTGGATGGTGATTGTGGCCGGGGTTGCCAGTGCCGCGATATGGCCAACGGCGCTTAGCCGGGCGCTCTGTATTGAAAATGAAAAAACCACAAAACAGGCCTACCTTATTTCTTCTGTTCTGTTTGCCGGGCGGATGATTTTACCCGCCTTCCTTGGGGTGCTGGCTTTTGCCTATTTTGCCCGCTCGGGGGTCAGCGCGGTGGAGCTTACGGGCGATGCCAAGCTTGCTGCACCAGCGGAATTTATGGCAGCGGTACTGCCACCCTGGCTGATTGGACTGGTTGTGGTGGTGTTCTTTGCCTCTTTCATGTCAACCCAGGATGGTTATCTCTTTTGCTGGGCGAGCCTGTTGGCGCGGGATGTGGTGGGGCCTTTAACAGCGCGCGGTGATGATGAGACTTTTCAGAAAAAATGGACTCGGATCTTTATCGTTCTGATTGCACTTTATGAACTTTACTGGGGGCTTGTCTATAAAGGCAGTGAAGATGTCTGGAATTATCTGGCCATCACCGGCTCGATCTATTTCTGCTCCGGTATTGTGCTGCTTGCGGGCGGGCTCTACTGGCGCGGCGCGCGGCGACTTGGGGCCTATGGTGCGTTGGTGTTCGGGCTTTCGGCGCTGCTGGCGTTCGGGCCGATCAAGGAGGTGATGGGTTTTGAGGGCTGGAGTGAGGCTCAGATTGGTTTCCTCTCTATCGCTCTTTCTCTCTTTGGCTTTGTTGCGGGGTCTTATTTAGAGCGAAGTTTGCAGAGATCGGAAACAACGATAGAATAGGTCTCACGCATTGCAAAGCTGATCTGAGGCCGGGCAACGACACTCTGGCAGATTTTTCAAGCCCTGATATGAGTTTTGCCCGGAAACTAACGGGTATTCTGCCTGAAACCTGCTTGAAATGGGGTTTCTGGCCTATTTCCAGGGGAAAATGAGGTTTTTGCGAAAATTCTTTGTGTTTTTTTCTCCATCTCTGCTAAAGGGAAATGCAGACCAAGTTTACCATTAAAAATGAAACTGTTAAGGAGAGTTAATCATGGCAACTGATGCAGATCACAAAGCTATCGTGGTATTCAAAGAAGGCACAACATTGAATGTTGAGGGCCGCAAATATCACATCAACAAGCTTGTGAAAGCCGTGCAAGAAGGCGGTAAAGGTGTTCATGTTCAAGATACTGGTGCAAATGGTGGTTCTATTGCTATCGTGCCATCTGAAGTTGCAGCGGTTCACGTTGAAAAGCTTTAATTGGATTATTGATCACTGAAGGTTTTCAGTGTTTTCAAGAAAAAGGGGCAGGTCAAAGACCTGCCCCTTTTTCTATTTGTCTCGTTTTTGCTGATGGGCTCTCTACCCCAGAGCTTACAGGCAGATAATTTCAGCCATTACTCACTACAGTCGATTGTCACTTCGAACTTGCGGATGTTGTTGGCTTCATCGCTTTCTTCAATCAGGTTGTAAGGGTCAACATGGGCAAACAGCGTGATCTTGGTGACCCCGCGTGCGCCGCCGCTGGTTACGTTTACGTCACCGGTAATACCTGCATCTGACAGTAGCTTTTGATATTGTGCTTCGGTGAGAAAACCGGTGCGGCGCTGGTTCTGATCACCCTGGTAGGCGCGAATTGCGGCCCGCGTGTTGCGGCCTATGATGCCATCAATGCCTTTTGGATCAAAGCCGAGCTTGTCGAGGGCAGATTGGATGGCGACTGTGCGCTGGCGATTTGCAACCTGCTTTTGGGCAGAGTTCAATGTGTTTTTTGAAACGGAGAGAAAGAACCTGCCTTTTTTCAGGACGCCTTTGCCAACTTCAAAAGCAAGACCTTCCTGATCAAGTGGTTTCAGGCTTTTTCGTTCAGTGATCTTTGCGATCATGTCGATGTTTTCAGGCACCCAGACCGCAAGCATTGAACGGAAAGTTTCTGTGATTTCCAATTTTGCGATTTCAGTACCAACGTTTTTGATCGCGATGCGTCCTGAGGCCAAAGGTTCGCTGGTCAGGCAACTGCCGGCATAAATGCGGCTATCCTGAGCATTGATGATGAGGTCTGGCTGGGCATAGGCAAGCTCTATTCCAAATGTATTCAGTGAGACAATGAGGCTGCTTGCAATCAGACCCCGTTTGCCTAAAAAACGCTCCCGTAACATGACTTTTTGCTCCGTTTTTAAACTGTTGCGTTTGAGATTGGATGTTTTATACCGGCGTTAAGTGCGGTTTATCTTTCTCGGTCTTTGTTATCTGCACTTGATTTCCCGTTGCATCTGGTCCGGTGCATTGACGATATACTGTTGTTTGGCCCGGTTACAGCTGTGATGTTGACTGAACTTTCAAGTTTTAAATAACGAAAGTCCTGACTTTAATCACAGTTAAAATGATCCAATAGCGATAGGGTACAGGATTGACTGTTCCGGGGGCTGGGCAATTCATCTTCAGCCTTTGGCCAGAAGAAATGCCTGTTTGGTGTAGATTTCCCCCCAACACAATAACATCCCAATAATATTCCCTGTCATTCCCGGAACGCTGTTTGCCCTTTGCGGCCTGATGGTTCCGGTTCTTTTTTGTGTGCCATAATGAGGCCTTTTTGGCAAGTTTTGCTTGCCCTTTCAAACGCTTGTTATGTTACTTTCTTGGCATGAATGGTTGTTTTGCATCACTTGGGATCGGGTTTTGTAGCACTTTAGGCGGGCGAGGTGCTAATGGTGGTCTGAGGGGGGTAGTTTGCAAGCGGCATATTATTTGCCACTGCCGGATTTAAATACTTGCCGCTTCTGAGGATCAGAGGTTTAATAGAGCCTATAATATCCACAGCGGGCGTTCTATGTGGTGTTTATGGGTCGTATTTCTGCCATTAAGTTTCTTGAGAATGCAAAGAATTACAATGAATTCGTTCATTTGTTCCTTCTTGCAGGCAGTTAACTCTTTTTTAGTGTTAATCCTTTATTAATACTTTTATGAGGATCCTAGTGTTGAGTTTGCGGGAAGTTTCGGGACTTTCTTGCAGAGCACAGGTGCGGGGTGCGGGTTTGTTACCATCTGCGTTGCCTACAGCTATTTTAGCCCCTTAAATTGTACAGCTTGTACGGGGGTGAGTAGAGTATTTTTTGGGGAGATGGGTTGTTTTGGGTCGGTTCTCTTTAGGCGTTTCAGGCGCTCAGCGTTTTCATTTTCATGACCAAATTCACAAGATTCTGTTGTCTTTTGGCTTTGCCTGCTTGTTAGGCGGGGTTTTTCTGTTTTGCGCTGCACCTTCTGCCATAGCACAGGATCGGGTCGCCGGGCCGGATCAGAACCGGGCGCGCGTTTCCGCCTATGCGCAAAAAGTCAAAGACCGGAATAAGTTGAGCGTCAGTATCATCTCAGGTGAGGTGGCCAGTACTTATCTGCAGATGGCGGCCGATATGGCCAACGCCTATGATGGCAGCAGTGATGAGGGGACCTTGAGGATTATTCCCATTGTCGGCAAGGGGGGGGTTCAGAACGTTCTGGATATCCTTTTTCTGAAAGGCATTGATATGGGCATGATCCAGCATGGACAGCTCACTTATCTGCAAAAGGTCAACCCGGCGCTTTACAAGAATATCAAATCCCGCATTCATTATGTCACCAAGCTTTACAATGCAGAGTTTCACTTACTTGCGCCAAAAGACGTGAAATCCATTCGCTCCCTTAATGGGCAGAAAGTCTCATTCGGTAAGAAGCTGGGCTCAACAGACATTATTGCTCAGACGCTGTTTGAAAAACTGCAGATAGATGTGAAACCGGTTCATGATGATCTGGCGCTTGGACTTGAGAAACTGAAGAACGGGCAGGTTGCGGCGGTTGCCATCCTTGGTGGTGCGCCCATTCAAAGGCTAAATGATTTTTCCCTTTCTGACGGGTTTCACTTTTTGCCGATTAGCCCGAAAGCTGTCGGTATGAAAACTTATTTCCAGCTTATTGATGAGTTTTTGCCGATCAAGATTACGCATGATGATTACCCCGGTCTGATTGAACCGGGTAATTTTGTGCCTTCTATAGCTTCTGGCGTTATTCTGGTTGTTTATAACTGGAAGCCGAAAACCGCTCGCTACAAGAAACTTGATTTGTTTGTGCGTCGCTTCTTCGACCAGTTTGATGCGCTTCTGCGTCCTTCGCGTCATCCGAAATGGCGAGAGGTGAGTGTGTTTGCGAAAGTTGCAGGCTGGCAGCGTTTTGCCCCTGCCGAAGAATGGATGAAAAAAAGGCGTTTGGAAATTGGACAGGAAGTGTCCTCTGGTGAGATGAAAATCGCCATGGATACTTTTGTCCGACAATATAGCAAGGTGGGTAATAATGAACAGATTACCCCTTTACAGAGAGATGATATCTGGGCGGCCATGCACCGTGTTCTGGGGCGCTGGTGGGACTTCACTCTTGAGAGATAAACCTTATCAGACCCGGGTAGTCAGGGTTCTGGTAAAAGAAAAAGGGATGAAACGTTATGTCTAAGTATGGTGATAATAACGGCTCAAATGGACAACCACAGCCTAAGGCTGAAGCCTCTCTCAACGGGTTCCGACTGGACAGTACGCAATCTTCCTGGTTGATGGACCGGCTTGAAGCCTTGAGCGAAGAAGAGAAAATCTCGGTTGCTGCTGAAGCTGACAGACTTGCCGTGCAACATCATCCCGCTTTACGAGACCCGCAAAAATTCAATCCGGCTTTTCGCGGGGAAGTTATGGGCCAGGTTCATGGTCAGAATCTCGGGCAGGGTGGTCAGATGCGGGCCAGTGTTGGTGAGGGGGGCCAGGTTGGTAACCCGGAATATAGCGGGCGAGCTGATAGGGTCCGGCAGTCTGAGTATCATGCCGCTGGCAATGATCATGACGACCGTTCAGACAGCGATGTGAGTGCGCGGCACCTGAAGGAAAAAATTGAATCTCTGGAGCAGCAGCTGGCTGAAATATCCAATCTGACGACACGCCAGGCCGAAGAAGAGTTCCATCCGGAAGGGCGGGAGAGTGAGGCTGGACAGGACTTTCAAAATTATGGCCAGGATGGTCAGGTTCTAGGTCATGATCCTTCTGGGCAATATGGCTCTGATTATGGGGCTGAAGGTGGTTATCAGGACCCGCGCCATCAGGCAGGCTATCCGGCTGGTCACTACCAGGATCCGGGGGCTCATAGCGAACAACCCACGGAATATTTTGAAGAGCCTTACGGACAGCCGCAGGACTGGTCACAACAGGGGGATGAACAGAAAGGCACGGAAGGCGCCGTTTACCGCGGTGTTGAGTATGAACCTGACAAAATGGATAAAGAAAAAGCGCGTGAGGTTATTGCTAAATACCAGGCCTATCTTGAAGAGGATGAAGACGGACAGAGCGCCAACCCTTATAATGCCGGTCAGGAGCAGTTGGCCGGGCAACCGCTTGCTCACTATCCGGTGCAGTATGAGGGAAGCGGGGCCGAACATGCTGAGTTACCACAATTTCTCACACCTATGCCCAAGGCAAAGTCGTCACGTCCTGGTGTTGTTTCCATGATTGGCGGTGTGATTGCTGCGGCTATTTTAGGGGGGCTTGCCTATAGCTACCTTGGTGAAGGTGTCACTGATATTGTCAAGACTGAATTTGGCGGAGTAGCCGGAAAGCAGGGCGGCAAGCTTTCCAGTCAGGAGCCCCTGGATAAAGCTGACAAAACCCTAGAAAAAGAAGCTGTGCCGGTTGAAAAATCTGTTATGGCGGTCTCACCTGCAGATATCGCGAGTGATTTTGGTGTTTCAAAACTTGTCGGAACAGCTGGTGAAGATGTGCCGTTGATTGTTCGTTTGCCGCGCGGGAATTATCCTTCTGCTTTCATGGTCGTCAAGAATTTGCCTGAATGGGCACAGTTGAATAAAGGCCGGTTGGTCAATGGTGCCTGGATACTCGGGTTTTCTGATCTGAGCGATCTGAAAGTTGCAATCCCCGAGGATCAGCCTGGTCAATTTACGTTTGATATGGAATTTGTGCATAGTGCCGACGAGGACCCGATCAAGCGGACTGTAAATGCAGAGATTGATCCCGTGGTTGTGAAACCTGTGGAGCCAGAGAAAAAGGCTGAAGTCGCGAACTTGGAAGCTGAGGGTGAAAATTCTGAAATGATCAAACCACCTGAGGCTGGTGCTTTACCGCGTTCGCTTATCATTGATCAGGCTTTGGAGGAAAAATGGCTTGAGAGAGGGACGCGATTGCTGAGAGCAGGTGATGTGGCGGCGGCGCGACTTGCCTTTTCGCATCTTGCAGAACAGGGGAGTGGGCGCGGTGCCATGGCGATGGCGATGACGTTTGATCCCAACCAACCAAGTGCCCGGGTGGTTGCCGGCATTAAACCTGATGTGAAGCGGGCGAAGTTCTGGTATAAGCGGGCGCTTTCACTTGGCAATGAAGGGGCGCGTGATCCGCTGCGTATGCTTGAGACGAAATAAATCGAAGCTTTTTTGCGCCCCGGATTTGTTGCAGATTTTGCCCTTGTTTTGAACTATCCTGATTTTGCCGGTTTCAGACTGGCGGCGGCGATATCCCTGAAAGATAATATTTTGCTCTTGATATGAGGGATGGGTCTTGTTAGCTCCACCGCGCTGATCCCCAGGCGGATGGTGAGAGCCCCGTTAAAAATACCTTCTCCGAATTTTTTTGATATTTTGGCGGCAATGCTGGTACCGATCAGCGGCTGGATGAGGTCCCCTGTCAAAGCAAGGCCCCCTGTAAGCGCCAGGTGAGTGATGACTTTTTGTGCCAGGCGCATTTGCCCCCACCATCCAGGATTGATTCCATAGAGAACAGCGATCTTCCTGATCATCCTGAGATTTAACAGCGCGACGGCGGCCATATCAATTAATGGGCCGGGGGCAATGGCTGTGACCAGAGAGACCTTGCGTGCGTGGCTGGTTATTATCTGGCGGGCTTTTTCGTCAAGTGGCTGGCCAAGCTCCTGATCGGCAAGTTCGATCAATTCTCTGGCATCCATGATTTCTGTTTCAAGAGATGAAAACCGCGCCATGGACCAGGCGTGGTCAGGCGCTGGGCTGTAGAGGGATTTGAGCTTTTTCACATAAGCTTTGGCTGGTTGCAACTGATTTTCTTCATGCAGTCTTTTGCCCTCAGCTTTAAGATGGGCGAGCTTTTTCAGACCCCAGAGGCCTGTTATCTGCTTAATGAGCAGAAGGAAAAAAGTGATTGCTGCGACGAGGGTAAGGGCGAGGGTTGCCCAGCCCAGAATATCTCCTCTGGCCAGCATCGTTTCAAAGCTGGTGATCAGGCCGCCTATCATCCAGAGGCCGATGAGCCCGGCCAGGGACGACAGAAACCAGAAGCTGAGGCTAAATAGTTTTGACCCGACCCCGAAACCGGTCTCTGAGGGCGGGGCCGCGTTGAGTGGCAGATCGCTTATCTCAGATTCTTGCGGTTCAGGGCTTTGCATGATGACGATGTTGTGATCGCTTTCGTCAAACAGGGTGGGTTTACGGGGGGGGGTGCTCATACCAATTTGTCTC
>CAYGPF010000011.1:0-82758 GCA_964351785.1 uncultured Rhodomicrobium sp.
GCATCTGAAGGCCAAAAAAGCCGGATGCTGGTGGGCATCTGAAGGCCAAAAAAGCCGGATGCTGGTGGGCATCTGAAGGCCAAAAAAGCGCAGATAAAACCACAAAAGAAAGCAAGTAGGAATGTTTACTGGCATCATCACTGACATAGGCACTCTGGTGGCAAGAAAGGGAGGTGAATTTGAAATCGCCTGCCATTACCAGGCTGAAACCATTGAATTGGGGGCGTCGATTGCCTGCGATGGTTGCTGCCTGACCGTCACTGGTTTGAAGGAAATCAGCGAACAAGGATGTCATTTTCTGGTGGATGTATCAAATGAAACCCTGAATGTCACCACATTGAATGATTGGCGACAGAATGACAAAATAAACCTTGAACGGGCGCTGAAAATGGGGGATGAATTCGGAGGGCATATCGTATCCGGTCATGTTGACGGTGTTGCCACCGTTGTGGAAATGGAGAAAGACGGAAGCTCAACCCGTGTGAAACTGTCGTGTCCGGACCATTTGAAGATTTTCATCGCGCCCAAAGGTTCGATCACGCTTGGCGGCGTTTCATTAACGGTCAATGACGTTGAGGACAACACCTTCGCCATCAACATCATACCTCACACAACGGCAATGACATGCTGGCAATTTTTAAATAAAGGCGACAAGGTAAACCTTGAAGTCGACCTTCTGGCCCGCTATGCATTGCGAGCCAGCCAGGTAAAAGCTGAAAAGCCGCTGTAATAATATTGACTATGAAAGAGTTGTTTATCAAATGAGTGAAGCTGCCCTAGATCAGCCCCAGGAAGAGACAGGCATCTCCCCGATAGAAGAGATCATCGAAATTGCCCGTAGCGGTGGTATGTTCATTCTTGTGGACGCAGAGAACCGCGAAAATGAGGGCGACCTGATCATCCCCGCCAGCGCTGCCAATGCGGAGGCCGTGAATTTTATGGCAAAGCACGGGCGCGGTCTCATTTGTCTGGCCCTTTCTTCTGAACGCGCCAATGAGCTTGAACTGGATTACATGGTGCGCCACAATCAGGCCCGCAACCAAACGGCTTTTACAGTTTCCATTGAAGCAAGAGAGGGCATCTCCACTGGCATTTCAGCCCATGATCGCGCCCACACAATCAAGGTTGCCGTTGATAAATCAAGCGGCCCGAATGACATCGTCTCACCAGGCCATGTTTTTCCATTGGTGGCGCGCGATGGCGGCGTCCTTGTGCGCGCAGGCCATACTGAGGCCGCCGTTGACATTGCCCGGCTGGCAGGCCAACCGGCTGGCGGCGTGATCTGCGAGATCATGAACGATGATGGTTCGATGGCCCGTTTGCCGGAGCTGTTGAAATTCGCCAAACTTCACAATCTCAAGGTTGGCACCATTGAGGATTTGATTGCCTATCGCCGCACCAACGACCGGTTTATTTTCAAAACCTCAGAACATCAGATAGAAAGCCCGTTTGGTGGTGCATTCACCTGCCGTATCTATCAGTCAAAATTTGATGACATTGAACACCTCGCCCTCATCAAGGGGGATATATCTGAAAATGAACCAACCCTTGTGCGCATGCACAGCTCAAATCTGGTTAAAGATATTCTCGGGCTTGAGACCCGAGAAATAGGCGCTGAAATTGTCCAGAAAGCAATGCAGATTATCGCTAATGAGGGCAAAGGCGTTATAGTCCTGATCCGCCACGGAGAAGCGGGCACCCTTTCTTCAACCATCTCATCATCGCGGGAATCTCAGGAGGATAAAAAAGGCAACCGCCTTTTGGAATATGGCATCGGCGCACAGATCCTCTCGGATATCGGCGTGAACAAGATGGTGCTGTTGAGCAATTCGAAATTACCAAAGATTATCGGGTTGGATAAATTCAACCTTGAGATCATTGGACAGAAGCAGATTGACTGAAGCCAACCAAATACGCCTTTCGCCAACTTACTGATTGCTTTTACAACAATTGCCTGAACCTCTATTAAAAGAGCAAATATGACAGATAAATCGACCACAAAACACATCATGATCATCCACGCCCCCTATTATAGGGAGATCGTTGATGAGCTTCTGAAAGGCGCGCGGGCAGCCCTCTCTGAAGCCGGTGCCACCGCAGAGGAATTTGAAGTGCCAGGCGCGTTGGAAATCCCGGGCGCTCTGGCATCAGCTGTGGATAGCGGCCTCTTTGACGATCAGCCCGATGGTTATTTCCATGGCTGCATCGCGCTGGGCTGCGTCATACGCGGTGAAACCTCTCATTATGATATTGTCGCCGGCGACACGGCAACCGCATTGATGAACCTTTCGATCAATGAAAACATCCCTCTGGGCAACGGTGTGCTGACAGTGGAAAATCGTGAACAGGCGATGGTGCGGGCCAGCACAACTGAAAAAAACAAGGGCCGGGATGCCGCCCTCGCCTGTGTCCGCCTGATTGAACTCGGCGAAGAATTCAGCGCGATCGCTGACGAGGATGATTGAGATGTCAACCTCACCAGGCGGGACATCAAATCCCGGCAAAAATGATAAAAACAGGCGCTCATTATCAAGGTTGGCCGCCGTTCAGGCGCTCTATCAGATGGACGTGGCTCAAACAGACCTGAACGCTGTCATAACTGAATTCAAGGCCCACCGTCTCGGCAATGATCTTGAAGGTGACCAGTTGGAAAGGGCAGATGTCAGTTTCTTCATAGATCTGCTAAAGGGCATTGTCGAAGAACAGCGCCGCCTTGACCCGTTGATCGACAAACACCTCGCTTCATCTTGGCGCCTGAACCGTATCGACAGCACCCTGCGCGCCATATTAAGAGCAGGCGCCTACGAGCTTGAAAAACGCAGTGATGTCCCGGGCGCTGTTGTTATCAGTGAATATGTCGATGTTGCCCATGCTTTTTTTGAAAAAGATGAACCTAGAGTGGTCAACGGCGTGTTGCAAAATCTCTGGAATAGCCTGAAAGCAGCCGAGGACCAGAAGGAGCAGGGAAAGGAACCGTTGTAATGGTTTCTGAAAAGGCGTTGATTGAAACCTACCTCCTGCCTCTGAGCCAGGGCAATCCCTCAGCTCTTGCCTTTCGGGATGATGCCGCCCTTCTCAGCCACGGGCAGGGTGATGAGTTCATCATCTCCAAGGATCTGTTGATGGAAGGGGTGCACTTCCTGGCAACTGACCCAGCCGAAGCCATCGCCCATAAAGCCCTTGCGGTTAATCTCTCTGACATCGCGGCCAAAGCCGCCACCCCGCACGGGTTTTTTCTGGGGCTTGGCTTTCCCCGGAACCCGGTGCATGAATGGCTCAGCGCTTTTTGCGGCAGTCTTGATACTTTGATAAAAGAACACAATTGCCCACTTCTGGGCGGTGATACGACAGCCTCAAAAAGCGGGTTGACCATCTCGGTGACCATCATCGGCAAGGTCCCGCAAGGCGGCATGGTCAGGCGGGACACGGCAAAGCCAGGTGATCTGCTTTATGTCTCTGGGCCAGTGGGCGGCGCAGCTTTGGGACTGAAGATCGCGCAAAATAAATCTGATTGCCGAGCATGGGGGCTGAAAAGCGAGGAAGAGGCTTATCTTCTTGCAAAATATCAGACCCCGCAACCCAGAACCGATTTTCAGAAAATTTTGAAACACTATGCCTCAGCCGCTATGGACATATCAGATGGGCTGATTCCTGATCTTGAAAAACTGTGCGAGGCATCCTCAGTCGGGGCAAAGGTCAGTCTTGAGAATATCCCCCTTGCCGAACCACTTAAAAAAGCCATATCCAAACAGCCGGACCTCAAGGCCCTGGCCCTTGGTTGGGGTGATGATTATGAGCTGCTGTTCGGGGTAGCAGCCGGGATGGCGGAAAAAATATGCGAGGAAGCCCGGCATCAGGGGGTGGATATTTATAAAATTGGCGAGCTAACGCCCGCAAATTCTGGCCTTACCTTCCTTGATGAAAACGGCCAGCCAGTCGATCTGACAACCATTCGCTACAAACATTTCTGAACCAACTCCCCCAAAGGATGGAAAAAACTCTGCAAATCCCCCCAAATGGTGCAGAAAACAGATGTTTTCTGCCAATGAGGTGCTTGTCAATTCAGCAAATGAATGTCTTTATGGCATCGGAAAAAACTTAACGTAGTACATTGGGGAGATCTACATGGATTTAATCGTTTGGGGGGTAATAGCCTGCGGATTGCTAGCGCTGTTATATGGTGGCTGGGCTGTTCGTTCAGTTATGGCTTCGGACCCTGGCAATGAAAGAATGCAGGAAATCGCATCGGCTATTCAGGAAGGCGCACAGGCCTATCTGTCTCGTCAATACCGCACAATCGCCTATGTTGGCGTCGCAATCTTCATTCTGTTAACACTCTTATTGTCCTGGCAGGTTGCTGTTGGTTTTGCCATCGGCGCTGTGATGTCAGGTCTGGCCGGTTTCATCGGCATGCTGGTATCTGTAAGGGCCAATGTTCGGACCACACAGGCAGCCAGTTTCAGCCTGGCCTCTGGTCTCTCAATTGCATTTAAGGCGGGCGCCGTGACAGGTCTTCTGGTTGCCGGTCTTGCTCTGCTGGGTGTTATAATCTATTACACCATCCTCACAAACGGCATGGGTTATGGCCCGACAGACCGCGTTGTAATAGACGCGCTGGTTGCCCTGGGCTTTGGCGCTTCACTGATCTCGATTTTTGCCCGTTTAGGCGGTGGTATTTTCACCAAAGGCGCTGACGTTGGCGGTGACCTTGTCGGCAAAGTCGAAGCCGGCATCCCCGAAGATGACCCGCGCAACCCGGCCACTATTGCAGACAATGTTGGCGACAATGTTGGTGACTGCGCCGGTATGGCCGCGGATCTTTTTGAAACATATGTGGTGACCATCGTTGCCACAATGGTTCTGGCTGCGATTTATTTCGGATCTCAATCCATCATCGGCAATCTGATGCTTTACCCGCTTGCCATTGGCGGTGTCTGCATCATCACATCCATCATCGGTACTTTCTTTGTCCGTCTTGGCGCAAACGGCTCTATCATGGGCGCGCTTTATAAGGGGTTCATTGTAACGGGTGTGTTATCGCTGATCGCGCTTTATCCATTGACCGACTATATCATCGGCATGAACACAAGCCTTTCTGTTGGAGGCACCAGCTTTACCGGTATGGATCTCTTTTATTGTGGTGCTGCCGGCCTGGTTGTAACTGCACTGATCATCATCATTACGGAGTATTACACAGGCACCAATTACCGCCCGGTTCGCTCCATTGCAGCCGCTTCGGTTACAGGCCATGGCACCAATGTGATCCAGGGACTGGCCGTCTCACTTGAGGCAACAGCCCTGCCAGCATTGGTTATCATTGCAGGCATCATCGTCACTTACTCCTTTGCCGGTCTGTTTGGCATTGCCATTGCTGTCACAACCATGCTGGCACTGGCTGGTCTGGTGGTCGCACTTGATGCTTTCGGCCCTGTTACGGATAACGCCGGCGGTATCGCGGAAATGGCTGAACTGCCAGAAGAAGTACGCAACACAACTGACGCGCTGGACGCTGTTGGCAACACCACCAAAGCTGTCACCAAAGGTTATGCCATTGGCTCAGCCGGTCTTGGTGCCCTTGTGTTGTTCACCGCCTATACAGAGGATCTCAAGCACTTCATTGCCAAAGCAAATGAAGGAACTGGATATTCCTATTTCAGCGGTGTAAATGTCGACTTCTCTCTCTCTAACCCCTATGTGGTTGTGGGCTTGTTTTTTGGTGGCATGTTGCCGTTTCTCTTTGGCGCTATGGGCATGATGGCTGTTGGCCGTGCCGGTGGTAAAATCGTTGAAGAGGTGCGCCGGCAATTCAAGGAGCACCCTGGCATCATGGAAGGCACTGAAAAACCTGACTATGGCCGTGCCGTGGACCTGCTGACAAAAGCTGCCATCAAAGAGATGATCATACCTTCACTCTTGCCGATCCTCTCTCCGATCGTTTGCTTCTTCGCCATCAATGCCATCGCAGATAAATCAGCTGCGTTCAGCGCCCTTGGTGCAATGCTGCTTGGTGTGATCGTGACCGGTCTTTTTGTCGCGCTTTCCATGACCGCCGGTGGCGGCGCCTGGGATAACGCCAAAAAATACATTGAAGACGGTAACTATGGCGGCAAGGGCTCAGAGGCCCATAAAGCGGCTGTAACCGGTGACACTGTTGGTGACCCTTATAAGGACACAGCAGGCCCGGCCGTTAACCCAATGATCAAGATCACCAATATTGTGGCGCTCTTGTTGTTGGCAATCCTGGCCCACCAGTAAAATTGAATGTGAGTAAAAAGCCCCGCCTTATCAAGGCGGGGCTTTTTTTATAGATAGCATGTGAAACATCAACTATTTTGGCCCCCCAATAGGCACTGTGGCCATACAGTATACGGGGAGCTATAATGCCAGGCCCTTGAACAACCCAGGCATATCAGCAGATAGATAACACCAAAATCTGAGCGGGAGATGATATGAGCACCTACCAAGAAACTTATCAGTTCTGGTTACAAAATCCTGAACAATTCTGGGAACAGGCAGCAGAGAAGCTGGTCTGGGAAAAAAAGTGGGATAAGGTTTTTGAGCCAGCTGAAGGACCCTATGGCAGCTGGTTTAAAGGTGCGCTCTGCAACACCGCCTATAATTGCCTCGACCGCCACGTCAAGGACCGGCCGGGCCAACCCGCGATCATCTATCACAGTCAGATGACCGGTGAAGTATCAAGCCTCTCCTATGAAGATTTAAGGGACAAGGTGGCGCTCTTTGCGGCCGTTTTGCAAAATCAGGGCATAGTAAAGGGTGACCGCGTCCTCATCTACATGCCCATGATACCGGAAGCCGTTATCGCCATGTTGGCCTGCGCCCGCATTGGTGCGGTGCACACAGTCGTATTTGGCGGCTTTGCAGCAGATGAACTGGCCATTCGCATCAATGATTGCACCCCAAAACTGATAGTTGCCGCCTCCTGCGGTCTCGAGCCTGGCCGGACCATTGAATACAAACCTCTGATAGACAAGGCCATTGCAACAGCAATCCACAAGGTTGAGGGTACCATAATCTATCAGCGAACGGATCAAGCGCAAGCCATCCTTGGCGAGAATGATCATGACTGGGAAGAGCTGGTTGAGACCGCCAAAAACAGGGGTGAGCGCGCCAACTGCGTCCCCCTCGCTGCAACTGACCCTCTATACATTCTCTATACCTCTGGCACAACAGGTAAACCAAAAGGCGTTGTTCGGGACAATGGCGGTCATATGGTCGCCATGAAATGGACCATGAGCAACATTTACGGCATTGATCCGGGGGAGGTTATGTGGGCAGCCTCTGACGTTGGCTGGGTGGTCGGCCATTCCTATATTGTATATGCGCCGCTGCTTCAGGGCGCAACCACGCTGCTTTATGAAGGCAAACCCGTCGGCACGCCTGACGCGGGCATATTCTGGAAAGTTGTTGAGCGACACGGTGTCAACATTCTCTTTACGGCGCCAACAGCCATTCGCGCCATCAAGCGCGAGGACCCAAAAGGTGCCTTGCTGGAAAAAGCTGAGACCACTTCCCTAAGAGCCCTGTTTCTCGCCGGGGAGCGCGCTGACCCGGACACCATTAACTGGGCCGCAAAGCATCTGAACAAACCGGTGATTGATCACTGGTGGCAAACTGAGACCGCCTGGGCCATTTCAGCCATTCCCTACGGGCTGGAAAAATGCCCGACGAAAATCGGCTCATCAAACCTGCCCATGCCGGGATATGAAATTGTCGTTCAGGACGAAATGGGCAAACCATTACCACGCGGCGAAATAGGGGCCATTACCATCAAACTGCCCCTGCCACCAGGCTGCGCCCCAACCATCTGGCAGGATGATGAACGCTACAGAAAAAGTTACCTGACAGCTTATCCAGGCTTTTATGAAACCGCTGACGCGGGCTTCATGGATGAAGATGGATATGTCTTTGTCATGGCCCGCACAGACGATGTGATCAATGTTGCTGGCCACCGGCTCTCAACAGGCGCGATGGAAGAGGTCATCAGTGCCCATGAGGATGTAGCGGAAAGCGCTGTCTTCGGCATGAAAGACAACCTGAAAGGCCAGCTCCCTTTGGGCCTGATTGTTCTCAATAGCGGTACCAACCGGGAGGTATCAGAAATTGAAGCGGAAGTGATCGCACTGGTGCGTGATAAAATCGGCCCCGTCGCCGCTTTCAAAACCGCCATCACCGTTGATCGTCTGCCGAAAACCAGATCAGGAAAAACATTAAGAGGCACCATCCGCAAAATCGCTGATGGAGAAACCTACACGATGCCTGCAACCATTGATGATCCCGTTATTCTGGATGAAATCGAAGCCGCTCTGAAAGCCCGTAAAATTGGCGCCTTTCAGGAAGGAGACATCTGAAATGTCTGAACTGAGAGATAAAGTCGCGATAATCACAGGCGCCGCCATGGGTATAGGCCGGGCCACGGCGCATCAATTTGCCAGCGAAGGTGCGAGAGTCATCCTGGCCGATATTGATGAAACAGGCGGGGAAACCACTGTAAGTGAAATTAAGAACAAGGGGTTTGACGCAAAATACATTCACTGCAATGTCGCAGAGCCACTGGATGTCCATAACCTGATAGCCTCTGCCCTTGAAGGTCACAACCGTATAGACATCCTGCTCAATGCCGCCTCAGTACGCGATAACACACCATTGATGGAGCTCACAGAAGAAGAATTTACCACCATCATAGATATAAATCTGAAAGGTTCTTTCATTCTGGGCAAGGCCGTCGCCAGGCAAATGATCAAACAATATGATGAAGAACAACCCGCAGGCAGTATCATTTTCATCTCATCAGTTCATTCAGTTCTGGCTGAACCGAACGCGGTGGCTTTTTCTGTGGCAAGTGGTGGCCTCAGCCAACTGACAAAAGCCATGTCACAGGCGCTGGCCCCCTATGGCATTCGGGTAAACGCCATCGGTCCAAGCAACATCATGACCCCAAAACTGGCCAAACTATCGAAAGATGACAAAGCCAAGAAAAAAGCCCTTGAGCGGGCCCCGCTGGGTCGTTTTGGCAACCCGTCCGAAATCGCGGCGATCGCTAGTTTCCTGGCCAGTGAAGCCGCAAGCTATATCACGGGGCAAACCATCTTTGCAGACGGCGGTGCATTGTCCATGCGCCGCGCCCTCTCAAGTGAAGAAAAAAATACTGAAAAAGAGAATTAGCCCGGCGCTTAGCGCCGCCGCATCGGCGCCGCGGGCATAGCAAACTGGCGTGAGATCAATAGCAACAAACTATTGTGCACCCTCGTCGGTCGGGGCCTCACCGAAAACACTCTCCACCGTGACGTCCTCTTCTTCAGACGGTTTCTTGGCGGCTTCTGGTGCCGGCGCTTCCATTGTTTCCTCAGAAGGCAATAATGTCTGCGGTGCTTCTTCCGCCTCGGGGCTTATACCTTTTGCCTTCTCTTCCCGCTCCAGCCGGCGAGCTGCCCGCTTAACCGCATTATCAAGATCAATCTGCGTGCAAAGACCAAGCGTAACCGGGTCCACCGTTTGCAGGTTTGAGGCATTCCAGTGTGTACGTTCCCTGATGGCTTCAATTGTTGGCTTGGTGGTACCAACCAGCCGCATGATCTGGCTGTCACGCAATTCTGGATGGCGCTTGATCAGCCATAAAATCGCATTGGGTCTGTCCTGACGCCGGGACACCGGGGTGTAGCGCGGCGAGCGTTTGCGTTTGATCTCCGGGATTTCCACTTTCGATTCTGAAATTTCCAGCCGGTAGGAAGTATCTTTTTGAGCGCGTGCAATTTCTTCTCTGGTAAGTTGCCCGGATGAGATCGGGTCCATGCCCTTGATGCCATGCGCCACATCGCCATCAGCAATGCCCTTGACCTCAAGTACGTGAAGACCACAGAACTCGGCAATCTGTTCAAATGTCAGAGATGTATTATCAACCAGCCAAACCGCAGTGGCTTTGGGCATCAAAGGTGTATTTGTCATGATTACAACTAATCTTCTGTTAAAAACCAGCGCCGCAAAAAAGCGCACAAAAATATAACCAGTCCCCTTTTAGAAAAACAGTAAATCTAAAAGAGGGTACCGCACTCCTGGTGTGGCGCAAAGGAGCGTGACCGTATAAATTTATACAGATAAAGGCACCGCTGTAATGGCTCCATTCAAATTCATCACTTGGTGCACTCACGGTCATGTTTGCCGAATTTTGTCCCAAAGGTCAAGCCAAACGCGCAATATTGTGATAAAAACGCCATCAAAAACGGCATTATCCGCAATATAAACTGGGTGACGTTTGCAAAGCAGTGAAACGTCCGGTCAATCTGCGGTGATGAATTTATTCCATTTTGAGAATAATTTTTCCTACATGCGCGCCACTTTCCATTAATTTATGAGCGTCTACAATTTCAGAAAAATCAAAAACCCTGTCAATCTGCGGTTTTAACTGCTTTGTGGGAAAAAGTGGCCAGACATGCTTTTTCACTTCCTCCGTCAAAGCCGCCTTGAAAGCATTATCGCGTGCCCGCAAGGTAGAGCCTGTCAGTGTCAGCCGTTTGAGCATCAGCCGCATGAAATTCACCTCGACCTTGGCCCCTTTTAAAAACGCAATCTGCACAATCCGGCCATCCATGGCAGCGGTTGAGAAATTCCGCTCGATATAATCACCCCCCACCATATCAAGGATCACATTGACCCCCCTGCCATCAGTGAGTTCCTTGGCCACTTCGGCAAAATCATCATTGTTATAGTTGATGGCAAAATCTGCCCCCAGTAGCCGGCAGATCTCACATTTAGTGTCGCTGCCAGCTGTGGCAATCACCTTGGCGCCAAATGCATGCGCCAACTGAATAGCCGTTGTCCCGATACCACTGGCACCGCCATGCACCATGAACCACTCACCGGCTTGAAGGCCGGCTCTTTGAAACACATTATGCCAGACAGTGAGAACAGTTTCCGGCAGCCCGCTGGCCTCGGTAAGGGTTAAGCCATCAGCTATAGGCAGCAGCGCGCCTTGATGGGCGATCACATACTCAGCATAACCTCCCCCGTTAACAAGGGCACACACCTCTTCTCCAACAGCAACAGTTTCAACCCCCTCACCGCAGGCAACCACAACTCCCGCAACCTCAAGCCCTAAAATATTGGAATGCCCCTTTGGCGCCGGGTAGAGACCATCCCGTTGCAGAATATCGGGCCGGTTGATACCGGCAGCCGCCACTTTAATAAGCACCTCTTGCGGCCCGGGCTGCGGCACAGGGACCTCTTCGATCTTTAATTGCTCAGCTCCAGCAGCGGAAGGGGTGGGGACGGCGCGCATCAAAGAGGGAATAGACATAAAAAGTTCCTTGCGTCAAAATGAGAAAGTCATCAATGAAGGCGTTAATACCAATCTGACCCTGGTTGGTCTAATGAAAAATAGTTAGTGATTGGAAAGAGGAAACCTTAAACGTGGAAGAAGACGACTGGCAACCAAAACCAAAATCTCAAATCATCATCGGCGAGGATCTGAGCACCCTGTCTGTTAAAGATCTGGAAGCCCGGCTGAACGCACTTGAGGCGGAAAAAGAACGTGTCATGCGGGAAATAAAAGCCAAGCATGATCAGGCAGACCTGGCAGCAAGCCTGTTTAAGAATGAACCAGGTGAAACCAACAATTAAGCCTTATATGGTCCCAAAATGGCATTTTCCCTGGATGAACCACTGATATAAACCGGTGAATAAAATGACAAGAGCTGAAAATTTGACAAAGACCCAGTTCATTAAGGTTTTATTAGCCAATTACCGCTAGCATGAAATCATTCAGTTACTACTGATAACAGAGCACTCTAGCAGCTCTGTAACGCCTCCCTGTTAACTTCCTGAGCCGCCTGTGAGGCGGCTCTTTTTTATGGCCAAAAACCAAAAATTAAGCCATACTGAAAGTGAGCTGTGTAAACTGCAAAAACTGGCCTTATTTTTGCTCAAAACACTGAGCTAAGTGATGAGAGTACGCTTGGTTAAGAAGCGAGTATGCTTGGTTAAGAAGTGAATACGCTTTCTTAAAAAGAGAGTATGTTTCATTAACCAGCATTAATTCAAAACGACCTGTGTATAGTGTCAGTGTGTTATCTGTAGAATAGTGAGTTAGAGAGTAAGTATGTCGCGTGTAAGTGAAAAAAATAGTAAGAGTCCCGAAACCATCTCATTTGCAGAACGTTTCGTAAGTTCAGAATGTTTCATCGATATCTTCAAGGAAGGCATGGGGTTGGTTGAAGAAACCGCCAATTACCTTGATACGGACGGACGCCGTGAAGCAAAAGCCCTTTCCCAGTCCGCTTCTCTCGCTTATGCGACAGAGAGTATGCGCCTCACCACAAGATTAATGCAGATGGCCTCCTGGCTGTTGATACAGCGCGCTGTCAATGAAGGTGAAATGTCCGAGGATCAGGCCCGTGCTGAAAAGCACAAGGTCAAGATCCAGACAACAACCAGAACAGCGCATATCAAACATTTCAGTGAATTACCGGCCCGCCTGCAGCAGCTTGTCAAAAATGCTGAACGCCTCCATGATCGCATCAACGCGCTGGACAAAATGATCCACGAAACCCGCGAAAATGAAATTGTGACAGAGAACCCGCTTTCTCAACAGTTTGAAATGCTCAAACAAGCCTTCGGCGCGGGCGAAATCAGCCTGCCGAGATAGATTATCTTTTAATCAAAAATAAACCGGAAATGAAAAAACCCGCCTGGTGAAATTTCATCAGGCGGGTTTTTGTATTCTGAGCTGATCTTCAAAGCCCGGCATATCGTTAAAGCCCTGCATCTCTTTGCAACCCAGTCTCCCCGAAGGCCTTCGATATGAAGTTCAAAAACATCAGAAGAGCGGCGGGGAATGACAGTGTGCGGGAAGGCTGAACGATCAGGGGCTTAGATAAAGCCGTCAAATTTCTTCTTGAATTTGGAGAGCCGGCCACCACGGTCAATCAGATGCTGGCTACCACCGGTCCAGGCAGGGTGCGTGTTGGGATCAATATCCAATACCAACCGTTCACCTTCCGCACCATAGGTGGAGAATGTTTCAAATTCAGTGCCATCAGTAAGGACGACAGTCACTTTATGGTAATCAGGATGAATATCTTTTTTCATCGCACTTCGCTTTCGCAATAAACAGACCCTCAAAGCCAACCCTTCCAGGCTGGCGGAGGAGAATATCAAAATTACTGGATTTCAAGCCGCAAGCTATAACCGAAGCGGCCTGAAAATGCAAGCATCAAGATGCAAGTAACATGTCCATCCCAGCCTCGTCATTCAGCGCCCTGCTGAGATCGCCGCTGAAGAGCCCTTCACTTTGTATTCTCTTGGCTATTTAGCCCCTTTCGGGCGTGCCTGAATGCCTCTGGAGGGGTCATAAAGGTAGACAGCAAGCAAGAGGGCGACCAGCATGGTACCGGTGACAACAAGCGCGCCAAAGGCGTAGAATTGACCATGCAGGGCAAACCGGATCAGCTCAACAGCATAGGTAAAAGGGTTCATCAGGCAGAACTTGTAGAAAGTGTAGGAAAGGTCCTGTATTCGCCATAAAGGAAACAGCGCCGAAGAAATAAAGAACATGGGAAAAATCACAAAATTCATCACACCGGCAAAGTTCTCTAGCTGTTTTACAGTGGTGGAAAGCACCATACCAAGCGCCCCCAGCATCAGACCTGAAACAATGAGCGCAGGTATGACGGTCAGGTACCCAATCGGCTCGATATCAAGTTCCAGCCACTCAAAATAGGTAAAGATAAAGGCAATGGCCAGAAAGGCAAAAACCTGTAGAATCGAAACCGCCACACTTGCAAACAACCGGGAGAGCAGAATAAACCAGCGCGGTAACGGGGTTGTCAGCAGTACCCGCATTGACCCCATTTCCCTGTCATAGATCATGGAAAGTGAGCTTTGCATCCCGTTAAAAAGCTGGATCATCGCGCAAAGCCCCGGAATCATATATATTTCATAGGGGATATATGTCTGATACGGCGGGTAAGGCGCCAGCCCCTGAGTTGTCCGCCACCCGGCAGAGAAAACAAGAAGCCAGATCATAGGCCGCACTAGCGCAGACAGAAAACGTGCCCGTTGCTGAAAGAAACGCAGAAATTCCCGTAAATTGATGCCCCAGAAGGCGCGCAGCATATGTATATTTATCACGAAAGCCGCTCCTTCTCGCCTTCAATAAGGTTGTGAAAGGCCTCTTCGATTGAACTGGCCCCAACTCTACCAAGCACCTCATCTGACATACCATCTTCAATCACCTTGCCTTTATCCAGCACAATGAGGTGATCCCTGTTGCGAATTTCATCCATTAAATGCGTGGTCCAGAGAACCGCGATATTCTGTGTTTTGGTCAAATTGTGGACATGCTCGACAATCACCCGCCGGGTCTGAATATCAAGTCCGACCGTCGGCTCATCAAGGATAAGCAATTTGGGTTCATGCAGGAGTGCCCTGGCAATTTCGACCCGGCGGCGGTGCCCGCCATTCAGGTCACGCACCCGTTCATCAACCCGCTCATACATTTCCAGAGCTTTGAGGGTTTCTTCAATTCGTTGCCTGGTGCGCTTGGGAGCCATCCCCCTGAGACGGGAAAAATATTTCAGATTTTGCCTGACGGTCAGATCAAGATCGAGCGTGGTTTGCTGAAAAACCACTCCAAGCGGGGCAAGCGCAGCTGACCCATGTTCCTTGAATGATTTTCCATCAATAAATATTTGGCCTTCTGGCGTGTCAAACAGGCGGGTGATCAGGGAAAACAACGTTGATTTACCAGCGCCATTGGCACCCAGCAGAGCGGTAAAATGCCCTGGCCAGACCTGAAAGCTGACATCATCCAGCGCAACACGCGCCCCATAGTGATACGTGACATTTTCAACAGAAATGGCCGGCGTTGTCTGACCTTGATCATTCATGGTGCGGTGGTTTCCTGACCCCGAAAATAAAAATGAGTGCATACATATTTAACGGCAAAGCAAAAGGCTTACAATCACTTTGCCGTTAAATGTTCAATTGCAGAATAACCTATAACGGGTTGGCCTAAAAAATTCATTGTGCCCTTTACCTCAGGCCCCTCGCAACAACCAACATGGGGGCTTAAATGGCGCTCAGGCCATTCAGCTTATTGTGATTATTCGCTCTGCAACAGGATCTTATTCACCAGGGACCACAACCGCACCCCATGGGTAGCGACCAACCTTGATCGTTTTAATAACTTTCAGACTGTCAAGATCAACCACAGAAACGTCACTTGAAACACCATTAGTGGTGAACATTTTCTTCCCGTCCGGCGTGATGGCCATATGCCAGACCCGGCGGCCAACCAGCAGGTATTTTTCAACTTTGAATGACTTTCTATCAATAACCGCAACCCGGTTGGAAGGGCCGAGCGCTACAAAAGCTTTGCTGCCATCTTTGGAAAAACGGATACCAACCGGTTGGATCCTGTCTTTGGCGATACCTGAAATCTCAAAATTAATCTTGGTAACTTCAGACTTGTCTTCAGTGTTAAAAACAGAAACGGTACCCCCGATTTCAGCCGAAACCCAAAGCTGCTTGCCATCAGCTGTAAATTCGGCATGGCGCGGTCGCTGATCCACCAGCGAGTTATGCTCAAGTGCCATTTTCTCAACATTGATCCAGTGCACAAAATTTGTGGTCTCGGATGTGGTGATGGCCCATTGTCCATCAGGGCTGACAGCCATACCCTCAGGTTCAATGCCAACATCAATCTGGGCCACAACTTCCCGTTTCTTAACGTCAACAACAGTTGTGATCGCATCATCCTCATTGGCAATAAACAGCAGTGTATCATTCGGATGGAGGGCAAATTGCTCAGGGTCCTGACCGGAGGGGAGTTCATGGATGATTTTACCGGAAGCTATGTCAAAGACCTGAACCGTGTCACTGTCAGACGCACAGATAAACAGGAATTTGTTATCTTTCGAGATGGTGATACCGCGCGGGCGCTCGCCCACTTCAATGGTTTTCACAACTTCAAGTGTGTTTGTATCAATCACAGTGACCGTGTCGTCTTTTTCATTGGTCACATAAACCTGATCAGCAAGCGCTGGGCCGCTCAGAACTGCCCAAATGGCCATGCCTGCCAGAAGTGTCAGTTTCCTCATAGGAAGTCTCCTTAAATTTATTGACTAGGTTAGAGATGTGGCTATTGATCCACACGGCATTTGGCTTCTCCTTCGTCAATGCCGATCGTATCCAGTTCTGTTTTGGGATGTAGAAATCCTTCAACCGGAGAAAGTGTCACAACAGCACCGCCTTCATGAATAAGCGGAATGGTCTGACGCATCTGCCCTGACCATGGCCGGTAGCTCATGGACCGGCCTTTAAACATCGCCAGGCGAATTTTGGGGCCAAGAATATATTCCTTCAGTTTGGGAACATCAATTGTGGTCAACCGGGTTACCCCCTCAGCAACAGTTCTGACAGCTGCCCATGCGGCGTAATCTTTTTGTCCCATTGGCCGTTTGGTGAATTTGTGAAACCGGCTTTGCAATTGGGCTGCACCCCATTGCTCAACCACCCGGTGCCATGAAACAGGCTCCAACCCGTGGCTTCCAACGACCGGGCGGGGCAACCATGTGTGATAAATGACATATTGCCCGAAATCCTTCACTTCATCCGCAATAAAAACGAAATCATAATCCGCTTCCTGGGTAAAGACAGGCACTTCTGCAGCTGCATTGCGCCGCATGTCCGCACCTTCCGGCCATTTTTTATCAAGCGAAATTTTTAACCGGAATTTTTTAGCCGAGATCCGGAACTGTTCGGCAAATTCTTTATCGCCCCGGTTGCGCCCCTCAATGACCATCGCTTTGGTCCAGCGCTTCTTGACAAGAAACTGCACCAGACCATCTGTAAGCATCCGCCGGCTTGGTATGGTATGCAGCAGATTTGGCTGACAAAGGCTGATACGTAAATCTGTGTCCCAGGCACCGGCATTAAAGATCAGACGATCTTTGGCAAGCGGGTGCTTTGCCAGAATCAAAAGCTGTTCTTTGGGAAGATTGGCGACAATAAAGGATTGTGGATTTGCTTTTAAAGTTTCATCCAGCCCTGTTTTAAAATCATCACCCTCTTTGAACAGGGCTTCTTTAGCGGAATATTTATGTTTTAGAAAACGACCGGTTGTATTGTTGTCTTTAATACCGAGCCGCATGCCAAGCAGCCCGTCATCCTCAGGCGGTAAAACCAGATTGGAAAGGGTAGGCGGGCGCTTTTCAAGATACTCGATATATAGAAAGTCTATTTTTATTTCTTCAGCATTGGCCACAACAGGGGCAATAATTGGTAGTGAACACGCCAAACTTATGAGTGAATACAGAAAAAAACGCGACCAAAAGATCATTTCAATTCGTCTCCCCAAAGCACATATTCTAAGTCTCTTTATTTTAAAAGTCTTTGAAAATGGATATAAGTTTCAAAACACTATTTCACCGTCAAAGGCCTCTAAAACCTAACAGCTTCAATTGAGAAAGTTCTGAGAAATAGTGATCAAAAGCGAATATATTCACCAAAGTGGCGGGCGGGCCGTGCAGGGAGGGTGTAGCGGGCTCATCAGATCTTGATGAAACCTGCCTGCTTCATGGAGAAAAGGGCCACCGTCCAAACTTCGTCAATTTCTCCAGTGACAATATAATGAGAAAATCTCAATAAAAACAAGCACCCGATCAGCGACGCCTTATAAAGGCTGAAACCAGCAACAAGCAAAAACCAGTGAAATGCTATCCGGGCAGCAGCGACAGGCCAGCAAAAAAGTCAGGGCAGATTGGGCGCTAACAGGCTAACTGCCAGTGAAGTTAATAACCATGATCTGAAAGGTAAGAATGTAAATTCAATTTTAAATGGACTAAAGCACAATTTAGGGCTTTAAATACATTGACTATCTTGGCGATAATTCTGTGGGGCAAAATTTCGAATTAAGGAGAAGAAACATATGCAAGCTGCCAAAAGGAGCCTAAAAGCCGCGATTATAATACTCGGACTTTTCGGTATGGTATCTGTCAGCCACGGCCACGGGGATGTGCAACCGCAAGCAGTCGACATCACAGGTCTGAAAGAATTGGGTAAAGAATGGCTGGAAGCCAACCCCTATACAAAAGAAAAAACACCTGACCAGATACGCCGTGCGATCGAAATCGGTTGCTCCGCCTATAACTCCAACTGTGCCCGTTGTCATGGTCTTGGTGTCATCTCTGGTGGAACAGCACCAGACCTGCGCTATCTTGAAAAAGATGACGAAGGCGATCTCTGGTACATCAACCGTGTACGACAAGGTTATTCGCAAAATGGCCTCACAAAAATGCCGGCTTTTGAAGGTTTGATGGCTCAGGAAGCCATGTGGTCAATCCGGGCTTATATTAACATTCGCCCTGAAGATGACGATGAAGCTGTTGTTAAAGGAACGGGTGGAAACTGTCAGACACTGGATTATGATCTCGTTCTGAAAACAGAAACAAATTAATCAAAGAAGAAAATGTTGAAACAATTCTGCAACTTAAAATTTCTGTTCAGGCAAGCAGGGTGCGCTCTGCTTGCTTTCTTTTTGTCAAGTGCAGCTTTTAGCCTTGACCCGGCCTCAACCATGGCCCGCCCTCTGGATGATGTGATCGAAACCAAATATCTCCGTGTTTTCGTCTATGAAGATTTCGAGCCTTACTCCTACAAAGGGCCGGATGGTAAGATGACGGGCATTGACGTCGAAATTGCGGAAAAAATGGCAAAATCCCTTGGCGTGGAACTACGTTTGTTTGTCCGGGGAGCTGATGAAACGGTTGATGATGATCTCAGAAACAATGTTTGGAAAGGCCATTATATTGGCGGCGGTATAGCTGATGTCATGATGCATGTCCCCGTGGATGAGGGTTTGAGAAAACGCAATCCGCTGGTGGTTATATTTGGCCGTTATTACACGGAGCGAATGGCAATCGCCTCCGACCCCAATCAGGTCGGATCAGCCGAAACTCTGGCCCCGTACCTGTCTCAGAAAATCGGCGTCGAACTGGACACGCTCGCAGATTTTTATCTCTCCTCACCATCAACATTCAACGGTCGCTTGCGCAATAATGTAGTGCGATACCGCGTCTTCAAGGATGCCATTGAAGGTCTGAAAAAGCAGGAGGTTGCTGGCTTGATGGGGCCGCGCGGCCAATTGGAAGCCGCTGTAAAAGCGACCAACCGCGACTATACAGTTTCCAGCCCGCCTTTCAGAGGTATGGCTATCCCGCGCTGGGATGTGGGCATGGCTGTTTTCGCAGAAGACAGCCGCGACCTTGGCTATGAATTGGGGGATATCATTCTCAAGCTGCGCAAAAGCGGCGAACTGGAAGCCATATTTAATAAATATGGCCTCAGTTATTTCAAGGATTTCCTTGATTAGGGCTTACGAGAAAGAGACGCCTTGTCCTTGAGTTGATCCAAAAGCTGGTTGCCGTAAGGCACCAGCTTTTTTTCGTAAAACACCAGCAGTTTTGGCCACGTTGTTTCGCTGAACACCTGTGGAAGCGCCAGCATGACGGGCGTCAGGATCAATGTAATGATGGTCGCAAACCCGAGCCCGAAAATAATCGCTGTTGACAGTTGCACCCACCAGATCGAGGTGATGGACCCAAGCTGAATGGAATGGTCAAAAAAATCAAAATTGATTTGCAAAGCCATCGGCAACAGACCGCAGATTGTCGTGATCGTCGTCAGCAAAACCGGGCGCAGCCGTTGGCCAGCCGCCCGCAAAGCTGAATCAATAGCTGAAATACCAAGCCCTTTCAGCCGGTTATATGTATCAATCAGGACGATGGAATTGTTCACAACAATGCCGGCCAGCGCCACAATGCCTGTCCCTGTCATGATGATGGAGAAGGTCTGCCCGGTCAGCATCATCCCCAGCAAAACCCCGATCAGTGACATCACAACGGTGGAGAGCGTCAGTACGGTTTGATAAAAACTGTTGAACTGCGTCACCAGAATAATAAACATCAGAAACAGCGCCCCGACCATGGCTTTGCCAAGGAACTCCCCGGCTTCCTTTTCTTCCTCATCCGACCCTCTGAAACGATACTGGATGGTTGAAGGCCAGTCCTCGGCAAGCAGCCACTTGTTCAGCTCAGCGACTTTGTCATTGCCCAAAATCCCGTCATTGACACCGGCTTTGATGGTCACAACAAAACGTCCATCCTTGCGCATTATGGTGTTGACCTTAGGTGCAGCTTTACGCGTGACAAAATTGGTTATAGGAACCAGCCCGCTGGTTGTCGGTAGACGTAATGTGTCGAGCCCGTCAAGTGTGCGGTTATCGATGGGCAGGCGGGCACGGATGTCAACCTCGTCCTCTGAATTATCGGGCCGGTATTTGGCGATTAAAAAACCATTGGTGACAAATTGAATAAGCCCGCCGACAGAGGCAACATCGGCGCCAAACCGCCCGGCTTCCTTGCGGTCAACCTCCAAAATCCATTCAATGCCCGGCAGCGGCCTTGTGTCTTCAATGTCCCTGAGGCCGTCCATCTCGTTTTTCATATGGTTGGAAATCTTGCCAACCACATTGTAAACTTCACCCCGGTTGGTGCCGTAAATTTCCAGTTTTACAGGTTTGCCAACAGGCGGCCCGTCTTCCCGTTTGCGCACCTCAACCTTCACGCCGGCAATATCTCTGGTCCGCTCCCGAAGCTCTTTTAGAATAACTTTGCCCGGCCGCCTCGTGGTAAAATCAGCCAGCTCAACCGTGATCATGCCAATCTGATCAAGCGGCGCATCCGTGACACCGGTGCCAAGCTCCGGCCCAGAACCGCTCCCCCCCGTTTTGGTGAAAACAGCGGCAATACCATCAATAGAGAGCACCTGGCGTTCAACTTCTTTGACAAGCACAAGCTCTTCCATGGCAGAGATATTGCCCCGCCCGGAAATGAATACAAGCGCTTGCTCAGGCTCAGTGTCGACAAAAAATTCAACCCCGTTCTGAAATTTACCGTAAGCAAAAAACACAGCAAATAAAACCAGCAACGATGTCACCATAACCTTGAAAGGGTGATAAAGCAGTCGCTTGATAAACCGCACATAAACGCCGGAAAACCCCTTGAGTTCCTGATAGTCAACAGTGGCCTGTCCGGAAAGTTTGCGCGCCAGTTCCCTGTCCGTTTCACCAGCTTCGCTCTTGCCAAACAGCGAGCCGATAATGGGTAGAAATATCATCGCCGTTAGAAGCGAAGCCGACAGCACAAAAATAACGGTGAGCGGCAGATAGCTCATGAATTTACCGGAAACCCCCGGCCAGAACAGCAAAGGTAAAAAGGCAGCCAATGTGGTCGCAGTAGAAGAGGTGACCGGCCAGAACATCCGCTTGGCAGCAAGAATATACGCTTCCTGCGCTTTCAACCCTTCAGACATTTTCCTGTCCGCATATTCAACAACAACAATCGCCCCATCAACAAGAATACCGACGGTAAGTACCATGCCAAACATCAGCATCATATTCACCGTCATCCCCATCACACCAATGAGCAGAAACCCGACCATGAAAGAAGCTGGAATGGCCAGCCCGACCATCAGCCCAGAGCGCAGGCCCAAAGTGGCGACAACCACAATCATCACCAGAATAATCGCCGTAAGAATGGCCGCCTGCAAAGAGCCCAGAACCTCAAAAATAAATTTGGACTGATCAAGCGCAAAATCTATTTTGACGGCATCCGGCCAGTCCCTGGTAAATTCAGCGACCGTCTTGCGCACCGCCTTGTTGTTTTCAATAATGTTCATACCCTTGCGCTTGATGATCGAAAGGGCGATAGCCGGTTTACCATTAAAGCGGCTGAAACTGCTCGGGTCCTTGAAGGTGCGCCTAATGCGGGCAATGTCGTTAAGGGTCACATCCCCCCGCTCACCGGTTTTCAGCGAGATGTTAAACACATCCTCAGCTGAGCGAATAAGCCCCGGTACCTTGACATTAAATCGCCCCTCCCCCCGGTCAAGCGAGCCGGCCGTGATCAGCTGATTGTTGTTAATCAGCTTCTGGCCCAGAACTTTCGGGTCAATCTTGTAAGATTCAAGCTTGCTCGGGTCGATCAGCACCTCAAGCTGCTCCTCCCTGTGACCGGAAAGATTAGCCTCAAGCACAGACGGCAGCGCCTCGATCTGGTCCTGCAACTGCTTGGCTTTCATGTAAAGTGTGCGCTCTGGCACATCACCTGACAAGGTCACAACCATGGTAGGGAAAAGGCTGAAGTTAAACTCATCAACAATCGGTTCATCTGCATCCTGCGGCAGTTCGGCCTTGGCCTGATCTACCTTTTCCCGAAAATCTGCCCCCGCTTTTGTCAGATCCACATCAATCTGAAATTCCCCAATCAGCGCGGCATAACCCTGGCCGGCAATCGCGGTAAGCTCTTTCAGCCCCTCCAGCCCGCGCAGCTCCGTTTCCATTGGTTTGACCAGCAACCGCTCAGAATCTTCAGGCGAAATACCCTGAAATGTGATGGTGACCGCGAAAATCGGCACATCGATGTCCGGGTCGGCCTCTTTGGGTATGGTGATGTAGGTGGAAATGCCGGCCAGAATCATCACCAGCATCAGGGTGAGAATTGTTTTTGGCCGCCTGAGAATACTATCGAGAATAACGTCCATCAATCTGCCCTTTAAAACCCTGGCTGATCTTTATAGGCAGGATCAGCAACCGGGTCCACGCTCTGCCCGTGTTTCACAAAATCCTGACCCACCGTGATGATGTTGGTTGAAAGCGGCAATGCCCTGATCCAGATCCCTGCGCGCTGCTCGGAAAGAATCTCAACAGCGCGGAACTCAACCTGCCGGTCCTGGTTCACAATCCGCACCCCGACCTCACCCTCATCACTCAGGGTCAATATACTCGGTGGGATCAGCATTGCCGGTTTCTCCGGCAAGGGGATCAGAATGTCAGCTGTGACACCGCTTCGAAGCTTGCCAAGCGGGTTTTTGATCACAAGGTCAACCCGAAATGTCCGTGTTTCCTCTTCGGCGGCTGTTGCAATGTATAAGATGGTGCCTGTGGCCGTTTCTCCGGTTACAAGCTTTGTCTCGGCTTGCATACCAGCTTTTAAAAGCGGTATATCCCGCTCCCGTACCGCCCCAACGATGACCAGGGGATCAAGTGAGACAAGCCGTGCGCAATCATCTCCGATACCAAGGTAACTGCCAACCTTGGCGGGCTGCGTCTCGACAAACCCGTCAAACGGTGCCTTGATAGCGGTGCGGGCAAGGTCCAGCTCCGCCCGCTCAAGCACAGCTTTGGCCTGATCATAAAGCGCCTTGTTCTGTAAGACCCTGAGCCCGGCAGTGTGGCCGCGTTTCTCCAGCCTTTGAGATGCCAGATAATCAGCTTCTCTCTGCTGCACCAGCGCTTTGGCTTCTCTTGCCGCCGCCGCCCGGGCCCCGTCTTCCAGTTGGCAAAGTACAGTGCCTTTTTTAACAAACGCACCTTTCAAAACGGGCAGTTCAGTCACCTGACCAGCAGTTTTGGCGCGAATATTAATTTGCACACTGGCAAGGGTGCGCCCCCGGATGATCAGTTTCGAGGCATAGGGTTTGACAGGGAACACAGCTGTGCGGACACGGAAAGCCGCTGTTTCATCGCCAGTTTTGGCACCACCCCTCTCTTTGCTATCGGCAGCGCCCGGAGGATCGCCATGTTTGAGCGAGGAGCCCCCCTTTATTTCCCCGGTAAGGGCCCAGACAGCAATCAGCCCCGTAAACAAAATCGCCCATAGAACCGAAGATGAAACCCCCTCAAACAGGCGCTGTACAAGGTGATAGGCTTTCTTGAAACTGCTGGTGTAATTATTGCTCATCCTCAAGCTCCAGCAATTGGTTTTCAGCCGGCTTATCCTTTTGGCTGGCGGGTCGGTCCAGTTTTTCAAGGTGGGTTGTGAGATAATTCAAAACAGCCTCATTAAGAGCCACCCCGTAACCAATGGCAAAATGGCTGGGTTCATGCTCGCAATGCGCCATCGCCTCCCGCAAACCGTCTATTTTATCACTGATCTCGGAGATTTTTTTCACCAGAAGGGCACGGAATTGCGAAGCGGGCAACTGATCGGCAAACAGGCTGTAAAACAAGAATTCGGATTTACATCGATCTGGACCGGGCTCATCATTATTAAGCAGTTGCACAAGCGTTGCCCGGCCTTCACTGGTAATGGAATAGATTTTTCGCGGCGGTTTCCCAGGCTCGGTTTCATGCAGACAAGTGACAAGCCCCTCGCCCGTCAGCTGTGAAAGAGCCGGGTAGATAGACCCATAGCTGGCCTCACAAAAATGACTGAAATGCCCCTCAGAGGCCATTTTCCGGATGTCGTAGCCCGTCATATCTGAAAATGACAAAATACCTAGACAAAGTGTGCGTACATTCATCGCTTAATACTCATTTACAATCACCAACTAACCCGTGATGAGCAGTATAATTACGCTGTTTGATATATTCAAGCGATTGTATCAGTCCGATATAGTTAACACAGCAAAACGCTGCCGACTATAAGCCCTGAAAACAGGTTGGAATCTTTCAATATCCCAATTGGGGGAGGGGGGATAAACCTCAGGATGAACACGTGCGCCGTGTTTTAGGGAAGGAAAAGTTTTCATCTACAGCCACTATTTAAGCAATAGGTGAAAAATAATTCCTCAAAATCGGTCAAATGAAAAATAGAATATTGCAGGCAAACACCCATAGAGGGTCAGGCACCTTTATTTGATCTCAAATCGTAAATGATTTTTTTAAATCCCTTTAACCTCTTTTGTATTCCGGAAAAAAAAGCTAAATCTATGCCAGATAATCCTCAGCCAGGCGGGGATTCATCCCCAACCTCACAATAGTGAACAGGTATCACCAATGACCTTAAGCCATCTGCAAGCGCTTGAAGCCGAAAGCATTTACATCATCCGCGAAGTGGCGGCCCTGTTTGAAAAACCGGTCATGCTCTATTCAATCGGTAAGGACAGCGCGGTTCTTCTGCATCTGGCGCTCAAAGCCTTCTACCCCTCAAAACCACCCTTTCCATTGCTGCATGTTGATACCACCTGGAAGTTTCGTGAAATGATTGAATTCAGGGACAAGATCGCTGCGGACACCGGCGTGGATCTGATGGTGCATATCAATGAAGAGGGTGTGAAAGAGGGCATCGGCCCGATAAGCCACGGCTCGGCCATCCATACAGATGTGATGAAAACGCAAGGCCTGAAACAGGCACTTGATAAATGGGGTTTTGACGCAGCCTTTGGCGGGGCCCGCCGTGATGAAGAAAAGTCACGCGCCAAGGAAAGGGTCTTTTCTTTCCGCACCAAAACCCACCGCTGGGACCCGAAAAACCAACGCCCTGAACTCTGGCACAACTATAACAGCCGCATCCACCCGGGTGAGAGCATTCGCGCCTTCCCCCTTTCCAACTGGACAGAGCTTGATATCTGGACCTACATCCGCGAAGAAAACATCCCCCTTGTGCCTTTATATTTTGCCAAAGAGCGCCCTGTCGTCACCCGTGATGGCGTCATGATTATGGTGGATGATGACCGCCTGCCATTAGAGCCGGGTGAAACACCGGAGATGAAAAAAGTCAGGTTCCGCACCCTTGGTTGCTATCCCCTGACCGGCGCTATCAACTCTGATGCCACAACACTTGATGACATCATTGAAGAGTTGACCCTCTCCCGCCTTTCTGAGCGACAGGGCCGCGTGATTGATCATGATGAGCAGGGCTCAATGGAAAAGAAGAAACAGGAAGGTTATTTTTAGCATCATGGCTGAACTGAACGATAATTCCCCCCTTGACGCGCCTTCAACTGATCAGGAAGACAAGGCCGCAAACCCGGCTGCCAGCATTGGCCAGAAAAGCCTGTTGTCATTCCTGACCTGCGGCAGTGTTGATGATGGCAAATCCACCCTCATCGGGCGCTTGCTTTATGACAGCCAGCTGGTTGCTGAAGATCAACTCGCCAGCCTGACCAAAGACAGCAAAATCCACGGCACACAAAAGGGTGACCTTGATCTCGCCCTCCTGGTGGATGGCCTTCAGGCTGAACGCGAGCAGGGCATCACCATTGATGTTGCCTACCGGTATTTCTCAACCCTGAAGCGCAAATTCATTGTCGCTGACACCCCCGGCCATGAGCAATACACCCGCAACATGGCAACCGGCGCCTCCACCTGTGATGTGGCCGTCATCCTGATTGATGCCCGTAAAGGTGTGATCACCCAAACCAAAAGACATAGCTGCATTGTCTCCATGCTGGGCATCAAACATGTGATATTGGCCGTAAACAAGATGGATCTGGTTGATTTTAAAGAAGAAACATTTAACCAGATCGTGGCTGATTACATCGAATTTGCAGAGAAACTGGATATTGAAGAAATCCACCCTATCCCGATCTCGGCCCTTGGCGGCGAGAATGTCACAGAGCTGAGTGACAAGATGAGCTGGTATGAAGGACCAAGCCTTTTGAGCTTTCTTGAAGAGTTTGACAAGGAAGATGAAGCCATCACAAAGCCGATGCGCTACCCCGTCCAGTGGGTTAACCGTCCAGACCTCAACTTTCGGGGCTTTTCCGGCACACTTGCCAGCGGTGAGATCAGAACCGGCGATGAAATCGTGGTGCTCCCCTCCGGCAAGGAAACCAGAGTTGACCGCATCGTCACCTTTGATGGTGACCTCAAGGAAGCTGCCGCCGGGCAATCCCTAACCCTGACACTGGAAGATGAAATCGACATCTCCCGCGGTGATGTGATCTCACATAAAACCAACCGTCCCTGCACAGCGCAACAGATCGAAGCCTCTCTGATCTGGATGGGCGAGGATAACCTTCAGGTAGGGCGCGCCTATCAGCTCAAGGCCAGTCATCAGATTGTAATGGCAACCATCACCCGCATCGATCACAAGCTGGATATCAATACACTGAATGAAGTTGAGGCTGCCGCGCTCAAGACCAATGATGTAGGTGTTTGCGAATTACAATTAAGCCGTCCCATCGTCTTTGATCCTTATAACCAAAACCCGGAAACCGGAAATTTCATCCTAGTTGACAGATTGTCAAACGCAACTGTTGCAGCCGGGCTGATCAAGGGTGCGGACAGGCGCGCTGATAATGTCCATTGGCAGGCCATGACGGTAAACAAAGAAAGCCGCGCCCGCCAGAAAGGCCAAAAACCCTGCTGCTTGTGGTTTACGGGGCTTTCCGGCTCTGGCAAATCAACCATCGCCAATGTGCTGGAAAACAAACTGCATATCGGCGGGCAGCACACTTATCTGCTTGATGGTGACAATGTTCGCCATGGCCTGAATAGAGATCTCGGCTTTTCAGATGAAGACCGGACAGAAAACATCCGCCGTGTCGCAGAGGCCGCCAAGCTGATGGTCGATGCCGGCCTCATTGTCATGGTGTCCTTTATCTCCCCATTCAAGGCAGACAGGCGCCTTGCCCGTTCATTATTTGATGATAATGAGTTTATAGAAATCTTTGTAGACACCCCGCTGGAGGAGTGCGAAGCCAGAGACATAAAAGGCCTTTATGCCAAGGCCCGTGCAGGTGAGATCAAGAATTTCACCGGCATTGATTCAGCCTATGAGGTCCCCGAAACAGCCGAAATTATCCTCAAAGGGGCGGAAAGCCCGGCCGAAGAGCTTGCTGATGAGGTTTTGAATATTTTGCGGCGAGAACAGATAATCTGAGCCTCTGATTGCCGGGTTTATCCTTCGGGAAACAGCACAAAGGGCCCCTTTTGAGGGGCCCTTTGTGCTGTAAAGCTGCCAAGAACAGCGCGGCCAGGAACTTGTGCTATTGTCTTATACCGGTGGTTTTCCTTGTTCCCCTCACTCATTTTGATAGACTGCTGATAAAGAGGGAACAGATTCTGGGCGTCACAAGCACTCCTGTGAATCGTTATCCCCTTGTAGGTTATTGATATAAAACATATTTTTGAAAGGAATGCCGCAAGGTTTACCCGCGTGACTGTCCCTGAGAAATTTCTGAGCAAAAGCTGGCAATACCGGCAAAACAGGGGCGTAAACGTCATCAGGGTGTCAGATAAATCGACACAAAAGCAGCCAAACAATACAAAAAGCCGTCAGGACATGAACCGATAATAAAACAACAAGCGTGTGTTCGGGAACAGTAGCTAACTGCCCCGAACCTCAAGACCGGTGAATGTAAACAAACGGATGATATAAATTAAGGAAGAATATCGGAATGTCCGGCGATCAGAAACGGCAGACCGGTCCGGAGGGTAAAATATGCAATCAAAATCGGATAAGTGGGAGGCCGGAACACACTGACCTGTCAGCTGATAAGGGTGCCCGTCTCACAAGAGACAATCCCGGCAAAGGCATGGATGCTGACCACAAAGGCGCCAGCGCCAACCAGCAGGACAGAGCGAATTGCAGCACACCCCGGACAGGTACGATGGCGGCTCAACTGAGCGTAAAGCCAGAACAAAAACGTACTCAAAAACGCCCTCCCGTCTACGGGGCGCTGGACCTCGGTACAAACAATTGCCGTTTGTTACTGGCGCGCCCAAACAGAAGTGGCTTTCAGATCGTGGATGCATTTTCCCGCATCATCCGCCTTGGTGAAGGTGTCAGCGAAACCGGTAAACTTTCAGAAAACGCAATGGAGCGCACCATTGATGCCCTGCAGATCTGCGCTGACAAAATGCAGATTCACCGGGTCACGCGTGCAAGGCTGGTCGCAACAGAGGCTTGCCGCGCCGCAGCCAACAATCAGGAATTCCTTGAGCGTGTGAAACGCCGCACCGGCCTGGAGCTGGAAATCATAGATCAGGAAACAGAAGCGACCCTTGCGCTCACCGGCTGTGTGACACTGATAGATGAAAACTGTGATTATGTGCTGATCTTTGATATTGGCGGCGGCTCATCAGAACTTATGTGGCTTGATAATAAAAAGCTCCGCTCAGACGCCGGTAATCATTATATTGGCGCAGAGAGAGCCATCCTTGACTGGATATCCATCCCCCTTGGTGTCGTCACTCTGGCTGAAAAATTCGGCGGCGTGAATGTGGATCAAGAAACTTTCAAGGCGATGATTGATTATGTCAGAACCCGCTTTGACGGCTTTGCAGATGAGGTCACAAAAGCCTTGAAAAGCAAAGACGTCAAAGTCCATTTCCTCGGCACATCAGGCACAGTGACCACCCTTGCCGGGGTCTATCTCAGCCAGGATATCTACGACCGGCAAAAAATAGACGGCCTGTGGATGAACATGAAAGACGTTCAAACCATTTCAAAATATCTTATAAAAATCAGCTATGAACAGCGCCAGGCCATCCCGACCATCGGGCCTGACCGTGCAGATCTGGTTCTGGGTGGTTGTGCGATCCTTGAGGCAATGCTAGAAACGTGGCCCACCAACAAGCTGCGTGTGGCTGATCGCGGCTTGAGGGAAGGCATTCTGGCTAAGCTCATGGCTGAAGATGGCTATATTGATCATTGCCAGTGCTGGGTCTCCAGCCCGAAACGCAGTAAATATCGGGCAGGACTGGCCAAAAAATCGAGAAAGCGGCCCAGTTAAAGCCCCATTCCTTGAAGTGAAGGGAAGAAGGTGACTTTAAGGAATGACAGTGAAAAAACCTTCAAAATCAGGAGCAAAGCCGTCTAAAGGCGGTAAGACCAAGGGCAAACGCGCCTTAAGCGTGAAGGTCAGGTCTGCCAAGGGGCGCAAACTATCCTCAACCCGCTGGCTGCAACGGCAGTTAAACGACCCCTATGTCCAGCTTGCCAAAGACGAGGGCCTGCGCTCAAGAGCGGCCTTCAAACTCATTGAAATTGATGACCAGTTCAGTCTGATAAAAAAGGGCAGCAAGATCGTTGATCTGGGTGCCGCTCCAGGTGGCTGGAGCCAGGTGGCAGCTGAACGGGCCGGCTCAATCAGTGGTCAGGGAAAAGTGGTCGCCATCGACATTTCGGAAATGGAGCCCATCCCGGGGGTAGATATTTTCCATCTTGATTTTATGGATGACAGCGCACCGGATCTTTTAAAGAAGGCCCTTGAGGGCAAGGGCGCTGATGTGGTGATGTCTGATATGGCAGCGCCTGCAACCGGCCACAAGCAAACAGATCACCTTCGCATTATGGGGCTGGCGGAAGCCGCCCTCTATTTCGCCATTGAAGTGCTTAATCCTGGCGGTGTCTTTCTCGCCAAGGTCTTGCAGGGCGGCACGGAAGGTGATCTGTTGACGATGATGAAAAAGTCATTTCAGAAAACCCGCCACGTCAAACCCAAAGCCAGCCGCGCCGACAGCTCTGAGCTTTACGTGTTGGCCACAGGTTTCAAAGCGGATTAATTTAAACCGCGATGTGTAGGCGTTGGCGGTATGGTACTGTAATCATAAAAACCCTTCTTGGTTTTATAGCCATACCAGCCGGCCTCAACATATTTTACAAGCAGCGGGCAGGGCCTGTACTTGGTATCCCCAAGCCCTTCATGCAGCACATTCATGATCGAAAGGCAGGTATCAAGGCCAATAAAATCAGCAAGCTGCAATGGCCCCATAGGATGGTTGGCCCCAAGTTTGAGAGCAGTATCAATACTGGCCACAGTGCCAACGCCTTCATGCAGGGTGTAAACCGCTTCATTGATCATGGGCAACAATACCCTGTTGACGATAAAGGCCGGAAAATCAGAGGACTGCACTGCCGATTTGCCGATAGCCGCCACAAATGCCTTGGATGTTTCATAAGTTTCATCATCGGTTGTGATCCCCCGGATCAGCTCGACGAGCTGCATCACCGGAACCGGGTTCATGAAGTGAATGCCAACAAACTGGTGCGGCCGGTCCGTGTTGGCCGCCAGCTTGGTCACTGAAATTGAAGAGGTGTTGGAAGCCAATATGGCTTTTTTCGAAAGCTTCGGGCAGAGCGTTTCAAAAATCGAACACTTCAGCGCTTCTTTCTCAGTCGCGGCTTCAATCACCAGCTGGGCGGGTTCAAAACCCTCAAGTGCGGTTCCTGTTTTAATGAGCGAAAGAGCTTTTTCAGCAACATCTTTGGTGATGATGTCTTTCTTAATCTGACGGCTCAGGTTCTTTTCAATATTGCTGATGGATTTATCAAGGATCTCCTTTTTTTGATCCATCAGATAGACATCAAGCCCCGCAATCGCGCAAACGTGAGCAATGCCAGACCCCATCTGCCCGGCACCCAGCACACCAACCTGTTTGATTTGAGATGTCATAAATTGCTCCGATCACTCTCTTGGATAAAATCATGTGAAATTAATAAGTCACCTTGAGTTCAATTAACATCAAAATCAATTGAACGAAACTGTGAGAAATTGTCACGACAGGGATAGAAAACAGTAAAACCATAGAAGTGCAACCCATGGGGAAGACACTAATTCATAATCTTTGGCGTTCATGTCGGCATGGGTGGTGAAAGTCACCAACACCACTTTTCAAGCACATAACAAAGTGCTAGAAGGGCGAGCACACCAGTCAACACACTGATTGATGCGTGCAAATCAAGGAAAGACACTATGTCCAGCGGCTCTCAAACCGGTAATGACCTCTTAAACCTTCCCGTTTCACTGACTTTTGATGATGTACTGCTGCGCCCCGGCCCCTCAGAGGTGATGCCCGGACAAGTGGACCCCTCAACAAGGGTGACAAGATCAATCAATCTGAACATCCCGATCCTCTCATCTGCAATGGACACGGTAACGGACGGCAACATGGCAATCGCCATGGCGCAGGCCGGCGGGCTCGGTGTAATCCATCGTAATTTCACCCCCGAAGAACAGGCGGCAGAAGTTGCCAAGGTTAAAAAGTTCGAGTCAGGCATGGTGGTCAACCCAGTTACCATTGAGCCCAACGCCACATTGGCAAGAGCCCTCGCGCTGATGGATCATCATCATATCTCAGGCATCCCCGTGGTGGAGGCCTCCGGCAAACTTGTTGGCATTCTCACCAACAGGGACGTTCGCTTTGCAGATAATGAAAACCAGTACATCTCGGAACTGATGACCAAAGACCTCATCACCATCAAGGAAAATGTAGGGATGGAAGAAGCCAAGCGCCTTCTCCACCATCACCGTATTGAGAAACTGCTGGTTGTTGATGAGAACTACCACTGCACCGGCCTTGTCACAGTGAAAGACATTGAAAAAGCCCGCCTGCACCCGGACGCCTCCAAGGATGCCCAGGGCCGGCTCCGCGTTGCAGCCGCCACAACTGTGGGTGATGATGGCTATGAAAGAACCGAGCGTTTGCTGGATGCTGGCGTTGATATCATCGTCGTGGATACCGCGCACGGCCAGTCCAAAAAGGTTCTTGATGCTGTAACCCGTATCAAGAAACTCTCTAATGATGCTCAGGTCATTGCCGGTAATGTTGCAACCAGTGATGGGACAAGAGGCCTGATTGATGCCGGCGCTGACGCCGTCAAGGTCGGGATTGGCCCCGGCTCCATCTGTACCACCCGCATCGTCGCAGGTGTCGGCGTGCCCCAACTCACCGCAATAATGGAAGCCGTTTCGGTGGCCAAAAAAACAGGCACACCCATCATCGCTGATGGTGGGATCAAATTTTCAGGGGACATGGCAAAAGCCATCGCCGCCGGTGCTGATTGCGTCATGGTGGGCTCATTGCTGGCCGGCACGGATGAAAGCCCGGGCGAAGTATTTCTCTATCAGGGCCGGTCTTATAAATCATACCGCGGCATGGGGTCTGTTGGTGCCATGGCCAGGGGCTCAGCTGATCGCTATTTCCAGCAGGAAGTCAACGACCAGTTAAAACTGGTACCAGAGGGTATTGAGGGCCAGGTGCCCTATAAAGGCCCGGTCGGTTCTGTATTGCATCAACTTGTTGGTGGGCTCCGCGCCGCAATGGGCTATACCGGTGCCGCAAACATCAGTGAAATGCAGAAGATGGCCAAATTCGTCCGTATCTCAAATGCTTCACTGCATGAAAGCCATGCTCATGATGTGACGATCACCAGAGAAAGCCCGAACTACCCAAGCCGCAGTTAGAAAACGCTGGCTTAACGGCCTAAACTCCAGGCAAAATGTGCAAAGGAAGTTGAAAAATGGAACTGCTCACCCCATTGCTGGTTCAGGTTGCCCTGACCTTTGTGCTGTTGTTCACAATGGGATATCACCGTGTCAGCTCAATCTCGAAAGGCCAAATCAGGGTAAGGGACATAGCCCTCAGGCAACCGAACTGGCTCGAGGTCACCACCCGCATCGGCAATGCCTACCATAACCAGCTTGAAATGCCGCTTCTGTTTTACCTGCTAGTCTGTCTATTGCTCATAACAAAACTGGATGACAATCTATTTCTCATTCTCGCCTGGGGATATGTGGTTCTGCGTCTCATTCATGCGGTGATCCACGTCTCCACCTCGAGGGCACGGCTGCGCTTTTTTGTATTTGCAGCATCTTCGGTGGTTCTTCTTTTAATGTGGCTACGATTTGCAGTGAAACTGATCTGATGAAATTTACCGGCTGGCTCAGTGCAGCAATTGAAATTCTGGAGTTGATGGAAACCCGCCATCTGCCGGCCAAACATGCGCTGGCAGAGTGGGGGCGCGCGCACCGTTTTGCTGGCAGCAAAGACAGAGCCGCGATTGGCAATCTCGTTTATGATTGTGAACGCAACCGCGCCGCTCTTGCTTACCTGATGCAGGAAAAAACTCCGCGCGCCCTGGTTCTTGCCGCAGCTGTTCACCTTTGGGACGAACCGCTCGATCAGCTCATCGAGCTCTGCAAGGTTGATCAATTCGCGCCCGCCCCCCCGGGGGAGCAAGAGCAAAAGAAACTCGCGCGGGATCTGGAAACAGCTATTGAAAGCGCCCCCCTCTGGGTCAGGGCCAACATACCCGAATGGCTGGAAGACCCGTTAAAAGAGCAGTTTGGGGAAAACCTGATCAATGAGGGCCGGGCCATGGCTGAGCGCGCCCCGCTAGATATCCGCGTCAATACCTTGAAAACCACACCCGAAAAGCTGGCCAAAGCCCTTGCCAGATATGCACCCGTCAAACCCCCCTTATCCTCCGTTGGTCTGCGGGTGAAACCGGCCCGAAAAGCCGCCAAAGCCGCCAATCTCGAAGCAGAAGCAGCCCATGGCAAAGGCTGGTTTGAAATTCAGGACGCTGGCTCACAATTTGTGGCCCGGTTAACCGGGGCAAAACCGGGCGATCAGGTGCTTGATTATTGTGCTGGTGCTGGCGGTAAAACCCTTTGTCTCAGCGCCCAGATGGATAACCGCGGTCAGGTCCATGCCTATGACGCTGACAAAACCCGCCTCCGCCCGATCTTCGAGCGCCTGCGCCGTGCCGGGTGCCGCAATGTGCAAACCCATGACGCGGGCAATCCTGAAGGTCTGGCCCAACTGAAAGGATCAATGGACATCGTCCTGATTGATGCGCCCTGCACAGGTACAGGAACGTGGCGCCGTCATCCCGATGCCAGATGGCGCCTCACTGAAACCGCTTTATTGACCCGCCAGACAGAGCAGGCCGCCATTTTAGCGGCGGCAGCGGATTATGTGAAACCGGGCGGCAAACTGGTCTACATCACCTGCTCTTTGCTGCGGTCGGAAAATGAAGATCAGATCACTGAGTTCCTCAGCCAGCATAATGAGTACAGCCCCGCTCCCTATGAAGCGCTGGCCGCAGCGCTAACTCCTGCAGGGGAAACGATAAAATCCGCAACCCCAGATAAAACTTACCTGACCCTCTCACCATATTCCCATGGAACGGATGGCTTTTTCATAGCTGTTTTGCAAAAGGCTGCAGCATAAACTGGCGGCTCAGTACAACCTCTCAAAGCATGAAATAGCGTGATACCTGGTTTTTTAACAAGACAGAAGCCCTCAAAATGAGTAAAATTTAATCAGGGAGATCTGGTTCAATCCAGCTGAACAATAAACATAGGGCAGGCAATATTAAGTCTGTTCCCTGAATTCGAAAGACCAAGATCTCAACAAACCTTAAAAATGGCAGATTTCAGTCATGACTGAGCAGACAGCGCAGCAAACAGAAACTGAAAGTCCCCCTCTGGTCCTGAGCCAGCAAGTGGGCAAAACACTTCATCTCACGCTTAACAATCCCAAAACCCTGAACAGCCTGTCACTGGATATGATCTGCACCCTCACAAGGGAGTTGGACCATGTGATGGAAGACAGAAAAATTCATGCGGTTATTATAAAAGGGGCAGGCAAGGGCTTTTGCGCGGGCCATGATCTGAAGGAAATCAACAAACACCGCCAGGATGTTGATCACGGCGAAGCATACTACAGAACTCTCTTTAATAACTGCTCCACGATGATGCTCAAGATCACGGCGCTGCCCGTGCCAGTGATCGCAGAAGTGCACGGGGTTGCCGCGGCCGCCGGCTGTCAACTGGTGGCGAGTTGTGATCTGGCAGTTGCCAGCCAGGAGACAATCTTCGCGGTGAACGGCATTGATTCAGGCCTTTTTTGTACAACCCCCCAAGTCCCCCTTTCCCGCAACATCCCAAGGAAAGCGGCACTTGAAATGCTGATGCTGGGTGAGCGCATTGACGCGGCCAGGGCAGAGCAGCTGGGGCTGATCAACGCAGCTGTCAAGCCGGGTACAGTGGCGGTAAAAGCACAGGAATTTGCAGATAAAGTCGGCGAAAAATCAAGAGCTGTAATCGCCTTGGGGAAAGCGGCGTTTTACCGCCAGATTGATATGGATCTGGCCAGCGCTTACGAAGATATGAGCCGTACCATTGTTGATAATCTGATGATGCCGGACGCCATTTGCGGCATCGATGCATTTGTAAAAAAGCAAAAACCCAAATGGGAAGATGCCGACTGACCCGGTGATATCCACCAACCCTGTCAAAAATTCTCTAACAATGAACCAGACCAAAATGACCCCTGCTGAAATTGCCAGCATTCTCACTTCAGTGAAAACCATCGCGTTGGTTGGCGCCAGTAACAAACCAGGGCGTGATTCTTACCAGGTTCACAAATATATGAGGGAAAAGGGCTATAAAATTATCCCTGTAAATCCAAAACTGCAGGGGCGTACCATACTGGGTGCCCGGGTCGCTGGCAGCCTGAAACGCCTCAGAACAGGAATTGACATGGTCGATATCTTCAGGAAATCCGAACATGTCAGTAACGTTATGGCCGATATTCAGATGATGGACCCACTGCCAAAAGTCATCTGGATGCAGCTCGGCGTTAAGGATCTGAAGGTCGCTCGCCGTGCCCGGAAAATGGGCATCAGGGTGGTGATGAACAAATGCCCCAAAATTGAATATGAAAAACTGAGAAAACGGGAAAAACGGAACGCGAATGCCGTCAGGGGGCGGTAATAACCCCGGTTTTCCCCGGCTCAAACCGCCCATAAGCCTCAGCAAATGGATTTCGATATTGCCCCAATGTAATTTTTGCCGTAACACCCTTTCATGACAGAACAAATCCTCATTGTAGATTTTGGCTCGCAGGTTACCCAGCTCATTGCCCGGCGGGTGCGCGAAGCAGGCGTTTATTCGGAAATTGTCCCCTTTAACAACGCTGAAGCCGCGTTTGAGAAAATGCAGCCCAAAGCTGTGATCCTCTCTGGCGGGCCAGCCAGTGTAACTCATCACGATACGCCCCGCACCCCGGATGTGGTTTTTAAATCTGGCGTCCCGGTGCTCGGCATTTGTTATGGTCAGCAGACCATGGTGGCTCAGTTGGGCGGCACCGTTGAAACCCATGACCATCAGGAGTTTGGCCGCGCCGACATCGAGGTGGTGCGCGAAAGCCCGCTGTTCAAAGGCCTGCTCGGGCCGGAAAATGAGCCAACCGGCAACCCGCTGTCAGCCACCGATCCAGCCGGCAGCCCCCCAAACACCCTTCGTGTCTGGATGAGCCACGGTGACCGTGTAACGGCATTACCGCCAGGCTTTGAAGTGATCGCCAGATCAACCGGCGCCCCTTATGCTGCCATAGCCGATGAAGCACGCCGGTTTTACGCTGTTCAGTTCCACCCTGAAGTGGTGCACACCCCATCAGGCACAGCCCTTATCAGAAATTTTGTATACGATATCACCGGCTGCAGGGGTGACTGGACCATGGCCGCCTTCAGGGAAAGCGAGATTGAAAAAATTCGCGCCCAGGTGGGCGATAAAAATGTTGTGTGCGGTTTGTCTGGCGGGGTGGATTCTTCCGTAGCCGCCATTCTGATCCATGAAGCGATTGGCAGCCAGCTCAATTGCATTTTTGTTGACCATGGAATGATGCGCCTGAATGAGGCCGAAGAGGTTGTTCGCCTGTTCAAGGATCACTACAACATTCCCCTTGTGCATGTGGATGCAAGTGAGCGGTTTCTTGGCGCGCTTGATGGCATCAGTGATCCTGAAATAAAACGCAAAACCATCGGCAGGCTTTTTATTGATGTGTTTGATGAAGAGGCCAAAAAGCTGGGCGGCGCGGATTTTCTGGCTCAAGGGACACTTTACCCCGACGTGATCGAAAGCGTATCATTCACAGGTGGCCCCTCAGTGACCATCAAATCCCACCATAATGTTGGCGGCCTGCCGGAGCGCATGAATATGGGCCTCGTCGAGCCACTGCGTGAATTGTTCAAGGATGAAGTGCGCAAACTTGGTCGGGAACTAGGTCTGCCAGAGCCGTTCATCGCCCGCCACCCATTCCCCGGGCCAGGCCTTGCCATTCGCATCCCCGGTGAGATCACATCTGAAAAATGTGATATCCTTCGAAAAGCTGATCACGTCTATCTGGATGAGATTAAAAAAGCCGGCCTCTATGATGAAATCTGGCAGGCTTTTGCCGTGCTGCTGCCAGTTAGAACCGTCGGTGTGATGGGGGACGCCAGAACCTATGACTATGTGCTGGGCCTCAGAGCCGTGACCTCAACAGATGGCATGACCGCTGATTACTATCACTTCAGCCATGACTTTTTAAGCCGGACCTCAACCCGTATCATCAATGAAGTCAGGGGCATAAACCGCGTAGTTTATGATATCACCTCAAAACCCCCCGGCACCATTGAGTGGGAGTAGGCCATACAATTATTGTTGGGTAAGTGAATAAAGATTACGGAATTCTATGGAAATTATTTCATATTTTCAATTGGTCAGTAATGAGGGTGGGAAGCAAATCCAAAAAGGGATGAACTTCGACATACAAAAAAGTTATTCAATTGTTCTAATGTCGACAGAGAAAAATGCCCCATATAATGATAATTTATTTGATGATGGCGTCATAGAATATGAAGGGCATGATGTCCCCAAAAACGTAATCAAAGATAAAAAATTAATTGATCAACCCATTGCAAATCCAACAGGGACCCTGACCGAGAACGGGAAATTTTTTCATGCAGCAAAAGATTTTAAAGAAGGAAATAGAGAAGCAGCAAAGGTCAAGGTGTACCGTAAACTAAGAAAAGGTGTATGGGTCGATATGGGTTTTTATGATCTAATTGATGCATATTTACAATCTGATGGCTCACGTGAAGTTTTCAAATTCCTATTAAAACCAACTTTTGAAGATTTAGTTGAAACTAAAGATCATGAAGATCTTTTACATGATAGAACCATACCAGGCGAAATTCAGCGTGAGGTATACATAAGGGACCAAGGCAAATGTAGATTGTGTAGCTCGACAGAAAACCTACATTTTGATCATATACTTCCATATTCAAAAGGAGGTTCTTCAAAAGTGGCATCTAATATCCAATTGCTATGCGCCAAACACAATTTGCAAAAAGGAACAAAGTTCATATAGGGGCTATCTAACTTTGAGATGGCTTCGTAAACATATGTCTCATTATGTTAGCACTGGATTGCCATGCTCACATATCTGAGGAGATTTAAATGAATGCCCGACTATCTCTCACCAGATCTCCAACACAGCGCAGTCATCACCATTGACGTACAAAACGACTTCACCCTAAAAGGCGCTCCGGCATCAATACCAGGCACCCTAGAAGCGATCCCGCAAATGGTGGAGGTGCTGCAAGAAGCACGCGCCAGAGCGGTGCCCATCTTCCATGTGGTCCGGCTCTATCACCCATCAGGCGAAAACGCTGAACTTTGTCGGAGACAAGCCCTTAAAGAAGGGCTCAGCCTTGTGGTGCCTGGTAGTGAAGGCGCTGAACTGGTCAGTGATCTGAAACCCGACCCCGCCGTCACCCTGAACCCGGAGCTACTGTTAAAAGGGGGGCTGCAGAAAATAGGGGCAGGCGAGGCCTTCATCTACAAACCGCGCTGGGGTGCGTTTTATCAAACCGGCCTCGAACAGGCCTTGACCGAAAAAAACATCAACACCCTCATTTTCATCGGCTGTAATTTCCCCAACTGTCCAAGAGCCAGTATCTACCAGGCCAGCGAACGGGATTTTCGTATCATCCTCGTGCGCGATGCCATCTCCGGCCTCTACCCAAAGGGTGAGGAGGAATGCGCCAATATCGGAGTGCATCTGGTGGATGTCCGGCAACTATGCCAGGACTTTGTTCAGGTAAGATAAAGCCATGAAAACGATAAAGGAAAAAACCCGTGACAAATCCCGCCACTTGACCCCCACCAGTAGAATCTCATCACTTGAAAGCAGGGACAAAGGTTCGCAGCGGCATAGAAGCCCTATTGACCAAATAACGTTTGATTACCCAAATTCCGGAAAAGCTGCTGCAAGAGCGAAGCTTCCTGACCATGAGAAGGTGTCTCGCGAGAGATAAAGTCAAACACTTTGCCATCTTTGAGCCCATAATGAGCCACCCGCTGAACCGTATCAATTTCGGGGGTAAAATAAACCGCCACGACCCGCCGGTCAATTTCCTTTGGCTTGAAAAACGCCTTCGATTCCATCTTCGAAGAGATGTAATAAAAAACATCACCGCCATAAGTTGCCGTGGTATCCGGTGTCCCAAGCAAAAACTGAACCTGTTGCTTCGACATACCCGTCTGAACCTGTGACAGGTCAGCTTCTGTTAGCAAATGTCCATGCTGCGTAATTTGCGAGGTACAGGAGGCTGTCAGGCAACAGAGAGCCACAACCAGAGAACGTGCCAATAACCTGAAACCATCCATTTTAAACTCCGGCCGAAAAAGGCGAATAAGACTGGTTTTCTGTAAGCAGCAGGTAAAACCGAACCTGGAGGTCAATATGGTGAAAAGGTTTTGCATTGATTATTGATAGCACTCTCTTGCGTAAAAAAAAACTGATGATAGACGGGTTACCTTGAGTTAGCCTCAAATGCAAGCTAGCAAAGGTGGCACACTTAATTATTCAACACCGGATCAGTTTACGACCGGATCTGGTCACGGGGCAGCTAAATCTTACTATGGTGTTCAAATGGCTTAAAAATCGGGCAGAGAAAAGGCAAGTATATGAAAATATATATTGGCTTGCCGCAAATCATGCCCGTAACCCGTTATTTTATGAGTCTTATTCAGTAGCTGATTCCATCACCGGCCGCTACGAGATGCTCTGCGTCCATGTGTTTTTGCTGTTGGAACGTCTCCGAAACGAGGAGAGTTCGCGGAATCTGAGCCAGGAATTAACTGAAATCCTTGTTAAGGAGCTGGAGCGGGCCTACAGGGACAATGGCTTTCGTGATCTATCAATACCCAAAAACATAAAGATGTTGATTGCCGGCTTCTTTGAGCGCGCAACCAGCTACAAGACAGCATTAAGGGCCAATAACCAGGAACAACTGGCCGGGTTGATTAATAAGTATGTTTATCAGGGCCAGGGCGATGTGCCGATCGCCAATGAGGCCAGAAAATTTGCCATTTACATGTTGGCTGCCAACGCGCATTTGAAAACAGTTCCGGTCTCGGATATTGAAAAGGCCAACTTTGCTTTTATATCTCCTGATATGGAAGCATAAACGACGCGTCAATCATCAAAAGACTCCCAACATCAAGGCTCCCATTAATCATGACACAGGCAAACGGGCAAAAACTCATTAACTGGTCGCTTCCCTTGCGGGATATTCCCCAAAAAGGCATTCAAAGCGAGCGGGATTTAACTGAAACAGAGCGCCGCGCCGTTAAGGCAGAGGCAGGCATTCATAGCCTCAAAAGTTTCAGATACCGCGTCAATCTCAAGCCTGAGGCAAATGGCCAATATAGCCTGTGGGGTGAGATTAAAGCTGACCTCGAACAACAAAGCGCCATCTCTCTCGATGTCATCCCCCAAACCCTGGAGGAAAAATTCGAGCTGAAATTTACCCCTCATGATCAACGTACATCAGGACCGGAAAGTGAGCTTGATATCGAGTTTGAAGATGAAATGATCGAATATTATGAAGGGGAAACCCTCGATATCGGCCAGATCATCTATGAGTATTTCATTATCAGCCTTGAGCAATTTCCAAAAAAACAGGGTGAAGTTTTTAACTGGGCCGATCCGGATATAAAAGAGGCTGACAACCCGTTTGCTGTACTCAAAACCCTGCAATCAGATGAAGGGCAGAGCAAGAAATAAAGTAGATTGTGCCTAAAATGGGGCTTGCCTCACTCCAATTAATCTTTATGTTTGGTCGCTCACGCATCGTGATAAAGCAATAGTCAATAACCATCTGTTTATCAGCAGGATAACAGAATGCAGGGGACGTTTAACAAAGGTATTAAGCAAGGGATTAAAATCTCAAATGAGATCCGGTAGTGAAGTGAGCCACTTGTCAAACTAACAGGGAAAAGGCTTACAATACAACGCCGGGAACTGGCTGGGCAAGTGACGATCATCCAAAAACCAGATCAACAATCTCCGGACCAGCAAACCCGGATGTTCAGCTTGAGGATCTTCAAAAGAGAAACTCCAACACAAAGATCATCAATATCATGAATGTCAAAACGATGACTTTCAAAGCAATGATTAAGACCTCTGATTGATCGCCAGCAGGCGGCTCTAACCTTTGACAAACGGATAAAAGAATGAGTGCGCCGCTTCGTATATCGTTGGACGCCATGGGCGGAGACAAAGGCCCGGAAATGGTTTTGGGGGGTGCCAACCGGTCACTCACCCGCCACCCAGCCACTGAATATTTGCTATTTGGTGATGAAGCTAAACTGCATCCTATATTAAAGACCTTCCCCGACCTTGAGAAAAAGGCCTCCATTTTCCACACCAGCATCTCCGTTGAAATGGGGGAAAAACCAAGCCAGGCGCTGCGACGCGGGCGCCGCAATTCCAGCATGTGGAAGGCTATAGAAGCCCTCAAACTCGGCGACGCGGATGTCTGCATCTCAGCCGGTAACACAGGCGCACTTATGGCCATGTCCAAAATCTGCCTGCGCACCATTGCTGACGTTGACCGTCCCGCAATCGCGGCCCTCTGGCCAACCATCCGGCGTGACAGCATCGTCCTTGATGTCGGCGCTAATGTAGGCGCAGATGCGCACCAACTAATAGATTCGGCCATCATGGGCGCCGCCATGGCCAGAGCGCTTTTTTCAAAGGAACGCCCGCTTGTAGCCTTGCTGAATGTGGGTGTGGAAGAAATCAAGGGGCTTGATGAAATAAAAAGTGCAGCAGCCATGCTGAAAGAGCTGGACCTGCCTTTTGACTATCATGGCTTTGTAGAAGGTGATGATCTGGGCCGCGGCCTGGTGGATGTTATCGTCACAGAAGGCTTTTCGGGCAATATCGCACTCAAGACAGCAGAAGGAACCGCCAAGCAGATCGGTACCTACATCAAAGATGCAATGACCCGCAGTGTGATTACAAAACTCGGCGCGATGATCGCCTCCAGCGGATTTGAGGCCCTGAAACGGAAGATGGACCCACGCGGCATGAATGGCGGCGTATTTCTCGGGTTAAACGGCCTCGTTATAAAAAGCCACGGCGGAACGGATGCAAAAGGCTTTGCAAGCGCTATAGATCTTGGCTATGACATGGCATCCAATAAATTGGTTGAGCGGTTGAGTGAAGATATCGTCAGTCACCGCACGGCAAGTACGGAAAATCTCATTAACTAAAGAATAAGGGTATGTAAGTTGTCCCGTTTTCAATCAGTCATAAAATCGGTTGGTGGCTATCTGCCAGAGAAAATACTGACCAATGAAGACCTGTCAAAAATTGTCGATACAAATGACGAATGGATCCGGGAGCGCAGCGGCATCAAGGAGCGCCATATCGCGGCAGATGGTGAGCTGACCTCAGACCTCGCCATTAAAGCGGCGCGCAGCGCATTGGAGCGGGCCGGCACAGAGGCGGAGGAAGTTGACCTCATCATCTTGGCAACATCCACTCCGGACTACACCTTTCCAGCCTCTGCCGTAACGGTGCAGGCAGCCCTCGGCATCACCAAAGGGGCGGCCTTTGATGTTCAGGCCGTTTGCTCCGGGTTTGTATTTGCCCTCTCAACCGCCGATCAGTACATACGTACTGGTCAGGCAAAATGCGTTCTTGTCATTGGCGCGGAAACTTTCTCGCGCATCCTTGACTGGAAAGACAGAACCACCTGCGTTCTGTTTGGTGATGGCGCTGGGGCGGTTGTTGTCAAGGGAGAGCCTGTCAATGAAGACGGCCCCCGCATCATCTGCTCGAAGCTGCGCTCAGATGGGCGCTACCGTGATAAGCTCTATGTTGATGGCGGGCCTTCCAGCACCGGGACGACCGGCTTTGTTCGTATGGAAGGGCGTGAGGTCTTCCGCCATGCCGTTACCAATATTTCCAGTGTGATAGAAGATACATTGAAAGACGCGGGCCTGCATATTGATGATGTAGATTGGTTCGTGCCGCATCAGGCAAATCAAAGAATTCTTGTAGGTACCGCTAAAAAAATCGGGCTGCCTATTGAGAAGGTTGTCATCACCCTTGAAGGACATGGCAACACCTCAGCTGCCTCAATTCCGCTGGCGCTCAATTATGCTTATGAAAGTGGAAAATTACAAAAAGGCAATATGGTTCTGCTGGAGGCCATGGGCGGTGGCTTTACATGGGGCGCTGTTCTGTTGCGCTGGTAATGCTCCGATGGACATTGCCAAAACTCCATTTATGAACGGATGATCAATAATAAGGCCGTGAATGCCGCCTGATAATACTGACAGGCAACGGCAAAAACACCGCACCTGAAACCGGGTAGCCATCCATGAACTTCACAAAAATGAGCAGCCCTTCAGAGGGGTAGTTATCAGCAAAAGCAAATGTCCATACCTCCCCAGTATAAACATCAGCTTAAAAATATAACATTTGCAGAAAAAGCCTGTTACATTTGCAAAACCGCCATTCAGCCTGATTATAACAACCAAATATTAGCTAAATCATGAAATTAACTAGAAAAATTGGCGTTTCACCATTGACCGGGTGAACACCCATAGATTAGCATTTGTGCAATAAAAATTTACAATAATAAATCTTAGGCTGCAAACAGCAAAGGTACATACAATGGGTGGGAAAACCTTAACCAGAGCAGATCTGGCTGAAGCGGTGGTCAAACGCATTGGGTTGCCGCGCAATGAATCTGCTGATCTGGTCGAACTCGTCCTGAGCGAGATCAGCGCCAGCCTTGAAAAAGGCGAACAGGTAAAGCTTTCCTCTTTTGGCTCCTTTGGGGTGAGAGAGAAAAAACAGCGGATAGGTCGCAACCCGAAAACTGGTGAAGAAGTTCCAATCACGCCGCGGCGCGTGTTGGTTTTTCGGCCAAGTGCCATTATGAAAAACCGGATTGACGCCAGTATGAAAAAAAATTCCAAGTAACGGGACAATATGCCTATTGATTGGCAGCAGCCCTGAAACTGAAACAATCAGCACATAGTGATCACGTGCAGGCTCCAGCTATGGTCAATGCAACGACAGGGCGGGTAAATCTAAGTACGGTAGATTATGAGTATTTCAAAAATGAAAAAATCATCAGATGCACTGCGCACAATTAGTGAAGTCTCAGATGAATTGGACGTCCCAAAACATGTGCTCCGCTTCTGGGAAAGTAAATTCACAGCCCTCAATCCCATGAAGCGTGGTGGCCGCCGCCGCTATTATCGCCCATCAGATATCACCCTCTTGAAAGGCATCCGCCATCTTCTTTACCAGGAAGGGTTTACAATTCGCGGCGTACAGCAGATATTTAAGCGCGAAGGGGTGGATTATGTAAAATCTTTCCCCGGCGACCCTGCCCAATCTCAAAACACCGCACAGCAATCCCAACCGGATCACCTGAAATCGCAACTAAATTCAGACCACGATAAGCCGGCAATGAAAAACGTCAGAGCAAAAAAAGACAGCCCTGAAAAAGCGGCCCTTGTTGCTTTGAAAAAAGATATCGTCTCCTGCCGTCAGATCCTCGCATCCATAAACAAAATTCAGGGATGAAATGGGGCGGGGTGAAACCTGTATGAATAAGTAATGTCCTGGCCAAAATCCAGACAACTCTGGCCGCGCCTTCACAAGCGGAGTGCACGTATGGACATGTCCTTTCATTTGACAAAAGTACAAAGTAGAGATTTTCTTTCATTCATACCTGACAACCAACAAAGGTGACATTCGGGGAAGGAATGAAAGATGAGTGAAAACTCTGCAAATGATGTGCTGATAAACTGGCTCTCAACCCTTGATATGGCTTTGAAAGCCCAAAACATCGACGCTGCAATCGAGCTCTTTGATGATGAATGTTACTGGCGGGACCTCGTCAGCTTTACCTGGAATTTCAAAACTCTTGAAAACAGGGATGAGATCCGGCAGATGCTGCAAAGCCAGCTCGCAGTTGTCAGACCATCTAACTGGCAGCCAGTTGGCGACGCCAGTGAAAATGAGGAGATCGTGGAAGGGCTCTTCACCTTTGAAACCCTTGAGGCGCGTGGCCGCGGCTATGTGCGCCTGAAAAATGGCAAATGCTGGACGCTCTTTACCTCCATGGAAGAGCTGAAAGGCCATGAAGAGCGAAAAGGCCCGACACGCGCTAAGGGCACAAATCACGGCCAGATATCAGACCGAAAGAGCTGGGCCGAATTGCGGGCTGAAGAAGAAGCCACACTCGGCATCACCCGCCAGCCGGAATGCCTGATCATTGGCGGCGGCCAAGGCGGTATTGCCCTTGGGGCCCGCCTGAAAATGCTGAATGTACCAACCATCATTGTCGAGAAGAATGCCCGCGCCGGTGACAGTTGGCGCAAACGCTATAAGTCTTTATGTCTGCATGATCCTGTCTGGTATGATCACATGCCCTACATCCCCTTTCCTGATCACTGGCCTGTATTTACCCCGAAAGACAAGATCGGCGACTGGCTGGAATTTTATACAAAAATCATGGAGCTGAATTACTGGTCAAATACGGAATGCGAAAGCGCAAGCTATGACGAGCTGAGCGGCACCTGGACGGTAAACGTGATGCGGGATGGCCAGCCTGTCACCATAAGACCAAAACAACTGATCCTCGCAACCGGCATGTCCGGTAAAGCCAATATCCCTGTCGTCGCTGGTCAGGAAACATTTGTTGGCGAACAGCACCATTCAAGCAAACACCCCGGCCCCGATCAGTACAAGGACAAGAAATGTCTGGTTGTTGGCTCAAACAATTCAGCCCATGACATAGCCGCCGCTCTTGCTGAAAGCGGCGCTGCTGTCACCATGATGCAGCGTTCCTCTACCATGGTTGCCCAGTCAGATACAGTGATGGATCTGGGGCTCGGTGCGCTTTACTCAGAAGAAGCGCTTGCAAACGGAATAGATCATGAGCTGGCAGATCTGATCTTTGCCTCGATCCCCTATAAAATTTTAGGGGACCTGCAGAAACCTGTTTACGAAGAATTTGCCGAGCGCGACAAGGATTTTTACGAACAATTGAAAGCTGCCGGGTTCCTGCTTGATTTTGGCGAGGATGATACAGGGCTGTTCATGAAATATCTGCGCCGCGGTTCAGGCTATTATATCAATGTCGGTGGCAGTGAATTGATCATCAACGGAACCATCAAATTAAAAAGCGGCGTGGAGCTGATGGAAGTAAAGCCCAATTCTGTGGTGTTTTCTGATGGCTCTGAACAGCCCTTTGACCTCATTGTCTATGCCACCGGCTATAATTCAATGAACGGTTGGGCTGCTGAATTGATATCGCAGGAAGTCGCGGACAGGGTCGGCAAATGCTGGGGGCTCGGTTCAGACACCACGAAGGACCCAGGCCCGTGGGAAGGTGAATTGCGCAATATGTGGAAACCAACACAGCAACCGGCGCTCTGGTTTCATGGCGGCAATCTGCATCAGTCCCGCCATTATTCCAGGTTTCTGGCCCTGCAATTAAAGGCCCGGCAAGCCGGCATGAACCCAAAAGTATACGGCATACCCGAGGTCCATCACAAAAGCTGAAGCGTTTGATGGAAGCCTTGCCCAGAAGGCTCAGCAGCCAGCCAGAGGGCGCCTGAAACCTGGCCCCAAGGTCATTTCACTGATGAGGTTGACAAGCCCGGTGATGACGAATAGAAAACCATGAGTTCGGAGCGTGGCGCAGCCCGGTTAGCGCACCGGTCTGGGGGACCGGGGGTCGGAGGTTCAAATCCTCTCGCTCCGACCATTTCTACCCCAATTCAGGCAAAAAATGCGGCAGCTTACTGAATAAGATGGCTGTCATATATCTGCTGCCGGAAAAAAAAGACCCAATTTCAGATTTTGAAACTTAGCTGAACACCGCTGCCATTCAGGGGCGCCCGGGCCTCATGCCTGTCTTCAATCCGCGCGGCGGCAAAGTTACCCCAGATCATACCCATCAGAATAAAAAGCAGCCGCCAGTGGTCTGTATCGATGATATAACTCTCAACCACCAGGCCGACAAAGGTGCAATAGGCAATCGCATGATATTGCATCCAGGAAGACCGCCGGAAGAGGATCAGACCACCAAGTAATAAGGTGCTGGTCATCAATACCAAAAACACCGTGCCGCCAATCCAGCCAGAAGACAGGAACATGCTGAGATAGACGTTATGCGGCAATTCATGGTGGTAATAATAACCAAAATAAAGCGCACCAATGCCCAGTGGATTATCCAGAATAATATCGGCAGCCTTTTTATGCCCGATAAAACGCCCCTGATCGCCCACATCATAGTCAAGCACAATCGAAGACCGCTCGGTAAAGAGGTCCTTCACCTTGTCAGACTGCAGAGATGTAAGCACCACACCGGCCAGAACAACCAGACCAACAAGGCAAAGCGCAACAGTTCTCAACCTCTCACGCCCGCTCCGTGCCGTTACAAAAAACACAAGAACAAACAGCGAGGTTGCAATAAACAGTAACATCCAGGCCCCTCTGGAAAAACACATCAGAATTCCGAAAAGAAACAGGCACATCAAGGTCACCGTCAAAAAACCGCTACGGGTTTTATGAGTGAGAAAATAATTTAGGCAGTAAAGAAATGCCGGCACCAGAAACGGTCCAAACACATTTGGGTCCTTGAATGTCCCGCGCGCCCGTTCATATCTGGTAAAAAGTTCATATGAACCGGGGATCAGATCAAAATAACCAATGATACCGGCAATCGCAGCTACAATAGCGCCGCAGAGATATCCATTCCAGATGATCTGATGATGCCGGAGCGGGTTGTGCGTGATGAAGCCGGCCAGGACGACGCTAAAAACAGCAAGATAAGCGGTAATCAGTATGTGACGAAGAGAGATATAATAAAACTCATGCCCGCCCGCCGCAATCAGACCTGTGGCGATAATGACCATCCAGCCGGTCAGTAACAACACATGCAGCGGCGTAATTCTGACAAGGCCAAACAGCGGCATGACCACAACAAAGCCCATCATAAGAATATCACAGGGCGCAGGTTCCTTCATCACGATGCCATTTAGAAAAAACGTCATCCAGACAAAAAGAAACAACAGCCTCTCAACGCTTTGGGAAAAAACAACCCGCTGGTCATAATAAGTTGCATCACTCATCAGCTTTTCCTCAATACGCGTTCTTGTTTTTAAAGAGGAGGCTAAACGGCGTCTTGATCAGGATGTAAAGATCAAGGAAGATCGACCAGTTTTCGATGTAGTAAAGATCATGCTCAACCCGTTTCTGGATTTTTTCTTCCGTATCTGTCTCACCGCGCCAGCCATGAATTTGTGCCCAGCCAGTAATGCCCGGCTTAACCCGGTGGCGGGCAAAATAGCCATCAACCACATCATGATAATGCTGGCTGGCTGCTTTTGCCTGCAGCGCGTGCGGGCGCGGGCCGACAAGCGAAAGCTCGCCTTTCAGCACATTGAAAAGTTGCGGCAATTCATCAAGGCTGCTTCTGCGTATAAACCGCCCAAGGGGTGTGACCCGGGGGTCATCTTTTGTCACCAGTTTCGACGCATTCACATCGGTCTGGTCAGTGTACATGGAGCGAAATTTATAAATTTCTATCAGCTCATTGTTAAAGCCGTAGCGTTTCTGGCGAAAGAGAACAGGCCCTTTGCTGGTGAATTTGACAGCAAGCGCAGTGATCAGCAGCACCGGTGAAAGGCCAATAAGTGCAGCAACAGCAATCACCTTGTCAAAAATCCATTTGAGAACGAAATCCCAGTCAGCCAATGGTTTGTCAAAAATATCTATGAACGGCACATTACCAATGTAGGAATAGGCACGCGGGCGGAACCGTAATTTTGTGGTGTGAGCGGCCAGGCGCACATCAACCGGCAAGACCCAGAGCTTCTTCAAAACACTCATCAACCGGCTTTCAGCTGAAAGTGGCAACGTGATGATCAGAAGGTCAATCCGTGCCTGACGGCCAAAATCCACCAGCTCATCATAATTCCCAAGTTTGGGGTAGCCCTCAATAATCGCCGGAACCCGGTCATCATTGCGCTCATCAAAAATACCGCAGATGCGGATGTCGGTATTATCATTCGACTTGAGCGCCTGAATAACATCAATACCTTCCTCACCGCCGCCAACAATAACAGCCCGGCGATAGATCCGCCCTTCACGGCACCATTGCTGTAGAATGGCGGCAAAGGCAAACCTGAAAAACAAGAGAAACAGAAGCCCGAGAATGTACCAGCTGGCCAGCCAGACGCGGGAAAAACCATCGCCAGCTTTCAGGAAGAATATTGAGGTGATAAACACCGCAAACACCATGGTCAGACCCAGCCAGATTTTGGGCGTCTGGCGGATCGGGGTGTTAAAAGCCTGAATGTTATAAACGTTAATAGCCTGAAATACAAAAGTGCAGGTGATGCAGACGCAAACAATCGCTGCGGCATAAACACCTGTTACAGAAATGCCAGGCCCAAATGCCTGACCAGGCACAACATATGCAAAATAACCGGCCAGCCCCACAAGGCCAAGCACGATAAACTCGAGCAAACGATAAACCCCTGTAAGGATGATCGGCGAAATCAAGGCAGACTGGTTGATGCTGGTAATATGTTTTAACCAGCGCGGGTTTGTGCCCTCGCTATCAGAAAGAATTTCCTGCTTTTCTTCAGAATCTGAGCGTTGCTCACCGATACCCTGATTGAATTGTGAAGCTCGTTCCGCCATTTCCACAAACCTTAAAGACGCACTACCAACGATAAAGTATAAAGAGGCCTGGCCAGATGATAGCTGAATTACTGTAAAGTGGCCTCAACTGTTATGAATAAAGCATCATCCATGCCAAGCGCTGCAATTTGGCCGCACGACCAATGCCGGGAAAGAAAGGTTAATGAGCGCAAAGCCGAGAAAATTAAGAGATGTTAACAATGTCTTGCAAGCTGGAATATTTTGAACCAGCAAAACACGGAAAATCCTGTATCAGCCTTAATTTTAGGGGGGTAACTCAGAAAAAAGACCAATTTGAAGGAAAATGGCTGCTGGCAATCCGTTGCATAATTTGCCAGCACCTTCCTATGTAAATCAAAAAATAAAGGAGAAATTTAAGCGACAGGCTGCCCCCGTCCCAAAAACATACAGAAAAGTAGAGAGTAACCCGTTCCAGCCTGAAACAATTAACGTTTCAACACAGAGAGATAAAAATCAGTAATCTGCGAGGCCATGCGCTCTGTGGTAAATTTCTGCCCGATCAGCCCGGCAAGCATTTGGGCCCGCGCCTGATGCAACTCGGAATCAATAAGTACATCCTGCATATGCTGTCTGAGTGCCATCGCATCACCCGGCGGCACCAGCTCAACACCAGAACCGGCAACAATTTCAGGAATACCCCCAACCCGGCTCGCCAGCAGTGGCATCTGGGCCGCGCCGGCTTCCAGCACCACATAGGGAAAACTCTCCGCCCGCGAGGGGACAACAAGAACCCGCCCCAGCGAAAAGGCCTGCCGGGTTGGCAAGCGGCCATAAAACGTAACCGCAGCTTCGATGCCAAGCGTGTGCACTTGGCGTTGAAACTGGCTACCGTCTGGTCCGTCCCCAACAATGGCCAGCCGTACATTGGGAAATTGCGGCAGTAATTGCGAAAAGGCAGTAAGCAGTACATCAACCCCCTTCAGCCGCCGCAACTCACCAACAAACAGAAACTCAGCAGCGTGCTCCACCGGGGCATTTGGTTTGAACTCGGGCGGTGACAACCCATTGGGCACAACCCGAACAGGGCAAAACCCGCCGCCGACATTTTTAAGAAACAGATCAGCGGAATATTGGCTTTCAAAAATGAGCCCGCCCGTCATGCGAGCAAGTTTTTTCTCCAACCCGAGAAACAGCCGCCCGGTCAGGCTTTTGGGATCATAATGCAGGCTGCCCCCATGTGGTGTGTAAAACCCAAGCACGGTCTGGCCGCGCTTGCGCAGGTTCCAGGCGGCAAAACGGGCATAAGCACCGCCCTTGGCCCCGTGACCATGCAGGATCTGGGCTTGAGTGTCCCGCCCGAATTTGAGGGTGGCCCGCGCTGCAAGCAAATCATTGAGATGAAGCAGCCGCGCCATCGGCGCAGTCCGGACACCGAGCCGGCAATGCCGCTGCAACAGCTTCAGCTGATCTGGATTGATTTTCTCTGAAAACGAACGATCATAAAGCACCCCAACCTCATGCCCGACAAGCGCTTGCTCAAGCGCCAGATCCACAACATGACGAAACAGACCGCCAATCGGTGCCCTGAGGCAATGGATGATGCGCAGATTGCGGCTCATGAGGTGTCTTCCTTTCAGAAAAGGTCAGGCCAGCCTATACCACAATTTCTTGAATAAACCGAGATAAGCCATGCCTGCCACTTATGACCGGCAGGTAGGGTAGGGGCAATCACTGAATGGGTCTGAAATTTTAAAAGAAGCGTTCTTGCACATAGATGGTATCACCCGGAAAGACCGGGAAATTCTTGGTAACCATCAGGGTATAGCGTTGCCCTTTATATACCCGGCTGATACGGAATTTGCGCTCATTCGCCCGCGCTGTGTACCCCCCGGCGATGGCAGCCGCCGTCTCAGCTGTCATGCCGACCACATAGGGATATTGCCCGGCAGACTGCACCTGACCCAGCACGAAGAACGGACGATAAGTTGCAATTTCAACAGACACCTTCGGATCACGCAGATATTTCCGGGCAAGCGCATTGGATATCCGGCGCTCAACGGCGCGTACAGTAGAGCCCCGCGCATGAACCTGCCCGACAAGCGGCACGGATATATAACCGCTGTCATCAACCCGGTAGGCACGTGTCAGAGTTCTCTGGCTGTAAACAATGACCCTCAGCCGGTCACCTGTATCAAGCCGGTAAGAAAGCGGCCATTGTCCTGTACGCTTGAAAAAGACACCAGGGTTTTCCCTGTATCGTTTTGAGGGGACATAATCTTTCGTGGAATGGGTATAGCTGGTCTCCCAGTCACTATCCTTGCTGGGGCGAAGCCTGTAGGCGACCTGTGTCCGCCATGAAACGGTCTCACGAGATGAGAACTGCTCACTTAATCCGGCCCCATGGCCATCATCTTTCATGGAAAGGGAATCTGAACGGTCAATCGGCTCAGGAACCACATCATGGGTGGCAACAAGCTCAAACTCATTCTTATAGTGATCACTGCGATGTTGACAGCCAGTGACAAACACCAACGCACAGAAACACACAACCAATCTTTGAACGCTCATAACTAAACTTACCTACTGAAAAAAGAACACTACACTTGAGTGAGACTAGGTAAACAACGTTAAAAAACACCTAACTCTGTTTTAAAATCGCACATTGTTAAAGGTTTGCTGGCATTTTTAGAGTTCACTAACAATTGGTGAGTTATGTATGGAAGAGAAGAAGCCGGTTATCAGATGCAGGGGACATTAGAAATGTCACAGACAAACGAAGTAAGTGTGGGTGGATTGCTGGGCGCAATCAAAAAATCATGGATCAAACTGCTGCTTGTCAGCTTGTTGATCAGTGTTGCTATTTTCTTTGCCCTGCATCTCATCACACCCCGGTTTTTTGCCGAAAGCCGCGTACTGATCTCCCCGATAGCTTCATACCAGAACCCGGCGGCCGGCCGCGAAGTCGTGGAAACCAATACAATTGATCAGGCCTCGGTGCTCTCTCAGATCCAGGTGATCCAGTCGAGAGATATCATCGCAAGTGTCATCAAGGAATACACCCTGATGGATGATGAGAAATTCCAGCAGGAAATAGCCAGAAACTATAACGGCAGTCTAGGCCGCTTTTTGCCATTTCAGTTAAAAAGAAAGTATGAAGAGCTGAGCCCGGAAATCAGGGAACAAATCTCAATAAACGCGCTCAGCAACAATCTGCAGGTGGTGAGCCTCACCAAGTCGCGTGTCTTGGGCATCCGATATCATAGCGATAATCCTGTACGTGCCGCGGGCATCGCCAACAGTATCGCCAAAGCATATATAAGCTGGCAGCGCTCTGAAAAAGTGATGCAGTCTCAGGATGACAGCATCCGCCTTGAGCGTCTGATTGATGATTTGAAAAAGGAAGTCAAAACCTCAGAGGGCGCTGTCGCTGACTACCGTGCCAAAAAAGGTATTTATAAATCCAGCAGCGAAGATGTCACCCTTGGCCGCCAGCAACTGACCGAATTGAACAGCCGCATCATCGCGGCCCGTGAGCGCCGCGCAGAGTCTGAAATCCGCGCCAAATTGATCCGCGAGATGTTAAACCGGGATGGTGAGGTCTCAACCGCACCCGATACTATGCGCTCGCCGCTGATTAACCGGCTTTTTGAACAGAAAACCCGGGTCGAGCGTACAGTCTCTGAGCTTGGCGCTACGCTGCTCCCCTCTCACCCACGGTTGAGACAGCTCGAATCTGAATTAAGGGGCATCAATCTTCAGATCCGCGGTGAGATGGCACGGATGGTTGAAGCAATTGAAAACGATGCAAAAATCGCCAGAGCCCGGGAAAACGCTTTACTGCAAAGCCTGAAAGAAATGAAAAACCTCTCCACCCGCAGTGATGGCGATGAAATCCAGCTGCGGGCACTCCAGCGTGAAGCCAACACCAACCGTGATCTCCTGAATACCTATCTGGCCCGCTACCGGGATGCCAAGGCCAGGAAGGAAAGTGCGATAGCCCCCTCATATGTGACAATCATTTCAAAAGCGCACATTCCAATCGAGGCTTATTTCCCCCGTATCATACCAATGACACTGATCGCCTTTGTCGTGTCTCTTATCCTCGGATTGGGCTGGACGTTATTGAACGCTGTTCTAAAGAGCACGGCACCCGAGGCTGACTATGAGCTGGATCCGCAAGACACATATGCTGACCCGAAAGCAAAAGGCGCCGCGCTCGAGCATCACCATGCTGCCGAACACCAACATGCATATGGTGACCATTATGAATACACCCTGACAGGCATCGAGAAAGCCAGAAGCCGGCAAAAAGATATTCGTTAAACATAAGCGCTCAATTCAATTGGCCTCTAACGCAGCCTCTGGGATAGTCTGACGGCAGTTGGCCAGGATATGAGTTAAGAGCTACCCGAAATCATGATGAATATAAAAACCAGCATTAACAAAGCCGCATTAAACGGGCTCTACTGGTCAAATATCTATAAATGCGCGCCGTCCGCGATAAAAGGGAGGGGGCTGATTTTCACGCTGCACCAGGTTGGTGAAGCGGCTCCAGACCCGTTTTCTCCCAACGGTATCCTTAAAATCAGCCCTGCTTTCCTGGAAGAGACCATCAAACTTGTCAGAGCGATGGATTATGACATCATCGCTATGGACCAACTCAGGGACCGCCTCAGTAACCCCAAAGACACAAAACCCTTTGTCCTCTTTACATTGGATGACGGTTATCGTGATAACCGTGAAAACGCCTTGCCGGTCTTTGAAAAACACGGCGTCCCGTTTCTGATTTATATCGTCTCGGATTACAGCTCAAAAACAGGCGAGCTCTGGTGGACTGCCCTTGAAGAAGTCATCAGGCAGAACAAGGTGATCAAAAACCCTTTCGCAAATGATGAAGTGAGACGTCCCGCCAACTCTGATGAGCAGCAACAGCTCTTCAGGGATATCTACTGGCCATTGCGACAAATGGATCAGGTCAGTCAGCGCCGCACCATTCGCCGTTTTGCAAGCGATCATGGTGTTGACATTGATAAGCTGACAACCGATCTCATCATGAACTGGGACGAACTCCGGGAGTTGCAAAAGCACCCGCTGGTCACCCTGGGGGCTCATACAAAATCTCATTACGCGGTTGGCTGCCTGCAGCAGAAAGACGCCGTAAAGGATATAACGGCCGGCCTTGAACGGCACATTGCAGAACTGGGTGAGACCCCCCGCCATTTTGCGTATCCCTACGGCGATCCAGCCAGCGCCGGCCAGAGGGATTTTTCTCTCCTGAAAGAACTGGGGTTTGAAACAGCAGTAACGACGCGCAAGGGGTTGCTCTTTAATGAGCACAAAAACCACCTGACAGCCTTGCCCCGTATTTCTCTCAACGGTGACTATCAGAACATCAATTATGTGAAAACCTATCTCTCAGGCTGGCCGTTCATTATTGCGAACAAAGGCCGTCAATTGAATGTGTCCTGATTGCGCGTGTTATCATCCCAAGCCGTCTGATTGCTGTGGCATTCATTCAACCACCAGCACGATAATGGCAAGGGGGCGGCAGGGACAGCTAAACGGTAAGCGCCGAACTTATTTTGCCAGCCACTTGATAATCAACGCCCCGGGGAGCACCCAGACAGTCCCGGCAACAGCCATGAAAAGCAATTGTATCCCTTGCGATTTGTCCGGCAGGATCCCATAGGCGATGGCAATCACCATAACAACATAAAAGGCAAGAAACAGAATAAACAAGAGCCCGCCGATCAGCCGTTTGAGTTTAGGATTCATGACACTTCCTTTGTTAGATCTTGTATGCTGCATGGCTTTTGGCTCACTGGGTAATCCCAGGTTTTTAAGGGATAAGACAATACCCCCGCGACAAATTAGCAATTGACGCCTGCCTGAAAACGGGGTTCACATGCGAACTGCAAACACCCGGCCCCATCAGGGCTCTAGCCTATAGAGGATAGATCACGAAAGTGCAAATCATCCCTAAGAAAAAAAACGGATAAAAACCAACGAACGCCTATAACCACTCCGCAAAGCAAACAGACACAACCCATGACCACCGTCCCTACTGAAAGCACCATCAGACAGCAAAACGCAAAGCCCTATATCGCCGCCTGGCTGCTCATTGTTGCCGCGCTGATTTTTGCCATGGTCCTGGTTGGCGGGGCCACCCGGCTCACAGGGTCAGGCCTTTCAATAACGGAATGGAAGCCCATCCTCGGCGCGATCCCGCCCCTAAGCACAGCTGATTGGCAGGATGCTTTTGAAAAATATAAAGAGATCCCCCAATATAAGGAAATTAATCTGGGTATGAGCCTTGATGAATTCAAGGCCATCTACTGGTGGGAATGGGCGCACCGCTTCCTTGGCCGTTTCATCGGGCTGGTATTTCTATTGCCGTTTTTGTTTTTCCTCGCCCGGCGCTGGGTCGAGCCTGCCTTGAAACCAAAACTCTGGGCGCTGTTCGCTCTCGGTGGGCTGCAGGGCTTTGTCGGCTGGTATATGGTGGCAAGTGGTCTGGTTGAGCGCACCGAGGTCAGTCAATACCGTCTTGCCATGCATCTTGGGCTGGCCATCTTCATCTTTGCCGCCATTTTATGGGTGACTTTTGGTCTTCGAAAACAGGATGAGAAGCAACCCCCCAATCCCCCTGTATTTATCGTCTGGTCAGCCGGGGCGCTCGTTGGGTTGATTTATCTGCAAATCATCGCTGGCGCTTTCGTTGCCGGCTTAAGGGCAGGTAAAACCTACAACACATGGCCATTGATCGACGGCCAGTTCATCCCAACGGATCTGTTGCTCCTTCAACCGGTCTGGCTGAATTTTTTTGAAAATGTCCGCACTGTCCAGTTTGACCACCGCATGCTGGCTTATCTCGTCACCGTTGCTGTGCTGCTGCATCTATACAATGTCTGGAGAAAGGCAGGGATGGGGGGCTTGCCAAAAGCCGCGGTCAACAGCGCCCTTTATCTGGCCATCGCAACGTTGGCGCAAGTCGCGCTTGGGGTTGTCACATTGTTGAAGGTCGTGCCGCTGGAATGGGCCCTTGGCCACCAGGCGGGCGCGCTCATCCTCCTGGGGCTGGCGCTCTGGCACCTCTTCCAGTTGCGAGGGGCAGGCGGCGCGCCAGCGGCGTGACACGCCCCTTATTATTTACCCCAGGATGACAACAGGTCTTTAAAGCTGGGCCAGCCCGGCTTCAAGATCAGTGATAATGTCTGCGCAATCTTCAATGCCTACAGAAAGCCGAACAACATCGTCGCCCGCTCCGGCCGCAGCCCTGTCCGCATCACTTAACTGACGGTGTGTGGTAGAGGCAGGGTGGATGATCAGGCTCTTGGTATCACCCACATTCGCAAGGTGGCTGAAAAGCTGGACAGAATTCACCAGCTTTACCCCGGCATCAAACCCGCCCTTGAGACCAAAAGTAAAAACAGCGCCAGCACCGTTTGGGCAATAGCGCTGCGCAAGCGCATGATCGGGGCTCTGTGGCAAACCCGCATAGCTGACCCAGTCAACCTTATCATGGCCTGATAAATACTCGGCAACTTTCAGCGCATTTTCAGAATGTTGCCGCATCCTGAGCGGCAGCGTTTCAATGCCCGTCGCAATCAGAAACGCATTGAAAGGCGAGATACAGGGCCCAAGATCCCTGAGCCCAATAACCCGCGCGGCTATCGCCAGCGCCATCGGGCCAAATACCTCACCAAGCACCATACCGTGATAACTCTCAGACGGCTGGGAAAGGGTCGGGTATTTATCGCTGGCCATCCAGTTAAAGGTGCCGCAATCAACAAGGACACCGCCAATTGAATTGCCGTGACCGCCAAGAAATTTAGTCATCGAATGAACAATGATATCCGCGCCGAATTGTTTGGGCTGGCAGAGGTAGGGGCTGGCCAGCGTGTTATCGACTATCAGCGGGACACCGGCTTCCTTTGCCACCTTGGCGATGGCTTCAATATCGGTGATGATGCCCCCAGGATTGGCGATGGATTCTATGAAAATCGCCCGTGTCTTGTCATTTACCAGCGCCCGGAAACTTTCGGGGTCCTTGATATCAGCAAACCGCGCCGTCCAGCCAAATTTCTTGAAGCTGTGCCCAAACTGGTTAAGCGAGCCACCATAAAGCTGTTTGGCAGCAATAAACTCATCCCCCGGGGACATCAGGCAATGCATCACCAGAAGCTGGGCACCATGGCCTGAAGCAGTGGCAAGCGCTGCGGAACCGCCCTCTAGCGCTGCAATCCGCTCTTCAAGCACGCCTTGCGTCGGGTTCATGATGCGGGTGTAGATATTGCCGAACTGCTCCAGATTAAACAGCGCTGCAGCGTGATCAACATCATCAAAGGTATAAGACGTTGTCTGATAGATAGGGGTCGCCCTTGCGTTGGTGGTCGGATCAGGTGCCGCACCGGCATGAATGGCCAGGGTGGAAAAGTTATGGTTGGGTTCTTCGCTCATTGTCGGGCTCCCTCTAGAAATTTATTGTTCGTTTTGTTGTTATACTCTGGTTGAGCGGCGCGGGCTAAAACCGGAACCTCTCTGTTATGGGCCTATTATGCAAGGGATGTGGGTAAAATCAATCAGTCAATGAAAAGCATTGTGGTAACATATAACCACAATGCTAAATAATTGAAAAATATGATAAAATAAGTTTTTGTTGACACAACATTCAACATACCATACAAACCGCCAGCAAGCGCAATGGCGCGGCAAAGCGCCCTTTAAACAAGGGCCGGCGTCACTTAATCACCGGCATATAATCAGACCGGCATTCAACAATGAATGGCCATCTTCCGGTTATAAACCTGGAAGCTGGGGCATTTTGTGATATCGGCGTGGAGAAGTGAAATGAAAACCTACTCTGCAAAACCCTCAACCATCGAAAAGGATTGGGTTTTGATTGATGCGGAAGGCCTTGTATTGGGCCGCCTTGCATCCATAATCGCAGCGCGTCTGCGCGGCAAGCACAAACCGGATTTTACGCCCCATATGGACTGCGGTGACAACATCGTTGTTATCAATGCTGACAAGGTTATTCTGACGGGCAATAAACGCCAGGACAAAACATATTATTGGCACACCGGCTACCCCGGTGGCATTAAGGAACGCAAAGCCCACCAGATCCTGGAAGGCCGCTTCCCGGAGCGTGTTCTGGAAAAAGCAGTTGAACGCATGATGCCCGGCGGCCCGTTGAGCCGTAAGCAGTTGCGCAATTTGCGCGTCTTTGTGGGCGGTGAACACACTCATGAAGCGCAAGAGCCAGCAACACTGGATATCGCATCCATGAACGACAAAAACACCCGGAGGGCATAAGATAGCTATGGCTGAAGAAATCAAATCTCTCGAAGAGTTAGGCGGCGGTGAGCCGGAAATTGAAAATGCCCCTCAATATGTGCAAAAGCTCGACAAAGAGGGCAGGGCCTACGCAACCGGTAAAAGAAAAGACGCCGTTGCCCGTGTCTGGGTCAAGCCAGGCAATGGCCGGATCATCATCAACAAAAAAGATGATAAAGACTATTTCGCCCGCCCGGTTCTGCAAATGATCATCCGCCAGCCCCTGAAAGCGGCTGAGCGCGAAGACCAGTTTGACATTGTCGCCAGCGTACATGGCGGTGGGCTTTCCGGTCAGGCCGGTGCGGTGCGCCACGGCATCTCAAAAGCATTGACGCATTATGAGCCGGACCTCCGGCCAGCCTTGAAAAAAGGCGGTTTCCTGACCCGTGACAGCCGTGTGGTTGAACGTAAGAAATACGGTAAAGCCAAAGCCCGGCGTAGCTTCCAGTTCTCCAAACGTTAAGAAAGAGAACGGCATTTACAGAACAAAGGGCGACGGCGTAACAGCATCGCCCTTTTTTCTTGCCCAAACGCCTGTCCCAAACTCTGGTCTCAAACAGGGGCGCCAAAATTGGGGGAATGCCGCAAATTGCTTTTGTTCTGGCAAAGCCACGCTATAAATAAAAACTCAATTTAAAAAGCCGAGAGAATCATGTCAAACAGGGTTGAAAAAATCAAAACCGTCATCATAGGCGCATCCGGCTACACTGGTGCTGATTTTATTCGCCTTGCCTACACCCACCCGGCTATTGAGATCACAAACCTCATCGCCAACACCCATGCCGGCAAACCATTGGCCGAAGTGTTCCCGCATCTGATACCTGCAAATCTGCCGGATCTGGTGCGCCATGAAGAAGTGGATTGGAAAAATGTTGATGCGGCAATCTGCGGCCTGCCTCATGGCACAGCCCAGGACATTATCAGCACTTTGCCGGATCATATTAAAGTCATTGATATGTCTGCTGATTTTCGGCTGAGGGACACAAAAACCTATGAAGCCTGGTATGACCGCACCCACGACCACCCCGGCCTCTATAAAGAAGTGGCCTACGGTCTCACCGAACACAACCGGGAGGGGATCAAAAAGGCCAGAATAGTCGCCTGCCCCGGCTGTTACCCGACAGCCGTGCTGCTGGCACTGTTGCCGCTGGTCGAGGGTGGTGCCATCGACACCACAAGAATAATTCTCGACGCCAAATCAGGCATCTCAGGCGCTGGGCGCGGCGTGAAACAGAATCTCCTTTTTTGTGAAGCAGGTGAGGGCCTAAGCCCCTACGCCATCGGCAAACATCGCCACACCCCCGAAATCGAGCAAGAGCTTAACAAGGTCGCTTCCGCGACCGACATCAGGGTTAGTTTTACGCCCCATCTTGTCCCCATGAGCCGGGGCGAGTTGATCACCAGCCACCTGACGCTCAACAATGGCGTTTCAGCCGGGGACGCCGCAGCTTTATTACAAACAGCCTATGAGGATGAACCCTTCGTGCATCTCCTTAGGCAGGGTATGATGCCGGCAACCCAGCATGTCAGAGGGTCAAATCACTGCTACATTGGTCTGTTTGAAGGTCATGTAAAGAACCAGATCATTGTGGTCTCAGCCATTGATAATCTGGTCAAAGGCTCGGCAGGGCAGGCCCTGCAGAACTTCAATCTGCTGTTCGATCTGGAAGAAACAACAGGCCTTAATGCCTTGCCTTTGTTCCCATAAATTAACCAGCCTGGAATTCTTTTGCTTTGAAAATGTGATGGAATCAAATAGTGGTCACAATTGCATTAGAATGTTAGGTTATTCCAAATAACCTGTCACAGTATTGGTATTTCGCGTATTTCTGAAAGAGACTGAGACAACCATAATGAACAACAAAACCACATTAAGGTCATACTGTAAGCTTCTGAGCTGTCTGCTGATTATATTCAGCATGGGCTTGTTCAGCGGTTGCGCTTCGACAACTCTGCCTTGGCCGGATCTGTCTGTTTCCAAAGATGAGGCTGACAGCGCCCTTTCCAAGGAAGAACAGGACATATTAGAGCAATTATTGTCCAAGGAGCAGGAAACTCACAGAGCTGATGCGGTAAAGGAAATTGAAAAGCGTTAGGCGCAGCCAATTAAAGCGTCAGCAATAAACAGCAGGCGCTCATTCAAAGACCAGAGGTTTAATCCAGGCACCCTGGCCCTGAAATTCATCCGGATGAAAGTAGTAAAATAGAAAGTCACGCGGAAGAAAGCCACACAGATGAAAGCCATGCAGTTGGCTTATGCTCGCACCTCAGACGCTGTAAACAGAGCCGTGGTAGAGAACTGGAAAATCAAAAAAAGGGATTGACCAAAAGAGGCATCAGCGCGACAGTCACAGCCTCATCCATTCAGCCCTTCTTCAGGTCCAATGGCAAAGAGACAATCAACAAAGTTTCACATATAAATTGAGAGTAAGTGCGCAGACAAAGGGCAATCAACAGCAGTTAGAAAAACGCAGCATGAACCCGTCTGTCACCCAAAACAACAATGACAAATACATTTAAGCATAACAGGTAAAGAGGCACTTGCGTGGAAGAGGAATTTCACAGGATAAAAAGGCTCCCCCCTTACGTATTTGCAGAGGTTAACCGTCTGAAACAATCAGCACGGGCCAATGGCGCTGACATCATAGATTTCGGCATGGGCAACCCGGACGGCACGACACCAAAGCACATCGTCGACAAGCTCATCGAAACGGTACAGGACCCGCGCAGCCACAGATATTCAGCCTCAAAGGGAATCCCCGGTTTAAGGCGGGCCCAGGCAGCCTATTATGAGCGCCGCTTTGGCGTCAAGCTCAACCCGGATACGGAAATCGTCGCAACACTTGGCTCGAAAGAAGGTTTTGCCAATATGGCTCAGGCCATAACCGCGCCGGGTGATGTGGTGCTTGTCCCAAACCCAACATACCCCATCCATGCCTTTGGCTTTATTATCTCTGGCGGTGTTATACGCCACTTGCCAGTTGAGCCGAACAGTGAATTCATCAGCGCCCTTGACCGCGCGATGCATTTTTCTGTGCCCAAGCCTGTGGCTCTGGTCCTCAACTATCCATCAAACCCGACGGCAAAAGTCGCAAGCCTGGATTTTTATAAAGAAGTCGTCGCTTACGCCCGAAAAAATGAGCTGATCCTGCTGTCGGACCTCGCCTATTCGGAGGTCTATTTTGACGACAATCCCCCCCCTTCCATTCTTGAAGTTGAAGGGGCGAAGGATGTGGCTGTGGAATTCACATCCATGTCAAAGACCTATTCAATGCCAGGTTGGCGGATGGGCTTTGCTGTCGGCAATGAACGTCTGATTGATGCTCTCGCCAGGGTAAAATCCTATCTTGATTACGGGGCATTCACCCCCATTCAGGTGGCATCCGCCGCTGCCCTCAACGGGGATCAATCCTGCGTTGATGACATGCGCGCCCTTTACAAGAAACGCCGTGACTGCCTTGTAGAGGCCATGGGCCGCGCCGGGTGGGAAATTCCCTCACCACCAGCTACCATGTTCGCCTGGGTCCCGATCCCGGAAATCTGCAAGGAACTCGGTTCACTGGAATTCTCCAAATTACTGCTTGAAAAAGCCGACGTGGCAGTCTCTCCGGGCATTGGTTTTGGCGAGCATGGTGAAGGCTATGTCCGCATTGCCCTTGTTGAAAATCAGCAACGGATTCGCCAGGCGGCGCGTAATGTCAAAAGATTCCTCGCCGAAACCGAAAAAAACATGCATAACGTTGTGCCGATTGCACGATAACCCGGATTCTGGAAAATCATAATGACAGAGCCTTTGAAAATTGGGCTGGCTGGCCTTGGCACCGTTGGGCGCGGTGTTATCAAAATCATCGAAAATAATGGAGAGGCAATTGCCAGGAAAACTGGCAAACCCCTGGCCCTTTCGGCTGTCAGCGCACGTGACCGTAACAAGGACCGCGGCGTTGATATTTCGGGCGTGGAGTGGTTTGATGATCCAGTCGAGTTGGCCAGCAATGCTGACATTGACGTGTTTGTTGAACTCATAGGCGGTGAAGACGGCCCGGCCCTCACCGCCGCAAAAGCCGCCCTGTCAAGAGGCATAGATGTGGTAACGGCCAACAAGGCCATGATCGCCATGCACGGGCCGGCGCTGGCGGCGCTTGCAGAGGAAAACGGCGCGGCCCTGTTGTTTGAAGCGGCTGTTGCTGGCGGCATTCCCGTTGTAAAATCCTTGAAGGAAAGCCTCTCCGGTAACCAGATCGAGCGGGTCTACGGCATCCTGAACGGAACCTGCAATTACATCCTGACCAGGATGCAGAACGAGGGTAAACCGTTCAGTGAAGTTTTAAAAGAAGCCCAGGGCGAAGGTTATGCGGAAGCTGATCCCACCTTTGACATCGGCGGCATCGACGCGGCTCACAAGCTGGCCATCCTGACAACGCTGGCCTTTGGCACGAAAACCTCCTTTGATGATATCTACATTGAAGGGATAGAAGCCATATCCCCCTCAGATATCAACGCGGCTGATGAGCTTGGCTTTCGCATCAAGCTACTGGGCGTTGCCGTGAAAACGGAAGAGGGCATCGAGCAAAGGGTCCACCCGGCACTGGTGCCAAAGGATTCTGCCATTGGCGAGGTCTCGGGTGTTACAAATTGCGTCTGTGTCGACGGTGATTTTGTCGGTAAGGTCATGCTGATCGGCCCTGGTGCTGGTGAGGGGCCAACCGCCTCCAGCGTTATTGGGGACATCATCGACGCTGCCACAAAAGAATATCAGACCGTATTCACCCAGCCCGCTGCGGAATTGACAGACTACATCCGCGCACCCCTCAGGGCCCATGAAGGGGGGTATTATGTCCGCCTCCAGTTGGAAGATCGCCCCGGTGCTTTTGCGGCAATCGCCACATGTATGGCTGAGTATGGCATTTCTCTTGAAAGCATAGTACAAAGGCCGCTGGAACCAACAGCAGAGGCAGGCGCGCGCGAACTTCAACCAGCGTCTGTCGTGATTATCACGCACCAGACCACTGAACGGGCGGTCTCGGAAGCCTTGAATGACATCAGGAAAGACGGGCAGATAGTCGGGGACCCCACAATGATACGGATTGAACGACTTTAAATTCACCCGGAATTCAAAAGACCAATAAACAAACAGCAACCAGATACGCAGGTTTTGCAAATATAGGTTGTATATAACTGAAATTATTAAGCGCCAACGTGATGAAACTGATAAGTAAGCGCTTTAACAAGATAAGAACAGCAAAATAACAAAGGCAAAAAAAATGTCAGGAAAACTTCCGGAAAACCTGGTTTGGGACATCGTTGGGGTAACTGAAAGTGCCGCGATTGCATCTGCAAAATTACGCGGGCGCGGTGACGAAATGGCGGCTGATAAAGCCGCAGTTGATGCCATGCGACATGCCTTGAACAATCTCGACATTGATGGCCGGGTCGTGATCGGCGAGGGTGAGCGCGATGAAGCGCCAATGCTGTTCATCGGCGAGGAAATTGGCAACAAAAATGGCCCCAAGGTGGACATAGCAGTCGACCCGCTCGAGGGCACCACACTTTGCGCCAAGTCCCTGCCAAATGCCTTGGCGGTTCTGGCCATAGCTGAGGGCGGGTGCCTGTTGCATGCGCCGGACATCTACATGGAAAAAATTGCCATCGGTCCGGGGTTTGAACCCGGCCTCGTTGATCTCGACAACACCCCGGAAGAAAATCTCCAGAACCTGGCAGATGCAAAGGGCGTGAAAATTGAAAATCTGACAGCGCTCATTCTGGACCGCTCACGCCATGGCAAACTGATCAGCGCTGTGCGTGATACCGGCGCTGCTGTTAAGCTGATTGGCGACGGTGACATTGCCGGCGTGATCCAGACAACAGATCCGGATGAAACCGGCATCGACATTTACATGGGGGTTGGCGGTGCCCCGGAAGGCGTGCTCGCCGCAGCCGCCTTGAGATCAATCGGCGGTCAGATGCAGGGGCGCCTCACCCCCTTGCATGAAAGCCATCATGAGCGGGCCAGAAAAGTTGGCATTGACGATTTATCTAAAAAATATAGCATCAATGACATGGTTAAGGGTGATGTGATCTTTGCAGCCACCGGTGTCACCAGCGGTTCCCTGCTGGATGGGGTCCGGGCGGATCAAAGCATCATAGAAACAGAAACACTTGTTATGCACACAGCTACCAAGTCAGTAAGATGGATCAGACGCCAGACCCAGGGCGATACACCGAGCTAGAGCGGAAGTTAAACTGTTCAGATATCTGATCCAGGCATGGGGGGCAGCGATGTTATGGGAGCGCGCTGTTATGCATCACCTGAGTTAAGAGGGCAGACAAGACGCAAGCAAAGGAGGGCCGGGCATGGCAGAGCCAAAGCGGCAGGATGCGGCAGACAAACAGGCACTCCTCGGGATAACGCACTCAGCAAAAGCATTTAGTTGGCAGGACCGTCTTGATGAAAGAGGGCGCAATCTGGCGCTTGCCCTCTCCCAGGTTGCGGGCGTCCCTGAAATCCTTGGCCGGGTGCTTGCTGCCCGCGGTGCGGATATGGATACGGTTGAAGAATGGCTGAACCCGACATTAAAAGACCTGATGCCCGACCCGGACAGCCTCCAGCACATGACAAAGGGCGCAAACCGCATCGCAAAGGCCATCACCGGAAGTGAAAATGTCGCAATTTTTGGCGATTATGATGTCGACGGTGCCGTCTCCAGCGCCCTGATGAAGCGCTTTTTAACAGCCCATGGCCTCGATAGCACAATATATATTCCTGATCGCATAACTGAAGGCTATGGCCCTAACCCGGACGCAATAGAAAAGCTGATTGATGAAGGCGCAGAGCTGATCATCACTGTGGATTGCGGCACAGTCAGCCATGACAGTTTAGAAATAGCAACCCGCCGCGGCGTTGATGTGGTCGTTGTGGACCACCATCTGGCCAGTGAAACATTGCCGGATGTAACGGCCGTGATAAATCCCAATCGCCAGGATGATCTCTCCGGCCTTGGTCACCTCTGTGCAGGCGGGGTTGTCTTCCTGTTGCTGGTGGCAACCCGCCGCGCCCTCAAAGAGAGCGGTCATTACAAATCACCAGAAGATATCCCCGATCTCATGAGTTATCTCGATCTTGTCGCACTCGCCACCATCTGTGACGTGGTGCCGCTGAAAGGGCTCAACCGTGCGTTCGTGCTGAAGGGGCTGGCAGTGATGAACCAGCGCCGAAATGTTGGTCTGCGCGCCCTGGCAGACACCGCCGGCCTCACCACGCCGCCAACACCCTATCATCTCGGCTTTATGCTTGGCCCGCGCATCAATGCCGGTGGCCGCATAGGCTCATCAGACCTTGGGGCAAAGCTGCTTTCCACCACTGATGAGCTGGAGGCAGAACACACCGCGGAAATCCTTGAGAAATTTAACAATGAACGCAAGGAAATGGAGCGCCGCACTCTGGAGGAAGCCACCACCCGGGTCGGCGAGGAAATAGAGAATGCCCCGGAAACGCCCATGATCTTCGCCGCCTCAAAAGACTGGCACAAAGGTCTGGTTGGTCTGGTGGCCAGCCGCCTGACAGAAAAATTTCATCGCCCATCCTGTATCCTGAGCCGGGAGGAAAAAGGCAGCACGGCAACCGGGTCTTTGCGCTCTATCGCAGGGGTAGACATCGGCCGCGCTGTGCAAAAAGCCAGAGATGAAGGCCTCCTGATCAAAGGCGGTGGTCATGCCATGGCCGCTGGCCTGACGCTTGAATGGAAAAAATTTGATGCTGTGAAAGCCTTCTTTTTCAAAGAGCTGGAAAAGGATGTGAGCGAACTTCGCTCTGATTTGCGCCTTGAAATTGACGGCCCCATAACCGCGAATGGCGCCACCCCCACATTTGTTGACTTGCTGGAGCGTGCAGGCCCCTTCGGCTCGGAAAACCCGGCGCCCCGCTTTGTATTGCCTATGCACCGCGTCAAGTTTGCCAAAATTGTCGGCGAGGCTCATGTCAAATGCAGCCTCGAGGCAAGTGACCAGTCCCGTATCAGCGCCATAGCCTTCAGAGCCGTGGGAACCCCCCTCGGCGATCTGCTGCTGGAGCGGGCCGGTGATGCCTTACATGTGGTAGGCCAGTTGCGCCGCAACCACTGGAATGGCCGTGAAACCATCGAATTGACCATAGAAGACGCCGCCCGGCCGACGCCGAGCTATTAAATTCTTCATATTTTTATAAACAAGGCTTGCCAAGTGAGCTAAACTTTTTTATACGAGTTTCTTCAAAACTCAGTGCCCCCTTCGTCTAGTGGTTAGGACGCAAGATTTTCATTCTTGAAACAGGAGTTCGATTCTCCTAGGGGGTGCCACTGAATTCCCTCACTCTCAAAGACCCACCAGCAGTGCCAATAGCACCATCATCTCAGCTTATGACCCCGTGCTGAATGCAGACGACTGTCATATATTACCTGTATGGTTATCTCAACAGACCAACAGGAAAACAGCTAAAGCATTCAAAAATCTTGAAAATATCAAAAATTACTACACGGGAAGTGTCGAAATCTGTTAGGTCTGGTGTCAATTGAGTTCGCTCAAAGCGCGACTCTTGCAGGAACAGGAGCCTCAACCATCAAAATACCGGGGCCTTTCATGCACAGGCTTGCTTGACCCACACCGGCAAACGTGGCACCAACAGGGCTTAATAAGAAAACAAAGGGTACGGGGCCCTAAAAAAAGACCTTATCATCTCCAATAATCAATGAGGGAAGTTGAATGACGGGACAAGTTGAGAAGCTGGCAGCGCACTGCCTGAAATACCGGGAGTCAAACGCAACCAGAGCCACCTTACAGCTTGTCTTCACATTGGTTCTCTTTATCCTGCTGTGTTGCGCTATGTACCATAGCCTGAAAGTGAGCTATGCCCTGACGCTGATCCTCGCCGTGCTGACAGCTGGTATGGTCCTCAGAATTTTTATTTTCCAGCATGATTGCGGCCATGGTTCATTTTACGCATCAAGCCGTGCCAACGACTGGGTTGGCCGTTTCCTCTCCGTTTTCACAATCACCCCCTATGCCTACTGGAAGCGCCTACACGCCCTGCATCACGCCTCCTCATCAAATTTGGATAAACGTGGCTACGGCGACATTGACACCCTGACACTTGAAGAATATCAGGCCCTGCCCCTGATTAAGCGCCTTGGCTACCGCATTTATCGCAACCCGTTTTTTCTGATGTTTATAGGCGGTCCTGTGCATTTCGCCCTTCTGCAACGCCTGCCGCTCGCCTTCAAAAAACCCTCACCGCAAATGTGGCTGAGCGTCATGGGGCTGAACCTTGCAATGGCTGTCGTCTACGGTGCGGTGATCTGGCTGATCGGCTGGCAGGATTTTCTTAAACTGTCATTGCCCGTGGTTTTGTTTTCTTCCTGCGCAGGCGTCTGGCTGTTCTATATCCAGCATCAGTTTGAAGACACCATGTGGGAACATGAAGAAAAATGGGACAGGAAAAGCGCCGCTCTTTATGGCTCATCCTACTACGCCCTGCCCAAAATCCTGCAATGGTTCACCGGCAACATCGGCATCCACCATGTCCACCATCTATGTAGCGCCATCCCTAATTATCGGCTGCAGGAATGCCTTGATGATGAACCGGAGTTGAAAAAAATCAACCCGCTCAGTCTGAAACAAAGCCTGAAATACGCAACCCTGTCGCTGTGGGATGAAGAGAAAAAGAAGCTGATCCCGTTTCCATCAAAAATCTGAGTATCAGATAATGGGAGGACAGCAGGCTCACCATTTGCCACTATTTTCCATGGAAGCCCATGGCTCCTGTTTGGCGAGGGAAGTCCCCTTTTGCAGCAGTTCAATTGAAATATTATCAGGTGAGCGGATGAAGGCCATATACCCATCACGCGGCGGCCGGTTGATCACCACCCCCTGATCCATCAGGTGCTGGCAGGTTTCATAGATATTCTCAACCTCATAAGCCAGATGACCAAAGTTCCGCCCCTCATCATAAGCTTCAGGGTCCCAGTTGTAGGTCAGCTCAAGCTGCGCCTCAGACTGGCCTGGCGGCGCCAGAAACACCAGAGTAAAGCGCCCCGCCGGAACATCCTTGCGCCGCACTTCCTCAAGTCCAAGTTTGTTACAGTAAAAATCAAGGGAGTGATCCAGATCGCTCACCCTGACCATCGTGTGTAAATAGCGCATAAAACTGCCTCGAAATTCGTTTGTACCCGTCACGGTCATAGGCATACCATATAACCCTGAAGTTTCAACAACGTCACATATTTTGTACATGCCAGCTCATGCTGAAAACCTCAAACAGAAAGCATATGCAAATGATAAAAAAAATTAGTGCGTTTAAAAAGAATAAGTACGTTAAATCAGGGCGCGGTAATTATGAACAGGTAAAGGCCGGAGAAAACCGGAAGAATTTTCATTGGTTTCAGGAGTTCAGAGATTTGATCCCGGCACTGTGGATAGAAAACCAACTGTTGAACTGATTCGTTAAAAAACTGTTTTGATAGATCAGAACCAGCAAATAACGTATGTGCCGGAACATCTTTCCGAAAAAAAACGTAAATTTATTATGGGGAAATTCCGGGGAAAAGCTGTGGAATTTATTTGGAAAATCAAGGCGCTCATCATAAATGGGGCCAAGAGGGGGCAGATTTTTCTATGTGGAGAAGCTGGTAAATCCTGAAATTTTAGCTGGCCTCTTGCCAAACAAATGCTATTTTCTAAATGCAACATAGCTTCATTGAGTGGTTCAAGTTTTAGGGGCCTAAAACACCGTCAATATAAGCTATAATAATGGTTACAAATAAGTAAATGCGGGGGTATAGGCATGGCGGCGAAAATATCGCCACAAGTCAACGATGACATCAGCCAGTTGGATGAAGACGGTTCTTTAGATGTCATAGAAGTTGCTGGGGCAATCAAATGGTTTGACGCGTCCAAGGGCTACGGTTTTATCGTGCCGGACAATTCAGGGATGGAAGATGTTTTATTACATGTGACATGTCTGCGTGCCGGTGGATATCAAACAGCCTATGAAGGAGCGCGTGTCGTGGTTGAAGTGCTGGACCGACCGAAAGGCTTGCAAGCTTTTCGTATTGTCAGCATGGATGAATCCACAGCCATTCACCCCTCACAATTACCACAGCGAACACATGTCACCGTTGTCCCTGAAAGCGACTTTGAGCGGGCAGCAGTTAAATGGTTTAACCGCGTACGCGGCTTTGGCTTTTTAACACGAGGTGAAGGAACAGAAGATATTTTTGTTCACATGGAGACATTGCGCAGGTTCGGTTTTGCAGAGCTGCGCCCCGGACAAACGGTTTTGGTCCGTTATGGCAATGGTTCAAAAGGCCTCATGGCTGCTGAACTCAAGCCAGATGGCAGCCCGACGAATTTGCCAGCCTCCCATTAGTGATCGCCGGTCAGACTTGTGAAGTTAAATAAACGAGGTGCAAAAGCGCCTCGTTTTTCTGTCTACCCCCCCATTTATCTCCTCTCGCTCTTGCTGCTGGCTCTTTCCTCTGGGATCAATCTTGTCAACTTTTGGTTTCTCAACAGTATTCACCGCAAATCCAGGTGTTGGAACTGTATGAATAGCAACCAACCTGCCAATGAGTGAGGCAACCATTCTTGTGACAGGTAAGGGGGCTAGAAAAGGGCACAGTTTGTAACAGGGGCCTGAAAGAGACAGGCTGAAAAAAAACAAATCAAACATTAGAAAAAGGACCGGGAGAAACCCCACGCGTTAATTCTCGTGGTCTTTGTATTTTTATCTTGCGGGAGATGCGATTTAACGCTAATCAATGCCTCTTAGCGACTTTCGGGGTATAGCTCAGCCTGGTAGAGCACTGGTTTTGGGAACCAGGGGTCGCGAGTTCGAATCTTGCTGCCCCGACCATTAAGTCACTGAAAATATCAAGGCCATGGAGAAATCTATTGGCCTTTTTTATTGCACCTCTCGCACTGTGACCAGCAATGAAGAGCACCCACCCCAAATTTTCAGCAGAAAAGCCCCCCTACCATTATGCGTTCCTTTACCTAGTCCTTAATGAGGAAAAATCCGGGAAAAGGTTCAAATTTATGACATTATTCACGCCTACTTAAGTCCCTTTTATAATTAAAGTCACGGAGATAATAAAATGAGCCACAAACTCATTACCGCATCATTGATCAGTTATACCCTGCTGGCAGGATCAGCTCATGCAGCTGACCCTTTATGGCAGCAGAAAGGGTTCCAGCAACCGGAATCCGTTTTGTATGATGCGACCCACAATCGCACCATCGTCTCTAACCTCAACGGTGGCCCCGCCGAGTTGAACGGCAAGGGTTATCTCTCTTTGATCAACCCGGACACGGGCAAGGTCATCAAGGAAAAATGGGCCGTTGGGCTGGACGCACCCAAAGGCATGGCCATTGTCGGCAATACATTGCTGTCAGCAGATGTAAAACAATTGCGGGTTATTGATCTGGAAACCGGCAAACTGATAAAAACCCATTCACCTGAAGATGCAAAATTTTTCAATGACATAACCTCTGATGGCAAAACCGCCTGGGTGGGTGATTTTATGGGTAATGCCATTTGGCGGTACAGTGAAGGAAAATTCGAAAAGTGGATCGAGGATGAAAATCTGGATCTGCCAAATGGTCTGCTTTTTGATGGCGATAGTCTCATCGTTGCCGGTTGGGGGATTGGCGTTCATAAAGATTTCACCACCGACAAAATGGGAAGCCTCAAGCGGGTCGATCTGAAAACCGGAAAAATCACCCTGATTGAAGGCACCAAAGAGCTGGGTAATCTTGATGGTCTGGTCAAATTCGGGGACACGCTTTATGTCTCTGACTGGATGGCCGGCACAATCCACAGTGTAAAGCCTGGTGCCAAAGCTGAACTTTTCCGGCAGGATAGAAAGGGGCTGGGCGATATCAGCCTCTATAATGATATACTCTATCTGCCTTTCATGCTGGAAGGCGAGGTTGAAGCTGTAAAGCTCAAATAAAGACAATACAAAGTGTTGCGGTGATGCAGGCTCTGAGAAAGGCTTGCATCACCGCCCTCTGCAAGGCAGCCAATATACAAAGGCCCATGCATTTTTCTCATGAGTTGAAACCAATTACTCATTTGAAACCGGCCTATCTCAGGACTTATGGTCAAAGCTGAAAGATGGCCTCAAATTGGCTGTAAAGGCACCTCAAAATGAACCCCTATCTGATCACATATCAAAACGGGATCACGAGAATAAAATGAGACAATCGGTCACCCTGTCTTCTGCGGTGATCATTCCATGGGAGAAAAATGAATGACCTGGCTGAGTGAAGATGACCTCAAACGTGTTGAAATGCTGGCAAAACGTCAAGACCTTGAACGCCGCCCCATCCCCAATCAGGTTGTCTCCAACGGTGAATATCGCCCGATGCCACAATCCCCGCAACAACGGCGTGTTGCCTCCCTCATTGATGAAATGGCAGATGAGCGGGCCCCGAAACTCGGAATGGACCGGCGCAGCTTCCTGAAATCAAGTCTTGGCCTTGCAACCGCTTTTGCCGCTATGAATGTTGTTTACGGCGATGTCTTTGGTGTGGCCCAGGCCGAGACCAGTGATAAAGAAGCAGCCGCAGAACTGGCGGCCCGCTACGCCAATCAGTTTATATTCGATGGCCATATGCACTTTGTTGATGAAGAATATAAATGGGACGGTATTCTGGGCATCCGCCATTTTGGTGCTGTTTACGGCAATCAAGATATCAGTAAAGACGAAGAACCCACTTTCCAGGATCTGCAGATAGACAATTTCATCAAGGAAGTTTTCCTGGATAGCGACACAACCATTGGCCTGGTCTCCAGTGCAACGGCAGATAATCCCGACAATATATTCCTGACCAACCCGCAGCTTGTTGATGGCGCCATGCGTATCAACAAAATGTGTGGCTCTCGCAGGCTGCTTCGCCACGCAATCTTTGAGCCGGGTAAGGATGGCTGGCTGGATGAGGTTGACCGCGTAATCGAGAAGGACCGCCCTGACAGCTGGAAAGGCTATACCGTTGGTGATCCCCTGATGCCCTCAAAATATCCCTACCGGCTGGATGATGAAAAACTGCTTTATCCGTTCTATGAACGGGTTCAGAAATCAGGCATTAAAAATGTTTGCATCCATAAAGGTCTATTGCCATCAGATTATAAAGAAAGCTTCCGGGATGTATGGCGCCATGCCATGGTTGATGACGTGGGCAAGGCTGCAAAAGACTGGCCTGATCTCAACTTCATCATTTATCACTCAGCATTAAAGCCGCTGACAACCCCGCCGGAAGAGCATCTCGAGCACTTTGAAAAAACCGGCCGGATTGATTGGGTCTCAGACCTGGCCGAAATTCCGGAAAAACACGGCGTGACGAATGTCTACGCAGACATCGGCACAACCTTTGCCACCACCTGCCTCACCCATCCCCGCCATGCCGCCGCTCTGATGGGCATCCTCATCAAAGGTCTTGGTGTTGACCATGTGGTCTGGGGTACAGATTCAGTCTGGTATGGTTCCCCCCAATGGCAGATCGAAGCTTTCCGCCGTATGGAAATTCCAGAAGATCTGCAGAAAAAATACGGCTTCGCCCCACTGGGGGATGGTTTGTCTGATACCAAGAACGCCATATTCGGGTTTAATTCCGCCAGGCTTTATGGATTTTCAGATGAAGAAGCAACAGTCGCCCATTATGCCGACGACAGGTTGGCAGAATACCGCACAAAATATAACGCCGAAGGGGCAGACCGCAGCAACATCGCCTATGGCTTTATCCATTCAAGTTAAACAAAAAAACTAAAGAAACAAAAGGACGGGGCCTTTAAAAAATGCCCCGTCCTTTTTACCCGCAAACCCTCTGTCATAGCTTGGTGGGGGCATCTCAGTTTATACCCTCGGGTATCTAAAGGGTTGTTTTAAAAAGGCTGAAGCCAATCTTAAAGGTTCTCGATCCAGAAAATTAAGCTTTGATCCGGCGGGCACAGAGCCGCCAATGCTCTCAGATGTTCCACAAGCGACACGCGCAATATGAAACTAAAAAAAAGCCAATATGTTGCTTTATCCTACAAAAGTAGGAACGCTGGGGCGTGTGTTGATACGCTTCTGCTTATAACCTGTTAAAAAAAATATTGTCATAAATAACAAATTCTAACTGGCAACTCATAACCCCTGGCAGACACCGTAAACTCAGAGCTGATCAATGCCATGAGATAGATGAATTATCTGCCAGGCAGGATTAACAGGAAGGAAGCTGTTTAATTTTGGAAAGGTAAATGTTCCGGATAAGGAGCATAACTTTGGGAAGGAAAATTATTAAATGAAAACTAATCGAGCTAAACAATTCGCTCACTTGCTGGTGGCAGCTGCGTTCATGCTCTCGTCACCACTGCAGGCAGCGGAGCGAAACATTACAGACAAAGACCTGACTGATGAAACAAACACAGCTGATTGGCTGTCCTATGGCCGGACACACTCTGAACAGAGGTTCAGCCCGCTGAAAGACATCAACACAGACAACGTCAGCAAACTGAAACCGGAGTGGTACGTTGACCTTCCGGACAAATCGGACATGGTGGGCACACCGCTGGTAGTCGATGGCGTCATGTACTACATAGGTGCCATGAACATTGTACGTGCATTTGATGCACGCAATGGCAAAGCGCTTTGGGAATACGACCCGAAAGTTGCCGAGGTGATTAAGACTGGCTATCAACGCAAGGTTTTCTGGAAACATAACCGCGGTCTTTCAACCTACGGCAATAAAATTTTCCTTGCCACCTGGGATGGTCGCCTGATCGGGATTAACCGGAATACCGGCAAGGAAGTTTGGTCAGCCCGCACATTTGAGCAAACAGAACCCCTGAACATTACCGGCCACCCGAAAGCCTTTGACGGCAAGGTGTTCATTGGTAATGGCGGCACCGAATTGGGCCCCACACGCGGTTATGTCACAGCCTATGATGCAGAAACCGGGAAACAGCTTTGGCGGTTTTATATTGTGCCTGGTAACCCTGCTGACGGGTTTGAGAATAAAGCCATGGAAATGGCAGCCAAAACCTGGAAGGGTCCCTGGTGGGAACATGGCGGCGGCGGTAACGCCTGGCATGGCTGGACCTATGATAAGGAATTTAAGCAACTTATTTTTGGTACCGGTAACGGCTCGCCATGGAACAGGAAAGTTCGCAGCCCCGGCGGCGGTGATAACCTGTTCCTGAGTTCTGTCGTCGCGCTTGATGGAGAGACCGGCGAATATAAATGGCACGTTCAGACAGCACCTGGTGAAACCTGGGACTATACCTCATGCGCGGACATTGTGCTGGCTGATCTGAAAATTAATGGCAAGGATGTAAAGGCCGCATTGCATGCCCCGAAAAACGGGTTCTTCTATGTGATTGACCGCTCAAATGGCAAGGTGTTGTCTGCTGAAAAATTTACAGACGTCAACTGGTCAACAAAGTTCGATCTCGAGAAGCAGCGCCATGTTATTCCTGAAAAAGCCTTTTATGTCGATGGTGAGGAAAATATCTACCCCTCAGCTTTTGGTGCTCACAACTGGCAAGCAACGTCTTATAATCCGGAGCTCGGGCTTGTGTTCATTCCGACCAACCATTTGGGCAACACCTTCAAAGACGAAGGTAAGAACACTGACACCAGTTTTCGGGGCGAAAAGCACAAGCTTGGCATTGGTCTATCAGGTTGGCTTTTGACCAAAGATCCGCATGAAACACGCGGCTCTCTCCAGGCATGGGACCCTGTCAAGAACAAGCGTGTCTGGCAGGTAAATCAGAAAAACCCATGGGGCGCTGGTACCCTGACGACAGCTGGCAACCTTGTCTTCCAGGGTTTGCCAGATGGTAAGCTGAAAGGCTATGACGCAAGAAACGGTAAAATCCTCTGGGAATATGATGCCGGCCTTGGTATCTCAGCACCGCCAATTACCTACAAGCTTGATGGTAAACAGATGATTTCCCTCCTCGTCGGTCCTGGCGGCGCTCTTGCCTCCAACTTTGGTGGCTCTGGTGAATTGGGATTTGAAAGTTTTGGCTGGCAATATGGGTTGCACCAACGCCGTCTGATCACCTTCGCCATTGACGGCAAAGTTGAAGTGCCAAAACAACCTGCGCCAGAAATAGCCAAACCAATCTTCGACAAGGATTTCAAGATTGATGACAAAAAGGCTGGTGATGGTGCCGGTACTTACGCTGTTCATCTTTGCATTGCCTGTCACGGTGCGAATGCGGTTGCTGGTGTGAAAGCTCCTGATCTGCGTGCTTCAGAAATTCTGAAATCAGGCAATGAGGAATTGTTCAAGAAAGTGGTCCGCGAGGGTATGTTGCTGCATAATGGTATGCCATCATTCCCAACCCTGACAGATGATGAGCTTGAATCACTGCGGCATTATATCCGCAAGCAGGCCCATGAAGGCGTCTCAACTGGCGCTGGTCACTGATCCTGAACAGGGGCTGGCCCCCTTTTAAATCAAATAAACCAAAAAGGGACAGCATTCGCTGTCCCTTTTTTATGAAGTTGGTTTTGAGTTGCTTGATGATAAAAGAGCCATCCCGCCAAAAAAAGCGCTTCACCAGCTATTCCCTATAAGACAAAATCCATAAGACACCCTCAGAAGAGAAGAAGGCTCCTAAAGGGCAAAAAGTGTGTAATCCCTCACGCAACCGCATGCATCGGGGTACCATCAGGGTTTTGTATCGCCACACTTTTAATGACACTTTCACGCTCCTGCAGTTCTGCATACCAGCGCCTGACATGCGGCGCGCTGGCAGGGATTGGCATTTCAAGGGCATGCCCGAAATCACACACAATGACAGTGGTTATGTCAGCAACTGTAAAACTGTCACCAGCTACAAACTTGTTGTCAGCCAGTTGAGCATTGAATTTCTGATGAAAGCGCTCAACCCGGAGTTTGCCGCGCTCGATAAGATCAGGAATTTGCGGTACTGGTAAAATATGCCCCGGCAGGGCGCGATCAACAAATTTCTCATGGGCATTCCGGAAAATTTCGGCATGACCGACCATGCCCTCATCATAAGCCCGGCGCTCCCAGGCAAGGATGGTTGCCTTTTCAAGCGGCGTTGTACCCATGAGCGGTGGGTTGGGGTGAAGGTTTTCAAGGTAGGTCCAGATCGAAAGCGCTTCACCAATCTGTGTCCCGTCATCAAGCTCCAGCATGGGCACCATATAATGGGGATAATGCGAGTTATAACTGTCCTTGAGGGCAATTTCCGGGGTGATGCAATCTACTTTCTCAATTTCGATACCCTTTTCGAGCAGGTACATACGAACCCTGCGGCAGTTCGGGGCAAAGTCCCAGTCATAAAGTTTCATAATTTCCTCCCTTATGGGTAATGGTACGGGAACAGGCTCTTACCTTAGCAAATGCTTGTGAAAGGCCTGACAATCGTTCTCTGAGGAAAACGCTAAAATTAACAAGCCAGCAGCGCCAGGGTGCATGGTTCAAAAAGTGCATGGTTCAAAAAACAGGCAAATGGGAAAATGCACTCCTCTAAGAAAACAGGTCAGCTGAGAAACCCGTATACCCCATATAACTTTTATTTAACAAGTCACTAAACTATTACAGAGTGCGCCAGTAAAGTCAAATCAAACAACCGCCCTCTGAGAGCGAACGATCTCTTAGGTTCACACAATCCTGTCCGCGCGGCACGCTGCAATTTGATCAGGGCTCATGCCCAGCAGCTCACTCAGAACCTGATCGGTTTCAGCCCCAAGCTCTGGCGGAGCGGATCGATAGCTGGGCGATGTCGCGGATAATCGAAGCGGGGAAGCCACCCCGGGCACCGCTGAACCATCGGGGTTGGTTGTTTCTATCTTCATCCCGCGGTGTTGAACTTGCGGATCATCAAACACCTCGGCAATGGTGTTGATCGGCCCGCCCGGAATGGAGGCTTTTTCCAGTTCGCTAACCCACCACCTGGTTGGTTTGGCAGCGATTATTTTTTGCAATTCAGGCACCAGACTTGCCCGGTAACAGACCCGATCAGCATTGGTTTTATAACGTTGATCTTCAGCAAGCCAATCCTGCCCCGCCAGTTTGCAAAACCGGGCAAACTGTTCATCATTACCAACAGCAAGTATCAGGTGCCCATCCTCTGTTGCAAAGGCTTCGTAAGGGACAATGTTGGGGTGGGCGCTCCCCCGCCGAACGGGCGCGATGCCAGATGCTAGAAAATTGGACGCCTGATTGGCCAGCGCCGCCACCTGAACATCAAGCAGTGAAAGGTCAATATGCTGGCCCTCGCCCGTGCGGTCCCGGTGGGCCAGCGCCGCGAGAATACCAATTGCCGCATAAAGTCCGGTCAACACATCACTAACCGCCACTCCGACCTTCATAGGCCCGCCGCCGGCACTGCCATCGGGTTGCCCGGTGATACTCATAAGGCCGCTCATGGCCTGTATGACCGCATCATAGCCAACACGTGATGCATAGGGGCCATCCTGACCAAAACCAGTAATGGAACAATAGACGATATCAGGCTTGATGGTTTTGGCGCTGGCATAATCCAGGCCATATCTGGCCAGGCAGCCGACCTTGTAATTCTCAAGCACAACATCACTTTTCAATATGAGCCGCCGGATCAGCGCCTGGCCCTCTGGCTGTGTGAAGTCTATTGTTACAGACTTTTTATTGCGGTTGGCCGCCCCAAAATAGGCCGCGGTCTTTGTGTTATGGCTTATGTCCTCATTTAGAAAAGGAGGGCCCCAGCTGCGCGTGTCATCGCCGCTGCCTGGGCGCTCTATTTTAATCACGTCCGCCCCAAGGTCAGCAAGGGTCTGTGAGGCCCAGGGCCCTGCAAGGATACGGCTGAGATCCAGAACACGTATATGAGAGAGAGCCCCGACCATTGTTTCATTGTCTCCGTTTGAATTCTTCGGTCTTAAGGTTTGCCGGAAAAAAGTGTACCGGTCCCTCACACCCTGGCTTAGGGCTGAGCACTGGTAAACGCCTGCAAGCCGGTTTGCGCCCGGCCCAGGATCAGCGCATGGATGTCACTCGTCCCCTCATAAGTATTGACAGTTTCAAGGTTCACCATATGGCGTATCACATGAAACTCATCCGCTATGCCATTGCCCCCGTGCATATCACGGGCCGCACGCGCAATGTCCAGCGCTTTGCCGCAGGAATTCCTTTTTATGAGGGATATATTTTCCGGCGCGCATTGATTATTATCAAGCAGCCGCCCAACCCTGAGGCACCCCTGTAACCCGAGGGTGATTTCTGTTTGCATATTGGCAAGCTTCAACTGGATCAGCTGGTTGGCAGCAAGTGGGCGCCCAAATTGCTGGCGCTCGACTGTGTAGTGCCGCGCAGCAAACCAGCAGAATTCCGCCGCCCCAAGCGCCCCCCAGGCAATGCCGTAGCGGGCCTTGTTCAGGCAACCAAACGGCCCGCCGAGACCAGATGCCTTTGGCAGGATGTTAGCCTCGGGCACATCGACATCCTCCATCACGATCTCACCCGTGACTGAAGCCCGAAGGCTCATCTTGCCGGCAATTTTTGGAAAGCTGAGGCCTTTCATACCGCGCTCAACTATAAAGCCGCGAATAACCCCATCAAGCTTGGCCCAGACAATGGCAATATCGGCAATCGGGGAATTTGTGATCCACATCTTGGAGCCAGTGAGCCTGTATCCAGCCGCTGTTTTATGGGCTCTCGTCCGCATCCCGTCAGGGTCAGAGCCGTGATCCGGCTCGGTCAGGCCAAAACAGCCAATGAGTGCCCCGGACGCGAGTTGAGGCAAATACTTCTGCCGTTGTTCCTCACTGCCATAGGCATATATCGGATGCATCACAAGTGAAGACTGAACGCTCATGGCTGAGCGATACCCGGAATCCACCCGCTCAATCTCACGCGCCGCCAGCCCGTAGGCAACATGACTAACCCCGGCACCACCATAGTCAACAGGTAGGGTGGAACCCAATAAACCGACATCCCCCATCTCCCTCATAATAGCGGGATCAAACTCTTCATTGCGGTTTGCCAGAAGGATGCGCGGCATAAGGCGGTCTTGAGCATATTTCCGGGCGGTCTCCTGAATGAGTAATTCTTCTTCACTAAGCTGATCATGAAGATGAAACGGGTCGTCCCATTGAAATGCCGGCTTTGTTGGCAGCACATCGCTTTTTAAAGTCATAGTCCGATAGGGCCTTTCTTCACAATTAGCTTCATGAGCTGAAAAAGGATCATGTAACAAAGACATTTTTATTCAGCTTTGAGAGGGGAGATAATACATTTTTCTCAACACATGGGCTGGTGTCTGAATTCAAAAACATAAAAGAACACTCAAAAACAGGCCAGAATACCCCTGTACCTTGACTATAGGGGGGTGGAGTCTCATTATTCAAATGAGTAATTGGTTACAATTCATGAGAAAAATGCATGAGGTATAAGCAATGAGCCGGCGGATCCCCTCTTTAAGAGCGCTTCAGTGTTTTGAACAGACCGTCCGCTCTGGCAGTGTTTCAGAAGCTGCGGAAAACCTGCTGCTGACCCAAAGCGCCGTCAGCAGGCAGATAAAGACGCTGGAGCAATTTCTTGGCCGGACCCTTTTTATGCGCGAAAAACAGCGGCTGATTCTCACCGCGGAAGGAGAGAGCTACCTTGCCGATGTCCGGGTAAGTCTTGACAATCTGGAAGCAGCAACCATGCGTCTCATCTCTGCCAGCGCAGATACAGGCACCCTCAATATCGCCGCCCCGCCAACCTTTGGCGCACGCCTTTTGATACCGCTATTGCCCGCTTTTCATAAACGTCACCCGGAAATCACCATTAATTTTATCTCGCGTATCGGCATGCCTGATTTTGAGAGGGAGGGTATAGATGCCGCCATTCTGAACGGGGATGGCAAGTGGGCAGACCTTGTTACAAAACCACTGGTGAATGAACACTGGGTGGCGCTGGTCAGCCCGGACATGCAGCGGAAAATGTCATCACCGCCAACGGCGGAAGATCTGCGCCAGCAAACCCTCCTGCATATAACAACCAGGCCAGATGCATGGACATTTTGGCTTGCGGCGGTTGGGGCAGGTGGAATAGATGGCACACAAGGCCCCAAATTTGAACATTTTAACATGATTGTCCGGGCAGCAATCGCCGGTCTGGGTGTCGCTCTGGTTCCAACATTCGTCGCAAGGGAAGAGATAGAGGCAGGCCGTCTTGTTATGCTGTTCCCAGAAGCAGTGCCGAGCCCGACATCATATTTCATGGCCACTCCGCCAGAGCGCTCCATCTTGCCGAAAGTCAGCCTTTTTATTGAATGGCTGGAAGAGAAAAAAGCGCAACTGAAATGCCCGCTTACAAAAACCCTCTGATAACAGAGGCCGCCTGTCATAGGAGAAGTGCAGAGCCAGTGAAGGCAACGCCGGGGCAAAGGTTGAGAATGCAGGTAAGATTCCGGTGTTTCTTGTGTGGGTCAGGCGGGTTTTCTCCCTTTCCAAGGCCGGTAACATATGTTAGGAAAAGTGCGAAAATGAATTATGAACCTGTCTGTTTTTAATACAGAAAGTTTAGCAAGCCATTGATTTGATACACATAATTTCTGGAAGAATTTTGAAACCCAGAATCATGTAATGATTGCTGTCACGCCGGCTGCTCCGGAGCAGAAAGAGTGAAAAACACTCATCCATAACGCAGATGGCCGGTCTTTATTAAAAGATCAATTGAACAAGGATTGAAAGCATGGTCGCACGTATTTACCGCCCGAGTAAAAATGCCATGCAGTCAGGCATGGGCAACAGCAAACAGTGGCGTCTTGAATTTGAACCGGAAAGCCCAAAAACATTTGAACATGTGATGGGGTATTGTGGCTCATCTGACATGAAACAGCAGATTAAATTGAAATTTGAAAGTGAAACTGACGCGATTGCCTATTGTGAGCGCAACGGCTTAGCTTATAAGCTATTGGAAGAACATAAACGCAAGCACCGCAACCGCACCTATTCAGATAATTTCCGCTACGGCCGCAAAGGCACCTGGACGCATTAGGCCGGTTGCTGGTGGGCAACTGAAGGCCCAAAAAGCCGGTTGTTACCCAGAGATGC
>CAYGPF010000012.1:0-79500 GCA_964351785.1 uncultured Rhodomicrobium sp.
AAACAACCCCCATCCCCATTGCCCCCGCGGCCCATTTTCACATGGGCGGCATCAAAACAAATGCAGATGGAAAAACCTCACTTGCTGGCCTCTGGGCTTGCGGCGAAGTCGCGGCAACCGGCCTGCATGGTGCCAACCGGCTGGCTTCCAATTCCTTGCTGGAAGCGCTGGTCTTTGGCGAGCGTATCGCGGTAGATATTTCAAAAACAAGGCAAAGCGATAATAGCGGCCCAGACCCTGCCAGAAACATCATTACCACCGAAATAATCAATCAACACAATCAGACCACACCTGAAGACCTCACACCTGCCATCGCAAAACTGCGGCATCTGATGTTCGCCAATGTGGGTCTTGAGCGCAATCAAGGGGATCTGACAGTCGCTCTGGAAGAGATCAACAAACTCATGCCCACCCTCAAGAAAAGTGAGCTTACCTATAATATGGGTATCACAGCAAAATTCATAACTAAGGCCGCCCTTAATCGCACAAACAGCATAGGTAGCCATTACCGAACAGATGAAAAAAAATCAGAAAAACCACCTCAAAGCTCTCTTCTCACTATTAATGACATGAAACTCGCCCATTTCCAGGAAGCCAGCACCTCATAATCAAAAACGCCGATAAGCCAACCCCAACAAATAAAAACGACAGGCAGAACATGACGACTCTAAACCCCGTAGAAATCAGAACCGCGGTCAAACTGGCCCTCCGAGAAGATCTCGGTCACGGCGGTGACCTGACCACTAACACAATATTTGAAGAAACAATCAAGGGTCAGGCTGTTATTTGCTCCCGGCAAACGGGCATTCTTGCCGGTAGGGACTTTGCGGCAGAAGCCTTCAAACAACTGTGCAATGAGGCAAAATGCATCTGGCACAAAAAAGACGGAGCCACCCTAAAGCCGGGTGACAGGATCGCAACCATCAAGGCCCCGGTAAGAACGCTACTGTCGGGGGAGCGCACTGCACTTAATTTCCTTGGGCATCTATCAGGTATTGCCAGCCTGACGCAGCAATATGTAACCGCCGTCAATGCCACAAATGCCACCATCGTAGACACCCGTAAAACCACGCCGGGCCTGCGGTTTGCCGAAAAATACGCGGTGATCATGGGCGGAGGAAAAAACCATAGATTCCGTTTGGATGATGCAATCCTGATAAAAGACAATCACATTGCCTTTGCCGGAAGCATCAAAAAAGCTATCAGCAAAGCAAGGAGCGGCGCCGGGCACACAGTGAAACTCGAAGTTGAAGTTGACACCCTCGATCAATTAAAAGATGTCATCAAGGAACAGGTTGATATTGTACTGCTTGATAATTTCACAATCCCAGATCTGAAAGCCGCCGTTAAGATGGCCAAGGGTAATTGTCTCACAGAGGCCTCTGGCGGCGTAAATCTTGAAACCGTCAGGGCCATTGCTGAAACCGGAGTGGATCTGATTTCAGTTGGCGCTCTGACGCACTCAGCCCCTACTCTCGACCTTGGCCTTGATATTGACATAGCAAACGCCTAAACAGAAAACATGTGACCTGGAAATTTAGGTCATGTAAGCTATTTACAGCACCAGAACAACCAAACACTATGGGTAAACACAAAGATGGAAAACGGCGAAATCCTGACAATCGTCCTTGTGATCTGGATAACAGTACCGCTGCTCGCAGCCATGCTGTCAGCAAGAAAAAAACGGGATACAAATTTTTGGGTCCTGTCCTGCATCGTATTCCCGCCCGCAATTTTAATCTTGTTCTTTCTCTCCAGACGTGAGAAGCGCCCAACCCGCATGTTTGGTGAAGATCACCCTCATGATGACGGTTTCTTCCCCAATCGGGATTAGTTATTTCCCCCTTTTTATAACCACCCGTCTCCTGTCTCTCCCACTACCGGTAGAATGCTCCCTCACCCGCGCAGCGCTGCCGAACCCTATAAAGCTAGATCATCTAAAACCAATAATCCCTCAAGAAAAACATGCACAGCGCTGAAAAGCGCTGATCGGCAGGCATCCATGAAAAACCCCGACCAAATAAATGATCGGGGTTTCATGATAATTATGTGTTTCGAGCGCCAATTCTGGTTAGCGAATGGCAACCTCAGTCGCCTGCGTAAAGAATTTAGCCCGATAGAAGATATGCGCGCCAATCTTTTTGATCTTCACCATCGCACGACGCCATTTCGGGCTCACGTAAGTGGCATGATAGTGACTGGCGTGACCGATATCTGAAAGCCAGATTTTACCATCTGTAACTTTCTTGGCCAGCTTCTGGGCAACAACCCAACGCTTCTTGTCTTTCGGTTTATCAGCCTGACCATCACAAGCAAATGAGAACTGGCAGGCGTTACGCTTATGCGCCCCTTCATAGACAACACCGCAAACCGTATCGGCATAATAGCTGCTGCGAACCCGGTTCATAATGACCTGTGCTACCGCAACCTGACCTTTGATAGGCTCACTCCGGGCTTCAAAATAAATCGCCGTTGCAAGGCAGCGATTTTCCCGCCGGCGGAATTCACCTTCAGTCAGACCACCAAAGAATTTGCGTTTGCCGGCACCAAGAGCTGCAACCTGTTTAACCTCAAGACCGGTAAACCCAGGCTTTTCACCCTCGCGCAATATTTTGGCAGGGACTTTTGCAACAATCTGTTCAGGTCGGCCAATACCAAAATCAATCTTGCCCTGGCTGACATTAAACACACTGGCGACACTGCCCTGATCAATCAAAGGCAACCCGGCAGCAACTTTACCCTGCTTGATCAGACCCACAGGGTCCGGACCAAATGCACGGCTTGCGACGTTCTTTTTAATACCCTTGTTGGCATCCTCAAGATTGGATTTTCCAACCCGGTTCACTGCCTGTTTTGTCGGGTATACATAAGTCACAGCCACTTCAGTCTCAGGCGTACGTAAAATCTCACCCTTTTCGATGGCGGCTTCAGCGCGCCGACGCCGAGCTTCATAATTGATATTGCTTTTCACACGCTGGCTATAAAGCATATCAGCCCGAGGCCCTTTGCCTCTGACATCAAAAAAATCATTCGCTTCAGCTATAATCGGGAAAATTGGCTGGCTCGCATCCGGAACCTTGCCTTTATAATCAGAACCTGGACCTGAAAGCGATAATTCCAAATTCATCCGATAAACTGCCAGTAAATCACCATTACCTGCAATATAGCCCACCCCAAGCATGGGAAGGGCCAATGCAGCAATGGCCAAGTAGTGCAGTGGTGATAATATGATACGGGACATTTCCGTTAACTACCTTGATATCCTGTTATCTTTAAAAACTGACAAAGGTATGTATCAAACAATCACACCTCAGTTAATATGTCTTTAACCGATTAACAATTGCTGATTTTGCTCAGGTTATGTAAGGCCACTTGTAAAATGATTCGCAAGTTTTCAAGCAGCACCTAAACCAGATTTCTCGACCTTTATCTCTCCGTTCGTTTAAGCGAGGCAGAATTGAGCACATAAAATCAGTCATTTCAATGAGTTCAAACACTGAAATGAGGAACTTTGTGGTTTTTAGGCAACTGCGACCATTTGTCTAATGATCAAAACCAACCTTAAAAACCGGCACACTAACCTGCCTGTAACACATACCCCTGAGTTAACCACGGTGTTAAAATTCACCTGCCAAAGATCAAAAAGGAGCAATAAAACCAAACCGGCTCTGTTCAAAATTCCTATATCTTGGCCCATTCTGACCCAGGCCTTAAAGAAAAAGAGAACCCGACCGGTACATCTGTGACAGTGCTGGATTTGTGCCAGATCTTTCTGGACGAAAATAAGCACAGTCATTACTGATCTTCTATGCGCATCAAAAAGGGCTGCATAATGGCAAAAAACCAAATTTGCTGCACATGCAAAACATAAATGCTGCAACGCAGAATATCAAGTAAAATTTTGCCGCATCGCAGCGACCGGATATTCATGAACAAAATCAGCTATCTAACTTTACAGTGAGCCGTTTTCTCATTGAATCTAGCAGCTGGAAAGGGCCAACTTCATCAAAATTTAGACTATTTTCCACAAGTTCGAAGCCAAGCAGCCCATAATCCTTCGCAATCGAAGCCTTGAACCAGGCCTTTGCCTGGCGGGCCCGCCCTGTTTTAAGATCAGGCACAGAGGCGCAGGCACCAGCAAGAAGCTCCTGATAATGGGCCTCAACCGCCGCGACCAGTTCATCCAGCCCGTTTTTTTGAACCGCTGAAACGCTCAACACTTTGAGCCTCTCCCCCTGCCCGCTATGGGTAATGCTAAGCGCCCCCTTTAGATCAGCAAGGGCCCGGGTTGCCGCTGCACCCATGTCAGCCTTGGTAACAACAGCAACATCCGGAATTTCCATGATGCCGGATTTCATAAACTGCAAACTATCCCCCGAGCCAGGCTGAACACAAAGCACAACAGTATCAGCATGGGATGTAATTTCCGCCTCTGACTGACCAACCCCCACAGTCTCAATGATCACAACATCAAAGAGAGCCCGCATCAGAACAAGGGTGGGAAAGGCCAGCGCGGAAAGGCCGCCAAGCTGACCCCGTGCGGCAAGAGAGCGCACAAAAACCCCCTTATCTTCAGGATCGGTCATCATCCGTGTACGATCCCCCAGCAATGCCCCCCCGCTCACATGAGAAGACGGATCAACCGCAATCACACCGACAGTTTTGCCCCGGCTGCGCCAGTTCTGTATAAGGCTGTTTATCAGTGTAGATTTCCCGACACCCGGCGGCCCGGTAAAACCGACAACATGGGCGACCGGCTGATCAAAAGCATCATCCAGCAATTTTAACACGGCCAGATCATCCAGGGACTGCTCGATTTTTCCAAGGGCTTCTGAAAGCGCGCGTTTGCCCCCTTGCTGAAGTCCCTTAAGTGTTTGAATGGACGTAGACACCAGTTCTCTCTCCCTGGTATTATAAAATCAGTTTACTGTGATAATGACACCAAGTGACAATGGGCGATTGCACAGAGTAACGGTCAACGAAAAAGTCACCCTGCTCAATCGAGAAAAAGTCAGGGCCATTGTCAGACCCTGTGTCTAGCCCGTAAATATCGAGCCGGTAAAATGAGCACAAACCCAATTCGAAAATTTCAATGAAAAATTCATTGTAAGCCGCCTATAGCCCGCCCTTACCCTGAGTCGTGAGAAAAGCCTGCGCAGCCGCCAGCCTGGCCACCGGCACCCGAAAGGGCGAACAGGAAACATAATCCAGACCAATGCGCTCAAAAAAACTGATTGATTGAGGGTCTCCCCCATGCTCACCGCAAATGCCAAGCTTGATGTCAGCCCGTTGCTTGCGCCCGGCCTCAGCTCCCATTTCAACCAGCATACCAACACCCTCCTGATCAATGGACACAAAAGGATCCTCTTCCAAAATGCCCTCACGGGTGTAATGATTTAGGATATTTGCAGCATCATCCCGGCTCAGACCAAAGGTTGTTTGCGTTAGGTCATTTGTTCCAAAGGAAAAGAAAGCGGCACTTTTTGCAATATCCCCCGCCTGCAGCGCAGCCCTTGGCAATTCAATCATGGTGCCCACATCATAAGGCACATCCTGCTGCTGTTCTTTGAAAACCGCCGCCGCCACCTGATCAATCACCACTTTCAGGCGATCAAATTCAGCCCGGCTGGCAATCAGGGGGATCATAATTTCAGGTCGCACCGTCGCGCCCTGTGATTTTGAAACCTCAATCGCAGCTTCAAAAATCGCCCGCGCCTGCATCTCGGTAATTTCCGGATAGCTGATCGCCAACCGGCACCCCCTGTGCCCCAGCATCGGGTTAAACTCATTCAGTTCTGCAACCCGTTGCTCAATCACCTCAAGCGAAACGCCCAGTTCCTTGCTCAGGGCTTCCATCTCCGGGCGTTCATGCGGTAAAAATTCATGCAGCGGTGGATCAAGCAACCGGATGGTAACCGGCAGGCCTTTCATCAACTCAAACAGTTCAATAAAATCCTGGCGTTGCATGGGCAATAACTTCTCAAGCGCTTCCCGCCGGCCCGGTTCGGTAGAAGCGAGGATCATTTCCCGCATCGCCTGAATGCGACTGGTCTCAAAAAACATATGTTCGGTGCGGCAAAGACCAATCCCCTCAGCCCCGAATTTCAACGCCTGATCAGTTTCCCGCCCCGTCTCCGCATTCGCCCGAACTTTCATCCGCCGGGTTTCATCAGCCCAGCTCATAAGAGTGGCAAAATCACCACTGAGATTAGCCTGCTGCATCGGGTGAGCACCCTCAAGCACCTCGCCGCTAGAGCCATCAATGGTGAAGATGTCCCCCTCGTCATAACTCACCCCCCCAATGGTCAGTTTTCTGGCTTTTAAATCAATCTTCAGGGCACCAGCACCTGAAACACAGGGCCGGCCCATTCCCCTGGCAACCACCGCTGCGTGGCTCGTCATCCCGCCGCGTGCTGTCAGGATGCCGCTAGCCGCATGCATGCCGTGAATATCTTCCGGACTTGTTTCAATCCGGACAAGCAAAACCGAAGTACCCTGATTGGCCAGTCGCTCGGCCCGGTCGGCATCAAAGACAATCTCACCAACGGCCGCCCCCGGTGAAGCCGGCAAACCTTTGGTCAGAACCTGGCGCTCAACTGAGGCATCAAGCGTTGGGTGTAACAGTTGATCAAGCCCGCGGCAATCAATCCGCAACAGGGCTTCTTCTTTGCTAAGCAGGCCTTCATCCACCATATCCACCGCGATTTTAATCGCCGCTGCCGTGGTCCGTTTGCCGGAGCGGGTCTGCAGCATCCACAAATTACCGTCCTGGATAGTAAACTCTATGTCCTGGCAATCACGGTAATGGGTTTCAAGTTGCTTGGTGATATCAGCAAATGTTTTAAAAACTTTCGGCATCAGCTCTTCAAGCGCGGGCGCATTATCAGCTGATTGTTCTTTCGCCTGAAGGGTCAGTGGTTGTGGTGTGCGAATACCGGCAACAACATCCTCCCCCTGCGCATTGACAAGAAATTCCCCGTAAAGCTCATTCGCACCTGTTGAAGGGTTACGGGTAAAGGCAACGCCTGTGGCACTGTTTTCCCCCATATTGCCAAACACCATAGCCTGCACATTCACAGCTGTCCCCCAGTCATCGGCAAAGTCATGCAAGGCCCGGTAAGTGGCAGCGCGCCGAGAGTGCCAGGAAAGAAAAACAGCAGAAATCGCCCCCCAAAGCTGATCATAAGGGTCTTCCGGGAACGGCCCACCGCTCTCTTCAATCACACATGATTTATAAAGATCAATTATCTCAGACCAGTCATCGGCCTGGAGTTCAGTATCCTTGGAAAAGCCATTCAGATTTTTATAGGTCTCAAGAATGTCCTCAAAGAAATCATGCTCAACACCCATCACAACGGAAGCATACATCTGAATAAAACGGCGATAACTGTCATAGGCAAAGCGCCTGTCACCGGAGCGGGAAGCCAGCCCTTCAACCGTTTTGTCATTGAGCCCTAGATTAAGAACCGTATCCATCATGCCAGGCATCGAAACACGGGCGCCGGAGCGCACGGAAACCAGTAACGGGTGTTCGACATCACCATAAGTCGCCCCAACCAGCTCCCCCACATGATCCAGCGCTGACGACACCTGATCCCGCAGACCATCCGGCAGGCTTTTGCCATTCTCGTAAAAAATTCCGCAGACATCTGTGGTAATGGTAAAGCCAGGCGGCACGGGCAGACCAATACTTGCCATCTCAGCAAGGTTCGCCCCCTTACCGCCCAGCAGATCACGATCCCCCGCCGAGCCATCAGCAGCGCTACCACCAAATTGATAAACCCACTTCGGCACATTTGAGTTCGCCGGTTTACCGATTTCCTGAGACATGAAAAAACACCCTGCCCTGACCTGAGGCGCCGCTTGAACTCAGATAAAGTCCCCTAACACATGAAACGTGCACACCAATAAAAAATCATCAGTAAATGGGAACCTGCCGGGCAATTTTCAAACGATGATATACCGCTTGCAAAAAGCTGACCGAGCGCCGGGCACCAATCAGTCATTAATTTCAATTAAAACTGACCAATAATCGCCACACTTTAGAGCCCAGCGCTGTGAAGAGCAATGCAAGAATTAAAGTAATATGAACAAAAAAGAGAAACAAAATCAAATGCTGCACCCTATTCAGGCAACACCGGAAGAGGGTTGAAAATACCCGGACGGGACAACCCAGCTCGGATCAACACGGTGCTGGTAAATATAAACCCATGCCCGATAATCCAGCCCCTCAATATCCCTGACAGTGGCCTCTACCCGGGTGAATTCATGCGGGCGCGGATCATAGGCGCCGCAGCCTTCATAAGCGTCCAGTATGGAGAGCAAAGGTTCCGGATGCGTGATTTCATATAACTCACCGTAAACGGCAGTACCAGCATCCTCAAGCACCAACCCAGGATATGGCCCAAGGTCATACATGCGCCCGGCAATGATCGCCTCCGTCACATAAGTCGCATGCGTCCGCATCACTGTGCCCATAGGGTTGGCCACACTGCGCTTCAAAGTGCCATATACAAAAAGATACTGACGCTCAGGGTCCATCAACATGCTCTCGGTTCAGGGTCCGGGTCTGAATACAAAATAGAATCATTTATAAGTTTAATACAAACGAAGCCCGGCTTAAAAGCGCCAACCTATGATTTTCACAATGATTCACACTTGAGAATAAGCAAATTTGAAAACAGGCAAGCCCAGACAGCTCATGCCTTTTTTGAGGTGCCAACCTTAAAAAACAAAACCCATTTAAGGAGAATTTAACCTTAACGGCTGTTAATGGGACAAGATCCAGCGTTCAAAGGGTCAGTTTTGTATTGTATTCGGAGTTTTTCAGTGATGCGTTCTTCACAAGCTTTCAGCATTTTCACCTTTTTGTTCATCACGCTCTCATCAGTTGGCCAGGCCCTGGCAACGGATGAAGCCTTCCTCGACCCTGAAGCGGTTTTCAATGGCGAGCAACTGGATGAAACAACCATTCATGAACTGCCACCTGCAGATAGAGCCGGTCTACTGCCCAAAGAGTGGCTCGTGACGGCAAATACCGCCTATGCTGATGTGATCATGGATTTTGATGAGAATCTGACATCAAAATCAATAGACCAGCTGTTGTTCCGGAAAAACAATATTGTCGAAACCGGCAAAATCTATATCTCCGGCATTTTCAAAGGTTCATACACCGGCGAGTGGACAGACACCAGCAACGCCTTTCCCATTCTGACCCGCTTCCCCGATCACGCCTCTGGTACAGAATCACATGACTTCTTCATAGATAATGCCGCCCTTGCCATCACCGCAACACCAACAAGCTGGCTGACACTCTTTGCCCAGCTTGAATATCATGAAAATCATTTCGACAGTCAGGAACCGCTGCAATTAAGGAAAATATACGCCACCCTTGGCGATCTGGAGCGCACACCATTTTATCTGAGCTTCGGCCGTAAAACCATCAAGTTCGGTGACTTTGACATCTACACCCCCTTTACTCAAAACATCAACAATCACTTCTTCCGCGCTGAAAGCGAAGACATGGTCGCCGAGTTTGGATACATCAACAACTATCTGCATCTGACCGCCACCGCCATTAGCGGTGGCCGCCATCTACGCACAGCCGACACCGCCAATGACGACAAAATAGATAATTTCGCAATTGACGGCGATGTCATGATCCCCTTCATGAACGGCACACTGAAAGCCGGCGCCGGTTACTTGCATGGCACGATCTATAATCACACCCTGCCCCATCACCCTGGCCCTGCAATTGACTGCCCGGTCACGCCCGGCACCCAAGGCGTCCCCAAATGCCGGGGCCGTAATGCCGCTTTTGACCTGAGGGCTGAATATATATCGGACCGCTTCGACCTGATGGCAGAATACACCGCAACCCTGGACGACTGGCCCGCGACCGGTCAGGAGCTGAAATCCTGGACCGTACAAGGCCGCTATAAAACTGAAATACTGAACCGGAAAACCCATTTCTCGGTGAGTTACAGCCGTTCAGATATCGGCCCGTTTTCAACGGGAGGCCCCGGCGCACCAATTTTTGATGAGATCGAACAGATCATGGCCGGCGTGGAAGTTTTCATTCACCCCAACTTTACTATGGGCATAGAATATTCCCATAACACTGGTTTTGCCCCGCTTGTGAATATCACAAATGTTGCCAAAGACGCGGAAGCTGACCAGCTGATCATCGGCGGGCGTATCGTATTTTAAGAAACCATATAAAACCAGAGCGGACCTGAAGGTCAGGGCCTGATAGAAACCGTTACCATTCTGGGCGGGGGCTTAAAGCAGCTCCCCCTTAGCCACCCGGATCGCGTGCCCGCCAACCCGCACCGCGCGCATCTTTTGCGCTTCAAATTCAACCTCCAACTTCATGAGGCTCGGCCGCCCGATCTCATACCCCTGCTCAATATATGTTTCAAGGCTGGAGCGGTTATCACACTCAAACGTCTCCATGACCACAGCAAACGCCGCCGCAGCGCTGCCTGTGGCGGCATCTTCATAAACACCAAGCGCTGGTGCAAACATCCGGGCGTGGAAACCGGCTTTCGCCTCCACCCCATGCCGGCAATAAACAAAAACCCCAAGCGGCCCAAACTTGTCAAAAGCCTGATCCCAATAAGTAAAGTCCGGCTCCGCCTGCCGGACAATCGCAATATTACGGAGCGGAACATAGATAAAACGGTTCCCGGCCTGCGCGCAGATCATCGTATGATTTTCAAAACCAATATCCATCACACCAAGGTTGAGCGCATCTGCAACCAGGTCAGTTTCCGGCACCTCAGCATCCCGCGTGGGTAGTTTGGGGACATCAAATTCAGCGTAAGTCACAGCCCCCTCACTCATGGAGACAACAGAGCGCACCAGTCCGATTTCCTGCTCTAACATAATCAGCGCATCTCCAGAGCCACCATTTTGAGAGATTTTTCTCTCCCCCAGCAAAACCGCTGTTCCGATCGTCGGGTGCCCGGCAAAAGGGATCTCCTGAGCCGGGGTGAATATCCGCATTTTAGCCCCAGCCAACGCATTTGTGCTTTTATGCAAAAACACTGTTTCAGAAAACCCGAACTCAATAGTGATTGCCTGCATCTGACCTTCATCAAGACCATCAGCATCTTCAACCACCGCAAGCTGGTTGCCCCCATAAGCCCGTTCTGTAAAAACATCAAGAATATGAAATGCGCGCCCCATCAGATGTCTCACTTTCTAAAACTCTTTTGATGGATCAACCTAACAGTAAAAAAACGGCGCCAAAACGTAAAAATTCAGCTTCTTGACCCATTGTGAAAAACGGGGAGAAGCAGCGCACAAAAAACAACCCCCTCCTGAAGAAAGAGGGGGTTGAAAAAAATCAGATCTGTCAGAGAGCGCTAGTTTTTGGATTTATCGACCAGCGAGTTTTCCTTGATCCATGGCATCATACCGCGAAGCTTGGCCCCGACCTCTTCACAAGGATGTTCATCAGCTTTCGTTCGCATGGCCTTGAAGCTGGTTTGCCCAACCTTGTTTTCAAGCATCCAGTCACGCGTAAAGCGCCCCTCCTGAATGTCATTGAGAATGGCCTTCATTGCCACCTTGGTTTCAGGTGTAATCACTCTCGGGCCAGAAACATACTCACCATATTCCGCCGTATTCGAGATTGAATAGTTCATATTGGCGATACCACCTTCATAAATCAGATCAACGATCAGCTTCATCTCGTGGAGACATTCAAAATACGCCATCTCCGGGGCATAACCCGCCTCGGTCAGGGTTTCAAAACCGCAGCGCATCAATTCAACAACACCGCCGCAAAGGACGGCCTGCTCACCAAAGAGGTCGGTTTCACATTCCTCACGGAAGGTGGTTTCAATGGTACCCGCCTTACCGCCGCCAATCGCAGCCGAATAGGAAAGCGCCAGATCTTTGGCATTACCCGAGGCATCCTGATGTACCGCAATCAGACAAGGCAAACCACCGCCGCGTAAATATTCACCGCGCACAGTATGGCCAGGCCCCTTTGGCGCGATCATGATCACATCAACCGTATCTTTCGGGTTAATGAGATTAAAATGAACATTGAGACCATGGGCAAATGCCAGCGCAGCACCATCCCGAATATAAGGGGCGATCTCTTCATTATAGATGTCAGCCTGCAATTCATCCGGCACAAGAAACATCATGACATCGGCCCACTTCGCCGCCTCTGTCACAGTCATGACCTGTATGCCTTCCGCTTCAGCCTTCCCCCGTGACGAGGATCCTTCCCTGAGTGCTACCGCCACATCGGCTACACCGGAATCTTTCATATTCAAGGCATGAGCATGCCCCTGAGATCCATAGCCAATGATCGCAACCTTTTTTGATTTTATGAGATTGAGATCAGCATCGCTGTCATAATAAACACGCATGTCTTCTCCATACCTTCTTTTCTATATGAACTTGATGGGCCTTCCCGCCCCTGACTTGAATTGAGGGGGTATAGCCCAACTCCGTTCTTGTCAATGTCCAAGTGCTGTTAAATAGCGTTTTACAGTTTCAAAAACCCCGAAAAACAAACAATCCGCAGTAAAACAATGACCAATCGAACATTCATCGATATCGCTTGTTACCGCCATCAATGCCGGTAAATTCAGCAAGGTCAAATCATGCCCCCCATTAACCCCAAGCCCCGCGTCTCTGGCAGCCCGCGCCGTCCCGGCAATCCTCCCAAGCTCGGCCTTTATCTTTGAAGCCTCTGTTAAAACACCGTAAGGCCCGGTGAAAATCTCCACCCTGTCAGCCCCGACATTCCGCGCCTCAACAGCCCGCTCCGGCACTGCATCCACAAACAGGGAAACCCGTGCCACAGGTTTCAGCCGCGCGATCACTTCCTCAAGCCGGCGCCTCTCACCAGCAATGTCCCAGCCATGATCCGACGTTGCCTGATCAGGATCATCCGGCACCAGCGTTACCTGATCCGGCCGCACCTCATCAATAAGGGCCAGAAACTGATCATCCGGATACCCCTCGATATTAAATTCCCTGCCGGCCCAGTCAGCCGTGATCATCTCTTTTAAATCATAAACATCACGTCGCCTGATATGGCGCTCATCCGGGCGGGGGTGAACGGTCAGCCCATGGGCCCCGGCCTCCAAAGCAGCGGCACCAAAACCGGTTACACTCGGCCATGGCAGATCCCGCCGGTTTCTGAGCATGGCAACCGCATTCAGATTAACACTCAAATTCGTTGGCATAAACGGCTTAACCCGGATGAAATTGTTGGAAATTCCCTGTTAGTGAAACCAAGTGATCTAACGATCACCCATTCCCTCAGCACCGCGAGATATCGCAGCAATACCCGTCCGCGCCACTTCAACCAGTCCAAGCGGTTTCATCAACTGAATAAACTGCTCAATCTTGCTGGACCGGCCAGTGACCTCAAACACAAAGTGCTCTGTTGAGGCATCAACCACCTGGGCCCGAAATGCCTCACCAAGCCTCAGGGCTTCAACCCGGCTCTCCCCCTTGCCGGCCACTTTGATGAGCGCAAGCTCTCGTTCCAGCGAAGCCCCGATAACAGTCAGGTCAGTGACCCTGTGCACCGGCACCAGACGCTCAAACAGGGCCTTGATCTGCTCAATGACCATCGGCGTGCCTGTCGTCACCACTGTGATGCGAGAGATATGTTTTTCATGGCTTGTTTCTGTCACGGTCAAACTGTCAATGTTATACCCGCGCCCGGAAAACAACCCGATAACTCTTGCCAGAACGCCCGGCTCATTATCCACCAACGCAGAAAGCGTATGTCTTTCCGCTATTTCATGCTTTGTGTCCATAAATCCTGTTCAGCCTGTAACTGTTATTTCTGTTATTGGAAGCTGGCCTAACCTGATGGCGGAACCAGTATTTCGTAGAACCCAATCAGACAAGTACCTTGCCCTCGTCACTGATTGCATCTCCGATTTCGTCATCTTTGACATCACTGGCAAGCAGCATTTTATTATGTGCCTCACCAGAAGGGATCATGGGGAAACAATTGGCCAGTTTCTCAACCCGGCAATCAAACAGCACAGGTTTGTCAACATTGATCATCTCCTTGATCGCCCCATCAAGATCACCGGGTTTATCAACCCGGAACCCGACCCCGCCATAAGCTTCCGCCAGTTTTACAAAATCCGGCAACGCTTCGGAGTAAGAGTGCGAATACCGCCCGCCATGCAAAAGCTCCTGCCATTGCCGCACCATGCCCATATATTCATTATTCAGAATAAAGATCTTGATCGGCAGATCATATTGCACGGCCGTGGACATCTCCTGCATTGTCATCTGAACAGACGCTTCACCGGCAATATCAATAACAAGCGCATCCCGGTGCGCCGTCTGCACCCCAAGCGCCGCAGGCAAACCATACCCCATAGTGCCAAGCCCGCCGGAAGTCATCCAGTGATTGGGCTTGTCAAAACCATAATATTGAGCCGCCCACATCTGATGCTGGCCAACTTCCGTCGTGATGAAAGTTTCCCGGTCTTTGGTCAGTTCATAAAGCCGCTCAATGGCATATTGCGGCATGATGGTTTTCTTGGATGGCTGATAGCTGAGGCATTTTTTTGCGCGCCATTGCTCAATCTGGCTCCACCAGTCTTTTAAATGCTTTTTCTGCATCTGCAGTGCCTGGCTCTTCCAGACCCGGAGCAGATCCTCCATAACATGGCCGACATCACCTATGATCGGCAAATCCACACGGACATTCTTGTTGATCGAAGAAGGGTCAATATCAATGTGAATTTTTTTTGAATGAGGGGCAAACGCATCCACCCGCCCAGTAATGCGATCATCAAAACGAGCCCCGACACAAACCATCACATCACAGTCATGCATTGCCCAATTGGCCTCATAAGTGCCATGCATGCCGAGCATGCCGATCCACTTGTTGCTGGAGGCAGGATACGCCCCAAGCCCCATCAGGGTTGAAGTGATAGGCGCACCGGTCTTGTTGACAAAATCTGTGAGCAAACGGCAGGCGTTCGGGCCAGAGTTGATCACCCCGCCGCCCGTGTAAAACAGTGGCTTTTTCGCGCTGGCAATCATCTCGGCCGCTTCCTGCACAGCAGATTGCTCAGCTTTCACCCGCGGCCGGTAAGTCCTGTGAGAAATTTTCTTGGGGCCCATATATTCACCCTCAAGAAACTGAATATCTTTAGGAATATCAATAACAACCGGGCCAGGCCGCCCACTGGAGGCGACAAAAAACGCCTCGTGCATCACCCGCGCCAGTTCATTCACATCCTTCACAAGATAATTATGTTTTGTGCATGGCCTGGTAATGCCAACAGTATCGCATTCCTGAAAGGCATCTGTACCGATCAGGTGGCTTGGCACCTGGCCTGAAATGCAAACCAGCGGAATAGAATCAAGCATGGCATCCGCCAGCCCGGTGACAGCATTGGTAACGCCTGGCCCTGATGTTACCAGCAACACCCCAACCTTACCAGTTGAGCGCGCATATCCCTCAGCCGCATGAGCCGCTCCCTGTTCATGGCGAACAAGAATATGCTCAATATCATTCCGATCAAAAATAGCATCATAGATAGGCAGAACCGCCCCACCCGGATACCCAAAAATATGCTCCACCCCCTGATCAGCCAGGGCTTGTAAAACAATTTCGGCACCGGTCATCATCCGTGACATCGACATTCTCCAAAAATCATACAATCAAAATCAAAAAAAGAGGCCTGACGCCACATAACAAGTTCAGGCCTTCACAATTAAATCCTGTGGTTTGATAAATCCTCAGCAATTCAGCATCAGAAAAACAAACGCAAACAAGCGATAACACGCTTTTATTGAGCAAACAGCCTAAAACCCTACTATCTGCCAATAAAACCGCAGCAAGAGCCTCACATCCTTGTTTTCAAATGTGAAACAAGCTCATATCAAGCCAGAGACCCTAATCAAAGCAAAAACCAAGGTCAACCATTATTGTGAATTATTGCAAAAATATTTGCAAGTTCGCTTTTCATTTGTTTCGTATTTACCTGATTCCAGGCAATCATATTGCGCCTAAGCCATGTCAACTGCCGTTTCGCATAGCGCCGTGTCTGCTGGCTGGCGCGTGAAATCGCCTCATCCAGGCTGATATCACCCTTGATGTATTGGCAAAGCTCCGGCACGCCCAGCGCCCGCATCATCGGTAACTGTGCGGAAAAACCCGCCTCAACAACCGCCTTCACCTCATTTATAACACCGCCCTCAACCATCTTCTCAAATCTCTGATTGATCCGTTCATATAATAGCGGCCGCTCCGTATTTAAAACAAACGGGTGCGTCTCAGTAAGTTTCAAGAGGGGCGGCCCCGTCTCCGCCTGCCATAATCTGAGGCTGCGCCCGGTCCCCTCCAGAACCTCAAGGGCCCGCACAAGCCTTTGCCGGTCATTCGGGTTTAAAATACCTGCCATCACCGGGTCTTTTTCCAACAGAACTTTATGCAGCCCCGCCCCCCCCAGCCGCTCTGCCTCACCGCGCCAATGCGCCCTGGTGTCTTCATCAATCGCCGGCACGCAAGATAAGCCCTCAAGCAAACCATGAAAATAGAGCCCGGTCCCGCCGACAATAATGGCCCGCTCGCCCCGGGCCGCTGTATCTTTGAGCAGCTTGCCAACATCCCGCAACCATGCCCCGGTTGAATAGGCCTCACGCCCTGAGACATGGCCATATAGAAAATGCGGCGCCCGCGCCAGTTCCGACTTTTGAGGCCGAGCCGTGAGGATTGATAGTTCTTTATAAACCTGGGCTGAATCGGCATTGATGATAACGCCGCCACACGCATCAGCAATCGCCAGCGCCGCTGATGACTTCCCGCTGGCCGTTGGCCCTGCAATCAACACCGGTTTCATCGTCTGCCCCTTTATTCCATAGGTTGAACAAATTCCTGATACCCAAGGAACACGGAAAGCGTGATAGTTGAGCATCTCATATCAATTTAGGTTGTGAAGCCACAATCTAGAGGCTAACAAAGGCAGTGCAACATCAAATTTAACAGCCCGCTTACAGCTGTTTGATCAGTACCATGTGATAGGAATAAATCCTAAGGCCCGCAATCCGCACAATTGTGAATAACAGCCATCCAGTAGGATCAAACTTCCTGAAACTTGAGCAAGACAGCATAAGCGCCAACGGCTCTGTTCGGAGTGATTGCCACGGCTAAATTTAATTGCCCCTGAAAGAATAAAATCAATGTCAGAACAACCCTTCATTCTCAGTCTGATTGCCCCGGAAGGGCAAAACATCCTTGAAAGCAACGCCGTGACGAGTTGGCTTGAGAGCGCGGGCCTCAAGGGTGAAATCAGTTGGCTGCAACAGGGTACTGCGCTGGAAATCCCGCTCAGTGAAGCAGAGAAACGCAAAGCAGCAAACTCCATCAGTTCGTTTATCGCGGGCCAACCCATTGATTACGCCATCACGTCAGGAAGAAACCGGCGCAAAAAACTTCTGATATCAGATATGGATTCGACCATCATCCGCCAGGAATGCATAGACGAAATTGCACACATGGCCGACATCAAACCAAAGGTCGCAGCAATCACCGAACGCGCCATGCGCGGTGAGCTGGATTTTGAAACCGCCCTGAATGAGCGCGTCACACTTCTCAAGGACCTGACAATCGCAGACCTTGAAACAGTGATTAACGAACGGCTCGAACTTTCACCCGGTGCCAGCACCCTTGTTAGAACAATGGCAAAATCAGGCGCCCATTGTGCCCTTGTATCCGGCGGTTTCACATACTTTACCGAAAAAATCGGCGCCCTCAGTGGCTTTCACACCACGAGAGCCAATACATTGGAAATTATTGATGGTAAACTGACCGGCAATGTCATCCCCCCCATACTGGGAAGCACAGCTAAAAAAGAGGCCCTGATCAACCTTGCCAGTGAGCTTGGCATCGGCCCCGAGGAAGCGCTTGCCGTGGGTGACGGCGCCAATGACCTTGAAATGATCACACTATCTGGCCTGGGTGTGGCCTACCACGCCAAACCGATCGTGGCAGCAAAAGCAGATGTTGCCATAAATCACACAGACCTCACCAGCTTGCTCTACATACAGGGCTATAGCCAATGTGAGTTTGCAACCAACTGAATGAACCCATTATAGGACCCGACAAAACACAAATGCATAAATCTACCGCATTGAAAACCATCCCCCTCATGATCGCGATGACGCTCATTATGATGCCAGCTCTGTTGCCAGCGGTTCCAGTCATGGCTGAGGAAGCAGCACAAACCAAAGAAGCCAAAGACCAGCAGGAACAAACCCTGGACCAGGAAAACAATGAAACTCTCGAAACATTGACAAGGCTCTTGAGCGAACAAAAACAACAAAACCAGTTGATAAAGGAGCTCAAGAATAAATTAAGAGCCGCAAAAGAAAATGTCACCAAAACCGAACTTGAAGAGCAACTGAAAGCGGAAACTGTAAAGCTTGAAAACATAGAAAACCAGATAGCATCCCTGACCAGCGGTATAACTGATGAAGCCTACTTCGCCAACCAGACCAAAACATTCAATCTAGAAGAAGAATTGCAGAATCTGGCTGAACCCATCGTCAAGATGATCAAAAGCAGCACCGAAGATGCCCGCTTCATAGACAAACTGAAAACAACCATTACGGAAAGTCAGCGCCGCCAGCTTGTCGCCAAAGAGGCGCTCGAGCGTATAGATGTTTTAATGGATACCAAAAAGAACAAAACCACCAACAATACAAAGCTGGCCAAAACACATCTGAAAAAACAACGGGCAGAGTGGGCTAAACGTCTGGAAGAAGCAACAAACCTCGAGACAACCACACGAAAACAGCTCCAGCTCAAGGAAAAATCCAACAAGACATTGAACCTCAACAACTATGCAACTGACTTTATTCGCACCCGTGGCCTCAACCTGTTGATTGCTGTTTTCACCTTTTTCGCCACCCTGATCATACTGCGACTGATCGACAAATCAGCCGCTATACTGTTCAGAAAGAGCGGCCTGAAAAAAAGTCTCTACGCAAGGGCTGCAAAAATTTCATTTGAATTCTTCACCATCATTGCAGCCCTGCTGACAACCATGATTGTCCTCAATCTGATGAATGACTGGGTGTTGCTGGCCATTGCCGGCCTGTTTACGCTCGCCCTAGTCTGGATCAGCCTTAAAGTCCTCCCGGCTATCATAGAACAAACAGTGCTTTTATTAAATCTGGGTGCCGTCCAGGAAGGGGAACGCCTCATGATTGATGGCGTGCCATGGCGCGTTAAAACGCTGGATCATTACACGGATTTTGAAAATCCCGCCCTTGAAGGTGGGCATTTCACACTTCCCATTCGGGAATTAATTGGCCGTCACTCCCGCCCGCCCGCAGCTCACGAAGCCTGGTTCCCAACCCAGAAAGGCGATTGGATCCAGCTAGAGAACGGGCAAATCGCCAAAGTCAATTCCCAAACACCTGAGCTTGTTCAACTGATCGAACTCGGCGGCTCACGCATTACATTTACAACTCAGGATTTTCTGGCCGCAAAATTTCGCAATCTCTCAACCGGGTTTCGCATACGCCAGGAATTTGGCCTCGCTTACGCACATCAAAAAGACGCGGCTGAAAAAATCCCGAATGATCTCAAAACTTTTATTCTAAAAGGGCTTGAACAATATATCCCGCCAGAGGACATCAACCATGTAGCCGTCGGGCTTGTGCGGGCGGGTGCCTCCTCACTCGACTTTGATATCGAAGTTGATATCAAAGGTCGCCAGGCCGAAAATTTTGAGGAAATCGAAGGTGAAATCACCCGGCTTATCATTATGGCTTCAAATGAAATGAACCTCGAGCTTCCCTTCCCCCAATTGGTGATCCACAATCAACAGGGCTGAAATCACAACCCTTCCAACGAAAACAGTGAAGGACGGAAAACCAAAAAGAAAAAGGCATCAGAAATCTCTGATGCCTTTTTCTTGTTTAATCCAGGTAGTACTTAACCGGCAATTTTAAAGTTTTAAAAAAACCTTCTTTAGCCCTCTTTAGCCCTCTTTAGCCCTGTGGCTTTGAGGGCAAGGCCACAAAGCCTGCCTCCCCATTGCCCTTGTCAAGAAAGAGCAGGGCATTTTCCTTGTTGGATTTGCTCACACTCTCGAACTTCTCCACCACATCAGCGGGCGCAAATACAGGCTCCTGCTTCACCTCAAGAATAACAAACCCGGCCCGAATGCCGTTTTCATGCGCTGGACTCCCGGCTTCAACCGCAGTGATAACAACACCTCTGGTTGCTTTGTCTATCCGGTATTTCTTACGCAATTCCTCTGTCATCTTGGAGAGGGTCATTCCCATAAAATCCAGGGTTTCAGGTTCATCAATCTTAAGATCTTTCTGAAGATTGACATTTTTCTTCTCAGCCTCTTCAAGCCGGGCGATTTTCACAGAAAGCGTCGCAACAGCCCCATCCCTGAAAACCTTGACCGCCACATCTTTATCCACCGGTGTAAGGGCAACAATCTTTGGCAGAAACCTGGAAGATTTTACCTTATGCCCATCAAATTCCAGAATGATATCACTGACACGAAGGCCAGCCGCTTCCGCCGGCCCGTCTTTCGTGACCTTGGAAACAAGCGCCCCTTCCGCCTTATCAAGGCCAAAACTTTCCGCAAGTTCAGGTGTGACTTTCTGGATAAACACCCCAAGCCAGCCGCGCCTTGTTTTGCCGTATTTCTGCAGCTGTTCAATCACATTCACAACGGTATCAGAAGGCACAGAAAATCCGATACCAATAGAGCCACCTGATGGTGAAATAATCGCTGTATTCACACCAATCACTTCACCCCTCATGTTAAAGAGCGGGCCACCGGAATTACCCCGGTTAATGGCGGCATCAGTTTGAATGAACTCATCATAAGGGCCGGAGTTAATGTCCCTGTTTTTGGCAGATACGATGCCCACAGTCACGGTTCCGCCAAGGCCAAACGGGTTACCAATGGCCATCACCCAATCACCGACACGCGCTTTATCAGATGAGCCAAAAGGAACAGCCTTTAACGGGGTCTTGGGGTTAACCTTCAACAAGGCAAGATCAGTTTTTTCATCAATCCCGATCACCTTTTCAACTTTCAGTTTTGAGCCATCAACAAAATTAATGAAAATTTCGTCAGCGCCTTTTATCACGTGATTATTGGTGACAATCAAACCAGAAGGATCAATAACAAAACCAGAACCAAGCGAACTAATCCGCTTGAACTCTTTCTGATTGCGGTTCTTCTCATATTGGTCCTTGAAGAATTTATCAAACAACCAGCTTTTTGGCATCTTGCGCAACTGATCGCGTGCTGTCCGTTTGACCTTCTGGCTGGTCGAAATATTCACCACAGCCCATTGCAACCGATCAGCCAGGCTCGCAAGCGTATCATCCGCCGCATCAGGTGCCTTGGCATGAGCCATTGAGAGGAAAGTGAGGGCAAAAAAACCAATTGCCAGATAAATAAGACCATCTCGCAACAGCGACCGGTATGCCAGATCACGGTCGACGACCATAACCTTTGCCTGATGTGGCTGGCGTAACCGTGAGGCACGGCGTTGTCCGGTTTTGTGTCTGATATGGCTAAACATAGAAATCTCCTAAATGCAGGCATCTCAATCAAGGGATGGAAAAATAATTTTGCTGAACAAGCCGCCCTGACCAGGGAACGGAGGCCTCTGCCAAACCCCAATGATCAACAACATCTTCTCAAGCTGGTAATGACAAAAGACTTGGTCAGTCTTGCATAAGAGATACCAAACCTGATCCCTGAGTTTGGCAGCCCACCAGTGAGTATATAATGGGTAGAAAATAAACAGTTACACGCACATTCAATAACGGCTTATTTTACCAATCCGCCGAAAATAATTTAAGACTGATTATACACCATCTGCCGAAAAACTAAGGTATTTATGTGGCCCTCTTGATCAAATCATTGATAACAAAAACCGATAAAGAACAGCAAACACAGGAAACTTGATCTTATGGGGTTACCCGGTTGGTAATGACAAACCAGATAATCGCAATCCCCAGTGAAAGTGACCCCAGTCCGACATAGCGCAACCCATTGATATCGCGCTGCGCAAGCTCTTCTACCACACGAATAATCTGGCCAGGAAAAAGACTCCAGATCAAACCCTCAAGAACAAACGCAAAGCCAACACCCATCACAAAATCAAGCATTTCCATAAAACCTGGCCGTCTTTAATCGTCACGGGACTTGTTAAAATATTTAAAAAATTCAGAATTGGGCGAAATAACCAGCCGAGTATCACCTGATGCCAGGCCTTTCTCATAGGCCTGCATTGAGCGATAAAAAGAAAAGAATTTCGGATCAAGACTGAACGCCTCGGCAAATACTTTATTGCGCGTCGCATCCCCTTCACCGCGAATGATCTCGGATTTTTTGGTCGCATCAGCTTCAAGCTCAATCACCTGACGGTCAGCCTGAGCACGAATGGTACGGGCGATTTCCTCGCCCTCGGCCCGGTAACTGGCAGCCTCCTGCTGGCGCTCCCGCTGCATCCTTGTGTAAACATTATTCCGCAGTTGGTTTGGCAAATCAGCACGTTTGAGGCGGACATCAACCACTTCAACCCCAAACTGCGGTATCTGCGAGCGAACAACATTTGTCACCTGATCCATCAATGTCTGACGCTTGTCCCGCACCACATCATCAAGACTGGCGCTGGAAAACACCTGCCTGAGAGAGGCATTCACATAATTGGAAAGGCGGCTGTCAAACTGCAGCCGGGTTCTGATATTCTGATAAAACTTCAAAGGCTCAATAATCCGGTAACGGGCAAATGCATCCACGATGATCCGCTTCTTACCCGCGATCAGAATCTCCCGCGAGGGCACATCAACCTCAAGCAACCGCTTGTCAAAATAAACAACATTTTGAACAAAGGGCAGTTTGAAGTGCAGCCCTGCTTCGGAAATTTCTTTTTTAACCGCGCCCAGCTGCAGGACCATAGCCCGCTCAGTTTGCTGAACAGTGAACATTGAAAAATACGCAAGCACGCTCAAGCCGATGAGGGCAACAAGCAAGAAGCTAAAAAATCCACGCATCTCAAATCTCCTTACTTCTTATTCCGTTGTAATTCATTAAGTGGCAAATAGGGAACCACGTTCTGTCCCGATCCATCACTCTTGTTATCAAGAATGATCTTGTCAGTGCCTGAAAAGACCCGCTCCATCATCTCGATATAAAGCCGCTCCCGGGTGACCTCAGGAGCCTTGCTGTATTCTGTATAAATACTCTTGAACCGCGCCGCTTCACCTTCAGCTTCCGCAACGATCCGGTTTTTATAAGCCTCAGCAGCTTCAATGATTTTGGCCGCTTCACCGCGCGCTTCAGGCACGGCTTTATTGATATAGGCTTTGGCTTCCTGCTCCAGCCGGCTTTTATCCTGTTTGGCCGCCTCCACATCATTCACCGCCTGAACAACATCTTTCGGAACGTCCGGCTTGCCAATCAGAACAACCACAATGTTGATACCGGAATTGTATGTATCAAGAGTTGTTTGCATCAGCGCCTGCACTTCATCCTGGTTCTTCTCAAATGTTTCATTCAAAACATCATTCAGTGTTTTTTGGCCAACAACCTCCCGCATGGCGCTTTCCGCCACTTCACGAACCGCCTTGGCCGGGTTCTCAACATTAAACAGGAATTTTTGCGCGTCTTTGATATTCCACTGTATGGAAAACTGCACATCAACAATATTGTTGTCACCGGTCAGCATCAGGCTTGAATTCGGGTCATCAATTGTCGTGCCCTGCCTGAAACCGCGATTATTGAAATCCCGCCCGGAGCCAATGGAAATCTGCTGAGCAAATTGCGGCCGGACAAGATAAACTTTTTCAATGGGGTTGGGTAAGCGAGGGTGCAATCCCTCAGTCAGGGTGCGTTCATACTTTCCAAAAAACGTCACAATGCCAACCTGGTCAGGTTCAACTTTAACGGTAAAGGCAAAAAATCCCACAACGGCAAGAACACCGGCAAGCAACAGATAAAACAGCGGCCCGGCTATACCCCCGCCAGGCTTACTACCCCCCGGCATGGCGCGTTTCAATCGGTCCTGACTTTTCTTGAAAAGCTCTTCAATATCATTTTGCTGGCCGCCCCCTTTGGAGCGTGGTCCCCAAGGCCCGTCACCATTGCCTTTCCAACCACCATTATTCCCGTTCTGACCACTCCAAGGCATATTAATTTCCTGTGTCTCTACATTAAAATGAAGTTTTTCCAGTGAATTGCGTTGTCAGACATTCCAGCGATAATGAACATCACAAATACAATCTGACGATACATGAATGTCAATATAGTGTCTAAAACGCAAAATTAAAGACACCTTCATTCAAGGAAGGTTAAAAAAACCTGTCCTGGCTAAAGCACCCTGCTTAAATTGATGTTTATCCTTATAAGAGCCTGCGGTTAAAGATGCAATGCTTCAGCAACAATAAAAGGGGGCCTGAAGCCCCCCATTGAACATATCATTAAAATACAAAAACAGTTAATCAGGGCGTATAGCCAATTCTGAAACCACCCCAGTGCCGCTCTTCTATGTAAATTGGCGCGCTGATATCTTTCATCGGAACAAAAACACCAGCCCCCATATCCCGGCGATAGGTCTGTAATAGCAAAGGTTCTGTGCTCTGACTGGCCCTCATTCCTGTCCGGTCTGCGAAATACCGATGGTTGCGGCAGTTCGCCATATTCCAGACAGGGTCACTACCCTGTGGTTTGGAAACGGCAAGAATATTGGCAGAAATATAAGCGGTATTATCAATGGTCGCACACCAGGCAATACGATCTTTCGCGGCAACAGTTTCTTCAATAACCGGTTGAATATATTTATCAACAAATTTGGAATGTCTGGCGAGGTACTGTTGCGGGTTCGTGCCCTCTATTTCTTCATGGTTACGATCAAACAGATCACTCAGGCTGACCAGCCCATTACGCAATCCATCTTCAAAAATACCGGTAATTTTTAGGGCCGCAGTTTCTGCTAATTTAACAATCTCTTTTTCACCGAGATTGCGCCCAGATATCGCGGTTTCAAGCACCATGTTGTCCGTTTCATCAGAAACGTTGCGCATGGTGTCTGACGAAGCCATCAATTTTTCACAAGATTGGCCAAGATTTACGGAAACACCTTGTGAAATGGTTGAAAATTCATCACAAACCTCATTCACCACAGTCATTTGCTGATCAATAATGCCGGTTTTTCGGTCTATCGTATCCATTGCGCTTGAAACCGTATCCATAATCGCGCCAAATGTTTCTGTTTTTTCACCAACGTTAATAGCTGTTTCTGAGCTTTGTTTGCTGGTGGAGCGCAAAAGCTCAAATCCGGTTTTAATTTCATCCAGAGTTTCTTCAATTTTGGTCGTGGCCTCGGAAGTGGAACTGGCAAGCGCTTTCACCTCACTGGCAACGACACTGAACCCCCGGCCTGCCTCGCCAGCCCGCGCGGCTTCAATCGTCGCGTTAAGCGCCAGCAAATTGGTCTGTTTGGCTATGGTATAAATGACATTGATAATCCCGCCCACATTCTCAATGGCTTTGGAAAGTTCTTCCATGCGGGTTTCACTGGCATTAACGGCATCTATCATCCGCCGAATTTCAGTCTGCGCTTCATCAACCGTGCTTCGCGAGCTTTGAATTTCCATATTCGCATGCGAGGCAATGCTGGTAGCTTCGGAAACATTCATGGAAATTTCATTGGTCGTTTCCTGCAGATTACTCAGCTCTCCGAGAAATGAGTCAAATTGCCCCCTGTCACCATCAGCGACATTTGCAATTTCTTCAATTATATCGGCTGAAACGGCAATATCCAGCCCAAGCTTACTGAGCTTTTCTCCAAAAATACGGCGGTTAGCGCCTGAATAAACCTCATTTTTTACTTCAGAATCTTCATCAAAATTTTCAGTAAGTGCCATTAATTCCTGTCCCCAATCATCAAGCCCCACATAGCCCGTGATCAACCAAGACAATCACAAAGCAACGTACAATGAAAATTAGGATACTGATTATTATCTAAAGATACTCTTAACCCGGTATAAGAATAAGTTATGTCAGTGGTCAGCCCCTGCCCTCGGTTAAGAGGGCCATGGTAGGTACGCTCAACAATATTTGCTGATGTGTCTGGATCTCAGGTTAATTTATGGCTTGCAGACCGAAGGTGAAAAGCCCGCTTCAAACCCGCTCATAGATATGAAAATGATGTGCAAATTCATCCTTCTCGCCAGCCGGGCAGAAGGTACTGGACAAGAGCTCCCACTCATCGGGGGAGGGAAGCTCGAAAAAAACATCACCCTCCATCTCGGCCTCAACAAGGCTAAGGTAGATCCGCCCGGCAACAGAGCGGGTTGCCTCATATATCATGGCCCCGCCGATCACCATCACTTCATTGCCTGTCTCCGGGGCCGAGCGCTGCGCGCCCAGCGCAAGGCCCGCCGCAACAGAAGGCACCACAAAAGCACCCTCAACCTCAAAACCGGCTTGCCGCGATATTATAATATTGTCACGGCCTGGCAATGGCTTGCCAATGGAGTGAAAAGTCCGGCGCCCCATAATGACAGGTTTGCCCATGGTCAGTTTGCGAAAACGCTGCATATCAGTACGCAACCGCCATAGTAATTGGTTATCTTTGCCAATAACGCCGTTTTTGGAAACAGCCACAATGAGAGAAATCACAAGCCTCTCCCTTCTCAAACCGCGATCGGCGCTGCAATACGCGGATGCGGCTCATACCCCACAAGCTCAAAATCATCGTATGTAAAATCGAATATATTCCGTATATCGGGGTTGATCCGCATTTGCGGCAAGGGCCTTGGTTCCCGCGAGAGCTGCAGCTCTGCTTGTTCCACGTGGTTGAGGTAAAGATGCGCATCACCAAAGCTGTGCACAAAATCCCCCGGCTTGAACCCGGTTACCTGCGCCATCATCTGGGTGAGCAGCGCATAAGAGGCGATATTAAACGGGACACCCAGAAAAATATCAGCTGAGCGTTGATAAAGCTGGCAGGAAAGCCGCCCCTCAGCCACATAAAACTGAAACAGACAATGACAGGGCGGCAAGGCCATATTATCAACTTCGGCCGGGTTCCAGGCACTGACAACATGGCGCCGCGAATGGGGGTTGCTTTTCAGCGCCTCAACCAGCAAGGCAATCTGATCGATCGTCTGCCCGTCAGCGGTGGGCCATGAGCGCCACTGTGACCCGTAAACAGGCCCAAGATCACCATTTTCATCGGCCCATTCATCCCAGATGGAAACCCCGTTATCCTTGAGATAACCAATATTGGTCTCCCCCATCAAAAACCACAAAAGCTCATGAATGATCGACTTTAAATGCAGTTTTTTGGTTGTTAAGACCGGGAACCCGTCTTCAAGGTTAAACCGCATCTGATGCCCAAAAATAGATTTTGTGCCCGTTCCTGTCCGGTCACTGCGCGTGGAACCCTCACGGCAGACCCGTTCCAATAGATCAAGATATTGTTTCATAATGCTCAGTTTTGAACGAGATTCCCGGCCCGGTCCAGCGCTGATTATGCCAATCGCCCCTCCCGCGGCCCACTTATCCAGAAGATTCATAAGGAATTACTTACGCTTTTGACAGCAAAGACCTTTTTTTTGCCCGCCATAGTGACTATATTAAAACTGCGAGACTTTGTTTCGCTATGGCGATAAATGGACATCGTAATAAACCATTCGGACCCGGGGGCGGTACCCGGCGCCTCCACCATCAGCCCATTGGATATTAAATCAAGCCAGGGCAACCGACTGAAACATTGATACCAGATCACTCAATCTGAGCGTATCAATGGGTTGTTGATGGGGGCGAAATAGGATCGACGAGGGTGTAAAGGGTGATCTTTTGCTCGGCATGGTACCACCGTATCGGACCATTATAGTAGTTGCAAACGACAACTATGCTCCAGTTGCTCAAGCTGCTTAATGCAGTGATAAGCACTGAAATGAAAGTCCTGCGCGATTAAGCCCGTTCAGGCGCGGTTTGGAGGGCACCGGGCAACAGAAGCCCTCCACTAATTTTTAAGACTTCGTAAGAATGACAAGCAAGATAGTTTAAAACCATAGTTCTCAGCGCAAAAGCGTTTGAAAACATCCCAAACGGGGCATAAAGGCAAAGAGGCCAGGACAAGAAATGAACGGTCAATCCATAAATTATGAACATCTTGCCAAAGAAGCTCTGCGATCGGTGGTGAAAACCGTGCTCAAACAGGTCACCACAGAGGGCCTGCCCGGTGAACATCATTTCTACATCTCATTTCACACAACAGCGCCAGGGGTAAAAATCTCCAACCGGATCAGCGCCCAATATCCCAAGGAAATGACCATCGTTCTCCAGCATCAGTTCTGGGATCTTAAAGTGGAAGAAGAACATTTCGAGGTGCGCCTCTCTTTTTCAAACATTCCCGAATTGCTGGTCATACCTTACAGCGCAGTCAAAGTGTTTTTTGACCCCTCAGTGCCATACGGTCTCCAGTTTGATCATTCATCCCGGCCCGAAGCTGTGGAAGACAAAAGCAGTTTCCTTGAGGACAGCTGGCACATGCAGCCTGATAATGGCGGCCAGAATATCGAAAACATCACACCCTCCATTCTGGAAACGGACATGCAGGCCAGCACCCTCAATGCCAATGAGGAAGATATCCCCCCCTACACCTCAGCTGAAAACAGCCCGGAAAATCACGAAACAGAAGATGACCGCCTGACACCGGTGACAGAAATGCCTGAACCTGAAAGTTCAGAAATCGAAGAGGTTGACAAGGACGGCGCTGAAATCGTCTCTCTTGATGCGTTCCGCAAGAAAAACAACTGATCTCATCTATGCTGTTTCCAGCCATAGCCAGATAGTAACCCCGGCAAACAACCGGGGACTGAATTCACTGGCAAATGGCCAGCTGTTTACTTTTCCCGCGCAGGCTTTGAAGTTTCCTGTCATCTCGAAAAGGGCTGAAATAACGCGCCGCCCCCTTCCACTTTCCCTTCACACGCCCGGAAATCATCTTATCCTTGACGATCCAGCGGTTGAAAATACGAACCGCACAGGCAATATTCACCCCCGGCTGATGTAGCTCTTTTGCATCTTTAATATTGCACCCATAACCATTGGCGCTTTCCCTGGAAATCTGCAACAGCCCCCGACTGTAAATCGGTGTGCCTTCACGTGTTAGCATCTTCGGGTCCACCGTGGTTTCATTAAATTTGACACCCGGTTTATAATTGCTCTCAAATTTGGCAAGAGATGACAGCAGATGAACCCAGAAAGCCCGCCGGGCTGGAATCTCCAGCCCCGGATAAGCCGGACAATATTGAGCAATGTCATCAGGCACCCCAGTCAGAAGCCCCTGGCCATGACGATCAAGCGCCTGAAGCGTATCCCTCGTCCATGCGGCCCCCTCAGACATATGATCCCACCCGGCATGTACAGTCAGGCGCGGCGGCGCCGGAACATCCGTTATAATATTTGTCTGATTGCCGGACGAACACCCCGCCATCAACAAAGCTGAGATGATGAGACAGGCCCAAAGCCAAAGTGAGACATTCACTGATATATGATATTTGGAAAGATAAATCCGCATATGGGCCTTCGCTATAAGTTGCAGGTAAACTCAAAACGCCCTGGGAAGTATGAGGAGCACTATAAACCTTAAACATCACAATCAGGAACCGATTACAGGGGTTTTCCCGGATATTTTAAAAAACAACGGTTTTGCAAGGACTTGCCAGACCGACAAAAAATTCAAAATCTCTTTATAAGCCGTGAACCTCCCTTTTCAAAAGCTCAATCTAAAGCTATTTTGTCTGGCATTGGGCTATAAACAGTTCACGTGAAAGCGCTAAATATACTTCCATCAACAATCAATACTCAGGAGATAACTTGTGGCCACACGCACAGAATCAGACAGTTTTGGCAATCTCGAAGTTCCAGATGACAAATATTGGGGGGCCCAGACCCAGCGCTCACTTGGTAATTTCAAAATCGGTAATGAAACCATGCCAGAACCGCTCATCCGTGCTTTGGGAATCGTGAAAAAAGCCGCAAGCCTGACAAACAAAGAACAGGACAACCTCGAACCAGAATTGGCCGATGCCATTTCAAAAGCGGCAGATGATGTCATCCAAGGCAAGCTGAACGATCACTTCCCACTGGTTGTCTGGCAAACCGGCTCCGGCACCCAGAGCAACATGAACGCCAATGAGGTTATCGCCAATCGCGCCATTGAAATTCTGGGCGGCACCATTGGATCAAAAGACCCGGTTCATCCAAACGATCATGTCAATAGGGCCCAGTCATCTAACGACACATTCCCGACCGCCATGCACATCGCCGCTGTTGAAGAGGTTGCAAACAAACTTCTGCCAGCTCTTGAGCACCTGCGTGCAGCCCTGGATGAAAAAGCCGTATCCTGGAATGACATCATCAAAATTGGCCGCACCCACTGCCAGGACGCCACCCCCCTAACCCTCGGTCAGGAATTCTCAGGCTATACCGCCCAGATCGCCAATGGCATAGAGCGCATCAAAACAGCCCTGCCCCGCCTCAAATGGCTGGCCCAGGGCGGCACCGCCGTTGGCACCGGCCTCAATACCAAACCCGGCTTTGCCGAAACCTTTGCAAGCCATGTCACCACCATAACCGGCATTGATTTCATCACAGCACCCAATAAGTTCGAGGCCCTTGCCGCCCATGATGCCTTTGTTGAAATGTCCGGCGCCCTCAACACTGTGGCTGTCAGTCTCAATAAAATTGCCAATGACATCCGCCTGCTTGGCTCCGGGCCCCGCTCCGGCCTTGGGGAACTAAGCCTGCCGGCAAATGAGCCCGGCTCTTCGATTATGCCTGGCAAAGTCAACCCGACCCAGTGCGAAGCCCTGACCATGGTAGCTGCCCAGGTCATGGGCAATAACACAGCGATCACCATTGCCGGGGCGCAAGGGCACTTTGAACTCAATGTGTTCAAACCGGTGCTCGCCTATAACCTGCTTCAGTCCATTCGCCTGATCGGTGATGCTGCTATTTCCTTTACCGACAATTGTGTTGTGGGCATAGAGCCCAATCTCGAGCAGATCAAGGATCTGATGGCACGCTCGCTGATGCTGGTCACCGCACTCGCCCCGACCATAGGCTATGACAAAGCAACCGAGATCGCCAAGACCGCTCATAAAAACGGCACCACACTCAAGGAAGAAGCACTAAATCTCGGCTATGTCACAGAAGCAGAATTTGAAGCGGCCGTTCGCCCGGAAGATATGATCGGCCCCAAGGCATAACAACCATCAAATGTCGGGCGCAGGACCAGGACGAGGGCAATGACAGACATTCCCAAAAAGCGATCATTAACACTGAACGGCCATCGCACATCAATTTCTCTCGAAGAAGCCTTCTGGCAAGCCTTGCGAACCATAGCGGAAAATCAATCCAAATCAATTTCCGAACTGGTGGAAGATGTCGACACAAAAAGAGGCGAGGCCGGCCTCTCAAGCGCCATAAGGCTTTATATTCTTGAGCATTATCAACAACAGCTCAAGCAAAAGAACCAGCCATGATTAAAGGGGTGTCAGTGATTCTGCGCCAAAAGTGGGGTGACACAGAATGGATATCTATTGAGGGCCGAGGGGTGTTTCAGAACCCGGCAGCAATCACGGCACAAGAGATGGCAGATCAGACCAGTCAAGATCATTAGAAGGGATGTTTTTCAACCGCTCTTCTTCTTCCTTCTTTTTCCGGGCTTTTTCCGCCTCAAGCCGTAAGCGCTCTTCTTCTGCGCGCTGTGCCTCTTCAAGCTTTCGCCGCTCCTCTCGCTGCCGTTTGGCTTTTTCAAGCTCCCTCAGCTCTCTTTCCTTGAATTTTAAATCAAGATGCCGGGCAAAATCATCCACATCCAGCCTGCCGACAACTTCTGAAGAAAAATCAAAAGACCCGGACATCCGCCGATAAACCGGGGGCAAGCCAGCAAGCGAAGCGTCACCTTCCGGGTCAATACTCCACCGGCCTGACCAGTTAAGGCCCTTCAAATCAAGGTTTCCTTCAAGGCCAATAAGCCCCGGCCTGATGCCAAGATCAGACTGGCGCAGTTTCACCGTTCCGTCGATCAGCTCCAGCCCGACATCAATGGTTCCGATCTCAAGTGAAGAAGCTTTCTCAATATCAGCTTCAATCAGCTCGCGAAGGTTTTCCTTGTTACCGCCCCCTTTCAGGAACTGGCGCGCGATCGTGCGGAGCCTTTTCGGTGAAATTTGTTGTAAACGCCCATTTCTGAGCGCAACATTCCCCTGCCCGACAAGGTTGCCAACAAGGGCCGCAACACTGTGCCCGGTCCCGCTCATTGAGAGCGACATGTCAAAAACGCCCGTGCCAAGATTCACCTCAGAGCGACCACCAACTTCTTCAAGCTGGCCATTCTTTACACTCACAACACCGTTCAGGCTATACCCGTTGGGCGCCGGGCGCAAAACCCCCTTTGCTGATAAAACGCCGCCAAGCGCTGCCCCCTCAAACTTTGTCACCTCAATCCGCTCACCATCACTTTGCCAAAGGATCTGCACATCCGTCATGCTGAGCTGATCCGTAACCGCAAGCTCATTCAGCCCGAGGGAAAACGAACCCCGCCAACTCTTCCCATCTCCTAACCGCTCAGAAGCCAGCCTCGTTTTAAATGGCTTGGTAGACCAGATTTCATCTGCCCCCCTGGCATCCTGCCCGTTTTCAAGCGGCGCCAGTAAAGCGCCAAGCGCCAGCCTTGAGGTTGAAACGGCAAGGCGCAGATTTTCTACCCCGCCCGTCACTTCCATCAACCCTGTACCTTTGAGTTTTGTGCTTCCCAAAGACGCATTCATCGCAGAAATCGCATACCCCTTTTCAGTATGGACAAACGTCATCTCTCCCTTCAAGGGGCCTTCTTCCTCCTCACTTAAAGGAATACCCTCCATGCCAAATAGGGCAAGCGCATCACGGCTTTTGTCCGCCTCTATATGCAACACCCCATCAGAGGCAAAACGGCGTTGCTCAAGCCCGAGCACCCCATCATACTGCATACTGAGCCCAGCTTTATTAAATATCAGCTGACCATTGAAACCGCTCTCCAGCGTGCCCTTGGCCATCACTGTTAATTGCGCGCTTTCAGCAGGATCCCGGCCATTTCGCCCTTTATTCACAGCATCAGGCGGTGGTTGCAGGTCAAACGGCAACAACATAGCCGCCACCCCGCGCCCATCCTTGTTTTCCATCCCGCCAAAGAGCGTTATCGGCGCCGTCTCATCCCCCGGATGGGAAAGGATTGAAAACGCAGCATCACTCCCGGCCAGCATCCCATCAACCCGGTGGTGGACACTCTGATCATCTTCTTCCCTAAGGACCGCCAGCCTTAACGGTAGAAAACGATCAATGAAGGAGCTGTCAACCCGCTCATCCTGCAACGCTTCAGATCCGATCAGCTTTATAAGATCCTCAAGACCGGCACGCTGGCTCGCTTCAATCAGATAACGCGAAAGACTGGAGCCTTCAGCCCCGCCATTTTCAAAATCAATCCGCCCGCCGCGTTCACTGCGAAGTGAAAAAGAGCGAACATGCCCGCCTTGATCATCCGCTTCCCACAAAAGCGCAACCTGGCGCAGAGACGCATCAGAGAACATCAACTTATCAATTAGAAATTCAACAACAAGGTTGGGCACTTTAGCGCGGGCCACAGGGCCGCCAGCCCCTTGTTGCTCAATCGTGTCAACCGCCCCGCCGAGCGCCAGCAGAGATTGCAACGCCGCTTTATAATCCCGAAAACCAACGTCGCGGCCAACCAGATCAGCCACATCAACCTGATCGGCTGTAACACTTAATTTTGTTCCCCCGCCCCCAGCCAGCTCACCACCCTCTGGCGCAGCGTCATTTTGCCGAACAAACCGCAACCGCAAAGAAGTATTGCCAAAATCCCCCAGTGCATCTTCAAGCGCAAACCCATGCGCCCCAAAGGCAACATTGCCAGAGATCATAAACTTGCCCCTGCCAAACTGCTCTGCCACTTTCACATCAGGGGCCGCCCAGCTTAACAGCTGATCAAACTGCAACCCTCTTAAAAACAATTTCCCGTCAAATTGGGATTGTTTGTCTTTTTCTGTAAATGCACCCTCAACACTGATCCGCCCGCTGCCAGGCAACCGGGCTGAAAAGGTTTCAACCCGCATATTTGCCCTGTCACCTTTGATCTTCAAATTCACATCGCGGGCATCACCCCTGCCAACCAGCAATTGTGAAAACCGCGCCTCCAGATCAACCTGCTCAAAAGTGTTCGCCTGCCCATAAATCGCTTTACTCAAAGCGGATAAGGCAGCGCCTGGCGCAACAAACCGACCCTGAATCGTCCCCGGTTCAGTTTGCGGCGCACCGTAAATGGCATTCAGGTCAACAACCTGCCCTTCCATTCGCGCTGTCAGGGCAAGCTCATCCTTCCAGTCAATGACAGCCCGCCCCTTAACAGTCTGTGGTTGAGCCAGAGAGCCCCCGCGAATATCAATTTTATCAAGGATAAACTGTCCAGGACTGAGATCAACGGCCGAAGTGATAACCATCGCCTCGCTTAGGCCCAGCGTCTGCTGCCGTAAAGCCGGGCTTCCCTCTTTGGAATTGTTAACAGCTGCCGCATCACCGGATTTATCCTCGCCAGCAACATCCCCCCCCGTTTCATTCCCGGTTTTTTTATCGCTTTTCTGGCTAACCCTGTCGAGTTCAAGCTCATTGGATAGCGCCCCAAGCCCGGCTCTGACCTGCCCCTTCAAACGCCAGTTTTTCCCCTCATGCTGGAGCTGTCCTTTAAAAGCCACCCGCTCTTCCTGGGGAAACTGAACATACCCCTCAATCTGCGACCCTGTTTCTTCCATTGCGCCAACAGCAAGCCGCACATTGTGCGGTGCATCGCCGCCAACATAACTGCCGTTAAAATAAAAAGGTCCGTTTAGCGTCACAGCAGAGAGCACCCCGTCAATGCCCTTGATCGGCAAGCGGCGCGGGGCAAGCCGTTTCTTTGCCCTGACCGTCTGCAAAACAATCTCACCATTTATAATATTCACATTCTTAAGGGAAATCAGTTTCGGGCTGAGTTTGAAACCGGAAAGGGCAGCATCCTGAACCCGGATTGGGTCATCTTTTTTGCGCTCGTTCCTGTACTGTGCAGATTTGAAAGTGGCCTGCCCTTTTTCATCAAACTGCAAAACCACCTTCGGTTGATCAAGACTGACCCGGCGCGCCTCAACAACCCCGCGCAACAATGGCGGCAGGCTGACAAATAACTTCAGCTCCTTAACCTCAAGTATCGGCTTACCGGTGATGCCACTATCACCAATGCGCAGATTTTCAGCGCGCACAAACGGGCTCGGAAGCAACCGGACATTCAGGCTCCCGTCAAGTTCAACCCGGGCCCCCATGATATCAGATAGCCGCACTTCAAAATCACGGCGATAATCATCCCAGTTGATCATCAGCGGCAGGGCAAAAAGCGCCGTCAGCACGACGATCATGGTCATCGCCAGAAAAGTTAAAAAATTATTCAACGCCTAAGTCCTTAAAGATAAATCCTACCCCAAACAAATAACAGGCCGGGAATATTTATTATATAAAAATCAAGGCTATAAACCCAAGAACAAATTGGCACCGGATAATCAATTTGTTATGACTGGTTTAAACTGGTGCGAACACCATCATTAGCACAAATCTCGGACCAAATTTTGGAGCCCCCCAAGACAGATCTCGTAAAAAACAGAATATCTCATGAAATAAGGTGGTTAGAGACGATTTATGATGCATTACAACCATCAGACCTGCCACAAAATGAAACAAACAGCCAGATGGGTTCAGGCAACAATCTGGCGCGGCATCAAATCTGCTTACCGTGAACTCTACTATGACCGCACCGCCCCTCATATCAAGGCCTTTCTCAAAGCAAAAATAACGATCATCTGGTTTCTCGCCTTACTCATTGGTCTAAGCGTCGGGGCCGCCGCCTATCTGTTTCGCAAAACCATTGGGCTCATTCAATGGAGCTGGCTCGGTACAGCAGATGAAGCGATAGGCAGCCTTTACCAGACAACCCCCGGCTATGTTCTGTTCCTCGCCCCGATAGTTGGTGGCATCATTGTTGGCCTGATCCTGCAGTATGTTTTTGACGCCAACAGGGTCCACAGCGTCTCTGACGTGATCGAGGCAAAAGCGATAAAAGGCTGTCATATTGATTTGAAAACCGGCCTCTGGAGCGCGGTAACCTCCAGTATCAGCCTTGGTTTTGGGGCCAGTGCCGGGCGAGAGGGCCCGATGGTCCATCTCGGTGCAACCCTGTCATCCTTCATTGCCAGCGCCACAGATTTCACCGCCACCGAAAGGCGCACCCTGCTGGCCGCGGGTGTCGCGGCGGCCGTCTCAGCTTCCTTCAACGCCCCCATAGCCGGTGTTCTTTTTGCGCATGAAGTTATCCTGGCTCATTATGCCCTGCGCGCTTTCGTTCCTGTTGTCATCGCCAGTGTCACCGGTACTATAATCATCCGTCTCACAATAGGTGAGTTTCCGGCTTTTTTAATTCCCGAATATGCCATCAGCTCCTATCTGGAATTCCCCGCCTTCGCCATCCTCGGTCTGGTCGCGGCCCTGGTTTCCATATTATTTCAGCTCTCCCTCTCCACGGCCGAGCATATCGCCAGCAAAATACAAATGCCCATTTGGGCCCGGCCAATAACCGGCGGTGTGGCCATCGGCCTGATCGCCATCTTCATCCCCGAGGTGCTGGGGGTTGGCTACGCCACAACAGACAACGCCCTCAATCAGAACCTGCCGCTTTATTTTCTGATAATTCTGGTGATCGCCAAAACCATCGCCACTGCCATCACCCTGGCCAGCCGCTTTGGCGGCGGCATATTCTCGCCCAGCCTTTACCTTGGAGCCTGCGCGGGCGGGGCTTTCGGCATCATCGCCGCTTCCATATTTCCCGAAGCTTCATCATCCCACGGCCTTTATGCTATTCTTGGCATGGGCGGTGTCGCCGCAGCCGTCCTTGGCGCTCCTATATCCACCACCATGATCGTCTTTGAGCTGACAGGCGGTTATGAAATGACCATCGCCCTCCTGTTGACCGTCTCCATATCAACCGGGGTCAGCCAGTCCGTCCTCGGTATGAGTTATTTCCACTGGCAATTATCACGGCGCGGCCTCTTTTTATCTGCCGGCCCACATAAACAGATCGCCAGCACCCTCCATGTCGAGAGTTTTTATCAAAAGCGAGAAGACCTCACCCCCCTCGAGACAGATGAAGACGGCAAACACCCCCCAACCCTTCTCCTCAAGGACAATATTGAAACCGCGCTTCGCCTGTTTGATCGCCATGGCCTTGAAGAAGCCTATGTGGTTGTTGAAAAATCGGATACCCATGCCATTGGCATAGCCTTGCATATAGAGGCGCTCAATGCCTATAACCGCTCCCTAATTGAGGCTCATGAGGAAGAACACCGCTAAACCCTCATCCCAAAGCCGCCAATACCATCAAGGAGAAAAACAGATGAGAAACGTGGATAAGTGCCCCCCACTCCGCTGCAAAGCAGGATAACACCCATTACGCCTTTTCATTGCCTTCAACATTCTTTACCCTCGAGGGGTATTAGCAACGAATCAAACCACTCCAGCCGAAAACCAGCCAGATGACAGCCGCCAGTTCGCCCCCACCCTCAGGCAAATTAAGCCTCTCAGAGCGCGCCCGCCAAAAAGGCGCGGCAGCCCCCTATTTGGATGGGCTCAATGAAGAACAGACAAAAGCCGTCCTGACTACAGACGGGCCGGTTCTGGTGCTGGCCGGCGCCGGCACTGGCAAAACCCGTGTCCTGACCACCCGCATTGCCCATATTCTGAACCTCGGCAAGGCACGCCCGAATGAGATCCTCGCGGTGACCTTCACCAACAAAGCCACAAGGGAAATGAAAAACCGCATCGGTCAGATGATCGGCGGTACCGTTGAGGGTATGCCCTGGCTGGGCACCTTTCACGCCATCGGCGTGAAGGTCCTGCGCCGTCATGCTGAACTGGTTGGCCTCAGGTCAAATTTCACTATCCTTGACACAGATGACACCCTCCGCCTTCTTAAACAACTGCTCAAGGCTGAAAACATTGACGAGAAGCGCTGGCCGCCGCGCCGCCTCGCCGCCCTGATAGACAGCTGGAAGAACCGCGGCCTCAGCCCGGATAAAGTGCCAAACGGGGAAAGCTTCAGCTTTGCCGAAGGCCGCGGCCAATCCCTCTACGCCGCCTATCAGGCGCGGTTAAAAGAGCTGAATGCTGTTGATTTTGGGGATCTCCTCCTCGAAATGAACAAGCTCTTCCTCACCCATGCAGATATTTTAAAACAGTACCAGCAACGCTTTAAATACATCCTCGTTGATGAATATCAGGACACCAACGTTGCCCAGTATCTCTGGCTGCGCCTCATAGCCCAGGGTACGGGAAACATCTGTTGTGTCGGGGATGATGATCAGGCGATATATGGTTGGCGCGGCGCTGAAGTTGACAACATCCTCCGCTTTGAAGAGGACTTCAAGGGCGCAGTTGTCATCCGCCTGGAGCAGAATTACCGCTCAAGCGGGCATATCCTTGGGGCCGCCTCCGGCCTCATCGCCCATAATCAGGACCGGCTCGGCAAAACCCTTCACACCAATGATGGCGCTGGCAAACCGGTGACCCTCCAAAGCCACTGGGACGACGCTGAGGAAGCCCGCAGCATCGGCGATGAAATCGAGGCCCTGCAGACCAAAAACCACAACCTCAATGAAATTTCCATTCTGGTCAGGGCTTCCTTTCAGATGCGCGCCTTTGAAGACAGGTTCGTAACCCTTGGCCTGCCCTACCGGGTCATTGGCGGCCCCCGCTTTTATGAACGGCTTGAGATAAAGGATGCCTGCGCCTATTTTGATGTCGCCCTCAACCCGGCCAACGACCTCAAATTCGAGCGAATCATAAACACCCCCAAACGCGGCCTTGCAACAGCAACCCTTGAAAGCCTGCACAATCTGGCCCGTGCCAAATCCATCTCGCTCTTTGAAGCGGCAGTTGAAATCATTGAAACAGAAGAACTGCGCCCCAAACCCCGCGGCAGTCTGCGCCGCCTGATCGAACAATTCGCAGTGTGGCGCCGGGACATAACCAGCACCCCGCACACCGAACTGGCCGAGCGCATCCTTGATGAAAGCGGCTATACTGAAATGTGGCAGAAGGACAAAAGCGTCCAGAGCCACACACGCCTCGAAAACCTGAAAGAACTGATCCGCTATATGGGTGAGTTTGAAAACCTTGCCGGCTTCATGGAACATGTCTCCCTCGTTATGGATACAGACGCTAACAATGACGGTGAGCGCGTCAACCTGATGACACTTCATGCCGCCAAAGGCCTTGAGTTTGACACCGTCTTTCTCCCCGGCTGGGAAGAAGGGCTCTTCCCGCATCAGCGCTCACTTGATGAAGAAGGCCGCGCCGGCCTTGAAGAGGAACGCCGCCTTGGCTATGTCGGCATCACCCGCGCCAAAAAACAGGCTCACATCTCCTTTGCCCAGAACCGCCGCATTCACGGCAGCTGGTCCTCCCCGCTACCCTCCCGTTTCATAGATGAACTGCCGGAAGATCACATCGAGGTAATGGAGGCCAACGCTCATTATGGCGGCTATGTCACGCCGCGCTTTGACAATATCGCGGCAAACCATCGCCGAAGTTATCACCCGACGGCCCCAAAAGTTATAGAAGCGGAAATTATTTCCGAAAAAACAGCACCCAATGCCGATTTTAAACACGGTGAACGGGTCTTTCATCAAAAATTTGGCTATGGCGCGATCCGTGAAATCACAGGTGAAAAAATCACCATAGACTTTGAAAAAGCCGGTACCAAAAAAGTGATAGCCTCCTTCCTTGAGCGCCATTAGTCACGCGCACCCCCAGAACATATTTTGCAGTATAAATAACGGCTTAACGGCAGGCCTCCAAATCATGGAATGGCCAATTTGTCACAATCTGTTTTGCAATGCCTGCATTCTCAGTTTCTCTGGAAAAAGTCAGCGTTCTGGAATTGCATCCCCCCCTCTCAACATTTATAAAAGGAATATGAGTTACAATGCAAATTGGGTAGAGTGCTGAAAAAAGCAACTCAATCAGGCGCGTACAGGCTGGAGTAAAGAAAATGAGTGAAGCGCAGGCAGCAATTCACAAACCAGAAACCCCAAAGATCAAGGGGTTCAAACGGTTTTACGGGCTTTTTCGCCCTTCCAGTCCGGATGCCCGGACCAGTTCAGCCGATGAGAGGCACAAGGCTCGAAAAATCATCACCGGCCTGACACAGGTCGCCGCCCCTGAAAAGGAACGCTTCATTCCGGTTTCATACCAATCCCTGATGCAGGTTCTCAGCCTGCCGGAAATGTGGAGCGCAGGAGAACACGAGCAAGGGCGCACCCTCATCAAGAACCTCTACGCATGGCGGCACCAGACCTACAGAACCCGGCTTGAAGCCCTGAAAGACAGCTACCTGATTTTCAGTCCAGACACAGACACCGTCACCACGGAAACCTTAAGCGATCTGGAACTAAGGGAGCGCCGCCATGACTTTATGGAAAATGTCGGCACGCTTTTAGAGAGCGCCAATTATGAAAAGATAACCCAAAGCGACCTTGATCTGTTGCTGACCTCGGATTCACCTTATGGTCTGCGCCTGCATGTGGACCTAGATGCATTTGATGATGTCGTGATTTATTTCAGAGGCGCCAGTACCAAAATCGTCGAATACCGGGACTGGAAATGGGCCTTCCTCAAAAAGAAAGCGGTAGAAACCCCGATCTTCCAGCGCCTCTTTGTTGCTCTGAAATTGAAACCTGAAGAAGAGCAGATCAAGGAACTGATGCTGAAGGAAGAGATCAGCCGCTCAAAAGCTGAAAAGAAAGTGGCTAAAAATCTCAAATTACTCCCGGACGGAGTATCGAGTGCAAACATTTATCTCAAGCTTTTTAAAAACATACCCCAGGATGATCTGGAAATGATGTTTCCCAACACAAGGGTCGTGTTTAAACTGTTAGACAAGCTGAAACTCGGCCTGACCGCTGGTGGGGGCACAATTGCCGGGCTGTTCGGCATCTTACCCAAACTGTTCGTAGCCGCCACACTGCTTAATCCCATTACATTAATAACCACAATATTCGGTTTTTTCGGCCTGCTGGTCCGGCAGATCACAAAGTTTTTCAACCAGCGCAACGAGTATATGATGACCCTGGCCCAAAATCTCTACTTTCACAATCTGGCCAATAACCGCGGTGTCCTCACCTTGCTGGTTGATCGCGCCGAAGAAGAGGACATCAAGGAAGAGGCCCTTCTATATTGCTTTTTATGCCGCAATCAGAACCGCGCGACCAACCTTGAAACCGCCAAGGCCGAAATTGAAACCTTCCTTCACAGTAACTTCAATGTTGAAATTGAATTTGACCTGGAAGATGCATTCAGCCGCCTCCTCCGGGATGGTCTTGTGATCGAAAACGGTGAGGGATATAAAATCCTCCCGCCGGCCCAGGCAAAAATGCGCATTCAAAATCTCTGGCGCGGGGTCTTGCAGGAAATTGAGGGCACAACTTAAACAACATGTCCCCAAAATCACTGCTTCATCAGGTGCTGATCCGTGCCGAAAAATCCATTGTCGGCCAGGCAGCATCCCTGCTTGAAAACAGTGAGCCCGCCCCCCTGTCGGTAAGCTTTTATGAAACCGAAGATCATAGCTGGGAAGCCGCAGCCCTTTATCAAACACCCCCGGACAGCAACCAACTTCAGACCTTCCTTGAAACCTCCCTTGACCTTGAGGTAAAGACCCTCCGCATCAGCATTGAGCCGCTGACTGATAAAGACTGGGTCAGCCATGTTCAGGCAAACCTCAAACCCGTTAAAGCAGGGCGCTTTCTCATCCACGGCGAACATGACCGGGCAACCGCCAGAAACCAGCCCTTTGCCATCGAAGTAAACGCGGCCCAGGCCTTTGGCACCGCCCATCACGGCACCACAAAGGGCTGCCTGATCGCCATTGATGAAACAGCCAATAGGTTCAACCCGGCCAGAATTCTCGATCTGGGTACCGGCACCGGTATTCTGGCCATCGCAGCCCACATGATCTGGCCCAAAGCCAAAATTACCGCCAGTGACATTGACCCCATCGCTGTGACCATTGCCACTGGAAATGCCGCTAAAAACAATATCCCAGACAACGCCATCACTTTCATTTGCGCTGATGGCCTCCACAAATCCGAAATTGATATGAGCGCCCCCTATAATCTCATCATTGCCAACATCCTCGCCAAACCACTTATCCTGATGGCAAACGACATCTTTGCTAAACTGGAGAGCAACGGCAGGGTCATCCTCTCCGGTATTCTGGACACGCAGGCAGATGAGGTAATTCGGGCATTTATCCAATCAGGGCTTGAACATCAAAGCACGGATCACCATGATGAATGGGTAACCGTACAGCTCAGGAGAAATGAATAATCCCGTATGAAAACTTCCTTTCAAACATACGAAAATCGTGGCGGGCCAGACCATACCAGACAGCGCATCATTGAATTGAGAGAGTTGTTGGAAAAAAAACGGCTTGATGGCTTTCTCATCCCCCGCGGAGATGAACATCTGAATGAATATGTCAGCGCACATGATGAGCGTTTATTGTGGCTGACAGGGTTTTCAGGCTCCGCCGGCATTGCCATCATCCTCAAAAACAAGGCTGCCATTTTCACTGATGGTCGTTACACGCTTCAGGTTGAAAAGGAAATCGACACAGACATTATCACACCGCTCTCAATCACCAAACACCGCCCCTCAGAATGGCTCAAGAAAAACACAGCAAAAAACATGCGCATTGGCACAGATCCAGAACTGATCAGCGTTGGCGCCTTTGATGTATTTAATCAGGCACTTGAAGAGATCGGTGCCAAACTCGTGACGGTTACCAGCAACCCGATAGATCAGCTCTGGAAAGATCAACCGGAAAAACCACAAAACCCGGTCATTCATCAGCCAAAAAAATATGCTGGTGTTGATACGGCTGAAAAAATAAAACAGATCCAGGAGGATCTTAAATCACAGTCAATTGACGCCTTCGTCATCACCGCCCCTGAAAGCGCCTGTTGGCTTTTTAACATTCGCGGCTCCGATGTCCACCACACGCCGATCATGCTGGCCCACGCCATCATTCACGCCCGCGCCAAACCCGAACTTTTCCTGAAAACCGAACGCCTCAACACCCGCGCCAAAGACACACTCACACCCCATGTAAAGATCCAGAACCCGGAAGCCTTCAACACCAGCTTGAAAGCCCTGGGCGCAAAATTCAAAAAAGTCCTCATAGAGCCCAACCGCACCAATAGCGCCATTTACCAGACCTTGCGCGCGGCGCGCGCCGAAATCATCCGCGGGCCTGACCCCATCGCCCTGCCCAAAGCAATGAAGAACAAGGCAGAGATAGCGGGCATGCGCAGCGCCCACTTGCGTGACGGAGTGGCTGTCTGCCGTTTTCTCAACTGGCTGGAGACCACCACCGGCAAACAAACCATAACCGAAATCACCGCAGCTGAGACGCTGGAATATTACCGCCGGGAAACCGGTGCCTTGAAAGACATAAGCTTTGAAACCATCTCCGGCGCGGGCCCGCATGGTGCCATCGTTCACTACCGTGTCAGCGATGAAACCAACCGCAAACTGAAAACAGGCGAACTCTATCTGGTAGATAGTGGCGGCCAGTATCAGGACGGCACAACAGACATCACCCGCACAATTGCCATAGGCGAACCAAAACAGATCATGCGCCGGCATTATACTCTGGTTTTAAAAGCCCACATTAACCTGGCGACCGCCACGTTCCCAAAGGGCACCAGAGGTGTAGATCTTGACCCGCTGGCAAGAGCCCCCCTCTGGAAGGCCGGGCTTGATTACAACCACGGCACAGGTCATGGGATTGGCAGTTTTCTCTCCGTACATGAAGGGCCACAAGGCATTTCCCGCCGCTCCACCATCCCGCTCAAACCAGGCATGATCCTCTCCAATGAGCCTGGCTATTACCGCCAGGGATTGTATGGCATCCGGCTGGAAAATCTGGTGCTTGTAAAGGAAGCTGAAGAGATCAAGGGGGGTGAACAACCGATGATGAGTTTTGAAACCCTCACTCTCGCCCCGTTCGACAAAAACCTGATTGATATAGATCTACTTACCAGAGCTGAGTTGAAATGGTTGAACAACTATCATCAGCTGGTCTGGAAAACCATCAGCAAAACATTAACAGGCAAGGAAAAATCCTGGTTAAAATCAGCCACTGCCATACTAAAGTGAAGGTGCTCGCTTAAGGCCTTCCCAAAGGCGCGTTATTTAAATGTCGCGTTGAATATATGTTATGTAGATGAGAAGGACAGTCCTGTGCATGGAGTAATACTGATGGACAAATCCTGAAAGGCAAGTCCTGTGAAAGGAACATCCATGCCGGAAACCAAACCAGAAATACTGATCGTCGGCGCAGGCCCCTCAGGCCTGACAGCCGCAACTGAACTCACAAGACGCGGCATAACACCCACCATTATTGACAATGATGGTCTGCCAACACCTGAAAGCCGCGCCCTAGCCATCCATGCCCGCACCCTCGATATATTGGAGCCCGCCGGTATAACTGAGCGCCTGCTGAAAGCAGGCAATATAATCAAGGGGTTCTACATTCGCCATAACGGCAAAAACCTGCTTCATCTGAATTTCAAAGACCTGCCGCATCGGTTCAATTTCATTCTCGCCCTGCCCCAGTCAAAAACAGAAGAAATCATGATCGAAGCCCTCAAGGAAAAAGGGCTGGATGTTAATTGGCATACAACGCTTGAAGCTTTTGAAAAAACAGAAGCCGGATACAAATGTTCCTTTGATAAAGGATCAAGTCTGGAAACCTCAAATTTTGACATGATCATCGGTGCAGACGGCGCCCATTCCACAGTGCGCAAACAACTTGGTGTCCCCTTTGATGGTGAAAGCATCCCTGGTGAATGGAGCCTTGCAGATGTGGAATGGGACGATTGGCCTCACCCGGTAGATCATGCCATCATTAACCTGACGCCCAACGGTCCCCTCGCCTTTTTCCCACTGGGCGAAGGCTATGGCCGGCTGGTCTCATCCAGACCGGGGCTATTGAACCACATCCCAAAGGAGGCCAAACTCAAAAAGGTAATCTGGGAATCAAATTTCAGGATCAGCTACCGTCAGGTCAAAACCTACCAGCAGAATAATGTTTTCCTGGTAGGTGACGCAGCCCATATTCACTCCCCGGCCGGTGGCCGCGGCATGAACCTTGGCATTGAGGATGCGGCAACTCTGGCCTACCTCATCAAAGAAGACCGCACCCGGGATTACACAAAACAGCGCCATCCAATCGGCCGGAAAGTTTTAAAATTCACCGAGCAACAAACCCGGCAATTTACGTCAACGGGTCCATTTTTCAGGTTGATGGTGAAATATCTGGCCCCACTCATTCTGGCTTTCCCGGCGCTGCGAAAAGCCGCCCTCTCGCAAATGACCGGCCTTGACACCCCCAAACCGGAATGGCTCCCGGATTCTGAGCGGGAATAGACAGGCCTCAATGCAAAAGGAAGAGGAAAGGTGAAAGCAGGTGAAACAAAACTGCTAAAGAGAAGCAAACTGAAGTCTGAGTGAAGGCAAAAACAAATCCGCCATGTATGAGACTTCCGGAAAATCAGGTATCTTTGTTAATCAGTGCCAGCCACTCTTCCTCACTAAGGACCTGAACCCCCTGCTCAATCGCTTTTTTGAGCTTTGACCCCGCCCCCGGACCAGCCACCAAAATGTCAGTCTTGCTGGAAACAGACCCCGCCACCTTCGCGCCCAGCCGCTCAGCCTGCGCCTTGGCTTCTGAGCGGCTCATCAGTTCAAGCTTACCAGTGAAAACAACTGTCTTCTCACTCACCGGTGATTGCTCAACCACAAATTCATCATCTCTCACCTTAATCTCATCAAGCAGGGCCTGAATTTGCTTCAGAGAAGGCTCAGAGCCAAAAAATTCAACCAGGCTCTTAGCCACGACATTGCCGATCCCGTCAATATTGGCCAGCTCAGCAAAAGCTTCGCTCTCTAAATCACCAGCCTTGGTCATTTCATCAATCCAGTGGGCCGCACTCCCATAATGCCGTGCCAGATCCCGCGCCGTAGCCTCCCCCACATGGCGAATACCAAGGGCAAAAATAAACCGGTCAAGACCAATGGTGCGCCGCGCCTCAATCGCTTTCCAAAGATTATCAACAGAGGTCTCCCCCCACCCCTCAACTTCCTTCAATGGGGTTTGGTGCCGAAGATCCCGGATCTGAAGCGTAAAAATATCACCAGGTGACATCACCCGCCCATCCTCGTAAAAAGCGGTAATTTGTTTATCACCAAGCCCTTCAATATCAAATGCATTGCGTGACACAAAATGCTTCAAACGTTCAACCGTCTGGGCCGGACATATAAACCCGCCGGTACAGCGACGAACAGCATCCTCCCTCTGGCCGGCCTCGTCCCAGCGCACAGCCGGTGACCCACAAGCCGGACATTGGGATGGAAACTCAAATGGCACTGCCCCGGCAGGGCGCTTATCAATCAAAACTTCAACAATCTGCGGTATGACATCACCCGCCCGTTGAACAACGACAAAGTCCCCCACGCGGGCATCTTTCCGTTTGATCTCATCTTCATTGTGCAAACTGGCGTTGGAAACCACCACCCCGCCAACTGTCACCGGCTGTAATTTGGCAACCGGCGTTAACGCCCCGGTCCGGCCAACCTGTATTTCAATGGCCAGAAGTTGCGTAATCGCCTGTTCAGCCGGGAATTTATGGGCAATCGCCCAGCGCGGCGCCCGTGAAACAAAACCTAACCGCTCCTGTAGAGCTAGGCTGTCAACCTTGTAAACAATACCATCAATATCATAGCCAAGCTCTGCCCGCTGTACTTCAACCTTCCGGTAATAGGCCATAATCTCCTCAACTGAGCCATGCACTTCAATCAGGTCATTCACCGGCAAACCCCATAATCTGAAAGCTGAAAGAATTTCAGAATGGCGCTTGAGCGGCAAAGCGCCGGCCTCAGCCACACTATAGGCAAAAAACCGCAAGGGACGGGACGCCGTGATTGAGGGATCAAGCTGGCGCAGCGAGCCAGCCGCCGCATTTCTCGGATTGGCAAAAATTTTAGCGCCCTCTTTTTCCCGCGCCTTGTTGAGATTAAGGAAATCCTCATGCGCCATATAAACTTCCCCGCGCACTTCCATAATCTCAGGCACATCAGCACCTGTGAGCCTTTTTGGTATTTCATCAATTGTTTTGATGTTTTGCGTTACATTTTCTCCAACGGCCCCATCCCCCCGGGTGGCAGCACGCTCCAGATTGCCATTTAGATAACGAAGCGACACGGATAACCCGTCTATCTTGGGTTCAGAGACAATCTCCAAATCATCGACAGCACTGAGGCTCAGAAAACGGCGAATACGGTCAAGAAAATCAGATACATCAGCTTCATCAAAAGCATTACCCAAAGAAAGCATGGGCACATCATGCGCAGCTTTTTCAAAAGCCTCGAGCGGCGCAGCCCCAACCTTAAGTGAAGGGCTATTGGGCAAAACCAGTTGGGGAAAACGGGTTTCTATCTCACTGTTGCGCGCTCTGAGCTTATCATAATCAGCGTCACTGATCTCAGGCGCATCCTTGCCGTGGTAAAGCGCATCGTGATGTGTGATTTCAGAGGCAAGCCGCTGCAGCTCAAGGCGGGCTTCATCCGCACTTAATCGCGCAACTGCAATCGCTGATAGATCCTTGCCTGCTTTTTTCCCCAATGAAATGAGCCTTTATGAAAATAATGAGCTGATCTGAAATAAGACCCTGCTGAAAAATTTAAAGTTAGACTTTTGCGATTTGACAAAATTTGTCAAGCTGGCAAATGAAGGGAAGGCCCGGGGCACAACTAGGCAGTCTCTGAAAGAGAGCCGGAAAAGCGCCAAATGAGAAAGGGGAAAAGAGAGCCGCCATCAGCAGGGGACCTGCAAGACAAAACCGGGATCAGGAAGTGATCTAGATCGGGTTCAGTTTCTTGGCTGTATTCACAGCATTGTTCCAGGTCTTGGCAAGCCAGGATCCAGAATTTTCACGCGGCGCCAGACCACCCGATTTTAAGAGCGCATAAGTGTCCCGGTACCAGGGCGAATCAGGGAAGTTATGACCAAGAATAGCCCCGGCTGTTTGCGCTTCTGAGGCGATACCAAGTGCCATGTAAGCTTCTGCCATCCGGGCAAGGGCTTCTTCCACATGTTTGGTCTGCTGATAGTTTTTCACAACTGATTTAAAACGATTGATCGCCGCGAGATAATTCTTCCGGTTCAGATAATACCGCCCGACATCCATATCATGCGCAGCAAGAACATCACGGGCAACACGAATGCGGTTGCGGGCCTCACTGGCATAACGGCTGTTGGGAAACCGGCGTATCAGCGTTTGCAATGATTCAAGTGCCTTTTTAGTCCGCTTCTGATCACGCTTAGGGTCGGCAATCTGGTCATAATAGGACATCGCGATCACATGATGAGCAAGCGCGGCTTCCTTGGTGCCAGGGTGTAGAGTTGCATAGCGCCGCCCGCCAGCAATGGCTTCTGTGTATTTACCGGCTTTATAATTACCATACGCCGCCATCACAATGGAGCGGCGTGCCAATGGTGAATAGGGATGCAACCGGTCAACGTCCTCAAACTTCTTCGCAGCATCTGCGTAATATTTGGTATCAAGCAGGCGATTTGCCTCTTTATAGAGCTTGTCAGCCGGCTCAACTTTCTCGGGGTCAAGAAATTCCTTATTGTCGCCGCCAAACCAGCTCCCAAGCGAGCCGACGGAAGAGCCAACATCACTGAACGAATAGGACGAGCACCCCCCCATGACAGGCAATGTCATGAGAAGAAAAACCAAAGCAAAATGCTTAAAGTTCAGCATAAAAGCCCCCAAATTCGAAAATGGCAGCCCCGTAAGGGCACAGCAAAACTAAGATTGTTATACCCGGCGGGTAAAGGCCGCTATCAGGTAAAAAAGACGTAAATCTTCCAGACTTATCAAAACAGCATAATTGTGGAGATTCTAAGCCGACTATAAGGAACTTTACCCCAAAAGCGAAGGCAAATAGGAAAATTTGGTAACCAAAGCCACACAAAACTGGCTAAAGCGGCGCAAATGCATCTTTAACCCGGTCAGATTTAACACCCCTGGAACGCGCGAGCAAATCACACTCACTCAATCAGACCTATACACAGCTGGGGCCATAAAAAGAGCGGGCCACCGGCCCGCCCTACGCTTTTAGAAAGGATGGGGGTACTTAATTTCGGTCAGCTGCAAAATTCGCAGCTGTCATAATCACCGCACCGCTGCTTTGGTCCGGCAGATAATCAGTTTTTTCCTGCTTGAGAACTGGGGTTTCAGGCGCATCAACAAACACCCAGGCATCCTCATCAGCAAACAAGGCTTCAAGAACTTTTGCATTCAGCGCGTGACCACCGCGGTAAGACCGGTAAGAACAGAGCAGCGGATAACCAGCAAGTGCCAGATCACCAACCGCATCAAGCGCTTTGTGCCGAACAAATTCATCATCAAAGCGCAAGCCTTCAGCGTTGATAACTTTATCATCATCAATGGCAACAGTGTTATCAAGGGAAGCACCAAGCGCCCGGCCTGCGGCCCACAACCCTTTAACATCCGCCATAAACCCAAAAGTTCTGGCTTTTGCAAGCTGAGCCCGGAAGATACCAGGGTTCATTTCAGAAGAATATTTCTGGCGACCAATCACTGGTGTTTTAAAATCAATCTCAACCTCGAGGTGAAAACCATTGTGAGGTAACAATTCACCCCAACAACCATTATCCTCAACAAAGACCGGTTTCAATACCTTGATAAACCGGCGCGGGGCGGCAAGCTCCTTGAGCCCGGCATCGTCAATAGCACCAACAAAAGGCATGGCACTGCCATCCATGATCGGCACTTCACCATTATTTATCTCGATGAGGGCATTATCAATGGAAAGACCTCTCAAGGCCGCCATTAAATGTTCAACAGTCGCCACCGCGGCACCGCAGTTGCTGCTGAGAACTGTGCAAAGCACAACATTATTAACATAATCATGGTGCGCCTGAATGATGACTTCACCTTTATCAGAGGCAACGGAAAAGCGGATACCCGTGTTCACCTTGGCAGGATGAAGGGTCATCGACACTGGCGCGCCTGAGTGCACACCCACACCCTCAAGGCACACTGACCGACCAAGTGTGGTCTGTTTAGCGCCAATATAAGGGCTGGTTCGCGAACTTTTTGAAACTTGTGAAACAGGATGAAGGAATGATTTTCCCGCGGCGTCTTTTGCCGTCCTCGAGAGCCTGTTGAGTTTTAAGGAATGATTGTTTGCTTTTCTGAGCGGCTGTCTCTCAGACCCAACTTTACCTGGTTGGTCTGTAACCCTGCTGTTATCGGCCACCCCATTGTCAGCATTTCCATCACTGGAATGACCGTCCATAGCCGTTCCCTTGATAGCTGTACCAGCCGGTCCGTTAATGGCTGCCCCGTCAAAAGTTTTACTCATGAGAGTATACCCTCTGCTAAACCCTGTCTTCTCTAGACATCCAGAACGCACCAAGAACTTGAACTCATTATAAGCTCACTTAGCAATCCTGAATCCCCCCATGCCATTTAACTTATATCAACTTGACTTGTTTTAACTGAGCAGCAATCAGATTTCTGGTTTCTGTAAAAGCCGGTTTTCCCACAAAAGTAACTTCAATCACTTCTGCTTATGTTAAACCCAACTCCCGTTTAGGTAGCTCAGGTCAAACTTGGCGGCCCTTAACTTGAGCCTTCATTCGACTTGGCTTCCAACTGGTCTTCCAAAAATCTGGCTTTTCAAAACAACCATTATGAAATGGTCCTTTTAATCCACCTGATATGATCACTCATGATCCAGGGCTCTTAAGAAACAAAACATCTGCAAACAATGTACAAAACGTCAAAGTTAAACAGAGCTTCACAACCTTGTCTCTTGAACCTGACTTGTCTTTAAAATTAAATCTCTTCAAGACATAATCTCAACAAGCGGGTCATGATCAGTCAAACAACCTTCAGCAACAAAACAACAATCAAAAGTGGAAACACATCCTGGAAAAGAGCATTTGATGCGAAATTCTCGAAGCTATGATTCTCGAAGCTATGAGCCTTAAGCAAAAATGCCTTAATCTTTGATAGGGTCCACTCCAATCTGTAAAAGTTACCAATGGTTTAACAAAGTTCATGGCTTTATTATTCCATTAAACATAACCCCAAGCAGTGAAGCGAGACAAATCACGGTTTCTTACACACTATTACCATCTTTAAGCTATTGTATTTAATGTATATTTTGAAGGTTTTATGACAAAAAACCATCCTTTATCACAAAAAATGTCACCAAAACATATAGTCGCCGCACTTCAATTGATTCGGCCCCGGTAAAAAAGCCTGATCCCATGGGGAAACATTTCACAAACCCGAACTTGCCGTTACACGGCAGCAGCAGGATAGCAAAACACTACAAGACATAATTTTGGGGTGACAAAAGCTATTTATGGCCTTTTTTCAGGAACGGCGGAATATCAACCGGCATTTCGTCATCTTCTTCCAGATCGATCGGTGCCTGACCAGCTTTACGAACCTCGTAAGTCGGATAACGCTCACTTGGCGTTTTTGGCCGGTGATGCACCCAGCCATCCTCATCAGGCTCAGCTGTTGTATTATGCTCAGCCGGTGGTCTTTCTTCATAAACAGGTTTGGGGTGCGGCGGCGGTGGTATCTGTCCTGCCGGCTCCTGAAACTCATGCCCTTTGACTGCCGGTCTCTGGGCAACATAGGGCCGTTGCTCACCTGGCAATTGATCACCATTCCCCTCGGCATCATGCCTTTTTGCGTCATACTCACGCGCGTCATATCCCTGAGCATCATGTCTCTGAGCATCTGGCCGATGCGGCGCCGGATAGCCGGCCCCTTCATCAACAGCTTCGGGGGAAGGATCTCTGGCGGCAGGGCTTTCTTCAACCTCATTGCCGCGCCGGCCAGTCAAGCGGTCAAAAAAGCCAACTTTCTTCTTCTGGGCCACAACACCATGCGGCTCAGGGGGCGCTTCATAAGCGTGCATCTGTTTTTGTCCGGTTACCGGAAGCTCATCAACCCGTGGCATCCGCCGGTAAGGCTGCTGCACAAGCGCCGGGGCACCAGGTTGAAACCGGCGCCCTTCCTTCATATCGTCCCGTAAAGGCGGCTCGCTAATTTCACCGGGCCTGGGCGAAAGTTCATCAGACATAAAGCGCGGTGGTTTATTTTTGATCTGCACCTGTCCCTTAACCGGCGCTTCACCGGCTGGCAGCGGCCCGCCGGGTCGCTCATTATATCCAGCTTGACCGGCAGGCGGTTGCCCGCGCTGCTGCGGGGCAATCGCCCGGTGCAATGGCCCCCGCACATGGTCTTCAGGTGTTTCAAGCTCTTTGAGGCGCTCATTCAACCCGGCCTGATTCTCCCGCAAGCCCTTGGCATCCTCAGCCTGATCAGCTTCCATCCTCAGGCGATCAGCTGCTTCATGCATAGATTTAGGGTGCGCGTGGTTTAACCCGGAAGCAACCAGAGAAACCCGCAAATGCCCTTCAAGATGATCATCAAATGTCGCACCGACAATAATATTCGCATCCGCGTCAACTTCGCGGCGAATGCGGCTCGCCACTTCATCCACCTCAAACAACGTCATGTCCTGACCACCGGAAATGGAGATCAGCAGACCTTTGGCACCGGCCAGCGAAATTTCATCGATTAGCGGGTTGGAAATGGCTTCTTCTGCCGCCCGCTCAGCCCGGTTTTCACCGTGCGCAAACCCCGTGCCCATAACAGCAGCACCCATTTCAGTGATCACGGTTTTGACATCGGCAAAATCAAGATTGATCAGCCCTTCCTTCATAATAAGATCAGTCACACAGGACACACCGGAATTGAGCACCTGATCCGCCAGCCGGAAGCTGTCAGCAAATGTCGTCTGCTCGGTAGCAAGTCGGAACAAATTCTGGTTGGGGATGACAATCATGGTGTCAACATAGTTTCTCAGCTGCTCAATGCCCGCCTCGGCAATGCGCATGCGCCGGCGCCCTTCAAAATGAAAAGGCTTGGTCACCACCGCAACCGTCAACACACCCATTTCCTGCGCCACCCGCGCCACAACAGGTGCAGCACCAGTTCCTGTGCCCCCGCCCATGCCGCAAGCAACAAATACCATATGCGCGCCTTCCATAAGCTGGCGCATTTCGTCCAGAACCTCTTCCGCAGCCCCTTCCCCGATTTCGGGGTTAGAACCCGCACCAAGACCTTCTGTAAGGTTAGCACCAAGCTGAAAACGAACATCCGCCCCGGACATGGAAAGCGCCTGAGCATCTGTGTTGGCGGCAACAAATTCAACACCTTCCAGCCCACTGGCGATCATATTATTAACCGCATTGCCCCCGGCACCGCCAACACCCATCACGATGATGCGCGGCCTGAGCTCATGAAAATTTTGGACACCTGAAGTCATTCTATTCCCCGCTTCAAAAGGAAGCTTGCTTCCAATCTAACTGATTCGCGCCCTCACCCCCTAAACCGAATTCCGGCTAAAGGGCCGTCGCGTCTAAAAACTTTCCTTTAACCAGGCCCCCATCCGCGCCCAATACCCGCCAGAGCGAACCCGGTGAACCCCTTTAAACAATCCCTCATCCGCAAGGTCATAATTCAATAACCCTTCAAACAACCCGATCGAACTGGCAAAAGCCGGGCTAAGCATCTCCATCGGCAACCCTTCAACAGCTGAAGGGGCCCCGACACGCACCGGTTTGCCAAAAATTTCAGAGGCAAACTCACCAATCCCGGTTAATTGACTTCCGCCGCCGGTTAAAATCATCCGCTGACCGGAATGGCTGCCAAAACCGCTATTGTTGAGCCGTTCCATCACCAGTGTGAGGATATGCTGCACACGTGGCCTGATAATATCAGTAAGCTGCTCCCGGCCGATCTGCCCTTCGCTCACCTGCCCTTCTCCAAGCACTGAATAATTGATCGCCCGCTCCCGGCTCTGTTTATCCCCGTCAACCGGGCCACCCAGGGCCGAGCCATAAAGCACTTTGATCCGCTCAGCTTCCTGTAACGGGCAGTTCAGCGTCTGGGCAATTTCATAGGAGATCAGGTCCCCGCCAATTGCCAGGGCATCTGAATGGACAAAATAGCCATTGGCAAACAGGGCAAGTTTCGTCGTGCCCCCGCCAATATCAATCACGGTGGTGCCAAGCTCCATTTCACTGGTATCACAAACCGCAAGCGCACTCGTATAGGAGGTCGCCATCATCCGGCTGGCACGAAGGTGGCAGCGATCCAGCAGCAGGGCAATGTTCTTTAAAGGCGCCACATCCGCTGTGACAGCATGCATATCAAGCTCCAGAAGATCCCCAACCAGGTTCAAGGGATCGACAACACCGGTTACATCATCGAGCGTATATCCAAGTGGTATGAGGTGCAGAACCGCACGCCCGTCATTCGCTGCATGCTCCCGCCCGGCAACCATCACTTCATCAATGTGATTTTTCCGGATCTCCCCGCCACCAAGACCAACAGAGGTTGAAAAATTCATGGACTGCAAACGCCCGCAGGAAACAGCAACAACCAGGTTTTCAACCTGTTCCCCCGCCTGCTTTTCCGCCTGGGAAACCGCATCCCTGACCGCCCCTTCCGCCGCATCAAGGTCAACAAGCACACCGGCTTTCATGCCGCGCGCTCTCTGATGCCCAAACCCTACGATTTTCAACAGCTGGCCAAGCGGCGCGCGTTCATCGCGCGGCCCCTCCACCCACTCTCCGATGAGGCAGGCAAATTTATTGGTGCCCAGATCAAGCACCGTAACTCGTGATCCAGGTTTCAAAGCTTGTTTACCGCGATCAAACACCCGTTGCTAACCCCGCTAGACGTTCAGATAAATAAGCGCAATGTACTGAAAATTGTTTAAAGAAAACGAACTGTAAAAGCCTCACCCGCCAGGAAAATGTGCTAAATCCCATCTTCCCCGACAAAAAGAGAATCAGACTCAATTTTACCTGTTTGCTCAAGATCCTCAAGTGTGGAAAGCACCTTGATTTTCTGACTTCTTTTAGGCCTTATTGTGACCCGATCATGCAGTCTAAGGTCTATAAAAGCCAGATCCCGGCCCAGAATGTTATATTGGACCTGCAGTGCCCGTAACCGGCTCAATCCACGGCTGACTTCACTTTCCGGTAATAAAACCTTCATGCCATCCTTCAAAATCAGGGTCCAGCGCCGCTGATCAACCCAGTGGTAGCGCTTGAAATAAGGGCTGAGATCCTCAAAATTAGCCAGAATTCCCTGCAATGCCTGCCCGACCTCTGGCGCTCCCTTACCTTCATAGATCGGCAATTTGAGGTGCTGGCCAACTTTAATCTGGCTGATCACAACACCTTCATCATCAAAAACAAACCGCCCTTTAAGGGTGACCCAGCGCCCGATCGGCCGGCGTTCAGTGATAAACACATTCAGCCCTTGCGGAAACACCCGCTCAACAATCGCCTCTTTCACCCAAGGCAATGTCTCAATGCGTCTTTGTGCGATAGAACTGTTGAGACTAAGAAGAGACTGATCCCACACCGGGCCAAGTTTATTGACAATGCTCTGTTCTTTGGTGAATTTGTGCCCAACAATATGCACTTGCTCAACCGGAAACTTAACCAGTTCAAAAGCCCTGGATGTAAATTCCCGAGCGGTGGCAAAAAAATCCCGGTCCGCCCCCAGATGACGGTGAAACCCAAGCACAAGGCCGCCCGCAATCAGGCAAAGGGCCAGAAGACCGGGCCAGAACAACCGCCCCCGACCGTTTTTATGTAAAGGATCACCCGCCCCCGGTTGAACCTGAAATTGCCTGGCATACTCATCTTTCACATAAGCTCCAATAGGTGGCAGCTCGCGGGATTGTCGCTTATCCCCCGGTCTGAAACCATTCCTATTGGTCATCTGTTGCAAGATGCATCCTCCACCATCCAGCGCACAAGCTCATCAAAACGCCACCCCGCACGCTCGGCAATCTCCGGCACCAGTGATGTCTCTGTCATACCCGGCTGTGTATTCACCTCAAGGCAGACCACCTGCCCCCCTGAAGGGTCATAACGAAAATCGGCCCGGCTAATGCCCCGGCAACCTAAAGCTTCGTGTGCCGCTAATGACCATTTCTGTATAGATTGGTAAATATTTGATGAAATTTCGGCCGGTAAAATATGTTCTGAGCCCCCTGGCTCATATTTCGCGGCATAATCATAAAATTCATGGTCACCCGTTGGGCGGATCTCAAGCACATCAAGCGCCTTGTCACCAAGCACCGCGCAGGTCAGCTCAAGACCGGGTATGAATTCCTCAACCATTAACAGATCTTCAGGCGACCCATCCTCCATGATCTGCACAGCAGGCGGGGCCTCTGCCCCCTCAGGGACGATATAAATTCCAAAACTGGAGCCATCCGCGATCGGCTTGATCACATAGGGCGGTGACAAAACATGCCCGGCAGCGGCCTCAGCCCGTCTTACAATTTTTTCATGCGCCACCGGCACACCCGCCATAGCTAAAACCCGTTTCGTCATCATCTTGTTCATGGCAAGCGATGATGCCATAACACCGGAATGTGTGTAGGGGATCTGCATCAATTCCAGTAACCCCTGCACACAGCCATCCTCCCCGTATGGCCCATGCAACGCATTGAAACAGATCTCAGGGTTGATCTTTTTCAGGTCATCGGCAAGATCCGCGCTAACGTCAATCTCGCTCACCTTAAAGCCGCAATCGCGCAGCGCTCTTGCCGCCGCCGCCCCGCTATTGAGACTGACTTCCCGCTCAAGAGACCAGCCGCCCATCAAAACAGCCACATGGCAACCTGGTTCAATCATAGTGCTAAATCCTCTCCCATGACCTCACCAACACCAAGCCGCTTGATCTCCCACTCCAGCTGAACACCCGATGTTTCAAAAACCCTTTTGCGCACAGTCTCACCCAGCCGTTCAATGTCTGTCCCGGTTGCGTCGCCCTCATTTATCAGGAAATTACAGTGTTTTTCAGAAACAACCGCCCCGCCAACCCGAAGCCCGCGGCACCCCGCCTCATCAATCAGCTTCCAGGAACTGAACCCGGGCGGATTTTTAAAGGTACTCCCCCCGGTTCTGTCTTTCACCGGTTGTTTTTCCTCCCGGTAAGCGGCAACTTCGGCATTCGCCGCTTCAATCTCCTCGCGCGTGCCAGCCCGGCCCTGAAACACCGCTGCGGTGAAAACATACGAGTATGGCAGACCGCAATGGCGGTAAGTATGCCCCATTTCCAAAGCTGTAAATGTCAGATGATTACCCTCAAAATCAACCGCTCGCGCCTCGACAAGAAAATCCCGCGTCTCCCCCCCATGCGCCCCGGCATTCATCCGGAGAGCACCGCCAATAGAGCCCGGAATCCCCCGGTAAAAGCTTAAACCGGCAATCCCATACTCAGCCGCCGCCCGGGCAAGTTTCATGTCCGGCACCGCAGTGCCCGCCAAAATCCGGTAATCATCAAGCAGTTCAATCTGATTGAACCCGCGCCCCAGGCGAATAACAAGTCCCGGAATGCCGCCATCCCGAACCAGCAGGTTAGAACCCAGCCCGATCACGGTCACAGGCAGGCTGCAAGGTTTGTTTTTGAAAAAATAGGCAAGATCATCAGCATCCGCCGGGGTAAACAGCAGTTGCGCCGGCCCGCCAACCCGGAACCAGGTGATATCGGACATGGGTGCATTCGCCCGGAGCCGCCCTCTTAAATCCGGCATGGCGGCCAGAAACTCATCCGCTAAATCCTCATACCCCATCAACAAATCCCCCAAAAGTGAGCTTCGATCACATCTCGCAAAACAATGAACAAGAATGTAAAATTATCAAGACGTTGCAACAACAATGAAGACCCCGCCAGTGAACACAATCCAGAAGGAAAACCAGTGACAACCAGAAACGGCCACAACCCTCAGGCGGCAACACTGCGAAGGGCACCAGGTAAATTGTTCATCCAGCCGGATATACTCCCCGCGCCAAGACCAATGACAAGATCACCCGGGCCAGCCAATTTGCGAATGAGCGGCACAAGCCCCTGCTCATCGTCAACATAATGCACAACCTTGCCTCTGGCAGTAATCCCGGCGCCAAGTGTCAGATGATCAAACCCGTTGAGCGGTTGTTCACCGGCGGCATAAACCGGCGCCATGATCACATGGTCAGCCGCGCCAAAGCAGCTCTGGAACTCATCAAAATGATCTTTCAGCCGTGTGAAGCGATGCGGCTGCATGATCGCAATCACCTTACCCTTTGCAGCCAGCCGCGCAGCGCCAAGCACGCTGTCAATCTCAACCGGGTGATGCGCATAATCATCGTAAAAACTGACATCCCCAAGGGAGCCGACATGCGTAAAGCGCCGACGAACACCGCCAAAGGAGGCAAGTCCGGCCCGCAGCGCATCAGCCTCAACACCAATTTCATGGGCAACAGCCAGCGCCGCGACCGCATTCAGTGCGTTATATAATCCAGGCATCGGCAGGCGAAAACCGCTCAACTCACCACCGCCGCCGCGCATGGAAGCTGAAAATTTCAGATCAAAACAGATCTCCCCGCCCTGCGGCACAACATTGTAGAGCTGCGCATCAGCCTCTTCATGCAGCCCATAGGTCAGCAAACGTTTTGAGGAAAGCCGGTCACCCCGCCTGATATCATCAACCAGCTCGCGAACCACCGGATGATCAATGCCAGCCAGGGCAAAACCATAAAAAGGGATCTGTTCAATAAATTGGCGGAACGCGCGCTTGACCCCGTCAAAATCGCCGTAATGCTCCATATGCTCCGGGTCAATATTGGTGATCACCCCGATCTGGGTAGGAAGCTTGAGAAAACTGCCATCAGATTCGTCGGCCTCCGCCACCAGCCATTCCCCGTTACCAATCCGCGCATTGGAGCCAAACGCCTCAATGATCCCGCCATTGATCACTGTCGGGTCAAGCCCGCCCGCGTGAAGCACCGTTGAAATAAGAGATGTTGTCGTGGTTTTACCGTGCGTTCCGGCAACGGAAATAGGGGATTTTAGCCGCATCAATTCAGCAAGCATCTCCGCCCGTTGTACAATCGCTACCCCGGCGCTTCGGGCCGCAACCAGCTCCGGATTATTGGTTTTTATAGCGCTGGAAACAACCAGCACCCCGGCGCCTTCAATATTGCCAGCATCATGGCCAATAAAAACTTTGGCCCCCCGGGCCATCAACCGCTCAACATTGGCATTGGCACTCATATCACTGCCCTGCACCCTGTAGCCAAGCGCAATACAAACCTCGGCAATGGCACTCATGCCAATGCCCCCCATACCGACAAAATGCAGCGGTCCAATCTCTTTAGGCAATTGCATAAATAACTTGTCCTAACCCCCAAATAACCTGACCAGCCGGGTTTTATCCCCATCACCCTCCGGCCAGTTCCATCACAACATCTGCCAAACGAACAACAGCATCAGGCTGTGCTATCGATTTGGCAGCATTTGCTGCATTTTGCAAGACCTCAGCCTGTGTATAAAATGCCTCAATCTGCTTTAACAACGCTGCGGCGTCCAAATCCTTTTGCTCAATCACCCACCCGGCACCAGCATCCGCCAGGGATTTTGCATTTAACAACTGATCATTATCCAAAGCGTGCGGAAGCGGCACCATTATGGCAGGACGGCCACAAACTGCCAATTCTGACACTGTAGACGCCCCGGATCGTGAAATAATCAGGTGAGAGGTCGCCATAACGGCTGGCAAATCCTCAAAAAAGGCCTCCAGCCTGGCAGTGATACCTGCCTTGCTGTAAATATCCCTGACCCGCTCCAGATCTTCCTGGCGGCATTGCTGAACAATGGAAAGCCGTTGCCTGAAAGGCGCCCTCAGCCCGCAGAGGGCTTCGGGGAAAAAGTCAGAGAAAAACCGCGCCCCCTGGCTGCCCCCAAAAATAAGAATATGAAACGGCCCCTCAGCTTCAAGCGGCGGGTAGGGGGCATCCTGAACAGCAAGAACACTCCGGCGCACCGGATTGCCCGTAAGCCTCACCTTGCCTGAAAGCGCGGGGGAGAGATATTTCACCTCGGCAAAAGAAGTGGCAATCACATCCACACGTTTCGCCAGCAACCGGTTCGCCCGCCCCATAACCGCATTCTGATCATGCAAACCCGTGGGCACACCAAGCTGACCGGCCGCAATCAGCGGTGGGAAGGTCGGGTAGCCCCCAAACCCGAGGACAAAATCCGGCTTTAGCCTGCGAATGAGTTTCCGCGCCGCAATCACCCCGCTGAGCAGCGCCCAGGCGGTTTTCATCAGGGAGAGCGGAGACTTGCTTTTCAATGTAGCAGAAGGCACGACATGCATTGCATCGGCAACAGTTTGCCCGGCAAACTGGTCAACCCGCTCATCCGTGACGATGTGAACAGACGCACCGCGCTGTTTCAGCTCTTCTGCCAACGCGAATGCCGGGAATAAATGCCCCCCGGTGCCGCCAGCCGCCAGCAGTATCGTCCGCTCCACCATCACTAAAACACTCCTCAAAATTACACCCGGCAACCGTCAGATATGTGAGATCATCCAACAACGAACACTTTGACAAATACGGCTTTAAGACCCGACCAGATCGCCCGGGCGACGCCTGGTGAGGGCCAGGGTCATACCCAAAAGCAGAGTGGACCCAAGCAAAGATGTACCACCATAAGAGATCAGCGGCAAAGTCATACCCTTGGCCGGTATCAGACCGAGATTAACCCCCATATGTATGAAAGTCTGCAGCGCAAACAGCAGCATTAAGCCTGAAACTGCAAGCCTCAAAAAGGCATTTTGCCCGCGCCGCACCCGGATCAGCGAAAAGAAAACAATGCCGGCATAGATCAGAAGCAGCAGCAAACAGGTGATGATGCCAAATTCATCAGCAATGGCGGCAAAGATAAAATCATTATGGGCATCGGGCAGATATTGCTCGGCAAGGCTGCTCTCTCCTGGCCCCCGCCCGAACCAGCCAGCTTGCCGAAACGCCTCAAGCGCCCGCGCAATCTGATAATTCTCACCCGTCGGATCAAGGAAGTGATTTATCCTCGCCGCCACATGCGGTAGAAAATGATAGCCAAGAAACAGGGCGCCTATTCCAAGAATAAAAAACAGGGCCACCCATCCCCACGCCAGACCACCCAGAAAAAACATACCCGCCCAGGTGATGGTCAGCAATAGGCTCTGCCCGAAATCCGGCTGCAGGATAAGCAGCAACAGACACGCAAGATAAAGCCCGATGGCAAGTGAATAAGCCGGGACATCCCGCCGCCTCAACCCTTCCGAAAAGGCCCATGCCGTAATCACGATAAAGGCGGGCTTTAAAATTTCAGACGGCTGTATAGAGTAGCCAAAGAGGCGAAGCCAGCGCTTGGCCCCGTTAAGCTCGGGCCCAAACAGCAAAACACAAACCAACCCCACAACAGCAAGTATCAACAGAAAAAGCGCCAGCCGCCGGAGATGCTGGGCTGTCAGGAAAGACACAGACGTGAGAACAGCCATGCCAAGGAGGGCAAAAAGGATCTGTTTTTGAACAAAATAAAACGGCGGTAACTCATAACGCAGTGCCACAGGTGGGCTTGCCGAGAGCAGCATCACCACACCAATAACCAGCAGAAGAAAGGACAAACCTAAAACGGTGCGATCAATGGTGAACCACCATTCAGTTAAAAGGCTTCGCTCAGAGCGCAGCAGCACCATCTCTCCCTCACTTTCTCATACCTCAGCCATCCTGAATGTGGCTGTGCAATTGTGGGCCCTCAAGTCGGCTGACAGCCGCAACAAAAGCCTGGCCGCGCATCTCAAAGTTTGCAAACTGATCAAAACTTGCAGCCGCCGGTGACAATAAAATGGCAGCCTCCGCATTCGCATCACCTGAAGAACCATCATCGCAAGCCACCTCAAATGCCCGCGCCGTCGCAGCATCAATGGTCTCCAGCATCTCAAATTCCACACCGGCTTTCTCCAGTGTTGCTGCAAATGCAGGAGCCGCCTCCCCAATTAGAAAAGCCCGGCGGACCCGGCCCAGATGATCTTCAAGCCATTCAATCCCCCCGGCCTTGGCCCGCCCACCCGCGATCCAGTAAATCTCCGGGTAGCTTGCTAAAGCCACAGCACTCGCCTCTGCGTTGGTCGCTTTAGAATCATTGACAAACAACAGCGCTCGCCCTCCCGCCCGCTCATAGCGGGCAATTTCCTGCGCCCGGTGCGCAAGCCCTGGAAATGAGTTCAACCCCGCAATCAGACCGGCTGTGTTTTCCGTCATTTTCTCAGCCAGAAAATAAGCAAACGCAGCATTTTGTGCGTTATGGATCCCCCGCAGTGAAGGGGCGTTTTTCAGGCTGATGCTCTTTGAGACAAGCCCGTCATTAAAAATCTCAAACCCGCCCGGCGAGAGCCGCGCCCCGTTAGGCACTTCCCCGTTTGAGGTAACAAGGAAAACTTCACCATCACACTCAAGCCGCGCGGCAATTTTCTGACAATAGGGGTCATCAATGGAAACAACCGCCCGCTGGCCGGCCCCGATCTGATCAAAAATCCGGGATTTTACTTCCGCATAATTCTCAACGGTGCCGTGCCGGTCTATGTGGTCTGGTGAGATATTCAGCAGGCCGGCCGCCGTCGGCGCAAGGCTGGGGGTGAGGTCAATCTGATAAGAGGAAATCTCAAGCACATAATTCAGGCCAGTTCCAAAATCAGGCAAATCAAGAACGCCCCTGCCAATATTGCCCCCCATCACCGCCTCAGCACCAGCTGCCTCAAGAATATGCCTGGTTAGCGCCGTGGTGGTTGATTTACCGTTGGTACCGGTGATGGCAATCACATGATCAGCGCTGCCACGTGCCAAAAACTCCAGAAAAAACAGCTCTGTATCCCCAATGATGGGCACATGGGCTTCCAGCGCTTTTTTGACAACCCAGTGCGGTTCAGGGTGGGTCAAAGGCACCCCTGGTGAGAGCACAAGCGCCGAAAACCGGCGCCAGTCAGCATCCTTCAGGGCAACAACATCAAACCCCTCATCTCTGGCTACCGCAGCGCGGGCTTCATTATCATCAAAGACAACAAGCTCAGCGCCCCCTTCCCGAAGGGCACGCGCCGCACTCAGGCCTGATATGCCAAGCCCGAACAAAGCGACAGGCTGGCCCGTAAATGATGTTATCTTGATCATGAAAGCTGCAGAAACCCCGTCCCCGTAAGTCAAAGGAAATAATCAGAATATTATGAGCGGGCAGAAGTAACGCTATGAATGAGCCCTGTTCAAAAACAGCGACATAGCCCGGCTTAACGCAATTTCAGAGTACTCAGACCAATCAGAGCCAACACAACCGCTATGATCCAGAAACGCACCACAATGGTCGGCTCAGCCCAGCCCTGCTGCTCATAATGGTGATGCAGGGGCGCCATGCGAAACACCCGTTTACCAGTGAGTTTAAAAGAAGCCACCTGCACAATCACTGAAATTGCCTCAAGCACAAAGAGCCCGCCAACAATCGCAAGAACCAGCTCATGCTTCACCGCAACCGCAATCGCCCCGAGCGCGCCGCCCAGCGCCAGTGACCCGGTATCTCCCATGAATATCATCGCCGGCGGTGCATTGAACCACAGGAAGCCAAGACCAGAGCCGACAATCGCCCCGCAAAGAACCAGCAACTCGCTTGTACCCGCGACGTAATGAATTTGCAGATAATCAGCAAAGGTAAAGTGCCCGACAAGATAAGCAATCACCCCAAAAGTGGCCGAGGCAATCATCACCGGCACAATGGCCAGCCCGTCAAGCCCGTCAGTGAGGTTTACAGCATTACCAGCACCGGCAATTACCAGAGCGCCGAAACAAATAAATATAACCGGGCCAAGATACAAAAGCGCATCCTTGAAAAACGGAATAGCCAGAGACGTTGAAAACGGTTCCTTGCCAAGTGAAACAAACACCAGGCAGGCAACCATGGCAACCAGAATCTCCAGAAGCAATCGCACTCTGCCCGAAAATCCGGAAGAAGTGCGCCGTGCGACTTTTAGAAAGTCATCATAAAAACCGATCATACCGTAGGAAAGAGTGACAAAAAGAACCGTCCAGACATACTGATTGCGCAGATTACCCCAAAGGATGGTGGAGACAAAAATCGCCGCCAGAATCATCAGGCCGCCCATGGTCGGCGTTCCCTGTTTTTCAATGATATGCCGCTCCGGCCCATCATCACGAATGGGTTGTCCCTTGCCCTGGCGCACCCGCAAATTCTTGATCAGAGCCGGGCCGAACAGAAACACAAACAAAAGCGCCGTCATTGTGGCCCCGCCGGTTCTGAAAGTGATGTACCGAAACACATTCAAAAAACCGAACTGATCAGACAAACCTACCAATTCATAAAACATTGACCATTTCCCTCAAATAAAGCTGTCTCATAAAACACCGCTTTAAAACAGCGTTTAAAACCGTGCCTGCAAATGCTTTACGACCCGCCCCATATCACTGCCAAGTGAGCCTTTTACCATAACCACATCACCCTGGAGCAGATTTTTTTCAACCATCTCTTCAAGCCCCTCTGAGCTGGCCATAAACCCGCCCTGCTTGCCGCTTTCCAGTTTATTAAACATGTGCTGCATCATCTCACCAGCCGCAAAGACTTTCTCAATCTTTAGGTCATTGATCATCTGGGCAAGCTCTTCATGATACCCCCTGGAGAGATCACCAAGCTCCAGCATATCGCCTATTACGGCAATGCGGCGCAAATGGGTTGCACCCTGATATTGGCTGAGATTTTCAAGCGCCACCCGCATCGACGCCGGGTTCGCATTGTAGCTTTCATCAATCAAAAGCCCCGCCCCGCCCGGCAGGTTCAACTCACCCCGGACACCGCGCCCCTGCGGTGGCTCAAGGTCGCGTATGGCAGAAGCTGCCTGGCTTAAATCACCCCCGACCAGTTGAAAAGCGGCAAGCGCCCCAATCAGGTTCATGACAATATGTGCACCGGGTAACCCGACCTCAAAGTCAACCCGCACCCCAGAAATTTCAGCCACCGCCCGGCTGCCCTCAGGTCCAAAAATTCCCTCAATCAAGCGGGCATCCGCGTTTGCCGCCTGCCCAAAGCCGACAATCTGGGTGACACCCGCCGCTTTCGCCTTTGCAACAAGGCGCGGATAATGCGGGTTATCAACCGGCAGAACAGCCACCCCCCCTGGCTGCAGGCCGGTAAAGATCTCAGCCTTTGCGTCAGCGATCGCTTCCTCATTGGCAAAATGACCGATATGAACAGGGGCCACTGTAGTGATGAGGGCCACATCTGGTGCTATCAATTTTGTTAGCGGTGTGATTTCGCCTGCATGGTTCATCCCCACTTCAAAGACCGCAAATTCGGTCTCTGCTGGCATACGAGCCAGTGAAAGCGGCACCCCCCAATGGTTATTAAAGGATTTCACCGAAGCATGGGTCTTGCCGCATTGCCCCAGCATCAGGGCGAGCGCTTCCTTGGTCCCGGTTTTACCAGCACTTCCCGTCACAGCAATCACGCGGGCTCCCAAAGCCCGTGCCCGCGCCGCACGCCCAAGATCCTCAAGCGCTTTCAGCGTGTCAGCAACCCGTATCAACGGCCCATCATCAGGCCCGGCCTGATATTCACTGGAAACAAGCGCCCCGCCAGCCCCAGCCTCAAAAGCACCCTTTACAAACTCATGACCATCCTGCCGCACCCCCTTGATCGCCACATAAAGCGCACCTGCCTCCAGCGTGCGCGTATCAATGGAAAGTGAGGACACGCCCCGATTGCCCGCCCCGCTCTCAAGGTCAAGTTCACCGCCCACCGCCCCGGAAATCGCTTCTAATGTCCATAAATCATTCATAAGCGGCAAGGGCCTCCACAATGGCTGTGTGATCACTGAATGGCAAAATTTCATTACCAACAATCTGCCCGGTTTCATGCCCTTTGCCCGCAACCAGCAACACATCACCCGGTTCAAGCGCCTCAATACCGGCCCTGATGGCGCTCGCCCGGTCGGCAATATCCAGCGCATCCGGCACCGCCGTTAAAATTTCGCGCCTGATAGCCCCCGCCTCCTCAGAACGCGGATTATCATCAGTCACAATCGCCAGATCAGCAAGTTCACCAGCAACAGCGCCCATGAGCGGGCGCTTGCCGCGATCACGGTCACCCCCGCAACCAAACACCACAATCATCCGCCCTGTTTTATAGGGCAATAGCGCTTCAATCGCCCGTGCAAGCGCGTCTGGTGTATGGGCATAATCAACAAACACCGGCGCGCCTCCGCGCGCCCCGACCCACTCAAGCCGCCCGATCGCCCCTCTGAGTTTCTCGAGCTGACCCAGAACAGCCTCAAGCGGCACCCCGCCTGCTGCAACCATCCCGGCGGCGACAAGCGCATTGGCAACCTGAAAATCACCAACCAGCGGTAAGCGCACGCTGGTGCGCCCGCCCGCATGTTCCAGCTCGATCAACTGGCAAAAACCATCCTGCTGAATATCAAGAACCTTTAAAAATGCCCCCTTTTTCCCAACCGTCAATGTCTCAAGCCCATGGGTGCCAGAGAGAGCGGCAATCTCTTCAGCCCCCGGCGCATCGCCAGCCACCACCACCACCCCATCGCTGCACATTAGTTCAGTAAACAGCCGTTGTTTTTCAGCAAAGTAGGCTTCAAATGTTTTATGATAATCAAGATGGTCCCGGGTAATATTGGTAAAGCCAGCCGCTTCAAAGGTAAGCCCGTCAAGCCGGCGCTGCTGCAACCCATGGCTAGAGGCTTCAACCACAACATGTTCAATGCCGGCTATGGCAAGGGTTTGCAGATGTGCATGCAAAGTAATCGGCTCAGGTGTGGTGTGGGCCAGTTTAACCTCACCCAACCGCGAGACCATACCAACAGTGCCAAGACTGGCCCCATCAATATCCAGCCCCTCCCAGATCTGCCTGACAAAGCTGGCAACAGAAGTTTTTCCGTTGGTACCGGTGACGGCAAAGCATCTGGATGGTTGAGGGGAGAAAAACCGGGCGGCACTCCCGGCCAGTAAAAGCCGTGGGTCCGCAACCCTGATAAGGGCAACCCCCGGGGGCACTTCGCCATCAAACCCCTCATGGGTCAGGATGGCTTTAGCGCCGCTTGCAACGGCTTTATCAATAAACCGGGCCCCATCCACACTACTGCCCGGCAAGCCGGCAAACAAATATCCAGGCTTGATCAGGCGGCTGTCCACAGAGAGCCCTGTCACTTCGACATCTTCCGCCAAAGGAATCTCATTGATCAACTGAGATAATTTCATATGTTCCGGCCCTCAACCACTCAAGGGCCAGAATTTAGAAATTTAACGCTCAGCCGTCAAACGATAAGGCACGGGAAAAAACGGTTTTACTTTAAAAAGTGGCGCCAAACGGGAAATGATCCGCCCGGTTGTTGGGGCGGCATTCACCCCAGCAACGGTGAGATCACCGGTTTTGGGGGTGGCCTTGGGCTCATCCAGCATCACAAACACCAGATATTCCGGCTTGTCGAAAGGAAATATACTGACAAAACTCGTCAGCACTTTATCTTTCACATATTTCCCATCAACAACCTTGTTAGCTGTACCGGTTTTGCCGCCAACCCGAAAAGGGGCCACTTCAGCCCGCTTGCCAGAGCCATGCAGATCAATCACATTCTGCCGCAACAACCGGCGAACCGCCTCACTTGTTGCAGTTGAGACGACCCGCTCGCCCTGCTGTTTGGCGCTGCGCTCATCCCGTTTTAAAAATGTTGGTGTCAGGTAGATACCGCCATTCACAAGCGCGGCAACACTGGCCGCAAATTGCAACGGCGCAACCGTAATACCATGACCATAGGAAACCGTTGCCGCGTGCACTTCCCCCCAGCGCTTTGCCGTGCTCGGCGCCCGCATAACACCGATCTCTGTCTTGATCGGATCCATAAGCCGCAATTTTTGCAGAAAAGCCTTGTGGTCGGAAATTTTCACTTTGGAAGCCAGCCGCGCCGTCCCGATATTTGAGGAGCGCACAAAAATATCCCTAAGTGAAAGCGGGCCCTTATGGGGGTGATAATCCTGAATCCTATGGGCCCCAAGCCGATACGGCCCGGTAACATCGACCTCAGTGTTGAGATCAGCCACCCCGCTCTCAAGCACCATGGCCATGGTGACGATTTTAAAAACTGAGCCAAGCTCAAACGCGCCGCCGGTTATACGGTCAAAACGCTCTCTATCGAGAAGAAGTGATGGTTTCTGCGGGTCTGTTGCAGGAAGCGAGGCAAGCGCCACCACCTCGCCAGTGTGAACATTTAACACAAGGCCGGCCGCAGCCTTTGCTTTATAAAGCTTCATCGCTTTGGAGAGCTCTTCACCAAGCACATGGCTGGCACCAACATTCAGCGACATAACAACAGGCGCAACAGGCTCAAAGGGTGAAGTGTGCAGGTCCCGGCTGGTCTGTTCATCAATATATTTCTCAATGCCAGAGCGCCCAACATTATCAATGTCCACATGCCCAATGAGATAACCGCCAAGCCCCCCCTTCGGATATACCCGCCTGACTTCCTCAGTAACATCAACCCCTGGCAAGCCAAGGTCAAAAATCTCCTGAGCCTTGGCCGGGTGCATTCCCCGTTTGATAAAAACAAACTGGCGCTTCTCATGGCTCATCTGGCGCAGAAGATCCATCTCATCAAGTTCAGGCAGGGCCTTTTTGAGCTTCTTAACCACCTGCGCCGGTTCCATCAATCCGGAAGGATCAGCATAAAGCGAAGGTGCGGTGATATCCGTCGCCAGTAAAACCCCATCCGCATCCACAATATCCGGCCGCTGGGCTTTAAAGCCCAGCGGGCTTGCCCGGTTCAGTGAAATTTCTGCTGGTTTCAGAACAGCAAGGGAAATCAGGTTACCCGCGATCAGGCAACAACCGGCAAACAGACAAAAAAGCACAAGCCCCTGCCGTGCCAGAAACTGGCGGCAAATGGAGATTTCCTGCCGCTTACCGCGACAAACCTGTTGTTTATCTCGCATTCGGATCTCCCTGCTTAGGATCAAACAGCACGCTGCTGAAAAGTTCAGCCATTTCCTCGTTCATTTCATCTGATGTATCAGGCGCTGTGCCCACTCTGGCCGAAATACTGCGCGCAGAGGCAACCCGCTTGCGCTTGCTGAGCGGCAAACTGTCAAGATCACGAAATGAAAGAATTTGTTGAGGTTCCAGCGGTTTAAGACCAAGATCACTGGCAAACTGGTCAATCTTGGCTGATCTGGTCTGAAAGCTCCATTCAGCCTTCAATATGGCAAGTTGGCGCTGTTCATTAACAATATCACGGCGCAGCAACATGGCCTCGCGCTGCAAACTGCGGGTATCATACTTGATTTTATAAAGAACGCCGGCAACGCCTAGCGTCGCTGCAAGAATGCAGCCGGTTAATAAACGCAACATCACTCAATACTCAGTACTTAAAAAATCACACAGAGGAAAACGCGTGTGATGCACAAATTTACAATTGAAGCGGCTCTAACCCAAGCTCTGCTTCACCAATCGCCTTAAACGGGGCATCTTGACGCCGCGCCGCCCTCAAAAGAGCTGACCGCGCTCTGGGATTGGTGTTGATTTCCTCATCATTAGCTTTAACAGCCTTAGGGTTAATGATCTCGTAAAGGGGCGGCTCTTCTTTGTTAATTTCAGGTAAATGCCTGGATTGATTTGAAACACGGCCGGCCGCCAGCCGCAAAAACCGCTTCACAATTCGGTCTTCAAGCGAGTGAAAACAAACAACCACAAGCCGACCGCCTGGTTTTAAAATCTCGGTGGCGGCATTAAGCCCGCTTAACAATTCACCAAGCTCATCATTCAGATAGATCCGGAGCGCCTGAAATGTGCGGGTCGCCGGGTGGATCTTGTCACCGCGTTTTTTAGGGCTAATTTTCTCAATAAGGCTGGCAAGGTCGCCCGTTTCCTTAAAGGGTTGCCCGGCGCGGCGCTCAACAATGGCCCTCGCAATCGCACGCGATCTGCGCTCATCACCAAACCGCCAGAGAACTGTGGCAATCTCAGTCTCTCCAAGCCCGTTAACAAGATCAGCAGCTGTCGGTCCTGATTGCCTCATCCGCATATCCAGCGGCCCATTGAGACGAAAGGAAAAACCGCGCGCCGCCGTATCTAGCTGCATCGAGGAAACCCCGATATCAAGCACAACCCCGTCAACCTCCTCAACGCCAAGCAACCGGGCATGACGCACCATTTCCGAAAAGCGCCCCTCCACAAGTTGCAATCGCGGCGCAAAATCCCGCGCCAAAACCCGGCCGGCTTGTATTGCCGCCGGGTCCTGATCAAAACTGATAAGTGTGGTCTCCCCGGCTTCTAAAATAGCCCGCGTATAGCCGCCAGCCCCAAAAGTGCCGTCAATATAGGTCTCATTATCCTGCGGGGAAAGATGGTTCAGCACCGGCCCAAGGAGCACAGGAATATGACAGTGGGTACCGCCATCAAGGCCTGGCCCATCGCCTTCTGCCTTGTTCACTGTCATATATCCTGCCTCTTTACGCATCGGCCTGAAGCCTTACTCATTATCTGTTATGGGCCCTGGCCTTGCATTGCCAAGAAGCGCCCTGAGGTCACGCACTTTACTGCGTGCCAGTTGCCTGGCTTCTTCAAATTTTGCCGGCTCCCACATCTGGAATTTATCACCAAGCCCGACAAAAGTAACGGCATTTGAAAGCCCCGCGACAAGGCGGAGACGTTCCGGCAAAACAATCCGCCCATCACTGTCTATTTTTAAATATTCACTTTCACCAAACAGGGCCGTTGCCAGTTGATCTTTTTCGTCTGAATAGGGTGACAATTCCTCAAGCAGCTTGCGAATATGGCGAACCAGTCGTGGGCCGCCAGCATCAAGCGCAGGCCCATCAAGCGCCGGATGACAAAAAATTTCATCAGAGTTTTCTCTCGCCAGCACAGCCCTGAAGGCGGCCGGCACCGAGACCCGCCCCTTGGTGTCTATCTTATTGGTAATGCTGGAGACGAACTCTTCCATTATTGCCTAACTCTCATACATAGCAACCAATCTGATGAATTAGCCTGATGACACGTGCGTACATCCCTTAACTTCATTCATCCCGTTCCGCCCTTACCGGAAATGCCATCTCCCTTGCCCTCACCTAACGAAAAGCAAAAAAATGGGGGAGGAAGCAGCAGGATCAGTGACCTCAAAATCCTGCGCTCTTCCACTCCCCCAACCCCACATCATCCGAACGGGTATATATGGGATACTATGGGATTTTATGGGAGTCAATGGTTTCAAGCGGTATAATAAGGTTTTTATTGGTTTTCCACAGGTTAACCTCGCCGCCTTGGGAATTGTCATCCCCGTCGGCTCACCAGCTATGTTGAATAGCTGTGCACCAGCAGGCCGCGATGAATTGACAGCCCTGATGCAGGCTGGCAAAACACAGAGAACGAGGAATTCGAGTAATCATGACCCAAAACGCCGCAGCAAGTTTCACAGTCACTTCCTGGGAAGAAAAACCCTACGACGGCAGCAGCGAAGAGCTGAAAATAACGCAGGCCCTGGTCGTAAAAAACTACACCGGCGATCTAACCGGTGTTGGCTCAGTGATCTACATCATGAAACATCAAAAGGATGGAACCGCCGCATTCATTGGTTTGCAGCAGATCAATGGCGCCATCGCTGGCAAGGCCGGGAGCTTCACAATTGAGCAAAACGGTTTTTTCGATGGGAAGGAAGCAAAAGGCACATGCCAGATCAAACCAGGCTCCGCCACCGGTGATCTTACCGGCCTTCAGGGGGCGGGGGAATTTCGCGCGCCCATAGGCAATGTCGGCACAATGACGCTGACTTATCAGATATGAGCCTGCAAATATTTGCCAGAAAATTCAGAGGGTCATCAGGCCATCAGGCCTTGTCCGGCTCATATGGGGCCGTCGCCTGCATGGAGGGGCGCAAGCGCATATCCTGATACCAGGCAGAAAGTGTCGGGTGACGCTCCCGCCATTTCAGATGCGGCAAACGATAATCAACAAACCCAAGTGCACAGGCAAGGGCAATATGCCCAAGATTAATCTGTGCTTCCATGGCTTTGACAAGCTTGGCCGCACCCCCGATTCCCCGCGCAACAGCAACTTCGTCGCGCATGATTTTTTCTTTCATTTGCTTGTCAACCGGCCGGCGGCGCTCAAGAAGTGCGCGTATCCCAACATCAATCAAAGTGTCCCCATGCGCCTGTGCCTGCAGCACAAACCACCGCCCTGCCCCTGAATCAGGCACCATCTTGGGTCCCTGCATGTTGGTCTCTATATAATCAGCAATTAATCTGCTGTCATAAAAAGCAACACCATTATTCAGAACAAGCGCCGGCACTCTGCTAAAGGGATTAAGCGACACCAGACTGTCCGGGTCTTCAAAGGGAAGAACCATTTCCACTTCAATATCATCATACCCCTTCTCTAAAAGAAGGACCCGGATTTTCCGCACGAAAGGAGAAGTGGTGCTACCTATCAGTTTCATAAATGCCTCTTAAAAATGCTGTCAGCAGCAGCTCAGATTTCACAATGAGTTACCAAAGCAAAGCACGCACCCCATCACACGACAATCAAGGAAAAGCTTCAGCCTTAAAACTTGGCATATCATGAACGATGCGCGGAAGAAAATAAAAAATGCCAGCCAGCCTGTAAGCCGGGTTCTGTAGTCATGACAATGAAGTCATACTGATGACCATTCATCTAGTTTTGATGTTACCATCAAACTCAAGCAACCAACCCGAACGAAAGCGGGGAAACACGCCTGAGACAACGGGCACGGCCCGGCCTCAAATCGTTCCTATTTGGTTTTGCTCCGGATGGGGTTTACCATGCCGCATCTTTTGCAAGATGCGCGGTGCGCTCTTACCGCACCCTTTCACCCTTACCTCTTTTAAAGAGGCGGTTTGCTTTCTGTGGCACTTTCCCTGAAGCTGCAAAAACATCTTCGCCGGGGTTTCCCCGGCATCCTGTTTCCCCGGAGCCCGGACTTTCCTCTTGACCTTAGCCAAGCGATCATCCAGCCAGCTGGCCCCCTCTATGTGGCAATCAAAACTAAAATCGTCAAGCTTTTATCAACCGGTGCAGGCACTCAATCAAATGGCCCGTTTGCGCATCTATCACCCCATCAATAGAGCGCGGGCGATAACGCCGTTGAAACGCCGCCACAACCAGCTTTGTGCGCTCATCCATCTTGCCTGAAATTTCAAGCCCATATCCGATATCCTGCAGGCAATGCTGCATGGACCGCAGCACTTCGCCCTCAACCACCACAGCCGGGCCCGGCGCCATTTCCGGTGCCTCAACCCAGAGGCCGATGCCATTCTCTGCCAGAAGGCGCCAGTTAAAATGGGCCCCAGGGTCCTGTTTCCTGTGAGGTGCCACATCCGAATGGCCAAGCACCCGCGAAGGGGGAATGTCATGCCGGCTTAAAATATCTCGGCAGAGCGCAATAACTGCCTGCATCTGCCGCCGCCCATAATCCGGCAACCGCGGCAAAGCCGCCCCCTGATTTTGAATTTCAATGCCGATCGAACAGGAATTAATGTCCGTCTCACCGGCCCAGACCGCCTCACCCGCATGCCAGGCCCGCTCTGCCTCCTTCACCAGTTGCAAGACCCGCCCCTCCCCGTCAATCAGATAATGGGAGGAAACACCCGCCTCCGGTGAGGTGAGCAACTCAAGCGCATAATCATTGGTCGGTGTTGCTGTGTAATGCAGCAAAAGAAGATCAACCACGCGCCCATCGCGCCGTGCCTCACAATTTGGCGAAGCGATAAAGTCACCCTTATTGACAAGCTGACTGTCAGCGCATGTGGCATTCTCATCAACCACAACTATAACCCTCGCTCTCTCGACAGCTCTTCATAAGCTTCATTAATCACCTTCAGTCGCTCATTGGCAATTGCCAGAAAATCCTTCGGTACCCCCCGGCCAATAAGGATATCCGGGTGGTTGTCCTTCACCAGTTGCCGGTAATGAGATTTCAGCTCTGCATCGGAAACATCCGGGGCAAGACCAAGAACCTGGTATGGGTTTCTTTTTATATCGAGCACATGCCGCGCCTGGATATTGGCAAAGGCCTGCTCAGAGAAGCCGAATATCCGCGCCACTTCCGCCAGATAAGCCAGCTCATTCGGATGCAATATATTATCCGCCTTGGCGATATGAAAAAGACCATCCAGCACATCTTCCAAAATCTGCGGCGTGTCTTTCATCAGGCTGGCAAGCTGGCGGGCGTAACTGTCAAACCCGGCCACATCCTGTTTAGCCAGATCAAACAGCCTCGCCACATTATGGATATCATCCTCCGGCACCTTGAATACTTCACGAAAGGCACGGATCTCATCCTCCACCACCACACCATCAGCCTTGGCCATTTTCGCACCGAGTGCAATCACCCCAACGGTAAAAGCCACCTCTCGCTCGGAGGGGCGGTCGCCGTCAAGCCAGACATCAACCGCAAAGTGCCCCGCCATCAGGCCCAGCAATCCACCTGCCGGGCCGCCCACAATAAGCCCGGCCGCAGCACCGCCAAGTTTGCCCCATATCGACATTGAAAGCCCCTTTCCAGGCCAGACCCGATCAGATAAAATCAAAATCAGATATTAACACAATCAATCAACAACAAATCAGTCTGAGCCAGTTCAGCATACTTATCAAACGGCTCAGCCACGCAGCGGCCGCCCGGCCACCCAATAAAATTTATGGCAAATTCAAATCCTTGCAACAAAAAATGGTCTTTCCTGATAGATCGCGGCGGCACCTTCACTGATATCATCGCCATCAACCCGAAGGGAGAGCTTCAGCCATTAAAACTTCTGTCCGAAAACCCGGGCCAGTATCAGGATGCTGCAATTGAAGGTATCCGCCGCACTCTGGCCCTCACCCCGGATGCCCCCATCCCCGACAATCTGATAGACACCGTGCGCATGGGCACCACAGTCGCGACCAACGCGCTTCTCGAGCGGAAAGGCGAGCCAACCCTTCTCCTGACCAGTGAAGGCCTTGCTGATTGTCTTGAAATCGGCACCCAGGCCCGGCGCGATATTTTCGCGCTAAATATAGAAAAACCTGACATGCTCTATTCAGCCGCTGTTCCATTGAAAGAGCGCATTCTGGAAGATGGCACGATAGCAACCCCCCTTGATGCACAACACGCCGCCACGATCCTTGAGACTTATTACCGGCAAGGCCTGCGCTCTGTCGCCATTTTATTGATGCACAGCTACAAATACCCCGCCCACGAACAACAGGTCGCCAAGCTCGCTTCCAAAATCGGCTACACCCAGATTTCCGAAAGTCATAAAGTAAGCCCGCTCATCAAATATATTCCCCGCGGCGACACAGCTATGGTCAACGCCTACCTCTCACCTGTTTTGCACCGCTACACAAAACAACTGGCAACCACCCTTGAGGTGGAGCGCACCGGTATAAAGCTTTTTTTCATGACATCCAATGGCGGGCTGAGCACACCGGCAAACTTCAATGGCAAGGACGCCATCCTCTCAGGGCCGGCCGGCGGCATAGTCGGCGCGGCCAAAACAGCAGCAAAAGCCGGGCACAAAAAAATCATCTGTTTTGACATGGGCGGCACCTCAACAGATGTCGCCCACTATAATGGCCAGTATGACATCAGTTTTGAAACTGAAATCGCCGGCAACCGGCTACAGTCCCCAATGCTGAACATCCACACCGTCGCGGCAGGGGGCGGCTCAATCCTCAGCTATGAGCACAATATGCTGGCCGTCGGGCCGGAAAGTGCTGGCGCCAGCCCCGGCCCTAAATGCTACCGGCAGAACGGCCCCCTCACCATAACGGATGCCAATCTGCTAACTGGGCGCATTGACACAGCAAGCTTTCCAAACATTTTCGGTCCAAATCAGGACCAGCCACTGGATAAGGAAGCAACAAATACCGCCTTTGCAACATTGGCAAAAAAATTCAACCCACCCCTCGCACCCGAAGAACTGGCAGAGGGGTACCTGCACCTTGCAAATGAAAACATGGCCGCCGCCATCAAGAAAATCTCCGTTGAACGCGGCATAGATATCAGCGATTACACATTGCAATGCTTCGGCGGGGCGGGTGGCCAGCATGCAGCAGGCATCGCCGAACTGCTGGGAATATCCAAGGTCTTTATTCATGCACAAAGCGGCCTGCTTTCAGCCTATGGCATGGGCTGTGCGGAGGAAACCGCCCGCGCCGGAAAAATGCTCAGCCTGCCCCTTACAAAGGTAAATAAAGCCAGCCTGCAAAAAACTGCCGATGAACTGAAAGCCAAAGCAAGTGAAAATCTATCAACCCCCGAAGCAGAAGCAGAAACAAAGGTCACGCTCTATATCGCCTATCAAGGCACCGAAACCAAATTACCCGTTCCTCTGGGCGATGCAAAAGAGATGCAGGATATTTTTGAGCAGAATCACCAAACCCAGTTCGGTTACCTCCAGACAGGCGCGCCCCTCATCATAGAACAGATGGAAGTGAGTGTGCGCCTGAAACAACCCTTTAGCCTTGAGGAAACGGTAAGGCAGCAACATGAAACCCCGCCAGAGCCAAACCGTACCGCCCGCATCTTTCAGGACGGCCATTGGCAACGTGCCTCCCTTTACGATGAAACCAGAAGTGAGTTGAACCTCGAAGGGCACACGGTAAACGGCCCCGCCCTCCTGCTCTTAAAAAACCAGACCATCCTCGCCCCCAAAGGCTGGACCCTTCTGAAAAATCCGGAAGGTCATGTCGAACTCACCAGACAGCCAACAAAGGGCGGGGAGAAGAGGCCGAACGCTATCTCCACAACAACCCCGGACCCCATCCAGCTGGAGTTGTTTAACAGCCTTTTTATGTCCATTGCTGAACAGATGGGTGAAGCGCTGCGCGCTACCGCCCGCTCTGTCAATATAAAGGAGCGCCTGGATTTTTCCTGCGCCCTGTTTGACCGGCGCGGCGCACTGATAGCCAACGCCCCTCACATGCCTGTTCACCTCGGCTCAATGGGCGAGGCCGTCGCCGCCATCATCAACGCCAACCCGGATGGGTTCAGAAGCGACGATGCCTTCATGACCAACGCCCCCTATAATGGCGGCACTCACCTGCCGGACATCACGGTAATCAAACCCGTCTTTCATGAAAATAAACCCATCGCTTTTGTAGCTGCCCGCGGCCATCACGCTGATATCGGCGGCATTTCCCCAGGTTCAATGAGCCCAAACGCAGTCACTATAGAAGAAGAAGGCATTTCATTTGACAATTTCCGCTTGCTCAAGGATGGCAACTTTCTTGATGATAAAATTTATGACCTCCTGACAGATCACCCCTACCCGGCGCGAAACCCAGAACAAAACATCGCCGACCTCAAGGCCCAGCTTGCTGCATGCACAAGAGGTGCAAACGAACTTGAAAAATCTGCGGCAAAAATTGGCTGTGATGTGCTCTGCTCTTACATGACCTTTGTTCAAAGCCAAGCCGAGGCCGCAGTCAAGGAGCTGATATCAAAGATCAAGAGCGATAATCTCAGCGGCCTCTTTAAAGGCGCCTTTGAGGTCACAAGTGACCAGGGCCACCTGATCAAGGTGCGCATCACCCCTCAAAACGACAGTCAATCCCTCAGGATTGACTTCACCGGGTCCAGCCCGCAAACCAGGGATAATTTTAATGCCCCCGCCCCGGTCACCCGCGCTGCAGTGCTCTATGTCATCAGAACATTGCTCAAGGCATCCATCCCAATGAATGCCGGCTGCATGAAACCGATTGAGCTAATTATCCCGGAAGGCAGTTTTCTTGCACCAAAAGCGCCAGCCGCCGTGGTTGCCGGCAATGTCGAGACCAGCCAGCTCATCACCAACTGCCTTTATGGGGCCTTTGGTTGCCTGGGACTGGCCCAGGGCACAATGAACAACCTGACTTTTGGAAACAATACCCATCAGTACTATGAAACCATTTGCTCCGGCGCACCAGCTGGTCCCGGATTTGACGGCAGTGCCGCCATTCACACCCACATGACAAATTCCCGCCTCACCGACCCGGAAATACTCGAGACCCGCTATCCGGTGATCCTGAACGAATTCACGATCCGCCGCTCTTCCGGTGGCAAGGGCAGATGGTGCGCTGGCGATGGCGTGCGCCGCACCCTCACCTTCAGAGCGCCAATGAACCTCGCCCTGCTCACAGGCCAGCGAGAAAAGCCTGTTGAAGGTGTCCATGGTGGGCAGCCAGGGGAAATCGGCCAAAACATCAGATGCAATAACAAGGGAGAGACCAGCAACCTGCCCGGCTGCTGTCAGCTGAAAATAGACAAAGGCGAAAGCATCACAATCATCACACCAACCGGTGGTGGTTTTGAAAATCCATAAATGAAAAGCACTAGGGGAACGCTAAATGGGATAAATGGCATAAAAAACGGCAAATTTCAGCAAAACGAGCCCATAATTGAGGCAAACGAACCACAAATGTCACTTTTTTGCAACATAAACAAAAAAAGACTTGTGCCAATTGTGATATTAACCAATACTTTCTGCCAAGTGCGGCGTGACCAGAGACATCCATTTCAGATTTCAAACAATGCGTACATAAAAATGAAGAAATCTGACGGACAATAAAAACAACAATCAAAAAAATACAGGACGAATAACAATACGTGAAACCAGTATTGTTTAGTGTGGAGGCTAAATAAAATGCAAATGACCAACGGATTAATCACGGCCACAACAATTCTGGCTTTTGGTGTAGTTGCAGCCGTCGTTGTCGGCATACTTTAAAAAAAGACAACCACAACGATCCCATAATCCCAATGCATCAGCAGCAAGAACCAACAGGTTCCCCTGATGAAAAACAGACAACATCTCATTCTGTAACTCTGCGGCCTGTTGCCAGCTCAACAGAAAGCCATCAATACAATGCTCTGGTCAAAGCTTTAAATTTAAACAGTTATTTCAATAGCTTGACCGCAATAAACCCCCACGCACTCTCTTGCATCGTATCTCTCCCACTTTATTGGCGGCCCTCCCCTAGGCCTCTTTCCCTCTCCCAAACCCCATGAAAATCATGGTAAACAGGCGCTGAATCTCAGGCTGAAATTTTTTACAATCCACTTAACTCACAATTAACCATAAGCCCCCTATCCTGTGCCCAATGCGCTCAGAAAGAGCGTGCGTTTAAGTGACATACCTAGGAAAGGGTAAGTAATATGGCTGGAGATATCACTCTCTCAAGCGCAGTGCGTTCGAACCTGCTCGCTCTGCAAAACACCGCTGATCTACTCGGCA
>CAYGPF010000013.1:0-75170 GCA_964351785.1 uncultured Rhodomicrobium sp.
CCGGACGCGCTAGCGTACGGAATAGCCGGGAGAGATAAGTAAGGAAGCGATGGCAGGCCATCGCTGACATGGTGAAGCGACAGCGAAACCCGCCGCCTTGCGGCGCGCCTCAGAGGCCCGGACGCGCTAGCGTACGGAATAGCCGGGAGAGATATTAATGCCCAAGAAAGCCTCCTACAGCTGCCAGGCATGCGGCAATGTCACCACCCAATGGGCGGGAAAATGCGGTGCCTGCGGTGAATGGAACAGCATCATCGAGGAAAGCGCTGAACCTATCGCCGTCACCGGGCAGAAAAAAGTCCGGGCGCAAAACCGCGCGGCTCTCGAACTGGAGACCTTCGATAGCGAAGAGCAAATCATTGAGCGCTACAAAACCGGCCTTGGCGAACTGGATCTCGTAACCGGCGGCGGCCTGGTGCCGGGCTCTGCCATCCTTGTTGGTGGTGATCCGGGCATCGGTAAATCAACACTGTTGACCCAGCTGGCCGCCAGCATCGCCAACAAAGGCGAGCGGGTTCTCTATTTCTCTGGCGAGGAAGCCACAGCCCAGGTGCGCCTGCGCGCAGCACGCCTTGGCGTGAAAAAAGCAAATGTTGAACTTGCAGCAGAAACCAACCTTGAAGCCATACTCGCCACCCTCAAAAATGGCCCCGGCACATCCCTTTGCATCATTGATTCAATCCAGACCCTCTGGACAGAAACGGTAGACGCTGCGCCAGGCACTGTCACCCAGCTGCGCGCCACAACCCACGCGCTCATACGGCGGGCAAAGCAAAGCAATTGCTGCCTCATCATTGTTGGCCACGTCACCAAGGATGGCGCCATCGCCGGCCCCAAGGTCATCGAGCATATGGTCGATACAGTTCTTTATTTTGAAGGCGAACGCGGGGCCCAGTTTCGTATTTTAAGGGCCCAAAAAAACCGCTTCGGGCCAACCGATGAAATAGGCGTATTTGAAATGCGGGACACTGGCCTAGCTGAGGTTCAAAACCCCTCTGAGCTGTTCCTCTCTGAAGCTGATGAAAAAGGCGCCGGCACTGCCGTTTTTGCCGGGCTGGAAGGCACAAGGCCATTATTGGTGGAAATTCAGGCCCTTGTCTCCCCGTCTCCCTTTGCAGCACCCCGCCGCGCCGTAATCGGCTGGGACAGCGGCCGTCTGAATATGCTGCTTGCTGTCCTTGAATCCCGGTGCGGCATCGTCCTTGGCAAACATGATGTCTATCTCAACATTGTTGGCGGGATTAAGATCTCGGAACCAGCCGCAGACCTTGCAGCCGCAGCCGCCCTGATTTCGGCCTTTACCAATAACCCGCTGCCCGAAAAAAGCGTCTTTTTCGGTGAGGTCTCTCTTTCAGGGGGGCTCCGCCGGATCAGCCATGTGCAACAAAGATTGCGAGAGGCAGAAAAGCTGGGTTTCACATCATCTTACCTGCCAACACAGGACAAGCCCCCCTCAAATGTGACAATTAGGTGTCAGACCCTGAACCATTTATCAGAAATTGTAAAAATGTGTTCCAGTCACTAAAACAACATCGTAAAAGTGACAATGAGTTAAAGGCCAGGGCAAATCCTGTTTTATGAAAAGGCCGGAAACTGTGTTTAGTAAAAAGCTTGTCATTGGTTAGGCAAAACAGAGGTTAGGCAAAACAGATTTCTGGTTACGAGCCGCAAGCTGAAGCGTTTAAACTGGAAATTACCGATAAAATAAGCTAAATCTTGTGAAATATCGGCTTTGATACAGCACAAAATCAGACGAGCGAACACAAAGCAGAATACCCGCCGCATCAGGATATGGTGCAAAGCATAGGCAACAACTATGCGACCGGGAACCGGGAATGAATTAATTACCGGAAATATGGAACAGGCTGAAGTTAAAGCTGATGCAAACAATGAGATGACAGCATGATAGGCCCTTTAACATATCTTGATGGCTTGCTCCTTCTGATCGCCGCCGTATCAGGCATGCTGGCAATGTATCGCGGCCTGACAAGGGAAGTCCTCTCCATACTTTCCTGGGCCCTTGCCGCGGTCGCCTCAGTTGTTTTTGTTGTATATTACCGCTCACTCGCCGATGATGTCGCAATCAGCCTCGGCCTCGACAAAAAAATAGCGCTCGGCATATGCGCCCTTGGTGCTTTTGTCCTTGTCCTGATAATTGCGCATTTTATTATCACAAAATTTTCAGAAACCGTCCTCGAAAGCCGTATCGGAGCACTCGATCGCTCCCTCGGGTTTGTCTTTGGCATTCTCCGCGGCTTTGTACTGGTTGTCATATTCTACCTTTTTGGCACATTTCTATTCGAGCAGGACGAGGAAAAACACCCCTACTGGGTCACGCAGTCACAATCCCTGCCCTATATTAAAGAAACCGGAGACTATATCCTGACAGCCATGCGAAAAGTCATTCCGGAAAAAATCGAAATTCCCAAGTTGGAAGAAACGCCCGAGATCGACAAGGACGCGGAAAAAGAAACGCCGCCCGATCAGCCGCCCGAACAATAGAGTGTTGTAAAATTCAAGTATCTGAAATGACTGTTTTGAACCTTAGGCATGATGCAAGGGCCTTGCACTTGATGAAGCCACAAGGGTTCAGGACATTATCTTGAAACAATTTTTGACTGGGTAAACCCATGTAACGGACATAGTCCTTATCCTGATCGACCCTCAACACAAAAATGACCCCTATGAAAAGCTTTAAAGACTTTCAATCCCTGTTAAAAACACCCAACCCCTACAGTCATGCTCTGAACGGCGAAGACCGACTGAAAGAAGAATGCGGTGTTTTCGGTATTTTCGGACATCCGGATGCTAGCGCCATCACAGCTCTTGGGCTCCACGCCCTTCAGCACCGCGGCCAGGAAGCTGCCGGCATTGTTTCATTTGATGGCAAACACTTTCAGGCAGAGCGCCGCCTCGGCCTTGTTGGTGATAATTTCAGCAAACGCAACATCATAGACCGCCTCAAAGGCCAAAGCGCCGTTGGCCATGTTCGCTATTCAACCAGCGGAAACACCATTTTAAGAAACGTACAGCCCCTCTTTGCCGAACATTCAAGGGGCGGTTTCGCCATCTGCCACAATGGCAACCTGACAAACGCCAATACCCTCCGCAAGGAACTGGTAGAGGAGGGGGCAATCTTCCAATCCACCAGTGACACCGAGGTGATCCTGCATCTTCTGGCACGCAGTAAGAAACGTGAATTCATCGAACGGTTCACAGAAGCCGTACTGCAAATTGAAGGGGCATTTGCCCTCACCTGCCTGACCAACAAAAAACTGGTCGGCATTCGTGACCCTCTCGGCATTCGCCCGCTGTTGCTTGGCCGTTTGGGAGAAAGCTGGGTTCTTGCCTCTGAAACCTGCGCATTTGACATCATTGGCGCTGAATTCATTCGAGAAATTGATAATGGTGAAGTTGTGGTCATCACAGATGAAGGCATAAAAAGTTACCACCCGTTTCCAAAAGTTGCCCCCCGCCCCTGTATCTTTGAATATATTTATTTTTCTCGGCCCGACAGCATTGTCTCAGGTAAAAGCGTCTATCAGGTCCGCAAAAATATGGGCGAACAACTGGCCCTGGAATCAGGTGTCGAAGCAGATGTCGTCATTCCTATCCCGGATTCGGGCGTACCTGCCGCCATCGGTTACGCCCAGAAATCAGATATACCATTCGAACTCGGCATTATACGTAACCACTATGTCGGGCGCACCTTCATTGAACCGTCACAACAAATCCGCCAGCTTGGCGTCAAGCTGAAACATTCAGCAAACCGGGCCATCATTGAAGGAAAGCGACTGGTGCTGATTGACGACAGCATCGTACGCGGCACAACATCGGTTAAAATCGTCTCGATGATGTATGAAGCGGGGGCAAGGGAAGTCCATATGCGGATCTCCAGCCCACCAATCACCCATCCCGATTTTTATGGCATTGATACCCCCAATCAGAACAAGCTGCTCGCCGCTAATTATGACATAGAAGGCATGCGCAAATTCATCGGGGCGGACAGTCTTGCCTTTATCTCCGTAGATGGCATCTACCGCGCCATGGGCCATGAAAAACGCAACAATGAAATCCCCCAATACACGGATCATTGTTTCACAGGCGATTATCCAACCCCCTTAACAGACAAAAGCCAGGAGGAAGAACCACACCCCTCCCTGCTCTCTGAAGTTCTTTGAAATATCACCCCTTATCGACACGAAATCGTTATATTTTTCCCCAATGATACCCCCAATCAATGACCCCTTATACTAAAATTAAGTGGGCTGCACATGCCCTGACTTTATTAAACAAACCCGGTGGCAAACCCTTGCCAAAACCAAAATCGGAACCATCTATAGATGTCAGGCATTATATTTTCAGGAGAAAATCAATGAAATCCATATCAGCAACGCTGATTAAACCCTTTGCCTTACCCCTCATCCTTACCGCAATGAGCACACCAGCCCTTGCACTTGATATATTCACAGGCGAGCCAAAGGGTGCGTATTTTAACGACTTCTGCCCCCCCATCAAGGAAGCAGGGGTGTCCAATCAGCTTGAGTTTAACTGCCAGTCATCAAATGGCACACTCGACAATATTGACCGAGTTGCCAAAACCCCCTCCGCCTTTGGCCTTGCCCAATATGATCTGTTTGCCTCAATATTCGGCAGCGCAAACAAGGCAGATCTCTACACTCCGGTACGCGATGACATCGGCAAAGAATGCCTGTTTCTGGTGACAAAAAACAAACTGATGCGCAATTATGGGGATGTCGCCTCAAGTGCCCCTTATTTGAACTTCATCCTGCCACCAGCCAATTCCGGCCACACAGGCAGCTTCAGATTTCTCCAGTCAATTGACGCTGATGGCCTCGGCAAAGCCACTAAAATCACCAATGCCGTCAGCACGGAAGACGCCATCACAGCGACCCTCGCAGACCCAGACGCCGTGACTATGCTGGTCCAGTTTCCAAACCCTGACAGCCCGCTTTACAAACTGGTAACAGCCAATGGCGGTAAATTCATCCCGCTGATATCAAAAAACATACTTGCCCAAACACAGGGAGGCCGTAAAATCTACACCGCTGAAGAAACCCAGGTCACCAACCCGAAATGGAATGAATCTGGCCAGAAGCTGGTCACCGCCTGTACCCCGATCATCCTGTTCACCGGCAAAACAGACGCCATAACAGATGAAACAGTAAAAACCGATCATCAAAAGGCAATCACAACCCTGACAGCCATGGAAGCAGATGATCTCCGCCCGAAAAAGGACTGGTTCTCCAGTATCTGGAACGGTACCAAGGCAGCATCTGCCAAAACCGTGGAAACCATGATCGAGACCAGTGAAAAAGCCAAGGAGCAATCCAGCCCTTATATCAAAAAAGCCAAAGAAGTTACCGAGGATGCGATAGAAGCGGCAAAACCGGCCTACGAAAAGGCAAAAGAAAAAACCAAGGAAGCTTTGGAAGCCGCCAAGCCAACATATGAAAAGGCGAAAGAAAAAACCAAAGAAGCCATGGAAGCGGCAAAACCAACCATTGAAAAAGCCAAGGAAACAACAAAATCCTTCTGGGAAAAAACCAAGGAATATGGCCAGAGCGTGGTTGACTATTTCAGCTCAGAGGAAAAACCTGCTGAGCCGGTAGAAGAATAATACCGCATAAATAAACACACAGGAAAAGCGGTGCACTATAAGGCACCGCTTTTCTTTTGCCTCCGTTTCAAAGATTTGTTAGAGCAAAGGCCAGATGCAACATTCTAAAATCCAACCGGAGCGCCCGCTTTGAGCCACCCTTTAAAAAACAAAACAATGATGATTACTGGCGCCACGCGCGGCCTTGGCCTTGAGCTGGCATTGGCAGGGGCCAGAAACGGTGCTCACATAATCGCTATCGGCCGCACAATCGGCGCTCTTGAAGACCTGGATGACCAGATAAAGCAGGCAGGTGCCAGCGCCACGCTGATCCCACTTGACCTGATGCAGTTGGAGGCCATTGACGCCCTTGGCCCAAGCCTCTTTCCTCATCATGATCAACTCGATATTTTCGTTTCTAATGCTGCCTATCTTGGGGGCTTATCCCCCCTCACTCACACAAAAACCGAAGAATGGCAAAAGACCATCCAGACCAATCTCAGTGCTAATTTTGCCCTGATCAGAACGCTCACGCCCCTGCTGCAACGGGCCGGACAGGCCCAGGCCTTGTTTATCACCGACAATCAGGCTGACAACAGGGATAACGCCTACTGGGCCCCCTACAATGCCTCAAAAGCTGGCCTTGAAGCATTGGTACGCTCCTATGCAGGTGAATGCAGCGCAACAAATGTAAAAGCCGCACTTTTAAACCCGCCCCCAATGGCAACCAGTTTAAGACGCAAGGCATACCCTGGTGAAGATGCAACCGCAATACATACCCCCGCCCAAATAGCAGACACAATCCTTAAACTGCTCATTGAAAACCAATTTGAAAACGGCGCGGTCATTCAGATACCCTAAGAGGACATTTGTTGTAGCGGGGAGGGGAACATAAAAGCCCCCGGAGACAATATGGCCCGCCATCTGCCTGCTCTTAAAGCTCAATCACTAACCCATCATAGGCAGGCTCAACAGGCGCTGGCAGCTCTCTCTTTAAAGTCTGATAATCCAGATCAACATGCAAATGTGTCAGCAACGCCCGCTCAGGCCTCACCTCCTGAATAACAGAGAGCGCCTGCTCCACTGAAAAATGGCAGGGATGCGGCGTAAAACGCAGCGCATCCAAAATCAGAACATCAAGCCCCTGCAGAAAGGGCCGTGAGCAATCGGGAAAGGCATGCACATCCGTTGCATAAACAAGCCCACCAAACTTTAACCCGAGTGAGTGCCGGTTGCCATGATGTTGCGGAAAAGTCTGAACCTCAATGGTGCCCCCTGGCCCAGCAATCTCAACAGTGGTTAAAGGTTCAATGACATGCGGCTCCAGAATCGGGACATAATTTGAATCTTCCGGCTGCTCAAAACAATAGGCAAACTTCACCCGCATTTCACTAGCCGTTTCTTCATCAAAATAGGTCGGGATCCGCTTGCCTGATTCAAAATAAACCGCCCGCAAATCATCAATGCCATGGGTATGATCTGCATGCCCATGTGTATAAAGCACCCCGTCAAGCACACCAACACCGGCTTTGAGCAATTGCGCCCGTAAATCAGGGGAGGTATCAATCAATAATCGCGTGACATTGTCACCTTTAAATTTTTCAACAAGAAAAGAACTGCGGGTGCGCTGGTTTCTGGGCTCTTGCGGATCACACTCCCCCCAGCGCCCGCCAATACGCGGCACACCACCAGAAGAACCAGAACCCAAAATCGTAAAACGCATCATCGCCGTCATCCCCTTAAGGCCGCTGACGCAGATGAAGGGCGCGGATCAGGCGTTTTGGAAAACAATCTGAAAAAATTATCAGAGGTAACTTCCCCGATCTCTTCCAGTGAAAGGCCGCGCACCTCACCAAGCACCCCGGCAGTGAGGGCAACATAGGCCGGCTCATTCGGTTTGCCCCGGTTTGGGTGGGGCGCGAGATAAGGCGCATCCGTTTCAACCATCAGCCGATCCAGCGGTAGCGCCTGGGCTACAGCACGCAAATCATCAGACTTTTTGAAAGTCAGAACACCAGAGAAGGAAACATACCCCCCAAGCGAAATTGCTGTCTCCGCGAGGGAAAGGGAACCTGTGAAACAATGTAGTAGAAATGGAAACGCCCCCTTGGCTGTTTCTTCAGTTAATATTGCCGCGGTATCGTCCTCCGCATCCCTTGTATGGATAACCAGCGGCAATCCCGTTTGCCGCGCCGCCTCAATATGGCGGCGGAAACCCGCCTGCTGATCAACCGGGTCCCCGTGATCATAAAAATAATCAAGCCCCGCTTCCCCAATCGCCACAACTTTCGGATGATCGGTAAAGGCAAGAATATCTTCCAGCCCAAGATCCTTTTCCTCGCTTGCGTTGTGCGGGTGTGTACCAACAGAGCAAAAAACATTGTCATGCGCCTCAGCAATGTTAATGATTTTATCCATCTGGCGTATACGTGTTGAAATCGTCACCATCAATCCAACGCCAGCATCAAGCGCCCGGCCGCGCACCGCGCTGACATCTTCACCCAGCCCGGGAAAATCAAGGTGACAATGGCTGTCAACAAGCATCAGGCATCTTCTCCTTCAAGTTCCAGCCTTGGAAAAACAGGGCTTGGTTTCTCAATGGTCAACCCGGCCTCCAGCCGCCCGCCAGCACCAAGGTCACTAAAACTTCTTTTATCATCATCCTGGGAGAGGGCATCCAGCAAAGCTGCTGCCCCCAAAGGCATAAACGGCTGACAGAGAATGGCCACCTGGCGAATAATCTCACCCGTTACATAGAGAACAGTCGCCATCCGCTCCGGGTCTGTTTTCTTGAGGGCCCAGGGCTCTTGACCCGCAAAATATTTATTCGCGTCACCAACCACTTTGAAAATCAATTCCAAAGCCTTGTGCAGAGCCTGTTCTTTCATCGCCTCATTAACACCCTCCAGCAAGCCGTCCACAGCCGCGAGGATCTCCTCATCAGCTGGCGCCAGGGTTTGCGGCGCGGCGAGCGTCCCATCCAGATTTTTCACAATCATCGACAATGAGCGCTGCGCGAGATTACCCAGATCATTCGCCAGATCCGCATTGACCCTGTTCACAATCGCTTCGTGGGAATAATTGCCATCTTTGCCAAAAGGCACTTCTCTGAGGAAAAAATACCGCATCTGGTCAGAGCCGTAATGATCAACCATTTCATCAGGAGAAACAACATTGCCAAGGCTCTTGGACATCTTCTCCCCCTGATTGAAAAGAAACCCGTGCGCAAAAACCCTTTTCGGCAAAGGCAGCCCGGCTGACATCAGAAAGGCAGGCCAGTAAACCGTATGGAACCGGATAATGTCCTTGCCGATAATATGCAAATCTGCGGGCCAGAAAGTTTTATATAGCGGGTTGTCCTCATCGGGAAAACCAAGCCCGGTGATGTAGTTGGTCAGCGCATCAACCCAGACATACATGATATGTTCATCACTGTCAGGCACCGGAATGCCCCAGTCAAAGGTCGTCCGCGAAATGGAAAGATCCCTCAAGCCCCCCTCGACAAAACGCATCACTTCATTGCGCCGTGTCTCCGGCCCGATAAAATCAGGCTGCTCATTATAAAGCGCCAGCAACTTATCCTCATAAGCGGAAAGCTTGAAGAAATAAGTGGTCTCTTCCGTCCATTCCACCGGTGTTCCCTGCGGCCCCAGCCGCTCGCCATCCTCAGATAGAGTGGTTTCAGCTTCATCATAAAAAGCTTCATCCCGAACAGAATACCACCCGGCATAAGTGCCCGGGTATATATCACCCTTTTCCGCCATGCGCCGCCAGATCTCCTGGCAGGCAGCTTTGTGCCGCGGCTCAGAGGTGCGAATAAAATCATCATTCGTGCAATTGAGGGTCTGCACCATATCCTCAAATTGCTGTGAGTTATCCTTGGCAAGCTGACGAACATCAACCCCAAGCTTTTCCGCTGTCTGCTGCATTTTAAGGCCGTGCTCATCCGTCCCGGTGAGAAAATAAACCTCACGGCCTTTTAAACGCTCAAAACGTGCCAGCGCATCCGTTGCCAGCGCCTCATAGGCATGCCCGATATGCGGGTCTCCGTTCGGGTATGAAATGGCTGTCGTGATGTAGAAAGGCCCCGTATCACTCATGAAAACGTCCCTTTGGAAATTGAGTTAAAGAAATTGCGCCAGATGGATAGCCAGATGGATAGAAAGTCATTAAGCAGCCGGCTTCTGATCTCAAAGCAAGCACATTAATTTCACCGCCGCTAAGCAGAACCATATCTATAACCAGCTATATCGCCCGCACCAGATCTCTTAAAGCAAAAAAGCTGGTCAAAAGATGGGTTTTTTTATCCAGATTGTACTCATCCCTCTCTAGTGACTTTTTCAAAAGGGTATCCCACAACATGACCCATTGATCAATAGTGCCAGATTTAATCATATGATCTTTCAAACGGGCCTCCCGGGCGCTCAACAGGGCCCCGGTCGCACTACCGCGGATAAGCCGGTGCAGCATATCCTCCAGCATTTGCTGGGCCTGAGTAAAACTTTTACCCGTGCGGTCTTTTAAAACCCCATCAATAAACTGGTCAAGCAACCGTCCATCAAGCACCGGCAAACCTTCAAATATATGCACAAGCGTTTTATAAAATTTAAGGCCATCACCAGTGATCAATTCAAACCCGGCACGCGGACTGCCATCTGCCAGATGCCAGAGGTCCTGCCAGTCAATATCGGCCGGCAGGGGAACCTCTGCCCCCTCAAACTGACCGTTCAGCGCTTGTTGAAACGCCTCAAAGTCTAGGCCATGAAACTTCAGCATCTGACAACGGGACCGCACCGTGACAGGTATCTGGCCAGGCGAATTTGTGATCAGCACAAACATGGTTTTTGAGGGCGGCTCTTCCAGCATTTTCAAAAGCGCATTACTGCTGGCCTCATTCATATCTTCAGCCCGGTCAATCAATACCAGCCGATACCCCCCCATCGAAGCTGTGGTGCTGAGCATCTCTTTGGAAGCGCGCATTTCATCAATGCGTATAAAACTACTGAAGTTTTTCTTCTTCTGGTCGTAACTGCGCCGCAGCACCCGCATATCAGGGTGGGCAAACTGGGCTATCAGTCTGCCCGTCTTTTCTGAGCGTATGGTTTCAGAGAGCGCAAGCAGACCAGAACCATCCAGTTCACCCGGCCCCCTGTGCAACATAACGCGGGCAAGATGATAAGCCAGCGTTGCCTTGCCAACCCCGCGCGGGCCAGAAAATATCCACCCATGATGAAAACGCCCGGATATAAGAGCCTGTTCAATAAACCGGATCTCAGCTTCGTGCCCAAAAAAACCGGGCGTCACCACAGGATGGGTCGTCCCCTCAAGGCAGTCACTCAGGTTTTCATAAAGTTCATAGGTCATGAAGCACCTCAAACAAGGGCTTCGAGGCCAAACCGCTCGGCCACAATTTGCCAGACAAGCGCCGCCACCGCTTCTCGCGACTGATTGCCATCAACAATCACACAGCGATTGCTGTTCATTGCGGCAATTTTCAAAAAGCCCTCCCGGAGCTTTTCATGAAATTCCTTATCCTCAGACTCAAACCTGTCCGGTTCGATACCATCCCGTTGCTGGCGCGCTTTGACCCTTTGCTGTGCCAGTTCAACCGGCACATCAACAATCACGGTCAACTCTGGTTGATTATTACCGATGACAATACGGTCCAGCGCATCAAAGATACCATCATCAACACCGCTCGCCGCCCCTTGATAGGCACGGCTGGAATCAGAAAAACGGTCAGAGATGACCCAAACGCCTCTTTCAAGGTTCGGTAAAATCAGACTGGTAAGATGATCAAGACGGGCCGTATAAAACAGGAGAGACTCTGCCACCGGGCCATAATTCTTGACCTTACCCTCAAGCAAAAAACGGCGGATTTTTTCTGCCAGAGGCGAACCACCCGGCTCACGTGTCAACAGGGTCTGATATCCAAGTGAGACTAACCGCTCAGAGAGCATCCGCACTTGCGTCGACTTGCCAGCCCCCTCACCCCCTTCAAAGGAGATGAAATGGCCCCGGTTTTTCTTATCTATCACATCTTTTTTCATAAAATTGCCCAAGACAAAACCCGCTCACCCACCAAAGGCAGAAGAGGCAACAAGTTAACCAGCCTTCTATCAGAATAACCAGCCAAATATCAGATAAAAAACAGAATCCAGTGCACGATAAACAAAATTCGCCCGTGGAACCGTCTCATCGGCATAGAGATCAAATTCCTGCTCTGTATTGGCCACAATTACCCTGAGTTTGGCAACAGCCTGCCCCTGGGTTATGGGCGCTTTTAACGGCCCCTTATAGATCACCTCACAGATAATGTCAGGCGAGGCCTCCTCTTTTGGTGCATAAACTTTCAGCGCCCCGGCGGTCGAGAGGCCAACACTGCCTTCCTCCCCGCCCCACACTCGGGCAGAAAATTTCTGGGTCTGAGCTTCAATTTGTCTCAGGGTAAAATTTTCATAAACCCAGTTCACAAGCTTTTGCGTTTCATCCCGCCTGTCAGTTTGCTTGGGCATACCATTGAGAACCACAATCAACCGCCGCCCATGCCGCGTTAGTGACGCCACAACACCGTATTGTGATATTTCGGTATAGCCGGTCTTCAAACCATCATAGCCCTCTTCAAGTTTCAGCAAGGGGTTGAGATTCCGAAATGTAAAGCGACGATATTTAAAACTGTCTTCAGCAAAATACTTGTAATATTCAGGAAAATTATAGATCAGATGCCGCGCCAGTTTGCCGATATCCCGCGCACTCATCAGATGTTCCTTGTGCGGCAACCCCGTGGCATTACGAAAGGTTGAATGGGTCAATCCGATCTTCTTACCGTAAGCCTCCATAGCAGCGGCAAATTTTTCCTCACTGCCAGAAATATGCTCGGCAATCGCAATTGCCGCATCGTTGCCTGATTGCACAATCATCCCGCGTATAAGCTCCTCCACGGTGACCATGCTTTTCACTGGCACGAACATCGACTGTGTGCGCGAAGGCGCCCCCCCCGTCCGCCAGGCATTCACTGACATGCGAACCTCATCAACAAGTTGCAACCGGCCTTCTTTCAACTCCTGAAATACCAGCGCCAGCGTCATCATCTTGCTCATGCTGGCCGGTGGCATGGGCTTGTCTGCATTTTTTTGAAAAAAGACGATGTCCTTGTCAGCATCCACAAGATAGGCAAATTCCGCCTTGGTCTGAAAATCAACTTCCTGAGCCAAAAGCCCGGAACGCGCAATAACCAGCCCCCCCAGAAACAGCGCTACCCCTAGAATGTAATATATTCCCGCCTTGAATCGCACGTCAAAAACCTTTCCGAAAAGCCGGCAAGCGCACCCCAGACCCGGCATTTATCATAATGACCACCCACCCCAGGAAATCAAGATAGAAACGCCGTGAGCGCTGTGAAATCACCGTCTCATATTTGCCCGATAAACCGGGCGGTTGGCCTGGCGGGGCCGGGGCGGCGCTAAAAAACTGTCACGTGTCTGTCATGTGGATTTGATAGCAGGCAAATAAGGAAAATTCACAGAAGGAATAACCGCCTGTGTCCATTGAAGCGCACTCAGAGGCTACCGATTACGCCGTCACCAATCCGGAAACTGAAAAACCGCAGCGGGCCAAATTCATCAAAAAAGCCCTGGCACCGGAAAAATTCTTTAATCGCAAAGGTGTTCTTGATCATCTCTTTGCGCAAATGTTCTCAGGCCTGGTCTATCCACAAATCTGGGAAGACCCACTTGTCGACCTTGAGGCAATGGAACTGAAGGACCATCACCACATCGTCGCTATAGCGTCTGGCGGCTGCAATGTTCTCAGTTACCTTTCAGCTAACCCTGGAAAGATCACTGCTGTTGATCTGAACCGTGCGCATGTGGCACTCACCCGAACCAAACTGTGTGCAGCAAGGCACCTCCCCTCATGGGAGGCGTTTCACACCTTGTTTGCGGTCCCCCACTCTGCTGGCAATCTGAAAATGTTCAACGCCTTTATACGCCCGCATCTCGACCCGGCCAGCATCAGTTACTGGCACGGCCGGGACGCAAAAATGCGGCCCAGAACAAAATATCTGACAACAAATATTTATAAACATGGGCTGCTTGGCCGCTTTATCGGCCTTTGTCATCACATCAGCCAGCGTTATGGCGTTCGCTTCGAAAAATTACTGACAGCCAAAAACAGGGACGAACAGATCGCCTTTTTTGAACAATCCATTTCCCCGCTTCTTGATAAGAAAGCTTTGAAATGGCTGACATCTCACCCGGCCTCCCTATATGGTCTTGGCATCCCGCCAGCCCAGTATGAAGCCCTCGCCGCCTGCGCCGACGGGGATATGTCCGAAGTGCTACGTGCCCGCTTGCGCAAATTATGCTGCGATTTTGATATCAACGACAATTACTTCGCCTGGCAGGCCTTTGCCCGCCAATATGGCGGCACCGGTGAAAATGCCCTGCCCCCCTATCTGCAACAGCGTCACTACAATGAAATATCGAAAGGAGCCGACAAAGTCAGTGTCCATCAATCCCCGATTACAGATATTCTGGATAAAATGAAACCTTGCAGCGTTGACAGATTTGTCCTGCTCGACGCTCAGGACTGGATGGATGACAAAACCCTCAACGAACTCTGGAGCGCCATCACCAGAACCGCTACCCCGAACGCCCGGGTAATCTTCAGAACCGCCGGTTTTGAAACAATTTTGCCCGGCCGTGTTAATGATAAATGCCTCTCCCTTTGGCGGTATCTTGGGGAAAAATCAACAACCCTGAATGCCAGGGACCGCTCTGCCATTTACGGAGGTTTCCACATATATGAACTTGTTGGCAATCAGTGAAACCAAACTTGGATCAAACCCTCGAAACTCAAGGAAAGAGAGCCAAAATGGCACCGTTATATCTGGAAGCTGAGCCAGCTCTTGAGCGCCAACCGCAGCTGATGGATCGCATCTACAAGCATCAGCGGTGGATATATGATGCGAGCCGTAAATATTACCTGCTGGGCCGGGATTATATGATCACCCGGTTAAATCCTCCCCCAAATGGCTCTGTACTTGAGCTTGGGTGCGGCACCGGCCGCAATCTGCTGCAGGCGGCAAAAACCTACCCCGGTGCAAACTTTTACGGCATAGACATATCAACAGAAATGCTGAAAACCGCCGGGCAATCAGTCTACCGTGCAAACCTTGCCGACAAAATTCACCTCGCCTATGGCGATGCTACCAATTTCGATGGTGAGACAACCTTCGGCCATCCCCGGTTTGACCGCATCTTCATCTCTTTCTCTCTTTCAATGATCCCGCCCTGGCGCGAAGTTCTTGAAACAGCAGCACGGCATCTCAGACCGGGCGGAGAAATTCATATTGTGGATTTTGGAGCCTGTGAAAAATATCCAGTACTTTTCAAATCAGCGCTTTATGGGTGGTTGAACCTGTTTCATGTCCAGCCCGTACCGGCCATGAAACAACAGCTGGAAGAAGCCGCAAATGTCCAAAATCTGAAATCTGAAATAAAATCACTTTATGGCGGCTATAGCCTTTACTGCAAAATCACCAAACCAGATCAGGCGTAAGCCAGCCCACTGATCTACCAACCAGAGTCTCCCAGGGAGTAGAAAACAAACCACACAGAGAGAAGCAGAGAACAGCCCGCATTACCCTCAGACAATTTGCTTCATGGAGATTTTACAGAATAGCTTAGTGATACCAGCCTTCCATGACTGAATAGGCAGAGCGGGCTTCCCAGCGCTTTTGAGGCCGGCCCATGGCAAAGCCCTGATGGTACCATGGCTGACGGCGTAAAATCGATTGCTCAAAACCATCATTACCATTTAGCGGGGCCCGCCCAATATACCGCACCCGAACAGGCGTGGTGCCATTGCGGTAAAAATCAAGCAGCTGGGCAACCTTTTTAGAAAGATCTATCACCCGGTCATGTTTATAAGGGCCCCGGTCATTCACACGCACAACAAGTTTCCGCCCATTGCGCATATTCGTGACCTCGACATAACTCGGGATCGGCAAGGTCGGGTGCGCCGCAGATAGCGCGTACATGTCATAAACCTCACCATTTGCTGTTCGCCGGCCATGAAACTCATCGCCATACCAGGAAGCTATGCCCCGTTTGTCGTAGTGCGGGTTTTCTCTCGGCGTATACCAGACCCCGGCAACCTGATAGGGATTGCCAACCTTGTATCTTCCGCCGCCCTTGGGCACTGGTGCCCCTAAACGGACAACCCGCGGGCTGTATTTAGGCTTTTTGGCGCTGAAAAACCCGCGAGAAAGCGAACTGGAACAAGCGGACAAAACACCGACCACCATGATCAATGAAAGTACAACTGCACAGGTCGAAAAATATCGACTTGGAGATAATATGAAAAGATTAGAATTTTTCATCTGGCCTCAATCCTTTAGAGCGCATCTTCAGTATTGATTATGACCAGAGTATGAAGCACCAAAAGCCAGGAATAGCCTGACTTTTGGTACAGAAACTTAGGATGGTGCATACGCAAAACCAAATTGCATCCGAAGCATAATGTATAACAGCCCCCGGTTATAATTCCGTAAACAACCCCTGAATTTAAGGCTGGTAATTTAAATCAAATGATTTTCTGGCCTTAAATCCAAGTTGCATTTCTCTCCATTTTCATGCAATTTGTACGCAGCTGACACCCGAACAGGACCCGGCAAGCGATTAGACGACCAACTGAACATACCAGGCAAGACACTGAAAAACGCCAGTGAAACAAGGCACTTGGGTGAAAAACAGGAACCGGGCAACCACCTTAATGAATGACAAGAACACCTTAATGAGTGACAGGAATGAGTGACCAGCCAGATAAAAACCCCCAGACAAGCGGCCTCGTAGACCCCTTCGGCAGGGAGATCACCTATGTGCGCCTGTCTGTCACTGACCGCTGTGATTTTCGCTGTGTTTATTGCATGGCCGAAAACATGACCTTTCTGCCAAAAAAAGAACTGCTCAGCCTTGAAGAGCTGAACCGCCTTTGCACCTCATTCATTGATCTTGGCGTTAAAAAATTGCGCATTACCGGCGGCGAACCGCTTGTCCGCAAAAACATAGTTGAGCTTTTTAAAAGCCTCACACCGCAACTGGAAAACGGCCGGCTAGAGGAAATGACAGTCACCACCAATGGCAGCCAGTTGACCAAACTTGCCGGGGATCTTTATGCTGCCGGTGTCAGACGGGTAAATGTCTCGCTGGATACGCTGGATGAAAATAAATTCAGGGCAATCACCCGTTGGGGCCGCCTTGAGCAGGTTATGGAAGGGATAGAGGCTGCCAGGGCAGCCGGGCTGAAAATCAAAATCAACACTGTTGCCCTCAAGGGTGTTAATGAACACGAAATCCCCGCAATGATGCAATGGGCCCATGACGGGGGGATGGATTACACCCTGATTGAAACCATGCCGCTTGGGGAAATTGACGGCGACCGGACGGAGCAATACCTCCCGCTTAATCAGGTGCGAGCGGCGCTTGAAGAAAATTTCACATTAACACCAAATGACTATAAAACCGGCGGCCCCGCCCGTTATGTTGATGTAAAGGAGACAGGCGGACGTCTGGGCTTCATCACACCGCTGACCCATAATTTTTGTGAAAGCTGCAACCGCGTGCGCATCACCTGCACCGGGGAAATGTTCATGTGCCTTGGCCAGGAAGACAATGCGGACCTTAGAACACCACTCCGCCAGAGCGAGAGCAACGACCTCCTGATGCAGACGATCAGAGCCGCCATCGCCCGCAAACCCAAAGGGCATGATTTCATCATTGATAGAAAACACAACACCCCGGCCCTCTCCCGCCATATGAGCATGACAGGCGGCTAAAGCCTGAATTCCTTACCCAAAGATCACACCATCGAGGATCACACCCCCTCAAGAATGGGCAAGTTTCTCTCTGAATACAATGATTTTGAGCTTGCAACAGCCCGTGAACAAGGCTAGAAAATGCCCCTGTCCTGATACCAACCTCGATCAGCTGATCAGCCCCGAAAAGTTTGTACCGGTTTTCGGGTTAAGCTGTTCGCAGAGAATGGACAAAATATTAGGAGGGGTGGCAGAGTGGTCGATTGCGGTGGTCTTGAAAACCATTGGGCTTCACGGTCCCGGGGGTTCGAATCCCTCCCCCTCCGCCAGTTATATTTTCATCAGCAAGGGTCTATTTGATGAAAAATGATGAAAAAAGGCCCAATTTTAAGAGATTTTCTTTCCATTATATTTGATCAAGTTCGTTTTACGAACAGCTTCTTCGTAAACTTGAAAGATATCATTTTTCTCATTTCTGTCCCTCATAACAATCACATCAGGACTTTCGTAATGATTTAGAAATGGTCTGAAATGTTTTGGGGCTTCCTCAAAACTTACCTTTACTTTCACATAGTACGCACCAACTTTGAATCTTAGAAAATCAACACCCTCAATATTTTCGGGATGAGGTGGAAAGTGATGTAAAAAACGTCCCTCTAAATTTTTCATCTGACTTAGGGAATAAGGGTATTGAGATAAAATTTCCGCATTGGGTTCTATCAACACATGTTGAAAAGATTCTTCGAGATTTTGTAAATTAAAATTACGAACTAATGATTGGCTGGATGACGACATTCTCCACAGTACAGAGAGAAAAAATAAATGAAGCTTTTTTGAATCAGCCTTCTTTAGTTTGTAAGTGCCCCTTACAATTGCAACTGGTGACAAACATCTTACGGAGGGCAACAATACTTCAGCAGCATGACCATCCAAATCAGATGCAGCCTTCTCACATTTAGAGCACCATAGACTAGGGTCATACAACCCAGTTCTTGATTTCTTTCTGAATTTAGTGCCTGTTGAGGAATAAATATAATTGATTTGTCCATCGCTATGACTAAAAAAAACTTTGGGAATCAAATGAGCTTTAGGATGCACATCAATTTTCCCACAAAATTTACACTTCTTAGTTAGCAAAAAATGACCAATCCAAAATGAACTTAAAGAAAATATAACAAACTTAAGAAAGCACTAAACACATAAATTTATGAAATAATATGATTGCAGCGGTCCTGAATAACTACATGTATTTTTTCATATAATCGGCGATGAAATCTTGATGAAAAATGATAAAATTCACTACTGATTGATTACAAACCAGAGTTCTATTTACTGCTAAAAACTCAGTACGAACTAGAAAAATCAATGTTTCAAGCTCACCAGAGAGCCCCCTACTCAATTCCCTAAACCTTATCCTGCGTCTTGGTATCAAAATCGCTGGCCTCGTGCCGCTCATGCAGCTGATCCGCAGGGTTTCCCCATGTGCGGTTGACCTTACGCCCGCGCTGCGCTGCTGGGCGTTTCGCTATCTCCATGGCCCAGCGGCAAACATGAGTATAGCTCTCAACCTCTAAAAACTCACCCGCATCATAAAGAAGTCCCCGCACCATCGCGCCATACCAGGGCCAGTTGGCAATATCCGCGATTGTATACTCATCACCCGCAAGGTATGCGCGATCCGACAGGACGCGATCCAGTAAATCCAATTGGCGCTTCACCTCCATGGTGTACCTGTCAATGGCGTACTCAAATTTTTCCGGGGCATAGGCATAAAAATGGCCAAACCCGCCCCCCACAAAAGGCGAGCTACCCATCTGCCAGAACAGCCAGTTGAGCGTCTCGGTACGCTTTGCGTGATCCGTGGGCAAAAAAGCATCAAACTTCTCAGCCAGATATAAAAGAATAGCGCCGGATTCAAAAATCCTCACTGATTGCGCCCCGCTATGATCGAACAGCGCCGGAATTTTGGAATTGGGATTGGCTTCCACAAACCCACTGCCAAACTGGTTGCCCTCATTAATGTCAATCAACCAGGCGTCATACTCCGCCCCGCTATGACCAAGCGCCAGCAATTCCTCCAGCATCACACCAACCTTGACCCCGTTGGGAGTCGCATAGGAATAGAGCTGCAAAGGGTGTTTTCCAACCGGCAAATCAGCCTCGTGAGTGGCACCCGCGACAGGGCGATTGATCTTTGACCATTTTCCCCCGCTCTCCATTTCCCATTTCCAGATCTTAGGGGGTGAGTAAGAAGATGTCTCTGTCATCCTGTTTCCTATCCTGTGAAGCACTCTGCCAGTCACTTTGACAGCATGACGTTGATTGCAATTCGTGAGAAAGACAATCTGCAATAGCCTGCCGCCGTCTTACACCCCTGTTAGCTCTGACAATTCGCCATTTTGGCGAATTATTAGACGCCATAATTAGTGGATGTAAACTTGTTCACATTATATGAGCTCAATTGTTCCATGTGATATGACAACAGACAATTTTGATCATGAGAGAACCTGTAAAACATCTACTCACATACGCCTCACCCCTTCCGGCGCTTTTTCACCATCATGTTGAGCATCTCGACACCGAGCGAAAACAACATACCGAAATAGATGTAGCCTTTCGGCACATGAAAGCCGAGGCCCTCCGCCACCAAAAACACACCGATCATCATCACAAAGGAAAGTGCCAGCATCTTGAGGGTCGGGTGCGCATCAATATAGTCAGAAATTACCTTGGCGGAAAACAGCATGACCAGCATCGCCAGCACCATCGCCGCCACAATCACCCCAAGATGCTCAGTCACACCAACAGCGGTAATAACACTGTCAAACGAGAAGATGAAATCAATCACGATAATCTGCACAATCGTCAGCATAAACCCTGTAGAAATGGCGCTATACTCAGCCACCTTATCACCTGAAACCTCGTCATGAATGCTGGACGTCGCCTTGGCAAGCAGGAACAAACCACCCCCCAGCATCAGAAGATCCTTGCCTGAAAAACTAAGCCCCTGGAACGTGATGAGAGGCTCCTTCAACCCCATCATCCACACAACACTAAAGAGAAGCGCAATCCGGATGACCATGGCGAGCGTAATGCCGATAAACCGGGCCCGCTCCCGTTGTTTATCCGGCAAATGATTAACCACCAGGGCAATGAAAATCACATTATCTATACCAAGCACAATCTCCAGTGCAGAGAGTGTTATAAAACTCGCCCATAGATTATAATCGGTGAGAAATTCCATATTATGTTACGCCCCGCAAAGCCCCTGAAAGATAATCACCCAGCAACTATACCGGAAACACAGGCCGTGACAAATCAGAAGCTCACCCAATCACCCGCCGGATCTGACCTGAGCCGGGTTTCTGCATCTCATAAATGAGGCTCTAAGCCGCTGAATTAAACTGAGCCTCAATCTTCTGCCTCAGCCAGATATGGCATTCATCGCGCTCAAACCGCCGATGCCAACCAAGATGCAAATCAAATTTGGGCAACGCAAACGGCAACTGCACCTGATCCACATCCACATGCCGCGCAATCAATTGACCATGTAACTGCGGAATGGTGACAAGCCCATCTATCTCGAACGCCAGCAAAGCCCCAAGCAAGGAAGACGAAACCTTATGAAGCAACGTGGCCGGCAGCTTTTTAAGAAGCAATGCCTCTTCAAGCAAATCAGCTGAGCGCCCGCTAAGCTGAGAAATGATATGCGGCTTTTTCTGAAATGTCCTGAGATCAATAGAGCCGGCAGCTTTGCCCCTTGCCCCTGCCATTTTCGGGCGCAATGTTTGAAAGGGCACTTCCTGTAATTTTGCCCATTGCATATCCGGTGCCTCTTCTTCTATAGCCCCTTCAACAAGCACAAAATCAATCCGCCCATGGCGTAGCTCGTCCAGAAAACGTGGATGTTCGGTACCTACACGCTCAAGCTGTATATCAGGCGCAAGCGAACCAATTGCTTCCCTGAGAGGGGCAAGCATATAGAGCTCAGCCAGCTCCGAGCAGGCAACAAGAAAGATGCGCTCCTGATTGGCAGGATCAAAAGGTTCGGTTGGCCGCAATAAACTCTCAAGGCCGGAAACAATAATATGAACCGTCGCTGATAACTCCTGCGCCTTGACCGTTGGGGTCAGGCGCTGGCCAGCCCGGACAAACAATTCATCATCAAAAATATGCCGAAGATTGGCAAGCGCGTGGCTGACAGCAGAGGGGCTGCGCCCCAGTCTTTCAGCGGCCTTGGTCACGCTGGCATCAATTAACAAGGCATCAAGAACCACGATGAGATTTGCATCAAGTTCCTTTAGGTGCATTTAGTCAGGCCCTTTTCCTAATGTTTAGGTAAATTCAACCTGCACTCAATCCGCCTGCGATAGTCAAAGAGACACCCATTCCAAAGAAATTTGAACTCGAATAACGAAGCATAAAAGACCTGATTTTTTATCCGGCCTTTGGTTTTTTTGTTTTTTATAGCGTCAGCATTAAGTTTTAATTATTGAATTCCATGCATCTATTATTTTCTATACTTTTCATTTTACTTAACTATAGGCAGCGTGGCATAGTCCTGTCAATGCTTTCAATCATTGTTCTCTGATTGTGGCATCCACCTCCAAGGAATTGTTAAGCCCTTGATAAACGTTGTGATTTTCTACCATTACAACACAGCTCCAGGACTTGATCATCTCCTATAGTGAAGCAGCAACTAGCCGTGCAAATTGTTATATTTGCACGGCCTTTTTATGCTCATATGAACCAGTACCACAAGGCTTTCCTACTGGCCGTCACTGCAGACTGTCACTGCAGAAAAGCGCGGAGCAGCCCCTCACCTTTATTCAGCCTCCTCAGCAGAGCCAGATTGCAGCAACCCATAATTCTGCACACCAATATTCTTCACAAGCTCCATCTGTGTTTCCAGCCAGTCAATATGGCCTTCCTCATCCGCCAGAAGCGTTTCAAATAATTGCTGAGTGACATAATCACGTTTCTCATTGCAAACATCTCGCGCTTCACGGTAGAGCTTGGCAGCGCTTTCTTCACCCGCGAGGTCACATTCGAGAACTTCTTCTATGTTCTCGCCAATACGAAGCGGATCAAGATGCTGCATATTGGGGTGCCCACCGAGCATCAGTATCCGCTCAACAAGTTTATCAGCGTGGCCCATTTCCTCGATAGACTCTTCCCTGAGTTTTTTTGCAAGTTTGGTATAACCCCAATCCTCCAAGAGCCTGTAATGCAACCAATATTGACTAACTGCCGTCAATTCATGCTTTAGCGCTTTGTTCAAATACTCAATAACATCGCTATCACCTTGCATAATACCTCCTTCATTATAAAAAATTATCTGACAGCTAACTTAGCGCCAAATGCCGGAAAATACGATAGTGATCACAAATATTTTGGGAAAAGGTCAGAAATCAGGATAGAGAAGAAACCTTGCGCCGAGTGCCCTGATTTTTCCGTTTGGCGTGGAGTTTATCCCGTTGCTGGAAAAGCTGAATAACACTGCAACCAGGTTTGCTCGGATGGTCAACCTCATCAATAATCAGCTCAATCGCAAGTGACAGGCAGGTCCCGCAATCAGCACGAAACCCAAGGCGGCGATACACCAGCCCCGGTGTCAGCATTGTATTCGGATTTTCCTCAAGCAGTTCGGCAACCGCCTGACGAATTTGATAATCACTAATACGATTACAGGAACAAACAATCATAAATCTAACCAACTATAGACAAACAAAAACTCAGGTTAATCATAATGGCAAAATCAACCGCCAGATACAAAGATCTATTGCCTGCATGTTTAACAATTTGCGATCAAATCAGGCGCCGCACCTCATTAAACCATAGAAGCCCGGCATCACTTTACCCCGAAATCATGGCAGTATCGTTGGCCAGCCCGGTCTGTACCAGCGCTGGCACACCACTTAACAATAAATCAAAATCAGCCAGCTTATTGGCAAAACAACTGCTGGCACAAATCACCCGCTCCGGATCCTGATCCCCGATAAGGGCCTGCGCACAGGCCTGCAATGCCGGGCAAACCTCCGTCTGGCAGGCAGCCACCAGCGCAATCGCCTTGCACTCATCACGGCAGAAGGGGCTGACCTCCCCAGGTAAGGCAACCTCTATCGGTCGTTTCGCATGGCAGTGCACTTCCTGCACAAAAGCCGCCAGTGCTGTTACCACAGGCCGCGCATTTGCCGCCCCCAACTCATCGGTAAAAAACTTCCAGCCATGGGTCCAATAATCAAATTTATGATTTTGATACCCCGCCATCCAATACCGAAAACCCAGACCAACCAGCGCATCAGCTGTTTGATCATTCTGCTGCAATACGCATCCACACCCTCGCAATACATCCCTGTTACCGCCAGAAAGCAGCACTTTTATCTCTTTATTTTTCATGATCCGTCCCCGCCTGTTGCAGGGGAGGCCCCTTGAATAGATAGCTGCGTGCGAGAAACGGCGCAGTAAAGCACAAATATAGCCCGCTCAATTTGATTGAACGATATCAATTCACGGGATTCGGATGAAAAAACAGAAGTGCCAGAAACAGCAGCTTCTTTAGAATAGCGCCTGCCCCCTTTCATAAGGAAGACGGCGCGCACCAAATGAATGGTGTTGTCCAGTAAAATCATTTCACACTCCAATAAACAGGGGTCAAGGCCCTGCAATTAGAACGGCTCGCCAACCATAGGTCGAACCTAGCTCAAGGTTATGTAGCTTTACCCAGCCCTGTCAAGACTTTACTACTCAAAAACCTTGATATCATGATCTTTGAGCGGTTAGTGTATCGGACCTGAGAAGATAAAACACCTGCCAGCTACCAAAAGGCAAGGCATTTAGCAGAATATTCAATTTCAAGGGACAACTGAAGGAGCGGCTAACTATGGATACCATTCAAAAATGGGGCATGTTTTACTTTATCATGTTTTTAGGTGTGGTTTCATTAAGCTATATCCCAGGCATCAATGACGAAAACGGCATGATGTTCGGCCTTTTCAAACTTGATCTGTATGATGACGCCCTGCACTTCTTCTCTGGCCTCTGGGCAGGCATTGCAGCACTCATCTCAAGCAAAGCCGCCATCCAGTATTTCAAAATCTTCGGCACACTCTATTTCCTTGACGGTGTCATGGGGTTATTCATCGGCAGCGGTTTTCTCGACTTTGGTGTCTTTATCAATGGCGTACTGGACCTTGACCTGACAACGCGCATCTTTGCCAATCTGCCACATCTGGCCATAGGCGGCCTTGCAATATTCATCGGCTTTTTCTTATCAAAAAGAAGCCCCGCTTAACCAAAGGAACAGCCCGCATGACTTGCCTGAGACGCCTCTTTTTCATACTCACCCTCGCGGTCATTTTGCCATTGATCTATATGGTGGTGAATTGCCGGGCTGATAAATCACCGGCTTCACCGCCCCCTTCAAGAGCGGCCGAAAACACCAGAGCCACAATCATCAAATCATACCCGCGCTATCTTCGTGATGAGCAGCGCACCTACCTCACCTTTCCTGAATGGTTCATTGTCTACATTTCAGAAGATTACGGCACATTCCTGAAAAACAACCAGCCCAGCGCCTTTCCCTATCTCTCTTCAGCACTGGACTTCTGGACCTGCTACTGCGGCCTGACAAAGGTCACCTCAGCTCAATACCAGACCAGTTGGGAGGCGCACCTGATGATCTTTGTCATCGGCGTCAGCCACACTTTGGAATATATCGTAAAGGGTATCTATGAAAACACCATCGGCCGCCTGTTTGAATGGCTAAGCACAGACATTAAAACCGCAGAGGACCATTTCGCCGAGCAGACAGCTGCTGAATACGGCATATTCCTCAACACCACCCCCTGGTATGAATTCCCCTTCTATGAAAAACTGACCAAACTCTGGAATCTGGAGGAAGAAACAGGGAGCAGCACCGCCCGCAAATGGGAGCGCAAAGTCGTCCTGACACTCGAATATGGTTTCAAGAGCATTTACGGCGGTCTGATCAAACTGGCAACCGGTGCCCTTTATGAACCCGCACCCGAAACAATCACCATGATCACCTCAAAATTGGAAGAACCCTTCCTCATTGACCACCCTGAAATCCGCCTTGATGAACATCTGGATGATAATCGGTCATTGATCACTCTGCCGCGCTACGCAAAATTCACAAGGCTGATGGCAGTGCTGGCAGAAAACAATGTGACCATCCATGAAATTGCCGGCAATGACGAAATCCTCGTCACGTACCAGCTTGAGGCCGGGAAAAAATTGAAATCAGATGGCGCCGTAGAGCTTTTCTCAATGAACCTGCCCCTCAAACCGGCCTGGGCCCGAAAAGGCGCCCGCGTCGAGCTCTCAAAGTTCAGCGCCGTATGGCAGCAGCTAAAAGCCACCGGGGGCATCTATGAGCACAGCTACGATTATTAAGCGACCAATGACAGAAAGATAAAAAACAAATCAAAGTAAGCCAAGCAAATGAACCGGCTAACCGCCTTTGTAAAATTTATCTCACTATGCCTGATGGCGCTGATGGTCTGGACCATCATCCTCGCAGCAGCAGCCTTTTGGTCCAAAACCGGGACACCGCTTTTTCTGATCGCACCCAAACCAAACGCCGCCGCAATCGCGGTTGCCTCAGGCGGCTCGCTGGAAGATTTTGGCCGCTACACCGCGATCACCCGGGCAAACACACCCGGCTTTATAAAATCCCTTTATCAGAACGGAGCCTTCCTGGTGCTTGATGTCAAGATCATCGCAGGCTGTCGCGGATTAAAACAGAAAGAAAATCAGCAACAGAAATTGAAAAATCTCACACCACTTTAATCCGTTTCTTTAGCTTTTAAACCCCGCGGTAGGTCTCATACCAGCGGTTGGAAAACAACCCTTGCGGATCATAAGCCAGCTTCTTGCCAAAAAATTCCGTAATTTCAGGGTAAGCCCGCTTCAGTTGAGCCTTGTTATAATGCTTCTGATAAGGCAGAAAAAACCGCCCGCCAAGCGACGAACAAAGATCTATCAACGCACTGGTAAGGGAGCGCATTTTTTCAATGCCCGCCTCAGAGATCTTTTGATTGATATATAACACCACAGAAAAAGCGTCCCCCGGTGCATAATTCAATGCCATCTCTTCTTTATGCACCACCCGGATTGAGGCATTCAACAAAATCGTCCCCTCCCGTTCCATAATCTCTCTCATCCCGTCAATAAAGCTGATCAGCTTGTCTCTCGGGACGAAATATTCATGCAGAATATCCGTCTCATCATTGAGACGGTTAAAGAGATACGGCACCGAATCATGCATGGGCTCATTGCGGGAAACAAGGCAGACCTCCCCCTCAGCCTGCGCGGCCGCCCGGCTGATGGTGCAGCTTTCAGCCAAAGGCTCAAGCCGCTTTTCGGCAAACCATTTCAGCCGGTGAAACAGAGACCCCTCTTTTGCCAGGTTAAAAATCAGCCGCCTCAGTTTCACAGAACTGACATCCCCAAGCGGTGGCAGCACCGGTCGCTCCCCCGCCTCAACCTTATAGCTATAAAGAATGCATTCCTTAAGAAACGAGCCCGGCGATGTCGAGAGATGCCCGTAAAACAGATTTATCTCATCATCAGGTTCAATGCTGGCACTGAACACTGCAGGAAAGTCTTCTGTCGCAATTAATTGCCGGTCTGAGCGGAGGATAACATTGTCGACCACCTGAAGCTCAACATCAAGGATAACCCCAAAAAGCCCATACCCACCAACCACATGCCGGTAGAGTTCAGCCTCTTTTTCCCGGGAAAGGGTTTTTATCTCGCCATCAGCCATCATCACCCGCATCACAACAATGCTTTTTTCAAGCGCACCTGCATGATGATCCATCCCATGCGCATTTACAGAAATTGACCCCCCAACCGTGAACACATCAGAAGATTGCATGGCCTTGACCGCAAACCGCGGGTGAATGTTGTTTTGTATATCGTGCCAGGTCGCCCCGCTCTGAACCCGTATGGTTTTATTTTCCGCATTCAGCTTAACCTTGTTATAGCCCGTCATATCAAGAACAACGCCGTCTTTGGCAAAGGCATGTCCGCCCATGGAATGCCGGGCCCCTGCCATAGAAACATTAAACCCGTTTTCCCGGGCAAATTGCAGCGCATCCCGGATATCTTTTTCATTCCGAACCGCCACAACGCCCGCAACCTCCGTGCGGCTCAGGCAGCTCACATCATTCATGGTCCCGCCGCGCCGGGACCAGGGCAAATGAGCTGCCAGTTTCTTCAAAAGACCTGATTTTTTAACCCCGGTTTCCGGCCCACAGTCTTTCTCACCAAGCGGATCAGCACTTAAGCGCCAGGCAGAATGCCCCATCAGTGCCACTGGCAAACTCACTGCAAGAGACCCAATAACAAATCGCCTTGAAACCATAAACCGCCCCTCAAAATTGTAATGACTGTAACTTTCAATTGGATAAAGGAACAATCAAAATATCCTGTTCCAAACCAATGCCGCCCGAAACCAGATGTTAAAAACAATCTCCCAAATTGGCAACCACCCGGCACCATCACCATTAAGCCACTGCATAAACAACATCCAGCAGGGTAAAAACTGCCAATAATTCATTACCTTGCATCAATATCATTTCAGAAAATGCATTTGTGAAACTGATCAAGCATTTTTATGATCAAATCGATAATTTCCACTCTGTGATTTGAAACAATGCCTCACCATTTTTTGATGCAATTTTGCCTGTTGCTATTGCTGTGCCCGGCAGGCCCCCTCAACGGTTTTGCAGAAACACCCCAGAGCAAACCACGTCTGATGATAGAACTTAACAGCCTCACCCAGCAGGACAAAACCTGCCAGGTCAGTTTTGTCATGAAAAATAATCTGCAGGCACCACTTGAGCAGCTGAGCCTGGAATTGGTCCTGTTTAACCAGCAGCAGCAGGTGCAGTCCCTTTTGTTACTGAGCAGCACAGACATGCCAGACAACAAAACCAGTGTTCGGCAATATGCGCTCAAACAGATCAAATGCCGGAACATCAGCAAGTTTCTTATCAATGATGTGAAGGATTGCCGCGGCCAAAATCTGACCCCTGCCCTCTGCCTGAAATCACTGGTTCTGAACAGCCGCACCAGTGCAAAATTGGAATATTAATAATGGAACTGCTCTCAACAGGTTTTAACTTCGACAAATTATTCACCCTTCTCAATCAGGGCGGTGCGGTGGTTTATATCCTCGTTGGTCTCTCCCTATTTGCCACAACTCTGGTGATCTTGAAATGTGCACAGATTATCTGGTGCCGCATAGGCAGCGGCGGCAAACAACACGCCATCAGCCTGTGGTTAAACGGTGAGCATGACAAAGCCTATGCCCTTGTCAGTAAAAGCGCCAACCCCACCAAAATAACCATGTCCCATCTTATGCGCGGCTTGCAGACCAGCCCGGCAGACAAAACATTACTGAGGGAAGATGTGGAGCGCATCGCGCTAAAAAATCTGGCTGGCGCCAGCAGCCTGATGCGCCCTATGGAAGCCATTGTACAAATAGCCCCCCTGCTTGGGCTGTTCGGCACTGTCCTTGGCATGATCGAAGCGTTTCAAACACTCCAGTCCGCCGGCAGTGAAGCTGATCCGGCCGCTCTGGCTGGCGGCATCTGGGTGGCCTTGTTAACAACCGCTGTCGGGCTTGGCCTCGCCATTCCCCTTGCCTTTATAGTTTCCTGGTTTGAAGGCCGCATTGAAAGCGAGCGGGAGATGATGCAGGACGCCGTGACCAGTCTGCTGACCGGCCGCCTGACAGAACAATCAGCACACCCTGTCACAAGCCTGGAAAAAATGAGCCATGCAGCTTGACCCCCCACCCAGAAAATCAAACCGGATGAGCCTGACACCGCTCATAGATGTGGTGTTTCTGTTGCTCATCTTTTTCATGCTGGCTTCAACCTTCAGGAATTTTAACACCCTGCCAATTGCGGCAAGCACACACTCGGGCACACCCCCAACAATCAGAAAAATCATTCTTGTCCGCATCAATGAACAAGGAAAAATGGACCTCAACGGCGATGATGTGGAGATTGATGACCTTGCCGCAGAAATAGACAAACTGGCCATAGAACCAGAGATGCAATTGGTCATTCGCCCTGCGGAAAAAGCCCCATTGAGCGCACTCGTGACAGCGCTTCAGGAATCCAGGCGCTCAGTCCTTAAAAACCCGATCATCGCCCGTTAAAGGTTAGGCCCCATGCAACTGAAAACAAAAATCAGAAAAACAGACGACACCAATATGATCTCCCTCATCAATATTGTGTTTCTGATTTTAATCTTTTTTCTGATCGCTGCAATCATACGCCCCTTTCAGGCCAAAGACATCGTGCTCGCCAAAAGCACAGCCACCGACAGATACAGCCGCCTTGCCCACACTCTCATCATAGATAAGACCGGCAACCTGACCGTGAACGGCAAGCCCGCATCCACTGACACACTGATAGAAGCTTTATCCAGCGCTGATCAAACTTCAGAAACAGATGAGAAAAGGCACAGACTTAACATCATCGCCGATCAGAATTTGCCCGTAGGGGTGCTTCTGGAGCATTTGAAAACGATGCAGACCCTAAAGTTCAAAAGTATAAAACTCGTAACAGAGAAGGCAAAACAATGAACAGATTGTCACCCCTTCACTGGTCAGGTGCGGCCTCTGGCGCTTTGATCTGTCATATGGTCCTGGCCTTGAGTTGGCAGAACGCTGAACCGCCAAAACTTGAAAAATCAGCAGGCGCCCCAATAGAGCTTGTCGGCTCTCTGGCCAGCCTGACGGGGATGCAAACATTAAGCACCATTGAACCTGCCGAAGTAATCCGCCCTCTCGAAACTGTTGTAACAACAGAGCAACCTATAACGAAAGCAAAACCGCTTCTCAAAAATGAAACCATTACAGCCTTGTCGCTTGTTGATCCAGAACCTCTGGAAAAACAACCCCCGAAAAAACTGAAAGTTAAACCACCTGAAAAAGCTCAATTAAAAAAACCAAAAGATAAAACCAAAATCGCCCGGAAAGCCAAAAAGAAACAGCGCAAACAAGTGGCCAAAACCCGCATGGCAGCCTTGCAAAAAGGGGGCGGGGCGAAAGGAAGGAAAAAAAAACGGGCCGGCCGCGCCGCGATGAACAATTTTAAGGGCCGCATCCAAAGTCATCTTGCCCGCTATAAACGCAAGCCAAAAGCAAATGCCAGAGGCACTGTCGTGGTAAGCTTCACTATCCTGAGTTCAGGCCGTGCTACCAGTATCAAACTTGCGCGCCGCTCAGGTAACAGCGCCGTGGACAAAGCTGCACTTTCCATGGTGCGCCGTGCCTCTCCCTTCCCCAGAATTCCAGCCGGTGGCCCGCGGTCCATGCGTTTTTCCGTCCCCCTTAGGTTCCGCTAAACACAACCCGCGCAGCAAAAATAACCTGGCAGACTTGCCTGCATGAAATAGTTGTATCTTATGCAATAAAGTAAATTAGAACAATGCAGTAGCAGGCCCTGCACCGCGAATTTAATATAGCTGAATTAAATTTTGTGTGCCGTAAAGGGATCTCTGAAAGATGCGCATTAAGTCACTTATTCTACTCACCATAATTTTATACATATCCCAGATACCGCATCTGGCGGCTGAAAATATCAGTGCGACAAAGACATGTGGTCATTCGCCAATATACGAATTGAAATATAAGACAGGCGCAACATCCTATGACTATGTCAACCCGAACGCACCAAAAGGGGGCAAGATAAAAATTGCGAGGGTCGGCACATTTGATAGTCTGAATTTCCTGCGCTATCCCGGCACCACCATAGCTGACCGCAAGCAACTTCCCCTCTACATAACGGAATACCTCTTCGACAGCCTGTTAACTCAAAGTGCTGATGAACCTGCCAGCTACTATTGTCTGGTTGCAAAAAGCCTCACCCTCCAGAACCATGGCAGCAAAGCCCTGTTTGAGCTGAATGAAAAAGCCCGCTTTCATGATGGCAGGAAACTCAGAGCCCGGGACATTCTGTTTTCCCTTGAAACTTTAAAAAAACAGGGCGCCCCCTATTACCGCCAGGTGCTGAAAAACATCACAGCAAAAGCACTGGATGAGACAACCATCCTTTTTGAAAACAAGGGCAGGCCAGACAGGGACTTTGTTGAAAAAGTCGGTACCCTTCCCATTCATCCACAACATTTCTGGACAAGTGAGAAACTCAATGGAAAATCTATGAACCTTCCACTTGGGGGTGGCCCATACCGCCTCAAAGCCGCAAAAGCCGGTAAATTCGCCCACCTGATCCGTGTGAAAAATTACTGGGCCAAAGATCACTTCACAAGAAAAGGGCGCTTTAATTTTGATGAAATCGTCATTGATTATTTCCGTGATGAACGCACCGCCCTTGAAGCCTTCAAACTTGGCAATTATGATGTCCACCTTGAAGAGCAACCCGTAGCCTGGGCAAGGGAATTCCAGGGCAACGCGCTCAAAACCAAAAAAATCATCAAGAAAACTCTGGACGGTGCCTTGGCAGGAGATCTTTACCTGCTGACCTTTAACCAGCGCAGATCAATTTTCAAAAATCGCAAAGTACGGGAGGCCCTCTCCCTTCTCTATGATTTCAAAAGCGCAAACCGCATCCTCTATCACGGTCTCTATCAAGCCGCAGACAATCTTTACGGCAAAACACCACTAAGCGCCTCTGGCAAGGCCACGGCCGGTGAAACAGCTATTTTATCAACCGCGCTGACGGCCTTGCCAAAAGAAAGTCTGCTCCTCGACGGGCCGCGGCAAAAATGGGCAAAACTAACCTCTCGTGAAAAAATGCGCCGGGCTTCTGAGTTGTTAAACCAGGCCGGCCTTGTGATGAAAGACAATAAACGTATAAATCCCGAAACCGGCAAACCCCTGGTGCTGAACATTTCTTATCTTCAGCCGGGCCATCAACGCATTCTCCTGCACTATGCCAAAAATCTGAAAGCTGCTGGCATAACCATTGCGGCACCCAATCTGGAGCCAATGGCGGCCAGGAAAAAAGCGCTCGATCATGACTTTGATCTGATCATCCTGAAATGGACACCTCAACTGTTCGCCGGCACATCGGAATACCTCTTATGGTCAGGGCAGGCCACAAAACACAAAAACGCATACGCTTTTGCCGGCCTCACAGATCAGGGCCTCGATCAAACCATCATGGCAATGCAAAAAGCCAGGAACGCCGCTCAGCTCCATGCCGCCACCAAAGCCTTTGATCGCGTTTTCCGCTGGCAATTCCATGCCATTCCGCTATGGCGGCAAACAAGGAAATGGGTTGCCCATCGGAACGGGCTGAACCAACCCGAAATCTCACCGAAAGTTCGTTTTTCAATTATTGACCGCTGGTGGGACAGCCCGCAAAAACAGGCCCACCACCACCATCCCCCCGGCGCACAAATTGACCCGGATTAAATGTTGCAGAAAAACAAAACAGATAGTTGAAGAATATGAGATTTTTCCAATGGCAACAATGGATTAATCTCACCTGATAAAGAATGAAAAAGGGGCATAAACATGCGTTCGCGTAAATTGAATTTATCATTGGCACCTACCCTGGCACTTTGGGCAACAATCGTTTCAGGCCTGCTGTTTTCCAGCCTTGCAGCAAAGGCTCAGGATGGCACTGTCAATCTTGATACCATCACCATCACCACAGATCTTGATGCCATCACAGATGCAACAACCAGGACAGATGAGAAGCTGATCAACACCCTCGCCGGCACCAGCGTTGTCACCAAAGAGGAGGTCAAACGCTTCCAGCCAGACAGCGCCGCAGCTTTGTTGTTGAGTGTACCTGGCCTGAATGTTGAGGAAGCCAGTGATGACCCAGGCTCTGCCATAAACATACGCGGCCTGCAGGATTTTGGCCGCGTCAATGTCATGATTGATGGCGCCCGCCAGAACTTCCAGCGCTCTGGTCATAACGCAGACGGCCAGTTTTATCTTGAGCCGGAACTGATCAAAAAGGTCAATGTCGTCCGCGGCCCGGTCTCAACCATTTATGGCTCTGGCGCCATTGGCGGCATTGTCAACTTTGAAACCATCGACCCGGCTGACATGCTGCGTCACGGTGAAAAATGGGCCGCCAGCCTCAAAAGCACATACAGCACCAATGACGAAGCTGTTCTCGTCAGTGCCATTGGCGCTGTAAAAATGAACGAGACTGTCAGCGTTCTGGCCAACTTTGTCTGGCGTGATCACGAAAATTACGAAGATGGCAATGGCAACGAAATCGAGAATACTGAAAAACAGCTCAAATCAGGCCTGATCAAAGGTGTCTTTGACTTTGCCCCTGGCAACCAGTTGAAACTGAGCTACATCCACAAGGATGATGACTACACAACCGGTCTCCTCAGTGATACAAACCGCCAGGAAACCACCACAGAAGACAAAACCATCAGCGCCAAATGGGCCTTTAACCCAACCGACAATGACCTGATTGACCTGACAATGTCGGCCTATTTCACCTCTACAAAAGTTGAGCAGACCCGACTTGATAATCTAGAGGACCCGTTTGATTTTATTCCGCCAATCAATGTGCTTGTCACTGCCGGCAACGAACGTTTCTTTAAAATCCAGACTTTTGGTTTTGATATTTACAACTCATCCCGCTTTGCAACCGATAGCATCAATCACACATTGACCTATGGCGGCGACTTCTTCAAAGACAGGGTCAAAACAGAAGACCTCGGCCTCGGCGGCAGCGGCGACGAGTTCACACCCTCAGGCGAGAGAAAAACATACGGCTTTTACGTTCAGGACAAGCTCGAATACCAGAACTGGCTTGAAGTGATCGCAGCCGTCCGATATGACCACTACGAACTTGATGGCAACGGTATTAATGTAAAAGATGAGAAAGTTTCTCCAAAAATCACGGTTGGAGTCACCCCGATAGAAGGCATACAGTTTTTTGCAACTTATGCTGAAGGTTTCCGCGCACCCGCCATCTCAGAGACCCTTCAAAGCGGTATTCACCCAGTCCCACCGACCTTTGACATCTTGCCCAACCCTAACCTCAGACCGGAAACAGCAGAAAACTGGGAGGGCGGCGTAAACCTCTCCTTTGACAAGGTGATAACCAGAAATGATGCCTTCCGCGCCAAAGCCACCATTTTCAGAAATGATGTAGAAGACTACATCGAGGATGATCTTGTCGGCTTTAGTTTTGGCACCTGTTTCTTTCCCCCATACACCACTTGCGGTGATTCACAATTTACAAACATTGCCAAAGCACGCCTTGAAGGTTTTGAGCTAGAGGCAAACTACGACAACAGAGACTGGTTCCTGAATGTCGCTTTCACCCATGTTCGCGGTGATAACCTGACAAACGGCGAACCTTTAAAATCCATCTACCCGGATAAACTGGTGACAACAGTAGGCTTTAGAATGATGGAAGAAAAACTGCTCCTTGGTGGGCGCTGGACTTATGCCGATGGTCAGGACCGCGTCCCAGCCCCAACAGATCCATCCGACCCTAACATAGATGAAACCCCCACCCCTTCCTATAACCTCGTTGACCTTTTCGCGACTTATGAAGTCAACGATACGCTGCAGTTTGGCCTGACCCTCAATAATATCTTTGATGAACAGTTCCGCATTCATCGCCATGAAGATCCGGAACCGGGCTTCAATGCCAAAATTTCAGCAACCATCCGTTTTGGTGGGTAAAACAACAGAAACTTCAAGGGCGAGGAGAGAGCAATAAGCAAAGTCGTTCATATATATTGTTGAATAAATTGCAGTTCGCTCTCAAGCACCAAAAGTTTAAACTGATTTATAGATTGAATATTTAAAACATAACAAAAATGAGGTTCAGCGTGTTTATAGCTATGAACAGATTCCAGGTCACTAAGGGCCGGGAAAAAGACTTTGAAGCGGTCTGGCAATCAAGGGATAGCCGTCTGAAAGAAATGCCCGGGTTTGAAGAGTTCAAACTCCTGCGCGGCCCGGAAAATGATGATCACACCCTGTATTCATCCTTCACCATCTGGTCATCGAAAGATCAGTTTGAAGCCTGGACCAAATCAGAACAGTTCCGGCAAGCTCACAAAAATGCCGGGCAATCTGAAAAACTCTATCTTGGACACCCTAATTTTGAAGGGTTTGAACCAGTAGAGGGTATTGCCTAATCGTAGAACCTATCGCTTAAAATAACGCCCACCCCACCACCCCATGGGATGTTAGTTTGTCTCCTATCTCTGATGCCGCGACTGAGCCCACCTCAGTCGCGGCATTTCTTTGCCTCCTGTGTCTCCAGGTTGCGTCAAGACGCCCACCCCCATGTTAACGCCTCACAGAGTTGTGATCAAAATCTCCAGGGTCAGCCCTTGAAATATTTAAATAACTTGCAATTTTAAAGTAATCAAACCAGACTAGCCCCTGACCAGGGAAAACAGGTCAAAACAAACCGTGAAAAGGCCCGCTAATGGCCCTGAGAAGGACGACCCCTATGCCAACTTTATATTCCCCCCTCACAATAGGCACCAGAGAACTGGATAATCGCGTCATTATGGCGCCGCTAACCCGCAACCGGGCAAATCATGAAACTGACACGCCCGAGCCCATCATGCAGGAATATTACAGCCAGCGCGCTTCAGCAGGCCTGATTATTACAGAAGCCACACAGATCAGCCCGGAAGGCAAAGGCTATATCGCAACACCTGGTATTTATAAGCCAGAACATGTCGAAGCCTGGTCAAAAATCACAAAAGCCGTCCATGACAAGGGTGGTGCTATCTTCATGCAATTATGGCACGTTGGGCGTATCAGCCACACCAGCCTGCAACCGGGCGGCCAAGCCCCTCTCGCCCCCTCTGCCATTGCTGCAAATGCACAAACATTCATTGTTGATGGCCCTGCAGACACGTCAATGCCAACAGAAATAACTTTGGATGGAATTGCAAGGACCATAAGTGATTATAAAACCGCCGCACAGAATGCCAAAGACGCTGGTTTTGACGGTGTGGAGATCCACGGGGCCAACGGCTACCTGATCGACCAGTTCATGCGGGACAAGACCAATCAAAGAACAGATGAATATGGCGGCTCCATTGAAAACCGGGCAAAATTCCTGCTTGAGGTAATAGGGGCAGTTACAAGTGTCTGGCAAGACAATCAGGTCGGCTTGCGCCTGTCCCCCACCAACCAGTTTAATGACATGGCAGACAGCGACACCCTCAGCCATTTCAGCTATATCATAGATAAACTGAACGGCTATAACCTCGCCTATCTTCATATGGTTGAAAAAAACATGAGCGGTGAGCAAAACCCGGAAGAAGATGCGATCATCCAGAGTTTGAGAAACAAATGGCAGGGCATCTATATTGCTAATCTTGATTATGACCGGGCGCGCGCTGAAGCTGCCGTTGAAAAGGGAGAGGCAGATGCCATAGCTTTTGGTAAACTCTTTATCTCCAACCCGGATTTACCAGAACGTCTGGCCAGAAATGCGCCCCTGAACGAAGCCGACCCCACCACATTTTATGGCGGTGGAAGGGAAGGCTATACGGACTACCCGCCTTTGGAAACCTCCTGATATTTGCTTGGGTTGCTCCATAGCAAACGGGCACATCACACAAGGGCTGCATCTCCTTCAAGGTGAAAAAGTTGTAGCTTGTATGATGTGCCCGAATTGTTTAAACAGGCTCAAATTCAAAACTTTTGCAAGCTGCGGTTCTTGCAGTAAACGGAGCACCTAAATGCAAGAGATCATACAAATCAGAGGGCTCAACAAAAGTTACGACACCGGCTTTAAAGCCCTGACAAATATTGATCTCTCCATCCACAAAAGCGAGATATTCGCCCTGCTTGGCCCCAATGGCGCGGGTAAAACCACACTGATCAACACCATCTGCGGCATCAACACACCCACAAGCGGCAGCATCAAAGTTGATGGCTTTGACATCATCCATGATTTCAGAGAAACCAGAAAACGCATTGGCCTCGTCCCGCAGGAACTGACAACAGACGCCTTTGAAAGCGTATGGAACACTGTCTCTTTCACAAGGGGCCTGTTTGGCAAGCAGCCAAACCCCGCCCTGATTGAAAAAATCCTGAAAAGCCTGACCCTATGGGAGAAAAAAGACAATCGGATTATAGAATTGTCTGGCGGCATGAAACGACGTGTCCTTATTGCTAAGGCACTCTCACATGAACCTGAAATTTTGTTTCTGGATGAACCAACGGCCGGGGTTGATGTTGAACTCCGCAAAGACATGTGGGCGCTTGTCAACGAGCTTCGCAAACAAGGCACAACCATCATTCTCACAACCCACTATATTGAAGAAGCGGAACAGATGGCCGACCGCATCGGTGTCATCAACAAGGGAGAAATAATCCTTGTTGAGGAAAAAAACCAACTGATGCAAATGATGGGCAAAAAGCAGATGATGCTGACTTTAGCGGAGCCACTGAGCATCTTGCCAGCAGAGCTGAATGAACTGGACCTATCCCTGTCTGAAGACGGTACCGCCCTCACATATATCTATGATTCTAAAGGAGAGCGCACTGGCATCACCAGCCTCCTGAATAACTTGCAGAAACTGAATATTAAATTCAGTGACCTGAGCACCAAGCAAAGCTCCCTTGAAGAAATTTTCGTTGAACTTGTCAGGCAGAAATCATGAACATTCCAGCCATCAAGGCAATCTACAAATTTGAAATGATGCGTACCATAAGAACGCTCGGGCAAAGCATTGCTTCCCCGGTCATATCAACAGCCCTGTATTTTATTGTATTTGGCTCAGCCATCGGCACAAGAATTACGGAAATTGAAGGCATTCCTTACGGCGCCTTTATCGTACCCGGCCTTATTATGCTCTCGATCCTCACACAGAGCATTACAAACGCCGCCTTCGGTATTTATTTCCCCCGTTTTTCAGGCACAATTTATGAAGTGCTCTCAGCCCCTATTTCAGCCCTAGAAATAACAATTGGTTATGTTGGTGCAGCAGCCACAAAATCGATCATCCTCGGGTTGATCATCCTGCTGACCGCTCACTTTTTTGTCGATCTGGAGATCAAACACCCGATCATCATGCTGCTGTTTCTTGTTTTCACATCCCTGACCTTTGCCATGTTTGGCTTTATTATTGGCATATGGGCGGATGGCTTTGAAAAACTTCAGATAATACCATTGCTGGTTGTCACCCCTCTCACTTTTCTGGGCGGCACCTTTTACGCCATTTCAATGCTCCCCCCCTTCTGGCAAAAGGTTGCCCTGCTCAACCCGGTGGTTTATCTCATCAGCGGGTTTCGCTGGAGTTTTTATGAAGTCGCAGATGTCAATATATGGGTCAGCCTCGTCATGATCACAACCTTCATTACCCTTGCAACAGGCATCATCTGGTGGATCTTCAAATCAGGTTACCGATTGAAAAACTGATTATGACAAATGATGTTGAAAGAGGGGTGTGAGATTGCCCCCGGCCTAGTCCACTGGCCAAGCACATGTTTGTTCACCCACATCCTTGCAAGGCTCATAGACCATAACCTCACTTTCCTCACCGTTTTCCCAGACAACCTGCACAGCAACTGTCTTGGCCGCCCCCTTGGCAAGATAGATCAGAATATCCTCAACACCGGAATCAGAAGGCAGGGAAAACGGCAATTGCTGATTGCATTTGACCAGCTTAAACCGCTTGTCCAGATCCCTCGTATTAATCGAATAGCGGATTTCCTTCAAACGGCAATGCAGGGTTTGCAGGGCTGTGAAATAAACCAGCTGCTTACCATCATAATTCCTGAACTGCACCCAGCCGGTCTGCTTGTTGCCATCCAGCATCGCCTTATATGTCGAAACCGGCGGCACCCTTGTCTTGTCATTGGCCATTGCAGACGCAAAAGTTCCTGTCATGCCGATGCCAAGCATCAGGATAAAAGCTGGAAATGCAGAGTAAAAATGCCTCATGTCAGGTTCCCTTACTTGTAAATTCAAATGATAAGCCAGACACTCAAATAAAAACGGCAAGTTTAGCCCCTTGTGAGATTCTGCACCGCCATGAACCGCCTTTAAAGGTGGAGATTCATTGGTCTTTCTTGTTAAAACCACTTACCTTTTCATACCATGCTGCAACGTCGGCAATGTCAAGATCACTCATTGGTTTTGCCACTGCATTCATCACAGCATGCAGCCGTTTACCAGCACGAAACTGATACATATTCCCGGCAATAAAACTTTCAACAGAACTTTCCCAGCCCCGCTCTTGGGCAGCGCGGGCCAGACCCAGCCGCCCATGACACCGTGTGCACATCTGTGCTTTGCCGCGCCCGCGCTGCGCGGGGGTTAACTCATCTGCGGCAAACACAACGCCAGAGAACGGCACCTGCGCACTGAAAGTTAGAAAAAGGCCCAGTAATAATCCCGGGAGCAGCCCTGGGTATTGTCCGCTCAAAACACCCCCTGAAACAGAAAGTAAAGAAGTCAGTCTCATATTTTCTCACCTTTATTTCATTATTGTCTCAAAAAAAGGGAATTGAAACCAGCCAGATAAGAAAAATACCAAACAGTGATACAATCAGCTCATAAGCAGAAACGATGCAACAGCCCTGCGACAAAACGTGCACCGACCCTGTCTTGACATTGCCATATTCCTCAGCAAATTGTTGGCGCTCGGCCTGAAGGAGGCCTTCACGTCACAATCGACAATTCGTCAAGAGGCCTCAATAGGCAACACACCTTAGTTACATTCACCAGATAATGGAGCAAATTATGCATTTGCAACGGACAGGATTCCTGTGCGCGGCGACGATCGCGATGACACTATTCAGCAACCCGGCTATGGCTTTCAAACAGTGCGGCAAGGCGTCCTGGTATCAGGGACCGGGGGCAAAAACTGCAAACGGAGAGAGATTAAAACACGGTGCCAACACCGCTGCCCACAGAACACTACCCTTTGGCGCGAGGGTCAAGGTGACAAACCGCAATAATGGCCGCTCAATCGTGGTGCGAATTAATGACCGCGGCCCGTTTATCCATAACCGTGTGATAGACGTAACCCGCGGCGCAGCCCAGCGCCTTGGCTTTATCGGCAGGGGCGTAACAAATGTCTGCATCACAAGGGTAAGATAATCCCATCCGGGCACCAGCTCCTTGAAACCAGAGTTTTAAGAAAAAGCTGATGTCCTGTTTTCCCAATATAAAAACCTGCCTGAGAAAAATCTCAGGCAGGTTTTTTATCAACAACAGTATATCGTACGCTCAATCTTTGGCATTCACCGCCAAACTTTTAAAATCCTCTCCTAGAGACCGCCTCTTTCAGGCTGAAACCGATAGCAAACAACGCTATCCGCAAGCACACAATCATAGGACAGGCGTTGTAACCGACTGTTCTGGTTAGACATTAACAACACCTCGGATTGATTGAGCATAATCTGCTCTGCCTGTGACGCACCTGTATCCTGCAAAGCATAAACACTGACGGCTGTTGTAATCATGGTGAGAAATAAAAACACTGGGAATATTGTATATCTAAGTTTCATAACGCCCTCTCATCTTTAATCTTGTTTCTGACAATAGGTCGCGGCGAGCTCTGGTATGGTTCAAAAATATTCAGTTTAATTTGAGAAAAGGGCGCGATAAAACAGAAGCATTGTTAAAAATGCCGGATCAATATCACTTGAAGAAACACGATATGAAACTTGAAGTATCAATAGCAGGCTCGAAACATCATTAGCGGGGAACTGAATATGAGCGTTCAACTCAAATTATCAGGTAGTGGCTCACGCGCATTTACCGCGGAGATTGTCACCCTCCCCGCCAGCGTAAAACTGCCAACTCCGGGGATGAACCGCATAGGCGGGCTGTTTGTTGGTTTGATTTTCACCATTATCGGGTATTACATGTTCAAGGTCTCAACCCAATCCGGCTTTGATCTGCGCGCCCTGCTGGCTCTGGGCATGGGCGCCTTTGGCGGCATGACACTGGCAAGAACGATCTTTTCACCAAAAGGTCAGACAACAATGATTTTTCATGATGACTATGTGGAGGTTGTTACTGCCGGCTGGTTGAGGAAATCAAGATGGCTGGAATCATATAAAAACTTCAAAGGTCTGAAGACACGCACCAAATCCACCCCCTCACGCCCAAACAGAAACCCTTACCAGATCATAGAGCTCATACATAAAGACCAGGCCAAAACCCTCCCTCTTTATGCTGTCAGGCGTGAGGGGGCACCCATCGACCATATGGAGCATTATGCTGATATACTGGATGTGGAGATTTTAAACTGACAAAGCGTCAGACTATCAACCCTGAATAAGACATGCGGCTTAAACCAAAAGCGGTTTTGCTAATCCCGGAAAATTCACATTTTAACTGAATAGCACCGCAAACGGGCAGCGAAACAAAGCTGACTTAGGATAACAACTCTTTGACCACCTTATTTGCCTGGCCAAAGTCCATCTTCCCCGCGTAGCGCTCTTTAAGCGCACCCATCGTCCGGCCCATATCTTTCAGACTTTCAGCCCCGATCTCATTCACAAGCTGGGTCACTGCCTCATTAATCTCTGCCTCGTTCATCTGCTGCGGCATGAAATCCTTGATAATCTCAATTTCTTCCAGCTCCTGACTGGCAAGCTCACTACGTCCGGCATCCTCATAGGTTTTGGCAGACTCAACCCGCTGCTTGATCATCTTCGCCAGAATTTCAAGAATCTCAGCATCTGAAACGGAATCCTTACCGTGCGAACGAGCAGCAATATCCCGATCCTTGATCGCAGCATTGATCAACCGCAAGGTTGCCACACGGCGTTTGTTCTGCGCTTTAATCGCTGTTTTCAGGTTCTCATTAATATCGTCGCGCATATCCGTTCCCCGAGAATCAAGATTTTCACCAAGCCTAAAGCAAACACCCTCCCCCTGGCAAATTGTTTTGATGGTCTAAGTCGTTGTTATATATGGTAATTTATTTATTTTTTTGATTGACTATCAGCTTTTGATCCCATAAGACTCGCCCGTTTGTCATATAAGAGGCCACAATTCAGGGGCTTTAATGCCAGAAGAGACTTCCAAACAACAACTCTCAAACCCCGGGACAAGGCGATATCTGCTCACCATGACTTCCCTCAGACATGACCTTATGATAGGCCTACCGGGAACATATCTGACAAAACAATGGTTTCTGTTCAATAATCGCAAAAGTCAGCAGATCATCTTAAAACTGAGCAGCGCCAGCAGCACGCAAAGAAACCACAAATATACGCCAGAGATACAGCAGAAAAACCGCGAAGTTATCCAGGAGCCGAACTGAAGTGAGAGCCCAACAATGACCCAAGAAAATAATCAGAGCCAGACACAACCTGAACCCTGGCAGGAACAGCCCGCAACCGCTCTTATTGTCCTGAAAGACGGCACCGTCATTGAAGGTCAGGGCGCAGGTGTTGAAGGTGTCGCTATTGGTGAGATTTGTTTCAACACTGCTATGACCGGTTATCAGGAAATTTTTACAGACCCTTCCTACGCAGACCAGATCATCACCTTTACCTTTCCCCATATCGGTAATGTCGGCGCCAACAGTGAGGATAACGAAACCAGCAATGAAAAAGCTGAAGCCTCTGCCAGGGGCGGAATTTTCAGGGCACCGATAACAGAGCCATCAAATTATCGCTCTGAAAATCACCTCGACAACTGGTTAAAAGAAAAAGGCATCGTTGCCATAACAGGGGTTGATACAAGGTCCCTCACCGGACTTATTCGTGACAAGGGCATGCAACACGGCCTGATCGTCCACAATGCCAACAGTAACTTTGACATTGAAGCGCTCAAAAAACAGGCCGCTTCCTGGCACGGCATCGAAGGCACTGATCTCGCGAAAGATGTGACAACCAATGAAAATTATGACTGGCAGGAAACCAGATGGAACTGGGGCGAAGGCTATGGTGAAAACAGTCACCCAGAGTTTCATGTCGTCGCAATTGATTGCGGGACCAAACGTAATATTTTCCGCTGCCTTGCCTCAGAAGGCTGCAAGGTCACGGTTCTGCCGGCTGGCACCAAAGCGGGGGAAATTCTCGCGCTGAACCCGGATGGCATCTTCATATCCAACGGTCCGGGCGACCCGGCAGCAACCGGAGAATATGTCGGGCCGGAAACAAAAAAACTGGTTGAAAGCGGCAAGCCTATTTTTGGTATTTGCCTCGGTCATCAGATGTTGGCCCAGGCACTTGGTGCCAAAACTGTGAAAATGCCGCAAGGTCATCATGGGGCCAACCACCCGGTGAAAGACCACACCACAGGCAAAGTGGAAATCACATCAATGAACCACGGCTTCACCGTTGAACGTGATAGTCTGCCAGGCAATGTTGAAGAAACCCACATCTCCCTGTTCGATGGCACCAATTGCGGCATCAGATTAAAAAACAAGCCGGTATTTTCTGTCCAGTACCACCCTGAGGCAAGCCCAGGCCCACAGGATAGCCACTATCTTTTCCGCCGGTTCATTAATCACATTCGTGAGCAAAAGGGCCTCCCCCTGATTGACGAGCACGAACAAACTGAAACCCAGGGGCAATCAGTATGATGCAGCATTTCAAACAATCCATTTTCATAATCTGCCTGAGCCTGATGATCTCCGCAGGCACGGGGCTGAGCGCTGGCGCAGAAGAACTCACCAATCCACCTGCATGGAAATCAGATAAAGAAACATCACATCCCCTCGTTGGCAAAATCTGGTCAACCAGTGATAAAAAATTTATCAACCCCTCAGAACTGCGTCAGCCTTTGCAAAACGCCCGCTTCATTCTGCTTGGTGAACTTCATGACAACCCGGACCACCACTGGCTTCAAGGGGCAATCATCAACGCCATGGGCCAGACAAAACAAAAACCGGCTGTCGTCATGGAGATGATCCGCGTTGATCAGATGCGCCGTGTGGAAGCCTACCTCGCTCAGGAAAAACCTAAGGCTGAACATTTCGGCATCGCCGTTCACTGGGAAGCCAACGGCTGGCCAGACTGGCAGATATATCTGCCCGTAGGCCAGGCTATTGTAAAAAATAAGCTGGAAATCTACCCCGGCATGGCTTCAAGAATGCTCAGCAGCCACCTCATCAAACAAGACATTTTCGCCCTGCCGGAAAGCCAGCAGGAAATTTTCAAAATCAATCACCCCCTCGAGGCAGGCTTGAGAAAAGCACTGACAGACGAAGTCCGTGACGCCCATTGCGGTAAACTTCCCGAACAGGTCATTGAACCAATGTCAGATGTCCAGCGCTTTCGTGACGCCTTCATGGCAGATGTGATGATTACAGCAGTCAACGAAGATCAGACCAATGAGCGAAAAGCCATCCTTATCGCAGGGGCTGGCCACACCAGGAATGATCGCGGCGCCCCCTGGTTCCTGAAATTACGGATGAAAGAAATCAGGGGCAACAACAAACCCCTGACAATTCAGTTTGTTGAAGCAAATCCAAAAGCTGAAACAGTCAAGGACCTGGCCCCCCTCACACCCGAAGGCGACATTGCTGCCGACTATGTCTGGGTAACACCGGCAAAATCACGCGGTAATTATTGTGACAGCATACCAGACTTCGGCAAATAAGATGGAACATCCCTAAAGCTCAGGATTAACGCCCCAGACACTTTTAGGAAACGCACTTGTCATCACCCTTGACCTTCCCCTTGAGGTAAAGTTCATAATTAGCTAGCGATTGAACGTTAGGGAAGAAAACATCCATCCAATGCCCAGAATGTGATTGCGGGCTGCTGCTTTTCTTCGCCTGAATTATTGTGCATGAAGAGACCATCAATCACCATGAGAACAAAACCAGAAGCCACTCAAATTGCCGCGTCATCAAAACTGGCGGTGATCCTTCTCATCCTGGTTCTGCCCGTACTGGCGGCCTGCACAAATGCCAGTGACAGCGCCCCGTTTGAAAAACTCTCCAACCTGTATACCGCCCAGACAGAGCGGGAGATAAACCTCAAACCCACAGCTTTTGATGCAGCACAGATAAATATTCTGAATAAAGGCGAGCTAACAAGTGAGCAGGCCATTAAACTCACCCTGTTAAACAACAAATCACTGAACAGCAGATACCATAGTCTTGGCATCAGACAGGCGGACCTCATACAGGCAGGTCTTTTGAAAAATCCGGTTGTTGAATTCAGTACTTTATTCACCAAAGAGCCAACCTCCCCCAACCTGACCCTGGCGGTAATATCAAGCTTAAGCGATCTCATTCAGCAACCCCTCCGCGAGGACATTGCAAAGCAGAAATTTGAAATCGAAAAATTACAGCTGGCCTCGGAAATGATCGCCGCAGCAGCCCGCACCCACCGGGCCTATATCACATATATTTATGCCGTGAACAGGCAGTCAATTGCCACCAGAAAACTTGGTCTTGAAAAAGCCGGCACCTCCCTTGCCAAAGGGCTCTTAAAAGCAGGCAACATCTCAAAATATGATTATGAATTACACCGCGCCAGAGTGGACCAGGCCCGCACAACCGAGCTTGAAGCAGAGGCTTTAATCAATGAGACCCGCGCTGCCCTGAATGATGCCATGGGCCTTGAGGGCAGGGCCCGTGAACACTGGCACACACAAAATTATATTCCGGACATTCCGCGCCAGAAAATGAACCCGGCCCATGTCAAAAACCGCACTCTGAATAGCAGTCTGACCATAGCCATTGCCCGCGAGAAACTTCTGCTGTTCGGATTGGAAAACAAACTACAGCGCCGCAAAAACCTCCTTCCTGATCTCGAGGTCGGCGTTGAATACGAACGGGATGACGGAGAAAACCAGTTTGGTCCAACAGGCGCGCTGACCATCCCCCTCTTTGATCATGGCCAGGCGCGGCGTTTAAAAGCCTTTTATCAATTAAGCCAGCTTGAGACCCGGTTGAAAGGCGCAATAGAAAAAGTCGCCGCAAAATCCAGTGCCCTCACCTCAAAATATAACGATCAAACCAAACTCAGGCGGCATTATCAAAACAACATACTGCCCGGTGCCAAAAGGCTCCAACAGGGCGCCCTTGAAAATTATAACGCTATGCAGCAAGGCGCCTTCACCCTCCTCTCAACCAAACGGCAAAATCTAAAGCATCAGGCCGCACTGATGAAACTTAAATATGAAAGCTGGCAAACCCTGATAAGCCTCACCGAACTAATCGAAGGCCATTTGAATGACGGCCCGTCAAATCCAGACACCAGCACTGATATGAACACAGCCACCTTCGACAATCAGGAAGGACACTGAACCCATGAAACTCACAAGACGGGAAGCCCTCGGCGGCACTCTCATAGCCAGTTTGTTGACCAGCCAGAAGGCAAAAGCTGAAGGCGGTGAGCACAAACATCAGCATGATCACAGCAAGATGCAGGAAACAGTCAAAAAAACTCCTGCAACTGATGTGACTGATAAAAGCTACATCACCCCAACCAAAAACCCATATTATCCAAGAACCGTCGACCCGTTGGGCACTTATCCACCCGGTGAACCTTTTAAAGATTACACTCCCGTCATCGCACCCGACAGTGCAACCCTGCCCTTTAAAATAAGAGACGGTGTCAAAATCTTTCATCTCATCGCAGAAGAGGTGGATCATGAATTTGCCCCCGGCCTGAAAGCCAGATGCTGGGGTTATAATGGCAAGGTGCACGGCCCCATTATCGAGGCCGTTGAAGGCGACAGGGTCCGCGTCTATGTTACCAACAATCTGAAAGTTGCAACCACTGTTCACTGGCACGGCGTCATCCTGCCTTTTGGCCAGGACGGGGTCTCAGGCCTGACCCAGCGCCCCATCAACCCAGGTGAAACCTACCAGTATGATTGGACCTTCACCCAGCACGGCACGCTGATGTATCATTCTCACAAGGATGGCATGGTCCAGAAAGGCATGGGCCTCATGGGGCTTATCATTGTCCATCCCCGTAAGCCGGAAACACCAGCACCGGACAAAGACTTTGCCCTTCTTTTATCAGAATGGGACGTAAAACCCGGTACTTTCCGGCCGGATACCAGCGTTCCCGTTGGGTTCAACACACTCACCATCAATGCCCGTGCGTTTCCCGGCACCAGCCCACTTGTTGTCAAAACCGGAGACCGCGTGCGCATTCGCATTGGCAATTTAAGTGCGATGAGCCATCATTCCATCCATCTGCATGGGCACAGCTTTCAAATCACCGAAACGGATGGCGGCATTATTCCCAAAGCGGCCCGCTGGCCAGAGACCACTGTCATTGTCGCCACCGGCCAAACCCGCAACATAGAATTCATTGCCGATAATCCGGGGGATTGGGCCATGCATTGCCACATGTCCCATCACACAATGAATCAGATGGGCCATGGCATTCCCAATATGCTGGGCGTCAAGGCTGAGGGTCTATCAAGGGAATTGCGCCGATATGTACCAGAATTCATGGCAATGGGAACAGACGGGATGGGAGATATGGGCAAACACGTAAAACATATGGCCACGCCGGAAAACGCCATCCCCATGGTTGGAATGGAAGGTCAATATGACTATATCTCCATGGGCGGCATGTTCACTGTTCTCAAGGTAAGAGACCAGTTATCCGACAACAAAGACCCGGGCTGGTACACCCCTCCCGCCAATACCATGGCAAAAGTGGCAGATCCATCAGACCTTCTACGAGACGGTATAAATCTCCCCAAAAGAACGCGCCAATCTTGATTTACCGGCAAGATTGGCATTGCCCTAGACAGATTCCTTCTTTATGTTGGCCATCTCAGAAGGACTTCATTTGAACAAACCCCCATCCACAGACCATAAACGTCAGGCAAACAGCATTTGCATCAACAAGTAAGCAATGCCTTGCGGGGTTTTGAGAAAAATTAACTACAGGCCGGTTGCTGGTGGGCAACCCAAAGGCCAGACAAAAAAGGCCGGTTGCTAGTGGGCAACCTAAAGGCCAGACAAAATAAGCCCGGTTGCTGGTGGGCAACCTGCAAATCAGCCCTGAAAAGTGGGAACCGGTTTTCAGGAAAAGCTGATGATAGAAAATGGACAAAAAAGGCCGGTTGCTGGTGGGCAACCCAAAGGCCAGACAAAATAAGCCCGGTTGCAAGTGGGTAACCTGCAAATCAGCCCAGAAAAGTGGAAACCAGTTTACGGGGTAAGCTGATCAAAAATCAAAGGCCAAATCAAAAGAGCAACTGAGACATTTCATGCCAAAACGCGAAGATATAAAATCCATCCTGATCATTGGAGCGGGACCGATCATAATCGGCCAGGCTTGTGAATTTGACTATTCCGGCACTCAGGCCGTGAAGGCCTTAAAAGAAGAAGGCTACCGTGTCATTCTGGTCAATTCCAACCCAGCGACCATCATGACAGACCCTGAACTGGCCGATGCCACATATATCGAGCCCATCACCCCGGAAGTCGTCGCTCGTATCATTGCAGAAGAGCGCCCGGATGTGATCCTGCCAACCATGGGCGGACAAACCGCGCTGAACACCGCATTGGAGCTAAACAAACGCGGTGTGCTTGATGCACTTGGCGTTGAAATGATTGGCGCCCGCGCGGAAGTGATTGACAAAGCCGAAGACAGGGACCTGTTTCGCCGTGCCATGAAAAAAATTGGCCTTGAGACCCCGAAATCTCGCATTGCCCACACAATGGGCGAAGCCCTGGGCGTACTTGAGGACATTGGCCTGCCTGCCATCATCCGCCCCTCATTCACCATGGGCGGTACCGGCGGCGGCATTGCCTACAACAAGGAAGAATATATGGACATCATCGAGCGCGGGCTTGATGCATCTCCAACCACAGAAGTCCTGATCGAAGAATCTGTCCTTGGCTGGAAAGAATTTGAAATGGAGGTTGTACGCGACAAGGATGACAATTGCATCATCATTTGCGCCATTGAAAACATTGACCCCATGGGCATCCATACCGGAGACAGCATCACCGTTGCCCCGGCCCTGACCTTGACCGACAAGGAATACCAGGTCATGCGCAACGCCTCGATCGCGGTACTGCGGGAAATCGGCGTTGAAACCGGCGGCTCAAACGTTCAGTTTGCAGTCAACCCGGAAGATGGCCGTCTGGTGGTCATTGAAATGAACCCCCGTGTTTCGCGTTCATCAGCGCTGGCCTCAAAAGCCACCGGCTTTCCTATTGCCAAAGTCGCGGCCAAGCTGGCTGTCGGCTACACGCTGGATGAGCTGGAAAATGACATCACTGGCGGGGCCACACCTGCCTCGTTTGAACCCACTATTGACTATGTGGTGACAAAAATTCCGCGTTTTGCCTTTGAAAAATTCCCTGGCAGTGAACCTACATTGACAACCGCGATGAAGTCTGTTGGCGAAGCCATGGCCATCGGCCGCACATTTCAGGAAAGTCTGCAGAAGGCGCTTCGCTCACTGGAGACCGGCCTTACCGGTCTCAACAACCTCCCCTTTGAAGGTCTAGGTGAAGGCGATGATAAAAACGTCATCAAAAAAGCGCTCGCCGAGCCAACGCCTGACCGTCTGCTCCGGGTGGCTGAAGCCATGCGGCACGGTGTCTCCCATCAACAGATCCACGCCTCATGCAAAATTGACCCCTGGTTCCTGCGCCAGATGCAGGAAATCATTGACATGGAAACACGCCTCAAAGCCCACGGGCTGCCACAGGAACCCAAGGCTATGCGCGCCCTGAAAGCCATGGGTTTTTCAGACACCCGCCTTGCGGAACTAACCGGCAACAGCCTGACAGAGGTAATGCAACACAGAACCAGTCTTGACATTCGCCCGGTTTACAAGCGCATCGACACCTGCGCCGCCGAATTTGCCTCTCCCACGGCCTATATGTACTCAACCTATGAAACGCCGTTGATAACCGGCCAATCAGGCTGCGAAGCGGCACCTGAAGATAAAGAGAAAATCATCATTCTTGGTGGGGGGCCCAACCGCATCGGCCAGGGCATAGAGTTTGACTATTGCTGCTGTCACGCGGCTTTCTCCCTATCAAAAGCCGGTTATCAGACAATCATGGTCAACTGCAACCCGGAAACTGTATCCACAGACTATGACACTTCTGACCGCCTGTATTTTGAACCTCTCACCAGTGAAGATGTGTTGGAAATCATCCGGTTGGAGCAAACCAGCGGGACGCTGAAAGGCGTGATTGTCCAGTTTGGTGGCCAGACACCCCTGAACCTGGCTAACTTCCTGGAACAAGAAGGTGTACCCATCCTTGGCACTTCGCCTGACGCCATTGACCTCGCCGAAGACCGCGACCGGTTCAAGGAGCTGATCGAAGAACTGCAAATCACTCAACCCAACAATGGCATTGCCCGCTCAGCTGATGAGGCCAAAGCCATTGCCGATAATATCGGTTTCCCGATAGTCATTCGCCCCTCCTATGTTCTGGGTGGCCGGGCGATGGAAATCGTCGACAGCCAGGACCAACTCGACCGCTATATAAAGGAAGCGGTTGTGGTCTCTGGTGACAGCCCTGTCCTGCTGGATAGCTACCTGCGTGATGCGATTGAAGTCGATGTCGATGCCCTTTCAGACGGCGAAGATGTTTTTGTCGCCGGTATCATGGAGCATATCGAACAAGCCGGCGTCCATTCGGGGGACAGTGCCTGCGCTCTGCCTGCCCATTCCTTAACAGAAGAGGTGCAGGATGAAATCCGCACCCAGACGGCAAAACTCGCCAGAGCCCTGAATGTCATCGGTCTGATGAATGTACAGTTCGCGATTAAGGACAAGGATATCTACATCCTCGAGGTTAACCCGAGAGCCAGCCGTACCGTTCCCTTTGTCTCCAAAGTGATCGGGTATCCCCTTGCGACCATAGCATCAAGAATAATGGCCGGTGAAAAACTGAAAAGTTTTAACCTGATAACCCGTCAGTTAAAACACATCGCAGTTAAAGAAGCAGTGTTCCCTTTCACCAGGTTTCCAGGCGTGGACAGCGTTCTTGGCCCTGAAATGCGCTCAACCGGTGAAGTCATGGGACTGCATGATAATTTCCCCATAGCCTTTGCCAAAAGCCAGCTGGGGGCAGGGATCAATTTACCGTCAAAGGGCACTGTCTTTGTGTCTGTCAAGGAACGCGACAAGGAAGGCATCATTGAAAGCGTAAGGCTACTCAAGAATATGGGGTTCAATATCATCGCGACCAGCGGTACAGCCCGTTATCTGAATGAAAATGACATCAAAACCACCCAGATAAACAAGGTACTTGAAGGCCGCCCCCATATCGTCGATGCGATGAAAAATGGTGATGTTGATATTGTCTTTAACACGACAGAAGGCAGCAAAGCCCTTGAAGACAGTAAATCCATCCGTCAGACTGCACTGATCCATCACTTGCCCTACTACACAACCCTGGCGGGTATTTGCGCCGTTTCAAAAGCAATAAGCGCATTAGCTGAGGATAAAATTACCGTCACACCAATCCAGGACTATATGTCACAACAATCTTGAGTAAAATCAGTAACTGACGCTACTATATCTCTGAGATTGATTAGGAATAAAGAAATGAGTGTAGATAAAGTTCCAATGACTGTGGAAGGCCATGCTGATCTTGAAAAAGAACTGCAGCATCGTAAAACTGTGGAACGGCCCCGCATCATTCAGGCAATTGCTGAAGCACGTGCCCACGGGGATCTATCTGAAAATGCTGAATATCATGCCGCCAAGGAATCTCAGGGGCTGAATGAAGCGCGCGTGAGTGACCTCGAGGACAAAATCTCCCGCGCCGATGTCATCGATGTGACACAGCTCAAAGGTGAACGTGTCATCTTTGGCGCTACCGTCGAACTGATTGACGAAGATACAGAAGATGAAGTCAGCTACAAAATCGTCGGAGAATATGAAGCTGATGTAAAATCAGGGAAAATCTCTATTACATCTCCCATCGCCAGAGCCCTCGTTGGCAAAGTCGTCGGAGATGTTGCTGAAGTACGAACTCCAGGTGGCATCCGCTCCTATGAAATTCTAAAGGTTGCCTTTAAAAACTGAGAGACACCTGAACACTCAACTATTACGGCAAAAACAACCATCAACTCTCTGATACCCCATCAGAATGCCTGTTCGACCCCTCACAAATACTTTTTTTTAAGCATTATTAAAGAACTCAGAGGTACTCTCTGCTCCTGATACTGCCATGTTGAAAGGGTACATTATGGTTGTTGGTGCGGAAATTCTTGATGAATTACAAATTCTGTCAGAGACAAAATCTAGCGAAAACCGTCGGCAATTGCTGCATCGGATAACTGACCTTTTTGAAATCACATCAGAAGATCAGGATAATGATCATCGCGAGGCCTTTGATAACATCATGGATCGCCTTGCTTTCGAACTGGAAAGTTCTGTGCGTTCGGAATTTTCCGACCGTCTGGCAGATATGCCAAACCCGCCAACTGGTCTCACCCATAAACTGGCCCTGGATGAAATTGAAGTGGCACGCCCGCTATTGCAACGCTCTAAATATCTGAGTGATGATTTTCTCGTCCAGGTCGCCGAAACCCGGGGCGATGAATATCTGCAGGCTATCTCAGACCGTGAAGAAATTGCCAGCAAGGTCACAGATGTCCTTGTAAACCGCGGCAGCGAAGACGTGCTGATGAAGGTGAGTGCCAATAAAGGCGCCAGCTTCTCTCGTTCAGGTTTTGAAAAACTGAGCAAGGAAGCCAGTAAAAACGAAACGCTCAACCAGAAATTATACGAGCGTGACGACACGCCAGCTGACATTATCAAGATTGTCAAAGAACGCGTTGCAGAGAAAATTCAGGCCGAAGCACGCGAACAGGGCATAGAAATATCAGATGAAGAAATCAATCAGACCGTGGACGACAAATCATCGGACATAGACATTAATAACACTGAGTTAAATGTCTTTTTCCAGGAAATAGATTCACTGCACAAACGCAAACAGCTGGATGAGAGAATGATAGACCATTACATCCAGACAAAACGTACCGAAGAAACAATCTACGCCCTCTCCCTGCTGACTAACCTTGAGCAGGCAACGGTTCGCCATTGCATACTGAATGCCGAGTTACCCGCCCTTTCCGTAATGTGCAAAGCCAACAAATTCCGCCGTTCAACATTCGCCGGTCTACTGCAAATGCGTGAGAGCCAGAATTCACAAATGGCAAACAGTGAATTACTCGATGCGATCCGCCGTTATGAAAACCTCGATGTTTCCTCAGCTCAACGTGTAATGAGATTTTTGAAAGTACGTGGTCTGAAGGGCGATATTTCAGAAGAGATGGCATCAGCAGAAGCAGGCGATTAAAGCAAACACGCTACGTCAGAAACTGTCTATCAACTCGATCGGCCCACCAACCAGCATTTTCGAACGCCTGATAACAAGCGAAGTCTTGACACCGGCAACATTCCGCGCGGCAGTCAGCTCCTTGATAATAAAATCCTGAAAGGCACTCAGGTCAGGCGCCACACATTGAAGAATAAAATCCACTTCACCGGAAAGCATATAACAGGAGCGCACAAGCGGCCAACTGTCACAGGTCTGCTCAAAAGCCACCAGATCCGCTTCTGATTGGGCATGTAAGCTCACCATGGCAAATGCCATTAATTCAAAACCAATGCTTTTTTCGTTAAGCTGCGCCACATAACCTTCAATAATACCGGCCTTTTCAAGCGCTCTGACCCGGCGCAAACAGGGCGGCGCAGAAACCCCCACCCGATTGGCCAGCTCAACATTCGTGATCCGACCATCCTTCTGTAATTCAGCTAATATTTTCCAATCAATTTCATCCAGTCGATGTTTCAAAATTGATGCCTTCCATACATGAATTTGTGAAGTTTCATGTCCTTACAACATAATTTATAAACAATAATTGCTCAAATTCATAGCATTTCTTACCCATATTTGAAAGAATGACAACTCCAAACGAACATATGGAGACAACTTTCCCGCCCGCAACCGACTGGGATATCTTGACAAACATCCCGACTTCGCTTTTGGTCTCCCAATGAATTCAGCTTCAGAAACCCCGTCGAGCGGCCCCCTGACCATATGGACAATGACCAGCGGCGCCGCTGGTATGCGCAGCCAGGTCAATGGCCTGGCCAAAGCGCTCGGCCGCCTCCAGCCAGTTTCAATTGAGGAAAAAATCATTGAGCTGAAAAGCTGGGCAGTGGCACTGCCTGGACATTTAAACCCGGCCCCCCTCCATAGCCTGAAAGCACCCCACCCCATACCAGCCCCTCCCTGGCCTGCTATTCTCATAACATCAGGCCGCCGGGCATCGGGCACCTCCATCGCTATTGGTAGAAAAAGCCATGGCAGAACCTTTCGGATCCATCTTCAAAACCCACAAACACCATTAAGCTATTTTGATCTCGTCTGTTCAATGCGTCATGATCATCTGAAGGGTGATAATGTTCTGGAAACCATTACCGCCCTGCATCAACTGACGAAAGAAGATATTGAACAAGGTGCTGCGCCCTTTCAGGATCAGTGGCAAAATCAACTGGAAAAACCTGGCCGCGGCCCCGCACTGGGCGTTCTGCTTGGCGGCAAAAACAAGAACTCCGGCTTTGATCAATCCCGCCTTGAAGATCTTATCGGGTTAATCCAGACATCCATAAATACAAACAACGCGAACATTTTCATCACCCCCTCAAGACGCACAGAACCCTTTGTCATAAACGCCCTGACAAAAGCCTTTAAAGAACATCCAAATGTCTGGATATGGAATAACACCGATCCAAACCCCTATCTCGCTCTGCTGCATCATACTGATCACATTTTGGTCACATCAGATAGCGTTTCAATGATCTCGGAAGCCCTTTACACTTCAAAACCAGTGCATATATTCCCCTTATCTCACCAGCGGAAAAGGCTGCAACAATTTATCAGCTATCTAAGCACTGCTGGCGTCATTCATATGGCAGAAAATACAATAAATTATTCAGTTGATGCACACCGTGAACCCATTGACGAAACTGCAAAAATTGCCCAAATCATAATTGAAAAACTAAACGCCCACCGCATGGCATAAATCCTATCCACAAGCCGGGGGCCATAGCACCGGACAAATATGAGACGGCTGAAAAGAACAGTGAAGGAATAGTAATGAGCACTGATACAAAGCACACAAAACTGGCCATCATCGGATCAGGACCCGCCGGTTATACCGCCGCAATTTACGCTTCACGAGCCATGCTCGAACCTGTGATATTTCAGGGAATGGAACCGGGGGGACAATTAACCATTACCACGGATGTTGAAAATTACCCCGGTTTTGCTGATGTCATCCAGGGACCCTGGCTCATGGAGCAAATGGAGGCCCAGGCGCGCCATGTTGGCACCAATATCATTCATGATCATATCAGTGATGTCGACCTGACCAACCGACCCTTCACACTCAAGGGTGACGGCGGCAAAACCTACACGGCCGATAGCATCATCATCGCCACAGGTGCGCAGGCCCGCTGGTTAGGTCTTGAAACAGAAGAAAAATTCAAGGGTTTCGGCGTCTCCGCCTGCGCCACCTGCGATGGATTTTTCTTTAAAGATAAAGAAGTTCTTGTCATCGGCGGCGGAAATACTGCGGTTGAGGAAGCGCTGTTTCTCACCAACTTTGCCAGCAAGGTAACGCTGGTCCATCGCCGCGATGAACTGCGCTCAGAAAAAATTCTGGCCAATCGGTTGCTTGCACATGAAAAAATCGAAGTTCTGTGGGACACGGTTTTGGAGGAGGTTACTGGCGAAGAGGCACCCCTCAATGTCACCGGCGCTAAATTGAAGAATGTCAAAACAGGTGAAATCACCGCGCACCCGGTGGACGGTATTTTCATCGCTATTGGTCACGCCCCCTCGACTGAATTGTTCAAGGACAAATTGGATATGAAACCAAACGGTTACATCATAACCGCCCCCGATAGCACCAAAACCTCTATAGAAGGTGTTTTTGCCGCCGGGGATGTCACGGATGAAACCTTTCGCCAGGCCGTCACAGCTGCCGGAATGGGCTGCATGGCCGCCCTTGAGGCCGAAAAATACCTGAGTGAACACGAATAGGCTGGAAATGATCAATAACAACCCTGCGACCCCATCTATTATGCCAGAGGCTATTATCCACCATTGGTCTCATTGCATCACCATCCAATTCGAGACACCATAATTGTGTCTCCAATTGTAGCCAGGCACTACAATCCATGATCAACTCTTAACAACCATAAAAGCCCCCTCAATCAGCCATGATTGAGACCCCCGGAACAACGGAAAAACAATGGACTGGAACAAGGTTCGCATATTTCAAATTGTCGCTGAAGCTGGCAGTTTTACGAAAGCCGCCGATGAGCTTGAACAAAGCCAGTCTGCCATTTCGCGCAAAATTTCCAGTCTCGAGGAAGAGCTGAACGTAACCCTTTTTCACAGGCACGCCCGCGGCCTTATATTAACCGAGCAGGGGGAGACCTTATATGACGCCGCAACAGATGTTTTGGACAGGCTCCGCCAGACAGAAACAGTGCTGGCAGAAACCACAAGCAAAACATTTGGCGAGTTAAAGGTCACAACCACGGTAGGTTTTGGCTCTGCCTGGTTGACACCGCGCCTCAACAGGTTCGTTGATCTCTACCCGGATATAAAACTACAAATTCTGTTAAGCGATACTGAACTCGATATTTCAATGCGCGAAGCAGACGTTGCCATCTGGTTGAAGGAACCCACTCAACAGGACCTCATTCGCAGACCAATGTTTGTCGTTCATTTTCACGTCTATGCCGCAAACAGCTATTTGAGAAAATTTGGCGTGCCCAAAAGTCTGGATGACCTTGAAGGTCACCGCATTATCACTTTTGGTGGCACAGCCCCCAACCCCATCCAAAACCTCAACTGGCTCGAAACGGCCGGCTTAAAAGGCGGCGAAAAACGCCCGCCAACCATCTCAATCAACAATCTCTACTCCCTGCGCCGGGCTGTCAAAAGTGGGCTCGGCATTGCCGTGCTACCTGATTACCTCGCCAAGGATGACATAGACCTTGTCAAAGTTCTGGCAAGCGCCGATGTACCGGATCTCACCACATATTTTGTTTATCCGGAAGAATTACGCAATTCAAAACGGCTGACTGTTTTTCGTGATTTTTTAATGTCAGAAGCCCGCACCTGGCGATCATGAGCACTGATAAAAGGCCTGCAGGGAGAGACTTCAACAGTCTTGAATTCAGGATATGAAATCCCGTCATGCAGCCTGAATATCATGGCGTTGCTTCGCGTTTTCAATCCAGCCCTTCACTTCATCAAGATCAGGTTCATTCCCCACCCGCAAAAGGCGCTCCCCGTCTTTGGTTATAAGAAATGCCTGCAGATCCACCAGTAAGGTCTCCGGGTTTGCCGTTTCCACCTGAACAACCGTTCGATAGCCACAGCCCACCAGAAATTGTGCATCATGCCCCCGAAGGCCAGGAATATCACATTGCAGGCGCGCCTGACTTTGCCAGTCTACAATTGTATCGGGCGTGATATAGGAAACATCAAGCGCCTCAGAAACTTCACCCGGCTCAGCCTCAAGCAGGTCTGAAACCGTTTGAATATCTATGATATAAAGGCGCTTGGCTGTCTTGACACCAATGGAAGGCGCATCAACAACATCATCTTTTGCAGTGAGGTAAAAAGTCGGTCCTATATTGGGGCGTTTTTCAGGTAAACTGCCGCCCTCACCCTCATGCTCATCGTGGCGGTCCAGAAAGCGTTTATCCGGGCCATCATCACCTGTTTTTTCAAACGCTTCATCAACTTCACTACCAGGCGCCGGGGCCCTGGCAAGTTCCTCAAGTATTTCTTCATGGTCCTTGATGCCAAGCACTTCCCTTTTGTGAAGCTGGCGAATGAGCGCATCATCTTCCGGCAGATTATCAACCACTTTACCTGTTGCATGCAACTCATCATACATCGCTTCAACAAGCCGGCGGTCTTCCGCATCTGTCATTTTGCGGCTGACCCATTTAACCGGAATTTTCAAGCCGGCAAGCAAAGTTGCGGCCGTAATATATACCTTGGGCGGCTCTTTGCCCGAAGCCTTGATCGCCCCATCCAGCATCACGGCGAAACCACGCGCTGCATATTCTATCAAAACAGCAAGGACCTGATTGCCAACTTCATTATACCCCTCTTCAGGCCGCACCACACCGCGGTCAAAATTATAATGGGCAATCAGATGAGAATAATATTTATGAGAAAGTTCCGCCCCCTGCCTTACCATGCCAGCAGCAAAATCCAGATTATCCTCAGGCGGTAGGACAACCATCATTTTATGATCTTTTGACGCCTGCCGTTTTAACTCATTGTAGGTTTTATTGATTGACCATTCAGCCGCCCGGTGGATGGTGCTCTCCGCCTCAGACTGTGCGGTATGAAAAGGCATGATCGGGTCGGTATAATAATGGGAAAGCACACCGGCACTATAAACCGCATCTTCCCATTTTTCAGCTACCAGGGCCGCCACCAGATCATCATACCATTCTCTGGCTTTATCTTCAGCACCGCCCCAGTAATTATCCCCCACATGCAATACATGATTTTTAAAATCCTTGAACACCTTGTCGGGTTCTTTCGAGCCTTCAAGATACCGTTCAGAATATTTTAAAAACAGTTTGGTCCATTGATCTTTTTGAGAAACATTGAGATGCTTCAAGGCATCAAGCGCCAGCTTGTGATGTGTCCCATTGGCATGTGCGGCATAAACAATTTTGAATAGCAGTGACATCCCCGAAGTCCCCTCTTCTAATGGGTCAGCTAGGAATTTATGCCAAGTCAGATGCACAAACAAGCGGCCTCTTAACCCCATAAACAAGATATTTTCAGCATGTGGAATGAGGGCACCGGCTAAGAAAACCTGAAACGGCACTAAATCTGAGAACATCCCCCCGGCAGACTGAAAAATTCCCAACAAAGATTTGGGACAATCTCCACAATCTCTATATAACAGCTATCACGTTCACCAGAGCGTAAGTCACACTGAAGGAAGGTTGAATATGTCCCTGTTATATCTTGCCACGGCCATCCTCTTTGAAGTTATTGGCACCATCGCCCTTAAATACAGCGCCGGCAGCCAGAACCTTTCAATAGGCGCTATAACCGCCATTTCATATATCATATCATTCTATTTCCTGTGGCTCAGCCTGAAAACACTCCCCCTCAGTCTGGCTTACGCCACATGGTGCGGCGTCGGCATTGCCCTGACCACTCTCGCAGGGCTGTTTTTCTTTGAAGAAAAAATAGATACAACAGGCCTTATCGCATTGTTTCTGATCATCGCGGGTATTGGTCTGCTGAACGGTTTTTCTTCCCTGAATTCCAATTAATCAAACCCGTCAAACCATGATTTTGCCGTGTTTGCTCTCAACTCTGGCAATGTAAACATGAAAAGGTCAGACCCATTCCTAAGGATCACCAGATGAGAGAGCTAAAATCCCTGTTGATAGTCAGTTCCGTCATAACAGCCCTGCTGGCAACCGCCCCCACACACACCAGGGCTGCTGAGGATGAAAAAATCTGCGGCGGCATCCAGGGCCTTGCCTGCGCCGCAGGTCAGATGTGTGAATTTGAAATCGGCACCTGCGGCGCTGGTGACCAGACAGGTATATGCATCCCCAAAACCCAAATCTGCACCCGGGAATACAGGCCCGTTTGTGGCTGCGATGGCAAAACCTACGGCAATGACTGCACAAGACGGGCCGCTGGGGTGGCCTTGTTAAAAAAAGGCGCCTGTAACAAAGAAACAGACAAAGAAACAACCGCAGACTGAAAAAAACCGCCATGCAAAACATCAGGTGGTTTTGTTTCAAATCAAATACTCTGAAATCTTGTTAGCAGTAACCTTGCTGCGTAGAATCTGACGTAACAGGCTTCACGCCTTTTTTTGTATCCTGTGGACGGCGCAACTCACCAAATCCAAAAGCAACTTCCTCGTCACTCGTCACTGCCCGAAGAGGCGGCACGGCAATATTTTGATGGATCACCGCAACCATAATCACGTTCAATCACTTCACTCGGAATAACCTCCAGATATTTAGGATCATAACTGACCGCACAACATAGTGAAGTTTCGCATTTCTGTGCACCATCTCCATAACGGTCCTTCACAGTTGATTGAACGTCCATACTGTTCTCTAATAATATATGAAAAAATGAACATCCTCAGACCCGCATTAAAAGGATATCATCTATGAACTTATTCAATGATGATGCGGGTTTTTCCAGGGCGAGCAAAAATGTCAAAGCCCACTGCGGAATGTCAACTAATCGTGAGACAACGGTATCTGATCATCACCCTGATCTTCCAGCCAGATCATCAAGGATAGGGCAATCAGGCCTGTCATTGCCGCGGCAATGATCCACCAGCTCCACCAGCACCTGCCGCATGCCTTCAAGCTCAGAAATTTTTGTCTCAATCTCATCAAGGCGCGCTCTTGCAATGGCTTTGACATCTTTGCTCGCACGCTCCCTGTCAGTATAAAGGCCAAGCAGTTGCCGGCAATCCTCCACCGTAAACCCAAGCCCCCTTGCCCTTGCCAGAAACTTGAGGTTATGAACATCTCTGTCAGAAAAATCACGGTACCCATTGACAGATCTATCCGGGTCAATCAATCCGATTTCTTCATAATAGCGAATTGTCTTGGCGCTTAACTTGGAAAGCCGCGCCGCTTGATTTATTTTCATGACAGACACTCATCTTCTAGGAAAAGAACAACCACTTCTCACCCGTCCAATTCGGGGTTTTTAAAAGACAACCATTTTCCTAATGACAACATTTCTTGATCTCACGTGAAAGCAACCAGTAATTCACGGGCCATGCCGCCAGAAACCCGGCAGGAACAGCAAGACCAATGCCCAACCAAAAGACACCGCTAAAGACAGAAGCAGCACCCATCCCCCCAACACCATAATCAACAAGGTTCATAACAAATTCCATCACACCCATGGAAACCACTTCACCCAGCCAGATCGCCCGAAATGCACCAACAACGGAAAGCCCCTCGCTCTGTTGAACAGAGCGAATGGCCAGCGCAAAACCAACCACAAAAGCAAGTATAACCGCTAACACCATTGTATAAAGTGGCGGCCATTTTAAACTGACGCCGATCATCAGCCCAAGCACCTCACCGATCGTACAACCGGTCAGACAATGCAGCGTCGCCTTTGCAGAGCTGATCAGACCGGTGTCATGATCCGTTACATGATGTGCGCCAGAAGAAGGTGCCCCAGCACAACAAGCACCATCATCAGGTGTAAAACTTTTATTCTGAGGTGTCGGATGAGTGTTCATAGTCAAAACCATAATTATCATTATAATAAATTTATACCCAAGTCTAAAGCTTCCCCAAACTGTAAGGTCAATGTTTTTTATTGATAAGCAGAATAAGCTGATCTTGCCCCTGCGGGGCGGCATAAGGCAAAGCAGGAAAACCGGTGCAAATAACACACAAACCACCGGCAATCACAGTGAACTGCGACAATCGGTAGCGGCGAACAGCTACATTTCATGAATTCAACGAAAAGCTGCCATCTGGCCGCCCTTATTCAGGATTTAACATCCCCCACGGCGGCACAATAGTGCGCCCATTGAACATTTAATGCGGGAACAACTGAACAATGTGTAACACACCAACTCGCCTCGGCACCTTCGGGCGTGCGCTTGGCATTTTTGTTATGATCCTTACCCTGTTTACCACTTTACAGCTGCAAACCCTGAAACCAGCAAGCGCCAGTGAAATGGCCGCGTTAAAAGGCACTTGGCGAACACATAACGGGGAACTCGTGAACTTCTATAGCTGCGGCTCTAATGTCTGCGGCAAACTGATGAGTGTACGAAACGGCATCAGAAAAGATAAAAACAACCCCAACCCAAAATTGCGCAAACGCGCCATCAAAGGTTTGACCATCATTCGTAGCCGGAAAAAAACCGGCCCCTACAAATGGTCAGGAACGGTTTATAATATCCGGGACGGCAAAACCTATAGAGGCTCATTAAAACTCGTAAAACCTGCCCTTGCCAAACTGACAGGCTGCCAAAGCGGCTTCTGCCAGAGCGCCTATTGGCGCAAGATAAGCGGAACAAGGCTGACCTCCCTCAGTAAATAAACATCCAGAAAAGCGGCAACCGAGGCCAAAACAAAACCCTCAGGAAAATGATTATCCTGAGGGTTTTTATTTAAATTCATGTGATCGTAAAGATGCCTATCCGCAATACTCATGGGATATCGCCTCCGTTTATTTATCTATAAACGGGTCCTGCACCAGAATGGTATCTTCACGTTCAGGACTTGTGGAGAGCAGTGCCACCGGTGTTTCAATCAGCTCTTCCACCCGCCGCACATATTTGATGGCCGCCGCTGGCAGCTCACCCCAGCTACGCGCCCCTGCCGTTGAGGAACTCCAGCCATCAAGTGTTTCATAAATTGGCTCTGCCTCCGCTTGCAGATCTTCATTCAGCGGCAGATGATCATATACTTTTTCACCGATTTTATATCCAGTACAGATTTTCAAAGTCTCAAACCCATCCAGAACATCCAGTTTGGTCAGGGCAATACCGGTAATTCCGGAAACTTTGATAGTCTGCCGCACAAGGCAGGCATCAAACCAGCCACAGCGGCGCTGGCGCCCGGTAACAGTGCCAAATTCGTGACCCCGCTCACCAAGCCGCTGGCCCGTTTCATCTTCAAGCTCAGTCGGGAACGGCCCCATACCAACCCGGGTGGTATAGGCTTTGGTAATGCCCAGCACATAATCTATTGTTGTCGGCCCAACACCACAGCCAGAGGCCGCCTGCGCGGCAACAGTGTGCGAAGATGTGACATAGGGATAAGTTCCATGATCAACATCAAGCAACACCCCTTGCGCGCCTTCAAACAGAATGCGTTTGTTTTCCCTTCGCGCCTGATCAAGCAACAACCAAACAGGTTCCACAAACGGCGCTATGTGAGGCGCGATCGCTTTCAGCTCTGCAACAACATCGCCGGTTTTTATCTCCGCCTCGCCCAGCCCGCGCCGCAGTGCATTATGGTGCGCCAGCAACCGCTCTACTTTCGCCTCCAAACCCTCAAGGTTCACAAGATCCATAGCCCGAATGGCCCGCCGCCCCACCTTGTCTTCATATGCGGGGCCAATACCGCGCTTGGTGGTGCCGATTTTTCCCTTACCAGCCGCTTTTTCGCGCAGCGCATCCAGTTCCTGATGCAATGGCAGAATAAGGCTCGCATTTTCTGCAATGCGCAAACGCTCTTTGGTGATCGAGACACCCTGCCCCTCAATGGTCTTGATCTCTTCCATCAATGCCCAGGGATCAATGACAACACCGTTCCCGATAACAGCTAACTTACCAGCGCGCACCACGCCAGAGGGTAACAGCGAAAGTTTGTAGACCGCGCCATCAATGACCAATGTATGCCCGGCATTGTGCCCGCCCTGAAAACGCGCCACAATATCAGCCCGCTCCGAAAGCCAGTCCACAATTTTACCCTTGCCCTCATCCCCCCATTGAGAGCCCACAACAACCACATTTGCCATTGGGAAAATCCTTAAAAAATTTGATCACCGCGAACAATAACGAGCCCAGCTATGCGACTGTATTGGTGCGGAAAGATTTGAAAATACCGGGGCGACTATAAACACAATCAATCAGAAAGGCGAGACAGATTTACGCCAAACAACGACCAAATCAGCCGCTGATACACAAATAATCTCCAATTCAGAACTTTAGTGGAAAGCTCCCGCATGACAGGTCAGCGAAAATCAGTTAACAGTCAAAAGAAGGCAGTCAAAAGCATAAAAAGAACCTTCCCAGTTATGATCAAGTCACTGATGAAAAACAAAACCGCCCTCGCCTATCTGCTGCTGTCTTTAACCTGTTTCTTCTGGGCCGGAAATTTTGTCATGGGCCGCGCTGTGATAAGTGACGTCCCGCCAGTGGCCCTCAGTTTCTGGCGCTGGTTTTTTGCCAGTCTGTTCATTCTCCCCTTTGCTTGGCATCATCTGAAAAAAGACTGGCCCACCATAAAGCCCAATCTGCCATACTTCGCAGCTCTGGGTCTGCTCGGCGGCGCGACTTACAACGCCTTGACCTATATCGCGCTCCACACGACCACTGCCAACAACGCCTTTATTCTCAACGCCTCAATCGCCCTGATGATCGTCATCGCCAACGCCCTTATAAATAAAATCCGCCCCGGATCAGGGCAAATCCTGGCTATTTTTATCGCAATGATTGGCATGGTCTATATCATCACGGAAGGCAACCTTGCAAATTTGAAAACCTTCCGTTTCAAAACGGGTGACATTCTTGTCGTCATTACCATCATTGGCTGGGCACTTTACACAGCGCTCCTGCCAAAACGGCCAGCGACCCACAGCCTCTCTTTTGCCGCCCTCACTTTCATTGCAGCAACTCTCTGGCTCATCCCCCCCCTGTTGATCGAGCATGTTTATTACAAACCCCTTGCAATCAACGCCATCTCTGTTGGCTCCATCCTGTTTGCAGCTGTTTTTCCTGCCCTGCTGGCATACCTCTTTTACAACAAAGGCGTTGAACTGATCGGCGGCAACCGGGCCGGCGTCACCATTTATCTCATCCCGTTTTTCGGGGCGATACTGAGTTATATTTTCCTCAATGAAATCCCTCACCAGCATCATTACATCGGCTTTACCCTGATCCTCGCCGGCGTCGTCCTCTCAGCATTGAAAAAAGACAAACAGTAAAAAGGGCCACTGACAATTATCAGCGGCCCCATTATAAGCACTTTCGTCACAAGTTATGACTAGCGAAGAGAGATTTTTTTACCCTTCGGCCAGACCAGCTGATAACCAAATTCCACAACAAGCGGTTGCTTGGGTTTGGCTGTCAATTCCCAGGACATAACACCTTTTTTATCTTTAACATTGGTGTGTGTGGGTTTTGGATTGGAATTAAGGAGACTGATCTGCAAGGTCTCCTGATTAGCGTAAGGCATCTGATCAAAAATAGTCACCGGCATCGCTTTTTCATGCCCGTTGGTAACCGTGATCTTATAGCGGTGTACATCACTGTTGGATGAGCTGATAAGGCCCGTCTCACCTTTCACGCGGTCAAGCCGAACCCATTTAACATTTACTTTCGGGTCCACACCAAAACCGATATCGCCCTTCTGTCCTGGCTCAATGGCTTTCATATGAGAACGCCCGACATAAACACCATCCCGAAACAGGGAGAGATCACCAGATAACAACGGGTTGCCCGTTTTATTATCAAACTGAGCATGAAGATAGGCACGTTGGTCTCTTTTAGGTACCGTAAACAGACCCACTTTTGGGGTAAGTCTGATTGTATCAAGGAAAACTTTCTTGCGCTCACCGCTCCGCTTGACACTCGTACTGTCAGGCACTTCAAACACCATCTGATACGAGCCAAATGACACTTTCACAGCACGCGGTTTAGCCGGTGATTCAAGCGCCATAATACCGGCTGAAAGTTTCTTGTTGGCACCTGAAAAACGTTTCAGCTTGAGGGAGCGGTCATCCATTTCCTCCCTCATGGCATCAGCTACTGGCACAGGTGGTTTTGGTTTCCGCTCTGGCAGAAAATCAACAAACCAAGGATGCAGGGTCGGCGCATTGGTACGCCCTTGCGGGTTGGTGGTAGAAAGGCGCAGCGCCACATTATTCCAGTCTTCCTGGGTTGACTGAAAAATTTCAGCCCGGCGCACCAACGCCAGCGATCCTTTATCAGACGTATCAAGCCGCGCTTCATAAAGCGGGCGCCAACCAGCACCGCGCACCTGATAGCGCACCTGAAAAGTCGCATTACCACCTTTCACTGCCAGCACATTCACAACCAGCCGTGTAATCTGGCGCTTTGCGGCAGGCTGCTCTGAAAGTTGCCGGTTAACAGTTTTGATTTCCTTATCAAGACCGCGCAATTTAACCAGCGCCTCAAGTGAGCGCCGCTCAGCTTCAACAAATTTGTCTCCCATCAGATTGTACAGATTTGAATATTGACCGCTGAGGTCTCCAACGCCGCCCTCCTGCCCAGGGCGCACCGGCTGGCTGGGTAATTTGGTCATTTCCATGAGCAGGGTTTTCTGCAATTTAGCGGCTTCAATTTCCGCCTGTAGCAGCACCCGTCGATCACGCAACTGATCAAGTTTATCCTGCAAGGTCCGCCGGAGATCCTGATCAGACTGTTCGCCAAATGGAATGGTCATCACTTTATGATCAATGGCTCCGATCTCAAGCCCATTGGCGCCAACCCCTTCAATACGCAGTGAGCGACCCTCAAGCTGGGAGGGCAGATCTTTCAGGACAAGTTCATGCTGCCCCTCGGGGAGAAACACAGAAAAAACCCGCGTGATTTCAGCACCTGAGGGAAAAACCGTGACCGATGAAATTTTTGATTGCCCATTGATCTCCTGGGCATAACCAGCCGCGGGCAGGGCCATCAACAACCCCGCTATGGCCGCGCCGTAAATAAAAGTATGTTTCATATGTCTGATCCTTCATTTTTATAATTCAAGAAGGCAAGTCCAAACTTGCTGTGATGTACTTAATGGCGAACAAGATGAACGGTGGATGAAATCATCAAGACATTACAAATGTTTAATGAAAAACGGCCACCATAACGGGCGCTGCAATCGCGCGCGCCGCTCATCAGCCTGATGGTTGATCAAAATCTGATTATTAACGAAAAAAAAGGCCCCTGTGGGGCCTTTTCTCTATGCTTACGAAGAAACATACGAATTAAAAATGCAGCTGTTTGGCGTCAACAACATGCTCAAGCTGGCGCGTCTTCTCAAGCACGTCTGCTTCAATCGCCTGATCAACACCAATAAGAGCAATGGCCTGTCCAGTATCCTGCTTGCGGCCAAGGTTAAAGTTGGCAATATTGACACCAGCTTCACCAAGTATCGTTCCGAGCGCACCAATGAAACCCGGCTTATCCGTATTTTCAACATAAAGCATCTCTTCATCAAGAGCGGCTTCCATATTGATCCCGCGCACCTGAATAAGTCGCGGCTTGCCATCAGAAAACACCGTCCCGGCAACAGAACGTTCCTGCCGCTCCGTTTTCACAGTCAGGCGTATATATTGGTCATAAGCCCCCTCTGCCCCGCGCTTGGTTTCAACCACCTGGATCCCGCGATCCTGGGCAATCACAGAGGCGCTGACCATATTCACATCAGCCAGCTGCGGGCGCAGAACACCGCAAACCGCCGTTGCAGTGAGTGTCTTTGTATTTAACTCACCAACCTCACCAACAAACTCAACACGGATCTCCTGCAGCCCTGTTTCAATCAACTGACCGGCAAAGAGGCCAAGTTGTTCGGCAAGCAGCGCATAGGGCCGCAGTTTTGGTGCTTCTTCAGCAGAGACAGAGGGAAAATTAATCGCGTTGGTAATGGCTCCGGTTAACAGATAATCAGACATCTGCTCAGCCACCTGCACCGCAACATTCACCTGCGCTTCATCAGTTGAAGCACCAAGATGCGGTGTACAAATCATGTTCGGCGCATTAAACAGCACATTTTCCTTGGCCGGCTCGTCAGAAAAAACATCGAAAGCTGCACCCGCAACCTTGCCGCTATCAAGCCCAGACCTGAGCGCCGCCTCATCAACCAACCCGCCCCGCGCACAGTTGATAATACGAACACCATCTTTCATTTTCTCAATGGCAGCCGCATCAATGATATTGCGTGTCTTGTCGGTTAATGGCGTGTGAAGGGTGATAAAGTCAGCGCGTTTGAAAAGATCATCCAGCTCAACCTTTTCAACACCAAGTTCAACGGCCCGCTCAGCTGTGAGAAACGGGTCAAAAGCCAGAACCTTCATTTTCAATCCAAGGCCGCGGCTGGCAGCAATGGAGCCAATATTCCCGCAACCAATAACCCCAAGTGTTTTGCCTGTTACCTCAACACCCATGAATTTGGATTTTTCCCATTTCCCCTCATGAGTAGAAGCATTGGCCTCAGGGATATTACGCGCAAGTGCCATCATCATGGCAATCGCATGTTCAGCCGTGGTGATTGAGTTACCAAACGGCGTGTTCATAACGATAACACCTTTGGCTGTCGCAGCCTTGATATCAACATTATCAACGCCAATACCCGCCCGGCCAATCACCTTCAGGTTTTTCGCAGCTTCAATGATTTTTTCAGATGGCTTTGTCGCGGACCGGATCGCCAGCCCATCATAATCGCCAATGATTTCAAGAAGCTCATCTTTATCAAGCCCAACCTTGACATCAACCTCGATGCCGCGATCTTCAAAGATCTGTTTGGCAAGAGGGCTCAATTTATCAGAAATAAGGACACGTGGTGCCATGATCATCTCCCTTGAACAGGCTCTATTAAGCCGTTCATATCTATGTGAAATTGTCTTTTATAATTTTAGGACAGTTCGGCTGAGGCAATCTTGAAAGCCCAGTCAAGCCACAGGGTCAGCGCTTCAAGATCAGAAGCTTCAACCGTCGCCCCGGCCCAAATCCGCAACCCGGCCGGTGCATCCCTGTAGGACCCGATATCAAAAGCAACCCCTTCTTCATCAAGCAGTTTGGCCAGTCTCTTGGCAAATCCTGCCTGTGCCTCACCATCAAGCGCCATGACCTTCGGGTCAACAATCTTGAGGCAAACAGATGTATTGGAGGCAATCTCCGGGCGCTCTGCCAGATTGGCCACCCAATCAGTCCTCTCCATCCACTCATTCAAAACAGCAGCATTTTTATCAGCCCGCCCGACCATCGCGGTTAAACCGCCAAGTCCAGACGCCCAGTTAAGCCCATCAATATAATCTTCAACACTCAGCATGGAGGGCGTGTTAATGGTCTCACCTTTAAAGATACCCTCAATCAGCTTGCCGCCTTTGGTGAGGCGGAAAATCTTGGGCAGTGGCCATGGCGGGGTATAGGTTTCAAGCCGTCTGACAGCGCGGGGGGAGAGAACAAGGATACCGTGCTGGCCTTCCCCGCCCATCACCTTCTGCCAGGAATAAGTCAGCACATCGACTTTGTCCCAGGCAATATCCTGGGCAAAGACAGCAGATGTCGCATCCACCAGGGTCAGCCCCTCCCGGTCAGCTGCGATCCAGTCACCGTCCGGTACTTTGACGCCGGATGTCGTACCATTCCAGGTGAAAACAACATCACGCGTAAAATCTACTGCGCCAAGATCAGGCAACGCACCATAGTCTGCATCAAGCACCCTGACATCTTCGAGTCTCAGCTGCTTGGTGATGTCCGTCACCCAGCCTTTACCAAAGCTTTCAAACGCAAGGATATCAACACCCCTGTCGCCCAGCAGTGACCACATCGCCGCTTCAAAGGCACCAGTATCAGAAGCCGGCATTATACCGACATGATAATCATCAGGAATACCAAGCAACTCTTTGGTTTTATCAATCGCCAGTTTCAGGCGTGCTTTACCAGGAGCAGAACGGTGTGAGCGCCCCAGCACAGCATTTTCTAGATTTGAGAGAGAATAACCCGGCCGTTTGGCACAAGGTCCAGAAGAGAAATGCGCATTAGCCGGGCGCACGTCCGGTTTCATTTGATCTGTCATGATCTATCCTTCCAGATAGTAAGCCTCTCGTTGGGGAGAGGTGTCCCACGGATGGAGATATGAGAGTTTGGTAATGATGTCAAGCGGATATATTTAGGCAAGAAGTAGAAAATATTGCCGGTTGTAAAGGGAGAGATTCAAAAAATCAGCCCCAAAAAGTTGGAGACTTTTCGGAGCAAGCTGATGATAAAGCTGCCCCCGGTTGCTGGTGGGCAATCTGAAGGGGCTTTATAAAGTGGGCAATCTGAACCGCAAATAAGGAGAACAATCAGCCCAGAAAAGGTGGAGACTTTTCGCAGCGAGCTGATGACAAAAAAAGACGGAGCCAAAGCCCCGCCTTTTAAATCTTATTGTAATAAAAACCCTACTTCATAGGTTCATAAGCGGTCTCGCAAGAGCGAAGGCATGAAAAGCTGTAGCGAAGACCGACCCGGATTTCATGCGATTCAAGATCATCAATGACGAAGTATCTTCCCGGTGTTTTCTTATCAGTAAAGTCACCATCACCCATGTCAAGATAGCGATATCCGATATCAAGCTTCCAGCGATCACGCAGGTCAATATCAACACCCGCCATCAATGCCCAGGCAAAGCTTGTATCACTATCACTTGTGTCGTCGCCGCTAATATCGTGATGGGCAAAACCAACACCAACACCAACATATGGTGTGATCCGGTGCCCCATATCAAAATCATAATAGAAGTTAGCCAGACCAACCAATGTGTCAAGATCGCCAGTAAAAGCTGCAAGAGGTAATGTTGCGGGAGGAGGTAACTGTGAATACAGGTCCTCATTCATCCGGTAATCCAGAGTCAGGTCCATGCGAAAGCCGCGCATCAGATGGTAACCAATACCACCACCGATTGACCAGGATTCGTCCGCGTCATCACGGAAAAATGTTGCCGCGGCGCTATCTGTAAAATCTGGATCGGAATTAAACCCTATACCAAAATCACCGCGCAGATACCATTTCCGCTCTGGTGCATCATAACTCACATCGTCTTTGATACTGCCGCGATAATCACCATAGATATCGCCACCAGCATAAGCTGATGATCCTGAGAGTGCCAACATAAGAGCGCTGACCAAGCCCATCTTCATAAGTTTCATCTAATTTTCCCCTTTAGTGAAATGCCAACATAAGTTTGGCCGCACCCTTTAAAACTGATCCAAAGCGATAAGAATCGAATCCAAAGAGCTACTATTTGCTCACTATCAAGGAGAAAACTTAAAAGAGAATTAATTATAAACAGGTCATTTGGGGCTCAAAAACAACCAAACTGTTAAGAATATGTCCGGGTGCAGGATAGCGTTAATAATGACTTAACCATGACAAGGGCATTACGCCGCAGCACTGGTTTTCAGGACGCCAACAATATCCGCAACCACATCATTGACAAGGCCGGTATCATCACCCTCCGCCATCACCCGGATGACAGGCTCCGTACCAGAGGGGCGAATAACCAGCCGCCCTTTTTTGCCCAGACGGCTCTCACCATCCTTTATGGCGGCGATAACATCAGCTCGCTCAAGCGGTTGACCATCAGAATACCGGACATTCTGCAAAAGCTGTGGCACCCGTTCAAACTGCGAGCAAACTTCACTGACCGGCTTTTCTGAGCCAACAACCACAGAAAGCACCTGCAAGGCGGAAACCAGACCATCGCCAGTGGTTGAAAAATCACTGAGCACAATATGGCCGGATTGCTCACCCCCCACATTAAACCCGTGCTGACGCATATGCTCCACCACATAACGGTCACCAACCGGGGTGCGCACCATATCAAGGTTCTGAGATTTCAAAAACCTCTCAAACCCGAGATTGGACATTATCGTCGCCACCACGCCGCCTGCCTGCAGCTTACCCTGATCATTCCAGGATTTGGCAATCACTGCCATCAACTGATCACCGTCAACAAGTTCACCCTGCTCATCGGAGATAACCACCCGGTCCGCATCGCCATCAAGCGCAATGCCAATATCAGCCCGCATCTCCTTGACTTTTTCGCAGAGTTTTTCAGGGGCGGTAGAGCCGCAACCATCATTTATATTTAAACCATCAGGGCTCACACCAATGGTAATCACTTCTGCGCCCAGCTCCCAAAGAGCAAGCGGGGCAACTTTGTAGGCCGCACCGTTGGCACAATCAATAACGATCCTCAAGCCCTCAAACCGCATACCGCGCGGCAAGCTCCGCTTGGCAGCTTCAATATAACGGTCCCTTGAGCTTTCAATACGTTTTGCCCGGCCGATCCGTTGAGGCGGCGACAGAAGGGCGGAAATATCACCGCTCACCAGATCAGTGATCTCAGCTTCCTGTTCGTCAGAAAGCTTATAGCCATCAGGCCCGAAGATTTTTATGCCATTATCCTTGAAAGAATTGTGCGAGGCCGAAATCATCACACCAAGATCCGCCCGCATGGAGCGTGTCAGCATGGCAACCCCTGGCGTTGGCACAGGGCCGAGCTGAAACACATCCATACCAACAGCGGTAAAGCCGGAGATCAGCGCCGATTCAATCATATAACCCGAAAGCCGCGTATCCTTGCCGATCACAACCCGGTGACGATGATCACCATTGCGAAAAATCTGCCCGGCAGCCATACCTATTTTCAAGGCCACCTCGGATGTCATGGGAAACTGATTGGATTGGCCGCGAACACCATCTGTCCCAAACAATGTCTTTCTCATGATCCCTGTGATCTCCCTTTCGTGCTGTTCGCACCTAAAATGCATCCTGCCTGCGGCGTGAAAAGCGTTGAACCCCTCACAACTTATTAGCAAAAATATTGAGCGAATATTATGCCTTTAAGCGGTAATACACATCAATTCTGGTCAATCAATTTTACAATTCCTGATGAAAACTGAAAATCCGGCCCCCAAAGCCTGATTAACCTCTTCTTTTAAAGATTTTCATCCCGGAAAACTGTCATTGCCCCATCCCGCTTAAAGACCCTCTGCAAACCAGACACGAAGCGCTTGCCGGGTTTCCCGCACATCATGCACCCTCAACAGCTGCACGCCCTGGGCCGCCCCCTTGAGCGCGCCGGCAACAGAACCACCAACCCGCAGATGAGGAGGTGCCTGATTATCAAGCGCCGCGATAAAACTTTTCCGTGAACAACCAAGCAACAAGGGAACACCAAGCCCGTGATAGAGGCTGAACCCATTAAGCAGCGCCGCATTATGCTGAAGCGTTTTGCCAAACCCGATCCCAGGGTCAACCGCAATATTCTCAAACCGAATGCCTGCCGCAATTGCCGCTTCAACCCGTGCACCAAGCCAATCATATATATCAAAACAGACGTGTTTGTAATCGGGATTATCCTGCATGGTCGCAGGGCTACCCTGGGCATGCATCAACACAACCGGCACATCAAGCCGCACAGCTGTCTCAAGTGAATGTGGCGCATATGTCAGGGCCGAGACATCATTGATGATTGTGGCCCCGGCCTTAACCGCCGCTTCCATAACCTCCGGCTTGCGCGTGTCAATCGAAAGCGGCGCCTCTGTTCTCGCCCGCAGCCCCTCTATCACCGGGATAACCCGCGCTAATTCTTCCCCGGCTGAAACCAGATCAGCACCTGGCCGGGTGCTCTCCCCGCCAACATCAAGCAGACTTGCCCCCTGTTCCAGCATCAAAAGCCCCTGATCAATCGCGGCCCCGGATGTCGCAAACTGACCGCCATCAGAAAAACTGTCAGGGGTTACATTAAGAATGCCCATAATATGCGGGCGATCCATGGGTAAACCGGCAAAAGGCGCCCGCCCGGAGAAAAACTGCCTGAAGCGCGCGTCATCCCTCTGGCGGGCTTCCTCTAAAGTGAGCGCCTGACAAATCACAGAACGATCCCGCACCTCATAGCTCTCAAAACCACAAAGCTGAACGCCTTCAAAACCGGCAAGCCACAAAGGGGGTGAAGCCGAGTAGAACTCATCCCCCGAAGTGAGGGCCGGGCAAACGCTGGTTAAAGGCCGCCAATATTCCATCAACCTTCCCTTTCAGAATTCTGGCAAGATATATTCATAAGCCATAAAAAAACCGCCCGGGTGAAAAAAATCAACCCGGGCGGTCCAAATACGTCAAACAGTTAGCCTTGCGGTTGCGGCTCCATACCACCCGAGGGTTCTTCGCCGCCATCCTTTTTCGGCTTGGTTTTGCCGGCCATCGGTACGATAGAAGTCACGCCGCCAGTTGGTGTATCAGGTTCATCGCGGGAGGGCGGTTTACCCTCAAGCAGATCCTTGACTTCTTCACCGGAAAGCGTTTCAAACTCGAGGAGACCTTTGGCCAGGGTGTGAAGATCATCAATCTTCTCTTCCAGAATCTTCCTGGCTGTCCGCTCGCCGCCATCAATCAGATCGCGCACTTCCTCATCAACTATCCTGGCAGTTTCCTCAGAAATATTGACAGACTGTGTCACCGAATGACCAAGAAACACTTCCTGCTCATTGTTTGTGTAAAGCACACGGCCAAGTTTTTCAGACATGCCCCACTCCATCACCATGGCGCGGGCAAGGCTTGTGGCCTGCTGAATATCGCCTGTCGCCCCATTGGTAACTTTTTCAGGGCCAAAGATCAGCAACTCAGCTTCCCGCCCGCCAAAGACAGAGGCAAGCCGCGAAATACAATATTGCTTGGTATAGCTAAGCCGGTCAGCTTCCGGCAAGTTCATGGTGACACCCAGCGCCCGGCCGCGCGGAATGATCGTCACCTTATGCAGAGGATCATGATCCGGCATATTCATGCCAACAATCGCATGCCCGGCTTCATGATAAGCGGTGAGCTTTTTCTCATCTTCCGTCATAACCATCGAGCGGCGCTCAGAGCCCATCATCACCTTGTCTTTGGCATCCTCAAATTCCTGCTGGGTAACCATCCGCATAGAGCGGCGGGCCGCAAGCAAGGCAGCTTCGTTGACAAGATTGGCAAGGTCTGCACCGGAAAAACCAGGAGTGCCCCGCGCAACAACTTTCAGATCGACATTCGGTGCCAGTGGCACTCGTGCCGCATGAACTTTCAGAATTTTTTCCCTGCCAACAACATCCGGACGCGGGACTACAACCTGACGATCAAAACGACCAGGGCGCAACAAGGCAGGATCAAGCACATCAGGCCGGTTCGTCGCGGCAATCAGAATAATGCTTTCATTTGCCTCAAACCCATCCATCTCAACCAGCAATTGGTTGAGCGTTTGCTCACGCTCATCATTGCCGCCGCCAAGGCCGGCACCGCGGTGCCGGCCTTGGCGGCGGCAATGA
>CAYGPF010000014.1:0-72418 GCA_964351785.1 uncultured Rhodomicrobium sp.
GATCATAGTCGGAGGGGTGAGCCTCGGCCTGAATAATACTGTCCTTATATTTTTCCTGCTGACTTTCACCGGCGGCAATGTCCTGTGCTTTTTGGGGCTGCTCATTTATGGCCCGGCTTTTTACTTCAGTCTGGGGGTGATCCGGAGATGGTTGGAAACGGACTTTCTTTGTGCCCTGGGGTGCCGGCTCATTGGCTTGAAATTCAGGATTTCCGGCCTGATGATCTGGCCCTTTCTTCTCCTGAACCGGTTGATTGGCAAGCGGCTCTTTCGCGCTCAAGGGTGCTACACCGGGGCCCGGATAAACACCGACATCTTCCGGCCTGACAGCCGGTTTATCGACTGCGGGCGGTTGGTTGTTTATTTCGCTTTGCGGGTCCTGGCCTGGCTGGTCGTCAGTTCGCTCTGGTTGCTGATCTGGCGGTGCCTGATTCAGTTTTTTCAGATTTTCCATGGCGGCATCAAAGGTGAGGCCGTGTTTTTCCAGTATTTTATGTGTTATCAGGCTGCCTTCACCGCTAATGATTGTCGCGATGATGTTGGCACCGTCTATGTCATTCTGATTGGCAGCCATGGCGGTGACCGATGCATGTGAAAGCAGATTCTGTACTGTGATATCAAGACTTGGCGGGACAGCATTGGGGCTGATCATTTTGGCTTCCGGCCCCAACTTGCGCAGAAGATCCAGGCAAAGGGCCTCAACATCAACTTTGCAGGCCATCAGAAGGGCAACTGCCTCAGGGTCCTGGCCCAGCGCCAACATCAGATGATCCAACCCGACTACAGAATGTTTGCGGCGCGCGGCGAATTCTTCAGCCCGGCTCAGGCTTTCATGCAAATTGCGTGTTGCTGGAAGTTGTTGACCGATTTCATCAGCCATGACTGGGTTGTTCAAACTGCCTCCACGCCTACTCGTTGAGATTGGATGTTGATGTTAACAATGCTCATCTTCCATTACGATGTTTTTTACTGTGCCTTATTTACTTGTATTGGCTAATTGCTGTACTGGCTCGGCGGGTAAGCTTCTTCTCTCTCATAAGAACAGACCTGATCCGCTCTTTTCAGTCAGATGTTAACAGTTCCTGTTAACATCTTCAGGTATGATCCTTTGGGTGTTGATGATTTTAATTTTCTCATCTCATACCAGCACTATGCCAAATGCCAGTAAATTTAACAATTATTGAGGTCATTTGATATGGTTATTTCAATTCTTCTCGGTCATTTTGCGTTAGCTTTATGGAGAATTTAGGATTGTGGTTAAAACCAAAGCGCACTAAAAGCTGTTTAATGCATTAATTTCCAGAGCATAATTTTATGACCGATACTGCGATTGATGATTTAATTGGTGAACTTGCCCCTTTAAACAAGGCCCTGGTGCTGTCTGAGGCGCTGCCTTACATGCAGCGTTATGACAATCAGATTGTGGTGGTGAAATATGGCGGCAATGCCATGGGCGATGAAAAGCTGTCGACCAGTTTTGCCCGGGATATCGTGCTCTTAAAGCAGGCTGGTGTTAATCCTATTGTTGTGCATGGCGGCGGCCCGCAAATCGGCGCCATGCTGGAGCGGCTTCAGATAAAATCCGAGTTCAAGGATGGCTTGCGGGTGACCGACAAGGCCACAGTTGAAATTGTGCAGATGGTGCTGGCAGGGTCTATCAACAAGGAAATTGTTTCTGCCATCAACGGGCAGGGCGGCAAGGCTTGTGGGATCTCTGGCAAGGATGCACATCTGATGATTGCCACGAAATTAGAGAAGCGGGCTGTTGATCCCAAATCCAACACAACCAAACTGGTCGATCTGGGTTTTGTCGGGGAACCTTTGCGGGTGAACCCACATATTGTCGAGGTGATTGTGGCCAGTGACCTCATCCCGGTTATTGCACCGATTGCTTCCGGGGAAGCAGGAGAGACTTATAATATAAATGCGGATACCTTTGCCGGACATCTTGCCAGTGCCCTCAATGCCAAGCGGTTGTTGTTGTTAACTGATGTTTCCGGCGTGCTCGACAAGCAAGGGGCGCTGGTAGAAAGTCTGAGCCTTGATGAGGCACATGCCCTTATTGAGGACGGCACCATTTCCGGCGGCATGATCCCTAAAATGGAAAGCTGCATTAATGTGGTTGAAAACGGGGTTGAAGGTGTGGCGATTGTTGATGGACGGGTGCAGCATGCCGTGCTGCTTGAGTTGTTGACAGCCCATGGTGTTGGCACTTTGCTGGGTGCAAAATAACCGGCTCGACCCGCATGGTTTGGCTCCCTGTTGTCTGGCCCCGTATTGTTTGGGCTTTGGGTTTTTTACGCTTTCAGCGCCCCCATCAAAACACCTCAGACGATGCGCCTCATATTAATCACTTCACATTGATTATTAAATAATAAAACCGCCCCTCCTTCTGCCTGGCAGATGGAGGGGCGGTTAGCGTCATTTCTACAAACCAGAGAATAGGATACTCTTTGTTGAAGCTGATTTGTGAAGAATTCTAAAGATGATCCGTTTTGCAGATCTAGTTGGGGGTCTCCTGCAACTTTGTGATCTCTTCCTTCAATTGAAGTTTTTGACGCTTTAATTCAGTTAATTTTACATTATCCACTAACGGACGGGATCGTTCTTTTTCGATTCTCGTATCTAGAGTTTTGTGTTTGTGGCGAAGTTCTGTGATATGAGCTTCAACTGCCATTATAACCCTCCGTTGTTCCATTGCCGTTACGGGTTACAGTTTGCCAAGATTCCTTTGGGTTGTCCAATCCACTTTGATTACAGATTTGAAAAATACCGTTACCAGAGTGGCCCCAAATGTTGATTTATTGCGGATAATCAAGGTTTTCACCCCCATTGAAGCGGCTTTGTGGTATTTTTGGTTTTTTAATCACCTGCCTAAACCAGATAGGCCTGCATCATATTAGCTTGCACATAGGGGCCCGTTTCATTGGTGGGGCCTGTTTCGTTGGAGATTTGCTTTGAATGATCGCCCATTGATAGATGAAACGCTTAGGGAACAACTCGCCATGAAACGCCAGGAACATCAGGATCTTGACCAGGCAATCCAGGCATTAATGGCGCTGGCACCGATGGATCAACTGCAGTTGCGCCGCCTTAAAAAGAAAAAATTAACACTGAAAGACCAGATCAAGGCGCTTGAAGATCGTCTGTTTCCCGATATTATTGCCTGATCAATCGCTTTCGGCTCTGGCGTTGCGTCTTGCAAATTGACGTTTTATTTCTATAATTGCCGGCTTTTCATGTGTATGACAATCCATGTGTATGACTGTGTTTTTCACCATAAGCCTGAGTTTTTTCGGGACCTATGTCTATTTTCGGGAGCGGGGGCTCATCCCCTGATGACTGTTATATGAGCAAATCTGATCCGCTTGTCAGCCTCATTATGGGGAGCCAATCTGATTGGCCAACCATGTCGCATGCGGGGGACGTTCTCAGCCAGCTCGGCGTGGCGTATGAGACCCGGATCGTCTCGGCGCATCGCACCCCTGACCGCCTCTATGAATTCGCCAAAAGCGCAGAGTCTCGCGGCATTCAGGTGATTGTTGCCGGTGCCGGCGGGGCCGCGCATTTGCCTGGCATGGTGGCGGCGCTCACCCCTTTGCCTGTGCTTGGCGTGCCGGTGCAATCAAAAGCGCTTTCAGGTCAGGACAGCCTGCTCTCTATTGTGCAGATGCCGGCTGGCGTTGCTGTTGGTACGCTGGCCATTGGCAAGGCCGGGGCGGCCAATGGCGGGTTGCTCGCGGCCCAGATACTCAGCCTTTCAGATCGCGGCCTGCGGGACCGGCTGGTTGCCTGGCGCACAGCAAATTCCGAAAAAGTGGCGCCAGAGCCTAAAGACAATGACGAATAAAGCGCTTCCCCCCGGTTCAACCATTGGTATTTTTGGCGGCGGCCAGTTAGGGCGCATGCTGGCGTTGGCGGCGGCCCGGCTCGGGTTCCATACACATATCTTCAGCCCGCAGCACGGTGCGCCGGCTTTTGAAGTTTCAGGCCGTTCTACAGTCGCCCCTTACGGCGACCTTGAAGCGGTGAAGCAGTTTGCCAGCACTGTTGATATTGTCACTGTTGAGTTTGAGAATATTCCACTTGATACTTATGAACATGCTGCAAATTTCGCCCCCATTGCGCCTCTCTCCACCGCGCTGGCCATTTCCCAGGACCGGCTGGCAGAAAAGCAGTTCCTGCAATCTCATAACATACCGGTGGCGCCATTTCTTGCGATCAACCGCGAGGCTGACATTGTCAGCGCGGTCTATAAACTTGGTCAGGACGGGATTTTAAAAACCAGGCGCATGGGATACGATGGCAAGGGGCAGATCCGGTTGAGTGCTGGTGTTGATCCGGTCGCGGCCATACAGACTTATGGCGGGGAGCCTGCCATCTTTGAGCAGATTGTGCCGTTTGCATTTGAGATTTCGTGCCTGGCAGTTCGGGATTTTGAGGGCAATATCGTTTTTTATGATTGCCCGCGCAATGAACACCGTAACCAGATCCTTGCTGAATCGCATGTTCCGGCCCAGATTTCCGAGGAGCTTGAAAGTCTGGCCCGGGCCTACACCGCCAAAATTGCCGATAAACTGAAATATGTCGGGGTTCTCACAGTTGAATTTTTTGTTTTACCTGCTGGTTCGGAAACCCCTTTGGTGGTGAATGAAATTGCGCCGCGGGTTCACAATTCCGGGCATTGGACGATGGATGCCTGTGCTTGTGATCAATTTGAAAATCACATACGGGCAATTTCCGGCTGGAGCCTGGGGGCCGCTGAGCGGCATTCGAATGCCATGATGATCAATATTGTCGGACCTGATATGGACAGATGGCCGGAATATGTGACAACAGAAGGGGCTATTTTGCATATCTACGGCAAGGATGAAGCCCGGGAGGGGCGCAAAATGGGCCATATCAATTATATCTATGATAAAAACTGATCTAACGGCTGATCGAAGAATTACCGGTCCATAAGCATTATTCGCAGCCTTTTAGGTAAACTGACCGTTTATTCAGGGTTCCAGCTACAATCTGGGTGTAGACAGGAAGCGATTAATTTGTTAGTTTCCGTCACTTAATGTGGCTCGTTGCAAAAACGGGCCTTTTGGTGCTTTTTGAATTCCCTTGATTATTCTTATGGAATTTGGAACCGACCAGCGGTCAGCGGTGCAGCGCTTGAGTGCGCTCAAACCAGCACCAGAATAAGAGATAATGTCCGCTTGGGGTAGCTTTTCATCCGCTTGGGGAAGAATTTTAACGCTCATTTTCAGCGTGTTTGGGGTCTGGGAATGATGCTTTTAGATTGGAGATGCACGCGTGCAAGTACTCGTTCGCGATAATAACGTTGATCAGGCCCTCAAGGCCCTGAAGAAGAAGATGCAGAGAGAAGGCATCTTCCGGGAAATGAAACTACGTAATTTTTATGAAAAGCCTTCTGAAAAACGGGCTCGCGTTAAAGCCGAAGCCATTCGGCGTGCCCGCAAGCTTGCACGCAAGAGAGCGCAGCGCGAAGGTCTTATCCCTGGCCGTTCACGCTAGGGCCCTGATGAGGTGATTGCTCTTTGGCCGGGTCGGACCTTTCATCATGAGGTTCGGCAGGCGCCTGCTATGAAGAGCCATATCACCTCGTTTCACTCTTTTTTCTGATTTAGCCAGTTTCTGACAGCTACATTTCCTGACAGAGCTACGCTCAGACATTTTTGTATCCTGATACACGCTTCCTGAAATTCCTGCAGTTGAAGCGCTGTGGGTCCTGTTACCGCAAAGCACTACATTCTATCACTTCCAGACCCCAGAGTGCTCACTCCGGGCGGGGGATTATCATACCTATGGTTAAAGTGCGTTTGTGGGGCGTATAGTGCAGTGACGCTTGCCCTTAAACTGGCCGGTCCTTCATTACAGGCACTAGCTCAACAGGTCTTTGTTCTACAGGGCTTGCTTATATAGGGACTTGGCACGTCTGAGACTGGGTCTGGGCGTGTGAGCGTTCATTCTGTCTGGGTGACAGTTTTATCTTGATTTTTTCAAACGAACGACAATATCAACACCCGCGATCTCCATACCTTCCGGCGGAGTGGGGAGTGAATTCAAAGCGAGGGGGCCGCTTGGGATGTCCGTCAGCTCGCCCGTGCCCTCAACAAAGAAATGCTGATGGTCCTGCATGTTGGTGTCGAAATATACACGGGTACCAACAAGGGCGATTTCACGCAGAAGCCCGGCATCCCGAAACTGGTTGAGAGTGTTGTATACTGTTGCCAGAGATACAGGAATGTTCTGGGCAACGGCTTCTTCATGCAACATTTCAGCGCAGACATGCCGATCCCCTGCATGGAACAATAACTCACCCAAGGCAACACGTTGGCGGGTTGGGCGTAGCCCGGCTGTTCTCAGCGCTTCGCACATACAACTTTGGGCCTGGCAGGACATTTCAGAGCATTCGGCTTCTGAACACTCCATCTGAGCTTCCTCAGATAGTTGATTATTTGTCGTGTCTTTACTGTTCATCGTTCGCTCAATTTTGCTTGCTATGCTCGCATTACCGGAGCCGTTCGGATCAGCGGTGTCCTGGCAGCTCCTTAGTTGCGCCTTGTTGCGCATAGGCCGGGACATTCGTCTTTTCCAGGCTGATCTGGAAGTAATTTAGCCAATTGAGGCAGGCTGATCAATCGGTATTGCATATACTGACCGATATAGTTTCCAGATTTCGTTAAAATCGCTGCTCATCACACCCTGGAATCAGAACATTTTTGCATCTCGGCTTATTCGCACCTGTTCGGACATCATAGCTCTTCTATCATCTGGTCCGGTTAGAGATGGATATCCGGCTTGACAAAGTTCGCGATCCGGCATGGTGAAATTGCCATGTCCAGTTGGGTTCTGCGCTTCTGTCATAACTGACAAATTACTGGAATTCGGGTCCGAAGTTGTACTATGTTACATGGATGTTAAAAATATCACGTGAAAGCATGGGTTAGGCTTTTGGTCGCTAAGCAAGTGTGATACATACATCCTCTGGAAATTTTATAACAAAAATGACGGGGTGCATCAATGGCGGATCGCCAAAGCAGTTATGATTATGAAGAGTTGTTAAAGTGCGGTCGCGGGGAGCTTTTTGGCCCTGGCAATGCACAATTACCTTTGCCGCCTATGCTGATGTTTGACCGTATCACCCATGTCAGTGAAGATGGCGGGACCAATGGCAAAGGCCAGATCGTCGCTGAATTTGATATCAACCCTGATTTATGGTTCTTCCCGTGTCACTTTGAAGGTGATCCGGTGATGCCGGGTTGTCTTGGGCTTGATGCCCTGTGGCAGCTTACCGGGTTCTTCCTCGGGTGGCTCGGGGCGCCAGGGCGCGGCCGCGCCCTTTCAGTGGGTGAAGTTAAATTTACTGATATGGTTTTGCCAACAACCAAGCTTGTGACCTATGAGGTCAATTTCAAGCGGGTTATCATGCGCCGGCTGGTGCTTGGGATTGCCGATGGAACACTGAAAGCCGATGGTGTTGAAATCTACAAAGCGCAGGATTTGCGGGTTGGTCTGTTTGGTGCGGCGGCTGAGGAAAGCTGAGTGTTTTTCGCACTTTTGCGCCCCTGAACAAAATGTATTTACCTTCATAAAGGAATGAGTATGAGACGTGTTGTGATTACAGGGATGGGGATCGTCTCCTCAATCGGTAACAATCAGGAAGAGGTTCTTGCTTCCTTGAGGGAAGGGCGATCCGGCATCAGGACTGATGACAAATATGCCGAGCTTGGCTTCCGCAGCCAGGTTTCCGGGGCCCCCACACTTGATGCCCTCGCCATTGTAGACCGGAAGGTGCGCCGCTTTATGGGGGCTGGTGCCGCCTGGAACTATGTGGCGATGGAAGAGGCTATTGCCCAGGCTGGTCTTGAGGCTGATGATATCAGTAATGTGCGGACCGGTCTTATCATGGGCTCTGGCGGGCCTTCGGCCAAAGCCATTGTGCAGGCGGCTGATACCACAAGAGAGCGGGGGCCTAAAAAAGTCGGCCCGTTTGAAGTGCCCAAATCAATGTCGAGCACCAACTCAGCCACCCTGGCAACACCATTTAAAATTCTGGGTGTGAATTATTCCATTTCATCTGCCTGCTCGACCTCCAGCCACTGTATTGGCAACGCAACCGAGCTTATCCAGTGGGGTAAGCAGGATGTGATGTTTGCCGGCGGCGGCGAGGAGCTGGATTGGACCTTGTCTGTGCTGTTTGACGGCATGAATGCCATGTCTTCAAAGTTTAATGACCGACCAGAGACGGCCAGCCGGGCTTATGATGTCAATCGGGACGGGTTTGTCATTGCCGGCGGGGCGGGCGTGCTGGTGCTTGAAGAGCTTGAACATGCCAAAGCCCGCGGTGCCACTATCATAGCCGAGATTGTTGGCTATGGTGCCAATTCTGATGGCTATGACATGGTGGCGCCTTCCGGCGAGGGGGCTGTTCGCTGTATGCGGATGGCGCTTGAGACGACCAATAATCCTATTGATTATATCAACCCGCATGGCACCTCAACACCGATTGGCGACATCAAAGAGATTGATGCCATCCGGGAAGTGTTTGGTGAGGCGATCCCGCCTATTGCCAGCACAAAGTCCCTGACCGGGCATTCACTTGGCGCTGCCGGGGTTCAGGAGGCGATCTATTCGCTGCTTATGCTGCAGAATAATTTTGTCTGTGCTTCAGCCAATATTGAAGAGCTGGACCCTGAATTTGAAGGGGTGCCGATTATGCGAAAAGCCGAAGACCGCGCGCTTAACACTGTTATGTCAAACAGCTTTGGATTTGGCGGCACAAATGCGACACTGGTCATGCAGAAATATTCTGGTTAATTTCTCCTCCTTTGATTATTTAAGTTACTGTTTTAATGGAAATTAGAGTACTCCGATGAATGATACCAATACGCCGACAGATATTGCCACACCGCAGCCTTTCATGAAGGGCAAAAAAGGGTTGATCATGGGGGTGGCCAATGATCGCTCGATTGCATGGGGCATTGCCCGGGTTCTTGCTGGACAGGGCGCTGAGCTTGCTTTTACTTATCAGGGGGATGCTTTTGGCCGACGGGCTGTGCCACTTGCTGAATCAACCGGTGCTGAAATTATTGAACCGTGTGATGTGACCGACCTTGATAGCGTTGATAATGTATTCAACGTGATTGGCGATAAATGGGGGTCACTTGATTTTGTGGTCCATGCGCTGGCTTTTTCCGACCGGAATGAGCTTAAGGGGCGTTATTCTGATACGACGCGGGAAAATTTCATCAACACCATGGTGATTTCCTGTTTTTCCTTTACTGAGATTGCCAACCGGGCAGCGCCTCTGATGAAAAACGGGGGTAGCCTTTTAACCCTCTCTTACGCCGGCTCTCAATGGGTTGTGCCTTGCTATAATGTAATGGGTGTTGCCAAGGCGGCACTTGAGACCAGTGTCAAATATCTGGCAACGGATCTGGGTGATCAGAACATCCGGGTGAATGCGATGTCAGCCGGGCCCATGCGGACGCTGGCTGGTGCGGGTATTTCTGATGCGCGGTTGATGTTTAATTTTCAAAAGGCGCATTCACCGCTGCACCGGACGCCAACGCTTGATGAAGTGGGCGGGGCCGGGTTATATCTGTTGTCTGATCTCTCCAATGGCGTGACAGGTGAAATCCATTATGTCGATTGCGGCTATAACACCATTTACATGCCGGATCTCGATGCCTTGAAAGAGACAGGTTATTCTGACGGCAAAGCATAAGGCTTTGCCGCCGCTGACCCTGTGTGGCCTCAAAATTTTCCTGGCATTTTTAGGCTGATCCTGGAGTTGAGGGGGACATATGATTGGTGTTTTTGATTCCGGTCATGGCGGGCTTACCGTTTTAAAAGCACTGGCCCTGAAATTTCCCAATGAAGATTTTCTTTATCTTGGTGATCATGCCAATGCGCCTTATGGCAACCGGCCCTCTGAAGAGGTGGTCGAGCTGACGCGTGCCGGGGTTGAGCTGTTGTTCGGCAAAGGTTGCCGTCTGGTGCTTTTAGGCTGCAATACCGCAACCTCGATTGCCTGCCGGACATTACAGCAGGACTGGCTGCCGCGCTCTGACTGGCAGGGGCGCAATATTCTGGGTATCATCGCGCCGACCGTTGAAGTGGCGACACAAACGCCCTGGGGCGTGACAGAGCCGCAATATCCTCAAAAGTATAAAAGTGACGTGATCGCGGTTTTTGCAACACGGCGAACAATTGAGAGCGGTGTTTACATTGAGGAAATCAGGAAACGCTGCCCCCGCATTCAGGTGGTGGCAGCTGCCTGCCCGCAGCTTGCCGGCATGATTGAGGCGGGGGCCGAACAGGCGGCACTTGACGCCCTGATCAAAGATTATGTTGATGATATGCTGAACGCTGCCGGTGAAGCCGGAGCGGTGACAGACGGGATCCCGCATTTCGCGATCCTTGGCTGCACCCACTACCCGCTGGTTGAGCATCTGTTTGCCCGGCATTTGCCGCGAAGCTGCCGGCTTTTGTCGCAGCCGCAGATTGTTGCTGACAGCCTTGAGCACTACCTTGCCCGGCATCCGGAATTTCTTCGCGGGCAACGGCCTGAGGGAGAAGCGGCCAGGGTGCAGTTACTCACCACTGGCGAGCTGGCATCTGTTGAGGCGCGGCCCTTTATGGGGTGGCCTGAGCGGCCGCCATTTCAACATGCGTAATCGCCCGGTTCTCACTGCTACTCCAACCACAAAAAACCCCGCCTTTTCAAGCGGGGTTTTCTGTTTCGTCTCAAGTGAGGGGGGACCGTTTAGTCCTGTTTTTCCTCAACGATTTCTTCGCCGGTTTCCTGATCAACCACTTTCATGGAGAGGCGAACCTTGCCGCGGTCGTCAAAGCCAACAAGTTTCACGAAAACTTCCTGACCTTCTTTCACCACGTCGCCGACAGTTTTGGGGCGGAACTCGCTGGTTAATTGCGAGATGTGAACCAGACCGTCTTTAGCACCAAAGAAATTCACAAAGGCACCGAAGTCAACAACCTTGACCACCTTACCTTTATAGATCACGCCTTCTTCCGGCTCGTCTGTGATTTCCTTGATCATCTGCATGGCTTTGGCAATGCTGTCACCATTGGCAGCGGCGACCTTGATAATACCATCATCATTGATGTCAACTTTGGCCCCTGATTCTTCAACAATGCCTCTGATGACACTGCCGCCCTGGCCAATCACTTCCCTGATCTTGTCTGTCGGGATGGTGATGGTTTCAATGCGCGGGGCATGTTCGCCAACTTCATCGCGGGCACCATCAAGGGCTTTTGACATTTCACCAAGGATGTGGAGGCGGCCGTCTTTTGCCTGATTTAAAGCAACGTCCATGATTTCCTTGGTGATGCCTGTAATTTTGATGTCCATCTGAAGACTGGTGATGCCATCTTCGGTACCTGCAACTTTAAAGTCCATATCACCGAGGTGATCTTCATCACCCAGGATGTCTGAAAGGACTGCAAATTCATCACCTTCTTTAATCAGACCCATGGCGATACCTGCCACAGGTTTCTTCAAGGGGACACCGGCATCCATCAGGGAAAGCGATGTGCCGCAAACTGTTGCCATTGAAGAAGAGCCGTTTGATTCAGTAATTTCTGAAACCACCCTTAAAGTATAAGGGAACTCTTCCTTTGTTGGCAGCATCGGGTGGATGGCGCGCCAGGCCAGTTTGCCGTGACCAATTTCGCGCCGACCGGTAAAGCCGGTGCGGCCGACTTCACCCACTGAATAGGGGGGGAAGTTATAATGCAGCAGGAAATTTTCCTTATAGGTGCCGGCGAGGGCGTCAACGAATTGCTCATCTTCGCCCGTACCAAGCGTTGCCACCACTATGGCCTGTGTTTCACCGCGGGTAAACAAAGAGCTACCATGAGCTCTTGGCAGAACACCCACTTCGCTGACGATGGGGCGTACTGTTTTAAGATCCCGCCCATCAATGCGGTGGCCGGTCTCGAGTATGGAGCCACGCACGATTGAACTTTCCAGAGATTTGAAGACGCTGCCCAGAAGAACGCTTTCTGTTCCGTCATCTTCTTCTGGCATTAATTCTTCAAAGACTTTGTCTTTTGCAGCTGAAATGGCCGTTTGACGCTCTTTCTTATCAGCAATCTTATAGGCGGCGATGAGGCTCTCTTTGGCAAGCTCATCCACCTTCGAGGTGTATTTCGATTTGTCGATGGGTTTCAGATCCCATGGCTCTTTTGCTGCTTTTTCAGCCAGTTTGATAATGGCACCGATAATCGGGGCGCAACTTTCATGACCAAAGGTCACAGCGCCGAGCATCACTTCTTCCGTGAGCTCCTGTGCTTCTGATTCCACCATCAAAACGGCGTCATTTGTACCGGCAACAACGAGATCAAGGTCAGTATCTTCCATCTGATCAATGGTCGGGTTGAGGACATACTCACCATCAATATAACCAACCCGGGCCCCACCGATTGGCCCCATAAAGGGCACGCCTGACAATGTCAGAGCGGCAGAGGCGGCAACCATGGCCACCACGTCAGGGTCATTTTCCATATCGTGGGAAAGGACCGTGATGATTACCTGTGTTTCGTTTTTAAAATCCGGGGCAAACAGGGGGCGAATGGGCCGGTCGATCAATCTTGAGACCAGTGTTTCTTTTTCGCTTGGGCGGCCTTCGCGTTTAAAATAACCGCCTGGAATTTTACCGGCGGCATAAGCTTTTTCCTGGTAATTTACGGTGAGGGGGAAAAAATCCATCCCCGGTTTGACGGAACGAGCCGCGACAACTGTCGCCAGCACTGAGGTTTCGCCATATTGGGCGAGCACCGCACCGTGCGACTGGCGCGCGATCCGACCTGTTTCGAGTTTCAGAGGCCGTCCGCCCCACTCAATTTCTACCGTTTCTATATTAAACATTCTTTTTCTCTTCGTAACGTTCGTGGAACAGCACCCTTTAGCGTGCCGGGTTTTTCTGTTCCTTACTGCTGAACGGCCCATCCGTTCAGCTTGGCTGGCAGGGCATTTGCCTTGCCGGTTTCATGAAACAAAAGGGGCAAGGTATGGATTTTCACACCTTGCACCCTTTGCTCAAAATTCAAACATTTCACCTTAACGGCGGATGCCAAGACGCTTGATCAGATCCTGATAGCGAGCATCATCATTTGTTTTCACATAATCAAGCAACCGGCGCCGCTGTGAAACCATTTTCAACAGGCCGCGGCGGGAGTGGTTGTCTTTTTTATGGGATTTGAAATGACCCGTCAGATTGTTGATCCGCTCAGTCAGAATGGCAACCTGCACTTCTGGTGAGCCGGTATCTTCCGGTTTAATAGCAAATTCTTTAATCAATTCTTGCTTACGTTCAGCAGAAATCGACATCGGTTTCTCCTTTATATAGAAAGATGACCTGCCTTAAACAGCAAGATTAAAAACCCGTTTTGGTTTAAACGCCCCTTTTTGGACAGCGCCTAAAGCAATGAGTTTTGATCCAGACTTGGTATAAGCAGGTCCATTGATGATCGGGGCATCCCTGCCAGTTATCAGCACGGATTGACCCATCTTTACGCGGGCGGCTTGATCCTCATTTATGGCCAGCGCCGGGATGTCGTCCAGCGCGGTCTCTATGGGGAGCAATGCATTTTGCAACGCCTCCTCGGCGAGCGCACTATGGCTTAACTCCTCCAGTTTTTCCAGTGAAATCGACATTTCCTGGCAAAATGGGCCGCTTCGCAACCGCCTTAACGCGCTGACATGGCCGAGACACCCCAATTCACGGCCCAAATCGCGGGCAAGGGCACGAATATAGGTTCCTTTGCCGCAATGGGTTTCAAAGTCTGTCTCATCTTCAGAGGGGCAATGTATGATTTTTAACTGATTAATCGTGACTTCCCGCAGTTTGGTTTCAACAGTTTCACCGGCGCGGGCAAGGTCATAGGCTCTTTGCCCGGCAATCTTGACGGCGGAAAAAGCTGGTGGGCTTTGCAGGATGGTGCCGGTGAAATCTTCCAGCAACGCTTCAATTTCCGCGGGCGTTGGCCGCTTGAGGCTGGTTTCTCTTATCTCACCTTCAAGATCATCAGTGGTGGTTTCGGCTCCCCACTTCACTCGGAAGCTGTATATTTTGCCGCCGTCCATTACGTTTGAAACTGTTTTGGTTGCTTCGCCGAGCGCGATGGGTAACACACCGGTTGCCAACGGATCAAGAGTGCCAGCATGACCGGCCTTCTGCGCGTTGAATATGCGCTTGACGATGGCAACAGCTTTTGTGGATGTTACATCCAAGGGTTTATCCAGCACCACCCATCCGTGAATTGGTGCGCCTTTTTTGCGGCGTGCCATTAGCGGCCCTCCCCTTTCCCTGACCCATTGTGCCCTTTTGCCATGTAAGAACGCCTGCGTAGAGACAGGGCGGCAATGAGGATCTGGTGAGATCCTGAAATGCAAGGCAGGATTATTGATTGTTTTCAGATTTCAGGTCTTTTCGGACTTTTTCCGAGCTCAGGATTTCGGTGATGCGTCCTGAATTGTCATAGCTTTCATCAAGTTTGAAATGCAGCTCTGGCATGTGTTTCAGGTGAACACGGCGAGACAACTCCCCGCGCAGGAATTTTTTATTCCGCTCCAGAGCGTTGATGATTTCATCTGCCCGCTCGCCGCCAAGTGGCATAACAAAGGCCGTGGCATTGCGCATATCAGGGCTGGTGCGCACTTCACTAACTGTGATGATGACGCCTTTCAGGTCGTCATCGCGAATATCGACACGGGTGAATATGCCGCTCAGTTCGTGGCGCAGATTTTCAGCGACACGCAGCTGGCGCTGGCTCGGGCCTTTCTTTTGAGATTTCATTGTTTTTGCTCTTCGGGATCAACGCGGCCTGACTATAGCGTACGTTCTATTTTCTCTACACGGAATGCTTCAATTACATCACCGCTTTTCAGGTCCTGATAATTCTCAAAGGCGGTGCCGCATTCCTGACCAGCAGGCACTTCCGGCACTTCGTCCTTGAAGCGTTTCAAGGTGCTGAGCTGACCTTCATGAATGACCACATCGTCACGGATCAGACGGACACCTGCACCGCGCTCCAATTTGCCTTCTGTAACCCGGCAACCGGCAACCTTGCCGACTTTTGAAATGTGGAAGACTTCGAGAATTTCGGCATTACCAATAAAGTGTTCCTTGATTGTTGGATCAAGCAGGCCGGACATCGCGGCTTTCACATCATCAACAAGATCATAAATGACCGAATAGTAGCGAATTTCAAGGCCACAGGTCTGGGCGGCATCACGCGCCTGGGAATTGGCACGGACATTAAAGCCAAGCACGACGGCCTTGCTGGCGTTTGCCAGGGAAATATCTGATTCCGTAATGCCACCCACGCCTGAATGGATCACACGGGCGACAACTTCATCAGTGCCAAGTTTATCCAGGGCGGCGAGGATCGCCTCGACCGAGCCCTGCACGTCACCTTTAATCAGGACCGGGATTTCCTTGATGTCAGCCTCATGAAGCTGGTTCATCATCTGCTCAAGGGTGCGAACGGAACCAGCACCTGCAGCGCGGATGTCACGGCGTTTCTTAATGCGATATTCGGTGATTTCCCGGGCACGGGCTTCATTTTCGACAATTGCGAACTGGTCACCGGCCTCGGGCGCTGAATTAAAGCCGAGCACTTCAACAGGTACAGAGGGGCCGGCTTCAACAACATTGTCGCCGCGATCATTGATCAGGGCGCGCACCTTGCCCCAGGCACGGCCAGCAACGATGATCTGGCCAACCTTGATGGTGCCTTTTTGCACCAGCATGGTGCCAACCGGGCCGCGGCCGCGCTCAAGCTGCGCCTCAACGACGATGCCTTCGGCGCGGCGATCCGGATTTGCATTTAATTCCAGCAATTCCGCCTGCATGTGGATGGCTTCCAGCAGACTATCAAGGCCGATCCGGTTTTTCGCGGATACTTCGACTTCAAGGGTATCACCGCTCATGCTTTCAACGATCACTTCATGTTGCAGAAGATCGGTTCGAACGCGCTGCGGTTCAGCTTCTTCCTTGTCGATTTTATTGATCGCGACAATGATCGGCACTTCTGCGGCTTTGGCATGGTTGATGGCCTCAATGGTCTGGGGCATCACGCCGTCATCAGCTGCCACAACCAGAACCACAATGTCCGTGACTTTAGCACCGCGGGCCCGCATGGCGGTAAAAGCCTCGTGGCCGGGCGTGTCGATGAAAGTGATCTTATAGTCTGTTTCTGTTGTTACCTGATAGGCGCCAATGTGCTGGGTGATGCCGCCGGCTTCACCAGAGACAACATTTTCGCTGCGCAAAGCATCAAGCAGAGAAGTTTTACCATGGTCAACATGGCCCATCACTGTGACGACAGGTGCCCGCGGCTTGAGGTTTTCTTCATCATCAGGTTCAGTATCATAGAGGCCTTCTTCAACGTCAGCTTCAGATACCCGGCGCGGTGTGTGGCCAAATTCTTCAACAATTAGCTCAGCTGTGTCACCGTCGATCAGATCGTTGATCTTATGCATCTGACCTTGCTGCATCAGGAATTTAATGACATCAACGCCGCGCTCAGTCATGCGGTTTGCCAGCTCCTGGATGGTAACAGTTTCCGGGATCGTCACTTCACGCACGATTTTTTCGCGCGGGGTCTGGACGCCAGCAGCTTTGGTTTTTTCACGCTCACGTTTGCGTTTCAGGGACGCGAGGGAGCGCTCGCGCTGGTCTTCATTCAGGGCGTTGGTGATCGTTAAACGACCTTTCACGCGGCCTTCACCGCGGCGGCTGTTGCGATCAACTTTTGTTTTCTTGTTTTTGGCTTCCTGTAAATCCTTGGCTTCAAGCTCTTCACGCGTTTTTGGGCGCTTGGCACCTGAAGCTTCCGCCTTGGCCGCTGCAGCTTCAATTTTGCTCGCATCCAATTCAGGGTCATTGGCAGGCGTCGCGGCCTTTTTGTCCTTGGTTTCTGTTTTGGGCTTGGTTTTGGCTTCTGCCCTGGTTGCCTTTGCCTCGGCCTCGGCCTTGCGCTTTTCTTCAAGCTTGAGCTTGGCTTCTTCAGCTTCTGCCTGGCGGCGTTCACTGTCTTCTTTGGCTTTGAGCTCTTCTTCCTCGTGGCGGCCCCTGGCTTCTTCCAGCGCCTTCAGTCTGGCAGCCTGCTCCTCATTGGAGAGGCCACCCAGCTGGGTCTTGTTTTTGGCGGATGCTTTGGCTTTTTGTTTGGCAGGCGCATTGGCGGCATCACCCGGTTTTGTGATTGTCCGCTTGCGTTTCTTTTCAACCACAACGGACTTCGACCGGCCACCACTGACATTCTGGCGCACATGGCCAGCATCAACCGTGCGCTTTAATTTTAGCGTACCACGGCTGGTTTTGTCTGTTGACTTGTCGCCTGTTTCTTTTGTTTCGCTCATATATTCCAAATTATCCGGACTACGGGCCTTTCATCTTGTAAGGCCCTTCTGTCTATTTATGTCATAATAACACTTATGACTTACCTAACTTTTGACTTATCTAATGAAATCGTTCGCTTTGATTTCAAGTTTAATTTTACCCGTCTTACCCTGTTTGCGTCCTGCGGTCAGCGATCCTGTCTGATTCTGACCGCTTGTGCCCAGTCTGCTATATGCCGTCTGCCATGGATCGTCAGCTCTGTAGTTTCAGCTATGAACTTTCATTTAAGTACCAGACGTCTCAGCGTCATTTTCCAGCCGATAATGCTTCACTCTCTCTATGGCGGTTATCGCAGCTCTTGAGGCGCCACTTTCTGTTAATCCCGCATGTATGACATTTGCGGCGCCAAAAGCCAAACTCAATTCTTCTGAATCAAAGCCGAGATAGGGCTTTTTACTCAAAGTTTGTTGCAATTTATCACTATGTTCCAAATTTGTTCGAAACTTGTGATCAAGTTTGTTCGATTCCGGCTGGCTCGCTTCCCTCGCGTGGATCATATAGATTATAACCTGTTTTTCCAAAGCTGCCATGAGTTTCGTAAACCCATAGATGGCGTTACCAGCCTTATTTGCCATTTTCAGGCATCCAAAAGCCGCATTTTTTAACAGAATATCCACCTGTTGGTCAATTTCCGGTTCAATCCTGATGCCGGGTGACAGATTTCTCTCGAACAGTTTGCGTTTCACGGCCTCTCTTATCAATGACCGGTTGGTCGTTATCCAAACGCCGCGGCCAGGTAATTTGCCTTTTATGTCGGGGACCAAAACCTTTTCAGGGCCCTCAACAAATCTGAGCATTGTGGCTTTTGCCCTGATCTCACCGGTTGCGATACAGCGACGCTGATTTTTGTCCGGTTGCTCTTTTGTCTGCATCTGTTGCTGTATGCCTTTGTTGAGTGAACGGCCCTGTTTTTGGCCTAATCTCTCAGGACGATTTTTTACAGGGCGTTTTGTTGCTCAAGGCGCTCTACCAGAAACTGGGGTTCGCCTCAGGCTTTGTCCTCTTCTTCATCAGCTTCATCATCAGCTTTGGTTTCTGCGTCTGCTTCATCAGTTTCTTCGGGCTTTTCGTCCGCTTTTGCGCTGGTTGTGTCTGCGAACATGGCTTCTGCTTCTTCGAGGGCTGTGGCTGGTTGCGCCTCTTCACTGATTTCCTCGCCGCCTGCCTCTTCTTCTACTTCCGGCTCGTCTTCAATAAGATCGGCAGCGTCTATCCAACCGGCCTTGACGCGGGCGGTCATGATGATCTCTTCAGCCTGATGTTTGCGAAGATTATAACCATCAAGAAATCCTGCAAAACGCTCGACTTCACCGTCCTTGCGCTCGGTCCAGCCAATGAGGTCATCAGTGGCGCACTCAGCCACATTCTCAACTGTTTTAATGTCGTTTTCACCAAGGGTGACCAGCATTTCAAGGCTCAGGCCTTCCAGTTCTCTCAAATCCTCATCAATACCCAGATCTGCGCATTTCTTTTCAAGCTCAGCCTGGCGGCGCTCAAGATGTTCGCGGGCACGTGTCTGGATTTCCTCGGCGGTATCTTCGTCAAAACCTTCAATGCTGGAAATTTCAGCCAGCTCAACAAAGGCAACCTCGCTCACAGAACTGAACCCTTCAGTGGCCAGCAACTGAGCGATGAATTCATCCACATCGAGACTTTCCATAAATTTGGCTGTGCGCTCAGCAAATTCTTTCTGGCGCTGTTCTGATTCTTCCTGCTCGGTCAGAATGTCAATTTCCCAGCCAGTCAGCTGAGAGGCCAGGCGCACATTTTGACCCCGGCGACCAATGGCAAGGCTCAACTGGTCATCCGGTACCACAACTTCGATACGCTCTACATCCTCATCAAGCACAACTTTTACAACTTCGGCCGGAGCCAGAGCGTTGACGATGAAGGTGGCGGCGTCATGCGACCAGGGAATGATGTCAATTTTTTCGCCCTGCAGCTCATTGACGACAGCCTGAACACGGGCGCCGCGCATACCCACACACGCGCCGACCGGGTCAATGGAGCTGTCCTGGCTGATCACAGCGATTTTTGCACGGCTGCCCGGATCACGAGCAACAGATTTGATGGTTACGATGCCATCGTAAATTTCCGGCACTTCCTGGGCGAAGAGCTTGGCCATAAATTCCGGCCGGGTGCGGCTCAGGAATATTTGCGGCCCGCGCGGTTCGCGGCGGACATCATAAATAAAGGCGCGAATGCGATCACCGTAGCGGAAATTTTCGCGGGGCAGGCTTTCATCCCGGCGAACAATGGCCTCGGCCCGGCCAAGATCAACAATGACATTGCCGTATTCGATACGCTTGACGGTGCCGTTGGCAACTTCACTGATGCGGTCTTTGTATTCTTCGTACTGGCGCTCACGCTCGGCATCCCGCACCTTCTGGACGATCACCTGTTTGGCGTTTTGCGCAGCAACACGGCCAAAATCAAGGGGGGGCAGCTCTTCTTCAAGAACATCGCCAAGGTCTGCATCCTTCTTTACCCGTTTGGCGGCTTTCAGTGTGATTTCCGTGGCTTCGTTGGTAACGTCTTCCACCACTTCGAGAAGCCGGGATAATCTGATCTCACCTGTGCCGGGGTCAATTTTGGCCTGAATTTCATTCTCACTGCCGTAGCGGGATTTGGCGGCCTTCTGGATGGCGTCTTCCATAGCCTCGATCACCACTTCCCGATTGATTGACTTTTCACGGGCAACAGCGTCTGCGATCTGCAAGAGCTCTAATCTGTTTGCACTTACACCTTTGGTTACCATTGTTTTTCTCTCCGCACGTAATGTGGACTGGGGATTTCTTTAAGGTCAGTGACCGCTTTTGGCTGGCTGTCCCTTATGGTCTGGTCCTGCAGTCTTTCAATTTCCAGTCATTTATTCATAGTATTTCTGGTATTAAATTCATTTCTGGCAATAATTATTTCAGGGGCTCAATTCCGTTCGGTCGGTTGTCCTGTCATCCAAAATTGTCAACCATTTATTCAGGCAAAATTGTCAGCCCTTTATTCAGGAGCCCTGCTGATCACCGGCTTTTTGGCCGGTATTCTTTATTAACTCATCCGTGAGCAACAATTTGGCGCTGGCAATCAGCGATGCGCTCAAACCGATCGTAAGCTGCTCTTTTTCTTCATTTGTTATAGTGAGCAACACTTCACCATTTTCAAAACCGGCCAAGCGGCCTTTGAACCGCTTGCGACCATCAATTGGCTGTTTCACCTCCATTTTGGCTTCATAGCCCTCAAAGGTGATAAAATCCTGGGGCCGCACCAAAGGGCGATCAATGCCGGGCGATGAAACTTCCAGATGATAGCCACTGCTGATGGGATCATGACTGTCAAGGAAGGGTGAAAGCTCATTGGATATGATTTCACAATCCTTGATGCCAAACTCGCCGTTCCTGCTGTCTGCCATGATCTGTACTGTCATGCCATCACGCTGGGAGACGATAACCCTGACAAGCTGGTATCCCATCTCTTCAAGGAGCGGTTCAACAAGGCTGGCGATATCACCGGCCTGGCCTGCTTCCCTGACAAAGCGCTTGCCGAGATCACTGCTTTCTGTCATGGCGCGCTCTCTGAAGTCATCTCTTATATCTCGTTAAAATCATCGATATACGGGGATGCTTTTTACCAGCCTGATATAATTTACAAGGCGAAGTTTTTGCAGCCTCTTTCGATGATTGGATCGTGAAAAAATCAGATGTCATAACAAAAAGAGCGGGCCCAGGGGCCCACTCTTTTGAGAGTGACGATCTATTTATCCAGATCATTCTTGGGCTATATATATGTCCGCTTTGCTGTAATTGCAAGTATTCTTTTCTATAGGCTCACGGCAAGAACAGGCTATGCCTGTTCGCCTCCGCTGGGGCGGTGCTAAGCACCGGGCTGCGCGGGCGCTCCGCCATGTCACAAAGGCTGCGCTTTGTTCCTTCTTCGAAAGGGAGCCGCATCATATTAAGGCTCACGGCAAGAACAGGCTATGCCTGTTCGCCTCCGCTGGGGCGGTGCTAAGCACCGGGCTGCGCGGGCGCTCCGCCATGTCACAAAGGCTGCGCTTTGTTCCTTCTTCGAAAGGGAGCCGCATCATATTAAGGCTCACTCCAAGAACAGGCTATGCCTGTTCGCCTCCGCAACTGCGGGTGATTTTGAGGTAGACCGGTTTGCGCCCTTCCCTGATTGCCTTTTGTTCATAGCGGGTGCCTGGCCATTTTGCCGGCGGGGTTTTCCAGTCGTTTGCGCTTACCGGGCTCCAGGCGAATTCAGGGCTGGCTTTCAGAGCCAACAGGCTGGTGCGAATATAATCGGCAATATCAGAGGCGATCAGGAGGCTAGCGCCTGGTTTCATTGTTCTGGCCAGAAGCTTTAATGTATCCCGCGTTACCAGACGGCGTTTTTGATGCCGCTTTTTGGGCCAGGGGTCCGGGTAGAGAATGTAAACGCGCTCTAAACTGGCGGCTGGCAGCCAGTCAAGAATATGGCGGGCATCATGATCATAGAGTTTGATGTTTGTCAGGTTGTGCTCATTGATGGCGACCAGCAATTTGGCAATGCCGTTTAAAAACGGCTCGCAGCCTATGAAATTAATATCAGGGTGCGCTTTGGCCATGGCGGCGAGGTGTTCACCACCGCCAAAGCCGATTTCCAGACTCAGTGGTCTGGCGTTTAACCACTTTAAGGTGGCGGCTCCCGGGGGTCCGCTCTCAGGTGCGAGGCGCAGCGATGGCAAGAGGTTGTCCACCAGGCCTTGCTGGCGCGCGCTTAATTTCTTGGTTTTCTGGCGACCAAACAGAGTTGGCTTTTTTGCCGGATCCTCAGGCACCTCACACGAACCTTTCCAGCCTAACGACTTCAGGCGGTTTTTCCTTAGCTGACCGCCCCTTTGAGGGCATCCACAAGATCAATGCGCTCCCAAGAGAAACCCCCATCCGCATCTGGCTGGCGGCCAAAGTGACCGTAAGCGGCTGTTCGTTCATAAATAGGTTTCATAAGGCCGAGATGTTCGCGGATGCCGCGTGGGCTGAGGTCCATCACTTCCATTAGTGTGGCTTCGAGCTGTGCTTCATCAACTGTTCCTGTGCCGTGGGTATCGACATAGATTGACAGTGGTTTCGAGACGCCAATGGCATAGGATAATTGCAGTGTGCATTTCTCGGCAAGCTCAGCAGCGACCACATTTTTTGCCAGGTAGCGGGCGGCATAAGCTGCGGATCTGTCCACTTTTGTGGAATCCTTGCCTGAGAAGGCGCCGCCGCCATGGGGTGCCGCGCCGCCATAAGTGTCAACAATGATCTTTCGGCCTGTGAGGCCGGCGTCACCATCCGGGCCGCCAATTACAAAGCGGCCTGTCGGGTTGACATAAAATTCGTCTTCTTCGCACATCCAGCCTTCAGGCAAAACGCCTTCAACATAGGTGCGGACTTTTTCGCGCAGATCACCTTGATCAACACCTTCTGCATGCTGGGTTGAAACCACAACAGATGTGGCCCTGACCGGCCGGCCGTTTTCATAAGCCAATGTTACCTGGCTTTTGGCGTCCGGCCCGAACTCAGGCGCTGTGCCCTCATGGCGGGCTTTTGCCATATTGGCAAGGATCTGGTGAGAAAAATGAATGGGGGCCGGCATCAGCACATCTGTTTCCCGGCAGGCATAACCAAACATTATGCCCTGATCACCCGCGCCCTCGTCCTTGTTGCCAGAGGCATCTACGCCCTGGGCAATGTCGCAGGATTGATCATGGACATAAACTTCGATGTCCGCATTGGCATGGTGGAAGCCTTCTTGCGCATAGCCGATGTCCTTGATGGCACGGCGGGCAACTTCGACAAGCGTGTCTTTGGTAATGGCCTCAGAGCCGCGCACTTCACCGGCCAGAACCACTTTGTTGGTGGTGGTCAGTGTTTCAACAGCGACCCGCGAATCCGGTTCGGCCTTGAGATAGGTGTCAACGATGGCATCAGATATGCGATCACATACTTTGTCTGGATGTCCCTCTGAAACAGACTCGCTCGTGAATAAATAATTTTGACGCGTCACGCTTGGTTCCCCTCTCAAAAATGATGCGCTGGCCAAGAATACTTTGGCAGTTGCGGCTTTTGGTTGCCATTGGCACTGAAGATAAAGGGGAGTTTTTGCAGAAAGGGGCTTTGTTGGTCAAGAGAATTCTTTGAACCGTTGTGTTTGGTCAGTCAGACTTTTCTTCTCCGAGCTGTTTTTCACCATCAGCCATAGAGCGGATAAGATCAATTACGCGGCGGCGGACCTGTGGGTCCTGGATTTTGACAAAGGCGCGGTTCAGCTCCAGGCCTTCTCTCGAATTCAGGAACTCAAGGACAAAATCCTGTGATTTTGATTCAGCAAAGCCAGGGGCCATATCTGAACTATCGCCGGTTTCAAGGTCGTCAAAAAAGTAGGAAACCGGAACTTCCAGAACTTTTGCCAGTTGAAACAGCCTGCTGGCACCAACGCGGTTTGCGCCTTTTTCATATTTTTGTATTTGCTGAAAGGTCAGGCCCATATGCTCACCCAGCTTTTCCTGGCTGAGGCCGGACATCATACGGCGCAAGCGGATCCTGCCGCCCACATGCACATCTACAGGGTTCGGTTTGCGTGTCTGATTTGTATTGCTTTTATCTTCGTTTGAAGATTTATCCATCTTACCCCTGTTCCTGTCCTGTTGGTCTTGCACTCAGGCTTTGGTCCTTTGAATTTTCCGGTATGCTCCGGGCCTGCCTGGCGGGCTCTTAAAGTATAGGTCAGATAAAGCTCTATTTTTGTTTTCCGTACATATCGAATGATTTTAAGCGATATACTTAACGGTGATGCTCACCACTGCCCAATCCATTAACGGCATCGTCGTTTCATATTGTCTGATTTGCCGTACAGGCTGAAATATAGCATGAAAATTTTGACTATGATCATCAACACCTAAGAAGTTTATTGCTGGTCTTTTGCAGTCATCCTTAGCTCTTCAAGTTAGACCCTTGATTTTCACTGCATTTCTGCATTTCTGAAGCCCAAGGATTAGCTAAAGAGTTTAGGAGGATTTGTCAAAATTTTTCATTGTACTGATGGTTAAGAAGATTATTGCCAAATGTAAGAGGAATGTCAGCGGTGCGGGTAATTTGGAATGAAACGGCTTTACAGCTTTTGGGAGCCTGCTTTTCAGAACCCCCTTTGCGCCCAATTCAGTTTGATGGATCTTGCGGCCAAGCCCATCAAAAACAGCGGTCATGCCATTATTCACAACTCTTATGACGGGCAGCCCCGTTTCAAGAGCGCGCAATTTTATATAATGCTGATGTTGATAGGGCCCTGCTGTTCTGCCGAACCAGGCGTCGTTAGAGATATTCAGGATCCACTTTGCCTGGTTCTGTGTCTGCTGATCGGTGATCGGAAAGATGGCCTCGTAACAGATGAAGGGGAGAAAAGGCGGCGCCTCCTGCACCACAAGCGGGACAGGCGGATTGCCGCTGGTGAAACCACCGCGCATTCTCACCAGAGCTTCAAGGCCAATTGCGCTCAACAGGGATGGAAAAGGCAGATATTCGCCAAAGGGGACAAGGTGGTGTTTGTCATAGCGGGCGGTGATGCTAGCCTTATCATCAAAAACAAAGAGACTGTTAAAAACTTTATAAGGGGGCGCACCCTTGGGCAGTGGCTCCGGTTTTTGCTCAAGCCAGAAGCCACCTGTGATGAGCTGGTCCCCTTTCTTAAGCACCGTTAGCAAATGGTCCTTGAACAGTTCTGCCCTGTTTAATGCAAAGGGAATCGCGGTTTCCGGCCATATGATCAGGCGCTGCATGGGTGAGCCATCCGGGGCGGCGTCTGATTCACTCTTAATCGTTGCGGTTAATTCAAGCGCGCGTTCAAATGCTTTTGGCCTTAATTCGGGTGTCACTTTTTCTTTTTGGGGGACGTTCGGGTGAACGAGAAAAAGGGTGAGATTGGGCACATAGTCTGTTGGCCCCAAAGACGTCAGGCGCCAGGTACCAAAGCCATAAAGGCCGACAAGGGCAGCGGCACTTGTCGCGATCAGAGCAAGTGCCGATTTGTTGCGCTGCGCCTGCCTTGTTGCATCCCCCACCCAGAGCGCGGCCGGGCTGGCAAAAATCAAAACGGCGACAGGTGTCAGCCCATAGAGGCCGTAAAGGCTCATAGATTGCATGATGATATCATTGCTGGTCAGACTATGGCCAAGCAGGCTCCATGGCAGCCCGGTGAAGAGAGTGCTGCGGGCTATGTCCGCCAGATAACAGACAATGGCCAGAGTGAGAACGCGCTCCGGGCCCGCTGACCAGAACGGGGCGGCAAGCGCAAACCCCAGCGCATAGAAAAGGGCGAGCGCTGCCGGCAGCAGAATCACGGCCAGAGGCATCAGGATGGCGAATTTATCAGCCTCAACCAGGAAGGAAGCGCCGATCCAATACAGGCTAAAAATGAAAAAACCGGTTCCAAAACACCAGCCTGTTATTGCGGCGTTGATACATTTCGAGAAAAGCGGTTTTGAAGCTGCCCGCTGCTGGTTTTGCAGGCCATCATCCAGCAGGAAAACCAGAAGCGGTAATGTGATGAAAAGCAGGGGCCAGAGCAACAATGGCGGCATGGCCAGGGTGCTGGCTGCCCCGCAGCCGGTTGCTAGCAGGCGCTTTTTAAGGGGTGACAGGGCGCTGATGCGAGAAGGTACCGGCATGGATGTGCGTCCTTGAGACAGGGAAGAGATGATCGTTAGTTACCGGGTCAGGTTCGGGGTGGAACTTGAGGGCCCTGGGGTAACTGGGATTTTTTCCGATTTTTTTTATTCGTCAGTTTTAATGATTTTATGCGGCGTGGGTCAGCCGTCAGAACTTCGATTTCTATCCCGGCCGGGTGCGTGATGACTTCACCGCGCACGGGGACGCGGCCAAGCACTGAAAAGATCAACCCGCCAAGGGTATCGATGTCATCGTCTCGCTCTTCCTCATGAAAGAGATCAATAGTCAGCGCTTCCTCTAGATCCTCGATGGGAACACGGGCTGATGCGATCAGGCCGGTTTCCAGATTGCCCTGTAACATGGTACCATTGGCCTCATCATGCTCATCTTCAATTTCACCGACCACTTGCTCTACCAGATCCTCGATAGAGACAAGGCCATCCGTGCCGCCATATTCATCAACCACCAGAGCCAGATGAACATGGGTGGACTGCATGCGCAATAACAGGTTCATGACCGGCATTGATGGCGGCACATAGAGCACATTGCGCTGCAATTGCGTGTCTTTTAACCTGATGGAAAAATCTGTCAGGGAGTGGGCAGCTGGTTGATCAAAAGAGGTGATCGGGGGGCTTACTTCCTGGCCGGCCGGATGTGCGCCGCCCGTGATAACCTTGAGGCCCTTGTTATCCATGCTGGCGCTGCCGGCCTGATGTTCCACAAGGCTTGTGTGATCCGCTATCCAGCTCAGGACATCCTTCACATGTACCATGCCTGTCGGGTCATCCAGAGTGCCGCGGTAAACGGGCAAGCGAGAGTGGCCGCCCTTTTGAAATTCAGCCAGCAGTTCTTCAAGGGTTGCATTTTCTTCTATGGACTGAATATCAGCGCGCGGCACCATCACATCTTCAACTCTTAAAGCGCCGTACCGAAGAATGTTGGAGATCATCACCCTTTCCTGGGCGCTGAAGCCGGTGTTTGTTTCAGCATCCAGACCAATGGCGACCTCGAGTTGATCACGCAGATCGTCGTTTGAGTAATCCTGGAACAGAAATTTTTTTATCCGGTTCCAAAGGGAGGGGCTCGAGGCAGGATCGTCCGTTTCAGACTGGCCGTTAAGTTCGGCTTCCTGGTCTCTATGGCTGGTGGTCTCGTTCATTCTTTGCTCTGGTGGTTGATCTTTGTTCTGGTGGTTGGCGTTCACTCCCTCAGATATTCTCAAAGGGCGTAAGGGTTGTCATAGCCTAGCCTGTTCATAAGTTCCGATTCAAGCATTTCCATGGCATCTGCCTTGCTGTCTGTTTCATGATCATAGCCTAAAAGATGTAACACTGCATGAATGACAAGGTGGCAAATATGGGTATTTAGGGCTTTTTTGTCCCGATCTGCTTCAGCTTTTACCGTTTTATAAGCCAATATGGCATCTCCCAGGTGACTGAGGTTGTTCTCTGGGCTGAGGTCTTCCGCCGGAAAGGAGAGCACATTGGTCGGCGCTTCCTTGTTTCTGTAGGTTTTATTAAGCGCGGTGACCGCTTCGTCATCCTCAAAAAGGATGGTTATATGGTAACTGAATTCCGGATCTATTTCGATCCGGTTTATTACCGGGATTTGCTCGAGCGCCAGGAAAGCTGCCTTTGCAATGGCACTGAAATCCACCGCGTTTTGAGGTGATTGTTGCTCATTCCAGATCGTGGCGCTGATGACCATTTCTACCTGATGGCCGGTTTCATTTTGAAAGTGCAGATAGTCCAGCTCCGGACTGTTCGGGGCTTCCTTACCTTGACCCCCCGGGGGCATGCCCCTCTCAGGACCGGTATTATCCGTCATTTGTTTTCAGCTCACTCTGATCATAGGCGGCGACGATTTTAGCAACCAGGGCGCGGCGCACCACATCTTCCCCTTCAAAAACGATGGTTTTGATTTCATCAACATTTCGCAAGAGGGCAACGGCCTCACGCAGGCCGGAATTCTGGCCGGGGGGCAGGTCAACCTGGCTTGGGTCACCGGTGATCACCATTTTTGAATTTTCCCCGAGGCGGGTGAGAAACATTTTCATCTGCATGGTGGTGCAGTTTTGCGCTTCATCAAGAATGACAAAACTGGAAGCCAGAGTGCGGCCGCGCATAAAGGCAAGGGGGGCAATTTCTATGATGCCGTTTTCGAGCTCCTTTTCCACGCGTTCTGCAGGCAGACAATCATATAGCGCGTCATAGAGCGGCCTTAGATAGGGATCGACTTTATCGCGCATATCACCGGGGAGAAAGCCCAGCCGCTCACCAGCCTCAACAGCGGGACGGGAGAGGATGATACGCTCTACATTGCCTTGCTCCAAAGCAGCAGCTGCTGCAGCGACAGCCAGATAGGTTTTTCCGGTGCCGGCCGGGCCGATGCCAAACACAAGATCAGATTTTTCGATGGCGCGCATATACTGGCTTTGCCGGGGAGTTCGGGCGGTGATGTGTTTTTTCCGCGTTCTTATACGGGCCTGGCCGTTATCCTTGCTGGCCGGTTTCTCTGCGGTTTTTTTCGCCGGGGTTTCCTGCCGGTCTTCACTGTGCAGATCTTCTGCAACTTCTGCGTGGCGCAAGGCCCCTTCAATATCCCCCGGGGTCAGATCATCCCCTTTGATCACACGGCCATACAGATGCAGCAGCACTTCCCTGCCCATTTCGCATTGTTCTTTTGAGCCTTCGAGGGTAATGACATTGCCATGAATGATGGCATTGATATTGAGGCGTTCTTCAATGATGGCGAGGTTGCAGTCAAATTCGCCCAACAGGACGGCGAGGATGCGGTTGTCATCAAATTTGATGGTTGTCTGAACGTGGCCGGGTTTTTTGTGGTATCCCTTACGTTCCTGATTTGACCTTGTATTCGCCCCCAAATTCAAACTCCTCTGCGGCGCATTGTATTCAGCCCCTGGCGATTTGCCTGGATCATCTCTGCTTTATTGCTTTTCCAGCCCTGCAAATTGCTTGCGCACAATGTCCTTAATGGTTTCAGAAAGGTGATTTCATTTATGTTTTTTATCAAGCAGCTGTTGTCGTGTTTAATAGTGAAGGTATCATGACAGCTTGTAAACTATTTAAAGTCGCGCCGGTGATTTTCACATTTATCATATCACCAATACTGGCTTCTCTTGCATCGAGATGCACCGCCTGCAACCAGGGGGAGCGACCGATCAACTGGCCTTCGTGGCGGCCGGTTTTCTCCAACAGAACCGGCATTTCCAAGTTGATTTTGCTCTCATTGAATTTACGCTGAGCGGCGGTCAGTTTTTCCTGCAAAATGGCCAGTCTTTCTTTTTGAACGACTTCCTCAATCTGATTGTCCATTTCTGCGCCCGGGGTGCCGGGGCGGGGGCTGTATTTAAAGGAATAGGCACTGGCGTAGCCTACGCTCTCGACAAGATCGAGGGTGTCCTGGAAATCCTGATCTGTTTCTCCGGGGAAACCGACGATGATATCCGTTGACAGGGCCATGTCCGGCCGGGCTTTTCTGATGCGGTCGATGAGATTGATATAGTGATTCCTTGTGTGGCGGCGATTCATCGCCTTGAGGATGGTGTTGGACCCGGATTGGAAGGGAAGATGCAGATAGGGCATCAGCTTATTGTTGTGTTTGTGGGCGTTGATGAGATCATCCTGCATGTCATTGGGGTGGCTGGTTGTGTATCGCAGACGCTCCAACCCCTCCAATTCGCTTAGCTCATCCAGTAAACCGGCAAGGGACACCTCTCTACCGCCAGTGCCTTCGCCATGATAGGCGTTGACATTCTGGCCAAGCAGGGTCAGCTCTTTTACGCCCTGATCAACCAGCCGTTTGGCATCATCAATGATTTGCTGCACGGGGCGCGAATATTCAGCGCCTCTTGTGTAGGGTACAACACAAAATGTGCAGAATTTATCGCAGCCTTCCTGAACCGTCAGAAAGGCGGTGGGGCTGTTGGCTTTTAATTGTTTGAGTTTGGCAAATTTGTCTTCTTCAGGAAATTCTGTTTCTATGATCGGTTTTTTACTGGCCTTAAACTCTTTTAGTAGCGCTGGCAGGTTCTGATAGGACTGGGGGCCGATGACCATATCAACGATGGGCGCTCGGCGGATGATTTCCTCACCCTCGGCCTGGGCCACACAGCCGGCTACTGCGATGATGGTGTCATCACCGTTTTCATGGCGCTTTTCCTTGTTGAGGCGTACCCGGCCAAGCTCAGAATAAACTTTTTCAGCCGCCTTCTCGCGAATATGGCAGGTGTTCAGAATAACCATGTCCGCTTCCTGCATGTCATTGGTCAGGGCAAAGCCTTCACCATCCATCAGCTCGGTCATGCGTTCTGCATCGTAGACATTCATCTGACAGCCATAGCTTTTTATAAAGACTTTTTTGCCCATTTACCTGTTCTTTTCCTTTGTCTGATCCCCCGTGTTCTAGTGGAGAAGCGGGCTTTCGTCCAGTCTCTTGCGCGGAGATTTGTGGCTACTTTTTTCAGCTTTCGGCCGTGGTATTGGCTGCCTTTGGCGCAAAGCCCGGATCACAAGCAGACCCGACAAGGTGGCCTTGGCGATCAGAGAGCAGAATTTCCAGCTTGATTTCGTCAGTTTGAAGTGTGCCGGAGACATTTTTGAGGCAAGCACTGGCCAGTTCATCGCCGAGTGGAATGCCAGCTTTCCGGCTGATGGTTAAAATCTCCAACGCTGTATTGGCAGCTTTTGCAGCTGCAACATCTGCCTTTGCCGCGCCGCCTTTTTCCAGCAAGGCTGCGAGTGCGTCCACTTTTACCTCAGAGCGCTTTGAATGCAGGTCCATGGCGCCAAATGCCAGTTTGCTCATTTTGGCAAAACCGCCAGCTATGGTCAGGTTCGGCACCGGGTTTTTTTTCAGATATTTGAGCATTCCGCCGACAAAATCTCCCATGTCTATCAGCTCTGTTTCGGCGAGGCCATGGCGATTGATGATCAGTTTTTCTGACATGTTGCCAACGGCTGCCCCAATGTGGCTGGTGCCTGTTGCGCGGGCAACATCAATGCCGCGGTGAATGGAATGTATCCAGGCGGAGCAGGAATAAGGCACGACGATACCGGTTGTGCCGAGGATGGAAATGCCGCCCACAATACCAAGGCGGGGGTTCCAGGTCTGCCCGGCGAGTTTCTCCCCGCCGGGTACTGAAATTTCGATGGTGACATGCGCTTGAATGCCGTGCTCTGTTGCCACAGCCGTGATGGCCTCCGCCATCATCTGGCGCGGTACCGGGTTGATCGCCGGTTCACCCGGCGGTATCGGCAGGCCCGGCTTGGTAACGGTTCCAACGCCTTTGCCAGCTTTGAAGCTGATGCCCTGTCCTTCCAGAGACACTCTGGCTTTTATCAGCGCACCGTGGGTGACATCCGGGTCGTCACCAGCGTCTTTAATCACACCAGCGCTGGCCTCATTCTTTCCCATGGTCAGATCAGCCAGTTCAAAGGTCGGGGTTTGACCGCCGGGAAGAGTGATGGTGACATGGCTTTGCCTCACACCAGATAGCAAGGCCTCAAATGCGGCTTTGGCCGCAGCTGTGGCACAGGCGCCGGTGGTCCAGCCTTTTTTTAAGGTCTTTTTCTCATCTCCCTGCACGGGATGCCCTTTCGCTCTGGCTCTGCTTTGCCTGTGCTTTTTTGCAAGGCTTTGTCTTTCTATGGAAACCCGCTTTGAGAGTGGCATTTTAAGGGTTGTTGTCAAGCCTGATGTCAGCCCTGAGATCGACCCTGATTTTGGCGACTATAAGTGTGGATTACCATGCTGATCAGGAATAGGTGCGGGGGGTGTACATCAGGTCTTTGCCATCCGGCCCTTTGATGAGACGGGTTTTTGTTGAGCCAATGATCAAGAGGGTGCGCATGTCCACCTCCTCTGTGTTCAGCGCTTCAAGGGTGGTGTGGCTCAGGGTTTCACCGGGGCGGCCGACATTTCTGGCCAGCAGGATATGGGTTTCCGGTGATTTATGTGCAAGCAGCAGGGCTTTTACATCACTTATCTGCTCACGGCGGGTTTTGCTGGCCGGGTTGTAGATGGCGATGACCAGATCGGTTCTGGCTGCAGCTTCAAGGCGTTGTTTGATAATCGCAAATGGTTTCAATATGTCTGACAGTGAAATGACGGCAAAGTCATGGCCGAGCGGTGCGCCCGCCAGTGCAGCAGCTCCTTGCATGGCTGATAAGCCGGGCAGGACCTCAAAGTCGATGTGACGCCAGCGGATGGGGTTTTTGTCTATCTGCTCGATGACGGCGCTGGCCATGGCGAAAATGCCAGGGTCCCCTGATGAGACAACAGCCACATGGTGGCCTTTAGCAGCGAGGTTCAAAGCTTCTTCGGCCCGGTCGCGCTCTACCCGGTTGGGGGATGCAAGTCGTTGCTGGCCGATACGGGTCGGGAGCATATTCAGATAGGTTTCATACCCTACAAGGATTTCAGCTTCCCGCAACACAGCCTCAACCTCACTGGTTCGCCAGCTTGCTTTTCCGGGGCCAAGACCGATGACAGACAGGCGGCCCATAGAGCGGCCGACATATTCAAGCACGGGGGGGGATTTCAGCTCGATCAATGACATTCTTTTCGGCTCTGTCAGGCGGAGACGGCGGACAATGTCTATCTCTGTGTAATTATCAAGGATGCGCACCTCAACATTGAGCTCTTTCGCAAGGGCTTTGGCCGCTCCCTTTGGCCCCTCATCACCGGTGATGATGGCTGAAAGAGCAGGCAGAGCGAGGCCAGTTTCTGCAAAGGCGGTCCTTATATCATCAGCTGTCGTTGTTTTGTCCTCGATTTCAACCAGCAGGGACTTTGGATGAAAGAGCAGGCCATTGCGCGGCGGGGCTTCGGCGAAGACACTGACGCGGAGGCTGATCTCGCCATCATTTTTCAAGGGCAAATGCCCGTCTTCCAGCCAGGCGCAATGACCATTGAGCTGGACATAGGCACCATTGAGAATATCTGAGGTGATGCGCTTGGCGTCCTGCCGGTTCGCAAGGTGGATGTTTTCTGGCGGGGCTTCCAGTTGCAGGGCGAAATGGCGGGCACCGCTTGCCGTGATGGCGGGGATGCCCTCCAGTTTGCGGGCAAGATCTCGGGCGAGTTCATTGGCGCCGGTCAGGCCGCCCAGAAGCGGGATAATGAGGGCGCCGTCATCAGAGAGGGCGAGGACTGGCGGTTCGCTGCGCTTGTTATTCAAAAGAGGCGCCACGGTGCGAATGAGAATGCCGGTTGCCATCAGACCGATGATGGGGTGGCCATTTTCAAACAGAGTGCGCAGATGGTTGCCGGTTTCGCTAAAATTTTTATCTGCCTCATCAACCCGGCCCTCGAGGCCCCATATGGTGGCCGTTTTCAGATGGGCCTTGATCCGTCTTGCGGTGTCCATTCCCTTCTGGTTCAGCAATATGATGGCAGCTTCTGGCATAAATTTATTCCGGGGTTTCACAAGGTATGACAATGAGTGAAAAATAGGCCACATCATTGTGATTGACATTTTTTACCGGCATGATGCGCTGGCGGGTCATTGTTACCCGCTCGACAAAATAGGCTTTTTCCATGAGGCCTGCGGTCACCAGTGCGCGCCTGACTTTTTCAAAGGTACGGCCGAGTTTCATGATGACAGCGCTGCCACAATGATTGAGCGCTTCGACCAACTCATCCTCACTTAACGTGCCGGGGATGATGGAGACGATGTCCTCCCGGTGACAGAGCGGCATGCCCAGAGTGGCGGGCGCGGCCAGAACGGATGAAATGCCCGGGACCACTGTTGTGTCAAACTCTCCTGAAAGGCGGGTGTGCCAATACATGTAAGAGCCGAAGACAAAGGGGTCACCGGCGCAGATGATGGCAACGTTTTTGCCTGCAAGCAGAAACGTTTTCAATTGTTCGGCGCTTTCATCATAGAATTTTTTCATCAATGGGAGATAGGCGTGGCTGTCAGCCACCGGGCCTGCCGTGACGGGATAGATCAATGGCAAAAGCTGATGCGCCGGGGTGATGTATGGAGCGATTGAATTTTTTGCATTACTTTTTGACCCGGTAGCGGTGGGGTAGGCTAAAATATCAGCTTTTTCAATGCATTTTATGGCTTTCAGGGTTACCAGTTCCGGGTCACCCGGGCCAACGCCAATGCCAAATAATTGACCCTTACTCATCTATTCCTCTTCACTTGCTATGGCGTTCAGGGCGGCGACTGCCATGGCGGAGCCACCTCTTCTGCCATGGATGGTCAGAAAGGGGGTGCCGCGTGGATTGCTGGCCAGTTCCTCTTTCGATTCGGCAGCGCCGACAAAACCAACAGGCAAACCGAGGATGGCTGCCGGTTTCGGCCAACCCTGATCCAGCAGCTCCAGCAACCTGAAAAGTGCGGTAGGAGCATTGCCTATTACGATCACAGCGCCCTCGATATCATCAGCCCACAAGTCAAGGGCGGCAGCGGTGCGGGTGTTATCCAGCGTTGCTGCCAGTTCAGGGACACGCTCATCCCGCAAGGTGCAGATGATGCGGTTGTTGGCCGGCAGACGTTTTTTGGTGATGCCATTGGCGACCATCATGGCGTCACACAAAACGGGCGCACCATTGTTGAGTGCGCTTCGGGCGCTTTTCACGACATCATCTGCGTAGGCGATGTCTTTTGGCAGGTCCGTATCCCCAACGGCGTGGATCATACGCACCACGACCTTTTCAAGATCAGGGGCAACGGCTGTGAGATCTGCCTCACGGCGGATGATTGAAAAAGAGCGGCGGTAGATCTCTCTACCGTCCTTGATATAGTCCATAGAGGTTTGTTTCCGATGTGTGTTGTTACCAGTTGCAGTGATACAACCATTTATGCCTTACTTGCCAGCAGGTTTTTGATTGGCATAGAACCAGTCAAATTGCATGACCCACCATAAATTTCCAGCTTTGTCCTGCAATTCGACAAAGGGACCGCTTCTTACATATCCACTGAACTTTTGATGAAAGAACAGGCCGCGAGATTTACCGGTTGGCTTGAGCTCATCCTTCACAAGCTCCAGGGATGCCCGGCAAATGCCATTTTCCAGCTGTTCCTGCTTGCCAGCCTTGCACCCCTCAGGATCAGCCGCCGGGCTGGGGTGGCAGGGCCAGTTTTGATAAACGATGGCCTCAACAGAGCGGCAACCGTTAAATTTCCATTTGTGGTAGGGTATCTTCTGTTGTTTTTGGTCTGTCTCTTTGTGTTGTTTTTGTTCTTTGTCGGTCCTGAAGCCCGTTTCTGAGCGTACAGCAAGCTGTATCTGCTGTTGGCCTCTGGCCAATGAAATTTCCTTTGCGCTGAGGGGCTCGCTCAAGGGGCATGCAAGGCTGAGGGGCACGAGCAGAACTGCTGTGCTTTTCATGGTTCGTTTTATGATTGTGCATTGCATCTTTCTTAATTCACCTTGATTTATTTTCGAAACTCTTTGGAGGTTTTTCACAGCGCGCTGGTGACCGGTCACTGGCATCCGAAGTGATTTTACCTTTGTAACAGCATTGGTCTGTTTTTGTCATTGTTTTGATGTCTTTGACTTTACGGGAATAATGACCTGCATTGGCAGCTAAATCAGTTTTTTGATCTCACTGATATAATTTTCTTCGCTGACTTTTTTACCGACCTTTTGTGTTGATGGCGCAGCGTTGACATAGAGATGCATTGATTTTTCATCTCGCTTCTGCATCAGCAGAATGGCGGATTTATCGCGGCTGGCACAGCCTTTCTCACATGCACAAAGATGAAGACACACAGGAGCCGGGACGGCCATATGTGAGAGCTGTTCGCGGATCTTCAGCGCTTTCATTTTGGTCTCAAAACCGCCGTGCACGCAACCCTCTGATCCAGTGCAGGAAAGAATCGTCAACATTTGCTCAGCCTCTTGCGACAGGAGACCGAGGGCTTCCGCCTTGATCCAGACCTGATCAATCCGGTTTTTTAAAATTCCGGTGATGATGATGGCCTGCCAGGGCGTTAAGCGCAGTTGACCATCGCCCTGCTGGTCAACAAGCTCTGCCAGGCCTTCCAGTTGATGAGCCTGCAAGCGGCCAGTTGGCGCGGCCAGCGTTTGGGCGGCATGATCACTGTCAGATTGATTGATCATACCTCTTGAAGGGGAAAGGCGAGCGGTTTCGGGTTTGGTGCCAGCCTTATTCTTTAGCTGATGGTTTTTCGCTACCCGCTTCATGGCCACTTCAATGACGACCTCTTTGCTATTTTCTCGCATCAGGTGTTTGAGGCGAAGCGGAGCGGTGTCTGTTGCCTCCGATTGGGCGCCGTTAGCGCCAGCAAGTTCCAGGTAAGTTTCAAGCAGATCCAGTGTTGTCGGTACCAGCTGTTTCGCTTTGACAGTGATCGGTGTGAGATGGCCGGCAAGGTGAAGGCTAAACTCTACAGCTGACGTGCTGCCGCGCTCTGCGCGCCAGCCAATATCGTGACGCAGAGCAATGATGTTCGAGGGGCCGCCGCCATCAATGACAAAGCCAAATTTAGGCGAGAGCTGACTGCGCCTGGTCCAGTGGCTCAGGGCCTGATCAAGCGCCGCGGCAAGCGGGGTGCAATCCATTTCTTCGCGGGTGATGCCAGAGAGAGGATCAATGGCAATGTTGCGGATGCGATCATGGGTCGGGTCACCTGTTGCGAGGCCCGCCGTTATCAGCTCTTCGGTTGCCTGTTGCCAGGTTGAGGGGGCAAGACCACGGATCTGGAGGTTGGCACGGTTTGTCAGATCGATCTGGCCATTGCCTCTGGTGTGGGCGATTGTTGCAATGGCTCTGAGCTGACTGGATGTGAGGGTGCCGCCCGGCACACGCAGGCGAGCCAGGAGGCCGTCTTTCATCTCAGCGGGAATGTAAACACCCGGGCACTCAGCCATAACTCTTTCAACCCACCTGTCTCGCGACCCGTTCATCTCGGTTTTTCATCACGGGGCGCTTCTCAAATCCGGGGCCCATATATCCAAGGTCCTGGAAAATTAAGACTGGGCTGCTTTACCTCAGCTTGTCAAGCAAAGCGGGGTGACTGATTTTAAAATTTAAAGCCGATCTGTTTGTTTGGCTGTTTGCCCAAAGTTTCACGTCCCAGCTCCTCGATGCGATCAAACGGAACCTGATCCGCCTGAATAAGCGAGCGCTGCGATTTGATCGCCTTGACCGTGCCTTCCTGAATAAGGTGGAACTCACCCACCGTCTGGTTCGGCAGGACAAGGGCCGGGTCTATGCCGCTGTCACTGGTGAAGGCGGCGCGTAATTTGCGAAGCGCTGTGTCTTCTCTCACTTTGCCGATAAACCAAGAGGTGATCTGATCGCGGGATTTATAATCAAGGTCACCCGGGCTTTGGGTGGCCAGCATGATGCCCATCCCGGCGGAGCGGGCCCGTTTCAGCAAGCTTTCGAGGGGCTCTTTGGTTGCCGGTTTTGAGTTGGCGGGGATATAGAGATCGGCCTCGTCAAACATGACCATGGCCTGCAGCTCTTCTGAGGGGTTGCGCTGGCAGAAACGAAGCGCTTCCGAGAGGAACTGGGCGACCCAAAAGAGGATGTTTTCATTGTCACCAAGAAAGCCTGTGTAGATGATTGAAAGCTTTGTTTTATTTTTCTTTTTATGTTTTCCGATGCCTAAAAACGCGTCCATAGAAAGGGGCTCTCCGGCGCCGTCAAAGAGGGCGAAATTCCTGTGACTTAAACTATCAAGCTGGGCGACAAGGTCTTTCCTTAAACGACCGTTGGGGTCCATTCTGGAGATCACTTCGGTCAGCTCGTTTTCCTCTTCATCCATAAAGGTGATGAGGTCTGTCAGGGTCACTTCCTTGCGGGCAAACTCACCCAGCAATTTAAGGGCAACGGAGAGAATACCGCTATAACGCTGATGGGTCGGGGAGGTGCCAAGATGCAGCATATCTCCAAGCGCGGCAGCGGAGACATTGGCCAGTTCCTGCTGTTCGTGATCCGGCAGATCAATCATGCCTTGCGGCAAGAGGGTGATTGAAATGGGCCGGCCTGAGGTGCGCCCTGGTGTGTAGACTGCGATCTCTGTATTTTCACGCAGATAAATTTTCTGGGCGCGGCGCTCTTCCGTGTCATTGGGGTCATCCTGCCAGACTTCTCCATTGGCATAGGAACAAAGATCACCCTTGCGGTCGATGAGAACGGCGGGCGTGTCCTGCATTAGCAGCTGTTCGATAATGCTTAACGCCAATGTGGTTTTACCTGAGCCTGAGCCACCAAGCACGGCTGCATGACGGCGCAGCAGGCTCATCTCTATATTGGCTAGCTCGGCGGCATTGCGCATTGAAGAGCCAAGGCGCAGAACACCGGGAATAAGCCCGGCCGGCAGACCGTTGTCACTGTTCTCCTGCTCGCCCAATTCCTGGCTGTCCGGTGTTGTGCTTTCCTCTTCAACCCGGCCGGCGGCGAGTTCTTCATTGATCAGTTCGAGATTGGGCCCATTGCTGGCAGCGCCGGTTAGCTGATTATGCAGGCCGGTCACGACGCGCTCATTGTCATGAGAAAGGCCAAGCAGCATCCGGACTGAGGGGAGATCGCGCAGCGGGCGCACGGATTGTGACCAGGCAATGAGACCAGGATCTTTGTGGTAGGCTTCCCTGAAATCCTTGACCATGATCATGCGCTCCCATTCATAGATGGGAATGACAAGGCGGTTGCCGCCAGATTGCAGATATTGGCGCACAGCCTGGGCGGTGGAACTTTTGGCGTTTGGCGGAAAATCACTGGCCCGCAAAACAACGGGTTTGCGGCCCTGGGTTGAGGCCATCACGCGCTCCATCTGGCGGCGCAGGCCGCCGCCCTGGCTGGAGCGATTACACATGAAGAGACGAGAATTTTCAGGATTGCCCCCGCTTTGGCGCACTATGAGATCTATCGCGGAGACCTCTTCAATCCAGCCAATGGGTTCGACCTCGATATCTGTTCCGCTTTCACATTCGTCCTTCGCGAGCATCAACGCGCTGGCCAGAACGCTCATTAATTCATCTTCCTCTGCCGGGATTTCCGGCTGATGGTCAAATGTGAATTTCTCCCAGAGTTGGTTCAGATCTTCAGCGGCGCTCTGGCGTGCCTCAACAAGGGGGGAGATGGTTGCCCCAGGGAGCTGCGTGCTGCGGATGGCCCGGGTCTCGGTTTCGTCTTTGATGATCGGTTTGTCGCCGGACAGTTCAAGCCACCGGGTCTGGGAGGCCTCAAGCAGGCGCCTGGTTGGCAGGCCTGCGACTTCTGAAAAGAAACTTTCACCAAAAATATCTTCAGCGCGCGGCGGTGAGCCGGGGCATTTGGCTTTGGCAAAAGCCTGACTGATACGGCGGTTAAGGATCAGCTTTGCTTCATCCGCGCTGCACATTTCACCCAGTAATACCGGCGGTGTTTTTTCAATGCGATCAATGAAGCTCTGGGGCAGAAATTCCCGCATCTGGAAATAAAAGTCATCCAGGCATGAAATGAGAACGATTGAGGATGGCACCCTGTTGGCGATCTGAATGAGATCACGAATGGCTTTCTGGAAGCGCTCTTCCGGGTCATCAAAAAAGCGGAGATCCTCTACCTGATCGATGCAGAAAACCAGCGGCGATCCTTCTGTTGCGTAGGTTATTTTACCTATTGATTCAATGAGTTCGAAGGCGCGGTCCTGTGAAATTTTACTCTCCAGGGCGGGTACCATCTGCTGGCTGCGCGCGGTCAGGGCTGTGCCGTATAAAAACTGACGTACGCGCTGGTCAATGCGCGGGTCATTGCGCTGCAGATACATGAGCGCGCGGACAAGGTTTATGTCCAGATCTTCTTCCAAGAAGGGATGTGAGGAGACGATGTCATCTGCCATCTCGATGATCAGCTCGCTGAGCTCATCAGCGCTGAACTCACCTTCGCGCAGCTCTTCAACATGTTCTTCGGTGATGAGTTCTGCTTCTTTCAGGAGGCGGTTAGACATGCGAACAAGACCGCTGGCGCCAAAGTCTACCGGGTCATAGGGTTTTTCCAGAGCGTTGATCAAACGGCGTAGATAATAGTCCGCGTAATTGGTGACATCCGGTGTCATCTGGGCATAGCCGAAATAGGCACGCCTTGTGATATGGGATGAGGTCCGTAGCGCCCTGATCAGGTGGGTTTTGCCCGCCCCGGACTGGCCGTGAAACAACATCATCCGGGACTGGACCCGATGCGGCGCGAGGGTGACGCTGTCAAGAATTTCGTTGAATTTCACGCGGGCGGCCTTGTGAACCTCCTCAACATCAAAAGGGTCACGGCGCCACACATCATCTTCCCAGGTGATAGAATGTTCGAATGTTTGTGCGTTTGGTTTCCAGGTCAATTTTTCTGCAACGCTTGCGATGGTCATTGTCTGTCCTTTACTCATTCGAAGAATCCACCCGAATAAAATGCCATTCGGAATTTTTGTAGCTAACACGGCTTTTCGCCACGTCATCAACATTGGTTTTGTCACGCAAGTCAGCTATGGCCAGGCGCAAAAGCCCTGCCCGCTGGGCGCTCACTATCATTTCCTTGTACTCATCCTCAGTGAATTGCCACTCTGGATATCGCTGGCGAAGTTCCTGCCAGATATGTGAAATAAACGCACGCTTGTTACCGGGCCAGCCAACAGCTATGGATTTGGCAATATCCATCACCCCATCCGTAAATTCAGGCAAGGGGGGCGGGGGTTCCCTTTCCGGACATTCTGCTGCGCCGGTTGGGGACAGATCCTGGATTTGACCTGGCGCCTTGACCAGTTTTTGCACTTCACTTGATTCTCTTGAACTTATCAATTGGCGAAACAGCATCTGGCGCAGTTCAGCCGCGCTTTCATTCACAGCGCCGACGACTTCCTGCGCGAGGCAAGCCAGTAATTCGCCATCACTTTCAACGACGTGGCCTGATTTCAGCAGTTTCGAGCCCATCATCACCGCCTCTTTCTGGGTGATGTTTTCCCTGACAGGTGTTGTACGAATGCCAGAGGTCAGGCCGCGCCCTTCTGCAATTTTCGCCAGACCGAGACGGATCTGATCGACAGTGACGCTGGCGATGTCGTAGGGCAGATTGTAGTGAAGGGTTAACAGAATACTGCGTAGACCTTCTGCTGACGTGAGACGGGCAACCAGCGGGCGGGCGGGCTGCAGCCCCAGACTGATGGCTATGAGATAACCATCGCGGATTTCATGCCAGGGGGTTTTAGGCAGATTGGACAGCTTCAGGAATTTCAAGGCGCGGGGCTGGCTGTGCTCAGTGACCATGTAAGCGTTGGCCCGCACCGGGCGCATGAAGCCCTCATTGACCAGGCTGACGATGATCTGTCCAAGGCAATTGCGCCACTCACCGGCGCTCATCTGCTGCATAACCAGCGGGTGCAGATCCTTGCGCAGGGCCACCTCTGTTTCGCCCTCTTCCGCGCCATAGAGAAGCCGAATGATCACAAGATCCTCCAAGGCGTGCCAGTTTAAACGGTTCTGGATTGCCTGGGCATCTTGACAGGCCACTGCTTTTTGTTGCCCCATCACTTTTCCGCTCACTTTGCTGTCTGCTTCATTCTTGTTATTTTCTGCATTGTTGTTTTTGATGTGATTCGCCGGTTGAAGGCTCATTCTCAGGCTGATACCCCTGTCTGAAGTGCTGGTTCACGGGTACGGGCAGTTTTTACAGTCGAATCACTCGGATAAGTGTAGCCAAATGACAGGCTGTTTTAAGTCCAAATGTTGTTTCCTCCCCTTTTAAATTCACCATCCTGCCTGCCATAACCAATGGGCTTTAACCATGGGGCCCTACAGCCATATTTCGGTCCTTTTTATTTGAGATTTTACCAGAAGCTTTCTGGTTTGCCCGCTAGCCGGGTGTTTACCAGAACTTCGGGGGTCTTGAGACGGAAATCAGGCCGAAGCAGAGGAAGCCAGGGGATATTTATAGTCGCGGCTGTTCTGCTTTGGATGAAAGACAGGCAAAAGGTCAGAGACATCTGGGCTTGATACATCTGGGCTTGAGATGTTGGGGTGTGAGACAGGTAATTAACCTGATTTCACTGGAAAACAGAATAGCTGACGGTGTCTTGATGGGCCTTTAGATGGCTTGGCCTAAAAATGGCCCTCAGGGGAAAACCCCGGTTTGGCAGGGCCTCACCTACCTGCTTTCAAGCTGGCCACCGCCTCTACCGTCAGATATATCACTGACAGCTGAGGGTTAATATGTGTATGCTGAGGGTTTGACTGAGACAAAAAGCCGGGTCGCAACCAGTTGTTAAGAGTTAAGGGTTAAATTTCGGTTATGGCGCGTTACAAATTACTATCTGTTTGCGGGAGCAATTTTGCCATGAGGCTCAATTTGTTCATTCTGATTCTGTTCACCCTGCCATTGGCAGGCTGTTCCAACATTCCCTTTCAGGATACGTTGTTTGGGGTCACCTCGCCTGACGGAACGATCACCAAGCCTGGCAACCATGAACGGGTTGACGCCCTCTCCAGAGAACAACTGGCGGCTGGCAAACTGCCTGCCGGGACCTATGATAAAGCGCCAGCCGGCGCGTTTGAACACCGCAATTACAGCAAAGTTCGCCTTGACCCTGATGAAGCCCTGAAACTGATCAATCAATACCGCAAGAAAAAGGGGTTATCTGCTGTCAAGCTTGAAGCAACCTTGACCAAAATTGCCAAAACCCATTCACGCGATCTCGCCAAGCATGACCGTATTTCCCATTTTGGCTCCGATGGTTCCAACCCCTGGGATCGGGTCGAGCGTTCTGGTTACGGGCCGCAACTGGCGGCTGAAAATGTTGGCACCGGGCAACTTTCCATCAGGGAAGTCATGCAGGGCTGGAAAGAAAGCCCTGGACACAACAAGAACCTGCTGTTGCCAGACGCCAGAGATATCGGCATTGCGCTGGTTTATGACCCAAGAACAGAATATAAAACGTTCTGGACACTGGTTCTCGGCACGAAGCTTTAGAGCGAGAGCAGCAGGGCTGCCAGGGCCTTTTCAAACAAACGTCCAACCTCAATAAACTTTAAACTATTCTAAAACTTACAATTCTTTGCAGCTTTCTTTATGGCGTCTGAATTGCCGGCTGATACGGGTTTTCCCGTTTCATGCGGTGCCGGGCCAGGTATGCCTTTTTCAGAAGTGCTATTTTGAGAAGACGAAGATACTGATGTTCAGACGCCATTTGATAGCGACATAAAACATGACAGCCGCGAGGATGAGGGAGATGGCTGTGGCGCTGGCGGCACCATATAGACCAAAAGATGGGATCAGCAGAATGTTAAATAAGAGGTTCAGAAGTGCGGTGGTGAATAGTACGGCTGCACAAAGCTTTTGTTCACCGAGCATATTCAGCAGAAATTCCGCCGGGCCAAACATTGCCTTTATAACCAGACCTGCGGCGAGAATGAACATTACCGGGTAGGCGGCGGTAAATTCCGGACCAAATAGCCAGAGCAATGGTTTGCCCAAGGCCAGCAACAACAGTGCCGCTGCCAGAGACGGCCAGAAGGTCCATTTTACGGCGCTGCGTACCATTTCGGATAAGCGGTCCCTGTCCCCCCTTGCTTCATAGGCGGAAAACCGGTTGGCCACCGCATTCGAAACCGCAAAATGAATGAAGGTGATGAGATTGATGGTTTTCAGCGCCGCGTAGTAAATGGCAACATCACCCGGCGGGTGAAAGTGATTCAAAACGAGGATGTCCGTGTTCTGGAGAAACAGGACGAAGCTTTCCATCAGCAGGATGGGAAACGCCACGCTCAACCAGAATTTTGTTTCCTTTTGCATCTCCCCTTTTGGAACTTCGCGGCGGAGATTCGGCTCCAGCATGACAAGCTGAATGAGGGATGTGAGCCAGGTGGCAATGACAGCAGCTGAAATGGCGGTTACTGCGGTCATCGGGCTGCCTGCTGCATAAAACAGCGCCATCACCAGGAGAATAAGAAGAGGCCGCATCAAAAAGGGTGGGATCAGGGCGAGGTTCATCCAGCTATAGCCGCGGGCCATTGAATCATGGAGATCAGTGAGGGCATAGGCGGGCAGGCAGATTAAAACCAGCAAGGCGGGCAGATAAAGGTAGTTTTGGATCTGGTCCTTGAACAGCTGCAACAAGGCAAAGCTAACCAGCATGAGGGCAGTGGCTGTGAATAATGTGACGAGGCGGCTCTGGAACAGGATGCCCCGTAAGCGGTTAAAGTCACATTTTTCGGTATATTCGGGGATGAAGCGGATCACGGCTGTGTTAAGCCCGAGGGTGGAAAGCCCGCCCAGCATCAACAGACATACCCAGACATAAGCAAAGATGCCGTATTCGTGAGCGCCCATCCAGCGGGCAAGGATGATCTGGCTCAGATAGGCAAGGGCGGCACTGGCGACACGTATGGAAAAGGCAAAAACCGCGTTGAGACCCACACGCTTTTCATCTGATGACGTTCCTAATTGAGAGAACAGGCCTAATTGAGAGAACAGGGAAGATAGTTTGGCACGCATTGATCCTTGCCCCTCCCCCTTTGGTCTGTGGCCCTAACCGCTACCATACACCGGTCAGGTTGACAGCTGGTGAACGATTTCAGATTAAGGTTGCGCCCCTAGTGTACAACGCCATCAGAGAGGCGTTGCTGATATTGCTGATCGAGATATGTCATGACGCGCAGCCAGCTTTCCGCGCGTACATGGTCTGACATTTCCAGGTGTTCATCCAGAAAAAAAGCAGCGATGTTAATGGCCTCAGCACCATATTTGCTCACCAGAGCAAAAGACATATCTGCAATTTCACGATCAGAAAAAACCACCTCTTCCTGATCTCTCCGGGTATCTGTTTGTATATCAGACAAAATAGCTACTCACAGTTCTATGCAATTTAAGATTGTGAGAACCCTAGCATAGAGCTGTTTCGATTGTTTCAAATCCGGCTGTGAGATTCGATTCAATTTTTAACTAGTTTTCAATGAAAGTTACAGCGCCCTTATCAGGTGAGAAGATGAATGATTTATATTGCGCGTCTGGGGCATCCTTCCAGGGCCAAGGGAATGGCGCATCACTATGCTTTAGCCCTTCCTCGCGGCTTTCCCGCGGATTGCAATGCTTTTTACCAAGTGGCTGTTATATAATTACTTTTTCTTCTTCTTTGGCTTGGCTTTGCGCTTCACATACTTCTTTTTCGCTTTGCGCGGGCGATAATTACAGACGACTTTTCGCAGATTAACCGGGCCGGTTTTCACATTGCTGCCAACGGCCACATTGCTGAAATTCAAGGGAAAAAGCGTCTTCCACCAGTAATTGGTAAAGGCGTAGTCAAACAATTCCATGGCACGTTTGCGGCGGATCAGCGGGGTTCTTGCCCCAAGAACAACAGCAATAACGCGGCGGCCATTGCGCGTGGCGCTGGCGACAACATTAAAGCCGGAGGCACAGATGAACCCGGTTTTCATGCCATCTGTGCCGCTATAGGTCCGCAGCAAATCATTGTGTGAGCGCATCCGCCGTTTGCCAACTTTCACGGAACCAAGGGAGAAAATATAATTATACTCAGGAAAGTCCCGGATGAGGGATTTGGCGAGGATACCCATGTCGCGCGCTGTTGTGACCTGCCCCTGGTGCGGCAACCCGTGCGGGTTATAAAATTTGCTGGAGCGCATACCGAGCCGCCTGGCGGTCTGGTTCATGTAGCGGACAAACTGGGTCACCGACCCGCCGACCTTTTCCGCCAGCATCACGGCGACGTCATTGGCTGATTTGACAATCAGAATTTCAATGGCCTTTTTCACTTTCAGCCGGGCGCTTGGGGGCAGGCCTATTTTACTTGGTGGCTGAGCCCGTGCCATTGCTGAATTGACCAACTCAGATTCAAGGGTGATTTTTTTATTTTTCAAGGCTTCAAATACGAGATAAGCCGTCATCAATTTGGTTAGTGAGGCTGGGTGCCATAGGCGATCAGGCTCTTCTGAATAGAGGATGAGGTCGCTTTTCAAATCATAGACAAGGGCGGGCTTGGCCATTGCCTGTTGCTGGCTGAGCATGGTGAAGCAAAGCATCAGCGCAGCGAGAACAAACCCCCAGCGCGGTAGTCCAAGTGATGAGGGGGCGTTGCGAGAAGCACCGCTGGTCAGGGACACACAGCCTATGGGCGGTGTTTTGATTGCGAAGTTTTTATGGTCCCGGTGGGCCGGGTGCCGGCGGTTCTGCCACATGTGCCGTCTCTTTAAATATTTCACCAGATCACTTGCAATGAAAAGAAAGACAGGATCACCAAACTCTGAATACGAACGGTGCCAAACAGACAAACACGCCTTGCAGCGGGTTTGTTTCTACTTTCATTCCTGTTTGCGTTTTGACCTGACCGCCTTGTTCACCCATCAGGCCGCTTAAGCCTGGTGGGGGTCCAATGCTGATGGTGCCCCTGGCCTGACTCGAACAGGCACGCCCTCGCGGACAACAGATTTTGAATCTGTCGCGTCTACCAATTCCGCCACAGGGGCCTTCACAAACAATCCTGAAAGGCTGTTTTTCTTTTCTTGCTTATTGCCTGCTGATCTTAACGGGGCTTTTAATGGCGTCAACCGTTTGCAGACAAGTTACGCTGGAGAATCCAGAACTTTGGCAGAGTTTTTAACAATGTCGGCTGATCTACAACAGGTCAGCACTATTTGCAAGATGAATGGTGCTTTCCATGGACAATGGCACCGCTTGCGGCTTATAGACAGGGCGGCCTGCGGCACGGTGACTGGTTTATCTTCGAGGTGCTTCCGGCTGGCTGCGCGCCTTTCCGGCGCCCTTGAATGCGGGGCAATGGCGTGGTTTGCAGGTATTAATGTTTATGGGGAGAAAGCTCGATGTTGCGCCGGATTTATAACTGGGTCCTTCACTTGGCTGAACATCGGTTTGCGCCCGGGGCGTTAACGGCGGTTGCTTTTGCTGAAAGTTCTTTCTTTCCTATCCCGCCGGATATCATGCTCATTCCCATGGTGATTGCCGAGAAAGCCAAAGCCTTTCGCTTTGCCTTTTATTGTACCATCGGTTCCGTGCTCGGCGGGCTTTTTGGCTATTACATCGGGGCAGCCCTCCTTGAGACCGTTGGGCAGCCGATCATCGCATTCTACGGGCTGGAAGCAAAAATGAGCAGCTTTACCGCTCACTATAATGAGTATGGGGCTTGGATTGTGTTTCTGGCCGGGTTTACGCCGATCCCCTATAAAGTGTTCACCATCGCCAGTGGCATGACTGCGCTTGATCTTCCGATTTTTATAATCGCTTCGCTGCTCTCACGGGGGGGGCGCTTTTTTCTGGTTGCCGGGTTGCTTTATTTATATGGTCCGGTCATTCGCAGCTTTATCGAAAAATATCTGGGGCTGGTCACATTAATTGGCGGCTTATTGCTTGTTGCCGGGTTTATTGCCATAAAATATATTCTTTGAGCTTACACTGGGTGGTTTGCTAATTGTTATGGTTTCACTGTTGAAAAGAGCGGAAGTGTTGATCGGGCTGATTTTTCTGATCAGTCTCGGGTTAATTGTTGGCGCGCTGCTTTTCCAGCATGTTGGCGGGCTTGCACCCTGTGACCTTTGCTATAAACAACGCTGGGTCTATTACATGGCTGTGGCTGTTCTCCCGTTTGGTCTCTACCTGCATGATCAAAACCAACACCAGGCTGTGCGGATTTTAATGTTCATTTTCGCTGCCGCTTTCTTTGCCAACATGATTCTTGGCATCTATCACGCCGGGGTGGAGTGGAAATTCTGGGACGGTCCGGCCGATTGCGCGGACATTGGCCAACTTGATGACACAATTGGGGTCATTGAGGCGATGTCAAAAGGTAAAGTTATACCGTGCGGCGAGGCACAATGGCGGTTATTGGGGATATCCATGGCCGGTTACAGTGCGCTTGCCTCCCTGGTTCTTGGTATTATTTCGCTGCTTGCCAGCCAGGTATTTTTTAAAAAACCGTAAGCACTTCCGCTGCTTACCTCGCCGTCTGTTTTTCACCCCCTTTTCAGCACATGCGAGACCACCCTGTTGGCTGGTCAGACAGCTGTGTTAATTGCGCAACTGAAAAGTTAATTATTCTTAACTTTTTCATTTTTGCTCCACATTGTCGCCCCTTTGCTACGGCTTACTATCATCATCAAACAGAGGCAATCTTCTCCATCAGTTCGATGGGTGTCCTTTTTAAAATAGTAATGCATATCCCGTTAGTTTGCGTTCCGGCGTTTAGCGTACCGATATTATGTTCTGTTCTTCTGGTTTTGCGTAAGATTTGTTTGGTTGTCGGATTTTTGGTTTTGCGTACCGGTTTTCTGGGAAATTGAGTACTGGATATTGTCTCTGATTTTAAAAGAGCGGGCTCTTTGGCCCGGTTGGAACAGCAGAGTGTTTGAGACTTATGAGACCAACAGATAACACGATGAACCACGGCGTGATTAATTGCCCACAAACGCAAGCGCATTTGGGTTTTTCCATTATCAACGGTTTTCACTCTTTCCCTGCTGATCAGGGCAAAAGACCCGCTCTTTCACAGTTTCGAGCTGCTTTACCTTTAAGGGATTGTGCTAATGGATCCCTTGAGATGAAGCCCAAACTTTCCCCCCTCACACCCCCCTTTGGGCGGTCTCGAGGTAAAGCAGCTCGCATATAGTATGGTTTTATCAGTTTGGTTTTAAGACAGGTTCTGAGGCTTTGTATCAGCGTTGTTGCCTCAGGTTTTAAAACCCCCCTCATTTGGGAAGGTTCTCCGTTGATGTTCATAAACGGAATTTCAATGGAACTTCTCAGTGGCAAGTCATTCAGAGATCTGTTGCCCACCCCACGGGTGCACACTATTTGGTATTGCGTTGTGTTTTTATCTCTGAAGACTTGCCACCCTATTCTTACCTAGCGGTGTTGCCGCTCATCTAAGTTGTGCTTTTGTTTTGAGTTTGCAAGGAGGCCTAATTATGTCACGTCCGATGAATACCAGCCCACAAGAGTGGGAACTTGCCCTTTCCATGGCGCGCAGCATTTGTGCCGGTTACTTTAAGAAAGGCGGGACCGCTGTTGACGCCCTTAAAGCTTATGGTATGCCGTTTGACAACTCTTCAAACTGGCAGATCGCCATCGAAGCCATTGCCTTTGCACATTGCCAGAAAGCCCTGCCGAGGGCGGCGTAGTTTGTTGCTTAAATTCGCTCAAGCATTCAAATGACGGCTCTGAAATGATTTTACGTCGGTGGTGGCCGGTTTCGGCTTCCACCTTGTCAGTCAGAGCCGTGATTTATGTGCCGCTCCCCTGATTCGCTTTCCTTCCCGTCTCTTATCCGTGCAGTATTCTCATGCTCCCAGCGCCCGAGGGCGTTCGGCGATGGTTTTGGCTGGTGGGCCTATCTTTCAAGTGGGGGTGTTAGTGCAGCGCCGCTGAAACGGTGGCTTTGATCCCGGTATAGTTTTCAAAAGGTGTTTTCTTGATTTTGGCGGGATTGAAATGATCACGGTATCGCTGATCAATGCAGTCCACGGGCAGTATGATGAATATGTCCGTGGTGCCAAACTGGTAATCAATCACGGCGCCATCGCCGACGAAGGCTCCCACTCTCAGGTAGCCCTTGATCAATGGCGGCAAAGCACGCAGAGCTTTCTTCGGATCAATCTGATCTTTCGGTAGCAGGTTCATGTCATTATAGAGATGGGCGTGCGCTTTCACCCGCCATTCTTCCGGGGCGCGAGCATAATGGTGCAGGAAACTCAGGGCGAGGGCATGATCCTTTGGATTTACGCCCTCAAAACTGGCGCAGCCTATGATAACGTCGGCCTGCTTTTCACAAATATAAGCCCATAACCCCTGCCAGAGCATCTCAACAGATCTCTTGCTGCGGTGGCTTTTCAAAACGCAGGACCGCCCAAGCTCGAGAAATCTGTGTGTTGCGGATTTTTCGCTAACAAGGGGGGCAACATCATATTCTGACTGGGTGTAAAAACCGCCGTGGGCTCTTGCGTTCTCTTCTGTCAGGATGCGATAGGTGCCAACAATTTTGGTCTTTTGCGCGAAAGGGTATTTGCGGGACGGCGCCTTGTGATCAAGCACAAGCAGGTGATCACAGATTTTGTCATATGCGTCGATGTCCCGGCGCTTCAATTTTGTCTTGGTATCCGGGATGGCCGACATTTCTTTGTAAAAGACTTTATAGCGCAGGGCTTGCGCCTTTTTTATTTCTTTCTTGCGGGTCGCCAGGCGAACCTCGAGGTTGCCCATCCGGCCATAGCTCGTGGTGGATGTTCTGAGCTTGTTTAGCAGACGTTTTTGCTGGCGGCGACGGGTGACAAATTCCAGTGCCTGGGCCTTGAAATTTTTCCGTCTGGTCCAAATGCCTTTTGCCGGGGCGTAGGGTTGTTCTGAGACGCGTTGGTTCCAGTCCATTTTTCGAGCCTTATTGCCTGATTGATCGGTTTGGTTGTCGGCGTTTACATTCTTTGATCTTATTTTCCATTTTATTCCCCAGCTTATATCACTGATTTTCTCTGGGTATTTGCACTCGTTTACGGCGATGCCGGCCCTTTTGGAGCGCCGGGTTTAATCTTAAACCGGAAAGATCAACTATTAACAACTCTTACGCTTGATTGGCATGGGTTTAACTGTTTTTTTTGACAATGACGTGACAGAATTGCGAAGGAAATTTGTCTTTCTCCCTATGGATTTATTACAGCGTTTCAGGCTGCATTGATGTGACCCGGCGCATCGTTATGTTTATCCGCCCGCCCGCCAGGGCTGGCCATGGCTCAAACAGGTCAGAACTTTCAGGTATGATACGGTCAATGCCATGAAAACAAAGCCTTGCGGCACCTGCCAGAATGATCACATCGCCCGAGGCAAGGATTATCGAGTTGGTTTTATCCCTCCTTTTTAAACCGCCAAGCCGAAAAACGGCGCTATTGCCAAGTGAAACAGAGAGAACGGGGGCATTGAAGTCTTCCTCGTCCCGGTCCTGATGCAGGCCCATACGAGCTTTCTCATTGTAATAATTGATCAGGGCGGCTTCTGGCGGGGCCGTCACATTGGTGAGGTGATGCCAAAGCGTTATCCAGCTTTTGGGTATTGGCGGCCATGGCGCGCCGTTATCAGGGTGAAACGACTGGTAGCGATAGCCGCCTTTGTCACTCACCCAGCCCAGGGGGCCGCAGTTTGTTTCCTTGACAGAAAAGGGGCGGCCAGATTTTGGCATGGTTGGCTGATAAAAAGGCGCTTGCTCCAGGATGTTCTGAACATCGGCGAGCAGCGCCTTTTGTTGTTTGATCGTCAAGCAGGCCTTTAGATGGCTAAATCCGTCCATAGGGTACTATAGCCTGATCAGGCAAGGGATGCAGAGTTTTCCTTGACTTTCTGTGTTGCCACATTCACCAGCTCTGTTGCCTGGGCGATCTCGTTCACACCGCTTGAAATTTCATTCACGCTGTCAGCTGCTGTCTGCATGTTGCTGGACATGTTACCGGTAACGGCAGACTGTTCCTCAACAGCTGCTGAGATCATTGATGAGATTTCATTGATCTTGCTGATGGTGTCGGTGATTGTTTTAATCGCGTTGACCGCTTCATCTGTGGTTGATTGCACCTGAGCAATCTGACTGCTGATTTCCTCAGTGGCATTGGCTGTCTGGCCGGCCAGGGATTTCACTTCTGAGGCAACGACGGCAAAGCCTTTACCGGCTTCACCGGCGCGGGCTGATTCAATCGTGGCATTCAGAGCCAGCAGGTTGGTTTGTTCAGCGATTTCAGAAATGAGGCTAACGACGTCACCGATGCGCTGGGCGGCGTCTGCCAGGCCGGTGACGATACTGTTTGTGTTGTCTGCCTCTTCCACCGCGCGGGTGGATATTTCGAGGGCATTTGTCACTTGCTGGTTAATCTCTGATACAGAGGCTGCCAGTTCATCAATACCGCCTGCAACAGCCTGAACATTTTCTGAAGTTTGGCTTGAGGCTGCGGCGGCTTCTGTTGCCTGCGTAGACGCATTGATAATGGCTTCCATGATTTCTGTCAGGTCAGCGTCAATCGAGCTCTGCACTTCGGAGCGGTGCATTCTCTCTTTCACAGCGGCCGTAATATCCGTTGCGAATTTTACAACCTTGATCACCTTGCCTGCCTGATCAAATATCGGGTTATAGCTGGCCTGGATCCAGATTTCATCACCGCCCTTGCCAACGCGTTTGTATTCATTGGCCTGGAACTGGCCCTCGGCGAGGTCCTGCCAGAATTGTTTGTAGGCCGGGCTTTGCGCTTCATCCCCCGCAACAAACATACGGTGATGCTGACCCTTGATCTCTTCAAGGCTGTAACCGACCGCGCCCAGAAAATTTTCATTGGCGTTTATAATTGTACCGTCCGGCTTGAACGAGATAACCGCTTGTGAGCGGCTGATGGCGGCCACCTGGCCCTCATCATCAAAGTTCTTCAGTTTTGCTTGTGTTATGTCACTGGCGATTTTGATCACTTTTACGGTTTTGCCGTTTTTATCATAAACCGGGTTGTAGGAGGCCTGAATCCAGATTTCGTCACCCTGTTTGTTGATCCGTTTGAATTCACCTGAGAAAAATTCGCCGCTTGCCAGCGTGCGCCAGAATTGACCATATTCGGAGGACTTTGCCTCTTCCTTGTCAACGAACATGCTGTGATGCTGACCCTGGATTTCACTGAGACTATAACCCACTGCACCGAGGAAATTCTCATTAGCTGTCAGAATTTTTCCGTCCGTTTCAAATTCGATGATAGCTTGCGACCGGTTCAAAGCGTCCAACTTTGCCTCAGCGTCTGATGAGTTTCTTGAGAAATTCAGCATTGATTGTTCCTTTAAGGGCTCTGATCTGATTCAGACTGTTGCTCTGTTTCATTCTGATAAGGGCGCTGACCGGATCTTTCTTACCTGTTCGTTAATTTAATCAACAGGATGACTAATTTTATAACAATGTAGGCAAGAGATGCTTAACGTTTGGTTACCAGACCCTGGCGGCATTCAGAACGCAAGAAAACCTCTTACTCATTGTTATTTATGATTTTTTTTACTTCATTAGTCCGTAGGCTGCGATAATTTTTGAAGCATGGTGAAGTTTCAGATGGTGTTTCAAAAAGGGAAATGCAGTAAGCCTGGCTCATTACCAGTTTTTCTTTTTGGTTTGGCCTTGTTCTTTTTGGGAAAATTTGGTTTATGTGGGCATTCTTAATTTTGCCTGGTCAGGGCGGGGATAAAGCCCCTTTTTACGCACAATTATTTAGTAAGGGATACTTGTCGTCCGGGTGGGCTCTTCCTATATACAATGACAAGTTGATGCTTATCAAAGCGTCTAACCAAGGAATAGCGATTTAATATCCCGCATATGTCCCGTTTTCAGGTGATGGTTACATCATCATATCTGCCGTCTGTTGCGGGGGCGGCGTTCTCAAACGGGTCTGAAAATTTAAGAAGGTATTTTATAAAGAAGGCAATGGAAACATGTCGAAAGTAATCGGAATTGATCTGGGCACCACGAACAGCTGTGTCGCTGTTATGGATGGCGCCACACCGAAAGTCATTGAAAATGCGGAAGGCGTTCGGACCACACCTTCAATGGTGGCCTTTACAGATGATAATGAACGGCTGGTTGGCCTGCCGGCGAAACGCCAGGCTGTCACCAACCCGGAAAATACACTTTTTGCCATCAAGCGATTGATCGGCCGCCGGTTTAATGATCCAACAGTCTCCAAAGACCAGAAGCTGGTCCCTTACAAGATTGTAAAAGCTGACAATGGTGATGCCTGGGTTGAAGCGCAGGAAGAGAATTATTCACCATCGCAGATTTCAGCCTTTATCCTGCAAAAAATGAAGGAAACGGCTGAATCCTATCTAGGCGCCGACGTCACCCAGGCGGTGATTACCGTGCCTGCATATTTTAATGATGCCCAACGACAAGCCACCAAAGATGCCGGTAAGATTGCCGGTCTTGAAGTGCTGCGGATCATAAATGAACCAACAGCGGCGGCGCTGGCTTATGGTCTTGATAAAAAAGATGGCGCAACGATTGCCGTTTATGACCTTGGCGGCGGTACCTTCGACGTCTCTATTCTTGAGATCGGTGATGGTGTTTTTGAGGTGAAGTCCACCAATGGTGATACATTCCTTGGTGGTGAGGACTTTGACATGCGGCTGGTTGATTATCTGGCCGATGAGTTCAAAAAAGAAAATTCAATTGATCTGCGGTCCGACAAGCTCGCACTGCAACGTTTGAAGGAAGCGGCTGAAAAGGCGAAGATTGAACTTTCATCCGCCACTCAGACCGAGATCAATCTTCCCTTTATTACTGCTGATCAGGCTGGCCCCAAACACCTGACCATGAAACTGACACGGGCCAAACTTGAAAATCTGGTTGATGATCTGATTTCGCGCACCATAAAACCTATGGATAATGCCCTCAAGGATGCGGGTATCAAGGCCGGTGAAGTTGATGAGATTGTGCTGGTTGGCGGCATGACCCGGATGCCAAAGGTTTACGAAACTGTGAAAACCTTTTTTGGCAAAGACCCGAATAAAGGCGTCAACCCCGATGAGGTGGTTGCCATGGGTGCTGCCATTCAGGGCGGCGTTCTGCAGGGTGATGTCAAAGATGTGCTGCTGCTGGATGTCACGCCGCTTTCACTTGGCATTGAGACCAAAGGCGGTCGCTTTACCCGCCTGATTGATCGCAACACGACCATTCCAACAAAGAAAAGTCAGATCTTTTCAACCGCCGATGACAACCAGGATGCCGTGACCATCCGGGTGTTCCAGGGTGAGCGGGAAATGGCGCTTGATAATAAACTGCTTGGGCAGTTTAATCTTGTCGGTATTCCCCCCGCACCGAGCGGTGTGCCACAAATTGAGGTGACGTTCGATATTGACGCCAATGGCATTGTCAATGTGTCGGCCAAAGACAAGGCAACCAACAAAGAGCATTCCATCCGCATTCAGGCTTCTGGCGGTTTGTCTGATGATGACATTGATCAGATGGTCAAAGATGCGGAAAGCCATGCCGAGGATGATCGCAAACGCGCCTCGCTTGTTGACGCGAAAAACCAGGCTGAAGCCCGTATTAACTCAACAGAGAAAAGCCTTAGTGAATTTGCTGACAAGGTCGGTGATGAAGACAAAGCTGCAATTGAAACTGCACTGAATGAGTTGAAGGAAGCGGCTGAGGGTGAGGATATCGAGGCGATCAATGCCAAATCTGAAGCGCTTGCCCAAACCGCAATGAAGCTTGGTGAGGCAATGTACCGTGATGCCAATGCCGAGGATGGTGAAGCTGAAGATGCAGCTTATGAACCTTCTGATGATCGTGCGGACGATGATATTGTCGATGCTGATTTTGAAGAAGTTAAAGACGATGACGATGAAGAGGGGAAAAAGTCAGCCTAGATGACTGATCCCGTCAGCTCCGCCAGGATGATTATTCCTGGCGGTTCTGCTTTGCTCACAGGTGTGAAGCGTTTAACATTCATCATTGACTGAGCCAGAATTAGAATAAGAGGCAATGCTAGATGGCGAAGCGCGATTATTATGAAGTTTTGGGCGTTGGCCGCGATGCTGATGAAAAGGCGATTAAATCCGCCTTTCGCAAAATGGCGAAACAATTTCACCCTGATCAAAACCAGGGGGATGATGATGCCGAGAAAAATTTCAAGGAAGTCAATGAAGCCTATGAAGTGCTGAAAGACCCGCAGAAGCGGGCCGCTTATGATCAGTTTGGTCATTCTGCATTTGAAGGTGGTGGTTATGGACCTGGTGCCGGTGCTGGTTTTGACAGCGACTTTGGGGCTTCCATGTCTGATATCTTTGATGATCTGTTTGGTGACTTTATGGGGGCTGGCGGTGCACGGCGGGCAAAACCCCGCAACGCGCAGGAGCGCGGCTCTGACCTTCGCTATAATATGGAAATTTCCCTCGGTGATGCCTATACCGGCAAATCAGCTGAGATCAAGGTGCCCAGTTCTGTGCATTGTGAAACCTGCGATGGGAGCGGGGCGAAAAAGGGCACCTCTCCGACTGTCTGCTCAACCTGTGCCGGGCTTGGCAAGGTCAGGGCCAGCCAGGGATTTTTCACCATTGAGCGCACCTGTTCGCAATGTCATGGCCGGGGTGAGGTGATTTCTGATCCCTGTTCTGACTGTTCTGGCTCCGGGCGGATTACCAGAGACCGGATCTTAAGTGTGAACATCCCGTCTGGTGTTGAAGACGGCACACGCATTCGCCTCGCCGGTGAAGGTGAGGCCGGACTGCGCGGCGGCCCATCGGGTGACCTTTATATCTTTTTAAGCATCGCCCCTCATGATATTTTCAGCAGGGATGGCGCTGATATATTCTGTCAGGTTCCTATATCCATGATTACTGCTGCCCTTGGCGGGCAGATTGAAGTGCCAACCGTTGATGGTGAGCGCACACGCATGAAGATCCCGGAGGGGACAGAAACTGCCAAACAATTTCGTCTGAAATCCAAGGGTATGCCCGTGCTGCGCTCGAAAGCTATGGGGGATATGTATGTTCAGGTTGAGGTGGAAACACCGAAAAATCTCTCGCGGCGCCAGAAAGATCTATTGAAAGATTTTGAAAAAGCCTCCAGCGAGGAAACCAACCCACAGTCCAGCGGTTTTCTCAAAAGGGTTAAAGATTTTTTTGACAAATCGTCTGATTAATCCAGCTTTGCCCTCCTCTCGGGTTTCCTTCATTTCCGGTTCTTGATATAGACATGCTGGCAACATGAGATTATGAACTGTGATCAACATGATAAGGAGTGATGTACCCATGGGGGTAAAATTATTGTTTTTTGCCGGTAGTGCCCGGTCTGCTTCCCTGAACAAACGACTGGCTAAAGCTGCGGCCCGGCTGGCTGAGGAGTTTGGCGCCGAGACCACCTTTGTTGATCTCAAGGATTTTGACATGCCGCTTTATTGCGGTGATGTGGAGCAAGTCGATGGTGTGCCGGAAGCGGCCAGACGGCTTGCAGACATTGTAAAAGCCCATGATGGGATTTTTATCGCATCACCCGAATATAATTCCTCGATCACACCGCTATTGAAAAACACGCTTGACTGGGTGTCCCGGATCAAAAGTGAGGATACCCCGGCAAGAACGCCCTGGCATGGGCGGGTGTTTGCTGTGGGTGCCACCAGCATGGGCGCGCTTGGCGGGATCAGGGTGATCCAGACCATGGTTGCCCTGCTCACAAACGGATATCAGGTGCAGGTGCTGCCAAACACGGTTGCAGTTCCGCGCGGCAATAAAGTGCTTGGTGATGCCGGTGAGATAACTGATGCGCCGGTTGAGGCCACATTGTCTGGTGCTATGAAAGCGCTGATGAAAGCGGCTGGCCATGTTGCTGAGACCCGAGCACCATAGATGACCCAAAGACCCCTTGATGACAGGCTGATTGTAGCGCTTGATTTTGCCACGACAATGGAAGCGCGCGATATGGTGGCGCGACTTGAAGACCAATGCCAGTTTTACAAAATCGGTCTCGAGTTGCTGTTTGCCGGCGGTCAGGAGCTGTCGACCATATTAAAGGCTGAGGGGAAACAGGTTTTTATTGACGCCAAGCTGCTTGACATTGGCGCGACTGTTGAAAAAGCAACCGCCAATATAGCCCGCCTTGGCGGGGATTTTCTCACCCTCCATATAACAGATCAGAAAACAATGGAAGCGGCCGTGCGAGGGCGGGCCTCAAGTCAACTGAAACTGCTTGGGGTGAGTGTGATGACGAACCTTGACAAGCACGACCTCGAACAGCAGGGGATTTCCGGGGTCAGCCCGCAAGAGCTGGTGCTGAAACGGGCTAAAATGGCTGCTGAAGCCGGTTTTGACGGGGTTATTGCCTCAGCTAAAGAGGCGGCGGCTATTCGAACCCTGGTCGGGCCGGACTTTCTTATTGTGACGCCTGGCATCCGCCCTCTAGGCAGTGATCACCAGGATCAAACGCGGGTGCTAACACCTTTCCAGGCAATCGAGGCCGGGGCTGATCATATCGTGGTCGGCCGGCCAATCACCAGGGCTGATGATCCGCTGGCAGCGGCCACAGCTATCCGGTCCGAGATAGCTGCTGCAGTCACTGATCTCTGAAACCGCTCAGAGCCAGCCTCCTCTCACATTAAAGCGAGATACTGACCTAGTCTCTTTCATCTGTTCCGGTTAAAGATTTCTCTGTTTCACCGGGTGTGCCCTCTTTGCTGATGGGATCACTCTTTTTTTCATTTCCCGACAAGCCATTTGAGATGTTCTGGAACAAGTTTTTCCAAGAGCTGTTTTTTTTCAGCTCGGGTTGTTGAACCTCGTCATCACCATATTCATCGGCAATATCTGTTGACCTTTTGTCTTCCAGGGCAAGTGGTTCTTCTTGATAATTAGTTATCTGTGCACGGCGTTCGTTACCCCATGAAATGCGGCGCTCCCCTGTCTTGGTAACGCCGCCTGTGGCATGCCTGCCAAAAAACCATTCTCCACCCTCTGTTGTCTCATGCTCATTATCATTCGCACCATGATTGCGCTGTTTGAATTTATAAACGCCATGATTTCTTTTTTTGTCTTTCTGATTGAATTTATCCCAGAGGTAGACCTGACGCGCGAGGTTTTGATAAAAGGTTTCTTCAACGTGGAAGAATTCCTCTTTGCCTTTCTCTTTATCCTGGACGACCTTATTACCAGCTATGGTCAAGACCTTGTTGACGTGGGTGCGTTCCTCTGGCCGGAGGCGGCCGCGATCAATCACGGCGAGATAGCCCGGCAGGTATGAGGGGCCATCGACACTTCTGAAAAACAGTTTGGCTGTGAAGATATCTTCCGGTTCATTGCCCGTGATATCCGATGACATACCAAGCCCGTAGCGCATGATGTCGCCGGGGTTGCCGGTGTTATCATAGGAAGCGGTTTTGGCGCCGATCAGTCCCGAGATAAACACCAAACTGTCAATCGCAATGGCAAGCCCCAGCGCCAGATAGGCCAGCCAGTTGCCATCCTTGAAGGCGTTCAGGGTGACGACGAAATTTTTCGCCTTGTCATCACGGTTCAGATCAACACGGTTTAATATGGTGCGGAGTTCATTGGCGTCTTTTTCCTCAAGGCCGGAGGTCTGGATGCAGCGTTTGCCCAATTTCAGAAGGCTGTCGATACGGGTGCTGCGCTTCGTCCTGCCAATGACACATTTTTTCTCTTGTGCTTCATGAGCTGCCTGCAGGGTGAAGATACGCGCTGCAAGGGTGGCGGTGTCAGCTCCTGGTTCGCAGGAGATGGTTTTGATCTCCGGGGCGATTTTCGGGACCTCTGAAAGGGCACTGTAGAGATTTGTACAATTTGTCTGGATGCTTAAAAATGTGTCCTGGCCGGGCTGGGTGCGGAAACGCTCACGTGCGTCATCCAGACTGTCGATGCTGGCGGTGGCGGAGAACTCCCTGGCGGCTGTTTCTGTCTGCCGTTTTGCCTGGGCATCAATGAAGGTTTTGGCAACTGAGGCCTGACCGTCGATTTTGGCAATTTCGCCGTTCACCAGTTCCAGCTCCCTTGAGAGGGTGGCGATTTGACCGTCCAGTTTTTCCAGCCGGCTTTCAGCCAGTTCTTTTTGCGTGGTGATGACATCCCGTTCAGCGGTCAATCTTTTTTGTTTTTCCTTGATGGCGCGGAATTTTGGCCCTTCACCTTCACGGCCTGTGGCACCAATGCCGCGGGCCTCTTCCATGGCTTCGGCCTTGCTTTGGTCAATGAGGCGTTGTTTTGCCCTCAATTGCTGGCGCAATTCATCCACCTCGGCGCTCAGGCCAGGGCGGTCTGCTTTTAAACGGTTTATGTCTGTGGCTATTTTTTGCTGTCTTGATTCAAGTGCGGCACGCTGGCCCTTGGCTTGGGCGAAACTTTCCTGGTGGCGGGCGATTTCGGTCTGTTCATTGCGCAATTTTGAGATGAGCTGTTGTTCCACAAGTTCCGGGGCGGAGCGGGCAACTTTGCTCAGGGCATCGAGGCGCTGGCGATAATTTCCCCAGGCCTCTGAGGCTAACAGTGTGTCCTGCGCCTCGAATTTGCGTTTTTCAATCCGGCTTTTCAGCTCCGCCAGCACAGTGCCGACTTCGCTTTGCGCGCGGATTTCACCGGCGCGCTCGCGTTCTTCATTGGAGAAGATGGAACTGAAGAGGCTGTCAAATGAGAAAAACACCGAGATCGCCATAGAGAACAGAAACACCATCCAGATCAACCAGATTTTGAAAATGGTCGCCGGGCCGTCAAAAACGGTATTGAAGATCTTCTTGGCCGTGTTTTGCTGTTCCCTGCCTTCGCGTTTGACGCGCAAGGCAATGAGGGCTTCGCCAATCATCCAGGCGCTGACAAGCATGATGCCCTGAACACCGAATGTGATCAGGAAACACAAAACCGGTGATTTGGTGAAGTTGGTCATGCCTTCAAAGGTCGTCCAGCCGGAGGCGAGTGAAAGCGCCAGGCTGGTCAACCCCATCAGAAACAATCTTTCGTTGGTGAAGGCTGCGCGCAGCATGTTTCCCATCACCATGCCGGGTGCCCTTAACACAGACATACTAGCTCAATTCCCCCGTCTTAAATCAGTTGAGATCATTATATAAAATCAGAACATGGCCGGAGGTGTTTTACCGGCATGTCTTTCGTGATGACCTCACGTGATAACCTCACAATTTCACCCCGCCTGCCTTACCACTGATTTGTGGTTGAGGTGAGGCATTTTTCCAGTTTGCATTTTCTCTTCGTGCACAAGCTGTTGACAACTCTGTTGCGGCGCCGCATTCAGCATATTTCAAGGGTTTACCGCCCAAACCCTGTTGCCCAAGCAGTATTTTAAGCTGTTATTACCGGGTTTGGAAACGGATTTTAACGCCCGTTTCGGCTTTGTGGGTTTTTGAGGGATTCTGATCACTGATCCGGCATAATCAGCCCGGAGCTAACCCAATAGGTGTGATCACCAATGGTGAACTGGGCTTCATTTTCCTGCAACGTCTGATAACGCCAGATTGCGGCCCCTCCGCTGTTTCCATTTGCGGTGATGTTATCAGGTATTGCCATATTCAACATGGTTTGTGAGCAATGCTGCAACCAGTTTGACCAAAGGCTTTCAGCGTTGGCCCACTCGTGTTTGGCGGCGCGGTCAAGATCTTCCAGATAAGGATGGCAAGAGAGCGCACCCTTGTCTTTTTTTATCAAGGGGGCGAGACCGGTGATGGTCTCTATCACCTGAAGGTGGGTTGTAGCTTTGGGGATGTCCCCCTCAACCTGATGGCTGGTGATCAGATCAATGTCTGAATTCTGCGCCAGTTTTTCCAGATCTTCGCCGGCCGCGCCCTGATCTTTCCGAGGCAGGACGATGATGTTCGGTTTGATCTGACTGAGCGGCGGGGTGCGCTGCTGGCTAACGAGATGGAGCGCTCCTTCAACCACGCAGTGCTTTGCAGCTTCGTAGGTTTCTGGCAGGTCAATCAGCCGGAAGGGGACATGGTCTGCTGTTTGCGCCAACCGGTTTTGCAGTGCCTTGAAAAGACCTGCCCCACCAGAGAGAGAGAAGACAAAGTCAATGGCCGGATCATGCAATGGCAAGGCTGTGCTGATGGCGCGGGGGAGGAAGTCGGCTATAAAAGCCAGATAGGTTGAAAGTGGTCCGACTTTTTCGCACATGGCTGCGATTGAGGCATGCAACTCAAGTTGCCAGTGGGTTTTGTTTTCATCCGTTGTCAGGACCAGTTTTTGCTCATTCAGGCCCTGCCAGAGGGTTAGTGGGGCATTATCCAGAGGAATGGCTGAGGAGAGTGTGTAGGGCCAGTGGGTGCCTGTGCTTTTTGTCAAAATAAGTTTGAAATCATTTTTGATGTTTTTTGGCTGGTCACTTAACCCCAGGATGGCGCAGCGCAACTCCCTGATAAAATTCTGCTGGATCAGCAGCTCTTCGTTCACCGGGTTTTCCGTGGCTTTGATTGTCTCTTTGCTCCCTGGCAGAGGGGCTTCTGCCATAAGGGGAGCGCCAGCGTTCAAAGCCGTTTCCATGATCTTTGCCACTTCTTTAGCCAGCATTGCCTCAGCGGTGGTTTCACCCAGCGGTAAATTAATGGAGCCCAGATGCTCATCGAGCCGGGCTGCTGTTTCCCCTATCCAGCCCTGAAAAGCGCCAAGGCTCAGACTTTGATGGCCCATGTTCATGTGAATCTGCGCTATCTTTCTGGCTCTGGCGGGTTGTTCCTTTTCTGCCAGTTGCTGGAGGGCGCGGTAGGCGGCGGCGGTTGTTTCTGAAATGAGGTGGATACTGGTTTCAGCGTCCGATCTTGCCTGCAGGGAGACGAGTTCTGCGGCTGGGCCAAGTTTTTGAAAACTGCCCTGCTCGTAAAGACTGAGGGCTTTGGCCCCGGCTTCAAGGTAGCGGCGTTTGCCTGTCTCTGTCAGGGAATCCGGATGGGTCAGGACAAGCATGGTGGGTTCATCCGGTAAAGTCTGAGCGATGGCCTTGTCTTCTACGCTTAACCGTTTTCCATGATTTATGGTTGGCAGATATGTGCCATAAAAACTGATCAGTTCATGCAGGGCGTCTGCTAACAACAACTGCGGGTTGATGGTTCCCGTGAGGGCGAGACTGGTGCCTTTTTCGCTGTTTCGGGCTGGTTGCCGGGTTAAATAATAAGTGTCCTCTGCCAATTCGTCCCCGGCCACCCCAGTGGTGATCAGGGGTTTCAGATCTATCAATGCCGGGGTTGTCGCTTTGGTGCCTTTTTGGCCTTCCATCCCGTTTGTCTGCGGGCAGGCGGCGGGCAGGTTTATGTCATAGGTATGGCCGGTTTCAACCAGTCTTGATTCAGCCGCATTCATTGGGTCACTCGCCAGATCATAGGTGAGGCTTAAAGGGTAGGCTGCAGCGCGCCTGCTTTCACTGTTGATTGTTGTCTCTGATGATTTGTCATTTTGTGTGCCGGTTATGAGCTGAACATTTGCGGGCAGGTAAGGCGCTTGCAGACAGGCTTGATTATCAGTTGGCGTGTTCTCACTGGCTGTGCAGGCGGCGAGAGTGAGAGGCTTGATGCCCTCTGGCTTCATCTTTGCCATGGCTATGGATTTCGCGCCTATGTCAATGGCAAAGGACTGGGCATTTATGGGCCTGGTCCAGGTGATGGTGAGCTTTGTTTCAAGCTGTCTGCTGGTCTCTGGCCAAAAGCATTTTACATTGAAAGATGCTGATTTTGCTGGTTTTTTCAGGCCGTCCGGGGTCGGGTTCAGCAAAATTAGATGGCCCGTTCCCTGACTGATTTCAAGAACATCCGGCTTGAAAATATGGGTTGGGTTGCTAGCGGCCGGGCTCAGGGCCAGGTTCATGGGTTCATTTGTCTGGTTGGTAAGGGCCCGCCCCTGATAGTAGAGAAGAGAGATAAAGGCACTTGCAGGCGGACCTTCAAAGATCTGGGGCAGGGTTATGCTGGCTTCCCCGGTTTTCTGATGCTCGTTCAATGAGATGTAGACAGGCTGACTTTTTGCGTTGCCGTCTTCAATGATCAGCCAGTTGCCTTCGTGCAGCTCTATCTTGAAGTCATGTTTTTCGATTTTATTCGCATCCGGCTCAGGCAGGATCAACTCCAGTGTGCCGGTAAGGGGCTGGTTATGATTGTCCTGCTCCAATTTTTGCAAAATTTTCCAGAATGGGTCGTTCAGCCTGGCCATCAAGGCGAGGGTCAGGGGGGGCTGTTTTTCCCTTGGGCCTTGCGGCATCAATGGGCCAAAGATCCGGGCCCCGTTAGGAAAGGGCATGTTCTGGTCCATCGGGTGAGATTTATATTGCTCGTCATAGCTGTGTCGATCGCGCACATAGTGATTTGGTTTCAGGTTTCTGCCCTGAAACAGCCGGAGGCGTGACAATAGCTCTGGTCGCAGGGATTTGTAAGGGCCAGCCAACTTTATGTCTGCCAGGATTACCCGCTTGTCTGTCCGCGGGTCGAGTGGGCCTTCCTTTGATTTGATCACAAGTTCGGCCAGATCAAACCGCCCCCCTTTGCCCAAATGCGGCGGATAGGTTGGGGGCGCATCCCCTTCATTTTGCAGTGGGCTTATGGTGAGGGTGCAGCCAGCTCTTGGCCCAGCATAAAGATTGACCTCAATTTTGATCTTGCCATCATCATTGCGGGTGAGGGCAACATCATCACGATCAAGCTCCTTGATCTCGATTTCCAGATACAGATGATCTTTCAGAGAGAAAGCCCCTATCTGTTCTTTCAAATTTTTCAGCTCAATGTAGAGCAGGGCGTTGTTTTGCTGATTGTTGTCATCGCGGGTGATCTCGCGGCCGGCCGGGGCATGTTCGGTGTACCAGGTGAGCATACTCAATGGCAGTTTAAAGGCTTTCGGCTCGCCCGGTTTGCGCATGCGAATTCTGGTTATGCGCAGGCAGTCGCTTTGATCATGCTCAAACGCGATGGTGGTGAGGTACTCATAATCCCCGGGGGCCTGCCGGTTGATATGTGCCTTGATTTGTTTTGCCATGCTGCCTCACATAATCGATAAATGAGGCAAGATACAGCTCTTATTTGTTCTGCTTCCCGCTTTTTTAATGCTGGCTTTACCGGCTGTTCACAACAGGCTTGCCGGGGCTGGCCGTATCAGTTCCTTTTTAGGCCTTTAACGGGATAAAATCAGACGGGCATGCTGGGCTGAGGCATGAAAACGCTCAGCTGCATCTGAGAGGATGGTCATCATTCTCAGGCGCAGCAACATACTCTCTTCCAGAGGCTGTTCGATGTCGGGGCTTGAAAAATTGATCTCCTCGCGGTGGGGCAGGGTTTTGCCTAGCCTTGTCACATGTTCTATCACGGTTTCCTTGCGGCCGGTACGGGCGAGGTGCTCTGTCATGGCTTTCAGAATTGTGATGACCTGTTCGCTGGGGAGTAAATCGGGGTACTGGATGATGGCTTCAAAACTTTCAGCCAGGGCGCGGCTGTTGATCAGGGCGTGGATCCATTGATGGGATATCACGCTTGGCGGCAATAAACGCCGGGCGAGGGCAGCTGCGTCCTGGATGTAGCCTTCACCTGAGAGAGCAAAGATCGTGAAGCTGATATTGAGGCGCTGGGTGAAAGACCAGTCCCCGGTTTCGAGGATACAGGCGACCATGTCAGAGACCTGCTCATATTCTGAAAGGGTAACAAGCGCGGCCGGGGTGAGATAGGGGGTATTCGCCATATATTGGCGCAGGGCATCTGCCGCTCCCTCTATGATACGAGAGCGGTATTCCAGAAATGGTTCGGCAATCGGTAATCGGCCGGATAAAACAAGGAGATCTTCTATCTGGTTGAGGAATTCGGGGTTCTCAACATCAAATTTTTCATCCCTGATGGCAGCACCCAGATATTTTGAGAGCGGGGTGATCTCGGTTTTGAAATTTTTACTGATATCCCTTAGCAGGTTTTCATAGATGTGAGGGGCGCTGTCAAAATCACTGAAAAGGGTGTAGAGGCCGGAAATGTGAGGGGTTGTGTCCTCACCCTTGAGCAGCTGGTCATAAGCCAGAATGGCCGGGTTTGTTGCCGCACCGCAGATAAGAGCGCTTTCATCGGCACGGACATGAACGCCAATTTCGTTGAGGATCTGGCCAAGGGAGGCGCAGGTTTCACGAGCAAGGCCGGTCAGTTCATCAAACAATCCCTCTTCTTCAAACAGATCATCATCATCAACAAACTCTTCCAGCTCGTTCATTGGTATGGTTGGGGCGTAAGCATTTTTCAGGCGCTCTGCCAAAAGGCCGCGTACTTCCTGACAGGTCATGCCCTGTTCGGCCCCGATGGGCATGGCGGCAATTGGTTTGTTAAAGGCACCGCTCTGGATTTCACGATCCTCGAAATACTGCAGCGCGCAGATGGGCTGGCGGTTGGCAAAACCATAGGCAAAGGAAACAGTGTGGCGCAAGGCCGCGGGCAGTAATTTCATCGTGTTCTGGAGGGCATGGAGAAAATCATCAATGGTGGCAAAACTTTCCCTGCCGAACTGGCCTGGATAGCCGGAGGCAAGCGCCCCCATAATCAGCCCAACGCCCTGGGGCAGGTCTTCAAGGGTCACATCATCAGCCTTTAATGGCTCAATACGGGTCTTATCAACGAATTTGTAGTTTTGATCTGGATTGCCGATGATACCTGGCTGTTCAAAATCAAGGGAGCGAATGGTGCCGATCAGATCTGGGGCATGGCGCTCCCAAAGGCGGGTGTTTATGACATAGCTTGAGGCAAACAGGTTTTCCTGACCGACCACACCGCTCTGATCACCTGTCAGCATCACCTTATTTATGGTCATCCAGGCATGGCTGGGGTTTACACTGGTGTCATAAAAGGGATTGCTGGCGCGCACGCAAATCGCGCCATCCGTTGCGGCCTCTTTATTGAGAAGGCCGGAGACATCGTGCGCACCGACCATGCCATCCAGCTCACAAAGGGCGCGGGCTTCGTCTGGAAATCCATTGCTGATTTTCTGGCAGGCCATGGATTGGTCCTGATGCGGTTCGCCTGTGGTGGGATCTAACAAGGTGCCTATTGAATAAATGTGGCTATCAACACAGGTGGGAAATTTAAGCAGCATCATAATCATCCGGGACAGATTTACACAAAGTCACAGACTGAACGCTTACCCTTAATATGCAGTTACCATTTTTCGCCGAGGGGGAAATATTTCAAAGAAAATTGTCCTAATGTTTTTCAAACCTTAAGAATTTTTTAAAAGTCACTCATGCGGGTTGCCCTGAGGCCCAGCATGAGTGGAAACCTTACTGCTTTTTAAGAGTTTTCTGGCGGCGAAAGATATTCTTTTCTATGTGCCTGATGATCTCACCCGCCAGATCCATGCCAGTAATTTTTTCGATGGACTGTAGGCCGGGCGATGAATTGACCTCTAGCAGGAGAGGCCCTTTGTCCGAGCGCAAAATATCAACACCTGCCAGCGACAGGCCAAATGCCTTGCTGGCCTTGATGGCCATTTGCCGCTCCAGTTTGGTGATTTTAATGGTGCTTGCTGTGCCGCCCTGATGGATATTGGCGCGAAACTCGCCAGGCTCCGCGCGGCGCTGCATGGCAGCGACCACCCGGTTTCCCAGTACAATACAACGAATGTCCGTGCCTTCAGCACTGGCGATAAATTCCTGCACCAGAAAATCGGCATCAATGCCTCTGAAGGCGTCAATCACTGATTCGGCCGCTTTCCGCGTTTCGGCGAGGACAACCCCTCGCCCATGTGTGCTTTTCAGCAGTTTCACAACAAGAGGTGCACCGCCCACCAGTTTAATCAGATCTTCCGTGTTTTTCGGTGAGCTGGCAAAAGCTGTGATGGGCATCGCGATACCATGGCGGGCCATAACCTGATGTGCCTGTAATTTATCCCGTGAGCGGGATATGGCTTCTCCAGAGTTCAGGCAAAAGGCACCGGTCATTTCAAACTGGCGGACAATTGAGGTTCCGTATGCGGTGATCTGGGCGCCGATGCGCGGGATAATGGCGTCAAAACGGGGCAGTTTTTCACCATCATAATGGAGACCGCTGGTGATGGAATTGATGTTCATGTAGCAGTTGGTGGTTTTGATGGTCTCTATCACATGATCCTGGCACTCGGCAGCGTCGATGATTTTTTTGTTGGAATAGTTCTCCGGTTCCATGGTCAGGAGGCCAATGCGCAAGGCGCGGGCAACCGGACTTTTGGTTTTTATGTTTTTATAGATCGAGCGGGAGAGGGGCTTTAACAGATAATCCTGGCCGGGTTCAACCACCAGATTTGCAGCATCCATGGCTGAGCGGCCCAACAACATCCTATGAGTTAGATTTTGACGGTTGGATAATGATACTTCAATGGGCCAGGTCTGATCTTCGATCCCGAGGTCGGTTTTGATAATGGTGCGAAATTCAGATTCGCCGTTTGAACTTGTTACGTAACGGCGGTTCACAATGGGAGCTGTGCAATAGATGATAAGATCATCATTGTCATCAAGCGGTTTCACACCAAATCGCACTTTGGGGCGGGATATGGGACCGAAAGTTTCAATGTCTTCAGCATGTAGGGCGGAGGTTTTGGCACCCGTGTCAATTTTGGCGTGAATCGCGCCCAGCCCTAACTGCGGCAATTTTATCCATTCGCGCCAGCCGACCTGAATCTGCGGTGTTGTTTCATCTGTTGACGCCATAAAGCAGCTCTCCGCACTTAAAGGATCAGGCATTCATCGCATTATCAAAGGCTGTTTCATAAGCTTTGATAACCCTGTCATCACCCACAACAAGCTTTATTGCCTTGAAGTCGGGGTTCTTGATTAAAAACCCGCTGATTGCCGCCATGGCGATATGCGCGGCCCGGGCCTCGGGGAACCCTGTTTCCTCGTTTACCAGCGAGGGCAGAGCCAGGCTGGTGATTTCAAAACTTTCAACCAGTTCAAAAATGTTTTTGTAGCAACTGGCGAGGCTCTGATCTTCGCCGCTTTCCCCGCCGCCCCAAACCGGGCTCACCGTGTGGATGATAAAATTTGCACTGAGACCGTACCCTCTGGTGATGCGGGCCTCCCCCGTCGGGCAGGGGGTGATATGGGTGCATTCTTCCGCTAATTTTGGGCCGGCCTTGGCAAACAGGGCCTGTTCAGACGCTGTTTTGGGCACCAGTTCCTGATTGGTGACATTCACGATGGCCTCAACTTTTTGATTGAGCAGCTCATCTTCCAGTATTTCTATACGTGACGGCATTCATTAACCCCATGCTCAAGTTAGGACGCACAGCAATGCGATCAACAGGTTTCTCCCTGGAGGCACTGACGGATCGCACAGCAATGTCTATATATTATGAACGATATTGATTAAACAGATTTGACAGCTTTCCCTGATGAAAGTGACAGGGGGGCTCTGGTGTGTTGCACGCGCACCAAAATGTGATATTGTAACATTTATATGGTATTTCGTGCCATTCAATAAAGTTTTGAGGTTTTTCATGGGTGCCCTATTGTTTCCCCGCGGTGATCACGATCATGATCGCTGCAAATCCGCTTTGATGAAAATTGCTGAAAGCCGCTGCCATGATCAGGGCCTCAGGCTGACAAGGTTGCGGCGTGATATCTTGCGCGAAGTAGCAGCCGGGCATAAGGCGGTTGGCGCATATGAGATTCTTGACAAACTGGCTGAGCGGGGCGAAAAGCTGGCGCCGATTTCTGTTTATCGCTGCCTTGAGTTTTTAGAAGATGCCGGGCTTATTCACAAGTTGCGTTCAACCAATGCCTATTTTGTCTGCCAGTCTGCTTTTGATGGGGCGCAACGTGACTGTTGCGGTGAAAGCCTTGTTCTGCTGATCTGTAGCAACTGCCGCCGCATCGGGGAACTGGATGGCGGCGCCCTGACCCCCGTAGTGGAGAGGTTTGCGCAAGATAACGGTTTTGACAACCAGCAAACTCACCTTGAAATTCTGGGCCTTTGCCAGGATTGCCAGAGCTTACCCTCTGACAGGGATGGGGCACCATGCTGATTGAAGCCAAAGACATCGCCTATAGGAGCGACGGCAAATTAATTCTGGAGAATGTGAATTTTTCCGTCTCCAAAGGTGAAATTGTTACCATCATTGGCCCTAATGGCAGCGGTAAAACCACATTTGCCCGTTTATGCCTTGGCATTCTTGAGCCGACTTCAGGCAGCATCCGGCGCCGTGATGATTTAACGATAGGATATGTGCCGCAGCGCCTGCGTATTGAGAAAAGCCTGCCCTTGTCTGTGCGGCGGTTTTTAAGCCTCCGGAAATCTGTTGATCCTGAAGCGATTACCGAGGCACTTCATCATGTTGGTGCGGCTTATCTGATAGAAGTGCAGATGGGCGCGCTGTCGGGCGGGGAGATGCAACGGGTTTTGCTGGCACGGGCGATCCTCAGTCACCCTGACCTGCTGGTGCTGGATGAACCGGCCCAGGGGGTTGATTTTGCCGGTGAGGCTGCCCTCTATGAATTGATCGGCAGCCTTCGTGACCGGCTTAATTGCGCGATACTGCTGATCTCTCATGATTTGCATATTGTCATGGCGCAAAGTGACAGGGTGATTTGCCTGAATGGGCATATCTGCTGTGAAGGGGTGCCTGAGCAGATCAGCACACACCCCGAATATGCAAAACTTTTCGGCACCGACACAGCTGCGCAACTGGGGCTTTACGCACACCGACACGATCATGAGCACCACCTTTGCGGCGGTGTCCATGAAGGCGACTGCAGCAAGCATCAGGACGCTCCTCTCACTCCAACAGATGACCACACCGCTCAAGGGATCAAGGCTGATGGATGATTTTCTCTTGCGGGCGGGGCTTGCCGGCATTGGCATGGCCCTGATCTCTGCGCCGCTTGGTTGTTTTGTCGTCTGGCAGCGGATGGCTTATTTCGGCGAGACCATTGCACACGCCGGCCTGCTTGGGGTTGCGCTGGGACTGCTGGCCAACATTCATCTGAGCCTTGCTATCTTCTGCTCAAGCCTTTTTGTGGCATTTGGCCTTAAATATGTTCAGCGGGCCACCTTTCTGGCCAAAGATACCGCGCTGGGGCTGATCGCCCATGCGGTGCTGGCGCTTGGTCTCATTGTCGTCTCGCAATTTGAGACCTTGCAGCTCGATATGATGGGGCTTTTGTTTGGTGATATTCTTGCCACCTCAAGCGGGGATTTATGGCTGGTGTTTTCTGGCCTCGCCCTTGTCTGGGGGCTTATCTATTTTATCTGGCAAGACCTCCTGCTGCTGAGCATTGACCCTGAAATGGCAATCGCGGAAGGGGTGCCGGTCCGCAGGGCCGAGTTTCTGCTCAGCCTGTCGATTGCGGCCGTGGTGGCGCTTGCCATGAAACTTGTTGGCCTGTTGCTGGTCACGGCCATGTTGATCATACCGGCGGCCGGGGCGATGAACCTTTCGCGAACGCCTGAGCAAATGGCTGTCTTCTCCGGGTTGATTTCGGTGTTTTCTGTGGTTGTTGGGCTGCTTGTTTCGCTTTATGTTGATATCCCGAGCGGGCCGGCGATTGTGGTTACCATGGCGCTTTGTTTTCTGGCCTCTACAGTTTTGAAATCCAGATGAGAGCCATAACCCCATGGTATTGCATCGCCTGTCACCCAAATTTCTTATTCGCCGATACGACAGTGTTTTTAATACGAGGTCCTGTTGATGATTAAACGACAACAAACCACAAAGGTCATGGTTGGCCCTTATGCCATTGGCGGCGGGGCGCCGATTGTTGTTCAATCAATGACCAACACGGATACGGCGGATATTGAGGCGACGGTTCGCCAGGTGGCCGAGCTGGCGCAGGCGGGCTCTGAGCTGGTGCGGATCACTGTTGACAGGGAGGAAGCCGCGCGGGCTGTCCCCTTTATTCATGAAAAACTTCTGGCGCGCGGCGTGACCGTGCCGCTCGTCGGGGACTTTCATTATATCGGCCACACCCTATTGAAAGAGCACCCGGACATGGCCAAGGCGCTGGCCAAATTCAGGATTAACCCCGGCAATGTCGGGTTTCGCGACAAGCGGGACAAGCAGTTTTCAGAAATGATTGAACTGGCGCTCACCCATGACAAGCCGGTGCGGATCGGGGTGAACTGGGGCTCCCTTGACCAGGAGCTGCTAACCCGCCTGATGGATGAAAACGCCAAACTTGATGTGCCGAAAGACGCACGCGCCGTTATGCATGAAGCGATTGTGCAATCCGCTCTTTTAAGCGCGGCGCGGGCTGAGGAAATCGGCCTTGGGGCTTCGCGGATAATCATTTCCGCAAAGGTGAGCGCGGTGCAGGACCTGATTGCGGTTTACCGTCTACTCTCCGGCCGTGCTTCCTATGCGCTGCATCTCGGGCTGACAGAAGCGGGCATGGGCTCGAAAGGCATTGTGTCATCAACTGCGGGGCTTGCGGTTCTGTTGCAGGAAGGGATTGGTGATACCATCCGGATTTCCCTGACGCCAGAGCCTGGCGGTGACCGGCGCCGGGAAGTTCAGGTGGCGCAGGAAATTTTGCAGTCCATGGGGCTGCGCGCCTTTATACCGGTGGTGACTGCGTGCCCGGGCTGCGGGCGCACGACGAGTACGGTTTTTCAGGAACTGGCGCAAGATATCCAACACCATATACAAGAGAAGATGCCCACATGGCGGAAGCGCTTTCCGGGCGTTGAGCAACTGAACTTTGCGGTGATGGGGTGCATCGTTAACGGGCCGGGCGAATCCAAACATGCGGATATCGGCATCAGTCTGCCTGGCACCGGCGAGAGCCCTGCAGCGCCGGTTTTTATTGACGGGGAAAAGGCCATGACGCTCCGCGGGGATAACATCGCCGGCGAGTTTCAGAAGATCGTTGAGAATTATATCCAG
>CAYGPF010000015.1:0-72175 GCA_964351785.1 uncultured Rhodomicrobium sp.
CGCACTTGCCCGGTGCCCCGCCGCCTCAATTGACTGGCGCAAGGCCCCGATCAAAAGCCCCCGCACCAGGGCCGGGTCTTCAAAGCGAACTTCGGACTTGGCCGGGTGTACATTCACATCCACCTGCCCCGGCGGCAAGGTGAGATAGAGGCAAAGATAAGGATAGCGATTGGTAGGGAGATAATCCTGATAGGCCGCCCGCATGGCGCCGAGAATTTGCTTATCTTTAATTGACCGCCCATTGACAAAAAAGAACTGCAGCTGATTGTTCGCCCTGTGCAAGGTCGGCAAGGACGCATACCCCTTTAAAGAAAGCCCCTCCCGCTCGGCATCAACCCGTAACGCATCCGTGATAAATTCCGCGCCCATAATTTTGCCCAGCCGCGAAAGCTCCCCCTGTTCATCACCAATCGCTGCCGCCGAAAGGTTTAACAAGGTCCGCCCTTCAGAACCAAAACGAAAAACAATATCAGGATGGGCAAGGGCCAGCCGCTTCATAATGTCATGGATCGCGGCAACCTCAGCGCGTTGTGATTTCTGGAATTTCAGCCGCGCCGGTGTTGCAAAAAAAAGATCCCGGACCTCAACCTCAGTCCCCTTATTGACCCCGGCAGGCCGCACATCACTTTTTTCACCGCCGGAAACATCAACCGCAAAACCCTCACCAGTGTCCATCCGCGAAGAGATCCTCAGCTTCGCGATAGAGCCAATAGAGGGCAGCGCTTCCCCGCGAAACCCCAGCGTTTCAATGGCGAAAAGTTTGTCATCTTCAAGTTTGGAAGTGGCGTGCCGCTCAACAGCCAGGCTCAGATCCGCCTGGTTCATGCCGGCCCCGTCATCAATCACCCGGATAAGCGAAAGCCCACCACCCGCAACATCAACATCAATATGAGCAGCACCAGCATCAATAGCGTTCTCGGCAAGCTCTTTCACAACACTGGCTGGCCGCTCAATAACTTCACCGGCAGCAATCTGATTGATGATATGGGGAGACAGTTGGCGTATGGCCATCACAAATTCTCCTTTAAATACAGCTAGCCTGGCTTAACGGGTTAAAAAATCACGCGCGATACCCTTACCAACCTCAACAGCAGGCTGATCAAAAGCATCAACCCCCAACAGACCGGCGCTCAAAATGGTCTCGATCATAAAATTCATCATCAGATAACCAAGGACATGCTCTTCCACTGTGGGTATCGAGATAAACCGTGTCGGCTGACCCGCGCCGCGAAGCGCATCCACTGTGGCCCTTGCCTGCGCGTTAACAAGATCACCAATCGTCCGATCTGCCATATAATCAAGCCCGGCTTTTACAGCCAGCCCTTTCTCGATGCGCGGGCCCTTACCCTCTGAACGGGGCGCAATAACCGTCACCAATTTGTCCTTTGGCCCATCCATATAAAGCTGCAACTGACTGTGCTGATCAACAGGGCCAAGTGCTGCAACAGGTGTGGTGCCAAGACCGTCTTTACCAAGGCTTTCCGCCCACAACTGCACAAACCAGTGAGAAAACCTGTCAAGCTGATTGGCATAGGGCATCATCACTACAGTTGAAACACCCTTCTCCCTGAATAGGCCAACATTCAAGGCCGAGCCAACAACCGGCAATGAGGCCTCAAATGAAGAACTGCTGAGAAGCTCTGTCATCACATCACTCGCCCCCTGCCTGATGGCATAAGGGTCGAGCCCGCGTGCCAGTGCCAGCATCAAACCTACATTTGTCAGGCAGGAAAACCGCCCGCCTATATCCCTCTCATGATCTAGAATTTCACAGCCATAACCCTCCAGCAAATCTCTCAGCCCGTTGGCAACGCCCGGTTGCCTTGGCTCTGATATTCCAAGGATACCTTTACCAATCAAACTCTCGAGCCCGGCTTCCCGAAACGCATCAATCGCCACAATCAGCTGCAAAAGAGTCTCAGCCGTATTGCCGGATTTAGAAGTTACAACAAAGCGCGTCTCTTCAAGATCAAGCTGTTGAATGGAGTGCTTGAGCGAGGTCGGATCGAGATTGTCAAAGATGCGAGTCCGGGGCAGTTTGTTCGGTCCCTTACCGTCAATACCGGGTATTGACCAGCCACCGATCTGTGCAATAGCCTGCCCGCCAAGACTGGAGCCACCTGTACCAAAAAAAACAACCGAGCGCGCGCCTTCTGTCAGCCTGGCAAAGGCCTCTGATGCGATCTCAATATCCTGCTTTGCTTCGGAAATACGCAAAAGCGCCAGGCCATTTTCCTCATAAAGTCTTTGGAGATGGCGCGCTTGCTGCCCTGCCTGCTCCAACCAGTTCTGGAAAACAGCATCACTCAGGCCCACAGGCCCGACCTGTTGCTCAAGGCAACCTGAAAAATCATGTTCAATTGTCAATACCAGGCCCCCACCATGCAATGGAATTTAAGTTTTATTGAGAGGGTGTTACCGGCGCATCAGGCTGGCCAACAATGGTAAAGCGCAACTTATCGCCATCATACAGCCGTTTCGCAACCCGCTTGATCTCATCATGGCTGACCGCTTTGATCATATCATTTCGTTTTTCGATATAATCCAACCCCAGACCCTCAACCTGGATCCACAGCAACTGATTAGCAATTTTAGAGGATGTATCAAACCGAAGAGCGTACGAGCCAGTGAGATAGTTTTTGGCGTTCTCAAATTCTTCGTCACTCGGTCCATCATTTGCAAGCCGGTTAAACTCTTCGCGGATAATGGCAATCGCTTTTTGCACTGAAGAATTTTTGGTCCCGACACCGCCAATGATCAGCGCCCCGTTCTCCATCGGATAAAGGTACGTATAAACCGAATAGGCAAGGCCGCGCTTCTCCCTGACCTCCTCCATCAAACGAGAGGAAAACCCGCCGCCGCCAATGATATAATTCAGAATATAAGCCGGGATAAAATCTTTATCATTCCGCTTGATGCCCTGATGCCCAAATTGCACCACTGATTGCGGAACTTTCATTTGAATGATCTCTTCAGAAGGCCCGAACACAGCTTTGGCTTCTTCAATTTTTTGCACGCCAGATTTATCCGGCAGGTCACCAAAAACTTCATCCAGCATCGTTCCAAGTTCCTGCGCCGTGATATCCCCGACCACAGCAACCTTCAGATGTTCCTTTGCAAAAATCTGCTTGTGTGCTGCCACCAGATCATCTCGGCCAATGGCATTGATACTCGCCTCAATCCCCTTGGTTGGCCGCGCATAGGGATGCCCTTCAAAAGCAGACTTGAACCAGGCTTTGGTTGCCACCTTCTGCGGGTTGTTCGCATCAAATTTCATCCCTGATACAATCTGTCGGCGCACCCGGTCAACCGCATCATCATCAAACCGCGGTTGAGTGAGGGCAAGCTTCAGCAACGCAAAACCTTCATCCTTGCGCTCACTCAAGGTCTGAAAATTTCCGGAAAAATGGTCACGAGACGCGTCGAACGACAGCCTGACCGCAAGTTCCTCAAGCTTGTTCTGAAACGCAGAAGATTTAAGATCACCAGCGCCCTCATCAAGCATCCCGGAGAGGAGATAGGCTGTGCCCTCCTTGCCGTTCTGATCCTGAGCAGCCCCGCCTTCAAAGGCAAACTGCATGGCAATGAGCGGCACATTAGCTTCGCTGACCAGCCAGGCAGTGATGCCTTTCGGGCTGACAACCCGCTCAATGTTCATGGCACGAACCGGCAGGATGGTTAAGGTAAGACACAAAAGAGCCAAACCACAAAGAGCCGGCAGACGCACAGCCCACCCGCTCATTTTCAAAAATAATTGCAGAAAATAAGTCATTGGATACCAAATATTTCTTTGTTATGCCTGGCAACAGATCATTGTCCGTCATTTGTTTATTGTTTGTTTTTCATCTCAGCAGTTGCTTTAACAACCGGTTTCAACACGCCTGTCACAGACGCCTTATTATCAAGATATTTTGCAAGCGCCTGCTGCAATGCTTCAGGCGTCACAGCTTTCAATCGTTCCGGATAAGATTCAACTTCACTGATCGTCCAGCCCGTTGCCAGCGCAAATCCATAGCGCCGCGCCAACCCGGATTGACTGTCATTGCCATAAACATAATCGGCAACATAGCTGTTCTTGGCCCGCTGCAGTTCAAGCTCAGTGATGCCATTATCCCGGATGTCCTGAAACACATCCTCAACCGCGGCTTCAATTTGCTCAAGGCTTATTCCCTTTTGCGGAACCGCGTAAATGTAAAGACTGCCATATTCAATGCCAGAAGAGGAATACCCGCCCCCAGCGCTTGAGGCCAGCTTGTTCTCAATCACAAGGCTTTTATAAAGCCGACTTGTCGTGCCCTCAACAGCAACCTTCATCAACAATTCCAGCGCTTCGGACATCCCCTTTGGCGCGGTTCTGTAACTGGGTACGATGAAATGACGTTGCCAGGTCAATTTGCCAGCCCGCGGGTCTTCATATTCAACCCGCCTCGGCGCCACATGTTTCGGCTCAATCGGGCGCACCCGTTCTTTCAGATCAGGGCCACGTTTGACAGGGCCATAATGGGTCTCAGCCAGCTCGCGCACCTGATCCGGCGTGACATCACCAGCCACCACCAGGATAGCATTATTGGGTGCATAATATTTTTTATAAAAATCAAGCGCATCAGCACGGCTTAATTTGGCAATTTCATGCATCCAGCCAATTACCGGAATGCCATATGGGTGTGATTGATAAAGTGTGGCGCTGATCTGCTCTGATAGAATGGAACCGGGGTTATTATCAACCCGGGAGCGGCGCTCTTCCAAAATCACATCACGTTCTGTCAGAACATCTTTTTCCAACAGCCTGAGGTTCGTCATCCGGTCAGCTTCCATCGCCATGACCAATGGCAGTTTTTCCTTGGCAACACGCTGGAAATAAGCTGTCACATCCTGGCTGGTAAAGGCATTGTCTTCCCCGCCCTCAGCAGCGACAACTTTGGAAAATTCACCCGGCGCCTGTTTTTCAGTTCCCTTGAACATGAGATGCTCAAGAAAATGCGCAATGCCCGAAGCACCAGCCGGCTCATCAGCCGCCCCCACCCGGTACCAGACCATATGGGTCACAACAGGCGCTCGGTGATCAGGGATAACAACGACATCAAGCCCGTTTTTGAGCTTGAAATAAGTGACATCAGGCCCTTGTCTTGTTTCGGCTTTTAATTGTGCACTCATCATAACAACCATTGCCACAACACTCACAAAGAGCAGGCAAAAACCTTTCCGATAAAATTTCATATGGTACGATCCTGAATTTTTTCAAGAAACAACTTTTTCAAGAAACAACTATAATTTGTTTGTAAGCAAAAGAAAGGGAAGAATGTTTCAGTCCCTTGATAAGGAGTTCACACAAAATCACGGCGAGAACGAGGAGCTGGAGTAAATTAACTGTGAAAGGCAGGATAAAGAATGAAGCAACATAATTCCTGAACGTTCAGATCAAATCAGCTTATAAACAAACTTTATTGCTCTTCCCGGTCGAAAGTCTTGTTAACCATCCCGGACAACAGACCACCGCATTTTGGTTCCATTTTTTCATCGTATTTAGGGTCAAATTTGCTGCGTGCCGGACCTGTGCAATATTCCTTGATTTTCTGTGCTTCAAGCGCTCTGGCACGTTTGGCTAACACATCCGGATCATCAGGCCACTGCATATCTTTTTGCTGGACGGCAACCCGTTTACCAGGTTCTGGCAATTTGGCTTCTGGTGGCAGAACAATCGGCGCGCGTTCATTGAGCTTGGGCTCAGGAGCGGCCTTGGTCAGTTTATCCATGCCGATCATGTCAAAAACCTTGCCCTCAAATTGAATATCATTCGCGCCAAAACCGCAACCACCAAGCGGCCCGGTAATGGCAATCAGAATTGCAATAAACAATGAGTGTCGAAGAACAAGCATGAATTATCCCATTTACCAGCCAGAACCAGGATCTGGATCCCCATCAGCATGGCCAAAACAGCCTCCGGTTAATTTATGAAACTGGTCCGGATTTATCTGATCTGGCGAATCTGGTCTCTAAGCCCAAATCTACCCCCATAATAGAGAGAATGCCAGCCATAAACAAGATTTACGGCGATTTTGTGGGGGCCATAAACATTTGATATAGCAAACCGATCGCACCGGCAACAATGGCTGCGTCAGCAAGGTTAAAGACATACCAGTAAAAACCAAATCCATGCAGAGAGACAAAATCAGCCACAGCGCCGTAAAGCACCCTGTCAATGACATTCCCAACCGCCCCGCCTATAATCAGACCAAGCGACGCTGAAAGCCAAACTGAACCTGACCGCAATAACCAGATAGAAAAACCGACAACAGCAGCAATTGAAAGAGTGATTAACAGGTACCGGCCAAACCCGCCGTCACTGGCAAACAAACCATATGAAATGCCCCGATTCCAAACCATTGCAAAATCAACAAACGGTAAAATCTCGGCCCGGCAGTTATATAGATTGGTATAATCAAAAGGATCACACCCACGCGCTGGCCAGAATTGATGGACAACCCAGGTTTTTGAAAGTTGATCAAACAGCGCAAGCAGGCCCGCAACCAAAAATCCTCTTCCGGCATATCGCCCGGAACTCCAACCAGCCATACCTCTCCCCCAACAAGTGAAAACCATTAACGCCCCGCGGGTAAAACCGGGAACAAATCCCCCAGGATCATAGACCCATTTTCAATGGGAAGCGGGCCTAAAGGGCATCAAACTCCCGGACAGCTTTTGCATCACGTTCTGAAAGCGCCGGAAAATCCGGATCAGACCCAACATCATCGGTAATTTTCCAGGACCGGGCGCATTTTTCACCCTTTGCCAGAACCGGAACCACCCCAATCGTGCTGACCTCATCCAGCCGGAACGCATCATCAGGCAAAGCACCATTGATCAGGCGCGCCCCGCTGGTGATCGACGTTTCAGCCCAGTCAATATCCTTAACGGCCTCATAAAGGGCTTCATCATTGATATAGATATCAGGCGCAGCTTCAAGCGAAGAACCAATGCGTTTCTCGCGCCGCTCAATCTCAAGCGCACCAGTAACAACCCGGCGCACCAGTTTAACCTGCTCCCATTTGGCTGAAAGACCTTCATCAATCCATTGGTCCGGCAGAACGGGGAAATCACGCAGATGCACAGACCGGGTAGGTTCCTCGATACGGGACTGCCACACCTCCTCCATAGTAAATACCAGCATCGGCGCCAGCCAGGCGGTTAGTGTGTGGAACAGCTCATCAAGAACCGTTAAACTGGCCCGCCGCGCAAGAGAGGAATGGGCTTCGCAATAAAGCGTGTCCTTGCGGATATCGAAGTAAAAAGCTGAAAGATCAATCGTGCAAAACTGAAAAATGGCATGGAATACTTTCTTGAAGTCGTAAGCTTCATAAGCTTCCCTGACCAGCTTATCCAGCTCAGCCAGCCTGTGCAGCATCACCCGCTCAAGTTCCGGCATGTCAGCATACTCAACCCGCAGACCTTCCTCATAATGGTGCAGATTACCCAGCAGAAACCGCAAGGTGTTTCGCAGCTTCCGGTAACTCTCGACACTGGTTTTGATCATCTCAGCACCGATCCGCTGATCTTCGGTGGTATCAGTTGACATTACCCAAAGCCGCAGAATATCCGCGCCATACTGTTTAATGATATCCTGGGGAGCAACCGAATTGCCCTTAGATTTGGACATTTTCCGCCCCTCACCATCAAGCGTAAACCCGTGAGTGAGAACAGCTTTATAAGGCGCCCGGCCGCGTGTGCCACAGCTTTCAAGCAACGAAGATTGAAACCAGCCACGATGCTGGTCTGAGCCTTCAAGATAAAGATCAGCCGGTGAACGCAGCCCCTCTTCCTCCTCAAGCACAAAAGCATGGGTGGACCCGCTGTCAAACCAGACATCAAGAATATCCATCACCTGCGACCAGTCATCAGGATTCTCAACAAGCCCATCAAGATACGCCGCCGCAGCCCCCTCCTCAAACCAGGCATCCGCTCCTTTTTCCTGAAACGAACGCTCAATCCGCTCCATCAGCGCATTAGAATTTTCAAACGCACCAGAGGGGATGATTTCACCCGTCTCTTTATGAGTGAAGATGCAAATCGGCACGCCCCACGCCCGTTGGCGGGAGATCACCCAGTCAGGCCGGTTTTCCACCATCGCTTTCAGCCGGTTATACCCGGCACTCGGCACGAACTGTGTTTCCTCGATAGCTGAAAGCGCCATATCGCGGATCGTGCGTTGCCCCGATTGCCCCTCCGTTTCAATCTCTTTGTCAATCGCAATAAACCATTGCGGCGTCGCCCGGAAAATCACCGGCGCTTTCGAGCGCCAGCTATGCGGATACTGATGCCGCAGCTTGCCCCGTGCAATCAGCGCCCCTGCCTTCACAAGCTCCTCAATCACCCGCTTATTGGCATTTCCGAATTTGCCTTTCTGATTGATAACCAGCGCCGGCTCATCGCCGCCAAACAGCGGCACAGAGCTTGCGTAATGCCCATCAGGTTCAACCGTCTGCGGCACACCATCAATTCCGGCCGCCTGAAAGGCCCGCTGATTGGTAAGATAAAGCCCATAATCATCCGCGCCATGCCCCGGCGCAATATGGACAAAACCAGTACCCGTTTCATCGGTGACAAAATCACCCGCATAAAGCTTCACAGGGAAATCATATCCCTTCCCGTGAAAAGGATGCCGGCAACTCAGTTCCTCAAGTTCTGAAGGCTTCACTTCGCGGCACCGCTCAAAACCATCAACCCGTGCTGCTGCCATCACCTTGTCTGCCAAAGCATCCGCAAGCAGAAACTTGTCACCCTTGATGGCCCAGTTATCGTCAGAGGCATCAGTAACCTCATAAAGCCCGTAGGTAAGATGCTTGCCAAATGCCATTGCCCTGTTGCCAGGGATGGTCCAGGGTGTGGTTGTCCAGATAACCACCGAAGCGCCATCAAGCCCTTCTCCCCCTGAGGCAACAGGAAATTTCACAAAGATTGTCGGGCTTTCATGGTCCTCATATTCAACCTCGGCATCAGCCAGTGCCGTTTTCTCAACAACCGACCACATCACAGGTTTAAAACCCTGATAAAGCGAGCCGTTCATCGCAAACTTTAATAATTCGCGGGCAATCACCGCCTCAGCCTTGAAGGTCATGGTCAGGTAAGAACGCTCCCAATCGCCCTGCACCCCAAGCCGCTGCATTTCAGCCCGCTGTGTCCCAACCCATTGATCGGCAAAATTGCGGCACTCAGCCCGAAATTCATTCACCGGGATGGTGTCTTTGTTTTTTCCCTTTTTGCGGTAGGTTTCCTCAACCATCCACTCAATCGGCAGACCATGGCAATCCCAGCCATGAATGTAAGGGCTGTCAAACCCCATCATATTGCGCGAGCGCGCCACAACATCCTTCAAGGTCTTGTTAAGTGCATGCCCGATATGGATATGGCCGTTTGCATAAGGCGGTCCATCATGCAGAATAAATGGTTCCCGCCCTTTGGATTTTGCCCGCAAGGCACCGTATAAATCAATCTCATCCCAGATCGCCAGAAAATCAGGTTCCCGTTTTGGCAAACCAGCCTTCATGGGAAACGAGGTGACCGGCAAAAACAGCGTTTCACGCCAATCGCGCCCGCCACCATCTTTGGATTGTGATTTTTCAACTGCTGAACCGTCAGACATGAAAATAAAAACCTTCAAATAGCGACTTCAAAAAACATAAAATGAATTCAAGAAATCAAGATGAATTTCAAAATTGGAGACCAAAAAGAATATGGCACTTCTCAAGGGGGGTTTTCACCTCTCACCGTACCTCTGTCAAGGTCTTAACAAAGCACAAACCGCCTTCAAAGCAAATGCTGCGAACGCTCAGGCCTGATCAAGAATAGGCAGGATCGCCTTGCAATCCTCATCCATTTGGCGCTTCAGCTCATCCAACTCGTTAAATTTCATGTCACCGCGCACAAAATCAACAAACTCCACTGCAATTTCCTGATCATAAAGGTTGCCTTGAAAATCAAATAGAAAAACCTCAAGCGTTGGCATATCATTATCAAAACTGGGCCGTTTGCCGTAGTAGGCGGCAGCTTTGTGCCTTACACCTTTTACGTGCACAAAAGCCGCATAGATCCCATGCTGCAGATGACACCCCGGCTGCAGGGATATATTCGCAGTGGGAAACCCTAGCGCCTCCCCGCGCCCGGCACCCGAGATCACCGGGCCAGCCACCTCCCAGTTGCGCCCCAATATTTCAGCGGCCCGCCGCACCTGCCCCTCTTCCAACGCATCCCTGACGCCGGTAGAAGAATAAATCAGCCCCCCCTCACCGGAGGGTGAAACGACAGTAACCCCAAACCCATGCGCGGCCCCAAGGGTGCGCATCACTTCAGGTGAACCACTGCGCTTCGCCCCAAAAAAGAAATCATAGCCAATAATAACATGGGCAACACCCAGCCCCTTCACCAGCACATTTTCCACAAAAGCCGCCGCACTCATGCTCGAGAGTGCTTTGTCAAACGCAAGCTCCACGGAAAAATCGAGACCCAGCTTTTCAAAAAGAGAGAGTTTCTGCCCCGTACTTGTCAGTAAAAACAGGGGGGTGTCGGGGGAGAAAAACTGCCTTGGATGCGGCGTGAAAAACATCACCCCCGCTGGCAGGCCCCGCCGCCCGGCCTCCTCTACCGCCGCTTTTATCACAGCCTGATGACCAAGATGAACACCGTCAAAATTGCCAATCGCAACAACACCGCCCCGGACAGAGTGCGGCGGCTCAACATAATCCTTGATTTCGAGCATGAATTGCCCCCTGGCTGGTCCCCTGGTATTTTTGAACTAAAGGTATAAGGGCCAATCAGTTGAGGCTCAAGAGTTTTCGCGGGAGGGCACCATCATCATAGCCTGACCACCCATCACCACACGCCCTTTTACCGTGCATTGGCAAGCAAGCGTCACCACCCGGCGGTGCCAGTTGATCTTTTCAACTTTAACACTGGAAATAACCGTATCCCCGAACCGGACAGGAAAGCGAAACACCAGATCCTGGTGCAGGTAAATACAGCCAGGCCCAGGCAATTGGGTACCCAGCACCGTCGAGACAAAACTGGCAGTCAGGAGACCATGAGCAATACGGCCCTTGAAACGTGTCGTCTTGGCGTATTCCTCATCCATATGAACCGGGTTGGAATCACCAGAAACCTCGGCAAATAAATTCACAAGCTCCTCGGTCACTTCTCTTTCATAGGAAGCTTCCATACCGATACTTAAATCTTCAATAAAATAGCCTGTCTGCACCCTGGATTCCATCGTCACATTCCTTCTATACGCCCCATCATATAAATCATTGTTCTTACTTATAGCTCTTTTATGGTTTGTAATGATTTAACGATCAAACCGAACATTAATAGCTCCCCCTGCATTTGAACATTACCCGAAGGATCAAGATCTTCAATTGATAGATAGTAAGCATAAACAGTCTCTCCCCCCTGAAATGAGGCCCGCACACCCATAATCTGAGGGAATGGCCCTGTTTTTGTTTCTTTATGCTGAGGCATAAAACAAAATAATCTGTCCCCTGCCATTCCATTAACCTAATTTTTAAACCCTGCCATTACTCTGTCTGATCATAAGTGAGGTCTGACCGGTGACGAAGGTCAGAAAAAAAATTGAGGCCCTCTTGGAGGGCCGTTTTGCGTAACCTGTGGGCAGGAACCACAAGAGTGGAAATGGAGAGCGTAATGGCGATTGATCATCAAATGCCAATCCTCGTTGTAGATGATTACAAAACTATGATCAGAATTATCCGCAACCTTCTAAAACAACTTGGCTTCAGTGAAATTGATGATGCAGCCGACGGCACAGAAGCCTTGGCAAAAATGCAGCAAAAATCCTATGGTCTGGTGATTTCTGACTGGAACATGGAACCCATGACAGGATATGAGCTCCTTAAAGAAGTGCGCTCAAGTGATACATTGTTGAAAACACCTTTCATCATGGTTACAGCTGAATCCAAAACGGAAAATGTGATTGCTGCAAAAAAGGCCGGTGTCAATAACTACATCGTGAAGCCTTTTAATGCCGCAACACTCAGCTCCAAAATTAACGCTGTATTCGGTGTATAATATTAAAGCTAGGAAGAGTGAGGCTCACTCTCCCAAATGGTCTGCAAAAGTAAAGAGTGGCAGGAGACCCCATGGCGAAAGCAAATTCAGCCGTGTCCCTAACTGAGTGCAACAAGCAAACCGTTGCCCCGGTTGTTGATATAAAATCACCCCCAATTGAAGAGGGTGCCTCCCTTAACGAAGTTTTGCACCTTGCTCACAGCACTGTGGAAACCTTGAAAACATTTCTCGGGCATCTCGACAAGACGATCGGCGACGACTTCCATCAAATCATGGAAAAAATCGACCAGACCCGCGAGGACATGTCTCAACTAAACATCAAGTCATCTGAGAACTGTCCCATCGCCAGCGCTGAAAATGAACTTCAGATGGTTGTAAAGGCAACAGAAGAAGCAACAAACCGGATCATGGAATCGGCTGAAACCATCATGACTGCTGATCCATCTGAACCTGGCAGCTATCATCTTGTGGTGGAACAAAACATCCTCGAAATTTTCGAAGCCTGCACTTTTCAGGACATCACAGGCCAGCGCATCAACCGCGTTGTCGATACTCTGGAATTTGTGGATTATCGGATCCACAAAATCGCCAGCCTGCTCGGCTTGGAAAACGAATTTGGCAAGCGTGATTTTGATGAAAAAACACTGGAAGACAAACACAAACGCAAAGAAGATCTGATGCTGCATGGCCCTCAGGATCAGCAAGAAGCCATCTCACAGAATGCGATCGACGATCTGTTTTAATAAAACCGGTTGAAGAATTTCAATATTGAAAAACCCTCACAGTCTGCTCTGAGGGTTTTTTTCTGTTCGCTTACCAGTTCAGCGCTTCAACGGCCCCAACCGGCTGACCACCCATCCCTTCAAACATTTGCGCAAGCAGGCCACTATCAAGTCGCCCCTCAACATGCAGGGCACTGGCAACGAAAAGCGCATCAAACCCTGCATCGAATGCCCCCGGCATATCCGTCTTCATTCCATCACCAATACAAAGAACACGGCTCCGGTCAACGCCGCTGCCGCCCGGCAAACCCAGCTTTTCAAGTGTCTCCAACGCAAGTTCATAAATCGGCAGAAACGGTTTGCCCGCATAGAGCACCTTGCCCCCCATCTCTTCATAAAGCTTGGCCAGCGCCCCGGCGCAATAGATCAACCGATCCCCCCTCTCAACCATCAGGTCCGGATTGGCACAAATCATCGGCAGGCCGCGAGCAACAGCTCCCTCAAACAAGCTCCGGTAATCTTCAGGTGTTTCCGTATCATCATCAATCAACCCGGTAAGCAGGATCATTTTTGCCCCCTCAAGCGGTTGCGGGGTAATGCCGGAAAGCTCAATCACCGGCATGTCCCTTTGCGGGCCAATATGATGAATGGGAAGGTGCTGGTGCTTGGCTATCAGATGCTGGGCAACATCGCCGGATGAAACAATCGCATCATAACAGTCCGAGTGCACACCAAACATCTCAAGCTGTTTGGCAACAGAAAAGGCCGGACGCGGCGCATTGGTTAGCAAAATCACCCGGCCACGCTCTGTGCGAAACCGGCGACAGGCTTCGACCGCCCCCTGAAAGGCCCGCTCGCCATTGTGCATGACCCCCCAGATGTCACAAAACCAGGCATCATAGCGCCCATGCAGGGACGCTGCAGACTGTAAAAGAGGGATCATGAAAGAACTCCAGAAATTCAAACAAGCTCAGCGGCCCCTCGCAGGCAAGCCGCCGACAATACCCCTCTGATGACAAATAGAACCCTGAATTGCAAGTGCAAACAACATCGAGACAGAAAAATCAGGCCTGATAGCTGTAAACCCAAGCCCTCCCTCATTTGAAACAGACCGGATGAAGCCAATAACCAGCAAATCACTTGCTGGCTCTGCCTCACAGCCCCTTCACGGCAGACCTCAGGCAGCGCTTTCAATCTGTTCATCGAGCACATCTGCCCGCACCGGTTTGGGTTCGCAAAACAACGCACCCTGGGCATGTTGAACTTTGTAATCCTTGAGCTGTCGAACAAGTGATTCCCTGGCTATGTCACTAACGATGAGAACAATATTGAGCCGCTCGAGATAAGGGGCCAGATCAGCAGGGTGTATTTCCGCTTTGGCGCTGGCGACATTGCCAAGCAAAAGCTCCGCCTTGATTTTGATATATCTGAAATTCATTTCAGACAAATTCTTGAAATCAATATCAAGACGGTGAACTTGATCAAGGCTGAAACAAAAACCGAGTTTAGCGATCTCCTGCAAGCGTTCCACATCATAGGCCCCCGCCTCATCAAAGGACGGCTGATCTATGACAAAAACCAGATGTTCATTCAGCCACTGATTGGCCTCCATAAAATCCATAAACTCAGCGAAAAAGTCGGCATCCCGCAAGGAGGCAAAAGCCAGATGGCAAAAGAGATGTTTCGCCTTGCCGCGAGCAATGAGCTTCTGCACCACCCGGATGGCCATAAGGATCGATTGATTATCAATGATCGATGTAAGCCCCGCCTTGTCAGCTATGTCGGCATAATCCTCAGGCACCAGCAGCTGGCCAAGATCATTGCGCAAACGGGACAAAGCTTCATAATAAACAAGGTCACGCTCAGGCAAGCTGACAACCGGTTGCATAAAAAGCTCAATCCTGTTGGCTTCTATGGCCTCATTAATAACCGCAAGCAATGTCTCACTCTTGCCCTCAGGTTGGGGCTCATTCTTCGGCCCGCCCTGCGCCATCTCATGGCCTTTGCCTGACAGTTTAAATCGCCCCTGATCATCGCCATTGGTCGCATCTGAAGTGCTCTGCTGGTTTCCTGAATGCGAAACGCCGCCATGTTCGCCCACGGACAGCCCGACAAGCCGTTCATCAGCGCCCCCCTGGCTTGCATCACCGGGCTTGCCGCCAACAGCCAAACCCATCGTAAGCTGTGCTCCAACGCGGCTTTCATCCTGCAAACCCTGACCAAGGGCTTCCCGGTAATGAGGCAACTGCCGCATCCCCTCAATCACCCCAAGAACCTTTTGGCAAAACCGCGTCCGATGTTCATCACCATCAATCGACATTTGGCGGACAACCATTTCTAAAACTTCAAGCTCCGCGCGGATAAGATCAAACTGCGCCTTGTGGGAGTGCCCGTTGTCCGTCTCAAGAGTTTTCAGCTGTTTGCCAAGCACCAGCAATTCTGCCTGCATATCTTTAAACTGCTGCGCCTGTTCGGAAGCCGGGCGATCGGGCAAATCCTGCGCCCGCTTGGCCAGCTTATAGACAGCCTTGAGCCGTTGGTCATAGCCATCAACACGTTCAGCGATCAGTTTAATCGCCTTTTCAAGCGCGTTCTGCCCGGTCAGCAACTCATTATGCCCCTCAGCCAGAAGATCAGTAATCTCAGCTTCTTTTTTCAGCTTGCCAACATCAATATCCAGTTGGGAAAGCCGGTAATCAATCAGCTTTTTCAAGCGCATGCGCGTGATAAGAAAATGCGCAGAGAGCAGCCAGATAAACAGCCCGCCCCCGACAGAGAGAGCCGGCACCAGGCCAAACCCTGCCTTCAGGTATACCCCAAGGGCAACAGCCGTGCCGATAAGCGCAACAATAGCAGTCACCAGAACATCCTGGATCCAGCTAACGTCGCCCGCAGCCTTTATTTGCCCTTGATTATTATCCTCGGCCATGTTCTGACGCCGCCCCTCAAGATAAAATCCGAATCGTGATCAACAAGCTTCCCCCCTGTGATGCCGTTCCGCAAGAGGCGGCACCCGCTTATCCAAAGTTCATCCATCTTATCCCCCAAAATAAGGCCATCAATGGCAAGGCTGGCCTGAAAGTAAAACCGGGGCTCCCTCATTGAAAAGAATTGAAAATCAGCATTGAACTTCAAATACTAAGTCCAATGGTCAATCACTTTTTTGTTATTGAGAGCGGATAAAACGTGAAATTCGCCCAGAGAGTAGAGTGCTATAGTCTCAAGGAAATGGTGGTAACCCCCTCCCTCACCCCCCTATCCTGCTACCACCATCTTAAAAGACTGCAGACCATGGCTTTCCGCCATGGTCTGCAGCGCCCCTCCCCCGCAACAAGCCCCAGCACCTGAAGCCCCGTCTTCGAAAGTAAGTATGATATGTAATAAAAGTGTCAGAGGCTTGCAGCAACAAGGGCCGGGGCGTAATTTAAACGGATGAACCAAAAACAGAAATTCGGGTTTTTTCTCACCGTTTTGGTCGCATTGCCAATATTTTCACTTGGTCTGTTTGGTTTAAACACCATCCGCACTGAGCTGGTAACCTATCAACTGCAGGAACAGCAGGACGCGGCCAACCGCATGACGGCCCTGACCAGCCTGATATCAAAAGAGCTTACCCGGATCCAGCCTCCACTCCAGAAACTGGTCGCCGTAATTCATAAACAAAAGGGCGATTGGGCCCTGCGCTGCACCTTTCAGAAACTTTGCCCCCAATATGAAGGTCAGGGTCTTGACCTGATAATTTCCTTTGATGATGAGGGGGAACAGATCTACCCGCCCTCGGAAGTAACCGGCCAGCTTTACCCGGAAAATCAGGCCCTCAGAAAAATGTCCAGCGCACTCTCAACCGCCAGGCAGGCCCTTGATGACAAACCAGTGGAAAAAAAACGGGAAGGTGTCTGGGCCACTTTCATTTCACCGGAAGGGCATAAGCTCATCTATTGCTGGCGCAATAAAGTTGACTATACCTATTGCGCCGCCATCGACCGGGAATGGCTGATCGACAGGATCACCAAAGTGCTGCAACAGGGCATGGTTGAAAAAGATAATCACATTTATCGTTTGTTGAATGTGAGCGATCAGGTCATATGGCAAAGCGCTGACACAGAAAAATCAAACCTGACAGCTCAAAAACAATTGGCAAATCCACTGTATTTCTGGCGGCTGGAAGTCTGGCAACCTGAAAAACTGGCCGAGCGAAGCTACCCCTTTACCATCCTGGCCCTCACTCTTCCGCTCATAGCTCTGTTGATCAGCATCGGCTTCATGCTGTTCAAAACCCAGAACGAAGCGCTTGCCCTTGCTGACAAACGCACCGCCATCGCTGCCAGCGTATCGCATGAGCTCCGCACACCGCTGGCCAATCTACAGCTTTACGCGAGCCTGATATTATCAAAGACGGCAAAATCCAAATCACAAACCAACAACGACATCACAAAATTTGCCAATATAATCTCAGCTGAAACCACTCGCCTTTCCGAACTTGTCGATAACGCCCTCACGGTCACAGCAGGCAAGCACCCGGCATCAAATCAGAAAACAGTGATCATACCTGACCATATCATCACGGAAACTATAAGCCATTTAAGCCCGCTCCTCGGGGCAGACCTCAAACTCATCACCCTTGACCTCTCTGCCGCAAAGCCAGTCCTGATGGATCGCTCAGCTCTTGAACAGATCCTCGTCAACCTCATTGACAATGCCCGCAAATATGCCAAGGGCAAACGCATAAACATCAGGTCAAAGTTTGTGAAAAACACACTGAAACTTACAGTTCGAGATTGGGGGCCTGATTTCAAATCACAGAAACTGTCCAATCTTTTTACCCCCTTTTACCAAAGTGATCAGAACCCGTCGAACAACCTTGAAGATAAGGGATTTGGTCTCGGACTTGCTGTCTGCAAACAACTTGCAGAGGCCAACAATGGTAGCATAACCTGTGAATCTGCCAACCCGGGGGCACGGTTTATTGTTATCCTCGAGGTAGAAAAGAACGAGCAAAAAAACAAGAAGAAGATTGAGGAAGAACCGACATGCATATCCTGATTGCAGAAGATGATAACTATTTAAGAGACGGGTTGAAAGTGCTGCTCACCGATGAAGGGTATGTTTGCACGACAACAGAAGACGGCGAAGCCGCCCTGAAAGCGTTTCAAACCAGTAAACCGGATTTCTGCATTCTTGATGTCATGATGCCGAAAATGGACGGGTTTGAACTTTGCCGCCGCATCCGCAACATCGACGCCCAGATCCCCATCATTCTGCTCACAGCAAAAGGAGAGGAAATCGACCGCGTTGTCGGACTTGAGCTTGGCGCTGATGACTATATCCCGAAACCATTTGGAACAAGAGAACTGGTGGCCCGAATAAAAGCCATCACCCGCCGCATTGACCAGTTGGAAACAAGGGGAACAAAAAACCAATCCCCCACCCCCTTCACGATGGGCCATCTGGAGATCGATCCGCGATCCTTGCGCGCAACCACGGACAATCACACCATCGAGCTATCTTTAAGGGAATTAAATGTTCTGGTGATGCTTTTTAACAATCAGGGCAAGGTGGTAAAACGTCTGGAGCTGTTTGAAGAATGCTGGGGCCGGCGCTATATGGCCAACAGCCGTGCACTTGACCAGTTCATCTCCCAGCTGCGCCAGAAAATCGAAAACGACCCGTCAAGTCCAGCCATCATAAAAACCGTTCATGGAGTTGGCTACAGGTATGAAATCGAACAAAACTGAAGCGGGCCCTAGTCAAACAATGCGTCAATTTCCCCTTGCACATCCTCAAGGGGTTGCTCCTCGATTACCGAGCTAAGCTCAACAACATTGGTCGCGCCGTCATTGACAATATCAGCAGCCCTCGAAATCAAATCCCGCACTTCAGGGGTTACCTGACTGCAATAGGTGGCTAATCTTTCGGTATCGTCAGCTTTCACACCGGCGTCAATCTCCCGCAACGCTTGCACAAGCGTGCTGTTCAGATCATCAATCACCTTGTCAAATGCCACCCGAACATCATAAGGGGCATGCTCATAAGCTTTGACAGCCAGTTCCTTGTCGCGGAAACCACTGACATCAAAATGATCGGAATAAGATATGGGAGACCACTCGAGAACATCTGGCGCCATGCCAAGAGGGTCAGCGGGCAGCATTTCTATCAACATTAAAACGCCACTGAAATGATTCAGATAATCAGTGGTCAGCATTGACGTTTTGTTGATATTTGTTCCATCCAGATGCGAGCGGTAATGCTCAGTCATGGAATTTTGAAATTTTTTCGTTACAGCCCTGGCTAATCCACTATCAATCATGACACACTCAACTCACACTAAATAACACTAGAAATCATCTGTCTGCCGGAAACAGCAAATCAGAAACAATCCGGTCATTTTGAGCGATAGTGGTTTCTAAAAGGTTACAAAAAAAATATTTTGGCCTAAAATATAACGAAAACAAATCTGTTTATATCGAACCCTGAAGACTAATTTAACCCTGAAGGTCAATAAGCGTGCCGTTGGGCGTTCATTCAGAGGCCATAAGACTATGTGCTCAAGCTTTACCCTCACCAGCGACCCGGAGACCGTCAGAGCCTACTTCCGCTATCAGAACCCGGCAGAATTTCCCCCGCGCGGCCGAATAGCACCGACAGAGCCCATCATCATTGTCCGCGAGTTAAATCCCGCCCAGAGGCTCTCGGTACTTGTGCGTTGGGGCTTTGTCCCCCACTGGGTCAAAAATCCGGATGACTTCCCCCTGATCATTAACGCCCGGGCCGAAACAGTGAGCGAAAAACCCTCATTCCGCACCAGCCTTTCCCATAAACGCTGCCTCATACCGGTCAGCGGATTCTATGAATGGTCCGGTGAAAAATCCAACCGCCAGAAACATGAAATCACGCTCAAAGATCACAAACCTTTTGCCCTTGCCGGTTTGTGGGATCACTGGATGGGCCAGGACGGCAGTGAATTTGAAAGCGCGGTGATCATCACCGTGAATGCCAACGAAGACATCAGCCCCTATCATCACCGCATGCCGGCAATCATCGAAGAAGCAGATTTTGATAAGTGGCTTGATGTGAAGAACATACGCCCGAAAGAAGCAGCCAGTTACCTCAAACCTGCGCCTGATGGCCTTCTTGATATCAGGACGGTTGCAAACCCGAAACCAAAACCCAAAAAAAAACTGAAAGCCAAAACGGCCAGGACCAAAGCCCCCCGCACTGATCAGGGCGATCTTTTTGGCAAGAAGTAATAAAATATTCCTCAAGGTGGGATGAGCATGAAAATGCCGCTCCTCTCGAAAAGGCCGCCCCTAACATTGCATATGTTTAATAATTCCAACCTTCAATTTCAGCCCAAAAATTTATATACTTCTCCCAGTTCCTGACAATCTAACAGATAAGGGATTGATACTCATGCGCCTGCTCCTGACCGTTCTCATTTTTTTGAGTTTCAATATCGCCCTGGCCGAGGCCAAACGCATAGGCCTTGTCATCGGCAATGACAATTACAGCCAGCTACCCCCGGATTATCAGCTCAAAAAAGCCCGCAATGATGCCCGCGCCGTTGCCGAGGTTTTCAAAGAACTCGGCTTTGAAATCACAAGCGGTTTTGATCTCAGCCGCCGCGACATCAATTTCAAACTCTCAACCATTGCCAATAAAATTGAACCTGGCGATGAGGTGATGTTTTTCTTTGCCGGGCACGGCGTGCGTATCGATGGGTTGAATTACCTCCTGCCCGCGGACATCCCAAGCATTGACCAGGCAGACAAAACCATCCTCAAATCAGAATCTATCTGGGTCGATGAAATCACCCGCTTGTTCCAGCAGAAAGGCGCACGCCTCTCCATTCTGGTGCTCGATGCCTGCCGCAACAACCCATATAAAGACAACAAAAAACGCGCAGTTGGTGGCACCAGGGGCCTTGCCGTCATGAACCCGCCCGCAGGCACCCTGGTGCTGTTTTCAGCAGGCGCAGGCCAGGCCGCTCTTGATCGGTTGAGCGATGATGACGCCAATCCCAACTCTGTCTTCACCCGGACATTTCTCCCCCTTGTCAGTCAAAAGGGGCTGGAGCTCTCCCGCCTTGCCCGGAATGTGAAGGCAGAAGTAAACAATCTTGCCAGGCAAATCGGACACACCCAGATCCCCGCCATCTACAATGAAGTGATCGGCGATATTTATTTATCGGGAAAAGCTGACGAAAAAATCGTGGTACCAGCCGCAAAAACAGCGGATGAGCTTTTATGGAAAACCATTCATAATTCTACAAAAGCCACAGACTATGAGTTTTTCCTCAAAGAGCACCCGCAAAGCCGCTATGGCTCGCTGGCCAAATTTAAACTCCGCCAACTGAAAGGCGCTCAGGTCGCTCTGCTAAGCCCGGTAAAAATTCCAAACTCCGATGCCTTGAAAAACAAAGCCTGGATCGGCGTCAATATCTCAAAAAACACCTCGATCCGTATCAACGGAACATCGCCAAGAGGGCTGATCATTATCAATGTTTTCAAGAAGAGCCCCGCCGAAAATGCCGGCCTTATCAAGGGAGATATTATCCACGAGATAGACAACATCGTCATTAACGATGTCGCAAAATTTGTCCAGAAGGTTGTTGAAAATAAAGTGGGCACCCCCCTCCCCCTGACCATTTACAGAGAGGGGGTTGAGAAAAGGATCACTGCTACACTCACAAGTCGTTATGAATTTATTACGGGCCTCATGAACGGAGCTGAAAAAGGCAATCAGCAGGATATGATAACACTTGCAGGCATCTATAAATCGGAAGGTGATCTCGGCAAGGATATCAACAAAACAATAAAATGGTACGAAAAAGCCGTCAGCCTTGGCAACAGTGAAGCCATGTACCAGTTAGGGTCCATTTATCAACTCAACACTTATGGCAAAATGGACAAGGCGCTGGCCATTGAAAACTTTAAAAAAGCCGCAGAGAATGGCCACATCAATTCAATGTTATCACTGGCGGATTTATATCGTATTGGGTGGGGTACAACAAAAGATCATGGCAAAGCTCTTGAATGGTACCAGAAAGCCGCTGAAAAAAATTCCAATATCGCTCAAAACAGCCTGGCTGACATGTATCGTTATGGTCGAGGCACACCCAAAAACATAACCCGTGCCATCGAGCTATACAAAAAGGCTGCTGATTCCGGGCACGGAACAGCAATGAACAATCTCGGCACAATATACAGAACCGGCGAAAATACGGGCAAAGACCCGGCCCTTGCCCTGTCCTGGTACAAGAAAGCCGCAGATGCTGGTAACACCTATGCCTATCATAACCTCGGTTATATGTTTCAAACCGGTGATGGCATCACAAAGGATTATCAAAAGACCCTCAACTGGTATGAAAAAGCCGCCACGATAAAATATAGCAATGAAAAATACCTGCATCCCGGCGCGATTTACAACATAGCCACCATCTATACGAAGGATGATTTCCCCGGCAAAAACACCACCAAAGCTGTAGAGTGGTACACAAAGGCAGCCAATGCCGGCCATGTCAATGCGATGTGGTATCTCGGCTATCTGTATGAATATGGTCAATGGGTCACCAAGGATCAGAACCAGTCCCATAGCTGGTATCAGAAAGGCGCTGATAAGGGTGACGCCTTCTCAATGTATAATGTCGGTCAAAATTATGATAAAGGCCGGGCGGTTGGCAAAGATCCGAAAGTCGCGGCCCAGAACATCGCCAATGCGTTAGAGAAAAAACACAAAGGCACCATCGATTATTTCAGGAAATACTGGAAAGAAATCTCTAGAGCCACCCGCAAGGAACTACAGGCCATCCTCACAACCAAAGGTTACTATAGCGGCAAAATTGATGGGGACTTCGGCCCGGGTTCCATGAAAGCCATCGACAAACTGACAGGCAAATAACTTAAAGCACTTTGCCTGGGTTCATTATCCCTGTGGGGTCAAGCGCCTTTTTAATTGCCCTCATCATCCCCATCTCAGCCGGGTCCGTGACCCTTGCCAGCAAGTCCCGCTTCATAACACCGATGCCGTGCTCCGCGCTAATAGAGCCCTGATGCTTTAACACCACCTCATAAACCGCCTCACTCAGCGCTTCCCAGTGAGAGAGAAATTCAGATTTGTCCATCCCCTCCGGCTGGCTGACATTGTAATGGACATTACCATCCCCAAAATGGCCAAATGGCACAGGCCGCGCTCCGGGTAACATCCCCTCAACCACACTGTCAGCCTCTTTAATAAACGCCGCCACCGCTGCCAAAGGCACAGAGACATCATGCTTAATCGAGCCGCCCGCAGGTTTTTGCGCTTCAGAGAGCACCTCTCTAACCTCCCAAAGCGCGAGCCTTTGCTGCTCTGAGGAAGAGACCACCCCATCTGCAATCAGACCTTTTTCAAGCGCAGTTTCAAGTAACGGCGCCATAAGAGCAGAAGCCCCCCCCATCTGGCAGCTTTCAAGTTCAATCAGCGCATACCAGGGATAACGGCCTTTTAAGGGCGGCGTACAGCTGCCCCGCTGTGCCCTTAAAAAATCCAGGGAAAATTCAAGCCCGCGTTCTGAAATGATTTCAAACGCCCCAAGCCCCGGCCCGGCGTCTGATTGGCAATGCTCAAAAAACCGCGGCAGATCTTCAAGCCCGTTCAAACCAACAAACGCGGCCCTACGCTCAACAGGCAAGGCAAATAATTTAAGGCTGGCGGCTGTAATAATGCCAAGCGTGCCTTCTGAACCTGCAAACAGCGCCTTTATATCATACCCCGTATTATCCTTCCGTAAGCTGCTGAGCCCATGCCAGATCTCGCCTGAAGCCAGCACCACCTCAAGCCCAAGCACCAGATCGCGCATCATTCCATATTTGAGCACCCCGACCCCCCCGGCGTTGGTGGCAATCACCCCGCCAATTTGGGCAGACCCCTCAGACGCAAGGCTAAGGGGCAACAGCCGGTTCTTCATTTCAGCGCGGGTTTGCGCCTCAGCCAGTGTCATCCCCGCACCAACCACCATCGAATAACCTTCAGGCGAAAGGGAGCGTAATTTATCAAGCCGCCTGAGGCTGACAACAACCTGCTCCCCCGTGAGGTCAGGCACTTGCCCGCCAACAACCCCGGTATTCCCCCCTTGCGGCACCAGAGCTGTGCCGGTCTCATTGGCAAGGCGCACAATCGCTGCAACTTCCAGCGTTGAAGCGGGCAAAAGCACCAGCCCCGCCGCACCCTGATATTTATCCCGCCACTCCCTCAAAAAAGGCGCTTTGTCTTCTGCACTCTCCAGCGCATGAACAACGCCCACAATGGCGCTAAACCGATTTTTCAATTCCTCATTCATCATCTACATTCATCATCTGCAAAAACATCTTTGTTTTTTTTAATCATGGTCGAAATCAGCTGCTGAAAACAACACCGCAACCAGCCCTGGCCTCAAAGGCTCAAACCGCTTCATCCACCACCGCTGCCCGTATCAGCCGGTCATTAATCGCAGCCCCCACCCCGCCTTCCGGAATAGGCCGCACGAATATAACCTCAACCCCTTGCGCTTCAAGCCAGCTGAGACCCGCGAAAAGATTGCTGCCTGCCTCTTCGAGGTCTCCTCTCTCACTTAACTGATAGAACGGGCCATCAAAGCCCTCCTCTTCCGCTGCAAACCCAAGCAGACCACCCTCCATAACCGGCCCTGTCACATTAAGCTTCACAAGGGCCCTTGGTGAATAATGTTTAAGAAGAGCACCAGGCGCAAGCGGAGCTTTGGCGTCCATCTCCGGTTGCCGCACAGGAAGCCCGCTTGTCCCCTCCAGCGCATTCAAGGTCACCGGGCCTGGGCGCAACAGAAGGATCTCTTTATCATCAGCCCCCGCCATGACTATGGTTGATTCAAGCCCCCTGGCACAGGCCCCCCCATCGAGGATATAATCAACCTCAGGCAGATTTTCCCGGACATGGTCAGCACTTGTCGGGCTTACCCGCCCGGATATATTGGCACTTGGTGCCGCCAGTGCCAGCCCGCTTAAAGAGAGCACCATCTGCATCAAGGGATGAGCTGGCGCGCGGAGGGCAATCGTCTCCCTGCCGGCCGTCACCAGTGAGGACACCCCGGCCCCCGCCCTAAGCGGCACCACAATGGTCAAAGGGCCTGGCCAGAACACTTTGGCAAGCCGCTGGCTCAAGGGCGAAAATTCGCCAATACCCTCCGCCATTTCAAGGTCTTTTACATGCACAATCAGCGGGTTGAAACTCGGCCGCCCTTTTAACTCAAAAATCCTGCGCACTGCAAATTCATTGCGCGCATCAGCCGCAAGGCCATAAACCGTCTCGGTTGGCAGTGCCACCACCCCCCACCGGTTTAAAATTGCCGCAGCTTTAACAACATCTTCGCGCATGAAAACTCTCAATCACCAAACAACAGATCCGAAAAGAAAACAGACAGAAAACTTGCCAGACCCACCCCGAACGCCATAATCTCAAATCAACCCGCGATTTTAAGTAATGGTACTAAATAATCAATAAGGCTTCCATATCACGATCGAAGAGGCCAGACAGACAGGGAAACAAGATCATGTCTTATCTTGCACCGCAATCAGATATTCATCATATCCTTACCCATATCATTGATATGGATGAACTGATAGAAAAAGGCCTCCTTGGTGAAGTTGATGAAGAGCTGCTGCGGGCCATCCTTGAGGAAGCAGGAAAATTTTCAGAGGGTCAGATCGCCCCGCTCAACCATGCGGGTGACAGGGCCGGCTGCTCCCTTGAAAATGAAAAAGTAACAACCCCGCCTGGCTGGAAAGAAGCTTACAGCCAATGGCGGGAAGCCGGTTGGGCCGCCCTCTCGGCTCCAGAACCCTTTGGCGGTCAGGAATTGCCCCATATCATCGCCCAGTGTGTCGGCGAATTCTGGAATAGTGCCAACATGGCCTTTGGTCTCTGCCCCCTGCTGACCCAGGGTGCTGTTGACGCCATCACCCATCACGCCAGTGAAGAGCTGAAAAATAAATTTCTACCCAAAATGGTCAGTGGGGAATGGACAGGCACCATGAACCTGACAGAACCACAGGCCGGCTCTGATCTTGCTGCCATCCGCACAAAAGCAGTGCCAGATGAGGCAGGTACCTACCGCATCAAGGGCACCAAGATTTTCATCACTTACGGCGACCATGAAATGACCAGCAACATCATCCATCTGGTTCTGGCCCGCTTGCCGGATGCCCCTTCAGGCACAAGGGGGATCTCGCTGTTTCTGGTGCCCAAATATCTGGTTGATGATGAAGGAAACATAGGGGAGCGGAATGATCTTTTATGCACAGGTCTGGAGAAGAAACTGGGCATTCACGGCTCACCCACCTGCGTCATGACCTTCGGCAATGATAAGGGCGCGTTAGGCTATCTTGTCGGTGAGGAGAACCGCGGCCTACAGGCCATGTTCACCATGATGAACCTTGCCCGTCTCTCTGTTGGCACGCAAGGGGTGGCCATTATGGAGCGCGCCGCCCAGCAAGCATTGGCATATGCAAATGAGCGCCAGCAAGGCACAGCCCCCGGCAGCCCGAAGGGCACAATGGACCCGATCATCAAACACCCGGACATACGCGCAAGCCTCTCTGCCATGCAATCCACCATCATGGCCTGCCGGGCTATTTGCCTGCTGACCGCCAAAAACATTGACATCACGGAACGCGCCGAAAACGACGCCCAAAAACAAAAAGCCGGCCAGATGGCAGCGCTCCTGACCCCGATCGCCAAGGCTTTTTCAACTGATTGCGGCCTCGAAGTTACGTCAACCGCTCTGCAAATTCATGGCGGCATGGGTTTTATTGAGGAAACCGGCAGTGCCCAGCACTATAGAGACGCCCGCATTCTCCCCATATATGAAGGCACCAATGGCATCCAGGCCATGGACCTTGTATTAAGAAAACTGCCCATGGAAAATGGCCAGCCGGTGCAAGACCTTTTAGCCGAGCTAAGCGAGATAAACACAGCCCTCGGACAGGCTTCTGATTTCAAGGGCCCCATCGCTGATCTGTTCACCAGCGCGATAGAAGACTTAAATGAAACACTGGCATACCTTCAGTCTGGCGCCAGCAACGACCCCAGCCCCCTATTATACGCCGCGACCCCAATCCTGAAACTCTTTGGCCTGACCATAGGCGCCGGGCTGCTTTTCAAAGGGGCGCTTGGTGCCATCAAGGCAAAATCACCCGATCATAATAGGCAAGCCGCTCTTGCGACCACCTTTGCCGGGCATTATCTCCCCGAAACCAGCGCCCTGAAAAAACGCATCATCCTCACTTCAAATGCGGCCGGGCACTTAACAGAAACCATATTGAAACAACAGGAACACCCAGCATGACATCTGATATCAAATGCACCATAGAAAATGGCATTCAGCATATCCAGATCGCCAGACTGGAGAAAAAAAACGCTTTGACAGGCGCCATGTACGCCGCCATGGCCAGCGCCTTGATGGAAGGTGATCAGGATGAAACGATCGCCGTTAATTTACTCTACGGGGAGCCGGGGTGTTTTACCGCCGGCAATGACCTGAAGGACTTTCTGGCCTTCGCCCAGACCGGCAACCTAGATGATAGCGTGTTTGACTTTTTGAAAGTCCTCGCCTTACTGGAAAAACCCCTGATCATCGCGGTTGAAGGCCCCGCCATCGGTATTGGCACCACCATGCTGTTTCATGCTGATCTTGTTTACGCCAGCCCCAGCGCCGTTTTTAAAACCCCGTTTCTCGATTTAGGTCTGGTACCGGAGGCCGCATCTTCATATCTGATGCCACTCACCATGGGCCACCAGAAAAGTTATGAAATATTGGCCCTTGGTCAGACACTATCAGCAGACGAAGCCAGAGCCGCCGGCTTTGTCAATGCCGTTCTGCCGGAGGCAGAGTTGATGCCGCATGCCCGCTCTATAGCAGAGGCCCTGGCAAAAAAACCGGGCGAAGCCCTGCGCATCACAAAGGATCTCATGCGCGCCCCTTTAAAGGAAGCCATCAAACAAACCATGGAAAAGGAAGTGAAAGCTTTTTCAGCAAGACTGCAAAGCGATGAGGCCAAACAGGCCTTTTTAGCCTTTTTAAACCCATCAAAATCTTGACAGATGTTCTGAGGATGCAACAATCAGCCCTATCTAGGCTGAGGAATAATAAACAACCAGAAGAGACAGGCAATAAACCCTATGAGCAATCTCAAAGGTAAATCAATATTCATCACGGGTGGCTCACGCGGTATCGGCCTTGCCATTGCCAAACGGGCTGCAAAAGACGGGGCCAACATCACCATTGCCGCCAAAACCGCTGACCCACACCCGAAGCTTGAGGGCACCATTTTCACCGCAGCTGAAGAAATAGAAAGCGCCGGCGGCAAAGCGCTCCCCCTGCAACTGGATATAAGAGATGAGCAAAATGTTGCCGCCGCCCTTGAGAAATCAGCCAAACATTTTGGCGGCATTGATATCCTCATCAACAATGCCAGTGCCATTTTTCTGCTGCCGACAAAAGCCCTTGAAATGAAACGCTTTGACCTGATGCATGAGGTCAACGCCCGCGGCACCTTTATGGTGTCAAAATACGCCATCCCCTATCTGGAAAAAGCCGAAAACCCTCACATCCTCAGCCTCTCTCCCCCCCTTGACATGAAAGAGAAATGGTTCGCCCCGCATCTTGGATATTCAATGGCCAAATTCGGCATGAGCCTGGTAGTGCTGGGGCTGGCCGGTGAGCTGGCACCAAAGAAAATCGGCGTTAACGCCCTCTGGCCGCGCACAACCATCGCCACAGCCGCCATTGCAAATAATTTTGGCCAGGAGGCGATGCACCAGTGCCGGACAGACGAAATCATGGCAGATGCCGCCCACATCATCTTAACCAGCCCCTCAGACAAGATGACCGGCGGCTTTTATATTGATGACACTTTGCTGGCCGCCCATGGCATAACGAATTTTGACAAATACCGCATTGACCCGACCAGAGATCTTATTCCGGATTTTTTCGTCCCCGATGACAGCGCGCCGCCGGAAAGTCTGAAAGCCCTTGAAAAAGGTTAAGATTAAGTGGAAATATAACAGCACAATAAAAACAACCAATCGACAGAGCAGAAAATATGGGGCAGGAAAGCCAATGACAACAATTTACATCACACATCCCGCTTGCCTGAAACATGAGAACGGCCCCGGCCACCCGGAGCGCCCTGATCGACTGCGGGCCGTCGATAAAGTCCTCAGCCACCAGCTGTTTCAGCCGCTTGTCCGGAAAACGGCACCTGAGGGCAGCATCGAACAGGTCGCTCTTGCCCACCCTAAAAATTACATAGATCTGATCATGGCCGCCCGGCCAAAAAGCGGCTATGCCTACATTGATGGGGACACCTCCATGAATGAGCACAGCTGGAAAGCCATCATGATGTCCGTTGGCGGCATAACTCATGCGGTAGATACCGTTATAGAAGGCAAGCATAAAAATGCATTTGTTGCCATGCGCCCACCCGGCCATCACGCTGAAACCACCCGCGCCATGGGCTTTTGCATTTTCAATCACGCGGCCATCGCCGCCCATCACGCCCGTGCCAAACACGGTGCTAAACGTGTGGCTGTGATTGATTTTGATGTACATCATGGCAACGGCACCCAGGAGATCTTCTGGTCAGATAAAAACCTGTTTTACGGCTCAACCCATCAGATGCCGTTATTTCCAGGAACCGGCGCCCTTTCTGAAACCGGTGTCGGCAACATCTGGAACGCCCCTCTGAAAGCAGGTGATGGCGGGGAAAAATTCAAAACCGCCATGAAAGAGCGGGTTTTGCCTGCCCTGCATAATTTCTCACCCGATCTGCTGATCATCTCAGCCGGCTTTGACGCCCATAAAGATGACCCCCTCGCCAACCTGACGTTTGTCGAGGATGATTTTGGCTGGATCACCGATGAATTGCTTGAGGTGGCAGAAAAGCAATGCAATGGCAGAGTGGTCTCCACCCTTGAAGGCGGTTATGACCTTGAAAGCCTCGCCCGCTCAACAGGCGTTCATGTCAAGCAGCTGATGCAGGCCTGAGAGGCTGGATAAAACCACCCAGCAGGCCCGGACCTCAGTGCCGAGACTTGGCTTTAATTTGACAAACTCTTGCCCTAGCTTCAAAAAACATGTCCAATACGGCAACAACAGAAAATTCAATTTCCTAAGGCTCCTATAATCATGGCCAAACCAACCAATGCAGATTTAAAAAACCTGAGTTTTGAAGACGCCCTGGCTGAACTGGAACAAATAGTCGGAAGGCTGGAGCACGGTGATGTGCCCCTTGAGGAATCAATCGCCATTTATGAACGCGGTGAAGCCCTCAGAGCCCATTGTGACAAGCTTTTGTCTGAAGCAGAAGCCAAAGTCGAAAAGATCGCAATCTCACCCGATGGTCGAGCTGGTCAAGCTGAAAAGCTGGAGATAGAATAAACCATCACTGAACCAGTAATAGAGAAAATTTGTGAAAACCCCGCTGCTTGATACAATCAACTCACCCTCTGACCTGAATGCCATTGATGATAGTGACCTTCCCCGATTGGCGGAAGAACTCCGCCGTGAAATGATCTCGGCTGTCTCTGTCACGGGCGGGCATCTTGGGGCAGGACTTGGCGTGGTTGAGCTGACAGTGGCACTCCATAAAATATTCGACACCCCAAAAGATAAATTGATCTGGGATGTCGGCCACCAGGCCTACCCTCACAAAATCCTGACAGGGCGGCGTGATAAAATCAGAACCCTGCGCCAGCCTGGTGGGCTATCAGGCTTCACCAAACGCCTCGAGAGCGAATTTGACCCCTTTGGCGCGGCCCATTCCTCCACCTCCATTTCCGCCGGGCTGGGCATGGCCGTTGCCCGTGATTTGAAAAATGAGCATCATAATGTCATCTCCGTTATAGGTGACGGCGCCATGAGTGCCGGCATGGCCTATGAAGCCATGAACAACGCCGGCGCCATGCATTCACGCCTCATTGTCATCCTGAATGACAATGACATGTCGATCGCGCCTCCTGTCGGTGCCATGAGTGCTTATCTTGCCCGGCTGGTCTCCGGCAAGACCTACCTTTCCCTGCGCGAAACCGCCAAACAACTGGCAGCCATGCTGCCCAAATTCATGCAGGACAAGGCCCGCAAAACCGAAGAATATGCGAGAGGGTTCTGGGCCGGCGGCAGCTTGTTTGAAGAGCTGGGGTTTTATTATGTCGGCCCGATTGATGGCCACAATCTTGATCATCTCCTACCCATTTTACGCAATGTAAGAGACACGGAAAAAGGCCCTATCCTGGTGCATGTCGTCACCCAGAAGGGCAAGGGTTACAAACCGGCTGAAACCTCATCAGATAAATATCACGGTGTCGGGCGCTTTAACGTCATCACCGGAGAGAAAGAAACGGTAAAGGGCAACGCCCCTTCCTACACCAATGTGTTCGCCACCAGCCTGATCAATGAAGCAAGAGCCGATGATAAAATCCTCGGCATTACCGCCGCCATGCCCTCAGGCACCGGTCTCGATAAATTCGCAGCCGAATTTCCATCTCGCAGCTTTGATGTCGGCATTGCAGAACAACACGCCGTCACCTTCGCTGCCGGCCTTGCCACACAAGGCTTCAAACCCTTTGCCGCCATCTACTCCACCTTTTTGCAGCGCGCCTATGACCAGATCGTTCATGATGTCGCCATTCAGAACCTGCCCGTCCGCTTTGCCATTGATAGGGCTGGCCTTGTCGGCGCTGACGGGCCAACCCATGCCGGCAGTTTTGACATTGCCTATCTGGCTAACCTGCCCAACTTCACGGTCATGGCCGCCAGTGACGAGGCAGAACTTGTCCATATGGTCGCAACGGCTGCCCATCACAACGATGGCCCTATAAGCTTTCGCTATCCCCGAGGGGAAGGTGTCGGCATTGATCTGCCGGAAAAAGGCATCCCGCTAGAAATCGGCAGGGGCCGTATCATCCAGGAAGGCGCATCCATTGCCCTCCTGAGTTTTGGCACAAGGCTCGAGGAAAGCCGGAGGGCGGCAGACATGCTGGGCTCCTTTGGCCTCTCCTGCACCATCGCAGACGCCCGGTTTGCCAAACCGCTTGACCATCAGCTGATCGAAGCACTCGCGAAAAACCATGAAATGCTGCTGACCATTGAGGAAGGCGCCATTGGCGGCTTTGGCAGCCACGTTGCTAATTTCCTAAGCACCGAGGGCCTTTTGGATCATGGTCTGAAGTTTCGCAGCCTCACCCTGCCGGATCAGTTCATTGATCATAACAAACCCCTCACCCAATACGACATGGCGGAGCTAAACGCCCCCCACATTGTAAAATGCGCCATGACAGCCCTCGGAAAAGAGTTTCAGGTCGGCCAGGATATGGCCTGATCGCGCTGGATAATTACTGAGCCTGATACCAAACGGACATAATCTATTCCGTTTTCAAGGCGTTGCTTACCAGCCAGCGGAATTTAGGCAGGGAAATACCTAAGCTTTTCCAAAAACCGCATAACAATTGTCAGAGGTTGGCAACCTGTAAGTCAGCCCATATTGAAATGTGGTAAAGCCGGCCTTTTCACCCATTTTTTCAAGCGTTTTCGGCGTGAAATAATTCAAATGATCCGGATAGCGGAAACCCACCCATTTTCTACCCGTCAACTTCCGGTTAAAAGAAGCAAAGTTCGGCACCTTGATAATCACAACCCCACCGGGTTTTAAAATCCTGTAAGATTCCTCAAGCACTTCAAGCGGGCGCGCCTCATGCTCAAGGTAAGAGCGCATGCTGATCGCGGTGTAGTGATTGTCATCAAGCTGCTTCAAACCCTCAAGCGCTGCCGCCCGCACACAGCCCCCCCCCCGCTCAGAAAAAAGCGCATGCGCATCACTTGCCAGTTCAGAGGAAATCTCAATCCCGGACGGGATAAAAGCAGCATCAAGGTCTGCAAGCTGGCACCCGGTACCACACCCGACATCAACCACAGGGCCAGGGGCCGCATAAGCCGCGATCATATCTGAAACTTTCTTGCGCGGCAGGACATGCAGCCGCCATCTTGACAGTTTGCTGGCCTTATAAAAGGTTTTGCGCAGATCAGCCCGCCGCTGATTCTCAATTTGAGAGGTTTTTTCCCAGGCCATATTGGCCTCAAGTTCATCATAAACCGGCGCTTTGGTAATATAGACAAAGCTGCAGGACGGGCATTCAATCACTGGCCAGATGTCAAAAGAAAACGGACCATCAGGGGCATCTTCATTCGCCCTCTGGCACAAAGGGCAATGTCTATCGACAACCTTGAGGGATCCAAAACTCGGAGATTGAACTTCATAAGCCGTCAACTCAGCGTCACTCATGGTACGTACCCACCCGTCACAAAATAAAACTTGAAGATCTTATTGTGATAATTGATGAGACCTTCCATGTAAATGCTTTTTCAGACCTATATCGAGGCAGCCATCGCGATCACCCCTCATTTCCCTTCCAGCACCCGCTCTTGCCGGCCCACTATCCAGCTCTGACAGCATCTGACCTTCAAGTGAACCGGGTTTTATCCGGCCAATTCCGGAAATGGCTTCAAGCCCGCACAACCTTGAAAGAAAATTGTTGCAAAGTCCCCAGAACCGGGCGTAGCTCAAGGGTTTTGCTCTGGGAATAACAACATCGTAAGCTATTGAAAATTCAGATTGGGTCATAATATCCTCCATCAGTGTTCGTTTAAGAGAACCCAGAGCATGAAGGCAGTACCAATTTCGCGATAGTGCGGCCGGGATAGCAAACCACTACAAACAATGCTAGCATTCCACTACAGATTAAGGAGTTGATCAAAGTGACAGGAGAAACTTCCACAATCGCGGCGGGAAGCCTCTGCCCGGCCATCAAGTCTGCTGAAATCATCGGCGACAAATGGGTGCTGTTGATTTTGAGGGAACTCTTTTTCGGCACCACCCGCTTCAATGACTTCCAGCGCGCCTTGCCGCGCATCTCCCCGACCATCCTCAGCAAACGTTTGAAACAGCTAGAGGAGGATGGCCTCATCATCCGCAAATCCGGCCCGGGTGACAAAACCTCTGAATACCGCCTGACCCCTTGCGGCAAAGAGCTGGGGCCTCTGATAGATCACATGGCAACCTGGGGTCTCAAATGGGCCCGCCGCCGAATTGAAGATGAAGATCTGGATATAACCAGCTTCATGTGGGATTTCCACCGCACCTTCATAAGGGAAGAATTGCCAGAAGGTGAAACCGTCATTCATGTCAGGATAAAAGATATAGACAGCCATGAAAGCTGGTGGCTGGTGATCAATGACACGGTCGTTGACCTCTGCACAAAAGACCCCGGCAAAGATATTGACCTTTATATCACAGCAGGCTTTTCCCCCCTTGCCGCCATCTGGATGGGGGACAAAACCATAAAAGCCGCCATGAATACAGATGATGTCGTTTTAACGGGTGCCAGCCATCTTATCAAAACAGCAAACCACTGGTTCCCCCGCTCCGCTTATGCGGATATCAGACCGGAGCGTTTAAGATAACAGCTGAACAAAGCCGCACGCGTCCATCCCCGTGAAATACGCCAAATGCGTGGAATGAGCTGAATGAGCAGAAAAAAATCCAGCGACCGCTACCTAAGGACGAGGCCGGTAACACCATTAATGCCCCTGATGAATCCTGGTCCGGCATGGGCGGCAGTCAGGCTACTTCCAAGGCTGATCCCGAAAAGAGCAAGAAAAAACAGGGCGATATAAGTGTGTCTTGCGGTCTGTGTCATAGTCATTCTCCTCAAGGGGCTAGTCTTTTCAACTACGGGATCCTACCCCGGAGCACTGCTTATATCTGCGACTTTTATCACACCGAATAACGGTTTTAGATCCAAAACAAAAATATGCCCACCCGACCTGATCTGTTATTGACGGCGTAACCCCGCCGAGCCAGATAACACCGGACCAGAGTTTCGCACCAGCCAATCAGCATAAAGAGTAACAGGCTGTGTAAAAAATCACAGAAAGACGGCATTTGTTTCTGGTACTTTGCCGCTGCTATCTACCTCATCATCAGTCAACATGGTAGCATATGGCCACTTGTCAAATGGCAGGCAACAACCGGCATCTGCGCCCCCTAACCTTGAGAAAAGAGCGACCAAAATGACATCCCCCCTGAAAGACGCAGGCCCAGAGCATGCCGAAGATCTAAGCCACCTGATCAACCATGCCGGTGAAGGCATGCCCATGTATCACTGGCAGGAAATTGCCGAACCCGGTCAATCACCGCTTGAAGTTGGCATGGCCCGGGCAAAACGTGAAACCGGTGATTTCAGCTATAAGAACGCCCGCCTCTATATGCCTGACGATAAAGTCGAAGCCGTCTGCATATCTTTCGCTCTGGCGGATCCTTATGATACGGGTGACGTCTCCAGCTTTCCAGCTTACATACACCCCCTCATCGAGCTGGAATCAAAAGCCCCCGGCACCTGGTATATCAATGTTCTTGCCACTTACCCCGATTTTCGCAGTCAGGGGCGTGGCACAGCCCTGCTGGAAGACGCTTTTGCGAAAGGCAGACAAAATGGGTTCTCGCAATCCAGCATCATCGTCAGCCAGGAAAACACTCCGGCGAAACGGCTCTATGAACGCTCTGGCTTTAAGGAAACAGCCCGTGCGCCCATCATCCCCTATCCAGGCGCTGAGATGAAGGGGGAATGGCTGTTACTCATGAAAGAGCTTAGGTAAGACGAGATGCTGGAAAATTGCGACCAATAGCTAAAATAAAACCCATAATTCTTGCTTGATTTTGCAGTAATTAGATGCAAAATATACGAAAGATGGAAATTATTGCGCATTATTGGTAATTTTTGCAGTAATTTAGCGAAACTCATCACACTACTGCCAACGATGCAATATGGAGGTAACCTGTGGCCCGTATAATTCTTATCCTTAAAATATGTCTCTTGAGTTTAGTGGTATGCAGCAGCCCCGCTCTGGCCGGACCCGATAAAACCCTCATCATGCAATCCACCACATCAACCGACAACTCTGGCTTGTTGGATTATATTTTACCGATTTTTGAAAAGAAAACAGGCATCAAAGTCCATGTCGTCGCTGTTGGCACCGGCCAGGCCCTGAAGAACGCCCGCAATGGCGACGGGGACATTCTCCTCGTTCATGCAAAATCCGCAGAAGAAGAATTTGTCCAGAACGGCTATGGTGTCCAACGCTTTGACGTCATGTTCAACGACTTTGTCATCATCGGCCCTGAAAATGATCCAGCCAAAATCAAGGATGAGACGGATGTCACCGCTGCCCTAAAAAAAATCGCAACCGCAAAAACCCCCTTTGTCTCAAGGGGTGACGACAGCGGCACACACAAGAAAGAACTCGATTTGTGGAGATCAACCGGGGTTAAACCAACAAAAGAGGACAGCTGGTACCGTGAAAGCGGCTCAGGCATGGGTGCGACACTCAACATAGCCGTTGGCATGAACGGTTACACCATGACAGACCGCGCCACTTGGATCGCATTTAAAAACAAGAAAAAAATGCAGCTTGTCGTCGAAGGCGACAAACGGCTCTTCAATCAATACGGCGTTATTCTGGTCAATCCGAAAAAGCACAAAAACGTAAAGGCCAAAGCAGGTCAGGCTTTTATTGATTGGCTTTTGGGCCCGGAAGGTCAGGCCTCAATCAAAAGTTTCAAGGTCAATGGCAAACAGCTCTTCTTCCCCAATGCCAAACCTGCGGAAATGAAAACTGCAAGTTAACAAGCAGGGCTCTCCCCATATGCTCCCAAAGAATAAAGGGTGGTACTGAAAGCGAGGTCACATATTAAGAGAATAGTCTCTTTTTAAAGTCAGTTAAATCACAAGGCTTCATTCGCCGTTATAGCGAACCTTCCATTGATCCGAGACATCATACCCTTCAAGACTTTTCGCTTTTTCTATAAATTTTCTGCTGCGGGTAAAGTCAATAAGCCCCTGAAACGGCTCATCAAACCAACCTTTCCGGCAAACCAGTAAATCATACCGCTCCCGAATAACAGGCACAAAACCAAGCTGAAATTGCTGCGCATGACATTTCATCCCAAAGGCGGCATCAACCCGGCCATCTACAACCGCCAACGCACAGTCAACTTCGGAACGCTCTTCCTCGCTGATTTTTAATTTGGCTGGCGCAACACCGGCTTCTTCGGCAAGCTGGTTCATCAAAATGCTGCTGCCCGCCCCCTCCTGACGACCGGCAATTTTCAAACCTTTGAGGTCACTCCAGCCCGTGATCCCTTTTGGATTATCCGGCGCCACCAGAAAACCCCGCTCTCGCCACCCCCACTCAACAAGTACAGCCCGGCGAAATTCAATTTCCTCAATCACAACAGGCACATTCCAAAGTTTCCCCTTGGCTGTATAAATATGGAGACCGGCCCCAAGCGCTTCCCCTTCCTTAAACCGGGCGAGCCCATCAGCGCTGCTATCAAAAAGTGATGCCAGCCCAGACTGCGATTCCCTGAGGGCCCATTCAAGCAAAGGGTCATGGCTGCCAACAATCACAGTCGGTCGTTCCTTGCGCCGAAGCGCAGAAAACCCGGACCCATGCTCCACAAGCCATTGGTCGATCGCTTTTCTCGGAAACAGCAACTTGCCAGTTGCCCGGCTACAGGGCACATCCCCTGAAGAGGCCAGATCATAGACCCGCCGCTCCTTGATCCGCAGCAACTCAGCAAGTTCCTTTGTCGTGAGAAATTCTATGGCCGAATATTTCATAAAGATTGAACCTAATCTCAAATTGAGACGACGAATGAGAAAGGCAGCTCATTGCCTGATTATCAATTCAACAGGAGCGTATAATATTATGAACCCGAACTCAATCACCAGCCAGATCATGAAAGTGCTTTTTCTAACAGCAATGGCCCTTTCCATCACCACCGTAAAAGCAAGTGCCGTCACCCAGTGTAAAAATCCTGTCGGTTCTTATGGCATGTATTATTTCAAAAAGGCAAAAGCAAAAAGTTCAGCTGTTGGCCGCTGGGAAAAGAAAACCGCCATAGCCCATGGCATAGGCCTCAGCTTTTGGAATAATGCCAAAAAACGCAGCAACGTCTGTAAAAAACAGGATAACGGCACCTGGCGCTGTTTTGCAATTGGCACCCCCTGTCAAACCAAGAAACTCTGCAAACCTCAGTTGAAGAAACACGGCATGTGGTACTTCAAAAAAGCCAAGGCGAAAAGTTCCGCTAAAGGCCGCTGGGAAAAACAGGCCGCTATTAATCACGGCGTGAGCTACAGCTTCTGGAACAATGCCAAAGGCAAGTCCTATAAGTGTAAGAAACATGACAACAACACATGGCGCTGTGAAGCAAGGGCAAAACCCTGCCACTAAAATCAGAACAACAGAAAAAGGCGCGGAGAGGATATCCTCTCCGCGCCTTTTCTATTCAAAGCCACCCTGAATAAACATACCACCCGTTAAAAATTATCCGAACCGGACCCATACATTACAAACAGGCCCCCTCTCAGGATATATTACGCGCCCGTTGCTTTTCTTTTTCTTCTCTTTTTTTCTCACGCAATTTCTGGGCATCTTCCGTCGCCGCATCACCCAGATGGGCAACCCCCTGGCCTCTTGCAATTTCCATTTGTTTTTGCCGCTCTCTAGCCCGCTCCCGCTCAGGCGCGCTGCGCTCATTCACACAATAAGCACACTGGACCCCAAGCTCATAATCCGGATGCGCCCGGTCCTCAAGGGAAAGTGGCTGCCGGCACGCATGGCAGAGCAGATAATCCAGTGGTTTGAGATCATGCCCAACCGCCACCCGGTCATCAAACACAAAACACCCCCCCTCCCAAAGACTCTCTTTTTCCGGTTGCTCTTCCAGATATTTCAAGATCCCCCCTTTCAGGTGGAACACTTCCTCAAACCCATGCGCCAGCATATAGCTGGACGCCTTCTCACAGCGAATACCGCCCGTGCAAAACATCGCAACTTTTTTATGGGTCTGAGGGTCAAGATGTTCGCTCACCCAGTCCTTGAACTCGGTAAAGCTTTGGGTCCTGGGGTCAAGCGCGCCGCGAAACGTTCCGATCGCCACCTCATAATCATTACGGGTATCAATCACCACCATATCCGGATCAGAAATGACCTCATTCCAGTTATCCGGCTCAACATAAGAGCCAACAAGCTGCGTCGGGTCAGCCTCATCAGCCCGCATTGTCACAATTTCCGGCTTAAGCCGTACCTTCATCCGGCGGAACGGCGCTTTATCACTGAATGATATTTTGACATCTATCCCGGCAAACCGGTTCTGAAAAACATTACCGCTTTGCAGATACTCAAGCAGTTGGTCAATCGCCCCAGAGCTACCAGCAACAGTGCCATTAATCCCCTCACGCGCCAGAAGCAATGTGCCCTTGATAGATCGGGCCGCGCAAAAGTCGGTTAGCGGGCCGCGCAAAGCCTCAAAATCGGGCAAAGCCACAAACTGATAAAGTGCAGCAACCTTATAGCGATAAACATCCTGATCATTTGCCATCTATGTCTGACCGTCTGGTAAAAATATCAGAGGAGGGAGCCCTGTTAAGGCCCCTCCCGGAAAGGGGGTGAAAACGCGATTTTTGACCATTGACTACCCGTATTGTCAAGAATTTTCCGTCCTCTTCTTTGCAAAACAACCTCCCGTGACAGAACGCCGGACCGCATTGATATAAGTCAACATAGGGAGGCGGCAAATATGATTATCTTAAACGCGATAATCAGGTACCGTTTGATGGCAAAAAGTCGCGGCAAGCCGCAATATACTTTACGCCGTTAAATCAATCCATTATGGATATGAGCATGCTAAAGCAATTCAGAAAAAAATCGGGGGCAAGTTACCCCATTTTATTCGCCCTCATCATGCAGATGGCGATTACAAGTCTGCTTTGCGCGACCAGCTCTTATCAGGCTGACGCCAAAAGCTTCATGATCTGCACAAGCTTTGGCATCAAAACCATCTCTCTGGATGAAAATGGCGAACCCGTAGAAAACACCGAGCATGACAAGTTCGGCAAAAATTGTTTTCATTGCGCCTCTGGCGGCTGTGGTGTCGCCTATCTGAAGGCAACCGGGTATGACCTGCCCTTCATGAATAGAACCAGGGAACAAATCCCGGCTCAAAAATCACTTGTGCACCATGTCACAATTGAAAGACCGGCCAGCCGCGCCCCGCCAACAATCCTTTAATCAGACATTTTGAATGAAACTGCCCAACCGCCTTTCATCAAAGGCCGTTGGTTATGCCGCGTTCAAAGACCTGCTGCACCTTTATCGCGAACTCCCTAAACCAATAACAGGGAAATGTGATGAGGCGTGCAGACCTCCATTTATGAACAATGACCACCTGATTATTGGATTATTGAGTTATGATTATCAAAACCAACCACTTTCACGCTGCCACTCTGGCGGCCTTACTAAGCATTTCAAGTATGGCACCTGCGGTTGCAGACGAAAACCACAGCCATGGCATCCGCGCTGACGGGCACGCCCCAATCGGCGTAATGGGCGATCACCTCCATAAAAAAGGCGAATGGATGCTCTCATATCGCTATATGTATATGGACATGGAAGGCAACCAGATCGGCAAGCACAATGTCTCGCCACAAGATATCATCGCCCTGCCAAATCGCTTCGCGCCGCCGCCGAACCTGCGTGTCGTACCAACCAGAATGACCATGGAAATGCACATGCTTGGCGCCATGTATGCCCCGACAGACACAGTCACCCTCATGGCCATGCTCCCCATTCTTCAAAAAGATATGGACCACACAACCTATCACATGATGACCGGCAATGAGATCGGCACCTTCAATACCAAAACCAACGGCATCGGCGATGTGAAACTGTCCAGCCTCATCGGTATCTATAATAACCGCCAGACAAAAGTCCATCTCAATGCCGGTATGTCGCTGCCAACCGGCAGCATCACTGAAACAGGTACAGTTTTAAAGCCAAACAACACAAGCGTCGTTATCAGGCTGCCATACGCCATGCAGCTCGGCTCCGGCACCTGGGATTTTTTGCCCGGCATCACGATGCAAACCCACATTGATAATTACAGCTTCGGTGCGCAATATATGGCACGCTTTCACCTTGGCACAAATGATGAGGGCTATAGCTGGGGCGACAAGCATGAACTGACCGCATGGATCGCTTATCAATGGGCCCCCTGGATCTCAACCTCTCTGCGCCTTAAAGGCACAACCCAACAGGAAATTGACGGCATGGACAGCCTGATGACCGCCCCCGTACAAACCGCAGACCCTGCCTATTACGGCGGCGAGAGGGTTGAGCTTTTTGGCGGTGTAAATATCATGGTACCATCCGGCGCGCTGAAAGGTCATCGTTTTGCGCTTGAGGTTGGTGCCCCTGTATATCAGGATCTGAACGGCCCGCAGATGGAGCAGGATCTGACGGTCACACTCGGCTGGCAAAAAGCCTTTTAGGCCTTTTTGATTGAGGAAAATAGGTAGAGACATGAACAGAATAGTTATCACATTGAAGCTGTTACTTCTATCCGCCCTCAGCACCATCACTCATCAGGTGATGGCAGCTGAGGCGGGAGACACTCAGAAACCCGCGGTGCATGTCATGTCTCCCTGGGCCAAACCCAATTTTGGACCGAACGGTGCTGTCTATTTCACCCTGCACAATCACGGGAACAAGGCACGCCAGCTTATCGGCGTGTCGTCCCCCCTCTCGGAAAGGGTAGAAATACACGAGCATATTCATGAAAATGGCGTCATGAAAATGCGCAAGGTCAAAAACAATCTGGTGATTGCCCCCCTTGATACCCTGATCTTCGAGCCCGGCGGCCTACATGTCATGCTGTTTAAAATGAAGAAAAAACTGAAAGACGGCGCGGTTCTGCCCCTGACCCTGAAATTCAGTGATGGCAGGGAGCAAAATGTGGAGGCAAAGGTCAGAGCTAACCAGCCGGAGGGGGAAAAGCACCACTCTGGTCATTAAAGCAATGAATCTTGGGAAAAGGTAACAGAACCAGACACCAAAAAAACGCTAAACAGCCCGGGCTTTTTCCTCAAACTCATCACAAAGCGCCGAGATAAGCTCAGGCCCGCGGCCCGAGGCAAACCGGGCAATTTCCGCGTTTTCCCTGGCAGCTTTCCGCAACTCATAAATCTGCCCGGCCATGAGATAAGGCGAAGACTTGAGCGCCTTGCGGCAGAATCCGATAATCCGAAACGATTGCCCTGGTGATGAAGCCGTCACGATCTGGCGCACCAGACAGTCAGTGAGGCGCGGGCCGCAATCGGGCAGAGACATCAGCCAGCCAATAACATCAAGCGCGACTGATTTTAAACTTTCACCCTCCCCCCACTCTATCGCCTGCATCTGACCAACCAGCCCCTGAGGCGGCACGGATTTCATCACGCTGATTACTGGCACACCCGCGCCAAGCGCAAAACCAACTTCCTGATTGCAGGTCGGTGAGACAACAGATTGATCATTAAGAAGCGAGACCAACCCATCCATATGCTCGAGCTGGGTGACAATCTCAACCAGCCACTCAGACGCGCTGGCAATATCATCACCGGCCACGAAACAGGAAAGCCCGCCAAGTGCAAGCTCCTCTTTTAAAAGGGTGGCCTGATGTTTCGAGGTGCCGGAATGGCTGATAAACAGGCGGAACTGGTCTTTGTCATTAAGGTTGGAATATTTATCAAGCAGCGCGCTGCCATTATCATACTTGGTTTTCAAAACTGAATTGAGCGCGGCAAGCTGATGATCAGACCCGGCGATAAGACGGCCGGGGAGATACTCTTCATGAAATTTACCAATTTTGCGGGTTTCAGGTAGGCCGTATTTAGAAAGCAGCGACAGGCAATGGCTGACGCGCAAACGGCGCATCAACAATTGAATATCGGCAATAATCTGGCTTCTGTTAAAAGGGGCAACCCCCCGCCCGCTGACCATTGAAACATCCTTGAAAGAAAACGAATCAGAACAGCTAGATTAGGCGAAAAATTCTTAACGAATGTTAATTTTATGCAGGGCGCCCCCAACAGCATTATTTGTGGTACACCCGAAGTACCAGCCCCCAAAATTTATAGAGAACTTATTTTAATTTGCACATTCAGCGCCACCATGCTTTCTTTTAAAAAAAAGTGGGGGACCAAAGGGCGTTAAAACCTGGGAATAGCCGTGAGATCAATCAGGAGCTCAACAAACGCCGCGCGATCACCTGTGCCTGAATTTCCGCCGCCCCTTCAAAAATACTCAGGATGCGGGCATCACAAAGAACACGTGAAACCGGATATTCAAGGGCAAAACCATTGCCGCCGTGGATCTGCAGCGCATTGTCCGCAGAAGCCCAGGCAATGCGCGCCGCCAGCAGCTTGGCCATGCCGGCCTCAAGGTCACAGCGCTTGCCTTCATCTTTCTGGCGCGCAGAATGATAGGTCAGTTGCCGCGCAATCATGATTTCAACAGCCATCATAACAAGCTTGTCATAAACCCGAGGGAACGAGGCAATCGGCTTGCCGAACTGCACCCGCTCATTCGCATAGCGCATGCCGATTTCAAGGGCGGATTGAGCAACACCAATCGCCCGCGCTGCGGTTTGGATCCGTGCCGCTTCAAATGTTTCCATAAGTTGTTTAAAGCCCTGGCCCTCCTCAGAGCCAAGAAGATTACCCTTCGGCACCGTGAAGCCATCAAAGGAAATTTCATATTCCTTCATGCCCCGGTATCCAAGCACCTCAATCTCACCGCCGGTCATCCCCTCGGCAGGGAACGGCGTCTCATCATCCCCGCGCGGTTTTTCCGCTAATAACATTGAAAGCCCGCGGTACCCTTTATCATCCGGGTTGGTGCGAACAAGCAAGGTCATAAGGTCAGCACGTACAGGGTGGGTGATCCAGGTTTTCTGCCCGGTGATAACGTAATCATCGCCCTCAACAACCGCTCTCGTTTTAAGCGACGCAAGGTCAGAGCCGGTATTCGGCTCGGTGAACACAGCGGTTGGCAAAATTTCACCGGTCGAGATTTGCGGCAACCACTGGTGCTTCTGCTCTTCTGTCCCACCGCAGAGAATAAGCTCAGCGGCAATCTCGGAGCGTGTACCAAGAGAGCCAACGCCAATATAACCGCGCGACAGTTCCTCCGAGACAAGGCACATGGATTCTTTACCAAGGCCCAGCCCGCCATATTCCTCAGGAATGGTCAGGCCAAACACACCAAGTTCAGCCATTTTCTCAACGATTTCCATCGGGATATAATCATTCGCCAGATGCCACTCATGCGCATGTGGGACCACTTCTGTTTCTGCAAAACGGCGCATCTCATCGCGCATCGCTTCATAGGTATCATCAAGGCCGGTGTCACCAAATGTGGCGCTGCCCTCGGCCTGTCCCATCAATTTAAAGAGGTTCTTGCGCGCCAGCGGTGTATTGCCCTGATGAATGAGGGTCTGAATAAGCGGTTGGTTAAATCCGGCCAACTCACCCTCGCCAAGGCCCAGCTCATGCGGGCGGATAAACTCATTCTGGCTCATCATGATGCCGCCCTGCATCTGGGCCATATATTCAGAAAAACCAATCTGCACGATCAGTGCCTCAAGGTCACCAAACCGCCCCTCACCCTGCATGCGGACCGCATAATCCTTAAGCTCTTTCAGACATTCCGCATAGGTGGTGAACCAGGCCAAACCGTGGGCCGAATGCTGTGCCGCCTCCACAAGAGCCCCGTCAATCTTACCTTCCGGCCCTGTTACCTGAACCGCAAGCTTGTCTTTGGCGGCAATAGAAACGGCCTCAGCCAGCGCAGCCGCTGCGGGGAGGCAGTCCATCAGATTTGGTAAAAGTCCATTATCAGCAATCTGAGTATTATCAGCCGCCATGGTCATAAAACGTCTCCACAAACTATCTTGAAATCATAATTGGGTAATAAATCATCGGGTAATAGAACATTGTGTAAAAGAATATCGTCAAAGCCATCACCCAGAGTGTTTATCATGTCTAAACATGAGTATAACCTCATTTTCTCGCCATAAAACGGGGGGTTTACGATACAAATTGACACACTGTGGTGTACCAGCCTCTCAGGCATGGTGCAAGCTCAGAGCAGCGGACCTTAGACCAAAGGTCAAAATCATCCAGATTCCCCGGTTCAACGTCATATCTCCTGAAACCGTCACAGGAAACAGGCCGGGTCAATCAGAATCCTTGCCGACAAAAGAACGCTGCAGACTTTCTGTAAATTTCCGCGCCTTGAGCCTGAAACCCGCTGATACACCAGAGGATTTCTTGGCTTCATCGCCATTTTTGCCCGCCCCGTTAAGGCCTGATAGCCCTGGCCCATCGAGTGCTGAAGGCGGAGGGGAGAGACCATCCCCGCCCAAGCGCCCGTTTGGAGGCAGCTGCCCGTCAGTATGGGGCGGCAGCTCTCTTAAAGGCGGGCGACCGTTCATACCTTGCGGGTGAAGCCCATTCGGCGGACGGTGTCCAGATCCGGGCGGTGGGACAAAAGGTGGCCGCCCACCCTGCTGGGCCAGATGCTGTGGCGGCATCCCGCCAGCAGGTGGCGGTGCTCCCTTTTGAGTGTGCACAGGCGGCAGCCCCATTGGCGGGCGGGGCGGCAAATGTCTTGGCTGTAAGGGGTGCTGCCGCCCATCAGGGGAGGCAACCGGCGGCATTCCTTCAAGGCCCCTTGTAAAACCCGCAGGCGGTTGAGGCGGCGGAAAGCCACCATCCGGATGAGGTGGCCGCAGATGGCCAGCCCCCGGAACAGGCGCATCGGCGGGGGCATGACCGTTTTGTGTGCCACCCTGTACGGCCAGCTCAGCCGGCGTATAACCAATTCGTCCATCATGCTCAGCCTCTGCACCATCTAGTGCAGCCAGCCGCTTGCGCGCATCTTCCAGATGCGCAGCGCTCAGCCCTTCCTGCTTCATTTCTTTTCCGAGTGGGGGTGGGCCGGGAAGGTCTGGCATCGCCATTGGCTCATCATCATCAACTGACTGTGCAGCATTTCCCCCTGCTTCGCCGCCCGCCCCAAAAACATCAACAGGAGCATCGCCAAGAGTGCCCGCATGAGCGCCAGTGAGGCTATCTGTATGAGAAGGCAAATCCTGAAAACGCAGGCTCTGCTCTTCTGCAACAGGGCCGGGCGGTACCCGCCCTGGCGGTGGGGCCGCAAAAAGCGGCGGCGGTGCAAATGCATCGGCCCCGGCATACTGGTCAGGCTCATCATCAGAGGCCAGATCCTGCTCAGAATCTAAAGGAGGCACGGCTGCATGAGATTCGCCAACAACACCCGCATCCAGGCTTCGCAGCACAAACTCATCCTGGCGCTGCCGTGTATCCGTTGCCACAGGTGAATAGGCTTCATTTAGATGTTCAGGATAGTCTTCATATTGTGGAAACCCATCAGCTGCCTTCTCATCAAGTGCCGCATCCGCAGCTGACCAATCACCAGTTTCGCTGAATAGGCTTTCAGCTTCCTCATCGTCAATGTCTGCGTCATTGTTGGCTTCAGCCAGAAATGCCGGCGGGCCGTCCAAATCAATCTCAGTTTCCTCAGCAGGTAAAACTTCTTCGCCATGATTAACAAACGAGGCCGCGTCCTCAAAGGCATCAACCTCAGGCGGTTCATAATCCGCACCAAGCGAAACCTCATCATGCCAGATCGCTCCATCACCAATATCAGCTTCACCGTTCAACTTGTGTGACGCCTCGGTTGCTGAAGGATCCTCAAATTCATGAAGCGCCAAATCAGGATCTTCAACATGATCTACCTGCGCTTCGTCACCCTCTTCATCGGCCTCAGGCGGTTCAAATGCTTCATCTGTCTCTGGCTCTGCACGTTCGCCGTTCATTTCAGAGCTGACAAAGCTCTCCTCGGGGCGAACCTCGTTTTCTTGCATAAACTTATGTTCGGCAAGTTGCCTGCGAAGATCCGCCAGTTCAGCCTCAAGCTGCTCTTTTTCTTTTACAATATCCGCTGGATCTTCTGCGCTCTGCTGCAGAGCTTCCTGTTCAGGCTCAGAGGCAGGCTCTGATAGGGGTTCAGCCAGGATAGCTTCGCCGGTGATATCCAATACCTCATCAGCACTTGAGACCTCCGGTTCAATATCATAGGCCACATTCAGGGCAAGACGATCAAACAGCGGAAGATTGATAAACCCGCTGGAATATTTCGTGGGAACATCAACCGCCAGCATCGTGGCCTGCTCAATCCAGTTTTCATGCGCCGCCCTGTAGGGAACACCCAGCGCATCAGATATTTGCTCAACATCTGACCGCCTGAATTTTGCAATTTGTTCAAAACAATAAATGCCCAGCTCATTGAGCTTGGCCTCGACAGCACTGTCAATACCATCGATCAATTGAAGGTTATTGGCCCGCCCCGCCCATTGTTCACGATCTGGCTCATCTGCTGGCTCTTCTTTTTCTGGCTCTAAATCTTGCTCCCCAGAAGCCTGAGGGGTCACAACCAGCGCAAGCGGTTGCTCTTCAGAGTTTTGCGCTTCATCACTCTCAATTGGTTCTTCACCGGGATCGGGCATCGCGCCCTGCACACTGGCAAGCTCATCCTGAAAAAATGTAAGCGGCTCACTCTCCTGTGTTGGCAGGGGCGCGGCAAACAAGGCGGTATTCAAATCTTTCAAATGAACAGCCACCTCACCCAGCTTCGTGAGAGCCAGATCTTTCTTGCCTGCCTCAAGATCTTCTGCAGAATTTAACTCACCTGCAAGGGCACCGACCGCAGCAATAACATTCTCAACCTGATCTACAATCTTATCCCTGGAAGACTTCATAACGCAGTCCCTTTACCATCAAACCACCACCAAAAAAGATAACTGAAAATTATCCACACGCCGAATATGTCAGCTCTGTTATAAAACCTGTCACCTAAAACTTTGTCCCGGATTTAGGGAAACATCACGGTATATAACGACAGAAGAAGTGCATGTTTCATTCGTCCCTCGAACCAAAACATGCTCAAAAGCTTAATAAAAGCCACCAAACCACAGGTTAACCCTAAAAAGGTTGATGAAATCAAAAGCCGGTTAAGATTTACGGCAAATTAGTGATCACATCATGGCAAAACAGTCAAAGTTATAAAATTACCCCGATATATGCTCTGCGCATCATCACCCCACAGCAAAACACCTGGCCAAAAAAGCCAGGTGTTGATGTGAGTATTTGTAAAATACTGAATACTTCAAGAGGGGATTATCCCCTATATGAAACGATAAACGAGCTATTCAGCAATGAATTGCTTATGCCTCACGTGCTTCTTCAAGTGTGGTCATGCCAGGCCGTTTTGCCCCGACAAGACAAGACATATTACCAGGTAAATGCTCATTATTTAACATTTTCATATGTGCTTCAGGAATGCGGTCCCACTCAAAAAGTTCTGACATGCAAGGCTTGACCCTGCCTTCAATCACCAGGCGGTTCGCACTTGCAGCTTGTTTCAGATGTGCAAAGTGAGATCCCTGGATACGTTTTTGATGCATCCAGACATACCGGGCATCCATCGTCAGGTTAAAGCCGGTGGTACCGGCACAAAACACAACCATGCCGCCCCGTTTCACAACAAAGGTAGAAACCGGGAAGGTCGCCTCACCAGGATGTTCAAAAACCATATCCACGTTCACACCCTTGCCGGTAATATCCCAGATCGCTTTGCCAAACTTCCGCGTTTCAGCAAACCAGGCCTTGTATTCCTCGCTATTCACTTTTGGCAATTGGCCCCAGCAATTATAATCTTTACGGTTCAAAACCGCCTTGGCACCAAGATCCATCACAAAATCCCGCTTGGAATCATCAGATATCACACCAATGGCATTGGCACCGGCCGCATTAATCAACTGAACAGCAAACACGCCAAGACCGCCAGAAGCACCCCAGACAAGAACATTCTGCCCCGGCTTCACCTCATGTGGCATATGCCCGAACACCATCCTGTAAGCAGTGGCAAGAGTCAGCGTATAACAGGCTGCCTCTTCCCATGTGAGATGTTTCGGCCGCGGCATAAGCTGTTGTGCCTGCACCCGGGAAAACTGGGCAAAAGACCCGTCAGGTGTCTCATAACCCCAGATTTTCTGACTGTTGGAATACATCGGATCACCGCCATTGCACTCTTCATCATCGCCGCCCGTCTGATTGCAATGGATGACGACCTCATCCCCGACACTCCAGCCGGTCACATCAGAGCCAACGGCCCAGACAACACCCGAAGCATCAGAACCGGCAACATGAAAATCGTTTTTATGGACATCAAACATTGAAACAGGAACACCGCGAGAAGCCCAGACACCGTTATAATTCACCCCGGCAGCCATATTCAGAACCAGTACATCTTTAGGCCCCAAAGACCATGTGGGTACGGTTTCAACCTGCATGGCTTTATCAGGTGAGCCTTCCCGCTCGCGGCGAATAGCCCAGGCGTACATCTTTTCAGGAACATGTCCGAGCGGTGGAATTTCGCCGATTTCATAAAGATCCTTGGTTGTCATCTCATTACCCTTTTAAAACGTTTCCCTAGCCTTGTTTCTAATAAACAACAAGACAAACCATCAAACACCATTCTCGCGCAGAACCGTTTGAAAAATTATCAATAAACAAGCGATATCGTGATAGGGGCTGTAAACAGTGAAGTCAATTCATCCATAGACGAATGATTTATTATTTGTCCATCACGGCGAGAGTCTTGGCTAAAATTTGTGTGGTTTTAACCCAGTGCAGCACTTACTGCAATGCCCGGCGCCTGCAAAATGTCCCTGGATTACTAAAATTATAGATTGTTTTTATAATCAGGTTTAATCAAGCCGCAAACATTCTCTGTTATACCATCCAGAAGATCACAGCAATCAATGCCCCGATTCAGGAAAAATATGTCCAGTCACCGCTCAAAAAACCACGCCTATTTAACCGAACCTGAATTCTGTCAATTTAACACCGCACTCGCCCTTGGCGCCACCCTGATGGCGGTGGTTGTCGTTGTGCTCTGTTTGTGGCACGGCCTGTCAATGCTCCTGAAAATGGAATTTGCCAATCAGTTGAAGATATTATTTGAATTCAGCTTTCTCCTGGCCTGCATCACAGCACTTTGGAAACATGCCTTCAGGTCATAAAGCCTGAGAGCAGGCAAACCTGCGCCCTCACAAGAACAATACTCAGAAAACCGGATGTCCTGAACAGTGTGGCTGAAAACACTGTGCCTGATAACAGAGCGGAAGGGATCATTTCTTGCTTTTGTAAACCGAGAACAAATCCGGCCGCCTCTCCCGGGTGAGCCGCTCTTGCTCAGCCAACCGCCATTGCCGGATCTTCTCATGGTTGCCTTCCAGCAGTACATCAGGGATCAGGCGACCTTCAAAATCACGTGGTCTCGTATAGTGCGGATGCTCCAGCAAACCTGCCTCGAAACTTTCCTCAACAAGGCTTTCCTTTGAGCCAATCACCCCCGGCCGCAAACGCACCACCGCATCAATCAAGCACATGGCAGCCAGCTCTCCGCCGGTCATAACAAAATCTCCAACAGAAACCTCTTCAAGGTTTCTCCCCTCAATCACCCGCTCATCTAGCCCCTCAAACCGGCCGCAGAGTAACAACACCCCCGGCCCTTCGGCCAGTTCATGCGCATAAGCCTGGGTAAACGGGCGGCCGCGCGGTGAAAGAACAATCCGCCTGGCATCAGGCAAAAGCTCAAGCCCGGCATCAATGGTTTTTGCCGCTACATCAGCGCGCATCACCATCCCCGCGCCGCCGCCTGCCGGCGTATCATCAACAGAGCGATGCTTGTCGTCAGCAAAGTCACGAAAATTCAGAAGTTTCAGATCCCAGAATCCCTTGTCAAGGGCGCTGCCTGTCAGGCTGGCACCTAAAGGGCCAGGAAATATCTCAGGGAAAAGGGTCAGACAAACAGCCGTCCATGGTTGTGCCATAAAAGTCTCTCAAACAGTGACAACATAAATTCAAAGGCGGTCATACCACCCTTAGCAAGACATGCTCTGTTTAATGCTATATCAGTCTGAGGAAAGTTTTGCCAGTGAGACAAAAATAGGACAGCTCAACAAGCGAAGCAGCGCTTCAACATCCGGCTCAGCTCGAATATAGGGCGCTTCCGGCAATACAAACAGCAATCCGGGATCCAGCCGGTCAACGGCCCAAAGCAAACGGGACTGGTCACACCGCTTCATATGTTCGATGAAAAGTTCACCCTCAAAATCTTCGGTTATCAGCCGCTTGATCTGGCTTTCCAACCGTTTGCCTTCACCAACATAATAGACAATCAGCTCTGTAACCGAGCCAAGATACCCTTTCAAGGTAGGTAAGGAGGCAACCAGGGCCTCAATCGAGTGAACAACAACAACCATCGGCCCCCGGTTGAGCTTGCGCTCCGCACGCGGCCCAGCCATCAGCACCCCTTGCAGATTACCTGTCTCACGATATTTGGAAAATTCCTTGGCGAGCTGACGCGCTGTCTGATGTTCACCAAGCACCATAATATTGGGCCGGGCCACCTGATACGCCAATCTGCGGTTACCATCACCATTAAGGCGCACAAATTCTGTTTCGATCTGCGCCGCTTCTGAGCGCTTTTGAACTTCCCGGTTTAGGGCGCGCATGGCGATCCTGGTTTCACGAGCCAGCTCATGCACCTCAAAACAGCGCTTCTCACCGCCAAGCCGCACTTCATTGGAAAAGCTGAAACGAGATGCCTGAAACAGCGACTCATCTTCCATATAGAAGGCACGAACCGGTAGCCGCGTCCCTCTGGCAAATTGGAAACCTGCAGCCAGAGCCGCTTCATTCATCGGGCGGCACCCTAGTTTCAATATAATTTGCTCGCTCATTTGGCTCTCTCCAGCAATTGCCAGAAACCCTAAATGATTCGCCCCGCTTTTATGAAATATTTTATGACCAAAATAAGATTATTGAAAAAGGTGAGTCATTTCAACAACCAATCAAGGAGCCGCTCAGCCTAAAGCTGATCCGAGTGTTGATAGGCCCGGCGTTTATTGGCAAAATGCACCAGTCTTTGCTCCACAGCATGATTGACGGAGCCCGGCAGAAAAAGCCCGTTTTTGCCCCGCTCCCCGGCCTCATGCCCCATCAGGATCTCAAGCCCCTCATCCACATCCCTGACAGCCCAGACATGAAACTGCCCCCGCCCGCAGGCTTTCAGGACATCTTCATTCAGCATCAGATTAAGCCGGTTGGCATGCGGGATGATAACCCCCTGCTCCCCGGTGAGGCCCCGCGCCTTGCAAATATCAAAATAGCCCTCAATCTTTTCATTCACCCCGCCGATCGCCTGCATGTCACCCATCTGATTAACTGAACCGGTCACCGCAATCCCCTGATGGATAGGCAGGTCAGCCAAAGCCGACAACAGCGCGTAAAGTTCAGCCGCTGAAGCACTATCACCATCGACCCCATGATAAGACTGTTCAAAAACAAGGCTGGCGCTCAGCGAGAGCGGCACATCCTGGGCGTAGGTACCAGCAAGATAGCCCCACAAAATCATCACACCCTTGGAATGCAGCGGTCCACCAAGCTCAACTTCGCGCTCAATATCAATCACCCGTCCGGCGCCCATCCGCACCCTGGCCGTAATTTTATGGACCCGGCCAAAGCCGTAGTCACCAAGATCAATCACGCTCAAACCGTTAATCTGGCCAACAGCCATGCCATCAGTGTCAACATTCTGCACATCCCGCATCACCTGTTCAATCGAGAGGTGCCGCATGTGCGAGGCGCGCTCTTCCCGAAGTTTCAAAGTCTGAAGGATATCTTCATGTGTGGTGGTGTTTCGCCCGGCCTTGTCAGCCCAGTAATTCGCCTCTTCAAGAATATCACGCAGAATATAAAAATTTATATCAAGCTTTTCTGCATCATCCGCCTGGCGGGAACTCTGCTCAATCAACCGGGCAACACCCACAGCATCAACCGCCTTGAGGCCGCGCTTTCTGGTAATACCGGTAATCAGCCGCGCATATTCATTCTCAGTCTGCTCTGTCCGCTCCACCTGTTGGTCAAATTCAGCCTGGATTTTGAAAATTTGCGAAAACTCAGGATCAAGCTCATTTAATTTGTAATAAATGGTGCGGTCACCGAACAGAATGACCTTCACGTTCAACGGCACCGCATCAGGCACCAGCCTTATCGGGCTGGTGACAGAGCCATCATCAATCGGTGAATCTATCTTGATCTCACGGGTAATAAGCGCCCGTTTCAACCCTTCCCACGCATAGTTATTCTCAAGAAGTTTGCGCGCATCAAGTAACAACACCCCGCCATTAGCCTGATGCAACGCCCCGGCCTTGATGCTCATGAAATCAGTGGAGATACCGCCTTTTTCCGCATGTGTCTCAATCGAGCCGAGCAGATTGCCAAGTGTCGGGTTTACCTCCTTGATAACCGGCGCCCCCAGCCTTGGCACATGGCCCGAGCTATCCGGCGATGTTGTCACAATGACATTCACCAGATACCGGTGAAAGCGCTCATCATGGATCACTTCATGCGGTCGCTGGCCACCTTTAACGGCTTCATCGCTTAAAAACAGCCCGACATGGCGCACAAGATCACCCTCAACCTGATCGAGATAGGAACAAATGTCCTTTTGAGCGGCAAACTGCCCGCGGGCCCGCTCCAGCGCCGCGACAACGGCCCGGTGTGCCATCTCTTCGTTCAGCGCCTGCAATCTTTGGGCCCGCTCTTTCTGCTGCGCTGGCAACCGGGAGAGAATCTCGGAAAGCTGCTCTTCAAAGGTATGGATACGCGCTTCAATAATGCGCCGTTCATTCAGGGGCTTTGCAGCAAACACTTCGGGTGCAACCATCTTGCCCTCTTCGTAAGGCACCATGGTAAAGCCTGTTGGAGTCCTGACAATCTGTATGTCCTTATCAAGCGCCTGATCCATCAGATTATCGATGGCATCTTCCTGATCACTCTCAAAAGAAAGTTCAATCACCCGGCGCCGGGCCACATAATCTTCGCTGTCAAAAATCGCCGGCAGGCCAATGCGCAGCTCATCAACCACATCAACCATCATCTGGGCCAGGAGCGGCCCTTGCCCGGCACGCAATGTCAGTGCAATGGGCCGGTGCTCATATTGAAAATTATTCAGATAGACAAGATCTTTCGGCACTTCCCAGTCGGTAACAACCTTATCAAGCAGGGTCGTAACAGCCCTGAGCTTGCCTGCACCAAATGGCCCGACCGCAAAAATATTGAAATTATCGGAGCGCAAACTCAGGCCAAAATCAACTGCTTCCATCCCCCTCTGCTGACCGATCAACCCTTCAAGAGGGACCAGTTCAGCCGTGGTTAGAAAGCCAAGTTCCGCCGGGTTCACAGCAGCCCTGAGCGCAGCGACCTCAATCGCATCCCGGCCTTCATCACCGCGGCCCGGCTCACCCCGTTTACTCCCTTTTGACTTCAACCAATCAAACATCACAGTCCCCCGCATGACCCAACATCAAAGCCAGATTGCCCGCTACAACCGGTTTAAAACCCTGGCAATTCGCGAAAACAACCCCCTGCCCTGAAATAGGAATGCCTAAATGTATGAAAGTGATAAAGCATTGACCCGTCATAGCCAAAACCCAAACCCGGGCAATCGCCAGATATCAACCGTTTACCCCCATCTAAATGCATTCCTTTATGAAAAATACCGCTTTTCAGGAAAGGCAAAAAAAAATTAGGATGTTATTTCCAGTGAGTACAGAGGGAAAATGCGTTACGCCCAAAAGAAATTCAGCGTGGTGCCCGCTTGGCCAGTATGCGCTGCAGGGTCCGGCGATGCATATTCAGACGCCGTGCTGTCTCAGATACATTCCGGTTACAAAGTTCATAAACCCGCTGAATATGCTCCCAGCGCACCCGGTCTGCTGACATCGGGTTTTCAGGCGGGTCAGCTTTGTCCCCCTCTGCCAAGAGCGCTGCCACCACATCATCCGCATCAGACGGCTTGGCCAGATAGTCAATCGCGCCAAGTTTCACCGCACTGACGGCCGAAGCAAGATTACCATACCCGGTAAGCACAACAGCACGGGCCTCAGGCCGGGCAACATGAAGCATCTCAATCACCTGCAAACCGTTCCCGTCCTCAAGCCGCATATCAACAACAGCAAAAGCTGGTGCAGCCTCATCAATAAGGTCCAGCCCGCCCTCAACACTATCTGCTGTCCGAACTTCAAATCCACGCGCCTCAAGCGCCCGGGACAACCTGTTCAGAAAGGCCTGATCATCTTCAACAACAATCAGGGAACGATCTTCAAATTTTGACCAGTCAATCGCATCCATTTTGAAAACCCGATTATGTGTAAATTATAGTTTTGCGCAAATAAGCTTATAGTTTGCGTAAATAAGCTTAGTGTTCACCAGCCAAAGCTCTGGCCTACATCCTGAAATCCGGGAAAGCCGCAAACCAAAAATCAATGCCATAGCTTAATTGTAGGCATAAACCACCAAAAAGAAAAGTCTGCATCAAGGCAAGAACCAACCTCACATTTCATCAGAGGCCAGAGCACTTTATTCTTCTTTGGGAAACCGCAGGTCAATATGCTCCCTGTCCCATACAATCTCAACATAAGCACCCTGAAGAGGTCCCCTGCCATTACCAAAGCCAATCTCAGCGCCAGCGCGCTCAAGCAGCGTTTTCGAGATAAAAAAGCCAAGCCCCATCCCGCCATAACCGCCATCAAGCCCTGGCTTACCGGTAAAGGAACGCGACGAGATAAAGGGTTCGCCAAGCATAGTCAGCATCTCATCCGAAAACCCCGGACCATCATCACTGATAACGAGAGTTAATTTCATCCTGGTCCAGCCCGCCTTCATGATCACTTTGCTGCCGGAAAACTCCACCGCATTTTCAAGTATATTGCTTAGGGCATATATCAACCCGGGGTTCCGCACCAGCACAGGCGCCGCTTGAAACGGAGCATCCACACCATCTTCAGGCGCGGTGATAATCTCAATATTTGCCCGTAATGCTTTTAAAGGCTGGGCAACTTCCTCAAGCATGTCATGGACAGTTGATGAGGCAATCAGCAAATCTCCATCATTGCCAACCTCAGTTAAAGACTGCAGGATCTCACGGCACTTAACGGCCTGCGAACGGATCAACTCAACATCTTCCCGGAGCGGGCTCTCCGCATCAAGTTCACGCTCCAGCTCCCTGGCAGTCAGAAAAATGGTTGAGAGCGGCGTGCCCAGCCCGTGGGCCGCTGCCGCCGCAAGACCATCCAGAGCTGAAAGTTTTTGCTCCCGCGCCAGCGTCGCTTCGGTCGCGGCAAGAGCCGCCAGCATAGCCCGCCCTTCATTCGCAATACGCCAGGTGAAAAAGCCGATAAAGATCATGGTGCAGACAATGGCAATCCAGTTGCCAACCCGGTAAGCTTCCGGCAAGGGCAGGCCCTCACCTGTTTCCCATGGCAAGGGAAAATGAAAAACACTGATGATTGTAGCTGCCATCAGCGCAATGAGGGAAAGCAGCATCGTCGAACGTGTACGCAAACTGGCGGCTGAAATGGCAATTGGCGCAACCAGCAAGGAAGCAAATGGATTAAGGATGCCCCCGGTAAGAAACAACAGCACCGCAAGTTGCACAATATCAAAACCAAGCATCCAGGTACCAAGTGCGTTACCAATCAGCTTGACCTGTTTGGCAAGATCCCTGAGCACCATATTCACCAGCGCCGAAAGCCCGATGGTAACAAGCGCCAGATAGAGCGGAAACGTAAATCCAAAGCCAAAATAAACGATAATAACCGTAACCAGCTGACCCAGTATCGCGATCCATCTGAGACGCACGATGGTACGCAACCGCAAATGACTGTGGGAGATAAAGTCTTCATCCTTCATAGAAATTTTGTAAGCCATTTCAGCCCAAACGAAAACAGAAAAAGCAGCCCCGTGTTCTAAAGACCAATCGTCTCACCCCGTCGCAAAGCCCTTGACGCCGCCCACATCACGCTTTTAAGTTCTGGCCGAAAGCAATTCACCTTGAAAGTTTCAAAAATCCATGCGCCCTAATCATATTTTCATCATACTTTGCAGTTTCTGCTTTGGGGCCCTGATAGCGCTCTGGCTTTATGCTCTGGAAAATCAACCCTCAAAGGTCAAAGTAGAAACCTCCCAAACCAACCTGATAGGCGGCCCCTTTAAGCTGATTGACCAGCAGGGGCAAACCCGCACAAACGAGGATTTCAAAGGCAAGTTTATGCTGATTTATTTTGGCTACAGCTATTGCCCGGACGTTTGCCCGACCGACTTGCAGAAAATGGCCCGCGCCCTCGATATTGCCAAACCAAGAGCGGGGCAAATTCAACCCATCTTCATCACAGTTGATCCTGAGCGCGACACACCAGCCCAGTTAAAAGACTATGTCAGTAACTTTCACCCCAAACTTATCGGCCTCACGGGCACGCTGGCAGAAATAGAAGCTTTGAAAAAAGCTTACAAGGTCTATGCCATCAAGGTCGATGAAAATGGCAAACCGGCAAAAGACATAACCGGCACTGACTATTTGATGGATCACTCACCCCAGACATTTCTGATGGGACCTGACGGTAAGTTTCTGCGTTATTTCCGTTTTAAAACCACTGCAGAAACCATGGCCGCAGCAATGATGAAATTGATACCTGAAAAAAAATAAACCACCCTTTAAGGGGGCACATCAAATACAGCTACTCACCAACTCTGAGACCCCCGTTTTCAGGTCTGACAAACAACCCCATAAGGCAATCACGAAAGACACCTCGCGCAATTGTTATCAAGGCGCTAAAATATTTTCTGTGGGTGGCTCCCGTCTCGACAGATTTTCGTCTTTATACTTTTTTAATTTCATAACATGTTTAATGGGCCTAGGGGGAATCAGCAAAAGTTGGCAAAGCCCGGCATCACTCAAAAAGTCAAAAACCAAACACAATGTGATGAAGATACTTTGCGGCAAGCTCTGGCGGATCTGAGTGGGGAAACCACCAAAATGAAAGAGCCCCCCTTGCCAATCTGCGGATGAGGATGAAATCAAATATGCGGTGGTTAAAGCGGCTGAAACACGGATCAGACACCCCCCTCCAGCACGGGGAAGAAATAGCACTTGAAAATTGTGACATTCCCGTCAAATTCCGCCGCCACCCGAAGGCCCGTCGTTTGACATTGCGCCTCAGTGTGACCAACCGTCAGGCCATCGTCACTGTCCCACCCTGCTGTTCTGATCAGGAAACACTGAGCTTTCTCGACCAGAATATTTCCTGGCTCTATAAACAATATGAAAAACTGCCCGCCCCCGTCCCTTTTACCCACAATCAAAAAATTCCGCTCCGCGGTGAAACCCACATGATAGAATTTCAGGGTCCGGTACGCGGCAAGGGTGTTGTCTGGTTTGAACGCTCAGTTGAGACCAGTGATATTCCCAAAATCAAGGTCGCCGGAAATGAACAGTTTGCCCCCCGCCGCTTAAAAAGCTGGCTTCTGAACGAAGCCAGAAAAGACCTGTCAGAGCGCTCGCTTTATCATGCTGGAAATCTGGGGCTGAAATTCAAGAAAATCATGATCAGGGATCAATGCACCCGCTGGGGCTCCTGCTCCTCAGCTGGCGTGCTTTCCTATTCGTGGCGTCTGATTCTCAGCCCCGTAGAAGTACTTGATTATGTCGCGGCCCATGAAGTTGCCCATTTAAGGGAAATGAACCACGGGCCCGGTTTCTGGTCACTGGTCAGGGAAACCCTACCGGGTTATGAAAAGCCCAAACAATGGCTGCGCGATCATGGCACAACCCTTCATCGCTATGATCTCGATAGCTGAAAACCTAAAGCGGCGCGGGGCATTCTCTACCCATTGACATCATAGGCCGCCAGCGCCGCCATATTCACAATATCACTGTCCTTGGCACCAACTGGCACCAGTTGCACAGACTTCTCAAGCCCCACCAGCAACGGCCCGATCACAGTCGCATCAGAAAGCTCCTGCAACATCTTTGTCGCGATGCTGGCGGAATGGAACGCCGGCATAATCAGCACATTGGCCGTATCGCTTAACCGGCAGAAGGGATAAAGCGCCATGGCCTCAGGGTTCAGTGCGACATCAGCACCCATCTCACCCTCATATTCAAAATCAACACCCCGCTGATCAAGGATCTCAACCGCTTCCCGAACCCGGTTGGAGCGCTCCCCTTCCGGGTGCCCAAATGTGGAATAGGCAAGCATCGCCACCCTGGGCTCAGAGCCAAGCCGTCGTTTAACCCTCGCCGCCTGAATAGCAATATCCGCAAGTTCCTCGGCCGTTGGCATATCATGAACTGAAGTATCAGCAACCAACACAACCCGGCCACGGCTCAAAATAAGCGAGACGCCAATGGTGGTTTGATCCTCCTCCGCATCCAGCACATTCAAGACATCTTCAAAAGCGATGGACCAATTCCGGGTGACGCCCGCAACCATGGCATCCGCGTGACCATGTGCAACCATCGCCGCGCCAAAAATCACCCTTTCATTGTTTATCATCCGCCGGCAATCACGAAGCATGTAGCCCTTGCGCTGCAAACGCTGGTAAAGGAAATCACCATAGAGCTCGTTATGTTTTGAAGTTCTGGCATTCTCAAGTTCAAACACATCCCGGTATTCAATTCCCGTTTCCTTGAAACCGTTGAGGATCTCCTCTTCCCGCCCGATCAACACCGGTTGCCCAAGCCCCTGATTATAAAATGTGTTCGCTGCCCGGATCACCTGCGGCTGCTCGCCTTCGGCAAAAATCACACGGCGCGGATTTTTGCGCACCGTATGATAAATCCCATGCAACCAGCCTGCCACCGGATCAAGCCGTGCTGATAGCCGGTGCTCATATTCTTCCATATCAATTATGGGGGACTTCGCGACACCACTATCCATCGCAGCCTTTGCAACCGCAGGCGGAATATGGCTGATCAAACGTGGGTCAAAAGGCGCCGGGATAATATAATCCGGCCCGTATTTCGGGCGTTGACCATGATAGGCCGCCGCCACATCATCCGGCACATCCTCGCGCGCCAGCTTGGCCAAAGCCTCAGCCGCCGCAATTTTCATCTCTTCATTGATTTCACTGGCGTGCACATCAAGCGCCCCCCTGAAAATATAGGGAAAGCCGAGAACATTATTCACTTGGTTTGAATAATCAGAGCGCCCGGTCGCCATAATCGCATCATCCCGGACCGCCGCAACCTCTTCCGGGCGGATCTCCGGCTCAGGGTTCGCCATGGCAAAGATAATCGGTTTATCCGCCATGGATTTCACCATCTCCTGGCTGACAATCCCGGCAGCGGAAAGCCCATAGAAAACATCCGCCCCCTCAAGCGCCTCTTCAAGCGTGCGTGCATCCGTCTCTGCCGCGTGAGTGGACTTCCACTGATCAACCCCGTCACGCCCCTTATAGACAACACCCCGCCGGTCAATAAGGAGGGCATTGTTATGCGGCAGCCCCATGGCTTTGGCGAGCGAAACACAGGAAATGGCGGCCGCCCCGGCACCTGAGCAGACAAGCTTCACATCCTTGATATCCCGCCCCGTCAGGTGCAGTGCATTGATAAGCCCAGCTGTTGCAATTATTGCAGTGCCATGCTGATCATCATGGAAAACCGGAATATCCATCATCTCGCGCAGTTTCTGCTCAATGATAAAACAATCCGGCGCCCGGATATCTTCTAGATTGATCCCGCCGAAAGCCGGCCCGAGATAGCGCACGCAATTGATAAATTCATCCGTATCTTCGGTATCAACCTCAATATCAATGGAATCAACGTCAGCAAACCGCTTAAAGAGAACCGACTTCCCCTCCATCACCGGCTTCGAGGCCAGCGCTCCAAGGTTACCCAGCCCCAGGATCGCCGTTCCATTTGAGATAACGGCCACCATATTACCCTTTGCAGTATAATCATAAGCGCACTGCGGATCCTTGGCGATCGCCTCAACAGGCACCGCAACACCCGGTGAATAGGCAAGGCTCAGATCCCGCTGAGTGGCCATCGGTTTGGTCGCCCGGATTTCAAGTTTCCCTGGTTTGTCACCAGCATGAAATTGCAACGCTTCTTGCTCTGTAAATTGGTTTTTATCTGATTTTTTGGGCATGATTATCTAGAAAAATCCATGAATGTTCTGAGAAAATGGAAAAGAAAAGAGCCCGAACATAGACCAATTTAAAGTAAGCCCGCAATAACACTTTGTTTTTAGAAATGCTAAAGTTCCAATTTAGTCTGTCATTCCGAGGCTTATCCGTTCAAAAACCCGGATTACCCTGCAAATAATGCACCAGAGAACGAATTATCCCCGTTGAAACCACCCCGCTCAGTGGTAATTTGCCCAAAGTCAAGATAGTCTTGGCCAGCTTAACAACATCTTCTGATGGAGACACATTTGCCATCCCAAACAGGCCAGAACCAACCACTAACCCCGGATGCCGCAACCAAACCAGGCCGTAAATCCAAAGATGCCAAGGCCTCACCGGTTATCGCCCAGTATCTTGAGTTGAAGGCGGTTAATCCCGGCTATCTGATGATGTATCAGCTTGGTGATTTTTTTGAACTGTTTTTCGAAGACGCGGTTCTCGCCTCGGAAAAACTCGGCCTGACCCTGACGAAACGCGGCACCTATCAGGGCAAAGACATCCCAATGGCCGGTGTGCCGATAAGAACCATCAATGAGTATCTGCAAAAAGCCATCCGCGCCGGTTTCAAGGTCGCGATCATCGAACAGTTGGAAGACCCGGCCGAAGCAAAGAAACGCGGCAATAAAGCCGTTGTCAAACGGGATGTCACACGCCTCGTCACCCCTGGCACACTCACGGAAGACCAGCTCCTTGAACCAGGTACAAACAACTATCTGACCGCCATTTTTCAGAACCCGGCAGAAAAATCACCAATAGCCAGCCTGCACTTTTCCCTTGCCAGTCTGGACATTTCAACCGGTGACTTTCTGATCTCAAAGGCAAGGGCCGAAGACCTGGCCGGCGAACTTGCCCGCCTCTCCCCGAGCGAGCTGATCATATCTGAAACAATTCAGGGCAGCCCGCATATAAAAACCATCCTCAAAAACTATGAGGGCCTCATTACACCCGTGCCCCATGCTCATTATTCCTCCCTCAGCGGTGAGCGCACCTTGAAAGAACAATTAAAAACCGCCGAACTCACCGCCTTTGGCGACTTTACAAGAGGCGAGTTGGCTGCCACTGGCGCCCTGTTAAGATATGTCGAATTGACCCAGATCGGCAAAATGCCGCTCATCCGCCCCCCCCGGCAATTAAATGAAACCAGCCATATGGGCCTTGATGCAGCCACCCGCGCCAATCTTGAATTGATAAAATCCACCAGCCAGACGAAAAAGGGCAGCCTGTTTGCAGCCCTCGACCGAACCGTCACCGCAGCCGGGGCCAGAGCGCTTGCCGGGCGCATCAGTGCCCCTCTATGCGCCGTTCTGCCCATAAACAACCGGCTGAACACTCTTGAGTTTTTTATCAATCACAGCGCGTTACGGGACCAGATGCGCACAAAGCTACGCAAAACACCTGACATCAACCGCGCTCTTTCAAGGCTCACTCTCAACCGCGGTGGCCCGCGGGATATTGGCGTCATAATCGCCGGTCTTGAAATTGCCGCCGACCTCACAAGTGATCTTGATAGCCATCAGGAAGACCACCTGCCCGGTGATATTAAAACCATCAAGGATGATCTGACATTTGCAAGCGGCCCCTTAAAAGACCAGTTAACCGCTGCCCTGAGCACCGAAAACCTGCCCGTGGATCCCCGCGAAGGGGACTTTATCAAAAGTGGTTATAAACTGGATCTTGATGAACAGCGCCAGCTCCGGGACCAGAGCCGCTCTATCCTCGCAGAGCTTCAGGCCCGTTACCGCGAAGAAACCGGCATCAAATCGTTAAAGATCCGCCACAACAACCAGTTTGGCTACTTTATCGAGATCACCCGCACTAACGCCGATCAGCTACTTGAAGAGCCCCTGAGTGAAACCTTCCGCCATCGCCAGACCCTTGCCAACAATGTCCGTTTCTCAACCGATCAACTCATTGATATAGAAACCCGGATCACACAAGCCGCTGACCGTGCCCTCGCCATAGAAAAAGATCTGTTTGTAACCCTGAAAGAAAGCATCGTTGAACACCAGGACAAAATCAGCGCCCTTGCCGAAAGCCTCGCTGAGTTTGATGTCGCCCTCTCGCTCGCTCTCCTGAGCGAAGAGGAAAATTACACCCGGCCAACGGTTGATGAAAGTCATGGATTTACAATAGAGAACGGCCGCCACCCGGTGGTGGAACAGGCCCTCAGAGCTGATAAATCCGGCCCGTTTATAGAAAACAACTGCTTGTTATCAAAACCCGGTCAGAAAGACAGCACCAGCATCTGGATCCTGACCGGCCCCAATATGGCCGGCAAATCAACGTTCCTCCGCCAGAACGCCCTCATAGCCATCATGGCGCAGATGGGCTGTTATGTTCCGGCAAAACACGCTCACATCGGCCTGATCGACCGGCTTTTCTCGCGTGTTGGCGCCTCCGATGACCTTGCAAGGGGCCGCTCTACCTTCATGGTTGAGATGATAGAAACCGCAACCATCCTCAATCAGGCAACAGACAGATCCTTGATCATTCTTGATGAAATCGGACGCGGCACCGCGACCTTTGACGGGCTTTCCATCGCCTGGGCTTCGGTAGAGTTTCTGCATGACCAAATCCACGCCCGGGCGCTCTTCGCTACCCATTATCATGAACTGACCTGCCTCAGTGAAAAACTCGATAATGTCACCAATGCCACCATTGAGGTCCGGGAATGGAATGACGAAATTGTATTCCTGCATAATGTAAAGCTCGGCGCCGCCGACCGGTCATACGGTATCCAGGTGGCCAAACTGGCTGGTTTGCCACACCCTGTCATTCACCGCGCCAATGAAGTTCTGGCTTGCCTTGAATCTGAAAGTGAAAAGCAGGGTGCTATCAATCAACTTGCTGATCTGCCATTGTTCTCTCAAGGGACACCACAAGAACCGGCCGAAGCACCAAGGGTAGCGGAAAATCCGCAGATGAGAAGGCTGGCTGATGAGGTATCAGGCCTCAATCCGGATGACCTAACCCCAAGAGCAGCACTGGAATTAATTTACAAATTCAAAAGCTTGATCAATAATTGAACGACCGGACGCTGGCACCCCCGGCCCCCCTTAAAGCTTATGTAAAAAGGCAACTCAATATTTATGGAACACAAACCCGCCAGTACAGTACCGTTTTTCGACCCCGACCAGGTGCGCAGCGATCTTTCTGATCTCTGGCGTGAGCATCAAAACAATGAAAGTCAGTTGCGAAATGCAGTGCTCAAGAAACTGACTGATTTGAAACAGCACGCCCATGATGAAGCCCAAAGCGATCTTTTAGCCAATGGTGACGGCCGCCTATGTGCGGAAAATCTATGCAAATTCCAGGACGAGCTGATCCGCATCCTCTACGATTTCACCACCGCTCATATCTACCGTGCCAGCAACCCGACCGCCGCAGAGCGGATCGCCATTGTCGCAACCGGCGGCTATGGACGCGGCGCCCTCGCGCCAGGCTCAGACATTGATCTTCTGTTTTTGCTTCCCTACAAACAAACCGCCTGGGGCGAAAGCGTCATTGAATACATCCTCTACCTGCTCTGGGATGTCGGCTTTAAAGTGGGCCACGCCACACGCTCTGTTGAGCAATCCGTTCGTTTCGCCAGAGAAGACATGACAATCCGTACCGCTCTTCTGGACAGTCGTTTTCTGCGGGGGGAGAAGACCTTATTCGACCAGTTTATATCAGAGTTCTCAGAGAATGTCGTAAGCGGCACAGCCCGTGAATTTATTGAAGCCAAACTGTCAGAGCGTGACCAGCGCCACATCCGCGCCGGCACGTCCCGCTACATGGTCGAGCCAAATATCAAAGACGGTAAAGGCGGCCAAAGAGACCTGCATACCCTCCACTGGATTGCCAAATACATCACCTATGAAAATCAGAATAGTGACCTTTCAACAACCGGCATTTTCACAGATGAGGAATATCATTCATTCCGCCACTGCGATGACTTTCTATGGACAGTCAGGTGCCATTTACATTTTCTGACCGGCCGCCCGGAAGAACGCATTTCCTTTGATCACCAGAAAGCAATGGCAGAGCGCCTTGGTTATCGCCAAAGTGATGGCATGCAGGCTGTTGAGCGCTTTATGAAACACTATTTCCTGATCGCCAAAGAGGTGGGCAATCTGACCCGTATTTTATGCGCTGATCTTGAAATGAAGCAGCTGAAATCAGCACCAAAACTGAATAAATTCCTCGCCAATCTGGGCTGGCAGCAACGCTCGAAAATACGCAATACCACTGATTTCAAAATAGAAAATGGCCGCATAAACACCGCCCATAAAGACGGCTTTAAGCACGACCCGGTAAATCTCATTCGCATTTTCAAGGTCGCCAATACCTACAACGCCAGTCTGCACCCGCAGGCTTTAAGAAATATCCGGCAAAGTCTGCGCCTGATTGATAATATCCGCGACAATAAAACCGCCAATCAAATATTTCTCGACCTGCTGAACTCGAAAAACCACCCGGAAAACGCCCTGCGTCGTATGAATGAATCAGGTGTATTAGGCCGTTTTATTCCTGAATTCGGCCAGATTGTCTCCATGATGCAGTTTAATATGTACCATCACTACACCGTTGATGAGCACCTCATTCGCACGGTCGGCGAACTTGGCTGGATTGACCGCGGTGAAGCAGAAGATCCACTGCCCCTCTCCCACGACATCATCAAGAAAATCACAAAATCACGTGTGCTATATGTCGCCGCATTCCTGCATGACATAGCGAAAGGCCGGCCCGAGGATCACTCCATCGCGGGCGCCAGAGAAGCGCGGCACCTCTGCCCCCGTTTTGGACTGAGCGATGCTGAAACAGACACTGTTGCCTGGCTGATTGAAGAACATCTGACAATGAGCCAGTTCGCCCAAAGCCGCGACCTGAATGATGAGCAGACCATCAAGGATTTTGCAAACATCACACAAAGTCTGGAACGTCTGAAATTATTGTTACTGCTTACGGTATGCGATATCCGCGCCGTTGGCCCCGGCACCTGGAATGGCTGGAAAGGGCAGCTGTTGCGCTCCCTCTATTATCAGACAGAACTTCTTTTATCTGGTGGATACACCGAGGATAGTCACAAGGTACAGATCGCTGAAGCTATTTCAACCTTCAAAGCATCACTGCCAGACTGGTCAGAACAGGAACTTGTTGATTTCACAGATCGTCATTTCCCCTCATACTGGCTGCGCACGGATAAGGAAACACAGCTTGCCCATGCAAGGCTTGTACAAACAGCCCAGCGGGAAAAGAAAGACCTTGCCTATGAAATCACCAGTGATGCCTTCACCGCCCACACCTCTATCACCATCTACACCCCAACCCACCCAAGACTGCTGGCCATGATCGCCGGTAGTTGCGCCAAGGCAGGCGCCAACATCATAGATGCCCAGGTCACCACCACCCAGGACGGCATGGCGCTTGATACCATCTCTATCAAACGTGAATTTGATCGCTCTGAGGATGAAAAACGCCGCGGTGAGATAATTATGGAGACCCTTGAAAAAGTGATCCGCGGCAAAACCCATCTCAGGAAACTCAAACCCCCGAAACCAAGCTGGAAGGGCCGCATCGACGCATTTCATGTCCCCCCAGATGTCACCATCAATAACAGCCTTTCAAACAACCTGACCGTGATAGAACTGCGCGGTCTTGATCGCCCGGGCCTGTTGTTTGAGCTAACCTGCACCATCGGTGAACTGAACCTCGATATCGCCAGTGCCCATATCGCCACTTATGGCGAAAAAGCAGTTGATGTCTTTTACGTGACCGACCTCACCGGCGATAAAATCATCCAGGAGCGCCGCCAGAAACAGATCACAAAAACCCTGCTCGAAGTTCTGACCAATGATGAAAGTGAAGTTGTTTAAGCTGTTGTCTTTTTGAGCCCGCAAAATTCAGAAACTCTGCCGGGGCCGCAGATCAAAATAGGGCCCTACTGCCGGAAACACGGTCATCCATTTCAAAAATGTTCTAAGTCTGGTTCACCCAAATCTGGCTTACCCAATCCTGTCTTACCCAAGTCTGGATGGCCAGTGCCATGATTGCCAAAACCGTTAAAAGCTCAGAATAAACTCACCCTACTCTTCAAGCTCGGTATCCCAATAGAGATAATCCACCCAGCTTTCATGCAGGTAATTCGGCGGGAACAACCGGCCGTTTTTATGCAGTTGATAGACTGTGGGGCGAAACGGTTTCTGCCTCGGGATCATGCCGACAACTTCCGGCATCTTGTTCCCCTTACTGAGGTTACAAGGGGCGCAAGCCGCCACCACATTATCCCAGCGCGTTGTGCCCCCTTTGGAGCGCGGTACAACATGGTCAAAAGTCAGCTCGCTGTTGTCACCGCAATATTGGCACATGAATTTATCACGTAAAAACAGGTTAAATCGGGTGAATGCAGGATACCTGGCTGGCCGCACATAGTTTTTCAGGGCAACCACACTCGGCAGGTTCATACTGAAGGAAGGGCTTGTCACCTGCTTTTCATAGGTTTGCAGAATGTTGACCCTGTCAAGAAACACAGACTTAACAGCTTCCTGCCAGCTCCATAGTGATAGCGGATAATAGCTGAGCGGGCGAAAGTCCGCATTGAGAACCAGGGCCGGGCAAGCCTCAAGAGAACGGGTTTTAAAAACGGCTCTGCCGAGCTTCCCAATCGTCCCGGAAGCACTGGCATTCAGCGTGCCATCGCCGTTCATTTTACCATCAAGTTTCGCAATACCTTCAGGTTTTAATGTCATCACAGGCGCCATTCCTCACTCATCTTGTTCGGTTGAAGGGAATACGCAATTTTTAAAAACACGACTGAACTAACAGCAATCCATGACATAGTGATGACGAGGATGTCCCATCTCTGATTGATTGTAAAGAGGGGATCACGTTATCTTTTTTCAAGTGGTTATCCTGTCACATTGAGAAGATTATCAGGCTAAAACCTGTTTTAAAAACCTCCCCGCAAGCGCCAGCCCTTCAGGATCAATGCCGTGTCCAACCCCCGGTGAAACATGGCTTTCAACGGGCACACCCGCGCCTGAAAGCGCTGCCCTTGCCTCATCAAGTGCCTGAACCGGAATAACATCATCCATCGCGCCGTGCACCAGCAACACCGGTGCCTTGTGGGTCATCTGCTGTGCCAGATGCTCCGGCCCAGCCAGTTTCCCCGAAAACCCGACAATGCCCGCAAGCGCCTGTTTGCGCCGCAAACCCACATGCAGCGCCATCATTGTCCCTTGAGAAAACCCGACAAGCGCCAGCTGTTTGTCTTCCAGACCAAAGGATTTCACTTGCTCGTCCAGAAATTTTTGCAATGCAGGCCCGGCCTTTTCAACACCGCGCCAGTATTCTGTCGGGTCGCGCATGGTAAGGTCAAACCATTGATAGCCGCCATAGGGGTTCATGGCGCAAACCTCCGGCGCATCCGGGCTGATGAAGGCCGCGTCAGGCAACAGGCTTTGCCACTGCCCGCCAAGCGCCATCAGGTCCTGGCCATTGGCGCCGTACCCATGCAGAAGAACAACCAGTTGTTTCACTGTGCCGCTTTTCGGCTCCAAACTATATATCTGACTTAACACCCGGCATTTCCTTTCATCACAAAATCGAAAAACATCTCGCATAAACTATAAGGGGGGAAAACTATCAGGAACGATACCCCCGAACGATCCCGGCACTTTGATGCCGGGCACAAACGACCAGAGCTATCGAACCACCTCTGAACAGGCATCAGCTGATAGCTGCACCTCCTGCTTTTAAAGGCTGCTGGCTCTCTCATTGCCCGGTACAACAGTTGGGTAGAGACTGTCAAACGGAACAGCTTCGCCAGTATTCTGGACAATCCGGCAGTGATGCCGGTTCAAAGCCCTGACATGCGGCACCCCGCAGGAATTAGCAATCAACCCCGCACCGTAATGAATTTTATTGACAAAATTTGCCACTCTTACGGACTTGTCTGCCGGATCAAGCCCGCGCTGCAACCTTTTATCATGTGTGGTGATACCGGTGGGGCATGTGTTCTTGTTGCATTTAAGGGCCTGAATGCAGCCCAGCGCAAACATGAACCCGCGCGCAGAAACAACCACATCAACACCCGCGCAATACGCCCATGCCACCTCAGCCGGCGTAATCAGTTTGCCTGAGGCAATCACCCTGATCCGATCGCGCAGCCCATGTACAATCAGCTTGTCAACAACAAGAGGCAACGCCTGATGAATGGGCAACCCGACATTGTCAATAAGCGGCATTGGCGCAGCTCCCGTACCGCCATCGCCGGAATCTATTGTGATAAAGTCGGGCGCTGAGGCAAGACCCCTGGCCTTAATTGCCTGGGCAAAATCATCGAACCAGTCAGATGACCCCACCACCATCTTGATCCCGACAGGTTTTTTGGTCAGCGATCGGATCTGATGAACAAAATCCAGAAGCGCACTGATGCTGTCAATCTCAGGATGACGGTTAAAGGAAATAGACGCCTCACCCGGTTTAATACCGCGAATACGGGCGATCTCTTCGGTGACCTTTTCCGCCGGTAAAATCCCCCCCTTGCCGGGCTTGGCCCCTTGGGAGAGCTTGATCTCAAACATTTTGATATAGGGAAAACTGCCAAGCTCTTCAATTTTCTCCGTATCCAGATTGCCATCCTTGTCACGCACGCCGTATTTGGCCGTGCCGATCTGAAAGATAATATCGCACGCCCCGTGCAGATGATAAGGCGAGAGCCCGCCCTCACCTGTATTCATCCAGCACCCGGCAAGCTCAGCACCTTTGGAGAGCGCCTTAACCGCTGGTGAGGAAAGCGCCCCGAAACTCATGCCTGAGATATTGATGATTGATTTGGCGCTGTAGGGGGTCGGGCAGTCAGGGCCGAAAATAACAGGTGGCGGCTCAACCGCATCCTGATCCAGGAGAGGAAAGGCGCTGTTGTTAAATATAACAGTGCCGGTAAGGCCAAGATTCTTCGTTGACCCAAAGGCCACCGTGTTATCAACGCCCCGCGAGGATTTATAAACCCATTCCCGCTCCGCCCTGTTAAACGGCATTTCCTCACGGTCCATGGCAAAGAAATATTGCCGGAAAAATTCACCCAACTCACTGAAAATATAACGAAACCGCCCGATCACCGGGTAGTTATAACGAATGCTGTCCCTGGTCTGGTTCTTGTCAATGATATAGAGCAGAACCCCGTAAAGCACCAACATACCCAGAATGAAGATGAACAGAGCCGCGAGCGAAACCAGCCCCACCATCGCATATTGAAAAAATATATTCATACCCATGATCAAAGATCTCCCGAACCATTGCAGCAGCGCTTCTTATTTATAGAGGGATAATCATAAGTGAACCAGCCCTCACATTCACATGAATTTGCTGTCATCAGTTTGTGAACAGCAAAAGGGGCCGCAAAAAGCAGCCCCTTTCTATAAACATGTGCAAAGATATACAGGCCCTGCCAGAAATTAATGGGTAAGATTGGTCACTTGCACCCGGCGGTTATCACCTGATTCAGGATTATCAAAATCCTTGAGTTCCTCCTCGCCAAAACCAATGGCAACAAGTTTCGTGCTCTGGATTTCAAAACTCTCCATCAAAAATGTTTTGACCGCAAGTGCCCGCTTCTGGCTGAGCGTCAGATTATAATCATCACCACCCCGCGCATCAGTGTGCCCCCCAACCAGAAACTTGCTGGCATTCAGGTCTTTATGCTGCAACGCCTGACCAAGCTTGATAAGGGTTGGTATGGATCTGGAGGTTATCTTGGCTGAGTTATAGTCAAAATAAATTGTGAGATCGATGGTTGGCAGTTTGTATTTTTTAACAATTTTGACGATTTCCTTACGGTCTTCGTAAGTCTGCTCCACAATTTTTTTCTTCGCGACCTTAATCACCAGCCCGCGGCTTTTAACAAGCTCTTTATCAACTTTAGCCTTACCAAGACCACGTGTCAGCTTCCTCGGTTTCGCTTTCAGGCTGCGCACCAGTTCATCCTTACTCACACCCTCTTCAGCATGAAGGGCCTGCAATGCCCCCTGGGCACTGACAACACTAAAAGCCAGCACTGCAATAGAAAGTTGCAATAAATTTTGTCTCATTGGTCCGCTCCTCTGGGTTGCGATCATCTCTCATAAAACTGATGTGGACATCTGATATATGGCTGAAGCTCAACAACCCGTTTGGTTTATCAAATTCTGAACAGATTATACAAATGAAACCGCCTCGATGCAAAACAAGAAAGATTAAATTTCTGTCATGATAAATATAGCCTATGTCATTGATTCTTAATAACCACTCTTAACGACATTAATAATATTTAATACTATAAAGCTTGCTAAAGAAAACTGCAGAAGTTTACTATGTAAAGAACCGCCGCCCATCCAGAAAAGGGCACCGCTGTCACTATAAAGGATAAGAGCCATGAAGCTGTTTCACCAAAAGGGCATCAATGACAATCCCTACCAGCCATTATTGAAATCCAAAGCCTCCTTTATATCGGCCATGGCACTGCTTATCGCCTTCATGGGCGCCACTGCCGCAAAGGCAGCAGATCTTGAAAACGGGAAATATATGTTCACCATCGCCGGCTGTGGCTCTTGCCACGGTGAAAAGGGCGATATGAACAAGCTGACCGGCGGTTATCAGATCAAAACCGAATTTGGCACTTTCATCACACCGAACATCTCCCCTGACCCGGTTCATGGCATCGGCAAATGGACAAAAGGTGATTTCTACACAGCACTGAAGGAAGGCATCTCGCCAAGAGGCAACCACTATTACCCCTCATTCCCTTATGCCTCCTATGCAGGCATGACCAAGAAAGACATTTTTGATATTTATGACTATATCAAAACCCTGCCCCCCGTTGATGTCCAGTCGGTCAGCCATAAGCTCTCATTTCCATATAACCTGAGAAACAGCATCGGCCTCTGGAAAATTGCCGCCGCCCTGCCGGACGAATTCACCCCAACCGTTGGTGAAAGCAAAAATTACAATCGCGGCAAATATATCGTCGAACATGTAGCCCACTGCGGAGAGTGCCACACCCCGCGCAACTCACTGTTCCAGACGCTTGATCAGTCTCGCCGCTTTGAAGGCACAGAATTAAATGGCGTCAATGTGCCAGGCATCACGGCTAATAAACTGAAACGGAAAGGCATCGAGGCTTTTATCAATTCCATGACCAAGGGTCTGACCCTGCGCGGCAAGCAGATGGAAGAAAAAGGCATGCTGAAAGTCGTCGATAATATGAAAAAATTATCCAAGGACGACCTCTCCTCCATCTACACCTACCTCAC
>CAYGPF010000016.1:0-13978 GCA_964351785.1 uncultured Rhodomicrobium sp.
CATCTACACCTACCTCACCGGCACCGAAGAAGTGATCATCGAGGTCAAGGATGAAGAGGTGGTCAAATTCACAGATCAGCCCGCAGTGGAGATTGCGCCCAAGAAAACAGTTGCTGAAAATAAGGATAATCTCCTGACCAACAACATTGAGCAGTTCTTTTCCAAATATTGCAGCTCCTGCCATGGGGCCGCTTCTGGCAAAGAAGCTGCTATGAAAGATTTCACATACACCAACCTGGCAACGCTTGCCGTGGACAATTCCCTGATAACCCCCGGCAATCCGGATAAATCAGACATCTACGCCTCCGTTAAATTCAACACAATGCCCAAACATGGCGAACGCCCAAGCGACAAGGAGGTCGCTGACCTCGCCAAATGGATCCGTGGCCTGAATATCAAGGTCGCCAAAACAGAGGTTAAAGTCGAAAAAGAAAAAAGCGTCAAAGAAGAGGTTGCTGATAAAGAAGAGGTTTCTGAAAAAGAGGAAACATCCCCTGATGAAGAAAAAGACGTCTCCGAAGAAACAGAAAGCCCGGATAATGCCGGTGAAGAAGAAGGTGAAGGCGAAGAAATAGCAGAGGCCGGCCCGCGCCCCTTCCTGGATGAAGAAACCATCCATAAAGCCATCCTGAATGACCTTGTGAATCTTTCTGAATTTGAACAGAAAGACACAAGATACATCACCCATACACATCTCTACAACGCCGCACCAGAAACGGCCTCTGATAAAGACCTGCAGGCCAATCTAAACTATTACACACTGGCCATTGCCAAACTGATCAATTCAGTTTCCTTTGCCCCCAAACTGGAAAAACCTGAAGTTGTCGAGGGCACCAACGGCACAGTACTGCGCATCAACGTTGCCGACCTGAAGTGGGATGAGCACAAATGGCACGCCATTGAAAAACTCTACCCCTACGCCGTGATCGGCGATAAGGGCACAGCACTTGGCCAGATCCAGAACATCACCCACGTAACAGCACCCATCATCCGCAGTGACTGGCTGGCCTTCACAGCAAGCCGCGCCCCGCTTTATAACGTCCTGCTGCATCTGCCGAACACATTGGGAGAACTGGAGCAAGCACTGCGCATCGATGCCAATTACAACATCGACCGGGCAGATGTCATCCGCGCCGCATTCACAGCCGGTCACTCAGGCGTCTCTGATCACAACCGTCTGATAGAGCGGCATGATCTGCCAGGTGGTGGCTATTACTGGAAATCCTATGACTTTGGCGGTTCTGACAAAGAGCGCTCATTGATCCAGCACCCCTTCGGTCCAATTGGTGTAAAAAATCTCCCTGACCATGCAGAACCCTTTGTTCATGATGGCGGCGAGGTTTTCTTCAGCCTGCCAAACGGCCTCCAGGCCTATTACCTGGCTGACGGCAAGGATGTCTTCATCCCCTCTGGCCCGACCGAAGTTGTCCGTGACCATACCCGCCCGCCAGGCCTTGGTATTGAAGTGGTCAACGCTGCTTCCTGTATGTCCTGCCACGCAGACGGAATCATCTTCAAACGTGATGAGCTCAGGAAATTTGCAGAAAAATCATCCAGCTTCACACCAAACCAGATGAAGTTTATAAAAGAGCTTTATCCGGTGAAGGAAAAATTGTTTGAAGTTTACCGGGAAGACCAGAAACGCTTCACGGATGCCCTCCTGAAACTCGGCATTGGCCGGTTACTGCAAAGCGGCCGCTATGAGAACCTCTCAGTCCGCATTGAGAAAAGCCCTAATAATTACGTCTACCGGGAATTAATCGGTTACCTTGCGGACCAGTATCAGGACGCTTTGACACACACCCGGGTCGCAGTTGAATTCGGCCTCGAGCAGGATGAGTTCGACAAGCGCATAGAAGCTATCCCGGCCAAATATGATGGCGCTCTGCAGGAAGGTCTGCGCATTCGCAATCTCCTTAAAAATGACATCCGGCTACAGCGCAACCAGTATGAACACGTCTACCCGCTGCTGGTTGCTGGCCTTACTGGTTTCGATTCAGCCGTTCATGTCTTTAAGGGCAAGGTCGTTGATTACGATCACGCCAAAAAGAAAGAACATGTTGAAACCTATCAGGAGGTGAAGAAGAAAGTCGCCAAAGTCAAAAAAGCGGACTATGAGCCTGTTGCCATTACCGCTAAGGACCGCAAGGAGAAATATGCCAAACGTCTGCATCTAACTGTCAAGGTACCTAAGAAAGAGTTCTACTTCGGTGAACATCTGAACTTCACAGTTTCAACAGACAAAACCTGCGAACTGAACATCATCTACAAACAGGCTGACGGCTCCATCGTGCCCCTTCCCCCTACACTAAGCGGTGAAGCGGTGCTTGGTGACCCGATACTGAAAGCAGGTGAAGTGAGGAAACTTCCCGTCTCATCAAAAGTGAAACTGGAATTTGCCCCGCCAGCCGGTGAAGAGGAGCTGTTTGTTCAGTGCCGTACCGGCGGGCTGAAGGACTACAAGGTTGATGCCAAGAAAATTGATAAAATCAAAGAGGAATATTCAAATGAATACGCAACCCGCGGCCTCAAGATTATCATCGACAAACATGCCGAACCAGAACGCGGCATTCACGATGCAACCTCTATCAAATTCTATGTCACAAAAGACCATTAGCAATTTGAAACCATTACACTAAATTAAAAAGCGCCGCGCTCTTATCTGGAGTGCGGCGCTTTTTATAGCTATTTCATATTTATGCTTGCTGAAAATTGAATCTGAGTGAGGAAACCGAAATCTACCGCCAGTCAATGGCCTCATTAGGCAAAGCCTTGTAAGTCCCTTCAAGCCCTTTGAGATACCGGCTGACAATCTCCCAGATCGGCAACCCCTTCCCCCCCTCTATCACACTTGCCCAGCCGGCAACCCGGTAACGCTTGCCTGCCTCAAGCGGCGCATCACCTTTAATCAGCTTCAGATCGGAAATCCTCTGGCCCGCCTTCGCTCTTGTATCAATGGCAAACCCAAGCCCGCCAACCCGCACCATATCCCCCCCTTGCGCGTAGTAAGGGTCTTCATGAAAAAGGTTATCCGCCACATCTTCGAGCACCGCCTTGATCTCCGCCCCAGTCATCTCCCGGCGGTAAACCTCAGGGTAGGTGATAGCAGTTGCCGCAAAAAGATCCTCCAGCGTAATCTCTGCCCCTGGCAAAACACTCGTCCCCCAGCGAAACCCGGGAGAGAGCGCAATTTCCGCGTCCATCTCCTGCATCAGCGCTGCGCAGATAAGATCATCAAACGTCCCGTTAAAGGTACCCCGCCGGTAAAGCAGGTCATCCGTCCGGCCAAGCACTTTGGCAAGCTCATCCCGGAAAGGTGACCGCTCTTCTTCAATCGTTTGGGTAACTGCAGCAACTGGCTCAATCACATCAGAAAACACCGGGATCAACCGGTAGGCAAAACCTTTCAGCCCGCCCGCCTCCACATTAAGGTCAAGCCGGGAGACAAATTTACCAGCCGACCCGGAGGCAACCAGCAAAGTGTTATTGACCGTATAAACCTCGGGCAGGGCATCATGGGTGTGGCCGGTTAAAATCACATCCAGCCCCTTAAGGCGGGATGCCATTTTCACATCCACATCAAAACCGTTATGGGAAAGCAGCACAACCAGTGCCGCCCCGGCCCGGCGGGCCTCATCAACATGCTGCTGCACCAGCTCTTCCCTGATACCGAAGGACCATTCGGGCATCATATAACGGGGATTGGCGATCGGCGTGTAGGGAAAGGCCTGACCGATGACGGCAATTTTGACACCGCCGCGCTCGAAAAAAGCGGTTGAATCGAACACAGCCTCTTCCCAGGTCTGATCAACGACATTGCCCGCCAGAAACGGGTATGTCAGCGTCTCAATCGCTTCTTCCACCCGCTCTGACCCATAAGCAAACTCCCAGTGCCCGGTCATCGCATCCGGTTGCAGCTGCGCCATCACATTAATGACATCCTGCCCCTGCGTTTGAAGGGCAGTGTAACTTCCCTGCCAGCTGTCCCCGCTATCAAGTAACAGGCAGGCACCAGGGCGCTCCGCCCGTATTTGGGCAATGATAGCGGCAATCCGGTCCACACCGCCCATTTTGCCATAGCTCTTGGCAAGAGCCGCAAAATCGAGCCCGGTGAGGCCATAGGCAGCCCGGCTTTTTGGCGCTATTTTATAGCGCTCCAGAAAAGCCTGCCCCGTCAGGTGCGGCACCCTGTCCGCCATCCCGCCTGCGCCAAGGTTAAGCAAGGGCTCACGGTAATAGGTGGGCAAGAGCTGGGCGTGGAGATCCGCAAAATGCAGCAGCGTCACATTGCCGTGCGCTTTAAAGGAAAGCAGGTCGGCCTGTGTCAATTTCTGCTGCGCCATAGCCCGCGTCCAGCCGCCTGCATATGAGGCACCAAGCAGGGCGGCAAGCGCCGCCCCGGCCTCCAGAAACCCGCGCCGGGAGATCATAATAAACACTCCAGTTTCATCATCAGATATATATCCAGACAGCATAATAGCTTTGAGTACGAGAAACAATTGCCCCAGAGCTCAGATTGATGACAGATAAGTTTAATGCTAAGTCTCAAGACAGAAAAAATCACAAGCAGAACCATTCTGAGTGAGACATAAAAGAGGAGAGACACCATGCGTTGGCTTTTATTATCCGGCAGTCATCTTGCCATGCTGGCCCTGGGATTTGCCCTTGGGGTTTATTTCCTGCCTATTCTGACCGCCCCCGAAGGCCCGGATAAGGCCATGCTCGCCAAAACAGCAGAAACCGCCCTGTTCAAATCAGAATTTAAACGCGGCCTGAAGGGGAGTGATTTTCTCCATTGGGGTGAAGGCGCCCTGAGCGTCTCAGCAACCAAAATCACGCATCAGGGAAAACTCGCCCCAGGGCCTGACTATAAGCTCTACCTCCTGAAAAACTTTGCCGAGGATGAGGCCAGCTTTGAAAAGATAAAAAGTGAAGCCGTCCGGATCGGTGATATCAAAACCTTTGACGGTTTCCTTGTGAACGTACCAGACGGGGTGGATGTGAAGGAATACAACACCGTCGTGGTCTGGTGCGAAGCCTTTGGTGAATTTATCACCGCTGCAAAGTATCAGTAACCCAGAGAAACAACTGGAATAGCCAAATGTACAAGGATGTCCTTTCATTCTGGTTTGAAGAGCTGACCCCCAAGGAATGGTGGGTAAAAAGTGAAGAGCTTGATCGCGAAATCAAACAGCGTTTTGAAACGCTCCATAAAAAGGCACTGGCTTCAGAACTCTTTAACTGGCGCCAGACCTCAAACGGCGCGCTTGCTGAAATCATCGTCCTGGATCAGTTTTCAAGAAACATCTTCCGGGATCAGCCCGGCGCTTTTGCCGCCGACCCACTCGCTCTGGCTCTCGCCCAGCAGGCCATTGCAAAAGGCCAGGATAAGGATTTAACGAAACAGCAGCGCCATTTCCTCTACATGCCCTATATGCACAGCGAATCCCGCATCATTCATGAACAGGCCGTTGAACTTTTTAAAAGCCTTAGCGATGAGGACACCCTGAATTTTGAAATCAGGCACAAAGACATCATCGAGAAATTCGGCCGCTACCCACATAGAAATGAAATTCTGGGGCGCACCTCAACCGAGGAAGAAATCGCCTTTTTAAAAACCCCGGGCTCTTCATTTTAAACCCTGATCAATCAAGCAATTGATCCGCTCTGACCCTGTCCCGCTCAGCCGCCTCATGGGCAGGCAAGACCCGGCCAAACAGCTGTTTCGTGCGCGCCGTCCCGCCGATCACCCCAGGCTCAAGTGTGTAGGCAAAAATCGCCGTATGCCTGTCTTCTCCCCCCTGAACCGAACTCACCTGATGCAGCGAATACCGCCCCTGAAACAACTGCAGATCACCCACCTCAAGGTCAAGCTCACGGACAAGCGGGTGGGGTGCCTCACCCCCAAGCAGGATATCACGCACCTGCTCAAGGTTCTCATTCACGGGTGAGCGACTGCCGGGGCTATAGCGAAAAACCCCACCCCCGCTTGCCTTTTTAGTCAGCATACTAACCGTGAATTCATTGATGTCATAATGCCAGGGATGCCCGCATTTGGGTTTCAAAACATTGAGGCATAAACCGGCAAGCGGGTCCTCAAGCTGATACAGCCGCTCATATCCAAAACAGTCCGCCAGAAAGGAGCCAAACAGCGGGCTATTATAAAGCCGGTGGACAATATCAGTTTCAGGGATCATATCGCGGGCGACAAAGGCATTTTCCCGGCTCATGGTGATTTTCGCTGGATGATCATCCGGCAATTCCGCATCAAGCGGTAGATTGTAGGCGTTCACTGTTTCAGATCGGTAATAAGCCTTTGGCGCGGCCGCAGCCCCTTCGCGTTCTATCTGCCCGTACCACTCCGGGCGCAGAAACCCTTTGAGCAACGCACAACCATCGCCGTCAAGCTCCGCCCGCACCCGCTCGACAAGGCTATGGTATCCCCCATGCTGGCGATCAAGCAAAGGAAACGCCTGGATGTTCACATAGTTTTCTAGGAACAATGGATCGTTTTTTTTCATTCTCACCTCAATTAAACTATATCGATCAATCCGATTTTGAGATGCCAGGCACATGCGGCTAGCAAAAAGGCAGTAGAGCATAAACTAATATGCATAAGGGGAGCACAATGAGCAATTCAGCAAATGACACAGACGGGGAAAAACAGGAAAGCACATTTTCATACGAAGACAGCTTGCCGAAAGTCCCATTGCCGGAATTAAGCATCACCAAACAGCAGTTTATGGAATGGTGCAGCCCCCTCCTGACCAATGAGGAGAAAGAAGAGACCAAAGCAGCCCTTAACCTGCTGTTAAAAAAAGGTGGCCTTGGCGAAAAACTGCACACCAGTTTGAAGAGTTTTGACAAACAGCCAGACACCAAAAGCTGGCTGGATATATTCTGGCCATCCCGCTATCTCGGCCGGCGTGACCCCATCTCCCTGAATGCCAATTTCTTCTTTCTGTTTCGCCATGAACCCCTAAGCCAGATCCAGCGCGCGGCCAAAATCGCCGCCAGCGCCCTCAATTACAAATTAATGCTGGACCAGGAAAAAATCCCCGTTGCGAAAATGAAAAACACCCCCCTCTCCATGGATCAGGTGAAATATCTTTTCTCAGCGACCCGCATTCCAGGTGAAAAGCAGGACAGCTTGCGCTCTTTCTACAGCAAAGCCAGCCCAGGCCCCTCAACTGCCCGTCATATTCTTGTGTTTTCAAACGCCAATATCTACACCCTGAATGTCATAGCCGATGATGGAACACCACATAGTTTTAATGACATAACAGCAGGAATGGCGGCCATTCTCGAAGCCAGTGCCGGTAATAATAACCCCAAATCCGTTGGTCATCTCACCACCATGCCACGAGCTAACTGGGCCAGAACCAGAGAGGAGCTAGCCGCTGCCTCATCGCAAAACAGGGAGCAGCTGGACAAAATAGAAACAGCCCTTTTTGCTATCAATCTGGATGATTTATCCCCTCAGACAGAGCTTGAAGCCTGTGATAATCTGCTGCATGGCGGGCCAGGCAATCGCTGGTATGACACGGCCCTGCAGCTGATCGTCTTTCAAAATGGCTGGGCCGGGATCAACATTGAGCATTGCAGCCTCGATGGCACCACCATCCTCAATTTTGTTGACTATATATTGGGCTGTGAAGCTTCAGAACTGGACATCAAAAACGGCGCTACCATGCAAGGCACCCCAGGGTTTTCAAGGCTGGACTTTACCTTGACACCGGCACTTGAAACCACCATCGCCAAAGCCGCCAAAGATTTCAGCCAGCTGAGACAAACAACCATCACCCGCACCTATGATCTGCCTGAATGGGGCGGAGACCATATCAAGTCACTTGGCATGTCACCTGATGCCTTCGCCCAATGCGCCATGCAACTGGCGCACAAGCGCACCAAAGGCACAATCGGTGCCACCTATGAATCTATCGCCACCCGCCAATATTGCCGTGGCCGCACAGAAGCCATGCGAACAGTGACACCGGAAGTTTTCACATTTATCGAAACCATGGAAAACCCCAGCGCTTCAGAAGCGCAAAAAATAAAGGCCTTTAAGAACGCTGCCAGCAAGCACGTCGCCCGCGCCAAAGACTGCCAGCAGGGCAAGGCCCCGGAACAACATCTATGGGAATTGCAAAACATCTACAATCGCAAGCCAGAGGGCTTCACAGGCGGTGGCCTGCTCGCCAGACTTTTTGGCAGCAGCCTCTCTAAAGAACAATGCGAAAAAGCGCTGAAATTCTATGAAAGCCCCGGCTGGATCAAATTGCGCTCTGACAGCCTCAGCACCAGTTCGGCCCCTTCACCGACCATCCAGTATTTTGGTTTCGGCTCAACCGGGCCTGGCTGCATCGGCATAGGCTATCTTGTCAGGGGAGACGTCATCAATTGCTACCTCAGCACAGCGCAAGGTGAAGAAGCAGCATTAGAGAGCTTTATAGTCAACTTTGACAAGGCCTTAAGGGAGTTGTCAGGCCTCCTCCAGCAAGGCTCATCATAAGGCGGCAGATCACTGAAAGTACTTAAAATTCAGCGCGCACCGCCTCAGGCAAGCTGGAAAACGCTATCCCGTCTGGTAGGCAGAGAAACAGATCGGCATAATACCAGCCATCTTTTTCCAGGCCTTGAGGGTCAATTGACATGTCACCAAGCCGGTTGAGCGCGCTGTTTCTCTCCGCATCTGAAGCAAACCGCCGCTGCTTATAAGAGCGACGGGATTGAAAAACCTGATAGCCAAGCGCCCTGGCGTCCGATGCAATACGATCAAATGAAAAGGTGCGCAAAACAAAATGCGCCATCAACGGACGTTTTGGCAGGATCGCCGCCAGCAACCGTGAAATGGTCAAATGCCCGACATAGCCGATACATCCCGTTGAAATCAGCAAATCAGAATTTTGCAGGAGAGAGACTTCTGGCGGCATAAGATCCCGCACCTCAAAATTTCCCTGTAGCTTCTGGTCTATAAACCCGGCTGCTTGCGCATACTCAAGGGCTGGCATAGAGAGATCCACACCAATAAGATCAATAAATTCATTTAGTTGGCCGTAAAAGGCCCGCTCGGTCTCGATTAAATCATGGGGCAATTCTGGCCCCATTTCCTGGCCCTCATAATGCTGAAAAATCTCAGCCAATGAGCGCCTGGATTTTAAAAGCGCACCGTTCACCCCATAAGAACAGCCAAGGTCAATCACCCTGGGGCGCTTTCCGGCAAGCCTTCCATCCAGAAAAGAAATAAGAGAAGAAAAAATGGGCTGGGCCAAATGCGGAATGCAATAATCTAGCGCGGAGACCGCTTTATAAAATTGCACAGGCGTTGCCCGATCATAAATATGATCAAGGATCACTTTACCCGTTTCATCAAGCTCTGTTGGATCAATATCCGGCATTCCTCACCCGCAACTAGGAAACCCTTTGACTAAACGACGGGCAGCGCCAAAGTCAACGGGCCAGCACCCAAAACCAGCCGATTTGAACCTTAAGTATGAGTTCCAGAGATAAAAAATCTGAGGATTATAGCTGATCGCAAAAACCCCAGCTCTTCGCGCATAAAGCAGGAATAAAGCAGGATCTGAGCCAATGTCTCGCCTTGCAGCATAGCGGCCGCCCGTTCCAGGCGCGCCTCTCGGAGGCGAACAGGCATGGCCTGTTCCTGCGGTGGTAGAGATAAAAACCGGGTGCTATGCGGGCATTTGCAGAGGCATTAAGTGGAAAACCCATTAATCCGCGCGAACCCGAACATAAGTTCCCGGGGCATCGGCCAGCGCTTTATATCCGCGCCCGCCAGGACGGCGCGCTTTAACCATCGGGCCGCTTTTTTTCTTCAGCCATTTTTCCCAATCCTGCCACCATGACCCTTTCTTTTGCACCGCCCCTTCAAGCCATTCCTCAGGGTTTTCAAGCACACCCCTGTGCGCATTGGTCCAATAGCAGTACTTTTTCTTCACTGGCGGATTAACGATGCCTGCAATGTGGCCAGACGCACCAAGCACAAATCTTTTCGGCCCTGAAAACAGATTATTCCCCTCATAACAGGCCCGCCAGGGCGCGATGTGATCATCCTTGGTGGCCACCATATAAACCGGCGTTTTTATATTGCTGACATCAATCTCAGTGCCGTCAATCGTCAGTCTGCCCGGGTTCATAAAGGCATTATCCCGGTAGAAACCGGCAAGATATTCGATGATCATCTTAGCCGGCATACGGGTAGAATCTGAATTCCAGTAAAGAAGATCAAATGGTACAGGGTCATGCCCCATCAGATAATTATTGACAACAAACGACCAGACAAGATCATTCTCGCGCATCATGCTGAACATGCCCGCCATTTCCTCGCCGTCCATGTAGCCACGCTCGGAAACTTTTTGATCAAGCGCCTGTAACTGCTCATCATCCACAAAAACAGACATTTCACCCGCATCCTGAAGGTTGATCATCGTCGCCAGCAGCGTGGCTGCATTCACACGATCATCCCCCTTGGCAGCAAGATAAGCGAGCGTTGTCGTCAGTAGAATGCCGCCAATACAGAACCCCAGCAAATTGGCTTTTTCCTCCCCCGTGATCGCCAGCACCTTTTCAAGCGCCACAAGCACACCTTTGGTCATATAATCTGAAAAGCCGATTTCCGCTTCAGATTTATCCGGATTAACCCAGGAAATAACAAATAGCGTGTAGCCCTGATCAACCACCCATTTGATCAGGCTGTTCTCAGGCTTGAGATCGAGAACATAATATTTGTTAATCCAGGGCGGCACAAAAAGGAGCGGGATTTTGTGCACTTCTTTGGTAGACGGGCTGTATTGTATCAGCTCAAACAACTGATCCCGGTAAATAACTTTGCCTTTGGTGGCAGCTATATTCTTGCCAACCTCAAAAGCATCCTGATCCGTCATGCTGATTTTCAGCTTGCCTTTGCCCTTCTCAACATCAGTAAGCAGGTTGTTAAAGCCGTTCACTAAATTTTCGCCGCCACTTTCCAGGGTTTTCTCCAGCACCTCAGGGTTTGACCAGACAAAATTGGTCGGTGAAATGGCGCTGGCAAACTGGCGTGTATTAAACTGGATTTTCTTACGATCATGTTCAGATAGACCACGCGCATCTTCAGAAATATTTTGCATCCAGTCAGAGATAAAAAGATAACTCTCTTTGATATATTCAAAGGTAGGCTCTTTCACCCAGGCTTCATGTTGAAAGCGACGATCCGCGTTGGAAGCAGCTGGCTCATTCTTTTGCAGACCTGTAAGCCGGTTTGCACTTTGAACCCAAAGCTCGGTCATCCCGGTCCAGAATTTCAACTGGGCTTTAAGCACCGCACTCGGGTCCGTCATATATTGGATCGCCAGCTGTTGAAAGGATTTCATCGCACTTTCATCGAGTTGCATGGGCCAGTTCATCGCCCCTTGTTGGCGCTGAAGAAAATCCTTGGCCAATTCCTGACTTTTTTGCGAGATTGATAACCAGTTCTCCGCAAATTTTTGCACCTGCTGTTCACCATCGACTGTTTTCTTATTCATTATTCTAGCCCTTCCAAATGATTTATCAGCACCGGTGGCAATAGCTTCCATGCAAATGGAAAGTGGGCGGACCATTGCCAGGCTGAGAAACCTTAATTTATAAAACGAAGAGATGTTTCAAACAGCTTGCACTCAATGGACCCCGGTTGAAGACTTGGCTGTCTCTCTCCCCTGAAATTCGTAGGTATTATCAAAGCAAAACAAAGACCAGAATAGTATAAAGGCAAGGGCAGGTCTATTACCGTGAAGGACTAGTATTTAGGTTTTTTAAAAATGCACTGCAAAAGGCCCGACCTCCAGAAGGCCAAAGAAACCCACCCGATACAGGCAAGGGATTTGCTTCCTCATGAGACCCTTCACATTCAGTAAACATACATATATTATCACCAATGAATTGAGGAAACACGCTGCCGCAATGAACGAGCATGCCTTGCAACGGACATGCACAATCAGAGAGAACAGACAAGAAGGTCCAACAGGGTGGACAAACAAGAACAAGAAGGGTCAATAAGGGCCTTCTGATTTCAATCTGCAGGCAATCACACTTCGTTTGCCTACTTTACCGGGTATTTCATCTAACTGGTCTTATTTTTAAAGCTGGTCCAGTGTGCAAGTCTTTCCCAGTGCGTATTTAAGTAAAGAGAATTGATGTAAGTTCAGGCTCATGTATCACGTCATCACCAAAGTAAGTGCGCTCCTTTTCTGTCTGATCCTCGCCGGTTGCGCGGCGCACATGCGTGCAGCTGTGCCAACAACACTTACAGAAAAAGTCGAGGTTTTACATTTCCAGAACATTCGCTTCTGGGGGGATGCCGAGGTCCCCAATATAAAGGAAATGGCGAAAATCCGGACCAAACAAATTCTGGCGTCCCGCCCCGGTCTGTTCAAAGGCAAGCATGTTGAACTTCTGGCAATTTCCGGTGGCGGCCAGAACGGTGCTTTCGGCGCAGGTTTTTTAAACGGCTGGACAGCAACAGGAAACCGGCCTGATTTTGAAGTCGTGACCGGTGTCAGCACTGGCGCTTTAATCGCTCCCTTTGCATTTCTCGGCCCGGCATATGACACCCATCTGAAAGAAATCTACACCCGCTACTCAACAAAAGACATTCTGCAAAGCGAACTTGTCGCGGCATTGCTTGGCGGCAACCCAGGCCTTGCCAGCTCCAAGCCTATGTACAGCCTGATCTCACAATATATAAACAACGGCTTTCTCGCCAAAATCGCCCATGAACATGAGCGGGGAAGACGCCTGCTCATCGGGACAACAAACCTCGACGCCGGTCGGCCGGTTGTCTGGGATATGGGGAAAATTGCGACCCAGGGAACGCCTGAAGCGCTGATTCTCTTTCGAACCATCATGCTGGCATCAGCATCGCTCCCCGGTGTATTCCCGCCTGTTTACATCAAAGTCAAGGCCAACCAGAAACTATATGAAGAGATGCATGTGGATGGCGGCGTAACCAACAACACATTCCTGCTGCCCCACAGGTTCGATGTTCGCAAAGTTGAGCCAAATCATCAATACGGTAAAAGCAAGCTTTATGTCCTGATAAATGATAAACTCACAGCACCACCCAAAGTGGTTGAAGCCACAATATTTTCGATTGCAGACCGGTCCCTTTCAACCCTCATCCGCCAACAGACGGAAGGTGACCTGTTAAAACTCTACCTTGCCGCCAAAAAGAACCGGATCGCTTTCAATATGGCTGAAATTCCCTACCACTTTGAAGCCGAGTATGAAGAAGCTTTCGACAAAGACTATATGAACAAGCTCTATCAGCTAGGCTATGAAACCGCAATAAAGGGTTATCAATGGCGCACTACCCCTCCTGGTTACTGAACACAACAGATTAAAGGCCACCCCTTACCTGCCCTTCTCTATCAGGTCCGCCCCCCACTGGCCCACCTCATTTGCCAGCCCACCACATTTGCGTCCATAAGAAACGCAAATGTAAACAGTAGCTTGGGCTCTGAAACTTTTTAGAATGCACGTAAATTCTGAATGGCGGTACGTGAGACCAGCGCACCCTGTTATCAGCCAGGAACGAAGCAAAAAAACCACCTCATTGAGCGATTAAATACCAACCCGGCAGCTCAGGAGAAGAAGACCTATACTCAGGGACAAAAGCCGCTCATATGAAGGTCCATGAGATGCAGAAAAATAAATACAGTATGTATAAACAAACCCGTGAACCGTTTCGGCTCAGAACTTTAAAAGATGGACTTTTCTGCCTCGTGCTCATGAACTCCATCTCAGTGACAACCGCCGGAACACTTGAAGATATCCGCGCCCGCGGCACCCTTCACTGCGGTATAAACGAAGGCCTGAAAGGGTTCGCCGAACAGGGAACAGATAAGAAATGGACCGGCTTTGATGTCGATTTTTGCCGTGCGGTCGCAGCAGCTGTTCTGCCAACAGCTTCGACATTACTGATCGACATTAATAAATTCAGGGG
>CAYGPF010000016.1:14078-64881 GCA_964351785.1 uncultured Rhodomicrobium sp.
GTTCGGTTTACCGGTCAGCATAATCTGAGCGGCATCAAAACTGAAGATAAAAGAAACCAAAAATGGTGCCCAGGGGCGAAAATCGAACCCGCTCGATCAGTCTCGCGCAGAAGCGCGAGAGAAACTGATCGACATTAATAAATTCAGGTGGTTCGGTTTACCGGTCAGCATAATCTGAGCGGCATCAAAACTGAAGATAAAAGAAGCGAAAAATGGTGCCCAGGGGCGGAATCGAACCACCGACACGCGGATTTTCAGTCCGCTGCTCTACCAACTGAGCTACCTGGGCTCATCAGGACGTTTTTGAAAAGGGCTGCAATCAGCCTTGAAAATCTCCCTGAGAGAACGGGTTTTATAAAACCAATTCCAGGCGCTGTCCAGTCCGGAAAACAGATTTAACAAAGAAAATATCCATGACCTTCACCTGAGGGCGCATCCGCTGATGGCTTAGGAAAAGTCCTCTTCTCCAAACTCATAAAAGGCATTGCAAAATTCACAGGTAACTTCAATTTTTCCTGTTTTCTCAACCATTTGCTGGCGATCTTCAGCAGAAAAATTACCCAGCATCGCACCCACCTTCTCCCCTGAGCAACTGCATTTTGCCTGCAAGCCTGCACGGTCAAAAACCCTGACACTCTCTTCATGGTAAAGCCGAAACAATAAACGCTCCGGCTCCAGTTGTGGGTCCAAAAGCTCATGCACTTCAACGCTGTCACCAAGAATGCGAGCCCGCTGCCAGTCTTCCTGCTCGTCCTCATTGAGGGCTTCAACAAACTGACCGCCGCCAATTCCCCCTTGCGAGGTCAGATACTGAACCATCAAGCCACCGGCCCGCCAGTGCCAGGCACCGTCTTCATCAGGCTTTCGGCTGAAATGCTTGGCAACATGCAATCGCACAAGGCTCGGAATTTGCTCAGATTGATAGAAATACTGCTCTGCTGCAGCACCCAGAGTGTCAGCTTCCAGCCCGACGATCCCTTGATACCGCTCCATATCCACACCCTGATCAATGGTGATCGCCATAACCCCTTCACCGAGCCAGGTTTCAAGTGTTTTTGGTTCATTTTCAATCGCTTCAACTGCAGCACGATCAAAACTCGCATACGCGCGCAGCGCATCCGGGCTGGTGAAATCAACCACCATCATGGAAATCGGACCATTGGTTTTGGTTTGCAGGATCAGTTTGCCATCAAATTTCAAGGATGTACCAACAAGCGCCGCAAGAGCAATCATCTCACCAAGCAATTCAGACACACCGTCCGGGTAATCATGAGCCTTCAAAATCTGGTCAACACAATCACCCAGCCGGGCCAGTCGCCCGCGCGCCCCAGCCTTTTCAGCAAGGAAGGGCACGATCACATCGTCCGTCTGAGCACCGCCGAGCTTAGTGATATCCAGCTCTGTATTGGCTTTCATAGACGTTTCATCGCTCATGATGCCCTCATCACTCTTAATACCTCAAACATAACTAAAACCGCCTCTGAATAATTTGAAGGCTCACCCCGAACATGACATCCAGTCAAAAGCACCGTTAAATGGCACCAAGTGCCCAAGCCATAATTGCCTTTTGCACATGCAATCTGTTCTCGGCTTCATCAATAACAACCGATTGCGGGCCATCCAGCACCTCAGCCGCCACCTCCCGGCCCCGGTAAGCAGGCAGGCAGTGCATAAAGAGAGCCTGTTTATCTGCAAGCTTCATCCGCGCTTCAGTCACCTGATAGGGGCCAAAAGCCTCAAGACGCTGCGCCGCGTCTTCATCCCCCATAGAAACCCAGGTATCCGTCATAACAATATGGGCCCCAAGAAACGCCGTTTCAATATCATCAACAACATGAATATCATCCGGATTTTTAGCCATGGCCTCTTTCATGGCCTCATTCGGGCCGTAAGAGGCAGGCGCCGCCATGTTCACCTGAAACCCAAGCGAGTTTGCTGCATGCACGAGAGAAAGAGCCACATTATTGCAATCACCAACCCAGGCGACTTTTTTCCCCTCAATGGGCCCACGCATTTCAATAAAGGTCATGATGTCAGCCAGAATCTGGCAAGGGTGCGAGCGATCTGTCAGCCCGTTGATAACCGGCACATCAGCATATTTCGCAAGATCGAGAATGTTCTGATGCGCGCTGGTGCGCAACATCATCATATCCACATAGCGTGACATCACCCGCGCGGTATCTGCAATCGACTCGCCCCGCCCCAATTGCATGTCATTGGCACTGAGCGTGATGCAGGAGCCACCAAGATCACGCATGCCCACATCAAAGGAAACCCGCGTCCTCGTTGATGGCTTTTCAAAAATAGTGGCCAGCACCCGGCCCTCACAAAGCTTGGTGGCCTTGTGTCTTTTTGCCTTGAATTCAGTTTTAATCTCAATCGCTGAGGTAAGAATATGCTGGATCTCTTCCCTCGTGAGCATATCAAGATCTATAAAATGTCTAACAGACATTGGTCCATCCTTTGGAAACACACATCATGAAAATCGTTATTGTCCCTGTTTCAGGCGGGCCGCAGCCCGGTGCAGGGCATCAACTGCATCCTGCAGTTCTTCTTCCTCAACAATCAGGGGCGGCAGCAACCGCACAACATGATCACCGGCTGGCACAACCAGCAATTTTTCATCAAAACAGGCCGCAACCAGCTCACCTGGCGGCACTCGTAATTTCAAACCAAGCAACAACCCCTCCCCCCGGACAAGCTCAAAAATATCCGGGAACTCATCAACCACAGCCGCCAGCTTCTGTTTTAGAAAACGGCTCTTTTCCCTGACACACTCAAGAAAGCCATCTTTCAATATCTCATCCAGGATCGCGCCAGTTGCAGCCATAGCAAGCGGGTTACCGCCAAATGTCGAACCATGAGTACCAGCAATCATGGGCACTGCCATTTTATCACTGGCAAGGCACGCTCCCACCGGGAAGCCCCCGCCAAGCCCTTTGGCCGAAGTAAGAATATCAGGCTCAACCCCAAACGCCTGATAGGCAAAAAAGTGGCCTGTTCGCCCGACACCGGTCTGCACCTCATCAAAAATCAGGGCCAGATCATGCTTGACTGTAAGTGCTTTCACCTCTTTCAAAAACGCCGGTTCAGCCGGGTTAATGCCGCCTTCCCCCTGTATGGGCTCAATCATAATCCCCGCTGTGTGGTCACCAATCATCGCCTTCAGAGCTTCAAGATCCCCCATAGGGACCTGATCAAAACCATCAACTTTCGGCCCGAACCCTTCAAGGTGTTTTTCCTGGCCCCCAGCAGCGATCATCGCCAAGGTCCGCCCATGGAACGCCCCGCTGAAGGTAATGATACGGTAACGCTCAGGCCGGTTGTGAAAAGCCTGATACCGCCGCGCCATCTTGACAGCACATTCATTGGCCTCCGCCCCGGAATTCGCGAAAAAAACCTTATCAGCAAATGTATTTTCTGAGAGCCGGGTCGCAACCCGGTCCTGGCCTTTAATCTGATAAAGGTTGGAAACATGCATAACCTTGCCGGCCTGCTCTCTAATAGCCCCGACCAGTCCAGGGTGGTTATGCCCCAGCGCATTAACAGCAATCCCGGCACCAAAATCCAGATACCGGTCCCCGTTATCAGCAATTAGCCAGACCCCTTCACCTCTGTCAAAAGTGACATCAGTCCGTGCATATGTCGGTAAGATATGTTGGCTCATCATCACCCGGAAAAGTTGAAAACGTAAAATGTGTTGAAATTAAAAAAGCCGCCTGACGGCAGCTGCTGTTAAGCCCTTATAATAGCCCTCGAGGGGGAAGACTGTCAAACTTTACCAGCGTGATCAATAAGATGAAGCGCAGTTAAACCTCCTCAAAATGCACGTTTCTTCCTGAAAGATCAGCCAGCCTGGAATGCTGGCTCTCTTCCTCCGAAAACAAAGAACCTGAAAATTCCCGGCACTTCCTGCATAAGATTTGCACAGTTAAAACTCAGGGAACGGCAGATTGAACGACATTTTCAATCAGCCGTGCCAAAAACGTGACAGTTTGATTACGGTCTGTTGATAAGCGTCAAACCAGAGAAGACTTTTTCTTGCAGCCCTCCATTCCCTCAAGTAGTTTGAAATCATCCTTGCTGACAAGTTCTGTACCGTTTAACACAGGGATCTCATTCAAGCTGAAAAGTACATGCTTATCAAAGCCTTCAGCAAAACGGGTAAATTATTATATAGCATCTGTTGAGTGAGTACTCATAGCGGCCAGAACTGGGCAGAAGTCAAAAGCCCGATCACTTGGTCTCACATCCTGGTATCAAGTCTCAAGTCAGTATCTCCAGTTTCTCAGTATCTCCAGTTTCAAAGTAGCGTTCCATGAACATATGGCTTTTCCCTCAACGGAAAAGAGCCATGGGCGATTCCTTCCGGTAAGAGGCGGTGCTCTTGCTGAAAAGATCCAGATGTTCGGATAGTACCTGCATCTCGCGATCAGGTGCTGTTGCCAGTGCAACCTGGGGTATTGACCTGTCATTAGCGCAGGTAACCCGGATCAGTGGTCATGGACAACCCTTAAATTAAGGCGGCACCTGAACCAGGAGATGGAGAGACGGCGTTAAAGTGGAGGAGTTAAGCGTAACAGGTATCAAAGCGTAACACTCTCAAAGCGCATTATTCAGCGCTCTGAGCCAACAACACGAAGCGACATAAATACCGACGAGGAGGCACTGAATGTCCTGGACTGATGACCGTGTTGAGTTACTAAAAAAACTATGGGCGGAAGGATTAAGTGCCAGTCAAATCGCAGGTCAACTTGGCGGTGTGACCCGAAATGCAGTGATTGGCAAAGTCCATCGTCTCGGCCTTTCTGGCCGGGCAACGACTTCCAGAGTTAAACCAAATCGTGCGCGGCGACACAAAACCACAAGGGCAAACAACACCCCGCGGCTGGGCCTTTTTTCAACCAGCAATGCGGCCCTGCGCACACTTTCAAACAACCCTGATGCCCCAAGGGAAGAACCTTTTCGCTCTCAATTTGTCGAACTGGTTATCCCGGAAGAGGAACGTGTTGATCTTGTCGATCTGAAAGAAGGTCAATGCCGTTGGCCAATTGGTGATCCTCAGGAAGGTGATTTTCATTTTTGCGGCAAATCAAAATCAGAGTCAGGGCCCTACTGTGATTATCACGCTGAAATCGCATTTCAGCCCCTGTCTCGCCAAAGCGCCCGCAACAAGGCCAAAGCCAAAACAGAGGCAATTCAGCCAATCGCCAAAAAAGCTTAAGGCCGTCTGCTGAACCTTGAATAAAAAACCCGCCCCGAAATTTCGGGGCGGGTTTTTTTTAAGAATAACTGGAATTCGGTTAAAAGGATTCCATTGCCTTGATAATCGCCGGGCCAAGAATAACCGCAAACAAAACAGGCAGGAAGAACACAATCATCGGAACCGTGAGTTTTGGGGGCAGGGCTGCAGCTTTCTTTTCCGCTTCATTCATCCGTTCATCCCGGTACTCTTCAGCCATCGCCCGCAGCGCCTGGCCAAGCGGTGTGCCATATTTTTCAGCCTGAATAAGACTTGTAGCAACGGCCCTCACACCGGGCATACCAGTCCGCAATCCAAGATTCTCATAAGCCTGCCGCCGGTTCTGCAGATAAGACATCTCAGCGGTGGTAAGGGTCAGTTCCTCAGCCAGCTCCCCTGACTGCTCTCCAATCTCAATCGCGACTTTGCGAAAAGCCGCCTCAATAGACATACCGGCCTGGACGCAAATCAACAACAGGTCCAGCGCATCAGGAAACGCCGTTTTAATGGAGGCTTGCCGTTTTTGGATCATGTTTGAGACAATAAGGTTTGGAAAATAAAACCCGAGATACCCCCCGGCCATAATCGCGCAAAACCGCATCATCCCGTCAAGACCAAAGTCATCAATAAAATAGAGATAGAAACCAACACCACCGATCCCGACAAAAGGCAGCACACAGCGGGCAACCAGAAAGGTCATCAATGGCCCCGGCCCGCGCAAACCTGCCATTTTCAGCTTCAGGGCAAGGTCTTCGCTCTCTAGCGCCTTGCGCAGGTTAAACATGTTCACAATCCGCGCCGACAGGGATTTGGATTGATGGCGGATATTTTTCTTTTCCTTGGCATCCGCCATTTCTTTGAGGCGCTGATTTTTCAGCTTCTCACGCTCATCTGCAACGCTGCGCATCCTAGAATCAAGCTTGTCATTGACAAAAATAGGCGCCCCAAGCATCACAACCGTCGCAAAAGCAGCAACCGCAGTCAGCACCACCACAACAAACTGAGGCTCCATCGCCACTAACAACATATCATAGATCATCGGATCACCATTCTGGTAAGAAACCAGCTACACTCAATCATATTATATTTTAAAGTTGATCATCCAGCGCATCACCATCACACCTGTCAGCATGGTCAGTGCACTGATACCAAGGATCATGTGCCCAGTTGGATGCGTCCATAAAATTTCCATATATTCCGGGTTGCCCACAGAGACACCGCCCATAACCAATAAAGGCAGAGCGCCAATAATCGCCGCGGAAGATTTGGCCTCCATACTCACAGCCTGCACCTTTGCCCGCAATTTATGCCGGTCACGCAAAACTGTGGTCAGATTGGTTAGCGCCTCCGAAATGTTACCACCAACCTGCAATTGAATGGAAACAACAATGGCAAAGAAGTTTACCTCCTGCAAAGGCACCCGGTCATAGAGTTTTTGCAAAACCTGTTCAACTGGCACACCAACCCTCTGCTGTTCAACAAGATGCAGAAATTCCCCGCGCACCGGCTCCCCGACCTCAGTTGTGATGATCTGCAAACAGTCATTAAACGGCAAACCAGCCTTCACACCTCTGACGATAATATCAATAGCATTGACAAATTCCCGCAAAAACACTTTCTGGCGCTTCTTGGTCATGTAATGAAGAACATAGCGCGGCAGGCCAAAGCCACCAACCAGCGGCCCCAGTGCAAGAAAATAAATAGGAACCTGGAAAACAAACAGCAACAAGGTTATGAGCACTGCACCCAGCAGTGAACACATGTAAAATGTTTTCACTTTCACATTTTCAAGGCCAGCCCTTTGCAACCGCAACCGGATAGAGATTTTTTTCTTCTTTTTGTTTTTCTCTTCCATCTCCTTGATGGCGTCCTGCACCTGCTTGCGGCGGGTCTGCTCAACCATTCCCTCCCGCTTTTCAAGTTTGGCCGCAGCACCGCCAGCAACCACCTGCTTGCGTTTTTCTACCTTATTCGCACCAGATAAAATCGGATCAAGAATGAGATATATGACCGTCGCAACAGCAAGCGCCCCAAAACCAATGATGGCATAAAACAAAATCTCATCACTAAACATTGGCTTCCCCTAACGGATTGCCGTTATCATCATTCACTTCAGAACGGGAAAGAACATCAACAAGGCGGCGATCCTCATTAAAATATTGCGCCCGTTCATAAAATTTTGGCCTGGTGATACCTGTAGAACGGTGACGGCCAATAATTTTGCCGTCCTCACTTTCACCAAGAATTTCATAGACGAAAATATCCTGCAATGTTGGCACATCGCCTTCCATACCGATCACCTCTGTCACCCGTGTGATCTTCCGCGAACCATCACGCAAGCGCGCTGCCTGAACTATCACATCAACAGAACCAACAATCATTTCCCGGATGGTCTTTGCAGGCAGGGCAAAACCGCCCATCAAAATCATACTCTCCAAACGGCTGATTGCCTCACGCGGACTGTTGGAGTGAAGCGTTCCCATGGAACCATCATGGCCCGTATTCATGGCCTGAAGCAGGTCAAACGCTTCAGGTCCCCGCACCTCACCCACGATAATCCGGTCCGGGCGCATCCTCAGGCAGTTCTTGACAAGATCCCGCATGGTGATCTCACCTTCACCCTCAAGATTTGGCGGCCGTGTTTCAAGGCGCACCACATGCGGTTGTTGTAATTGCAGCTCGGCGCTGTCTTCGCAGGTTATCACCCGTTCATCCTGATCCACATAAGCGGTCAGGCAGTTAAGCAATGTTGTTTTACCAGAGCCCGTACCCCCGGAAATGACAACATTACAGCGGCAATGACCAATAATTTCGAGAATTTCCTGACCCTCAGGGGTGATAGCACCAAAGCCAACCAGCTCCGGCAGCGTCAACCGGTCCTTTTTAAATTTCCGGATGGTCATGGTCGGCCCTTCAAGGGCAAGGGGCGGCACAATCACGTTAACACGAGAACCATCAGGCAGGCGCGCATCGCATATCGGGCTTGATTCATCAACCCGGCGGCCAACCTGGCTCACAATCCTCTGGCAGATATTGAGAAGCTGCATATTGTCAGTAAAACGGATCGGCGAATTTTCAACCTTGCCATCAACCTCAATGAAGAGACTGCTCGCCCCGTTGATCATGATATCAGCAATATCATCCCTGGCCAGAAGTGGCTCCAGCGGCCCATAACCGAGGACATCATTACAGATATCTTCAATCAGATCTTCCTGCTCTGAGATCGGCATGACGACGTTCTGGATCGCCAGAATCTCACCAACAATATCTCTGATCTCTTCCCTTGCTGCCTCATTATTAAGGTTCGCCAATTGAGTCAGGTCAATCGTGTCAATCAGCGCATTAAAGACAGTTGTCTTAACATCATAATAATTTTCAGAACGGGAACTCTCGGACTGGCGCTGTGGCTTAGGCTCAGCTTCAGCTTTCGGCACCGCATTGGCTGCTGGCTGTTGTGGCTTTACATCCTCCCGGGGGGCGCCCCCGGCAGCTGGTTTTTCAGCAACATCAATCGGTTCAGGCGTGGAATTTACCGCCTTCCCTTTTCCAAAATCTTGCCCTGCTGTCGCGCCGCGCTTACCAAACATAGAACCAACCTCACTTCACACCAAATCGAGTAAGAAGCGGACCCAGCAATGAGCTCTCTTCTTCTTTCGGGGGCTTGATACCGGCAAGAACATGCGCAAGCTCATTGATCTGCTGCGCGCTCTTTGATTTGCTGGCAACTTCACCTATCATCTGACCGTTATTCGCCGCCGTTCCGAACAATTCCGCGTCATATTCAATCACCGCCATCGGCTTGATGTCGACAATCTGTGAAAAATCAGCCACCGAAATTTCCGGCTTTTTCGGCATCTCAACCATATTCAGGATCAACCGGGGCTGAATATCACAGGTCCGGTTGGCTTTCAGAAAATCAAGAATGTTTTTGGTATTTCGCAAATTGGCCAGATCAGGCGTTGCGGTAATGATAATTTCATCAGACTGCATCAACACATATTTAGACCAGCTGGTCCAGGCATGTGGCAGATCAAGAACACTATAGGGAATGTTCTTGCGCAGAACCTCCAGCACAATGTCACAAGGTTCCTGCTCAACGTCATATTCCTGCTCAAGCGTACCAGCAGAGGCAAACAGGCTAAGCCGATCTGAACACTTGGAGAGCAAACGGTCAAGCATCACATCATCAAGCCGATCTGATTGAAAAAGCGCCTCGGCGATACCTTGGGTCGGGTCTTGGTTGAAATCAAGCCCGGCTGTACCAAATGGCAGATCAAAGTCAGTAATCACAACATCTGTCTGCGTTGCTTCTGACATCACCCAGGCAATATTATGGCTGAGAATACTTGAGCCAACACCGCCCTTCGCCCCGATGAAAGACATGATCTGCCCAAGCGGTTCTGATTCAGGGTCAGAATACAGTTCAGAAATTCCAGTGATGATCTGTAATGAGTTGACCGGCCACACCAGATATTCACTCACCCCCCGTTCTACAAGCGCCCGGTAGGTTTTAACATCATTGACATGACCAACAATGATAACTTTCGTCCCCGCATCGCAAACATCAGCCAACTGATCAAGTTGTTTTAAAAGTTCATCACGTTCAGCAGAACTTTCAAGAATGATCAGATTGGGGGTCGCCCCTTCCCGGTAAGCCTCAAGCGCAGCGGTTATACCCCCCATTTGCATAGAAAAATGCGTCTTCATCATCCGCCGGTCATGGGCAGAATCCTGACAGACTTCAGCAAACACTTCCGTTTCGCAAAAAACCTGAATCGAAACCCGCGGCACAGGCCGTGCCCGCTTATGCTCGAGATCAGATGTATTTTCCTCAGTCTCAGACAAAGGCTTGGCACTCATCTCATTTTGACCATCAGAGTAAGCAACTTCGCTCATTTTTATGCCCCTAAAATTTCTGAATTTGATCCAGACAAAGTTTCGTTATTGTTTCATGCCGCTGACATCGACCCGTTCATCCTGCGAACGCTGTGCACCAGTAGACTCGCCCTTGATAAATTTCTCCCAGACCTTGTCACGCCGCCGTGCATCACGCGGGCTCCAGCCCCGTGGGCCTTTAAGATCACGTGGGTTCGCAACCATAGCGGCAAGGTTATTCTGTGTGGCACAGCCCCAATAATCAGAGTTTCCGTTATTTTCATCCTGGCCCAGATTTTCATTCCAGCCATCACACTTGGGTCCATGCGCCACATGCCGCTCATAGGAAAGCCGGATAACAGGATAAGCATCCCGGCTGACATATTTTGAAACGCGCACACTTTCAGGCCCGATAGACATCCCCTCCAACTCGCGCTGCATTCCAAGCACCACATTTTCAATCGCTTTTTGCGAAGAAGCATGACGCGGCATCTGAACCTTCAGATATCCTGCACCCTGATCCCGGTAATAATGCAGGAACATGCGCAGCTCATCCCGTTTGTGTGGTGTCATTTTCACATCTTTAGGCCCGACAGAAATCGCCATGGACAAGGCCCCGCGATCAACCACAATCGGATGATTGGAGTGGGCAAATTTATAAACCGAACCGGTATAAAGATCTTTACGTTCATAATCACGATCAATCATGCGGCAACCGCTGATCAACACCCCCATCCCCAAATAAAGGGAACCAACGACAGCCTGCTTTAAGAGGCGGAAATTTTGAGTACCATTAAACATAGACTTTACCCTCTAATTGACTGTAATTACTCAACGATAAATCCAAGATCATCACCGGTGCGCCGTCCTCTGGCTTTCCATGCCGGTTGCTTCACCAGCTTCTTGGGCTCGCGTCGCTTGGTAGACCCAACAACATCCTTCAAACTCCACTCAAACGGAGCTTCCCGTCTGGGGCGCCGTCTGTGTTCGTCATAGCGGTTCAGATGTCCTTTCAGAAACGCCTTGCGATCAGATGCTGTGCCCAGCGTTTCATCGGGTGTCTTGAGTTTGTGCCGTGCAGTCTCATTCACCAGATAAGGCGTCACGATCACCACAAGTTCGCTTTCATCGCGCACAAAATCACGGCTACGGAACAGGGCGCCAAGTATAGGTAACCGCTTCAGCTCCGGCACATCATCAATGTTGTGTTTTGTTTTGTCTGATATCAGACCTGCCATAACAATCGAGCCACCGGATGAAAGCTCAACCATGGTCGAGGCCCGGCGCACTTCAATCGCAGGGATGGTAATCGCATTCAGCGTAATCGCACCCTTGTTTGAAAGCTCACTCACTTCAGTCGCAATTTTCAGGCTGATGCGCTTGGCATTCATCACCACAGGTGTAAAGGCAAGCGAAATACCAAACGGTTTGAACTCAATCCGAATGCCGTTGTCATCTTCAGAAACCGGGATAGGAAATTCGCCACCAGCCAGAAACTTGGCAGTCTCACCGGAAACAGCCGTCAGGTTAGGCGAAGCAAGTGTGCGAAGAACGCCGTTCCGCTCCAGAGCCTGGATAACGCCTGTGACGCTGTCATTGCCATTGCTGTAACCAAGCGTTGCAGCGTTACCCACAGCACTGTTGATAAACTGGCCAACAAATGGAAATTCCAGATTTGATAATTGAGTAAAGCTTAATGTTCCGCTTGATGTCACAGCATCAATATCAATGCCCAATTTTTTCGCAACATTACGCTGAATTTCAGCAACAGTAACTTTCAGCATCACCTGCTCATTGCCGCCGGTGGACAAGAGATTAATCACCTGGTCTTTGCTCTGAACAAAGCGCGCCGCAATATCAAGTGCCTTGGTCGCATCAACCGGTGAGCGCACAGAACCAGTCAGGACAATATGTTCATTGACAGTATCAACCTTGATCTTGCTGTCCTCAAGCACCCGTTTGAAGATACCCTCAAGGGCACCCATATCCCTTGTGATCGCTATCTCTATGGTCAGAATGCGGTTGCCCTGTTTGTCAAAGAAAAAGGCGTTTCCCTCACCCACTTTCTTGCCAATAAGATAGGCGCGCCGTGAGCTGTGCAACACAGCATCAATAAATTCCGGATTAGAAACCAGAACATCACGCACATCACGTGGCAGCTCCACCACCATGGATTTATTGAGGCCAATTTTGACATGGCGTGTCTCCCCGCCTGGGGCCACACTATGAACCGTCAGCAATGAGCGATGTTTATTTTCAAAGCTGTCTGCCTCGGCTTTTAAGGCACCAACGCTGGTTAAAAAAGCAAGACTGCCGCTCACAACACAAAGTGCCAGCCTCTTGGCCCATTTAACCCTGTCAAAATGAATGTTCATAGTTGAAATCACCTTTAACGTTAGCACCCCGAAACGAAATGCTTAGTTCACCCCAATGCCGCTCATTCGTCGGCCAAACTTCATCACCCGAACCGTGCCGGTATTATCTCCGCGCAGATCATCAACCTTCTCGCCCTTCGCACCAGCGAAACTTTCCGCCATACTTCTAAGCGCCAGCGAGATGTCTCCCATATTCTCTGCAAGAGCCAGAGTTTCAGATTGCGACAGCGACAACTCCAATGTTGCCGTTTTACCCAGGGTCGATTGTTGCCCCTTGGGCTGTTCAATATTCTGGCCAATCGCCAGCACACGAACATTTGTTAAAATTGTGCTGGAGACAAATTTGGTAGACCCCTGCGCCTTGATCTTGCGAGACAGAATTACGTCCACACGATCATTCGGTAAGATAAATCCGCCAGCAGATGTCGCCTCTTTAATTTTAGTTGATATGGCCCGCATACCTGGTGTCAGAATAGCAGCCATAACACCGCCCTGATCGCGCTTGATCAGCTTGTGAACATTGATAGGTTCACCAACCTGGAAGGTGGTGCGGGCAATAGATTTTGCAAATTCCTCACGCGCTTTTTTATTGGTCCGCATATTAACGTATGAAGAATTGACCGCCTTTTTGGGCCAGTCCTGCCACGCCAATTGATCTGACCGGACCAGTGAACCAACCTTGATGGGTGAACGAGCCACCAGAATCTTGGTCGTATTAATCAGCCGCTCTTCAACAACTTTTTCAGTTCGGGTTGTTCCCATCAAGCTCTTGGCCATCAGGGCTGCACCAGCCGCTGAGACAAAAGCAATACCAAGTACAATTACGCGTGATTTCTTCATGACTAAAAACTTTCTTACCCAAGAGATACAAATACTCTATGGGCTAACTTAAAGCTCAATGGTCAATAGGGAGTTAATAAATGTCACTTTTTGAAATCAGTCGTGGCCCGGCCTGACATTGTCTGGCACCACATGATGGCTTTTAAAGTTTCATGAAGGGTTCCAGGCCCGGGCACTATAAAATATGTGTTTTAAAAAAGTCCAAGCCAGTGAGATTGCGGATAAACACTAAGACCGGCCAGGCCGATCGCAATGCCATAAGGCACAGCCGCTTTGCCGCACTGCCAGTCAAGCAACCATGTTTGATGATGCAGAAAAGCTGGCAATGGCATATTGCGCACATACAAAATAATAACAGAAAGCAAACCACCATAAATAGCCGTGAAGATTAGAAACGGCCCAAAATGTTCTGAGCCCAGCCAAAGTGCGGCAGCTGCAATGATCTTGACATCACCGCCGCCAAGGTAGCCACGGGCAAAGAGCAGAAAACCGATAATAAGCGCAAGAAACCCAACCAGAATATGGCTGCCAATAACCGCAAGGCTCAGGCCGGAAAACGGTACAACCAGAAAAAAACCGGCAACCAGAACGAGGGACACTTTATTGGGAATGGTGAAAGACATCGCATCACGTATGCCAGCATAGATCAGGCAAAACGGAAAAATAAGCAGAACGCACAACTCATAAAACATAACACTACCCACATAAAACTAACGCCGTGATAACCTTAGCAAAGGGGTGTTAATAGGCACTAAACAACAGACGCATTCTTCAATAAAAAACATCCGCCAGCGTGAGATGACGGATGTTTCTTTAACAATGCGATAGATCCTATCGCTGATAAAAACCGATTACAGGTTAGTGTCGATTGTTGTGAACGCTGTACCTAGTTTAGTACCGATTGAGTTCACTGTAGCGATAATAACCACTGAGATACCGGCAGCAATCAAGCCATATTCGATAGCAGTTGCACCAGACTCATCCTTAAGAAAACGAACCATTAGATTTTTCATTACGAAACTCCCTGAAAGTTACATTATTTACGTTGATATCCACTCGTCATTGAGAGAACCAACCAATTAATGATTATGACTATACATAGGACACGTAAATAAAATATAAACAAAACAAAGAATACAAAAAAAGAAAACAGAATATAAAACAGGGTTAATTACGAATTAACTAGGTATTTAAAGTTTTATACAGTGTGTATAGTTAGGTTAAACAGGTTTTAATACTAAGTAATTCCGGCAATAAGTCGATTTTTTTTCTTATATCCTGGCCACAATACAACTGCCAAAGAAAATAATTCGCGTAAAACAACATTCAGTGATCCCCTCAAACATCTATTAAAAGCCCCCAAAAAACCGATTTTGAACACAAATAAGGACTTCCTTCATCTTTTTGAGGTTCAAATAGGCAAAACCAGTTAGTGAAAAGGGTCCACGCGATGTCTAGTGTAAGAATTTCAAATGCAAGCGGCAGGTTAAAAAAAGTCCTGGCAGCTTCCCTGGTGACCACATGTCTCGCCAGCTGCCCACCAGCAAAAGCTGAAGATATAAACATCACCCAGTCAAAAATGAGTGAGACCATCAAGGTCACCCTCAATCAGGTGACCTTGGTTGAGCTGAACGATCTGATAGCAGATGCCCTGATCGGCAACCCTGCTATTGCGGATATCACCATACAAACCGGCAAATCTTTCATCATCACCGGAAAATCATATGGCCGCACCAACGTCATCTTGCTCAATAAAAAAGGTAAGACCATTTTCAACAAATCCATCGCAGTTGATGACCAGCAGGATGCAATCGTCAGGCTACAGCGCGGCAATGCAAGGGTTAGTTACACATGCAGCCCCAACTGCCAGCCCACACCGACGCTCGGCGATGACCGCGAATATATGAAATCCGTTACCGACAACATCAAAGACAAAATGAAAGGTATCGGCGAGGCCATGTCCCTTTCTGCCAACGGCAACTGATCATTAAGTCGAAACAGAACCAAATAAAAAAGGTGTTGCAATGATTGCAACACCTTTTTTATGTCTTGATTTTATTCATCACCGCCCAGAGCATCGAGGCGATACCAGTCAGATCACTGGCGCAGTTGCAATTTCTGCAAACCAACCGCAATTTCTTCAAACGCATCCTGCAGTGAGGCACTGTCGGGGGAATTAAAGTACATGTCATCCCGTGTGGCACAATTGCGCATCAAGGTCTTTGTATCATTATCAGAGACCTGGAAGGTGATGGAATAGATCAATATCCCTTTTGTTTTCACATTTGTGCAAACATCTTCAAGTTTATCCTCAAGCTTGCTGCCAGGGCTTCCGGTACCAAGATGCTCATAAGCTGTCATGCCATAAGCTGAGTAAGAGCCATTCAGTTTATTGGAATAGTAACTGCCGACATTGTTCTGTCCGTCAGTCAAAACCACAATCACCTTACGAACATTATCCTCGCCATAATCAGCACCTTCCGTATAAGGAGCAGCGCTCGAAAGCACCCGCCAACCCCAAACAAGGCCTGTTGGGATATTGGTCCATCCTTCAGCATTCATGGCGTCGATCTTGTCGTTGATCGTATCCTGAACATTTGTTAAAGGCAGAATTTCTGCGTCTGGACATTCATCATCCACATCTTCCAGACGATTGCGTATCGATGAATCTGAAGGTTTCCCGCCCCACCAGTTTGTATAGGTATGAACCGGCTTAATATGTAAAGCCCAGAGCGTATTCACATCTGAGCCATCCGGCGCTGTATCCCATTTATCCAATGAAACACTGTCACCATCTTCGTTGGTAGCTGTCCCGACACGTGCCCGGACGCATCCCTTCCAGTCAGCATCAAAATGTGTAAGGGCTTCCTGTGCTGTCATACCGTCATAGGTACTATTACCCCAATATGTATAAGAGGTCGAAAAGTCTTCCTGACCGGCATCACTCTCGCTGTCTTCATCAAGCCAGCCATTGCCAAGTTTATCTGTGCCGATATTGACGGAAGCCGTAAACGGCACCAGGGCAAATTTGACAAAATCTTCACTGCCAGATGGCGTATAAAGGGTGTTTACCAGCATCGTTGCCGCTTCTTTAAGCGACGTCATTTTCGAGCCGGACATCGAACCGGTATTATCAAGAACCAGCGCCACTTCAACATTTACAAGTGAGCGGCCGGCGACCGCCTGCGCCTCAACACCCACCGTATCATGACCCGCCAGTTTCATAAGATAGGTATCCACCACCGCTGCTGAAGACGCCGTGATCTCAGCAGTTGAGGCTTCATAATCAAAGGTCAGTTGCGGATCATATTTGGCCTTGGTCTTGGCTGAAATATTGGCATCAAAATACCGCTGAGCCATGGCCTTCATAGCATCCTCATCGGCATTAGCCATTGAACCGGCCGCAAGAATGGACGCATCAAGCGCCCGGGCAATTTCCTTTTTAACCAGATAGGCTCTGGAATAATCAATAGCAATCCCAGCCGCCAGCAAAAGCACAATCACCATAGGTCCATAAACAATGGCAACAGCCCCATCAATATTATTGGTGAAACCTCGGACCGAAGTGACAAAACCCGCAAATAGCTTTTTCATAGCAAAAACCTTACTTGTGACCAACTCAACCAGATGATTGAGGAATGCAAAATAGTATTTAATTGTATACTTGCACATTCTGATAAATATTTAGCAAACACTCACAAGAAAGATTAAATAAAATTCAAAGTAATGAATTAATATTACATTAACCAAGCAGGTACAATTCAGTTTAAGTTAAAAGAATATTAATAATTTTTCGTCAATAATTCCCATGCAAATGATCCATAAAGTTTAGTTGTTGTTAGTACGAAGGCGTAATATCAAATGCAGACCCCACCCCGGTTTCTCAAAAAAGCTCACATCAAGCTCCTGAGATCAACTCGAAATTTCAACAAAAATGACGATGGTTCCCTTGTCATTGAGTTTGGCCTGATCGGGATTCCCTTTTTCGCACTTCTGTTTGCTGTACTTGAAGTCTCAATGGTTTTCTTAGCCGAGGTAAACATCACCCATGCAACCGGTGACACAGCACGCAAGGTCCGTACTCTGCAGGGAAATGTCAATTCGATCTCTGATTTTGTGGATGATGTATGCTCTCAGGTTGTGTTCATTCCCAACTGTGCGTCAAAACTGAAAGTTGAAGTTCGTGTGTTTAATAATTTCAGCACGATTGATTCAACAGACCCCCTCGACAACACCGGTGAATTGAAAGATTCATTTATCTTTGATCTTGGCCAGCCCGGCAGTGTCATCACTGTCCGCACATTTATGGAATGGGACCTTTTTGCCAACCTCCCGGATCTTGGCCTCGGTAACATGCCCAATGGCAACCGACTGATTGAAGGCTTTGCGGTATTCAGGAACGAAGGTTAGGATAAGGTGAGTGTCATGCGTAAATTGATAGCAAGATGGACAATTCTGAAAGCTGATATCAATCGCTTAATCCATGATCAACAAGCTGTCGCATCAGTTGAGTTTGCATTTATTGCCCCCCTGATGATCGCCACTTATTTCGGTTGCGTTGAGGTCTCAAGGGCCTACATTGCCAAAAACCGGGTCGAAACGGTAAGCGAGACCGTATCTGATCTTGTTGCCCAGGGCAAAAATATCGACACTGCTGAATTAGCAGATATTTTCTCCATCAGTTCAAAGATCCTGCGTGCTGATGAAGAAGCCAAATTCAATGTTGTCGTGACCTCTGTGCGCACATTACCCCTTGATGGCGGTGGCTCTGAGACCACCGTTCAGTGGAGTGAAAGCAAAACCGGCGAACACACCCGCACCATGGGTGATCAATACACAGAACTGCCCGCTGGTGTTGCCCAAAATTTCGAAACTGTGATTGTTACAGAATTATATTACAAGCATAACTCACTGCTTGAATTCTTTATCAAGGGTGACAAACTGTTTGATCGCCGGTTTATCAACAAACCGCGCTATTCTTCCGACATCCCCTGCTCTGACTGCTAAACCCATTAGGAAAAAGCAGACCGGAACAATCTGTACAACCAGATAAAACTGTACCCAGGGAAGTGCCCTACTCAACCGGCACCGGCGGCAAATCAACCGCTTGCGCCTTGTCAAACGAATAACCAAAGAAACCGTCAGCCGGCCACATCTTATCCCAGAGCTGGGTCCAGATATCAGCAGTCGTCATGATATCAAAGAAAGCCGAAAATGGCGGTGTCAGAAAATACACCCCAACAGTTGCCACAAACATCAGAAAGCTTGCCGCCCAGTCACGGTTTTCGACAAGCTTCAATGCTGTGCCAAAAGACCGCTTCACACGGTTGCCACTGAAATCAACGCTGTAAATCTCATCCAGCAGCAAATGCACCACATACCCAAAGAACATAAAGAGCCCCGTCAGCCAGCAGATTCTGGGGTCAGCTTTCAACCCGACATGAAAGATCGCCGATGTCACCATAAGGAAAAACAGCGCCGCCAGGATGGAATGAAAAACCCCCCGATGCACAGCGAAATTATGAAACAGTAAATGCCCGATATAGCGCACTGCCAAAAACGTCCCGATCCAGATCGCCCAAAGTTCAGCGATCGAATAATGCGAAACCACACTGAACAGGACGACAAATGAAAGAAACAACCCAAGCGCAAAAAATATGATCCGGGAAGAGCGGCTGTCCTTTAAATCAATATCCGGCAGAACACTGCCCAAGGCACCGGCAAGAGCCAGCGTGATAATATCACCTTGCGATATCATATTCGTCGCAACAGCCAAAGTCGCAGCCATCCCACTTGCAATCGTCCCGACACCCAGATGCGTAGCAAAATTCGCCATAGCTTCAGTCTCCCTGCTGCAAACGCCCGGCCCATCACTAAGGCCCAATAAATGCATCACAAGCCAAGCAGATTCTTGCACGCAATAGAAGAAAAATAAACCCGCTTTAAACAGGCTTTATAGGCAGCAACACATACAAAACTCTTCCCCCCGTCTGGAAAATACCCCGGGCAGACGGCACCCCTCATTATTAATGCATACCCCGGCCCGATCCATGATTGCTAAGGGGGCCACTGCCCCCCAGATCATTCTTTATTTAAAAAAGCTATGCCTTTTTTCGGCTGAATAGGGGCATCATTTCTTTTTCAACGAACAAACAGCAAACTATCTCTTTCAATACATTATCACTAAAGCTATCTTTAGAGCGAAGCCTCAGGGCAGTCTGGGACAAGAAACTTGCCATTGAAACAGCAAGCGCCAATACAGCAAATGCCTGTAAACTGAAAGAGCCTGCGAAACATAAAGGGTATGCCAAGCCATGTCAGACAGTACAGTAATCAACGACACCGCCGTGCGCATTTACGAAGCAAGCAGAGGCCGGAAACTCATTCTGGGCCTTGTTTTCATGTTACTCACCCCCTTTTTCATCTCACTGCCTTTCATGATCTATCTGCGGGCCTCAAAAGGCTTTTATTATGAAGCAGCGATCCTGTTTGTATTTGCCATCCTCTTCGCCCTCTGGATGATCTTCCTCGGCGCCCATATCTTATCCAGCATTCGCACCCGCATACAATTGAACGAACAGGACGCAGAATTTACCGTCCCCAACTGGCGCGGCCCCCTGCCGCTGTTTCCCTATCAGAAAATCAGCCTAACCTATGACAATGTTGAATCAGTGGAGCAGCGCGGTGAAATCTACCGGGAAGCCATCATACCGGTGTTGATGCGCTCTTGTTGCATCGTCACCCGCGATGGCGGCCGACATGTCCTCGGCTACATGAAAGAACATGCCACAGACCCGGCGTTTCCCTTTTCTGAAATCTCTCACGAAATAGCCATGCGCTCTGGCAAACCTATGCTTGATCGGGGCACCATTCTGGCCGGTGGTCAGTATCTTGCCGCTCTGCGCGGCTCCCCGCCGTGGGACAAAGAGCCACTTTCCCCGCAAGCCGTACAGACAACAAGAAAAGCCGCTCAGAAATTCTGGTGGATTTTAATAGGTATTTCAGCCGCCGTTCTGATTGTCGGCGTCGGCATAGAGATGTGGCGTCTGGGTGTGGAAGGTTTTGCCCAGTAGAAACGAACCCTCTAATAAACTAAACCTTTTAAAAAACCGAAACCTTGAAACCTGACCGCTGTTGCCAACCGGTCAGGTCAGAGGCCAGACGTTGAGACCCCCGCTCAGGCGAATACTTTCTTCTGCGCGATCGCTGCTTCATGCATCAACCGCTCCACATAAGTGGGTACCACATCGGTAGCCTTGCCCTGATGCGCTTCATGAAACTGCACAACCCCATCAGAAGGCTCAAGGTTCAGTTCAACCGTATGCGCCCCGGACTTGCGCGCCAGGCTGACAAAACCAGCCGCTGGATAAACAGAGCCGGACGTGCCGATGGAAAGGAACAGATAGCAATCCTGCAACTCACGCCCGATTTCCTCAAGATGATAAGGCACCTCACCAAACCAGACAACATCCGGGCGCTGCCCCCCCTGCACCTCACAGGACGGACAAACATGCTCAACACTCAGGTCACCATGCGGTAGCTCATAAACATGCCCGCAATCACTACAAAGCCCCTGGTCAATACGGCCATGCATATGGATCACCCGCTGCGAACCAGCAGCTTCATGCAACATATCGATATTCTGCGTAACAACCACAACTTCACCCGGATAATCAGCCTCAAGCCGAGCCAGCGCTTTATGCGCTCCATTCGGTGAAGCACGCCTGTGCCGTTCCCGGCGCAGATTATAAAAATCAAGGCAGCGCTGCGGATCGGCCAGATAGCCCTCCGGTGTTGCAACTTCCTCAAAATTATACTGACTCCAGATACCGTTTTCATCGCGAAAAGTACCAAGACCAGACTCGGCAGACAGCCCAGCCCCGGTCAAAATCAAAATTTTATCGTAAAGAGGCATCTTCCCCATCCCTCAAAAAGCAAATCCCGGCACCAGCACCAAAGGCAAGCTATAAACTCACCCCAGCAGTGAAACCGTCACCAGAAGTGCAGATTAATCCCACATCCAAATCATACGGAAAAAAGATAAACCAAACACCAACAAGGAAATTTAACTTAAAAATCAATGAATAATCAAGTCTCAGACGCATTATTCTGGCCGCGGTGCAGCAAATAATGGTCCGCCAGCACCAGCGCCATCATCGCTTCCCCAACAGGCACAGCCCGAATACCAACACAAGGATCATGCCGCCCCTTCGTGACAATCTCCGTCTCCTTGCCATTTTGATCAATGGTGCGGCGCGGCGTTAAAATCGAAGATGTCGGCTTGACCACAAACCGCGCGATAACGGGTTGACCGGATGATATACCCCCCAAAATCCCTCCCGCGTGGTTAGAGAGAAACGTCGGCGTCCCGTCATTGGCAATCCGCATTTCATCCGCATTTTCCTCGCCCGTAAGCTCTGCCGTTTCAAACCCCGTTCCAATTTCAACGCCCTTAACAGCGTTTATGCTCATCATGGCACTGGCAATATCCTGATCAAGCTTGCCGTAAACCGGTGCCCCAAGTCCGGCCGGCACCCCTTCAGCCACCACCTCAATCACCGCCCCGATAGAAGATCCGGCTTTGCGAATGCCATCAAGATAATCACTCCACACATCAACAATCCGGCTGTCGGGAGCAAAAAACGGATTGTTATCCACTTCCGCCCAGTCCCAGTTTTCCCGGTTAATCTTATGCGGCCCAATCTGAACCAGGGCGCCGCGCACCACCATGCCCGGCACAACCTTGCGTGCAATCGCCCCGGCAGCCACCCGCATCGCCGTTTCTCTGGCGCTGGAGCGCCCGCCCCCCCTGTAATCGCGAATTCCGTATTTCGTTATATAGGTGTAATCCGCATGGCCGGGGCGAAACTTACCGACAATCTCCCCATAATCTTTTGAGCGCTGATCCTTGTTCTCAATCATCAGCGCGATCGGTGTGCCGGTTGTGACCTGCTCACCTGCCTCATTTTCAAAAACACCTGAGACGATCTGCACCTCGTCAGGTTCTTTTCTCTGGGTCGTAAAACGGGACTGGCCGGGCTTGCGCTTATCGAGAAACACCTGAATTTCTTCCCGCGTTATCGGGATAAGAGGCGGGCAACCATCAACCACGCAGCCAATGGCCGGCCCGTGACTTTCCCCAAAGGTGGTAAACCGCAACAGGTGACCAAAAGAATTAAGAGACATACATCAAGATCCGATCAGAAAAGCTTCAAGGCTGTTATAAGATTCAAAAAGGGCAAGGTCAAATGCTGATACGGCTAGCGCGCGGGCCTTGAAAAAACCCCAAAATAACGCATCATGCCGAATAATACTGATGGTCTAAATCAACAAAACCTGAGGGGGGTAACAAGATGCAGGACCTTTTAAACTATTTATCAGACCCGGTGGGCACATTTCTCTCACTGAGCCTCAATTTAAAATTCGCTGTATCTTTTCTGGCGTTTTTAATCGTTCTGACAATCCTGGCCTCATTAAAACGCGCTTTTCTATCCGGCAACAAAACAGGATCCGAAACCCCCGGCCTTCAAACACCCATAAGCCAGGAGCGCCGCCGTGCCGCCCCGCTCACCCGCAATGAACCTGCGAAAAAAAGCGCAAGCCTCGATGAGGAGGCACCACTACCCCCGCCATCTGCCCCCGCACCAGAAACAGATTTCATGCTGAAGGAAAGTCCAAGCCAGGAAATAGAAGAAGGGCTTGATGGCTTATCCGATGATATTGCCGAAATCGAAGCTGAACCGGAAGCTTTACCGGAAACCACACCCGAAGCAAAACCGGAAAGTCTGGCTGAAGCCCTGGCAGCAGGTGCGCCGCCCACCCATCGTGAAGCCCCGATAAAACCGGCAACACCCCCCGCCCCTCAGGAATTGCCAGGCCAACAGGACCCCCTTGATGAAACCCACCCGCTGGCCGCCCGCATAGGCCGGCTGGTTGAAAACATACCCCGCAATATGCGCGTCAATATCCCTGTGCGCGTTGAAGCCCGCATTTCCGATAACCCGCAATCTGATATGACGGGCAGCCTGAAAGGCACGCCGACCGAACATAAAATTCAGACAACCCCGGCTATGACGGTTCTGCTGCGCGCCCCGGAGGGCGGCTTTATCATCGAACCCCTCAGCCTTGAAACCCAATGGATCAATAACCAGAGGGCGGAAAGTTTTGGTTTCGTCGGCCAGCCTGATTTTGGGGAATGGCAATGGCGCGTCACCCCGCTGGAGCGCGGCCAGAAACCCTTGAAACTCTACATTGCGGCCCATGTTGCAGCTGCTGGTCACCAGGGCGCCAGCATTACTCTGCCACAGCAGGAAATCGAGATCACAGTAAAAGTGAATGTCGCCGCCGTAATGCGAAAAGCCGCCCTCTGGACAGCCCTGGCTGTACTTGGCGGCCTCATTGCCAAATTTGGAGAAAATGCGCTGGATCTAGCGCTGACCAACTTGAGCTGAAAACGAGAAAACCGGCGCAAACAAGCCGGTTATAAATGAAACATATTCTTGCGGACCACCCAGAACCGCCCGGAACTTGTCAGTTTAATCTGAAACAAAAAAACCGCCCCAAACCAATGGGACGGCTGATTTTTCAGGAGATTAGGTTTTTTATTTATTTAACCGTCAGACGAACAGTATGTACACCTGCTCGCGGTCCGGAGGTCACGCGGTAAGAAAATTCTTCGCTGCCTTTCCGATAAGCCCGATATGTCAGCTTCGAACCTTTAATCGGAATACCCTTACACTCAGTTGTCATGATCTTATGATTGCCGCGGCTAACGGAAAGTGACCCAAGCTTGGGTTTCTTGACAATCTGAACGTTTGGAATGGTTGCAGCCCAGCAATTTTTATCCCAGTGTAGAAACCGGCCGACTTCAACAGCACGGCCCCGTTTAACCGTCATGGAAGACAGTCCACCCGAAGCACCAAGGCTGTCACCTGTCATGCTGCCCCCGTTCGAGCAGCCGGCAAGACCGCTCGCTAGCAAAGCTACCACACCAAATCCAACAAGATTTTTGGTAAAATATGTCACCTTCATGATAACACTCATCCATTCTAAAGCGGCGGCTTAAAGCCTGGCCGAAATGATATAAACCCCAATAATAACAACACCACATCCGATATCTTCTACAGCAACCTCGATTTGAGAGCAGAAAGGTCTGTAGGTTATGAATGAAAAGCTGTCATCATTCAGCTTGCAAACACTTAAAACCTGGCACCCCAAAGGCTGGCTGCTATGTAGAAGCATCACGTCTATAGTAAGTTGAGAGCCCCTAAATCACAGAAATATCCGGTGCATCCTCATTCTTCATGCCAACTATATGATATCCACTGTCAACATGATGTATCTCTCCGGTCACACCCCTGCTAAAATCGGACAGGAGGTAAACGCCGGCATGGCCCACATCCTCGATGGTAACTGTGCGCCGAAGCGGGGAATTATACTCATTCCACTTCAGAATATAGCGAAAATCACTAATTCCTGACGCTGCAAGCGTTTTAATCGGCCCGGCAGAAATACCGTTCACACGGATGCCATCTTTCCCCAAATCAGCAGCCAGATAGCGCACACTCGCCTCAAGCGCTGCTTTGGCAACGCCCATGACGTTATAATGCGGCATCACTTTTTCTGCCCCGTAATACGTCAGCGTCAGCATAGATCCCCCCTCATTCATCAGTTTTTCCGCCCGCTGCGCCACGGCCGTGAAGGAATAACAGGAGATATTAAGGGAGTTCTGGAAATTTTCCGGGCTGGTATCAACATACCGGCCGCCCAGTTCATTTTTATCGGAAAAGGCAACAGCATGAACCACAAAATCAAGGCTGCCCCAGGCTGATTTAAGCGCCTCAAACACTTGATCCATCGAGGCGGTATCGGTCACATCACAAGGCAGGACGAGATTTGAACCAAGCTCAGAGGCCAGTGGTTCCACCCGCTTTTTCAGAGCATCCCCCTGGTAAGTGAGGGCTATCTCAGCGCCCTGCTGATGTGCAGCTTTTGCGATACCCCAGGCAATAGAGCGGTTGTTCGCCACCCCCATGATTAGGCCGCGCTTTCCTGCAAGAAGGTTCTGAGAAGCGGTCATAGTCCAAAGTCCCTTTCAATAAACGCTCAAAGTTTGCGCATCCTACACAATTGTGCAAAGACGTCCAGCGCAAGCTTGAACAACCCACCGCATAAGTTAAAACCCGCAAAAAATCAAAGGAAATAGCAGATATACCCGCAAAAACAGCCCCAGAATGCTAAATTCATCCAGCCATTCAGGGCTTAAAGCTCGCCGATCAGCCGGGCAAAAGCCCGCGTACCTTTTTGAAAGGAAGTAAGGTTATATTTCTCATCCGGCGCATGAATACAATCATCATTCAAGGCAAAGCCAACAAGCAGACAATCCAGCCCCAGCTGCTGTTCAAAAACTTCAACAATGGGAATAGACCCACCGCAGCCGAGCAATACCGGCTCCCGGCCGAATTCTTCCCGCAACGCCTGCGCTGCCAGTTTGATATGCGGTTTTTCAAGATCGAAAGCCACAGCCGGTGAGCCGGAGGGATCCGAAAATTCAACCCCAACATCCGGCCCGAACGCCTCAGTGAGGTAGCTTTTCAGCGAAGCAATGACCGTTTGCGGCACCTGGCCAGCCACCAGCCGGAACGACAATTTGGCATGGGCTTTGGAGGGTATAACGGTTTTATGACCAGGCCCCGTATAACCGCCCCACATACCATTGATCTCAATGGTCGGCCGGCACCATAATTGCTCCAGCAACGAATACCCGTCTTCTCCGTGCAGGCGCGTCAATCCGATATCAGCCAGAAACGCAGCTTCGTCAAAACCGCTCTTCTCCCACTGTTCAAGCAGCCGCGGGTCAACAGGTTGCACCCCGTCATAAAATCCAGGCACTCTCACCCGGCCGGTTTCATCATGCAGCGCCGCCAGCCCATTCGCCAGGACCCTCAATGGGTTAAGCGCCGGCCCGCCATACATCCCCGAATGGAGATCACGGTTCGGCCCGGTGACAGAGACCTCAAGCGAGGCCAGCCCCCGCAGCATGGTTGTGATTGCAGGCGTGTCCTTGTCCCACTGCAGCGTATCGCATACTAGGGCAAAATCTGCCTTCAAATCCTGCGCCCGTGCCGTTAAAAATTCATCAAGTGAAGGGCTCCCACATTCTTCCTCCCCCTCAAGCAAAACGGTCACATTGATTGGCAGATCCCCTGTAACTTCAAACCAGGCGCGCGCCGCCTCAACAAAGGTCAATAATTGCCCCTTATCATCAGACGCCCCCCGCCCGTGTATAACCGTACCGTTCAACGGGTCTTCAATCAGAGCCGCCTCAAATGGCGGGCGGGTCCATTCATCCAGCGGGTCAACCGGCTGTACATCATAGTGTCCATAAAACAGAAGATGCGGCGCAGAGGGGCGCGCCTTTGAGCGGTATTGACCAAGCACCATCGGATGCCCGGATGTTGGTACAACTTCAGCCGCAATACCGGCTGCGCCTAGAAACCCTTTGGCCATAGTCGCGGCGGTAAGGCAATCTTCTTTAAATGCCGGGTCTGTAGAAATACTTTCAATCGCAATGAAGGAAAACAAACGCTCAAGCGCAGCAGTTTCATTAACTTGTAAACGCTCAAGTACAGATGCCAGTTCTGACATAAAACCTCACAGATAAAAAGGAATTCAGATAGCAAACCTAACTCATAAGGCCTAACTCATGCTGAAAAAGCCTGACACATAATGTGAAACAAACAGGCAGAAAACAAGAGCGTGACCTTTGGGCAGGAAGGTAAGGTAAACACCTGCCTTTTCAGCTCTTTATACCCCTCGAAAAACAATCTGGAAAAAATTAAGTGCAGTTTTATGCAAATATCTATAACCTTCTCTCATTCAATCCATTTCCAAGGGAGGGAGTTATGGAAGCATTATTACCACTTATTATCAATCTGATAGGCGGCGCCGTCGGTGGCAACATCGCAGGTAGCCTCTTGAAAAATCTCAGCCTGGGCACACTTGGCAACTCATTGGCTGGCATTCTGGGCGGCGGTGTCGCCTCACAGGTTTTGCCGGCTTTATTGGGCGGCGCTGGTGGCATGGACCTTGTTGGCATCATCACTCAAATCGTCAGTGGCGGTGTGGGCGGCAGTGCAGCACTGGTTATTGTCGGTCTTATCAAAAATGTACTTGGTAAATAATTGAGATTTAACAGTACCACGAAAATAATCTGAACAAACGAACCCGGGCAGCTGCCTTCAACAAAGCGCAGGCCCGGGTTTTTCATTCAGGAGCCGCCGAATAGAAACCAGCTCACACTCAAATTTTCAACTGGATTTATCTGGCCCACCCAAAGAGCCTCAGGCAGAGATATCAAGGCTGCCACCAACGCCCGGCGCGGTCGCGCTCACAACGGCTTTCAGGTTTTCAGCAGATGCCTGCAGCAGATCAGCCACAGCGCTCTCGGCACCAGCATTCATCTTGGCGATTTTGCCAGCAACAGCCATTTGAACCTGAGCCTGTGATGAAGCAGCCGCCGCAGCGGCAAGAGAGGCACTCATTGGTCATTCCTTCATATACGATTGAACCAATTTTACCCTGACTAAGTAAACAAAGTCTTGAAGGCAGGCTCACTTCTGACATTCCGGCCATGCCAGACTTACCAGACTGAATGAGAAAGCACCAAAATCACTTGATCAGTGCTTTCACCGGTTTGAACGAGCGCCGGTGATACGGGCTCACCCCATAGAGGGCCAGCGCCTCTCTGTGCGCTTTGGTGCCATAACCTTTATTGTCCCGCCAGCAATAAACCGGAAACTCCGCATCAAGCGCGCGCATGATCCGGTCCCTTGTCACTTTGGCAATGATAGAAGCGGCAGCGATTGAGAGCGAGCGGCCATCCCCTTTCACAATCGCCTCAGCTGGCATCGCAGCATCCGGCAGCTTGTTACCATCCACCAGAAGCGCATGCGGCACCAGAGCCAGCTGCTCAACAGCAACCGCCATGGCAATAAGGCTCGCCTTTAATATATTATCTCTGTCAATCTGCTCCGGGCTGACAATCCCAACCCCGACATGAGCAAACCTTGATATCTCATCAAACAGAATGTCCCGCCGCGCTTCAGTTAATTTCTTCGAATCATTCAAACCTTGAGGCATCGCAGACCGATCGAGAATAACCGCAGCGGCAACAACCGGCCCGGCCCATGGGCCTCTGCCGGCTTCATCCACCCCTGCCACCAGTGGGCCGTGCGCTTTTATTGCCCGTTCTTCAAACCCGTAATCGGGCAGCATGTTGCACATTTTACTATTTTTTTTCAATATAATCCCCGCACCTTCACCCACCCTCCTTTTATCAATTTGATGGTCCTCGTTCCCGCCACAAGGGGAAAACGATGTGAAAAACCTCAAGCAAGCGGCAAGCGCCGCCCTTTAATAGCCCCGCTTTCAGAAAACCGCTCTTCACAGATCCCATCGACTGAAACAACAAATCCTGCATGCGCCAATTGCTCAACCAGTCTTTGTTTTTCTGAGTGTTCATAACATTCAAAATGAATGTTCCCATATTTGCATAAAACCCCGACCAGTGAGGACTTAGCCCCTGCAAAGCAAAAATAAGGCGCAGCTGCATTGCACCGCACAATCCAGAACAAAGCCTCCAGGAAAGACCCCATATCCTGTGAAGAAAGCACAACCCCACCAGAATAATCGGCTTCAATCCCCGCCTCTTTTAACATTTCACTTGCCCTGGCAACGGGCTCATAATCATTATCCTGAAACAGAAATGGCACCTTTGATATAGGGAGCAAAGCCAGCTCCCCCCACCCCATCACCTCAGTAAGCCTGTCAAGGCAACCCCCGACTTTCCTGGCAAACCCATGAAAGTCAGCCGCTTCAACTTCGCCGATCACCAGGCCCTGAAAATCTAGAGGCTCTGGGACCGGGGCAAACTGATCTGAAAGCCTCGCGCATTCTGCCGCATACTCTGCATTGAGTTGCTTTGCCTGCTCAACGGTTAATGTCTGCGGCACTTCATCTTCCAGGGAAATATAAACCTTCTCCCCCGGAACAAAGACCTCCGCCAGCGGATCAAAACTGCTTTTTTGAAAGTCATAGACATACCGGGCCAGAACCGGGTTCATTAAAAAGGCATTCTGCCGGGATATCAAAACAACCATAGTCCCCTCCTTCATCGAGCCACATCCAGGACAGGCAAACTGCAAATAAACACAATCAAACGCTTAATCAGGTCACCATTGTAGCAAAACAGGAGAGAGAAGAAATCAATCAAAAGTTAAAAATCAAAAAACTAAAATAGCGAGAGCTGCGCCCCCTTCGGCACTGGCGCTTCAAACAGATCCCGCCGCAATTCAAACGAACCTTTGTTGAACCCATAGCGTTGCACAGCCAGTTGAAACCGCCGCGCCAGCATATCCGCATATGGCCCCTCCCCCCGAAGCCGCTTGCCAAAAGTGGCCTCATAATCCCGCCCGCCGCGCATCGAGCGGACAAGTGACATCACCCGCTCCGCCTTTAAAGGAACGGTTCGATTTAACCAGTCACGAAACAGATCACTGATCTCATGCGGCAAACGTAAAAGGATATACCCGGCCTGGCAAACCCCAAGATCAGCCGTTTTCTGCAATATGTCCTCCATCTCATGATCATTGAGTGCCGGGATCATCGGCGCCGCCAGCACCATGGTCGGCACCCCGCCTTTCGCCAGCGTTTTAAGCGCAAACAACCGGCGGTGCGGCGCACTGGCCCTGGGTTCCATCGCCCGGCTGAGCTTATTGTCAAGGCTGGTCACAGAAAAAGCCACCGCCACAAGCCCCTTTTCCGCCATCTCGGTCAGAATATCTAGGTCACGCAAAATCATTGCCGATTTGGTCACAATGGTCACCGGGTGCTGTGCCTTCGCCAGCACTTTTAAAATCTGCCTTGTGATTTTGTATTTTTTTTCAATCGGCTGATACGCATCCGTATTGATCCCCAGCGCAATCGGGCTCACCTGATAAGAAGGTTTGGCAAGCGTTTTCTCAAGTAGGGCAACCGCATTGACCTTGGCCGTAAGCTTGGTTTCAAAATCAAGCCCGGCAGAGAGCCCCCAATAGGTGTGGGTCGGCCGCGCAAAACAATATGAACAACCATGCTCACAGCCCCGGTATGGATTAATTGACTGCGAAAAAGGAATATCCGGCGATGTATTGGTCGAGATGATTGATTTGGCAAGTTCTTCGCGGACCTGTGTCTGAAAAGCCGGCAATTCATCCAGACCATCCCACCCATCATCAAAATCTTCATGGCTGTAACGCTCAAACCGTCCGGTCTTGTTGCTGGCAGCACCCCGCCCGTCAGCGCTTTTCTCTATGGAATATTTCTGATACCCGCGCCGTTGATGCAAACGTTGTTGCTCCAAACGCTCACCATTACCAGCTCGCTCATTGAATTTTGAAAACGCATCACCCGCCATTTCAGCCCGGCCTCCACCCATAGTCAGTTTGATAAGTCTGGTCTGATTGATATACCAGCCTCACAACAATAGAACAAATAGAGAACATTTGCAACAGCACATGTGTGAGCATAAAAGCCATGACATTCGCAAAGCTCAACATCGGTTTAAACTTGCTGAAGCGATGAAGAGCCAATAAATTAGCCACATGCTGTCAGTCATAATCCCTACCCTCAATGCTGAAAAAACGCTCCCGGCGACATTTGCCTCGCTGATGTCAGCCCTCGTTGATGGCATGATCAGCGAAGTAATCATCGCTGACGCCGGCTCTACTGATCAGACAGCCGCCCTCGCCGAGACCACGGGCGCGGTTTTCCTAACGACCGGCAAAGCCAGTCGGGGTTACCAGCAAAAACAGGGCGCCAAGGCTGCCAGATCAGACTGGCTCCTCTTCCTTCACGCCGATACAGAACTTGAAGAGGGCTGGCACCAGAAAGCCCTGAATTTCATCGGGGAAGCATCAGCCACACCCCAAAACACAAAAAGCGTCGCCGCCTTCCGCTTTGCCCTGAAAGACAAAGGCCTGATGCCGGCCCTCCTGACCAGGCTTGTCCATTTCAGGTGCTGGGCCTGTCACCTCCCCTATGGTGATCAGGGCCTGCTGATAAGCAAAAAACTTTATGAGGAAATCGGCGGTCATGCCGCCATTCCCATTATGGAAGATGTTGACCTGCTGAAACGCCTGCCGCATCACCCTGTGGTCCTGTCGGCACGGGCCTTCACCAGTGCAGAGCGTTATCAAAAGGAAGGTTACCTGAAGCGAAGCCTGCGCAATCTCTTTTGCCTCACCGCTTTCAAACTAGGGGTCTCTCCTGAAAAAATCCGGGAAATGTATGAGCCAACCACCTGAAAACCATCTGATCCTGATGCTAAAGACCCCGAAAATGGGCACGGTAAAAACCCGCCTTGCCAAAGACTGCGGCTGGATCACGGCCACAAGGTTCTACCGTGAGACGGCCAACCGCCTGATCACCCAGCTCGGCAATGACCCCCGCTGGCAGTGTTTCCTCGCCATCACACCGGATGCCGGCCTCCATAAATGGCCATGGCCCGCAAGAGGGCAAAGCAGACTGAAGCAGCAGCCGCAAGGCAAGGGTAATCTGGGCGCACGCATGCAAAATGTTTTTAAAAACCACGCCCCGCACCCGGCCCTGATCATCGGAACGGACATCCCCGGCATCACCCCCGCCCATATCAATCAGGCCTTCAGAGCCATTCATGAAAACGGCTTTGTCATCGCCCCTTCCGGCGATGGCGGCTATTGGTGCGTCGGCCAGAAAAATTGCCCCCGCACCATCAACGCTTTTGAGAATGTGAGATGGTCAACAGAGATGAGTTTATCTGACACCCTGTCAAACCTGAAAAACCCCCGCCAAAGTACACTGGAAACACAGCTGGAAGATATCGACACCGGCGTGGAGTATAAAACCCGCCATCATGCCAAAGCCGGCCGCTGGTTCTATCGCCAGAGTTGACAAAATTTTGTCCAAAATCTCTACACTCAGATTTTCTGTGAAATATAGCGGTGATAACAGAAAAGGCAGCGCCAACCAGTCTTTACACTGAAGATAAAAACCACAAACAGCCTTGAAATATTTCAGGATTTACACGAAAACAACTGAGATAACATTCAATTATTTCTGGACCTGACGTCTATAGAAAACTAACCTGAAAAACAAAACACGCCCCCTAAAAAAGCTTGTTACATCCAGGCTTGGCTGAGTAAATGATAAAAATAAACAAACACAATAAAAACAGCCAGCCGGTCTCCATGGTCATGAAAAAATGCCGCAGCGCATTTATCAGCGTTGGCATTTTCAGCATGTTCATCAACTTGCTGATGCTCACCGGCCCCCTCTTTATGCTTCAGGTTTATGACCGCGTACTGACCAGCAGGAGCATTTCAACCCTCACCGCCCTGTTCATTCTAATCACTCTGCTTTTTGTCTTTTTAGGCCTGCTGGAGTTCACAAGAACGCGCATTCTTGCACGCATCGGTGAGCACTTCAGCGAGGAGTTGCGCACCAGCACATTCAAGGCCACACTGGCCGCCAGCATCCGTCAGACCGCCCATATCGGCACCCAGCCTATTCGTGATCTTGCCGAAGTCAGGCAGTTTATCGCCAGCCCGGTCGGCCCCACCAGCCTTTTCGATCTGCCCTGGACCCCGCTATACATCGCCGTCAATTACGCGTTGCACCCCCTGCTTGGTCTTTTTTCTATCGGCGCAAGCCTGTTCCTTATCCTCCTTTCTCTCATCAATGAAATCCTGAGCTAACCCCGCATTGAGCACGCCGTAACCAAAGCCCAGGCCAGTAACATCACCGCCGAAGAAGCCCGTCTCAGTGCCGAAAGCCTGACCGCCATGGGTATGCAGAATAATGTCGCGAGCCACTGGCAAAATCAGCAAAGTGAGGCAAGCCATGCCGGCATCAGCCTCTCCAACATTGCGACCGTATTTCACGCCATTTCGAAAACCGCGCGCCTGTTGCTGCAAAGCGCTGTACTGGCTGTCGGGGCGCTATTGGTGATTGAGGGGGAAATAACTGCCGGCGTGATGATCGCAGCCTCAATTATCCTCTCAAGAGCACTCGCCCCGATTGATCAGTCAATGAGCCAGTGGCGCAATTTTCTCAGCGCCAGAAAAGCTTATGCGCGCCTGTCAGATATTCTCAGTGAAACAGTCAGCAACGAAGACAAAATGAAACTCCCGGCACCTAAAGGCGAGGTCACGATTGAGCAATTGGCGGTGGCAGCACCCGGCACCAGCAAAGCTCTGATCCGCGGCATAGAGTTTCATCTGATGCCCGGTGAAGCCATGGCCGTTCTTGGCCCGACCGGGGCAGGGAAATCAACCCTTGCCCGGGTGCTCTCAGGGATATGGCAGCCCTTAACTGGCAGTGTCCGCCTGGATGGCGCTGCCCTTGACCAATGGCACCCGGACCAGCTGGGCCCGGCCATAGGCTATCTGCCACAAACGGTTGAGATGATGTCAGGCACCATCAAGGACAATATCGCAAGGTTCTGCCCGGATGCCATTCCCGAAAAAATCATAGAGGCAGCCATGGGGGCAAATGTTCATAACCTTATTCTGTCATTTAAGGACGGCTATGACACCTATATCGGTGATGGCGGTGAGAAACTCTCCGGCGGGCAAAAGCAGCGGCTGGGCCTCGCCCGCGCCCTTTATAATGAACCCCGCCTCGTTATATTGGATGAACCCAACGCCAACCTTGATGCAGAAGGCGAAGAGGCCCTCACCTTCGCCATCACCAAAGCCAAAAACAATGGCCAGACCATCATCCTGATTGCCCACCGGCCCAATGCCCTCAAATCATGTGACAAGGTCCTCTTTATCAGGGATGGCCACCAGCTGGCCTTTGGCCCGCGCGATGAAATCCTCGAGAAAATTTTAAAAACACCCACAAAAAATCCACCAGCAGAACAGCCAGATAAAACCCCGGCCCTCACCACCTGAGAGAAAACCCCCTGAACAGGAACAGCCCATTGCAAGCCAAGAGAGGGCAAAAAACAGTGAATATCAAAACAGAAAAATCACCTGCCGCCTCAATCAGAACCTATCAACGCTTTGGCCGCGCCTGTCTTTACCTCCTGATCGGCGGCATTGGCGGCTGGAGCTTCTTTGCCTCCCTGCAGGGCGCTGTCATTGCCGCCGGCACTGTCACGGTGAAAGCCAATGTCAAACGCGTGCAGCACCTTGAAGGTGGCATTGTGGCTGAAATTCTGGTGGAGGAAGGTCAATCCGTCAAAAGCGGGGACATTTTACTCCGCCTTGACACCACAAGAGACGCCGCCAACCTTGCCGCCCTTGACACAAACCTCAATGAGCTGATGGCCCGCCATGCCCGCCTCATCTCTGAGCGGGATAAAAAAGACGCTATAGATTTCAACGAGACCCTTCAGAACCGGGCAAAAACCAACCCTGACATCAGGGATATTCTAAACGGTCAGATCACTTTGAAAAAAGCCAGAAGCGCCACGCTTGATGGCCAGACCCAGCAATTAACCCAGCGTATCACAGAACTGCATCAGGTCGTCAATGGCCTCAAAGCCCAGATCAAATCAAAAGAACGCCAGCTTGAGCTGATAATAAGAGAGCTCACGGACTTAACGTCCCTGAAAGAAAAAGGGCTGGTCCCCCAGACAAGGCTGCTGGCACTGGAGCGGGAGAAAGCCCGCCTTGAAGGTGAGCAGGGTGAACTGGTCGCCAACACCGCCCGCACAAAATTGCAGATCAGCGAAACCGAACTACAGATCCTGCAAATTGAAAAGGAAGCCTTTTCCGCTCTTTTAACTGATCTGAGGGACACAACAACCAGAACCAACCAGTTGAAAGAGCAGCGCATCGCCCTCCTTGATAAAATCAGGCGCATGGAAATCAAGGCCCCTAAGTCAGGTCTGGTGCATAATTTAGGCATCCATACGATCGGCGGCGTCGTTGCCCCGGGTGATCCGGTTCTGATGATCATCCCGCAAAAGGCAGAGCTGATTATCACAGCCAAAGTTGACCCGGCAGATATTGACCAGATCTACAAAGGCCAAACGGCCAGCATTCGCCTCTCTGCCTTCGATCAGCGCACCACACCTGAAATCAATGGTCTTGTCAGTCTCGTCCCCGGAGATGCCACCATTGATCAACAGAACAACCCGCCCCATTACCTGGTTCATATTAACTTCCCGGACGGCGAGATTGAAAAACTTAATGGCAAAAGCCTGATACCCGGCATGAATTCAGAAGTGTTTATTCAAACCAAACGCCGCCCGGTTTTTGAGTATCTGCTACAACCCCTGACGGACCAGCTCCGCCGGGCCATGCGCGAACCCTAGACCTCAAATCAACCCCGGCACTTACCCTTCAATTTTGGTGAAATCCGCCACATCAAGGGACATGGCACGCAAGGCACCAAGCAACTCCAGCCGGTTCGCTCTGAGTTTCTTATCCTCGTCATTGACAATGACATCCTCAAAAAACGCATCAACCGGCCCGCGCAATTTCGCAAGCGCCGTCATGGCTCCTGTGAAATCTTCATCTTTCACCTGTTTTGAAAGCTGCGCCCTGCAACTTTTTGCGGCTTTATAAAGCCGCTTTTCAGAAGGCAAAACGAGAAGGGCCTCATCAACCTGACCATCATATCGGGCCTTATCCTTGCCCTCTTCAATTTTGAGAATGTTCTGAGCCCGCTTGAGACCGGCCAGCAAGGAGGCACCATCATCTGTTTTGAGAAAATCACCCAGCGCCTCAACCCGTTTGACAATCATGAGCAGATCATCCTGACCGCCAAGTGAAAACACAGCATCAATCAGATCATGCCGTGCCCCCTGATCCCGCAGATATACCTTGAGCCGGTCGGCAAAGAAATCCAGCAGGTCATCACCTTGGTGAAAATCCGGCCGTGCGGCCTGAAACATGTCTTTTAAGGGCAACCTGAGACTGTTTTCAAGGATGAGACGAATGACACCAAGCGCTGCCCGGCGCAGCGCAAACGGGTCTTTCGAGCCGGTTGGTTTTTCATCAATCGCCCAGAACCCGGTGAGAAGGTCAAACTTGTCTGCAAGCGCAACAGCAATAGACACCGGCTCTGAAGGCACCTCATCAGAAGGACCCTGCGGTTTGTAATGGGCTTCAATGGCGTTTGCCACCGCCGCCGCCCTGCCTTGATGCAGCGCCAGATAACGCCCGGCAATGCCCTGCATTTCAGGCTCTTCATAAACCGTTTCGGTTAAAAGATCAGCCTTGGCCAAACTGGCCGCTTCCATTGTCTCTGCCTTGTCAGCCCCGACAAATGGCGCAATAAATTGTGAGAGTGCCACCATCCGCCCGGACCGCTCAGCCACGGTGCCAAGCCTGGCGTGAAAAACAATCTCTTCAAGCTGCGGCAACAGATCTTCAAGCTTTTTTTGCAGGTCATTATCCCAAAAGAACTTGGCATCCGACAAACGCGCCCGGATCACCCGCTCATTACCGGCAACAATCGCCGCCCCGCCATCTTCCGCCTCAAGGTTTGACACAAGGACAAACCGGTTGGCCAGTCGGCCTCTTTTTTTCAGGGAAAAACATTTCTGGTGTTTTTTCATCGCAGCCATCAACACCTCGGACGGCACATCGAGAAAGGCCTTGTCAAACGAGCCGATATGAACAACCGGCCATTCCACAAGCCCGGCCGCTTCAGCCAGCAACCCCTCATCTTCAACAAGGGTCAGCTTGTGTTCTTTCGCCAGCGCTTTGGCCTCTTTTAAAATGATCGCCTGCCGGTCTTGTGGGTCAAGCACCACATAGCGCTCACCAAGCGCCTCCCGGTAATCTTTAAAAGAGCTGACCTTGAACGATCTCGGATCATGAAAACGATGCCCCATTGAGCGATTCCCAGAGGCCACATCATCAACCAGAAACTTCACTGTTTTTTTATCAAAGACACAAAGGATAGAATGCAGCGGGCGCACCCATTTCAACCGGGAATTGCCCCAGCGCATAGCCTTGGGCCAGGGAAAATTGCGCACAGCCTCACTCACCACCTTGGCGATGATCTCCTGAGCGGGCCGCCCTTCCTTGTCAATCACCGCCACATAAAACTGGCCCTTCTTGTCATCCTGAATTTCACATTCATCAAGGGTAAGACCAGTGGAGCGCAAGAACCCCTCCAATGCCTTTTCCGGCGCATCAACCCGGGGGCCTTTGCGCTCTAACCGAACGTCAGAGGATTTCTCAGGCACCCCATCAACCACCAGCGATAACCGTCGCGGCCCGGCAAAATAGCGCGCCTCTTTAAAATCCAGCCCGGCTGCAGTCAGCCCCTCACCAACCAGTCGCGCCAGATCGCGGGACGCTTTTGCCTGCATGCGCGAGGGGATTTCTTCAGAAAACAATTCAAGTAAAAGTTCTGCCATTTTCGTCTCAGCCAAACATCAATGCCTGGCTCACCCCTTTCATCAACACATCACCCCCAAAGTACCAGACAAGGGGCACAACCAGCAGCACACCGATAAACACCAGCAACAGCAACAACGGCCAGACCACCTCAACCATCCAGCCAATGAGAAACATAAAAGAGGCAACAGCAAAAGTGAACAACAACCCGCAACCAATAACAACAGCCAGGTGGATCTCTGCCAAAGGCCCGTAAAGAAAGCTGTAAACCACAAGGAACGCCCCAAGCAGCCCGCCAAGCAAGGTCATGACCCCGGAGAACACACCGGGCTCCGGCAGCTCATCAAAAATATTTAAATCCTGAGCATTGCTCATGGTCTCTCTCCAGCTCTTCTCAAATTTCTGTCACGGCCATGAATAGGGTACCGTCCGCAAATCGCAATTTCACAACCAGCTTTCACAACCAGCTCACACAATGGGGAAGCCCTTAAACACCGGCCCCGCCAGCCTCGGTTTCAAGCCAGGCTGTGCAACACGCCTTGGCGAGGTCACGCACCCGCAGAATATAGGCCTGGCGCTCGGTAACGGAAATCACCCCCCGTGCATCGAGAAGATTGAACAAATGGCTTGCCTTGATACACTGATCATAAGCAGGCAGAACACAACCATGCCCCCCCGCGCTGCCCTGGCCTGACCCAAGCGCCAGCAACGCGCGGCATTCCTCCGCCGTGTCATGAAACTGCTTGAATAATTTATCTGTGTTGGCGTACTCAAAATTATGGCGTGAATATTCCTGCTCAGCCTGCAGGAACACATCCCCGTAGGTGACTTTTTCATCTCCCTCACCGCCATTGAAATTAAGCTCATAAACATTATCAACGCCCTGGCAATACATAGCAAGCCGCTCCAGCCCGTAAGTCAGCTCGCCCATCACCGGCGCACAGTCAAACCCGCCAACCTGTTGGAAATAAGTAAATTGGGAAACTTCCATCCCGTCACACCAGACTTCCCAGCCAAGGCCCCAGGCACCGAGTGTCGGGCTCTCCCAGTCATCTTCCACAAACCGAATATCATGCGCCAGCGGATCGATGCCGATTTCTTCAAGGCTTTTGAGATAAAGATCCTGTATGTCAGGGGGGGAGGGTTTCAGCACAACCTGATACTGATAATAATGCTGCAGGCGATTAGGGTTTTCACCATACCGTCCATCGGTCGGCCGCCGTGAGGGCTGCACATAAGCTGCAGACCATGGCTTCGGCCCAAGTGCTCTCAGCACCGTTGCCGGATGAAACGTGCCAGCGCCAACCTCAATATCGTAAGGCTGCAGAATGAGACAACCGTGGCGGGCCCAGTAAAGCTGCAAAGTGAGGATAAGATCCTGAAAGCTACGCGTTGGGCGCAAAGACTTTTTCTTCTTTTTTAAAGCCATAAATAATGCCAACCCCTTTTTAGCCCATTACCAAGGTGCCAGCCTGCCAACAGCCCCACCAGACAAGTGCAAACACCCATTTAACCCTCAAATCAAGCCCCCGTTTTAGCGGAACAAGCCCGGCAAATCCAGCAGGATTTTTGCAATAAACACAATTGCCCGAGCCATTTATCAAGAGCCTGAAATATCTAATCAACTGTTGCCCATTTGTCCTTGGCTGAAAGAACGATCCCCCCTATTCTACGTTAACCTTAATGAGGGCCTAATGAAGGCACTTGCTAATGAAGGCACTTGCTAATGAAGGCGCACATGTCGAGCCGTGGCAGTAAACAGTTTTCCTGCAAGCCGACTTACCGCTCTGAAGCCCTGAAAGTTAAGGTCATGAAGTCAGGTTAAGACTGCAAAGCAAATTGAGGCCAGGATAAACGTCCAAACAGAACGTCACAGAGAAACAAAACGTCATAAAGACTGTGTCATAGAAACTGAAATGATTAGGCCATAAGCATATTATAAATATGCATTTTTAGGTATCATGAGTTAAGTATCATGAGTGATGAGGGAGCACCAGCTATGGTTTCGGGACATACAAAAAAGACACCCCGATCAGCTGCATTTCATCACAGCATGCGCCGCACAATGATCCAGCTGCATTTGAACCACCTGCTTTTGAAACACTTAGCGCGCCAGACCATCTGCATGGTTCTGGGGCTGGCCATGGCAGTATCACCCATAATCGCAAGCCCGGCATACGCCCAAACCACCGACACACCCAAAAAGGCAGTCATCATCGACCGGGCTTATTTCTTCCAGAAGTTCCGCACCCAGTTTCACATAATCAAGGAAGAACAAAGTTACCTCATCCAGCGCTATGAAACGATTTTTGATTATTGGGACAGCAAGCCCCACCTCAAAGATCTGAGATGGCTCGCCTACATCCTCGCCACGACTTATCATGAAACTGGCCGCCGTATTCAGGCGGTGCGCGAATGTTTTGGAAAAACCGATCAGGCCTCGATCAATTGCGTCACCAGCCTTTATCGCAAAGGCCGCATCAAGCGCAATTACGCCGCTGTTGACCCGAAAACCGGCCGCGCCTATTTTGGCCGCGGCCACGTGCAGCTCACCTGGGATTATAATTACAAGAAGATGGGCAAGGAACTAGGCATGGGCGATCAGATCTATGTCAATCCGGATCATGCCCTCCATAAGGACACCTCAGTTGCGATCCTGGCGGAAGGCATGATCAAGGGCCTTTTCACCGGCAAACGCCTGTCACAATATTTCAACACCTCCACCACCAATTGGGGCGGGGCGCGCCGCATCGTCAACGGCCTTGATAAATACACTCTCATTGGTGGCTATGGCCGCAAGTTCCACGCGGCGCTGCGCACCAAACCCTCCGGTGAGCCCGTTGCTGATGCCTGTGATGCCGCAACAGTTCCTGCCAGCTGTTTAACCACCCTCAGAGGCGAACTTGCCAACCTCAATGGTAAATATGACGATCTTAATAAAATTTATCAGAACACCCTCAAGGATTCCCAGCAACTTCAGGCCAAAGTCATCGAACAGGCAAAAGAAATTGCAGAACTGAAATCAAAGGGGCCTGACAGTTCAGAAGAACTGGCTGCACTTGAGAAAAAATACCATGCACTTGAAACCCGCTTTGCCGCCCTTGAAACCGAGAATAACAATACCAAAGCCGAAAATGTTCGCCTCGCCGCACTTTCTGACGATTTAAGCAAGAAACTGGATGACGCCCTGACAACCGGTTCAACCGGCTCGGAGAGTGACCTCTTCAAGGAGCGCCTGGCCCAACTTGAAGCACGCACCAAAACCCTCAATCAGAAAATCGAGGATGTCTCGGAGCAACAGCAAAAACTCACAGCCCTTGATCAGACCCTGACCAAAAAACAGACATCACTTGAAACGATGGCAGAGGACATCGCCCTCTCACGTGAAGCATTGCAAAACCGTGAAAGCAATCTCCTCAAAGAATTCAATATTCTGGATCAACGCGAAAAGACCATCGAAGAAGAAGAACTGAAACTCATCAACGAAGAAGAGCGCCTGAAGAGATACGAAACTGATCTTGAAAAAGAAAAAAAGGCGCTTGAAGAATACTATTCCAAGTCTTGGTACACAAGAGTGTGGGATAATGTCTCATCCACATGGAGGAAAGAATGATACGCTTTTTGATAAGGCCCCTCAGCATCATGGTAACGGCACTGACCGTCATCATACATATGACACCGCTCGCAACTGCCGCAGAAACTGATCGAAAATTTGCCAAATTTGACATTGTTCTGAACAGATCAAGTGGTGCCGTTGCTGTGGAAGGTCTAAAGACTAAAAATTACCTGCAGGAGCTGGCAGGCACCCGCTTTGTCTATCTCGACCTGAAAGTTCTGCTGGATGGCACAGACAAAGACGCCGTTTTGCAGTCAACAGAAGAGGCTGACCGGCGCAGTGATGTTGATTGCCAGCAAGGTCGCTCCGGCCCGCTGCCCATGGTTGACGGGATGGAATATTACCTGACCACCTCATATGAAGGGAAACGCATAGAAGCAACCTTCTACCCCGGCTCGCGCTCACAGTATATTTACAACGATGTTGCCTGCACTTTCGACATCCGCGTGAAAAAACTGGCCGTATTTCATCTGCGCGGTTTCTACGCTGTGCTTTCAAACACCTTCGAACAGGGTGTTTCATTCCAGTTGCGCCCCATTGCCCCGACACCGGGAGAGGTGGCAAAGGTCCTGAATTAAGCAACCGGAAAAGTTATAGCCTCCAGTTAAAAAACCGGGCCCGCATCAATATGCTGCAGGCCCGGTTTTTATATTTTTAGAACTATTCTTCAAATGCCGCCCTGAGAGCATGATTTGCCCTAAAGCCCAAATCGCGACCAGAGCGCCCGCGTCTCAACAGAGCTGATCAGCTGGTCGGTAAAACTCACTTCACCTGAAATCCCATCTGCCCCTGCCCCGCCGCGTGCGAGACCAAGGCGCGCCAGAACACCTTGCGGGCTGGTGCGACCAAACAGGCTCTTTTTGGGTTTGATAAGCCTGAGCTCAACTTCCGGTCCGAACAGCTCCCGCATTTTGGTCCGGACATCAGAAAGCCCATCGATCAAACCCAGCTCTACAGCCCGCACTCCGGTCCAGAATTCACCGGTGAACAAATCCTCAGAGGTCAGCTTTTCTTCGCGCCGGGAAATCACCACATTCTTGAAGGTTTCATGAATATCCTGCTGCAAGGCTTTTAACCGGGCAACATCTTCGGCATTTTCAGGCTGAAACGGGTCAAGCGTCAGTTTTTTCTCACCTGCCGTGTAAACCCGCCGCTCGATGCCGATTTTATCAATGGCCTCAGAAAACCCAAAGCCGGCAGCAATCACCCCGATCGAACCTATGATAGAACTTGGGTCGGCGTAGATTTCATCACCCGCCAGGGCAATGAAATATCCCCCAGAGGCCGCTACATCTTCTGTGAAAACGTAGATCTTTTTATCATTTTCTTCAGCAAGGGCCCGCAAACGTTTGAAGATCAACATGGATTGCACGGGTGAACCGCCCGGCGAATTAATCACCACAGCCACCGCTTTCGCTCGCTTCTCATCGAAGGCGCGCTCAATCACATCAGCACAATTGGCAAGGTTGATCCCCGGGTTCAGCGGCGTGGCCATACCAATCGGCCCGGTAAAGCGCAGCACAGGTACGAAAGGCGTACGGCTGAACAAACGTTTATACCATGGTTTTTTTGTCTTCTTTTGGCGATCTTTCGGCATAAGTATCCCTGATTATTCTAACTCTGTTTGAAAATAGATAAGCCTTCGGCCCTGATTTACAAGCTGGCAAACTGCGAAAGCCCTAAAGGCCCCTGACAAATGGCTTTGACTTCACTGGTATAACCGCCCTCTTCATCATGCAGAACCAGGCCGGGTAGGAGTGTCAATGGTGCGCGCGACCCCTTGATTCCCTGCACAATAACCCGGTTTGCCGGTTCATTGGGTTTCGGGAAAAGCGGCAGCACTTTCACACCGCCAAACCGGCGCGACAACACCAGTAAAATCTCATCCAGTTTTTCCGCCCGGTGAATGAGCGATATAACCCCCTTGGGTGCGGCCATGGCGGTGAGAAACCGGACCCATTCCTCAAGCGTTTCAGCAACTGCCCGTTTTGCACGCCGGCGCAAAGGGTTTTTGGAAACCCGCATTTCCCGTTCATCATAAAACGGGGGGTTGGCCACCACAAAATCATAAGAATTCTGACGAAGCCCAAGCATCTCCAGCTTACTTACAGGATCGCAAAGATCCCCAAGCATCACCCTTACACGGTTCTCAAGATCATTGCGCTGAATATTTCGCATGGCAATCGCAGTGTTCACACCTTCGATTTCTATCGCCTGCACTTCCGCAGAACGGCAGCGGCAGGCAATCGCCAAACTCACAACTCCAGCCCCGCAACCAGCCTCCAATACGCGCATGCTCCCGGTATCAGGAACCGATGCGGCAAGTAAAACGGCATCAATCCCGGAGCGAAACCCGTCTCTTGGTTGAAACATTTTTAAAGCCCCGCCAAGAAACAGATCATCTGTCAGGGCAACATCATGCATCAACGCTTCAAATTGATTGGTCTCAATGGAGCTATCATTTTGCAGCGGATCATTTTCCAGCAACTGACAGGCTTTTTCATAGTGGTCCTCGCTGACCATAATGCGGCGAGGCAAAATCCCGATAGAGCCCTCAACAACACTCATATTGGTGTCAAACAGGGCAAAATCTATGCCTTCCTGTCGTAACAAATCCTGGGCATAGCTCAAAAAAACAACATCATTTGTCGAAATCAGTTCTTTCATAAACCACGGACGAGCCCATATTAAAAATTCAGCACCACAATCACCAGAACCCTATAAGGGCACATTAAGATCACTTTAAAAGCAAAGACTTGACCCCCGTGCTCAAAGGGCTGACAATAAGCCAGAACAAAATCTAGCGGATAATCAACCTTGAGCACAGCAAAAACAAGGGCTTTGCCATTGAGACTGGCACATACTATACCTATTTAAGCTGAATAGCCGAAACAATATGATATCGCAATGAGCAAAACCAAAACTTGGAGATCATTTTGTCAGTTCAGAATTTAACACCCACAAATCTGGAAAACAGCCAGCCAAGGGATGAATTGAACACACAAAGTCCGACCATGAAATCCCTCCTTGATCTGACCGCACCTGACATGGAGCGCATCAATGAGCTAATCTGGACCAAAGCACATTCACCCGTGGAAATGATCCCAAAGCTGGCCGCGCACCTGATAGAGTCTGGCGGCAAACGGATCCGCCCCATGTTAACCTGCGCCACATCAAGGCTCTGCGGCTATGAAGGTCTGGACCACATCCCCCTTGCCACATCCATCGAATTTCTGCACACCGCCACCCTTCTGCATGATGACGTCGTCGATGAAAGTGACACACGCCGCGGCAAAAAGGCGGCCAGGCTGCTTTGGGGCAATCAGGCCAGTGTCCTTGTGGGGGATTACCTGCTTGGACAGAGCTTCAAGATCATGGTGAGTGTTGGTTCAATTGACGCTTTGAAAATCCTCTCCCATGCCTCGGCCGTCATTGCCGAAGGTGAAGTCATGCAACTGGCGGCAACCGGCAACCCGGAAGCCACCGAAGCTGACTATATGGCGATCATCGACGCCAAAACCGCAGCCCTGTTTGTGGCCGCCGCTGAACTTGGTGCAGTTGTCTCTAACCGCCCGGAAAATGAACGCCACGCGCTGATGGATTATGGTCATGCCCTCGGCATTGTTTTCCAGCTCGTGGATGACGCCCTGGATTATGCCGGTGAAACAGATGACATGGGCAAAAACCTGGGCGATGATTTCAGAGAAGGCAAAATCACCCTCCCGGTCATACTGGCATTTCAGGCTGGCTCTGAAACAGAACGGCAATTCTGGCACCGCACGCTTGGCAAGGGCGACATTGAACCAGATGACCTGACAGAAGCCCGCGCCCTCATTAAAAAATACCAGACCATCGAAACCACCATTGAGCGGGCCCGCCATTTTGGCCGAAAAGCCCAGAACGCCCTCTCCATTTTTCCCAATAACAAATGGAAAAGCGCCCTCCTCGAAGTGGTTGATTTTTGTATTGAGCGCAGCAATTGAGCCAGCAACCTGCGTTGAAAACAAAATTCCCCGAATAAATGACAGACATCCCAAACCTGCAAACAGCAAAAAAGCCGACCTCCCTTTCACGGAAAACCGGCGCAAACTGGCGCCAATTCACCCATTTTTCGGCGAAATCCCCCCTCAAACCCCGTTTTAAGCACAGCTTTTAACCAATTTCTGCAAAAGACTGCCAAAAATCTGTTCACAGCCCCCACTTTTTACCTAAACTGGAGGGAATGGTCCCTGGTGCTAATTAAAGCCATAAAAAACACGCCATAAAAAACACATGGGCCGCACGTCGAATACCAAACAGATACAACCGGAACCAGACGTGTTTTTTGCATGACCGCCCGCATCAACACCATTGCCGATTTAAAGTGCCTTGATGATAGGAATGCATAATGGGCTACGATCCCCCACCAGGAAATCCTGGTTTGAAGGAACGCCTGAACGAGCAGTTGGCCAGGGTAAATCTTGAGCCGGAAACCAGCGCGGAAAAAATAACCCTGGCAGCAGCGGCCAGCGGCAAAGCCATATGGCTTGGCCTCGAAACCCCTGCCAGCCATCTCGAAGAAACAATCATCCGCCACCAGTTTGTCAAAACCATTCTGCAACCGATCTTCCAGTTTCGCCAGCAAAACAAGGACATTACCTCCATCTATGAATGGACAGGAGATCACGGCCCCTACACGCAAGCCGAAATGCAGCTCATAGAAAAAACCCTCTCGCTGGAAAAAAAACTCACATTTGCAGAGCAGATGCGCCCAACAACCACCCACCCGGACAACAACCTCCGGGGTGACTTCCTGGCCACTCTGATCAGCGCCCTGGCTCATATGTCCAACCATAAGGATACGGTTCAGCCGCCACTGCCACTGGCCCTCTCAGGCGCGATCATCAGCGGACCCCTTGATCTTGCCAATCAAACTCGCAAAGCAAGCCTCAACCTTTCCTATTGCACATTTGAGGAAACCCTCATTTTAAATCAGGCCCGTTTAACTGAACTGAGCCTTGAGGGCTGCCAGTGTCCTGGCATTGAAGCCATGAATGCCCATATTTTTGGCCCCACCAATCTCAAGGACGGTTTTAAATGCGCAGGGGCACTTGCTTTTGACCACGCCGTGTTCAAAGGCCCCTTTAACGCCAATGCGGCTATATTGAGCCACCCTCCCCAGTCAGGACCAGCCTTCTCCCTGAGAAACGCAACATGCATGAGTATTTTTTCCCTGGGGGAGAGTTTCTCAGTTGAAGGCCAGATAGATTTTACCAATCTGAAAAGTCATGATGATGTTCACTGCAACCATGCCATTTTGACCATTCTACCCGACACCCCAAACCAACCGGCATTGATCATCGAGGGCGCAGACATCACCGGGAATCTTGAACTTGGTGGAAATTTTTCCGCAATCGGCAGCCTCTATATCAGTAAATCCCGCATTGGCGGCACCTTAATCACATCTGGCGGCAGCTTTCAAAATCCCTATCAGGACGGTGATTTACCGGCCATTCTGATCGAGGACACCAAAGTCGATCATCATATCATCATGCAATACGCCAATATCCTTGGTGGTCTTTCTCTCAGCAACATTCAGCTTGGCGGTAACCTCAATCTCTCAAACAGTGCTTGCGCCGCCAAACTGCGAAACGGCAAACTCTCGGCCCTGCATATAAGTGACCTGAACATCAAAGGTCATTTATATATGAACCAGTGTGCCATCCGCGGCAAAGTCTTGCTGCAACACACCACCATCGGTAAAACACTGGATTGCTCCTCTAGCGCCTTTGAGAACATCAGCGTCAGTGAGTTGGGGGAAACCCTTGCATTTGAGAATGTAACCATCGGCTATAGCGCCATTCTGGCAAACGGTTTGAACGCCAAAGGCCACATCACCTTCAGGAAAACTGACATTCAGGCAGATCTCAATATGGCCGGTGGTCATTTCGAGGGTGACATAAACCTGATAGACACAAAGATTAACGGCACCCTGCAATTTGATCAACCAGGTGAGACAACCAGCTTCTTTAACAAAACCATCAACCTGGTAAACACCAAAACCGGTACATTGACGGACAGCAAGGGAAGTTGGCCGGAAAAATTAATTCAAAGCAATTTTAGCTATAACCAGTTTGGCAAAGGCCTGAATATCAGCGCTGCCGATCGTATCAGGTGGCTGGAAAAAGAAGGCACATTCAACCCCGCCGCCTATGATCATCTATCTGAGACAATGAAAAACAGCGGTCAAACCCTGGAGGCCCAAAAAATCGCCCGCAACAAGGCCGAAAAAGCCTATTGGCATACCTATGAAAAAACCATCAATCGCTCGAATGCCTATGGCGTGCCGCCAACTCCTTTCATATTGAATTTACGCACCCTATTTAACTGGCCCCCGCGGGCAATTTATTGGCTTATCTACGGTTGGCTCTGGCAATATGGTCTCAGCGCCTCCCGCATGGCTCTCTCTGCCTTGTTGTTGATTGCCTTGGGCACGGCAATTTATCACAAAGGCGAAAAACAGGGTCTGTTTTACCCGCAGGATCCGGCAATAACACTAAGCAAGCTGCAAACACAATGCAGCCCGGAGAACGGCCAGTCATGGACCCGCTGCAAACAGTCCTCGCTGCCGGAATTTTCCCCCCTGCTTTATTCCCTGGACGCTACATTACCATTTGTTGATCTAAAACAAACCGCCAACTGGCAACCGATTGGCCGGAATATCACTATAGATCTGCCCACACCTTCATGTTTCAAATGGGCAAAACCCTGTCTCGATGTAAAATGGCGAACCATAAAACTCTCCGGATGGAGTTTGTCATTCCTGCTTATTGTCCAGACCTTCATGGGTTGGTTGATCGTGATCGGACTGGGATTGACCGCCTTCAAGGCCCTGAAGGGGAAAAAATCGGTTTAATATCAAACCCGTGATAAGAAGATGGCCGAAACAGTCTTTATGAAAATAAACCTCCCCTAAAAGACCGCATCTCGCACCCCCAAAACTCCTCAGACCCCGCACATCACTTCTCTGCACCTCCCCTGGCCAAAACAGTCTGAATACACCCCCGCCAAAGTCAAACAGCCGGATGAGTGGAATATAAGCTGTAAATTAACCATAACGGCCCCATAAATGTAGCATTTCCGCCACAAATACGGCTCAAATAAGGCGTGTCAAGTTATGTCGCTTGTCTTTCCACAGGAGTTTGCTAGCGTTCAACAGTTCCAACGCTATGTGGAACAGTTGAAAAATAATAGTTCGCAATAATGTCTATGGTTCTTGTCTATAGGATGATGAAACCTAAAACTAAGAAGTAAAAGCGGAACGAAACCAGAGTTTAAAAATATTAATTACTTGAAGCGGGGTGAGTATGCTTAGGGAGCTTCAAGTATGTTGCGTAATCAACAAATTTCAAACCACACGAGCCATGGTTGGGCTGGATCGTGCGTTCTAGCGGTAATCATAACCGCAATGACGGCCGGTAGCGCTGACCTTAAAGCCCAGGAAAACATCATATCAGACAGTTGGACAGGATTTTACGGCGCCTTTGGCGGCGGCGTTGCCTGGGCTGATATAGACCTTGATCTGGATCTTGAAGGCCTCAGCCGCAAAAGAGAGAAACTGTGTTTCCCGATCAGACGGCCACCACCACCACCGCCTCCTCCCTATATATCAAATACAAAGATGCCCCCACCGCCACCGCCTCCACCACCGGTGATCAAATACATATGTAAGCCTCTGAAACCTCACCGTCCCAAATGGTTTGAGCACTCAGAAAGTTTCAATGAAGAAATAACCCAGGGCTTTGCAACCGTTCAACTGGAATACAAGCAGGAAATCGGCAATAACTTCGTTGTCAGTGCTTTCATAGATGCTGATAAATATTTCGGCGGCAGCGAACAATTTTCAGTGATGAACAGCCATTACAAGCACTATTATGAGCTCAACGGTTCAGTCGATCTTGACTATAGCGCCACCATCGGCGGCACGCTTGGCTTTAAACTGAACCCCGACACCCTAATCTATGGTCTGGTCGGGTACACTTATCTGAAACTGAACAATGACTTGAATTTCTCAACCGGCTACAGCCACCACGGCGATAACAAGGAAATTCATAATGTTGGCCTGAATATGCCGGACGACCTTGAAGGCGTAACACTTGGCGCTGGCTTTCAAACCAGAATAAGCAACACAATGTCCTTCAAAATTGAGTACCGTTACACTGATCTGGATGATGAAAGCGCCTCCGGCAGCTTTTCCTCAAGCCATACAACTGAGAAATACCTGAAACACGGCAAGAAGCTTGTCACGGAGCATTCCCTTGAAGGTTCATCCACTGCCAATCTCGATGCTGATCTGCACTCTGTAAGAGCGGCAATTGTTATAAAACTGAACTAGAGGTATTGAACGCAAAGATACCCCGGTCAATCCCTCAAAAGGACAAGGCATCAAAAGGGAGTAGCGGGCAAAAAATAAGGACACAGAAAATCGATTACCCCCATATAACAACTTGCCCAGTATAGTTAATTGCCCGGTAAAGCTAATTGAATACCGATCAGATTTTATTCAGAGGGGACAAAAAAACTCAGCCCTGCCGACCAGCAATGGAAGGCAGGTTTTTTTTATATGTTTTATTGATCGCTAAATCTTGTTGAAAAAATATTTGACCAGACAAACAAAAAAAGCCCCAGTCAAAATGACTGGGGCTTTTTTAAATCTCTTTATGAGAACAAAGACAGAGAGGATCTTGATAGAAGTGAAACCTTAAGGGTCTCACAATGAGGTTAATATGCCTGGCAACGACCTACTCTCCCGCGTCTTAAGACGAAGTACCATCGGCGCTGGAGCATTTCACGACCGAGTTCGAGATGGGATCGGGTGTAGGCGCTCCGCCATAATCACCAGGCAAACAAACCTCACTGCTAGTACCTTTAAGTAACAACAGTAAAGTTCATCGCCAGAAGGCGTGACGAACATAATCTGGAAATTTCATCAAAAATCTCATGCATGATAAACATTGCAAAATGAGAGTAATCAAGTCTATCGAGCTATTAGTACTGGTAAGCTTCATGCATTGCTGCACTTCCACACCCAGCCTATCAACGTGGTGGTCTACCACGACTCTCAAGGGAGATCTTGTTTTGAGGGGGGCTTCCCGCTTAGATGCCTTCAGCGGTTATCCCTTCCGTACGTAGCTACCCTGCAATGCGGCTGGCGCCACAACAGGTCCACCAGAGGTACGTCCACCCCGGTCCTCTCGTACTAGGGGCAGCTCCTCTCAAATCTCCTACACCCACGGCAGATAGGGACCGAACTGTCTCACGACGTTCTAAACCCAGCTCACGTACCGCTTTAATTGGCGAACAGCCAAACCCTTGGGACCTGCTCCAGCCCCAGGATGCGATGAGCCGACATCGAGGTGCCAAACAATGCCGTCGATATGAACTCTTGGGCATCATCAGCCTGTTATCCCCGGCGTACCTTTTATCCGTTGAGCGA
>CAYGPF010000017.1:0-56518 GCA_964351785.1 uncultured Rhodomicrobium sp.
GTATCCGGCCGGGTGGGGGAGCTTGGTGGTGCTGATGTTTTGCGGCTTGCCTCCTGTTTGCAGAGCTGGATCTTGCGGCCTATGGGAAGCGAGGGTTACAGGACAGCAGAGGTGACGATCGGCGGGGTTGATACAGGTGGGCTCTCCTCCAAAACAATGGAGGCGCGCGCGGTGCCGGGGCTCTATTTCATTGGTGAGGTGGTGGATGTCACAGGCTGGCTTGGCGGGTATAATTTTCAGTGGGCCTGGTCTTCAGGCTGGGTTGCGGGTCAGGCGGTTTAGGGGCTGGGCAGTCATTCCCCCGCGGGCGAATTGCTTTAAAAAGCTGGCCCTTTCTTTAAGAGGGCTGGCTTGGCACAATTGAGCCAAAGCGTTTCCTGCCATATGGCGCGCATTTTATCTCGCTGGGAAAGTCCTTTTTGATCAGCCCCTGATCTCACCGCCGGTTGTTTTGTTGACCGCCTTGATGATTTTGTCAGCCACTTCATCAATCTCTTCATCGGTCAGGGTTTTGTCCTTCGGCTGGAGGGTGACCTCAATGGCGAGTGACTTTTTATCCGGTCCGAGACTTTCCCCTTCAAAATGATCAAACAGGGTGACATTGGTAATCAGGGATTTGTCGGCGCCGTGAGCCGCACGGATGAGAGTGCCTGCCGGGATATCTTTTTCGAGGACAAAAGCAAAGTCTCTGGTGAGGGGTTGCAGGTCAGTGATTTCCATCGCTCCTTTTGAGAGGGTTTTGGCCCGCCGCTCAGGAATGGCATCCAGATCAATTTCACAGGCGACAACCGGGCCATCCAGATCCATCAATCTGGTGACTTCCGGGTGCAGTTCGCCAAAAACAGCGATGAGATTTTTTGGTCCAAGCCGCATGACACCGGAGCGGCCCGGATGGTACCAGGCGGGTGCTTCGGGCAGGATTTGCAATTGCCGCTCGCTGAGACCAAATTCCCCCAGCAGGGCAAGGGCATCAGCTTTGGCATCAAAGACAGTGACAGGTTCACCATCTTTCAGCCAGTGACGGCCACCACCTTCATGGGTGCTGTTTCCTGTGCGGATGAGGGTTGCTGAGATGCGCTGGCCGGTTTCCTCGTCGCTGTGATAGATTTCACCAACTTCCATCAGTACCGGGCCGGCCTGTCCGCGGGCCAGATTTTGCCGGGCCGCATTTAAAAGGCCGGGTAGCAGGGAGGGGCGCATGTCTGACATGTCTGTTGATATGGGGTTGGCCAGTTTCAACTCCGGACTGCCACCGCCAAAATTTTGGGCCTCGTTTTCCCTGATGAATGACCAGGTGATCGCCTCAAGTGCACCTCTGGCTGCAAGTGCCCGGCGGGCGGTGCGGACGCGCAATTGTTTCGTGGTGAGAACCGGGCGGGCGATACCATTGAGCCGGGGCAGTGGGGTGGGGGTGATTTTATCAAGCCCCTCAATGCGGATCACCTCTTCAACAAGGTCAGCTGATCCGTGTATGTCCGGGCGCCAGCTTGGGGCCTCCACATTTTGTGCATTGCCTTTGGGGCTTAGTTTAAAGCCGAGTGCCTTGAGGATGCGGGTGATGGCTTTTGTGCCCAGTTCGATGCCAGTCAATCTGACAACTTCATCCGGATTAAAGCTGATAGGTTTTTCAGGGGCTTTTGGGTTTCCGGCTTTTATCAGCTCGCTTGCTTCACCACCGCAGATATCAAGGATCATTTTTGCAGCCAGGTTCACACCTGTTTCTACTGAAAGCGGGTCAATGCCGCGCTCGAAACGATAGCGGGCATCTGAGTTGATGTTTAGCCGCCGCCCGGTCATGGCGATGCTGATCGGGTCGAAGTAGGCAGATTCTATGAGGACATTAGTTGTGGTTTCAGTTGATCCTTCATTTTCGCCGCCGATCACACCGCCAAGGCCGAGGACGTTTTTTTCATCGGCGATGACGCAGGCGCCCTCAAGCTCGTCATAATTGTTGCCATCAAGGGCCTGGAAGGCTTCTCCTTTTTTGCCAAGGCGGGCTGAGACTGTACCGTTTAATTTATCGGCGTCATAGACATGGAGCGGGCGGGCCCGGTCATAGGATATGTAGTTGGTTATATCGACGAGGGCGTTAATCGGGCGCAGGCCAATGGCTCTCAAACGTTGTTGCAGCCAGGCTGGGGAGGGGCCGTTTTTAACCCCTGTGATTTGCCGCCCCCAAAAGGCGGGGCAGATATGAGTATCGTCTTTCTTGAAATCAAGTTTGATTTTGATATCGCTTTTATAATCCCCCTTGCCTTCAAAGCCCTTGCCTTCTTTCTTCAAGGTGCCAAGGCCAGCAGCGGCCAGATCACGGGCAATGCCCCTGACGCCAAGACAGTCGGGCCGGTTGGGGGTGATGGCAATTTCTATGACCGGGTCGTTCAGACCCTGATGGTCGATGAATTTTTCACCCAGTGATTTGGCGGCAGTGGCCTCCAGTTCGATGATGCCTTCATGATCGTTTGATAATTCCAACTCGCTTTCCGAACATAGCATGCCGAAGCTTTCAACGCCTCTGATTTTGGCTTTTTTCAAGGTGAAATCAATGCCTGGCACATAGGTACCAACAGGGGCAAAGACACCGATAAGGCCGGTGCGTGCGTTCGGGGCGCCGCAAACAACCTGCACAGTTTCCTTGCCGTTATTGACAGTGCAGACCTGAAGTTTGTCCGCGTCCGGGTGTTTTTCCGCGTTTTCTATGCGGGCGATGACAAAATCTTTCAGGGTTTCGCCAGGGTCTTTCACTTCTTCGACTTCAAGGCCGATGAGGGTCAGCGTTTTTAGAATTTCATCAAGCCCGGCATTTGTTTCGAGATGATCTTTCAGCCAGTTTAGGGTGAATTTCATTGTTTATAGCCCTCCGGCAAGGGTTGGCACATCAAGGACTAAAAAGCCGTAATGATTTAGCCAGCGCATATCGCCCTGGAAGAAGGCTCTTAGATCGGGCATGCCATATTTCAGCATGGCGAGGCGATCAATGCCAACACCGAAGGCAAAACCCTGATAAATTTCCGGGTCGAGGCCAACATTGGTCAATACGTTGGGATGGACCATGCCGCAACCGAGGATCTCCATCCAGTTTTCGCTGCCACCAAAGAGGATTTCCTCACCCTTCTTGCTGTAGCCAATGTCCACCTCTGCGGATGGTTCGGTGAAGGGGAAGTGAGAGGCCCGGAACCGCATGGTGATGTCATCAACTTCAAAGAAGGCTTTGCAGAATTCTTCCAGTACCCATTTCAGATGGCCCATATGGGTTTCTTTATCGATGACCAGGCCTTCAACCTGATGAAACATCGGGGTGTGGGTCTGGTCACTGTCGCAGCGATAAACACGGCCTGGCGCGATGATGCGGATGGGCGGTTTCTGATTTTCCATTGTGCGGATCTGCACGGGGGAGGTGTGGGTGCGCAGCACACGTCTTGAGCCGTCAGGTTTTTCATTGAAGTAAAAGGTATCATGTTCCTGGCGGGCCGGGTGCTCCGCTGGGATGTTCAGTTTGGTGAAGTTGTTTTCATCCCCCTCAATATGGGGGCCTTCTGCCATGGCAAAGCCGAGGTCGGCAAAAATTTCCGTGATTTCTTCCCAAACCTGGCTGATGGGGTGAATGCGGCCCTGACTTACCGGGCTTTGCCTTGTTGGCAGGGTGATGTCTTCGCGCTCGGTTAACAGGCGCTGGTTTAGAACGGCCGTTTCCAGGGTTGATTTACTTGCTTCTATGGCACTTGTTATATTCTGTTTGATTGCATTTACGGATTGGCCAAAGCTTTTGCGCTCCTCAGGGGGCATTTGACCCAGCTTTGACATCAGGGCAGAGACTTTGCCTTTCTTGCCCACTGCCTCAACGCGGACCTTTTCCAGATCTTCGAGTGTGCTTGCGGCTTTAATGGCTGACAAGATTTCTTTTTCGAGGGTTTCAAGCTCTGACATTCTATTGCCTTTTGTTTTTTGAGATCTGGTCCCGGCGCTTTTTTTAAAATCAGCCACGAAACTTTGTCATGACTGCTGGTCTTGTCAAGGGTATTCCGGTGATGATCTGGTCTGGCGGTGCCCTCATCCGGCCCCTGCAGGGTTGCCTTTTGAAATGGTGGCCTGGCTGATCAGGACTTACCCAGAAAATACCCCTCCGCATGAGAAACATGGGAGGGGTGATCTGTTTTCATGCTGGATTGGCGCGCCTAGTTCAGAGCAGCTCTGGCTTTTTCCACCAGCGATTTAAAAGACTCTGGCTCATGAACGGCGATATCTGCAAGGACTTTGCGGTCAACTTCAATGCCGGCTTTTGTCAGGCCGTTAATAAAGCGACCATAGGTCAGACCTTCATTGCGGGCAGCCGCGTTGATGCGCTGGATCCATAGTGATCGGAAATTGCGTTTTCTTACTTTCCGGTCGCGGTAAGCGTACTGGCCGGCTTTTTCAACAGCCTGGTTGGCGATGCGGAATGTGTTTTTGCGCCGGCCATAATAGCCTTTGGCGGCTTTGAGAACTTTGCGGTGGCGGGCGTGTGTTGTAACGCCTCTTTTCACTCGTGACATGATTTATGCTCCTGGTTTTTCATTCTGAACTTTGATCTGATTGATGGAATATTGCGCTGTTGCACCTGAAATTAGCCGTAGGGCAGGAATTTCTTAACGATGCGAGCGTCGCTCTCATTCAGAATTTGAGTTCCACGAGCATTGCGAATGAATTTGTTGGTTCGCTTGATCATGCCGTGTTGTTTCCCGGCCTGGCCGGCCCGGACTTTGCCAGAAGCTGTCAGTTTGAAGCGTTTTTTGGCGCTACTTTTGGTTTTTAATTTGGGCATTTGCGTCTCCTAAGTCATATAATGTTGTTTCGGGGGCTGACATGGCCAGTCTCACTGACATGACGACCCTGCGCGATAGTGGTCACCACGGCATGCCCTGCCGGATGACATAAGATTTCTCGAAAAAAGCTTTATAAGAGCTGGGATAGGGGAATGCAAGGCATTTTCATGGCTGTGATTGAGAAAAAACAGGCATTGACCCCAGATCCTGCCCTTTTCGCATCTGGTACCAGAGTTGTTTACATTGCCCTTTGGGCCCCTTTTGGGGTTTGAACAAAAATATTGCACTAAATACCTGCCTTCTATTTGAGCAACTCTGGGAATATTAGCCTAAATGACAATTATTATTTCCCGCTTTTTTTGCCACATTTCTTTTCGGTGGTTGATTGCCCCTCAAACTAGTGTTTTGATGGATGAACAGACCTCTACTGCTTTGCCTTTGGTCATTTGACTTACCTCAATGATTTTCTCATCGTCTTGTAGGAAATTCACAGGCTGAGTGTGAAGCAGACTAAAGATGAGGCAAAATGCACGCTCTTTGTTATATGGCAATGCTTTTTCATCCCTGGCCGTAAATCACGGATGAGACATGGTCTTTTACCTCAATATGAGATTTTAATAATAAATGAGACTTAAATAATAACTTTGCGATTCTTGACCCAGCCTAGGGGAGGACAAGATAATAATGACTGACTCAAATGTTTATGAAGTATCTTCCGAGTGGCAAACTCATGCCCACATTAATAACGATAAATATCTTGAAATGTATAAGGCCAGCGTTGAAACCCCTGATGATTTCTGGGGTGAGCAGGGCAAGCGCCTTGACTGGATCAAGCCCTATACATCGGTGAAAAATACATCTTTTGATTATGATAACGTCTCCATTAAATGGTTCGATGATGGCACTTTGAATGTCTGTCACAATTGTGTTGATCGACATCTGGAAAGCCGCGGTGATCAGGTTGCCATTATATGGGAAGGTGATGAACCGACAGAAGACGAAAGTATTACTTACAATCAACTGCATCAACGTGTTTCCAAATTTGCCAATGTTCTCAAAGCTCATGGTGTTTCAAAAGGTGACAGGGTTACCATTTACCTGCCAATGATACCGGAAGCGGCCTATGCGATGCTGGCTTGTGCCCGGATCGGTGCGGTTCATTCCATCGTGTTTGGTGGTTTCAGCCCGGATGCTCTAGCAGACCGGATTGAAGGGTGTGAAAGCCGTTTGGTCATCACCGCTGATGAAGGGCTTCGGGGTGGGCGCAAAGTGCCGCTCAAAGCCAATGTGGATGCGGCGATTGCAAAAGTTTCCGGTGACGTTAAGTCGATTGTGGTGAAACGCACTGGCGGCGATGTCGCATGGCGCGATGGGCTGGATGTCTGGTTGCATGATGAGCTTGAGAAGGTGGATGCCAATTGCCCGGTTGAGGAAATGAACGCGGAAGATCCGCTGTTTATCCTTTACACCTCAGGGTCTACCGGCCAGCCGAAAGGCGTACTTCATACCACTGGTGGTTATCTGGTTTATGCCTCTATGACGCATGAATATGTTTTTGATTATCATGACGGTGATATTTACTGGTGTACGGCTGATGTGGGCTGGGTTACCGGCCACTCCTATATTGTTTATGGCCCGCTTGCCAATGGCGCCACAACACTGATGTTTGAAGGGGTGCCAACTTACCCGACCCCGAGCCGTTTCTGGCACGTGGTGGATAAGCACCGGGTGAATATTTTTTATACGGCGCCTACCGCCATTCGCTCCCTGATGGGGGCTGGTGATGATCTGGTGACCCGGACAGACCGCTCCAGTTTGCGGGTGCTTGGCTCGGTAGGTGAGCCGATCAACCCCGAAGCCTGGGACTGGTATTACAATGTTGTTGGTGAAGCGCGCTGCCCGATTGTTGATACATGGTGGCAAACGGAAACCGGGGGTATTCTCATTACCCCATTGCCGGGTGCGACCGCGCTGAAACCTGGCTCAGCGACACGGCCGTTCTTTGGCGTTCAACCGGCTTTGGTTGATGGCGATGGCAATTTCCTTGACGGCGCGACGGAGGGCAATCTTGTTATCAAGGATGCCTGGCCGGGTATGATGCGTTCTGTTTACGGTGATCATGACCGGTTCGTTCAAACCTACTTTGCCACCTATAAAGGCCTTTATTTTACAGGTGATGGTGCGCGCCGGGATGAGGATGGTTACTATTGGATCACTGGCCGTGTGGATGATGTGATTAATGTTTCCGGCCACCGGATGGGCACTGCTGAAGTTGAAAGTGCGCTTGTTTCGCATGACAAGGTTTCAGAGGCGGCCGTTGTTGGCTATCCGCATGATGTCAAAGGCCAGGGCATATATGCCTATGTCACCCTGATGGAAGGGGAAGCGCCGAGCGATGAATTGAAAAAAGAACTGGTCACCTGGGTCAGGAAAGAAATTGGCCCGATCGCATCACCTGATCTTATTCAGTTTTCACCGGGTCTGCCGAAAACACGCTCTGGTAAAATCATGCGCCGGATTTTGCGCAAAATTGCAGAAGATGATTTCTCTAATCTTGGTGATACCTCCACGCTGGCAGAACCGGCTGTTGTGGATGACCTGATTGAGAACAGGCAGAACAGATAAACGAGTTTAGCAAAAGTCCCTCTGTATGACTGGCTTCAGATGCCCACTATGCATCCACATTCGTCTCAGTGGCCTTTTGCTAATATCAATTTTGCGTTGATCTTACTTGGGGTTGTTCTCTCTCTTGGCTATTTCACCTGCTGGTGCGCTTGAGCCTCCGAGGGGCGGCCCTGAGAAAAATCAATGTATATAATAAAAAACCCGCTGGCATGAGTTGGCGGGTTTTTATGTGAGGAGCGATGAATTATTCTTGAAGAAGTAATTTTTCCAAACACTAGTTATAATTTTGGAGCTTCTCGCTCCCTAGAATCTGGTTTCCTTACTTAGATGCGTATATAACCCATCTCAATCTTATCCTTGGGCGGGACACCCAAACATCATTAAGATTATCCCTTTAGGGGTCAAAAAAATGCTTTCCAATTTCTGGACCGTTTTAAGGACCTGAATGTAATCGCATTCAGGCACGCAGTTTGAAATCCACCTCGTTACCCCCTACTTACGCCTCTCAAGAAGTCGATTACCAACTTGCTTCAAGTTCGGGGAATTCAAAAAAGTTTCCATTGTGGATCTCCTTTCAAATATCCCAGAAATGGGGAGTGGCGGCACGCTAGCTCGATTCGCATTTTTTTCAAATCATTGTTTATTCATCTTCTTCATTGGCGAGGAGGTCCAGCTCGAGCCCTTCGATTTGCGGCATGGCGCGGCCAGCGATGCCCTCGAGATCGCCGTAAAGGCCGACGGTGTTATCAATCACATTCTGGATCTGTTTTTCCCGTTTTGACCAGGTCTTCATGATGGCTTTGCGTTCTTTCTGCAGGTCCTCCTGCATGGTCTGGAAATGTTCGCAAATCGCCTCGACCCGGTGGGTGAACTGGCTGCCGGTGAGGTAGTCATAAACTAGGGCCATCTTGTCTTTTTGCCCGGCCTGAGTGGCACGTGTTTTGGCGATGCCCATCAGCATTTGCCGGGTCACCAGCGCCAGTGGAATGGCGTAGCGGGGGGCGGCGACATATACGCCGTCATAAAATTCAAAACTATCGATGCCGTCTGGTCTTGCTTCTGAAATCAGGATGGCGATGTCAGCACCTGCACTGCGCTGGTCATTTTTTAACTTGCCAGTCCAGTCTCCGGACCAGTTTTTTGTGCGCTTGAATTCCCAGAGAATGGAGCCTGCTTCTTCGCTGCTGCGGGTCATGACATGTTGCTGCAGATCGGCGCCGTTCACCCCTTTGGCAACGGGCTCAATGCGATCAAGCGGGAAGCGGGCGCTGAGGATTTCCTCCAGATGCAGCTCCAGTGCTTCCCCCTGCAATTGCTGAGAGCCCTGAGCAGCCTTTTTTTGCAGTTCCTCAATTTTTTTTGCCATTGAGGCCAGTTGCTCATCTTTTTCTTTCAGGCGGAGGACTTCAGCTTTGCTGGCTTCCATTTTGGCTTTTTTGTAAAGTTCTTCCCGCGCGGCTGTGACCTGTTTTTGGATGATCAGGTTCATTTCGCGTTTCTGGTCTTCAAGGGCGCGCTCTTTGGCGATGAAGTCAGCTTCTTTTGCCTGTGCGATTTTCAGTTTTTCGGTGCGCTCTACCATCAGTTTTTCGAGCTCGGCGAGTTTTCTAGATTGGGTGGCCATTGTCTCGGCTGTTTCAGCAGCGGATTTGGCGGCAGCGTCTTTTTCTGCTCTGGCCCGTTCCTCGATCAGGCGGGCTTTAAACTCCTCCTCCTTTGCGGCGATGAGGGGTGCGGCGATGGTATCTTCCAGTTTGATGGTGGTGCCGCATTTGGGGCATATGGTTTTAAGGGTGTCGTTAATTGCCATGGGAGCGGCCTCTTGATTGACTTTGTGCGCTCGAGCATAAGGGGTGCTCAAAATAAGTGAGCGGGTGAACGGTGTTGCAATGATATTGGCGAAAGGTCCCGTTTGAAACAGCTATGATCCTGATTTCACCATAGAACTTATTTGTTCATGTTATGTTCTAGTTTCTTTCTGATGAAGAGTCAAGCTGGATTTCGCGTGTCGTGCATCTGGGAGGCAGCTGGGTTTCTGACATATTAACCTGGCAGGTCTGGGTGTGTGCTGAAGGGGGGGGGCATTGGAAAGAACAAATACACCGGATGAATTTTCATCCGATGTATTTGTTTTGAATAGGCATTATAGATCCCGCAATCTAAGCCGCTTTGGCCCGTGTCGTTGACTTACGTACAGCTCTTGCTCTTACTGGTGCTGCTTTACGTGCTGATGTTCGTCTTGCGGTTGATTTTGGTGCGGCTCTTTTTGCTGGTGCTTTTCTAGCCGTTGCGGGCTTTTTTGCCGCGGTTGCTCTTTTCGCTGGAGCTTTCTTGGCAGCTGCTGTTGTCCCTGGTGCTTTATCCGCGTCAGCTTTTTTCGCAGGCGCTTTTTTAGCAGCTGCTTTTCTCACAGGTGCTTTTTTAGCGACAGCTTTTTTCGCAGGAGCTTTTTTCGCAGCCGCTTTTCTTACTGGCGCTTTTTTAGCGACAGCTTTTTTTGCTGGTGCTTTTTTAGCGGCAGTTTTTTTCACTGGCGCCTTTTTGGCAGGTGCTTTTTTGGCAGCTGCACGCTTGGTCGTTGTTTTAGATTTTACAGCCATTGTTTTTTCCACTGGTTGGTTATGATTTAAACGATTCGAAAATGTAGCTACATAAATGAATCTAAAAGATTAATTTTTTTAATCTTCGGGCTTTCCGGGTAATTTTCTGGGTTTATCCAAAGCTTTTATTTGATTTTTTTCGAAGTTTCCTGAATTTTGTTGTTATTACGCATCAGTTTTATTGTTGTTGTTTCCATTTACTGACGATATCCAATCTAACTGATTCGCTATAAGGTCGCGCATTTCCCACACCCCACACCGGCCCCGGCCAGGCTGGATCATTTTCATCGCGAGCGATCAGATGAATGTGTAATTGCCTGACCTGATTTCCAAGCGCAGCAACATTCAGCTTTAAAGGATTGAAGATGTTTTTCATGATCTGGCTGACTGATGCAATCTCCCGCATTAACTGGAGTTGATCCTCTGTTGTTAAATCAATGATTTCAACAAGACCGGATTTCGCGGGGACCAGAATAAACCAGGGGTAACGCTGATCATTCATTAAACGCAGGGTGCAAAGTTTGAGGTCACTCAGGGGGAAAGTGTCTTTTTCCAAAATCTGATCAAGGGTGAAGCTGGTCATGGATAGTTTCTTTTTTTCTGCTGGTTGTTGTTTTCTATCTTTGTTTGTTCTTTCTTTTTTTGAGAAGGTGCCCTGTAATATATCATGGCGAAATTGTAACTGTTCTGTCCTTGAGGTGTTGAAGTTTATGATCAGTCTTGAGCAATATAACGACTATTGTGCGACACTGCCGCAAACAACGCATGTGGTGCAATGGGGTGGGGCGCATGTCTGGAAAGTTGGTGGCAAGGTTTTTGCCATTTGCGGCTGGTCAGAAAATCAGTTTCCTGCCGTTACATTCAAATGTACCCCGCTCAGTTTTGAAATGCTGCGTGATCAGGCAGGGCTTCGGCCAGCGCCTTACCTTGCCTCACGCGGGTTTAGCTGGATTCAGATGTATGATGAGCCTGGCCTTACTGTTGAGGAGTTGAAAAGTTACATAGAAGACTCTTATCAGCTGGTGGTGGCGGGCCTGACTAAAAAGAAGCGAAAAGAACTTGGGCTTGATGGGTGAAACTGGTGGTTTGGGCTGATCCGTTGGGCATTAGAAAAATTGAAGCCTCAACTCACCCGTGCGCGCATTCTCTCTCTTCCTCTCTTTGATTTTCTCTGAAACTCACTCTCAATCTTCTCTCTCAATCCTCCCTCTTCCTTTATCCCTCTTTCGCATCTCTTTTCCGCATTCCCTCTTTCTCGCGGTATTGCCGTGTTCTGAGTTTCCGGTTTTTACAAACCCGATCCTTTCGTGATGTGAGATGAGGGCCGGTCAGTCCGTTTCCGGCGTTTTTTCTGATCTGTTCACAGTCAGGGTAACTGGTGTGTCGCCAGTTGTTTTTAAATGGAGATCTCTTTGTGGGAAGGGGATGTCTATATTGTGTTCCCGAAACAGTTTCCAGATGGCGAGGTTGATATCACTTTCCACATTTTTCACACCATCTGCCGGATCAGCGATCCAGAATCGGATTTCAAGGTTTACCGAGCTGTCACCAAAGTCTCGTAACTGACAAACAGTTTCCGGTTCTACCAGGACACGCTTCACTGATTTTGCCGCCTCAACACAGAGGGCCATAGCCTTTTCTACATCTGAGTGATAGGCGATGCCGACAGGGAGTTTGCGGCGGATGCGTGAATTGGAAAATGACCAGTTGGTGACGGCGTTGGTGATGAAAATTTCATTGGGAATGAGAGTTTCGGTGCCATCTCTTGTGGTGATGGAGGTGTAGCGCAGGCCCAGTTTTTCAACCCAGCCATAGGTTATGCCGCTGCCTGTCTCCACCTCGATGACATCCCCCGGTTTTAAAGATTTGTCCATCAGCAGAATAATTCCGGAGATGAAGTTGGAGATGATTTTCTGCAGACCAAAACCAATGCCTACACCGAGGGCGCCTGTAAAGACGGCAAAGGCGGTGATATCTATGCCAACGAGGCTCAGCGCTAAGAGGCCAGCTGCGATATAGAGGACAAATGACGAGACCTTCGATGACAAAACTCTCAGAGAGGGATCAAGGCTGGTGGTCTGGTTTATCTGCTTCTGGACAAAAAGGATAAGTTTGTTGGCCAGCCAGAAACAGAGGCTCAGCAAAATGATCATCCAGAACAGGCGCCAGATCGAGAGTGTCGTATCGCCGGTGGGGATGCCTACGCTGTCCAGTGCTTTTATCACAGGCGATAGCCAGCCAACAGCGGTGAGGGCGGCGGTTGTCCAGGCCAGGATTACAAAGATGCGGGACAATCTTGATGATTTGATAAAAACAGCAATAAAGCGAATGAGGGCAAATGCCAGGAGCAGTACCGAGGCCAGCCTTATGGCTTCTGTTGTGACCTTTACCCCTGCGATTTCCGGCAGCGGGGCTGATTTATAAATGACCCAGAGAATCGTGCCCGATATCAAAGGCCAGGGCAGAGCTTTTAAGGCGGATATATTGTATTTATATTTTTCAACCTTTGAGAAAAATGATCGGCCGGTCAGCTCTTTTACAAGCACTTTGCTGGCTTTGATCAAGAGAAGGCTTGCGATATATCCGATGGACAGGGCTATGAAGATAATGGCGAGTTGAAAGCCCACTGCTGAGGTGAGGATGTGCTCCTCAATAAATGTGGTGACATTTGTCATTGCTGCCATATAGGCAGAGCTTTCCTCATTCATTGAGCGTCCGTTCTATCCCTTATGTTTTCTTTTGTAGTTTCACTATGGCGGAAATGATGCGTGAGAGCAAGTTTGACATGGCCGTAAGAGGGTGCTCGTCCTACCATCATTCCGGGTGAGAGAAGGCTGACCGGCTTCAGGTCAACCGGTAAAATTTGTCTGGATAATCCAGCCACCGGCAAACGCCACCAGCCCGGCGCCAACGACCCAGGGCAGGACGGTTACAAAAGCGCTTAATAGAGCGACAAAGGATTTGAAGACGCCTTCTGCTGCGCCCCATATCTCTCGCAGGGCCCGGTAAAGGAGGTAAGCGAGGGTAATGGTCACAAGCCCCAGAATGATCAGTTTCCAGAAGGGCAGGGTTTGCCAGTTGGATTGAAAAATTGCGATGATCTGCCCGAATGACCAGGTCCAGACAAGGCTTAGAAATTTCAGGATCGCTTCAATGCCGCTGCTGAGAAAATTTACGATCTGCTTGATTATCTTTTCCATGGCGATACCTCTTTATAGCGTGGTTGCATAATCTCTTTGCTGCGTGTCAACAGTTTGCCTGGCTGTTGGTCAGGCTAGATAATGGGGCCACCTTCTGCCTGCGGCCATGGTAGGGGATGGGTGATTGATCGTCCATGTGTTTTCAGTTTCAAAGATGTGGTTTTTTTGCTGGCGTGATAATTATCCAACCGGGCCCGGTCTTCCAATGACCCAATTGTATGGCGGCCCCCTTCTATCTGGAAACTGATTTCAGTGTAGGCTTATCAGGATGCTGTTTCCAGAAAACGATCAATCAGTTCGATCTGATCTTTTGACAACAGAGAGGGGGCATGACCGGCTTCCTCAATGGTAATGAGTTTGGCTTTTGGTCCGGTCTCGGCCATCTTTTCCGCTGTTTGCTGGCTCAGCAGATCGGAGCGAGCACCGTGCAATACCAGAACCGGACACTTTATTAATTGCCACATGGGCCAGAGGTTGACATCCTCTCCGGTCAGGGTGCTGCGCAGAGTATCGCCAATTTTCGGATCGTATGTCAGGCGGTAAGCTCCATTCTCTCGTTGTTTTGTGCCATACCGGGCCATATCCTCCCAGTTCTGATCGGTCATGGGCCAGAAGGGCGCGTGGACGCGGCGTAGATAAGCTTCAGCATCCTTCATTGTTGCAAAGTCAGGGGCAATGCCGGTATAGCTGCCTATGCGCTCCATGGCGGCGGCTTCGACATAGGGGCCGATATCATTGATGACCAGGCGTTCTATCGGTGAGTTGGGCATGGCGGCCAGCATCATGCCGATCAGCCCGCCCATTGAGGTACCAATCCAATTGATTTGGGGGGTGCCGATGTCTGTTGTCAACGTCAGGATGTCGGCACAATATTGTCCGTAGTCATAATGGGCGGGGTTGGTCAGATGATCGCTTTGACCGCGCCCTGCAATGTCTGGGCAGATCACGCGTCTTTCTGTGGAAAGGGATGCGGCCAGGCAATCAAAATCGTGGCTGTTGCGGGTGAGGCCGTGAACGCATATGATCGGTGGTCCACCTTGATCTATCCCCCAGTCCTGGTAGCTCATCTGGTGTGTATCTGTTGGATTGGTGCAGGTTATTGTTTTTCGCTGGCTTGTCGTCATGGCTTGCCCCCCTTAATATTTACAATCTCTCTTTCCTGTTTTTTTCTATAAAAGAAGCATAAAGCAGAATGGTGTGAATTGGGAGTGTTTATGGAATTTTCAGATATTGCTTCCAGCCACTTGCTCAGTTTTATCGTGACATCTATTCTTGTCGAGCTGACGCCTGGGCCGAACATGGTTTACCTTGCTATTCTCAGTTTGAGTGAGGGGTGGGCGGTTGGTTACGCGGCAACGCTTGGGGTTGCGCTTGGATTAATCATTGTTGGTATGGCAAGTGCCTTCGGACTTGCAGCTGTCGTGGCCAAGTCGCCGGTGCTTTACCAGATTTTGCGGTATGGGGTACGTTTTATCTGTTGTGGCTGGCGTATAGAGGGTGCGGGTAGTTTTAGGGATGCCAGATAAAAAGGGGAGGACATCAAGCCCTCCCCTTTGGATGTCAAATCAACTAAAAAGCTGTTTAAGCACAGATCCAGACTTTACCAACTTTGATGCAGCCATTGCCGCCATCATAATCGTTATTGTAATATTTTTTCTTGCCAGATTTATACCAGCAGCTTGAGCCTTTATGCTTGTGCCAGTGCTTGCCATGACCTTTGTGCCAATGTTTGGCAAGACCTCTGTGGCAGTGACCGCCCCATTTTTTCTTCTTGGCCCATTTTGGCTTACAGTTGTAACCATGTTTGTGCCAGGCTTTTTTGCCCCATTTTTTCACCCAATGATAAGCCTTTTGGCCGTGGCAACCTTTTACTTTCACGAGGAATTCAGGGGCTTCTGATTTGGCAATAATTTTACCTGTTTTATCCAAGGGAATTTGTGGTGCGGCATTTACGGGGCTCATCGTCATAAATGCGGCTATGATGATAGCCATAAAGCCGGATGCGGTTATTTTTAACATGCGTTTTCTCCCATGCGAGGTTGTGGTTTCTGCCTTTCGGGCTAAGGGCCGTTATGGGGCAAAACCATTATGAAACTTTAAAGCCATGACAGTGATTGGCTTCAGAAACGAGTTTGTTGATATTAACTGATAAACAGGGTTGCGCAATGTGAAACTGTTGTTTCGTTCTGACCCTGCACCACACTGTTGGATCATGGTATCACTCTGCCTTCTTGCTGCTTTTCTGGTTAAATTTTAGGCACTTATGAACTAAATTGATGACAGTTATTCGAGGCCTGAGCATGATTTCCACTCAGGAGAGGGGGCATACCATGAGTTCGTGCCAGATGGCATTCACCAGTGTTGGAGCTGTGCGTGCGCTTGTTGATTATCCAAATTTTCTGCGCTCTCAAATTTAGTGGTTCTGGTAAAATTGTTAGTGAACTATTTCATAGTTTGAATAGCCGGAATTACCGTTGGTTTTGTTGAGATGTGCGCCTTGTCGCGGGGATTATTTTTTAGCCCCCTCTACTCTGTATTGACAAATCAGCATTTCGCCATGGCAGCAATCTGCTTTTACTTTTGTATTTGTTGCTTCTGTAAAGAATGCTGCCACTGCGTCACAAACACAGGGCTCTTTCCGGACAGCGCTGGCCAGGGGGCATGACATGTTTTTGACCCAGATTTCATTCCCATCATCGATCAAAGTGGCTGTGGCACCGAGGCTGTTGACAACGGCAATCGCTTCTTTGAGTTTGGCCTCTAATGTTCCATTTCCCGAAAAACCGACTTGGCGAGCCATATGCCGACCAACTGTTTCGAGTAATTTTTTACGCTGTTTGCGATCCAGATGATCAGGGAGTGTTTCAAGCAAACTTTGAATAAAGGGAACATAGGCTGTTGATGAGTTATCTTCCGTGCCCGGTGCGACCTTATATTCCTGCGCTGGCTTGCCAGCTGTTGCCGCGCGTCTGAGTGTGCCCTTCTCGATGGTGCCGCTGGCCATCAGCTGATCAACCTGCAGTTTAATCGCGTTCCTGGTGATGCCCAATTCACCTGCGAGTTCCGAGATGGTGCGGGGTTTTTCCCTAAGTGATTTAAGTAGATTGTCTTTTGTGTTCATTTATCTTTTCTTTATCAAGCAGGGGCTTATGCCAACCCTCTTATTCATTTTTCGCCTTTGTCCATACGATGATTTCTTGTTTACGACAATATAATCTGTTATAATTGATTTTATAATTACTGCAACTCACTATAAAACCATCAGGCTATCCTGTGTTTGGTTGAGGATCATACTGTTTTTTAACACAGGTTGTCATGAAAACAGGGAGGTGAAATATGAAAATGTTTAAATATCTATTCATACTACTCGTCAGTTTAGGTTTCTGCCATGCCGCGTTTGCGGATGATCATGAATCTAAAATCAAATTTCCAAAAGATTACAAAACCACTTTCACAAATTATCTGAGTCTCGATCGGACGCAAAATGATGACCAGATCATGCGGCTCTTTGCCAATGATATTGCGATGAAGGGCTTGCGTGAAACGGGGACTTTTCCGGATGGTTCCATCATCGTGGGCGAAGTTTACAAAGCGAAAAAGGACAAAGACGGGGAAGTGATTGAAAGCAGCCTTGGCCGGCGGGTGCGCGGGAAGCTTGCGCTTATTGGTGTCATGGAAAAGCAAAAGGGCTGGGGTGACAAATTCTCAAAGGAACTGAGAAGCGGGGACTGGGACTTTGCTGCTTTTAAATCTGACGGGTCGGTTGCCAAAAAAGATTTAAATTCATGCCGGGGCTGCCATGCGCCACATGCTGAAACCCAGCATGTTTATTCCATTGAACATATGAAGTAAATGTCTGTTTAACCATTGCTGACAGAGACCTACTTGGGTCAGGCCAGGGTTTGATAACCCTGGCCTTCAAATGTTGATTATGCATTGGTCACTTCATGAACTGATCACGATATACAATCATGGTTGATTGTTGTCGTTATGATCAGTCATAAATTAATTTTGAAATGTTAAGGTCAGGCCTGACACCCCGGCCGCAACATTTAGCCCTTCCTGGTTTTGCACACTCAGGGGCTGCAGTGTTATGGAACCTTTCAACCCGCCCAAAAGCACATTGGCACCCACACCAACCCCTGTTGTTGCTTCTGCGGATACACCAGCATAAGAACCGGCAAGGTCACCAGGCTTTACATTAAGCGTTGGTGCAAACACGGCCCATACGATGCTTGATTTTGTGGTAAAGCCGATATCAAGTCCAAATTTTGTTATTGAACCTTTGTAATAGGCTGCGTTCTGCTGGCCGGATGGTTTGAAATTACAGGCCATGTATTTCTTGGAGCCAAAAATGTAGCCAACTCCCCCTTCGACATTGCATTCCAGCAGGCCAATTTCCACACTCGGATTGTTCTGTGCATTTACTGAGGCCTGTATGCCGCACAGCATGGCCAGAGATAGGAGCGCTGTGATTGCCTTGTACTTGATATATTTCATGGAAGCCTCTTTCTATTTATGGGGCGGATAAGACAGTTCTACGGCTATTGATCATTCTAATCCAACAGAGCTATTTTGCCTTTGATAAAGGTCAAAATATGTCTGGTATTAGCGCTGCTATCCCTGTCTCCAACTCATTTCTGTGAATGGAATTAGCCCTGATCGGGTCAGACAGGTAAGTCTATTATTCTCACCTCCATCGCTCCCCATTATCCTCTGATATTTCTTTCACAGGAGCATAGAATGTTTGTGAAGAAATAGCTTTCTATCCGCCAGAACCGCTAGCGTATTCTGCTGATGTTCTGATGGCGTTTAGGAGGTCTTGAGGCGTAGTACAGCAGCCTTGAAACGGCCTTGTTTCGACACCAGCGTCGTCTGTTGTTCGATAGAGTTCAGTCTGAATTTGTTTTGAAGGATGGGAGCGCTCATTTTTGAAGAAAAAATGGTGCCCTGTTCGAAGATAGTTTGAATTCGAATTTAAGAGAAGGTGCGGCTATTTTAGAAGAAATCATTGGCGCACCCGGCACGATTCGAACGTGCGACCTCTGCCTTCGGAGGGCAGCGCTCTATCCAGCTGAGCTACGGGTGCTTCTGTTTGAGGTGGGCAACATAACCGAGTTTCGAAGCTCCTGCAATTCCCAATACCTGCCATTTCATGTCTTTATCAGCTTATTTTCATAAAAAACGGTTTTTCCTTCTCCCTTGTATGATATGCCTTGGTGGCTGGATCTTCGCACTATTGAATAGGGTGACAGTATCTGGCTTATTTTATAGAAATGGCCTGTGTAATTGGTTTTTTATATTCGCGTGATGGCGCGAGGGGGTGCTGGTGGCTAAACCGAAAATTATTATTGTTGGCGGCGGTTTTGCCGGTGTTTTTGCGGCCAAGGCCTTGCGCCGGAAAATGGGTGAAGATGCGGATATCGAGCTTATCAGCAAGGATAATTATTTTGTTTTTCAACCGCTTCTGCCTGAGGTTGCCGGCGGCGGGATCAATTCCTCTGACGCCATTACCTCTCTCAGGCTGTTGCTGAAAAATGTTAAGGTCAGGCTGGCTGAGGTTACCAAAATTGATTTTGAAAGCAAAACCCTGACTGTCATGCAGGGGACCCGGCGGATGCCGGTTGAGCTCACTTATGATCATATTGTGCTGGCGATGGGGCAAAGCGCTGATCTCTCCCGCTTTCCGGGGCTGCCTGAACATGCCCTGACCATGAAATATATGGGGGATGCGTTTCAGCTTCGCAATCAGATCATTCGCAGCCTTGAGCATGCCGATATTGCCCATATACCGGAAATTAAAAAACAACTGCTGACATTCGTCGTGGTTGGTGCCGGTTTTTCCGGGGTGGAGACCGTTGGGGAGATCAAACATCTGATTGATAATTCCCTGAAATATTACCCCAATATCAAGCCGGAAGATGTCACCGTGAAGCTTATCGAATTTGCTGATCGGATTTTGCTTGAATTGCCTGAATCGCTTGGGCTTTATGCAAAGCAGCAACTTGAAAAACACGGTATTGATGTGATCACCAATGTGGGGGTGAATTCGGCAACAGCGACAAGTGCCGAGCTTTCAACAGGTGAGATCCTGCCGACCAGAACCATTGTTGCAACCATTGGCACCGGGCCGAACAAGCTTGTGCAGAAACTTAAACTTGATATGCAGTGGGGTAAGATCAAGGTTGATCGCATGCTCCGGGTGCCGGGATATGATAATGTCTGGGCGCTGGGTGATGCTGCGCTCATTCCGCTGAAAGACGACCCTGTTGAGCGCTATGATTTCGCCCCGCCTACCGCACAATTTGCTGTGCGCGAAGGAGAACAGCTGGCGCTTAACCTTCGGCGGGTCATCAAAGGCTGGGAACTGAAAGAATTTGCTTATGTGAGCCGTGGGGCGATGGCTTCGCTTGGTGCATCAAAAGCCGTTGCCGAGGTTAATGGTTTTAAGCTAAAAGGTATATTTGCCTGGTTGTTATGGCGGTCATTTTACCTTTCTTTCCTGCCTGGGTTTGTCACGAAAGTACGTGTCCTCATCAACTGGATCCTGCACAGTTTTGTACCGCGCAATATTTCCATGATTGAAGCGCCAACCCGGCCGGCAACCCGCTACATGCATTTCAGGAAAGGGGATCATGTTTTTGATCGGGGTATGATTGCTGATGGGTTTTATACGGTGATCAAGGGGCAATTTGAGCTATTGCTGGATCACCCAGAAACAGGTGAGAAAATAGAGCGGACTTATGGCCCCGGGCAACATTTTGGTGAACGAATTATTCTCGGCCGGGCGCGGCGCACGGGGCTTGTGCGGGCGACGGAAGATTCTGTCGTGCTCTGGGTAGCGCGTGACGATTTCAAAAGATTTGCCCAGGGTTTCCCAATGCTTGATGATTATTTCAATAATTATATTCGTGACAAGTTTGGAGCTGAAGCCTTGTCGGAAGACCGACCGCCTGACTGAGACCCTCTCCCCACATACTCCAGGAATTTCAGTTTTTCTGGTTTGGTTTAATTTCGGGTTCCGGCTGTATCAGTGCTTTTTTCTTTTCTGCTTTCATTTATAGGTCACCTTATCTGAAAGGCTGGCTAAAAATGATTATTGGTGGTTTAAAGCCCCTCTAATTGGTGCCATAGTTGGTTTCAATTTTTAAAGGGGAGCTGTTGCCAATGCGGGTGTTTCTAATAGATGGGTCCAGTTATATTTTCAGGGCATATCATGCCTTGCCGCCCCTCACGCGCCCGTCAGATGGTTTGCCTGTTGGAGCCGTTCATGGTTTTTGCCAGATGCTCTGGAAACTTTTGGAAGATACTAAAGAGGTGGGTGATCCCACCCACTTTGCGGTGATATTTGATGCGGCCCGCAAAACCTTCCGCTCTGACATTTATCCTGAATATAAAGCCCACCGTCCGCCTGCGCCTGAAGATCTGGTGCCGCAATTTCCGATCATACGGCAGGCGGTTGAGGCCTTTGGTTTGCCGGGTATTGAGATGGAGGGTTTTGAGGCAGATGATATCATTGCCTCTTATGTGCGGCAAACGGTTGAGGCGGGCGGGGAGGCGGTTATAGTTTCCTCTGATAAGGACCTGATGCAACTGGTAGAGCCGGGCGTTCTTATGTTTGACAGCATGAAGAACAAGACCATCGGCCCGGATGAGGTTGTGGAGAAGTTTGGCGTTGGCCCTGAGCGGGTTGTGGATGTGCAGGCGCTTGCCGGCGACAGTTCAGATAATGTTCCGGGGGTGCCGGGAATTGGCATCAAGACAGCTGCCCTTTTGATCAATGAATATGGTGATCTTGATCAGTTGCTTGAGAAAGCTGCTGAAATAAAACAGAAAAAACGCCGGGAAAATCTGATTGAGTTTGCTGATCAGGCGCGTGTGAGCCGTGAGCTTGTGCAGCTTCGGGGGGATATCGCCGGGCTTGCCGGTCTGGATGCTTTAAAATTAAAGGATTGCCCTGAGGACAAAGTGCTCTCTTTTCTGGCGGAAATGGAATTTGCAAAACTCTCGGAGCGGGTTGCTTCCCGTTTCGGGATGGAGGCGCCCGAATTTAAAAAATCAGCAACTCTGAAGATATCACCTGGTGGGGCATCTGATATGAGGGGGGGCGAAGGTGCTGCTGCTGAAGGTGGCCCGGATGCGGTTGCGGGCCGTGCACTTGAGGCTATGAGGCAGGTGCCGATCGAGGCTGATCTATATGAAAAAGTGACCAGCCTTGATCAATTGCACGCCTATGTGGCGGCGGCGCTCGATCAGGGGTTTGTGGCTGTTGACACTGAAACCACCGGGCTTGATGCGATGGCGGTTGATCTTGTTGGTATTTCACTGGCGCTCACCGCTGGCAAAGCCTGTTACATACCGCTGCAACATAAGGCCGGTGAGGGGCTTGATCTTCTGGGGGATGGGGAGGTTGAGCAACTTTCAGTGGAGGCGGCGCTTGAGGTTCTTAAGCCGTTATTTGAGGATGCCTCGGTGCTCAAGATCGGCCAGAACCTTAAATATGACATGGTGGTTCTGGCGCGGTACGGCGTCTCCCTTGGGCCGATTGATGATACGATGCTGATGTCTTACGTGCTGGATGCCGGGCTGCATGGGCATGGGATGGATGAGCTCTCCAAACATTACTTCGGGCATGAGGCGATATCCATAAAATCCCTGCTAGGGAGCGGTAAATCACAGATCACATTTGATTTTGTACCGGTTGACGAGGCGGTCAGATACGCGGCAGAAGATGCGGATGTGACGTTGCGGCTCTGGCATGTATTAAAACCCAGGCTTGTGGCTGAGCGGCGACTCACGGTTTATGAAACACTTGAGCGGGCTTTGGTACCCGTTCTGACCGGCATGGAAATGGAGGGGGTCAAGGTTGAACGCTCAATCCTGGCCAAGCTCTCAAAGGATTTTGCTGATCGGTTGGTGGCGCTTGAGGGCGATATCCACACGCATACAGGCGAAGATTTTAACATTGCCAGCCCCAAACAGCTTGGCGGAATTCTGTTTGACAAACTTGATTATCCGGGTGGAAAAAAGACCAAAACAGGGGCCTGGGGCACCGGGGCGGATGTGCTTGAGGGGTTGGCCGTTGATGAAAACCTGCCCCCGGATGAGCGTCTGCTGCCGCGTAAAATTCTTGAATGGCGGCAACTGGCCAAATTGAAATCAACTTATACAGATGCTTTGCCAAAATTTATTCATGAAACAACCGGGCGGGTGCATACGTCCTATTCACTGGCAGCAACGACGACCGGGCGGCTTGCCTCGACCGACCCAAATTTGCAGAACATTCCGGTGCGCACAGAAGAGGGGCGGGAGATACGAACAGCTTTTGTCGCCGAGAAGGGGGCTCTGCTGATCTCTGCTGACTACAGTCAGATAGAACTGCGCATTCTGGCTCATATGGCGGATATCGACCAGTTGATAGAGGCGTTTCATCAGGGCCATGATATCCATGCGATGACCGCTTCAGAAATGTTCGGTGTGCCGCTTGAAGATATGGACCCGATGACAAGACGGCGGGCTAAGGCGATTAATTTTGGCATTATCTACGGCATTTCCGCGTTTGGTCTGGCCAATCAACTTGGCATTTCTCGGTCTGAGGCTGGCGATTACATCAAGACCTATTTTAAACGGTTTCCGGGCATTCGGGATTATATGGATGCCATGAAAGAACAGGTGCAGCTTGACGGGTATGTGGAAACCCTGTTTGGCCGGCGTGTTCATTATCCGCAGATTAACTCCAGCAACCGGCAGCATAAGGCATTTGTTGAGCGGGCGGCGATCAATGCCCCGATACAGGGGACCGCTGCTGATATTATTCGCCGGGCCATGGTGCAGGTTGCGGATGTGCTGGTGGATGAGCAACTGGAGGCAAAAATGCTGTTGCAGGTCCATGATGAATTGATCTTTGAAGTGCCTTCGGGCAAAGCCGATGAGATTTGCCGGCGGGTTACAAAGATTATGGAAGGTGCAGCCGACCCGGTGATTGAACTGAAGGTGCCTTTGAAAGTTGATTCGCGCGCTGCCGTAAACTGGCATGAGGCTCACTGATTTTCCCGGAGAGATGGAGAGGAGCACCAAACTGATGGGCCGGATCTGGCGTTATCAGTTTGTTTTGGGTGCCATTTTTTGCGAGAGCAGTTGTCTGTACCCCTTGGGTACTTCTTTCTTGTAACTGATTTTACAGCATGATACCTTCCGGTATTGAGTTGACGGGTTTTCATGACTCTTTGACGATGCATTACGCCGTACTCAGATACAAGATATTGAGGGGCTATTTATGGAAACTGATCTTAAGGAATGGCGTGGGCTTTCCGGGAGATTCTATGAATTCTGGGTTTTTGAACTTGGGAAAAGCTTTGGTCAGTTTGGTGCTGTTTTCCTCTATACCAAACAATTGAAAGCCAATGATTTCGAGATGGTTTATATCAACCAGACGGACCGTATGGATCAGGTTGTGGCTAATCCAATTGCTGATTACATCGTCAAGACATTCGAACCCGATTCCATGCAGATCTTCAAATGCGGGGACCTTGACGATCGTAAATTTATTATGTCGGACCTGATCGTGAAGTTTAACCCGCAGGGGAACCGGGGTATATCTTAGCTCTGGGTGAAGTCTGCTTTTTTCAAAAGACTGATCAGCTTAACGCCTACCGCGCTGAAGGCTTCGGCTGCGCCTTCCTGGCGATCAATGATGGTGATCACCAGGTCTGCGATGGCGCCGCTACGACGGACCTCTTCAATGGCCTTTATGGCTGAGCCGCCAGTTGTTGTCACATCCTCGACAATGACCAGGTTTTTACCCGCAAGGGTTTCCCCGCTTTGTAACCCTTCAACCAGACTTTGGGTGCCATGGTCTTTTGGCTTTTTGCGAATGATGAAAGCGCTTAACGGGCATTTTCTCAAATATGAAGCGGGGGCGATTGCTGATGCGATGGGGACGGCACCAAGTTCCAGACCGCCGACATAATCAAAATCCTGCTCGAGGGCGGCGATTTCATCCAGCATCAGATTCGCTATGAGGTTTGCGCCTTCCGGGTCCAGCATGGTTGGTTTCATATTGAAATAATGATGAGATTTCATACCTGAGGCCAGGGTTATCTCGGGGCCAAACTGGTAGCTTTTTTCTTCGATGATTGATTTTAACCGGCCTCGTGGTTCGGTTATGGTGGCGCTCGTTGTGTTCATGGTCTTGTCGTTTTGCCTTCTGCTTTTCTGCCTTTGTTTTACGATTTAGATTATTGAGGGCGATCTTCAAGGCGGCGATCAAGGATCATCAGGGTGCCGAAGGGAAGGCCTTCCTGTTGGAGGAGGCCGTTGAATTCACTGATGTTCAGTTGTTTCTGGCTGGCTGGTTTGTCGCCGGGCTTTAGGCAGACAACAGTGATTGGCCCGCCAGCCGCATCAAAAATGGTGTTCACCGCTTTGCCGAGTTTTTGTTTACCTTCTGCTGTCAGGGGGGCTGGGCTTGTTTCACCGTTGTAGTTGCCCTCAAACCATTCAGGGGCGATGATGGTGCACCAGGTCATGTCAGGGCGTTTACCGCCAAACAGATGTTGCCAGAGGCTTTGGCCCGGGCCAAAGTCACCAAGGATATCGTCCTGTTGTAATTCACCTTTGATTTTTTCGCCTAATTCAGCCGGGATGGGGGGGTAATCAATGGAAAGGTGTATGGTCATTGGTTCTGGCTTTCAACTCGTTTTAAGGGCTTTGGTTTTGCTTATAGAACCTTATGGTCCCCGGTGCAAATTGCCAATAGTGCGGTGATAAAAAAGCCACCCGGTCGTTGGCCGGGTGGCTTTTGCCTGTTTGTGGTGTTTTATGGGAAGTCACGTGCAGTGATGCCCTTTGTCGCTGCTTACCTTGAGACCAGGCCTTCTTCAGGATTGGCACCAATTTTATGAATGGCAAGGTCAGCACCCATGCGTTCTTCTTCTTCGCTTAGCCTGATGCCGGTTGTTTTCTTCAACACACCGTAAACGATAAGGCCAGCGATAAAGGCATAGCCTGCGCCCAGTAATGAACCGACAAGCTGGCTCATGAAAGTTACACCGCCGAGACCACCCATTGAGGTCAGGCCGAAGATCCCAGCAGCTATACCGCCCCAGACGCCGCAAAGCCCATGGAGTGGCCAGACGCCAAGCACGTCATCCAGTTTCAGTTTGTTTTGCGTATATTCAAACATATAGACAAAGAGCGCACCTGCAACCGCACCAACGGCAAGGCTACCTGCCGGGTGCATGATGTCGGAACCGGCACAAACAGCAACCAGACCGGCCAGAGCACCGTTATGGACAAAGCCCGGGTCATTGCGACCTACAATCAGCGCGCTGATGATGCCACCGACCATGGCCATTAGTGAATTCATGGCAACGAGACCAGAGGCGTCTTTCAGGGAACCGGCGGTCATGACGTTAAAGCCGAACCAGCCGATGCAGAGCAGCCAGGAGCCAAGGGCCAGCCATGGAATTGAGCTTGGCGGGACGCCAATGACTTTACCATCAGCTGAGAAACGACCACTGCGGGCACCAAGTAGAATAACCGCGCCGAGAGCAACCCAGCCACCTACGGCGTGTACCACTATCGAGCCGGCAAAATCATGGAATTCCGCGCCGAAGGCGTTCTTCATGAATGTCTGGAAGCCGTAATTGCCGTTCCAGACCATACCTTCGAAGAACGGATAGAACAGGGCGACCAGAAGGATGGTTGCGAAACATTGTGGCCAGAATTTCGCCCGTTCGGCTATGCCACCTGAAATAATGGCCGGTATGGCGGCAGCGAATGTGACCAGGAAGAATATGCGAACCAGGGTCAGTCCCTGTGGTTCAAATGTTTCGCCACCGGCCGTTCCGGTGAGGGTGGCGGCGTCAAACATGATTGTCGTGCCATAGGCCAGACAATAGCCGATAAAGACGTATGATACTGTAGAGAAGGCAAAGTCAGCCAGGATTTTTACCAAAGCATTGACCTGGCTTTTATGCCTGACTGTACCAACCTCGAGAAAGGCAAAGCCGGCATGCATGGCAAATACCAGAATTGCGCCCATCAGAACAAAAAATAAGTCGGCTCCTGATGAAATATTATCCATTTTTTCAACCCCCTGATCCCGTTGAGTTTTCTTATGTATTTCAATGTGGTTTGTATATTTTCTATTAGGTTATCAAGGTTTATGCCAGATCGGATGATTAAAATTTAGCCAAACCAATCAGGCGTTTAGATAATATCGGGGGACTGGGGGGGAATCAGAAAAGCCTAAAAAATAATCAATTGCATTTCAATTGATTATTTTTTAGGCAAAGTTGGGAGGCAAGAATAGAGAGCGATTCCATTTGATATAGGGGAGTCAAAGACTGGAATCGCTCTCTTGGTTTCGTCTGCAAGTTATATGGGATCAGATTTGCAGACTGGCTGGTGTTAGAACCCTTTCTTGAATTCCGGATAAGCTTCCACACCGATCTCGCTGATATCGAGACCTTTCATCTCCTGCTCAGCTGAGCAGCGCAGACCAATTGTGAAGCGGAACAATATCCAAATAAACAAGCTGACAAAGAAGACCATTACGCCAACTGCGCCAACGCCTATGGCCTGGGTCACAAAGCTGGCGCCTGTGTTGGTTAGCGGCACAGCCATGGTGCCCCAGATACCGGCAAACAGGTGAACCGGAATGGCGCCGACGACGTCGTCAATTTTCAGTTTGTCAAGAAGTGGAACTGTGAACACAACGATCAGGCCACCAATACCGCCGATAATGATTGCCCAGAGTGGATCGGGGGTCAATGGTTCAGCAGTGATAGCAACAAGACCGGCAAGTGCACCGTTCAATGCAAATGTCAGATCGACTTTGCGGTAGAGTATTTCAGAGAGCAGAATGGCAACAACAACACCGGCAGCGGCTGCAAGGTTTGTATTCACGAAGATACGTGAAACGGCTGAAGCGTCCACATTGGTTGCAAAAGCAAGTTGTGAGGCGCCGTTAAAGCCGAACCAGCCGAGCCAGAGGATAAATGTACCCAATGTGGCAAGTGGCATGCTTGAGCCTGGTAGTGGTGTTAGTTTGCCATCCTGATATTTGGCGGTACGGGCACCCAGAATAAGGGCGCCGGCAAGAGCTGCCCAGCCACCTGTTGAGTGTACGATTGTTGAGCCGGCAAAATCAGAAAAGCCCATTTTGTTCAAGAAGCCTTCACCCCATGTCCATGCGCCCACTACAGGATAGATAACACCTGTGAGGATGACGACAAAAAGCAGGAAGGGCCATAGCTTGATGCGTTCGGCCAGGGTGCCAGATACGATAGAGGCGGCGGTTGCGCAGAAGGCCATCTGGAAGAACCAGTCTGAACCTGCTGAGTAATCACCAGCGTCTTTTGCCGGATCTGGCATTTCAACCGGCAGGAATGTGCCGATATAGCCGCCATCAACGCCTGTGTACATTACGTTGTAGCCAATCAACCAGAACATGAGGCCGGCGATTGAGTAAAGCGCGATGTTTTTCACACATTGCATGGAGACGTTTTTGGATTGCACCATGCCTGCTTCAAGCATGGCAAAACCGGCAGCCATCCAGACCACCAGGATACCACCAAGCAAGAAGAGCAAGGTGTTAAATATAAATGCCGGGTCAGCAGCCGGTGCGGCCGCCTCTTCAGCAAGTGCCGGCGTTGCAATCAAGGCAATCATGGTTGCGAGGCCGACGCTTTTCAAAATATTAGACTTCAACATGTAACTTTTCCCTGTTGTTTTTTTAAAGCGCGTTATTATCAGTTTCACCCGTGCGGATACGGACAGCTTGTTCCAGGCTGGTCACAAAGATTTTGCCGTCACCAATTTCTCCGGTATTTGCAGAGCTTTTAATGGCTTCAACAATTGCACCAACACGATCGTCAGCTGATGCAACTTCCAATTTAACCTTTGGAACAAAACTTACGTCGTATTCAGCACCACGGTAGATTTCACTTTGGCCTCGTTGTCTGCCGTAGCCTTTGACCTCAGTGACGGTCATTCCGGTAACTTCTAGGCTGCCTAGAGCTTCGCGAACTGGCTCCAGCTTGTGTGGTTTTAAAATGGCGGTAATTAGCTTCACATTATCCCCCTCAATCCTCATTGGCTGAAATTTTCATTTAGCACAGGCACCTGCCCCGCTTGGGAACATTGATCGTTCCATCTGAGGTTTCATGCTTCTACGCTAATGAGGGTTATTTCAAAGGATATGCCAATTAACGAAAAATTTATAACTTACTGATTTCGTTAATGTTTTATGAAGACGCCTTGGAAAAGACATTTTTTGTGCCTCAATTTTAACGCCTAAAATATAGGCATTAAATTATTTATGCCTAAATATAATGCAAATGTTTACTTTTTTGGTCGGGTCAGGCCTTCCTGGGCGGTGGATGCCACAAGGATGCCATCTTTCGTGAAGAACTGACCATGGCAGAGGGCGCGTGCGCCGTGGGCGTTGGAGGAAGTCTGGCGGTATAACAACCAATCGTTGATGTCAAAATTCCGATGAAACCAGATGCTGTGATCGAGGCTGGCCAACATCAGGCTGGGGTCAAATAGCAGTTTGCCGTGGGCAATCAAGGCAGTGTCCAGCAAGGTAAAATCACTGGCATAGCCTAGCGCTGACTGATGTTTTGCAAAGGGACCCTCCAGCCTGCTGTTCGGTTTTAACCAGATTGACTGGGTGGGGGGGGCCGGTTTTGGCTCCATATAGCGGGAGATATCAATGGGGCGCATTTCAAAGGGGCGATCCCGTTCGAAATAACGGGCCACTTCAGGGTGCAATTTATCCCGATTGGCGGCAATCAGGTCGCTCATCGGGGGTAAATCATCAGGTTGAGGGACGTCTCCCATCTGATCCTGATGGTCCGGGCCGGGTTCGTTTTTATGAAAAGAAGCACCCATGGCAAAAATGGTTTCTTCATCCTGGCTTGCATAAATCATCCGGGTTTGAAAGCTTTTGCCTTCACGTACCGGGTCAATACGGTAGGTTATTGGTTTTTCCGGGTCGCCGGGGCGCATGAAATAGCCATGGGCAGAGTGGCAGATATCTTGCGTTTTGACGCTGTTGGTCGCAGCGATTATGGCCTGAGCTATGACCTGACCGCCATAGACGCGGTTCCAGCCCGGATTGTGTGATTGTGCTAAATAGGTATGAGGGCCAATTTCCTGCAGATCAAGCAGTTCATCCAGCAGATTTGGGGTGTTTGTCATTTTGCCCGGGAGGCCTCTTTGCGGCTGGTTGGTTGGTTGCGGATCGACTGAAAAAACAGGGGTGTTATTATTGGGTCGCCGCGATTTTTCATTCTGGTGCTTGACGAGGGGGGGGATGACTTTAAAAATGGCATGGAGGCTGATCTTGGTTGATTGATTTATGATAAATGAATGGTAACAGGTTCGGATTGTATATGACCAGTGATAATGAGGAAATACGTCTGAAAAGCGCAGAAACAGCAGATTACCATGATCTGGTGATTGTTGGCGGTGGGATTATTGGCGCGGTTGCTGCGCTGGGTTTTTCCCGGTTTGGGGGCGGGGATCTGAAAATTCTGCTGGTTGACCGGCATGACATTTCTGATCAATCGGCCCATGCCGGGCGAGCTTATGCCTTGTCACATGCATCGAAAGTGCTTTTTGAAATGCTGGGCCTCTGGGGAGAGATGGAAGAGTTTGTCCAGCCGATAGAGGAAATTGATATCACGGACAGTGCGCTTGATAGCCCGCTGCGGCCCGTGTTTCTGAATTTTACCGGTGAGATTGAAATGGGCTGGCCCGGAGCCTTTATCATCGAACATGAAGCGCTGGCCGGGCCGCTTTACAAGGCACTTGCCGGGGCGGCGGGTTTGCGTGTTCGCACGCCTTGTCAGATAGAGACGTTTGCGTGCAGCTTGCAAGGGGCTTCCCTGATCATTGATGGTGATCGAATAGAAACGCCGCTTGTGATCGGGGCTGACGGGCGGGGCTCATTTGTGCGTGAGCGTATGGGCATAGATGTTTTCCGCTCTGATTACAGGCAGGACGGGATTGTGGTGACGGTCGGGCTTTCGGAGCCGCATGGTGGCCGTGCCGTGCAGCATTTTCTCCCTGCCGGGCCATTTGCCATTTTACCCCTGAAAGGGGATCGGGCTTCGCTTGTATGGACGGAGCAGCGGGGGGCAACTGAGGCTTTAATGGCGCTTGATGATGATGACTTTATGGAAGAGATCAATCTCAGATTTTCACCAAAGCTTGGCAGGGTGAGCCTTCTGGGGCCGCGCCGGCATTTTCCCCTGTCGCTCCTGCTTGCGCATGAGTTTGTGACTGAGCGGGTGGCGCTGGTCGGGGATGCGGCACACGGTGTTCATCCGCTGGCAGGCCAGGGGATGAATATCGGTCTCAGGGATGTTGCAGCGCTTATAGAGATTGTGATTGAAACACGGCGTCTTGGTCTTGATCATGGCGGGGCGATTGCATTGGCACGGTATCAGCAATGGCGCCGGTTTGATGGGGTGATGTCCGCTTTTGCCATGGATGGGCTGAACCGTTTGTTTGGTTCGGAAAATCATTTTGTCAAAGAAGCGCGGGGGTTTGGTCTCAGACTTGTGGACCGGCTGGCACCTTTGAAGGCTTTTTTTGTCAAGGAAGCGGCTGGGGTGAACGGCGAGGTGCCGCTTTTAATGCAAGGCAAGATTGTTTAGCGGTTCGCTCTCTCTGTAATCAGCCCGCTTTCAGCAGGCTTCTTGGGACAGGGAAGGTTTTAAACTGATCGACGACCTGGACTTTTAAATCATCATATCCAAAGAAGGGGAGGAACTCGTCTCCCAGAATGTTGCGGGCTGCAAGCTGGCCGCCAAAGGCTGGCATCAGCAGGCGTTTGCCATTTGAGACAAAGCAGGGAAGAACATTGGCACCGTTTTGTGTGCTGTCTTCATCGCCAAGACGGGCCATGGGGTACATGCCGGCAGCGATCTCATGACTTACCGGGACTTTGCGGGGTTCGGCGCGAAAATCAAACCCATGGCCGTTATAGCTGACCATGCGAAGGCCGCCCACGAGATTGGGGTAATTGCGGGCCAGTGGTCCGGCAGCCCAGATCCAATCCACGCTCTTTTGAAGATTGTAAAGCGTTGTCAGATCGGCGCTGTCCAGGTGGTAGGGGTCATCCAGGCGGCGGAAGGAGCGGCCAATGGCGATGACTTCTTTAATCCCGAAGGTGTCTATCAGGGTGGAGAGCGCCTTTAACTGTACGCTGGCCTGGCTCCTGTTGCCGAGCTTTTGCAGGACACTCCATTTGGTGCCGCTTTGCAGATAAATATCGGCCACGATGAGCGTGTTCCTGGCCGGATAGATCAGCGCGCCTGTGGGGTGGGCGATGAAGGAGCTTTCACACAGCCGGAGCTCTTCCTGAAACTGGTTGATTTGATTGAGAAGTTTTGGCGCCATAATCGTTTCTGCGTGTTTTTCCAACATTGTGGTGGTGAGCTCTAGAGTTTTGCAGGGTGATCTTGATTTCAGGAGACACAAAACCCTTGTGATCTGATTTACTGAATGGAACGCTTTATCAGGAAGGGAGCTCTCAACTTTATAATTGTACCAGATGATAAAGTTGTGCTCGACTTCGATTGTGTTTTGGGGAACATTGACGGCGGCCAAAATCAGGGTTGATAGAGCTTTGTGCTTTAAGGCGTTGCTCGCGACTATGTTGAACGCTCTGGCCGGTTACTGATTCGTTTGACTAAAGCGTATCAAGGCTTTCTCATCAGCTCAAGATCGTTGATGACTTTGCCGTGTTTTTTTGTTTGTGAAATTCATGATGCCTCTACGGGCTTTGTAGGGGGCTGGTTTTTTCAAACTGGCATTGTATAGTTGGCTGCCGGGCGCTTTGATGCCGGGTGTTGGAGGGGTGAGGGGTGTTATGAGGTGTGGTTTTCTGCCCACCCTGTCTTTTCAACTGAGAGCTGAAACAGTTCAGTGGATTGCCATATGTGACATGTTATGAGTGAAACAAGCGCATGTGCGAAATTAAGAGTATGGGCGAAATAAAAGGAAAAAAGATGGACAAATTCTTTGGCGGTGAGCCCTGGTGGGTGATTTTGCGCCTGGTGGTGATTTCCCTCGTGTTGGGGGTTGTTTTATCTGCCTTTCGCCTTGATGTGTTTGGCCTTGTCCAGAAATTGCGTGAGCTGTTTCATTATATATACAGTCTTGGATTTGATGCGATTGGCTGGGCGATCGATTATTTTCTGCTCGGAGCGGTGATTGTGTTTCCGATATGGCTGATCCTGCGGTTTGTTTCGGTTGCCAAGGATCGGGGTTCGTCCGACTAGTCCTATTGATTAAGCTATGGTGCTGGCAGCAGCATCCTGCAGGTAATCAGGGGCTTTTTTAAAATATCAACGAGATGAAATCATCAAAGGATTTCCAGCACGGCTTCCTTTGGGCGCCCGATCCTTGCTCTGGTGCCATTGATAACAATGGGCCGCTCGATGAGGATCGGGTTTTGGCTCATGGCGGTGAAAAGAGCTTCATTGCTCAGGCTTGCGTCGCCAAGATTCAGCTCTTTATATATGGCTTCGCCTTTGCGGATGATGTCTCTTGGTCCAAGACCCAGTTTTTCAGCTATGGCTGTGAGTTCTGAAGCGCTGGGTGGTGTTTCAAGGTAGAGGATGATTTCTGGTGTGTTGCCGTGCTCCTCCAGCAGGGCGAGGGTCTGGCGTGATTTGGAGCAGCGTGGATTGTGATATATTTTAACACTCATTCACCCTGTACTCCGGTTGTTTGCGCTTGGTTGCATCTGCATTCCGGTGTTCCTCCAGTGATATTGAGGGGCTCGATTGTTGGGATTTTCCGGACAACGTTGATCAAAGCTTTGCCCCCGGCGCGCTGCCGCTTATTTGGCAGCTTGCCTGACAGCATCTTTGGTATCCTGATTAAAGATGCCATCTGCGGCGCCGTTGAAAAAGCCATTTCGTTTTAAAATCTTTTGCAATTCCCGGCGGAAATCCTTTGGCCATGCATCATAATTGCTGGTCATCTGGTCGACAGAGAATTTGTTCTTTTTTCGGATGGCTTCATAAACCGCTTCTGCGCCCTTGGCCGGGTCGCGATCGGTTCCCTGGCCGCTGGCATACATCCAGCCGGAGTTATGCAGCCCCTGGAGATCACCTGAATCTGCGGCTTGTTTGTAATAGCCAAAAGCCTTGGAAAGATCCTTGGCAACACCTTTGCCGGTTTCATACATCCAGCCAAGGTTGGTCATGGCCAGAGGTTCGCCAAGTGCAATGGCGCGCCGGTAGAGGCGTACAGCCCTGTTGTAATCCTTCTCGACGCCCTTGCCTTCCGAGAACATCCAGCCCAGATTATTCAGAGCCATGCTCTCGCCCTTGTCAGCGGCCTTCTGGTACCATTTGACGGCTTCTTCTGAATTCTGGCGGGTGCCAAAGCCTTTTTCATGCATGTAGCCAATGTCCGTCATGGATTTGGAGTGGCCTTTTTTGGCAGCCTGATAAAAGAGACTAAGCGCTTTTTTATGATCTTTGGCGACTTTGCGGTCACCGTACTGGTAATCCTTGGCGCGCTGGTAGATATCTTCAGCTGGTTCATTGGAATCCTCAACGCCGTCATAATCAGTTTTGGGCGGGGCTTTGGTGTGAACCGTTTCGCCTTTCAGCTCTTTCAGGCGGGCTGAGGCGAGACGGTAGAAAATACCGCTGCGGCATTCTGAGAGGAAGGCCTGAACCTGGGCTATGGTAGCTGAACTGGCGATTTCCGGCCAGATAACACAGGCAGGATTATCCTGGGCTCTGGCGGTTGGGGACAGCCCTGCCGTGAGTGCTGTCAGGCTAGAGAACAGTGCCAGGATTAGGAAAAGAGTTGTCTTAACACGGAACATGACGGTCTCCCTCAGTCAGATGTAATTCAGAGATCAGTGTTTTCTCTGGTGGTTATTTTACGGCAAAATCAGGTGTTGGAAAACCTTATCTTTGAAAAAATTTATTGAGAGATATTGTGCGATCTTTCCTGTCGGGCTTGTCTCTGCTTGCCTTCTTACAGTTTCAGATCTGCCCACTCTTCCGCGGTGCGACCGCGGATACTGGCGAGAGAATGCAGGCCTTCCTCATCAAGCTTTTTGCTCAAGCCAGTTAAAATGGTGCGAATGAGTTTTGGTCCCTGATATACAAGGCCACTATAAAGCTGGAGCAGGTTGGCGCCGGCCTCAAGCTTTTTCCAGGCTGTCTCAGCGTCTTCTATGCCGCCAACGCCGATGATGGGCAGTGCTCCCCCTGTGATCAGATGTGCACGGGCCAGCATGCGGGTGGCGCGCTTAAAGAGCGGCCGGCCGGAGAGGCCGCCGGTCTCGCGGGATTGCGGGTCCTTAAGACTGTCTCTGTTCAAGGTGGTGTTTGAGATAATGACGCCATCGACTTTATGGTCCAGCAGCTTCACAAGGATGGGTTCCAGATCCTTATCTTCGATGTCAGGGGCAAGTTTAATGAAGATGGGCCGCATGCGTCCGCCATGATCGACAATGCGGGTGCGTGTCAGCATCAACCCTTTTAACAGATCTTCCAGCGCTTCGGGGCTTTGCAGATCTCGCAGGCCCGGGGTGTTGGGTGAGGAAATGTTGATTGTGAAATAATCGGCTACGCCCTGAAAGGTTTTCAGGCCGGTGATATAATCTGCGATGCGGTCCTTACTGTCTTTGTTGGCGCCAATGTTAACACCGATGATGCCTTCCATCTCACGGGCCTGGAGCCGGATCAGAGCGGCGTCATGACCCTCATTATTGAAGCCAAGCCGGTTGATAATGGCGTTGTCTGCTCTCAGCCTGAAAAGGCGTGGTTTCGGGTTCCCCTCCTGTGGTTTGGGTGTCAGGGTACCTACCTCGACAAAACCAAAGCCCAGATTGATCAACTGGCCTGGAACCTCGGCGTTCTTGTCATAGCCGGCGGCCAGCCCCAATGGGTTTTTCAGCTCCAGTCCCCAGAGTGATTGAGAGAGACGCGGGTCATTTGCCGGGCTGCAAGTGCCTTTCAACCCCGTTTTAAGGGCTTTGATTGAAAGCTGGTGGGCGGCTTCCGGGTCCATCCTGAAGATGAAAGGGCTTGCTAATTTATAAAGATTGACCACTGATTTCAGACCTGGTTGTCTTTTGTTGATGCATTGGTTTGCGGCAATATATGGCTGCCGGTTGGTGTTTCTTCTATGGGCTTTTCCCATAAAATGTGGGTGGTTGGCAATGGGCCATATAAATGGGGGAAAAGATCCCCATTGCGGGCGGGCTCCCACTTTAAATCCGGACCCAGGATCTCGGCATTAAAGGCGATCAGCAGCAGATCCGTCCTTCCGGCAAAATGTTTACTCAAGGTGCCTGTCAGCTGTTCAGATGTTGAAAAATGTATGAAGCCGTCATCCTGATCTGCTTTTGAGCCGTTATAATATCCCTTTGATCTGGCTGTATGCCAGATTTCACGATTTTCAATTTTATAGATCATTACCATTGCTGTTGTTGCCTTCCCATTCTGGCGCGCGCCTGGATCGGATCATTTGTGATTAACCACATGCTGTATTATCTGTTTCACTGAAAAATCTTCTATGCAATAGGTCTTTTTTCATGATACAAGGTATATATGCCTTTTGTGGGCATTTAATCCTTTTGTTGACAGGTTTTTACGATGATCACCCACAATGCCATATGGGCGGCTATTGATGGCCTTGCCGAGCGGTATGAGCTTTCCCCTTCTGGTCTGGCAAAACAGGCCGGACTGGATGCGACAACTTTTAACAAATCGAAACGCTTTACCGCTGGGGGGCGGGAGCGCTGGCCCAGTACTGAAAGTTTGGCCAAGGTGCTTGAGGCGACCGGGGCAAATTTTGATGAGTTTTTGAACCTGCTGGTGGCGGCCCACCCTGGCCGGAATATATATGGGCATGCTGTACCGCTGATAGATATGGATATGGCACAGTCTGGTGCGTTCTTCGATGGGCAGGGTTTGCCGCAGGCGGGGGATTGGGATGAAATTCAGTTTCCTGAAATTCATGATGCGCACATGTTTGCGCTTGAAGTTGTGGAGGATGATTATGAACCGGTTTATTGGGCCGGCGATATTCTGGTGGTCAGCCCAGGGGCTGAACTGAGGCGCGGCGACCGTGTGATTGTCAAATATAAAAAGGGGAGGGTTGAGGCCCGCCTCTTCCTCAGGCAGAGTGTAAAAAAGATCGAGCTGGCTGATCTTACGGACCATGATACCACCGAGAGTGTGGAGCAAAGTGAAGTTGCCTTTGTGTCCCGTATTGTGTGGGTGCGACAATAGTCTGGTATTTTCCAAATTATGAAAGAAAAACCAATGTTTGATTCCTACAGGCCGTCTGAGATCGCTGAGCTTATTGAGACGGCCGGAGTTGCCAAGGCGAAATTGCCACTGGTGCAAATGTTGGTTCTTGCCATTCTTGCTGGGGCGTTTATTGGTTTCGGGGCTGCGGCCTATACTGCGGTGATGATGGGTGTTGACACAAGTTATGGCCCGGCAAGACTACTGGGCGGTGTTGTTTTTTCACTTGGCCTGATCCTTGTAATTGTTGGCGGTGCTGAGTTGTTTACCGGTAATGCCTTGATGGTGATGGCTGCGGTTGATCGCAAGATTTCATTACAGAAACTCCTGCGCAATTGGACAATGGTTTACGTTGGCAATCTTATCGGTGCCGTCAGCCTTGCAATTGCGTTTGGTTTATCAGGGCTGCTAGATGCAAATATGGGAGCTTTGGCTATAAAGATTGCCGAGGCAAAGGCGGCTTTGCCAATTGTTGAGGCCTTTTTTCGAGGTGCTCTCTGTAACGCGCTTGTTTGTCTTGCAATCTGGCTGACATTCTCTGCCCGCACTGCAGCGGGGAAGATTCACGCCATTCTCTGGCCGATCTCAGCCTTCGTTTTGCTTGGCCTCGAGCATTCTGTGGCGAATATGTACTTCTTTCCACAAGGCTGGGCTTCAGGCGCCAACGTAAGCGTTGACGCAGCCCTGATTAACCTGGTGGTTGTTACGCTCGGTAATATCCTGGGCGGGGGAGTGGGCGTGGCGCTTGCCTATCGCTACGCTTATCTGGGGTCGCAAAAATCCAGAGACTGATACTTAATGGAGTGCTTATCAACTCCCATAAAGCGGGGCCACGTTCTCAGCTTTGCATTCACGCTTCTCAGACCTAACCTAACACTATCTGAACGGCTTTGATTTGCCTCTTTGCTAATTACAACTTTCTGTCTGCGTCACTTCTGTAACAGGTTACAGGCAGCATGTGTTATCGTCGCCGTTCTACACGGGAACGATCCATAATTTGATCATTTGGATAAAGAATAACCGTTTCCCCTTCTTCTGCACCCTGAATAACTTCAGCATAATTTTCATTCATTTGACCGATTTTCAAGTCTTTAAGAACCGCTCTTCCATCATTGAGAAAAAAGGCTGACCACTTACCATGAGTGCGAAAGAGGGCACTAATCGGGATTTTTTTTACATCCGCTTTTGACCAGATAACCATTTCAACAACCACACGATAACCATGGCCAAGGCTATCAGGTACAGTTTCAAGATCCATAATCGCATTCACCCGTTGCTCCTCAATGCCAAGGGATGACACCTTCGTAAAAGCACCTGGCTCAACGCGTCTGAGATGAGCGGTAAGCGTTTTTCCACCGCCCCATTTGCTGATCAGAATTTTGGCGTCTCTTTTTAGTTTGGGAGCATCGCTGGAAATTAGATCAACAATAATTTCAAGATTTTTCGGATTGCCGACTTCTGCAATCTTTGTACCTGGTTGAACAGCCTGCTGACTACGGGCATGTACGCGCAATACGACCCCGTCAATGGGCGAGGCTAGTTTTATGCAACAGGTTTTGCCCAGGTTATGCTGACTTTCTGATGTTGGCTGTTTCAGTCGAGCTAGAGCGCTTTTATATTCCGACTTGGCAAAATCAACTTTGGCCCGGGTGCTTTCAACAAGGGATTTTGCAATTTCAGCTTCATTCTGAACTGTTTCCAGGCGCTGGCTGGAGACAACATTGTTTTTTGATAATTTTAAGGATCTTTGATATTCTTTTTCTGCCAATTCCAACTTTAAAAGAGCGCTTTGATGGTCCGCTTCAGCCAAGGCGACAGCAGAATTCGCCGCATCAGCAACTGCGTTCAACTCTAATAAACGCCTTTCATCAAGGAAGGGTGGATCGAGCGGATGTATGGAGGCGATTGTTGTCACATTCGCTTTGACCTCCTCACCTTCGTCCAAATTGGTGCGTGCAAGATGGCCAGCTATCGGAGAGGAGACAATGTAAATATCACGAACCCTTGTTTCCCCTTCTTCCTTTATGGTGACTTGCATCTCCCCCTTTTCAATCAGCGCCCAATCCACAGGAATGGGCTGTGGACGAAGTGCATAATAAAACACAAGCAATAGTAGGAGACCGATAGCTGAAAATCCCAACGGTTTTTTATAGTGCTCCCTTAATGGGTGATGATAATTTTCTTTGATTTTTTCCAGTATCTTATAAATGGTCTCGCGCATGGCTTCTAATCTCTTGTTTTTAGAACCTTGATCAAATCAAGCTTATCGACACGCAGACGAACAATTAATGCTGAAGCAATTGCTGCTAGCAGGACGATCAAGCTGGCTGTGGCGTAGGTGGAAATGTTAATAATGAGTGGAACCCGAAACAAGTCATTAGCAAAACCTTGAACAATCGACCAGGCAAAGCCATACCCAATGATCCATCCAAGTGGCTGAGCGATAAAGACAATAGTAAACAGCTCAATAAGCAGAACATTCGAAACTTCAAAACGGGTAAAGCCGAGAACCCTTAAGCTGGCGAGCTCTCTTGCACGCTCAGAGAGCTGTATGCGTGCTGAATTATAGATAACCCCAAAGGTAATAATCAAGGCTAGTGAAACATAAACCGCTGTCATCGTTGTTATGTTTTGTTCAATGGTAACTCTGAACTTTTCACGTGAAATGTCCTGCAATGCAATGGCTGCAATTTGAGGTGTTAGTTTAATGGCTTTGTAGAGTTCTTTTTGTTTCGATTGATCAATTAGTAATTTTGCTCCCGTGATTTGAGGAGGCTCAACCAGCAGGCGGTGGAGGGCTTGCAAGCGCATATAAGCACTCAGCCCGATATAGCTCTGGGTTATACCGGTTATGGGAACACGGGCGCTTTGTTTCCCCTTTTCTATTAGCTCGACGGTTACAAATTCCCCAATCTTCACATTCAGTTTGTTGGCAACACGTTCAGAGATCATCAGACCAGAGGCGGTCGGTAACATTGGCTTTAAGTCCCGGTCGAGGATTTTGCCCATTACAATATCCTCAGGAACACCAATAATAGAGATCCTTAATTCAAGATGACCATTTCGTATCTTGATGGGTGTCTGGCGAAAGGGTTCGGCCCTCATCACCCCCGGCAATCTACTAATCTCGATAAGGGCACCAGTGTTTTTCTCCTCAGCAAAATAAACCGTGGCTTTCTGATTTTCCGCACGAAAGAAAACTACATCGATCATATGGTCTATAGCATCATAGGTAAATAGCGCCGCAATCAACAATGATATGGAAAGGGATGTTCCAAGAGTTGTAAAGCTGGAACGTAAGGGATGGCGAAAAAGGTGCCGAATGGCCATTACTGTCAGCTGTGAGAAGATCCTGAGGGACTGTAATTTATTGAGAAATAAAATGTTATATTTTGGCGGTGCCGGTGGGCGCATGGCCACAGCAGGCGGTAGTTGTACAATTGTCCAAACGGCTTTGCTTGCTCCAAGCAGGCCTGCCATAAGCGTTATACCACCGGCAATGAAATAGAGATCAAAGCTTTGTCGAAAAATCAAAAATGGAAAGGAAAAAAAGTCGCCGTAAAGATGCGTCAGACCGCGTCCAAGCCAATAGCCGGCAACTGAGCCGACAAATAGCCCCATGCTGGAGATTAAAACAACAAGCTTTATATAATATTCCGCAACCTTCCAGTTGGAATAGCCAAGCGCCTTGAGAAGGCCGATTTCCTCCCGCTCAAATGTAACCAGTCTCGAGAGGATCATGTTGACAAGAAATACAGAGACAAAAAGAAATATGGGTGGGATCACTTTGGCCATGGCATTGAGCTGGTTGAGTTCAGAATCCAGAAAGGCGTTAGACTTTTGGTCTTTGCGGCTAAAGGCCCCCTCGCTTCCGAACGGCAGTAACAGTTGATCCAGTTTTTTGATCACCAGATTAAGGTTCGCCCCCCTGATGGTTGTAATCACAAGGCTATTGAAGGCGTGTTCCATATCGAAGAGCGCTTCAATATGTGATTGGCTCATATAGAAAACCCCAAACCGCCTGTCATCAGGAACCATATCACCTGGCCCAAGCGCATAAATAAACTCGGGAGAAAGCACGATGCCTACTATTTTAAGGCTGCTCTTTTTTCCATTGAATATGGCGTTGAAACTATCTCCTGGCTCAAACTTATGAGCTTTGGAAAACCTTTCCGTGATAACAACCTCATTCCCTCGCAATCGGTCTGGCATGCGCCCTTTTCGCAGATACAGGCGGTTAACAGTAGGGGATGAAAAATCAGGGATAGAAATCACAATAGCCGAGCCTGGGATATCCATCCCCTCTATATCAAGAATTACGGGCTTCTGGATCCGGGCTTCCAGGGAAGATACACCTGGAATAGCCGCAATACTGGATTTAAGATGCTCTGGCGCACGTACCATGGTTGCAAAAACTGAAGCAAACCGGTAGCGATCATAAAAGGCCGTTCTTGTATCATCGAGGGAGCGATAGGCGCCTAGAGCGAGTACAATCGTAGCTACTCCGCAAGCCATAACCATTGCTATGGCTAGAGCTTGGGCCCATATTCGCCTCATTTCCCGTAGTAATTTGCGATCTAGAGGTGACATGCTCACCACTCAATATCTACTGAGGAGACCACTTCATCATTAATCCTGATCTTGTTAATTTTACCATCAAGAAAGTAAATCACCCTGTTGGCCATTTTTTGTATGATGGCATTATGGGTAATGATCGCGGTTGTGGTGCCCAGTTCCCGGTTGATTTTGCTTAATGCCTCTAGCACAACGATGCCGGTTTTTGAATCCAACGCTCCTGTTGGTTCATCGCATAATAGAACCTCAGGCCTTTTGGCAATCGCCCTGGCGATGGCAACTCGTTGTTGCTCCCCACCAGAAAGCTGGGCCGGGAAATGGTTCATTCGGTCCTCAAGACCCACAAGGCTCAAAGCTTCTTCAGGGGTCATCGGATTCCTGGATATTTCCGTGACAAGCGCAACATTTTCCAAAGCTGTGAGGCTAGGAATTAAGTTGTAAAATTGAAACACAAAGCCAACATGGTCCCGGCGGTATTTCGTAAGGCCGGCTTCATCACAATCAGTTAGCTCCTGATCCTTGAAATAAACTGAGCCTTTGCTGGCCTGATCTAGTCCGCCAATGATATTCAGGAAAGTTGATTTGCCGCTTCCTGAAGGTCCGAGAAAGACAATCATTTCTCCTTCATACAAGTCTATATCAATGCCATTGAGGGCGCGTATAGTAATCTCACCGGTCTGGTAAATCTTACAAAGGTTTTGAATGTGAAAAATAGAATTGTGCACGGGTTGCTTTTCTGAAGATGGCTCAGGAGATTTTAAATCTGACTTCTTCATGACATGAAAATTCCCTCCCCCCATTCGTTCAAATTCAAAATATGAAGGATTAAACTGCGAGGAAATCACCCAGATGTTCCGGTAGTTTAGGTAAAGGTAAATTGGTCAGATCTTTTGGGACTTCTGCATAAATTATCTTTCTTACCTTCTCTGAGAGAACCGCTCTAATATCTCCAAGAGTTTTTGGGGCTGCAATGATGACTAACCTGTCATATGCCTCTTCGCCAAATTTGCTGTCTAACAACACAGCGATGCTCTCGATAAATTTTTGCTCTTCAATCCGCTCTGGACTGTTCGCTGGCTCCATGGCATGTCTTCCAGCGCCCTGACTATCGAACGTCCGGCCTTGCTGATCCGACATAATTTCCCGAACAGGGGGGTGCTCTCTTTTAAAGCCAAGCCCTTTCACAGCTTTAATGCCGTTACCGGGCCCATCATTTAATACTATGTGGGCTTTTGCTCCATTGGCGATCAAAATCCAAGTCCGTATTGGTTTCATTATAGCTTTGTCCTTACCCCAGCTGTTAAAGAACATTATCACCTTTAAACAGAAGGCGCTTTGATCTTGGTCAACAGAGGCCCGGCCATCATGATTACAGCAGCCTTTCATTATTCGTAAAAATCTGAGTACTAAAAAGAGGTGGTTTATTCATCATCTATTGCTCGTCGTAATCGCCGAATGAATTTAGCTCGCGCCTTATCATCTGCCGCCTGCTCAAAAGCATCTCGCAGATCAAAAGTCAGTTGAGCCAAGTCATTGTGCCAGTCCTGCTTCACTGGGGCATCAGACATCAAACGGTGTTTAACTTTTCTACTAACAGGAAGTTGATCAACCCCAAGCAATTCAAACTCATCATCCAGCATAGGCGAATATATACGCGTCTCATCAAAACCTTTTGATATGAGCGCTGATTTCATTCCCGCAATCATTTCTTCTTCGCCATGCGTTAAAAACAGCGCCCTCGAAATAGGTTGGCGCTCCAGAACCCAATCCACCAGTTCCTGATTATCTGCATGCCCGGAATAAATATCCAGTTGTTTAATCTGTGCCTTGACAACAATTTCTTTCCCATGGATCTTCACTCGTTTCACACCGTTGAGCAAAAGATGCCCCATAGTGCCGGGCACCTGAAACCCTAAAAACAGGATAGTGGCGCTCTTCTGCCAAAGCCATTTTTTTAAATGGTGACGGATGCGGCCGGCATCGCACATGCCACTGGCAGCTAGAATAATTGCGCCGCCATCAATTTTGGCGATTTGCTTGCTTTCCTCTACCGACTGCGTTGGATAAATGTTTGGGTTATTCAAGAGCTGTAGTCTACTACTCAAATCTTCCAGATCATCTGCATGTTTTTCAAAAACTTCGGTAACGCGAATGGCTAGCGGAGAATCCAAAAAAACCGGAACCTTTGGTAAAGTTCCAGCATTTTGCAGCGTGATCAAATCAACAATAAGTTCTTGCGTCCTTTCAACAGCAAAAACAGGAATCAAAAGCATGCCGTTTTTTTCAAGCGCTTCACTGGCTGTTTTTGCCAGCTGTTTTCTTCTTTCTTCAGGTGTGTTGTGAGCTCGTGACCGCCCGCCATAAGTGGATTCAGAAATGACATAATCAAACCCGTTTGGCGCATCAGGGTCAGGGTGAAATAACTTATTGTCCGGCCCGATATCACCTGAAAAAAGAAGACGTAGCGTTGTGTCCTTACTCTTAGCAGATTTCTCGATTTCAATTTCAATAGAGGCAGAGCCAAGAATATGCCCGGCATTCCAAAATCTCGCCCTTACCCCTGGACCAACTTCGCACCATGCCTCATATTCAACCGCCTTGATAGCCGTCAAACTGTTTTCAGCATCTTGCTGTGTGTAAATTGGTGTAACCTCAGCCTTACCCTGGCGCAGTTTGCGCCGGTTAAGATGCTCCACCTCCATTTCCTGAATATGTCCGCTATCAGGCAACATAAAAGTTAAAAGATCACGTGTTCCCTCGGTTGTAAAAATTTGTCCAGTAAAGCCGGCCTTACAAAGTTTAGGTATTAACCCTGCGTGATCTATATGGGCATGAGTGAGAAGAACAAAATCGATCTTTTCAGCCTGGAATGGAAAATCTTCATAGTTGAGTGCTTTGACTGTTTTGGGTCCCTGAAACAGTCCGCAATCAACTAAAAAGCTGCAATTGGGTGTTTTTAACCAATAGCATGACCCTGTAACGGTTTGTGCTGCACCACAAAATCTAAGCGTTATTTCCATAATTATTAAAGCTTATTATTTGATTGCGCCTCTTGCATTTCTTTCTCCAGTTCTCTTTCAAATTTAGCCAAATCATCAGGTACAGGCATTCCTGTGGCGCGCATTTCATTTAGGCAAAGATGCAGTTCTTCATACAGTTCGTATCTGTTTTCAGGTTCATCATGCATCTGAGATAAAAGATAAGCCACCTGCGCTTCAAGTTCATCAAAATTCATATAATTTTCCTTATGTCGATTTAACTGAAACAGACATATTATTGTAACGTTTCTGGCCAGAGCAAAACTGTAATAACCAAAGCCCATATAATGCCCCACCCTATCCAGGTAATGGTGGGATGAGCTGCTTGCCAATCAAGAATGAGTTTATGAATGTTGGGTAACAATCTAACCTTCTCCCTCTGTCCGGTGTTTCGTATTTGATTGTTATGGGTATTATAAACTGGGAAAATGCTCATGTAAAAATTAGAACCTGATGCAAGAGATGTATTTTTAAAAAGTAGAGTGGCGTGTCAGTCAAAATGAGCAAACTTAATGTGTGCCTTTCGTCATAATAAATTGCACTGTCGATCCTCATTTATATCTCTTCTGTTTCCAGTCAATATTGTGGCCTAGACTTCAGACTAATGTAAGTGGGACATGGTGCTGTGCTGGCGTTTTGGGTGAGATTTAGAACCCTTACCACCATTGAGGTGAATGACCCTGTGTTACGTCATCATGATGTGCGAAACGGAGTATGATGAAGGCTAAGACGTAAAATATTGGACCAAGATCAAATGACAATAAAGGTGATTGATTTGCTTGCTGTGAGTGGCCCGGAATGATTGTGCTCGTCATCGCCTAGATAGCTGTTATTCAGGTGAGGGCGGATAAAATTCTCTTGCTGCATTTTAACCGTTCAAGCCCATTCATTTTTTGCTTTGATAGATATTCGCAGAGATTATCTTGCCTACTTGACCTAATATGACTGGCAATAAACTCATGATAATTATAAGACCCCACGCTTCCGGTGTTGGAATATGCAAATGCATGACGCTTGCGATAGGCTCGATATAAACAGCTGCAAGCAACAGAAACGTACTCAACCCTAGTGCTGCCCAAACATAAACATTCCTGACAATTGAATTGTTGAAAACGGGAGCTCGCGGATCTCGCACATTGAACACATGCCATAATTGAGCGAATGCAATAGTAAGAAATGAAACGGTAACAGCGGGTTCTTTTTTCATTTCTAATACCCAATAAGCCAATACCAGTGAACCAAGGGTGGCCGTTGTTATGCTCAAGCTGTGTGCTATCATTTCAAACCACATTGGTTTTGTGATGATGGGTTTCATCGGATTGCGCGGACGTGCGGAAAGAACATGACCATCCTCCTCGCCTAACCCAAGCGCAAAAGCAGGGAAAATGTCAGTGACCAAGTTCAGGAACAGAATTTGAAGTGGCAGTATAGGGAGGGGTAGTCCGAGCAAGATTGCCATACCAACAATCAAGACTTCACTTAAATTGCATGACAATAAATACATGACAAAATGCTGAATGTTCCGGAAAATGATCCGGCCTTCCCGAATGGCCGCTATGATAGTTTTAAAAGCATCATCCAGTAACACCATGGCCGATGCATCGCGGGCAACTTGCGTACCTCGCAATCCCATAGCAACACCGATATCTGCCTTTTTCAATGCTGGCGCGTCATTCACCCCGTCACCGGTCATGGCCACGATGTTGCCATCCGATTGAAAAATGGCAACCAAATCCAGTTTTTGCGAAGGGCTGACCCGTGCAAAAATATTGGTTCCACGGATTTTCTTTATTTCCGTTTCGGTCAGAAATTTTCTTGGTTTTAATTCACGCCCTTCAATCACTTCAGGATTAACATCAGAGATCCCGATTTCTTCGGCGATACTCGCTGCAGTAATTGCATGGTCGCCGGTAATCATGATGACTCTGATGCCAGCCTGACGACAATTGCGGATCGCTTCAGGAACATCCGGACGGGGGGGGTCGTGTAATCCGAGCAAACCCAGAAATGTAAGCTCACTATAAATTTCGTCGTCCGGATGTGCGATCTGTTTGGTAGCAACTGCCAGAACGCGCATCCCACGGCTGGCCATTTCATTGGTTCTGATTAGCCACCGATGTCGAGTATCTTTGTCGATAGAATGCTTTGTTCCGGCCTCAAACAGGTTCGTGGAATTTGTCAGTACCGCTTCAGGGGCACCTTTAACGGATACCAGATATTTGTCACCATCCTGGTGAATGGTAGCCATTTTTTTAGATTCAGAATCAAACGCGATTTCACCTGTCTTTGGATACTGCTTAAGTAATTCTATCTTTTCCATGCCGTGGGATTGTGCCACTTCCAGAAAGGCGATTTCCAGCGGGTCGCCAATCGGTTTTGCTTCATCGTCACCCAATTCCGCATTGTTACAAAGGACAAGTGCGGCGAGTGTTTTTTTAATTCCGGGCATGTCCGAAGAGGTAAAAGTTTTAGAATTCAGAACAAATTTTGAAGTTGATTGATCCACGCTGTATAACCCATCGGGTAAATCCAGTTCTTGAAGACGCATGTTGTTTTCAGTCAAGGTCCCAGTCTTGTCCGTTAGAATAATTGAAGTGGCGCCGAGAGTTTCGACCGCAGCCAAACGCTCAATGAGTGCATTCTGTTTCGCCATCCGCCACATGCCTCGGGCCAGGGCCATGGTAGCAACGATTGGTAAACCTTCGGGAATTGCCGCTACCGCCAACGCAATTACCGATTTAATCATTAAATAAATGTCTCGACCGCTCAGCACTCCTGCGGTTCCGATAATAGTTACGGTTGCCAATGTAAAATAAATCAATTGGCCGCTTAATCGCTCCAACTGGCGCTCCAGAGGAGAGTGCTCCGGTTGTGCATCAGAAACCAATTTCGAAATCTGTCCAAGCTCGGTCTGCATCCCTGTGGCAACTACAATTCCTGTTCCACTGCCACGTGTCATGGCTGTCCCTTTGAACAGCATCGAGGAGCGATCAGTGACAGTACTATCAACAGCAACAGGATCGATATTTTTAGAAACCGGCAGAGACTCTCCGGTCAAAGTGGATTCATCAGCCTCAAGGTTTGATGCTTCTAACAATCTCAAGTCTGCGGTGACGATATCTCCACCTTCCAGCAATACAATATCTCCGGGGACCAGTTGTTCAGCCGGTAGCAAAACAGATATACCATTGCGACGAACCCTGGTTGTTAAGTTGCCTATAGCCCGTAAAGCTTCCATGGATCTTACAGCTCGCAATTCCGTAAAAAAACCGATGCATCCGTTGATCACAAGTACGACAAAAACCGCAGTTCCCTCTTTCCATTCGCCAAATGCGAATGCGACAAAAGCAGCTGCTGCCAACAACCAGACTACAGGGCTGACAAACTGATTGCGCAGAAGGACAAAGATTGTCATGGGATTGCGCTGGACCAGGGTGTTTTTTCCATGACTTCTTATCCGCTTCGTGGCTTCTTCAGTTGACAGGCCAGTTTCAACTTCTGATCTCAAAGTAACGAGCACATCTTCAGTGCTTTTTGCATGAAAATTATCGGTTTCGAGCGTTTTATGGTCCGAAAATTTCATGTGAAAAACTCTTTAGTTGAATGATGTTGGTAAAATTTTCCGAGTTGAATAGGTAGCATGCCCGCCACCCAGAAGGGATTGCGATAAATCAAAGTATTTACAGGCCAGCAATATATCAGGTGCCAAATTTTATGCTTACGGGCATTACTGGTTGCATCACCCGCTTTCTCAATCTTGGCTATGTTGATCATTTTACGGACCGAGGCGGCAATGATTGCCGTCTCACTTTCCCGTAACTACAGATATGTGTCCCTTTGTGGCGGTGGCAGAATTCGAAATTGCATTGTCAAAGGCCAGTGGCCACATCGTCTATCCCGCTGCTAACAGCATCTTACACCTTAGCCGCTGATGTTTTTCACCATGGATTCAGCCGTATCGCCTATCAGAAAAGCAAGTGCGGCAGCTATACCGCCAATCAGTAGTGTGCTGAAACCGCTTCGCCAATAATTCTCATTCAGGTAAATCCCCTTGATGACACCGATGAAAAAAAATGTGATACAGGCAATTGTTGCACTGGTCGGGAATATATCTTGGGGCGCAATAAATGGCAGCATGAAGGGTACCAGAGGCAGAATGCCTATAAGTAGAAAGGCAATGAAAGTCGCCAGACTGGCATACAGGGCGCTTGGCATCTCGGTCTGCAGACTGTGCTCTTCTTTCAGCATCGTATCCACCCAGAGCTTGGGATCACTTGTGATCACATTCACAATATGTTCAAGCGCCTCATCCTTGAAGCCTTTAAGGGCATAAATCTGTCTGATTTCTTCAGTTTCCCCCTCAGGTATAAGAGCAATGTGTTGCTCCTCTTCCTTTCGTTTGGCAGCAACCAGATCGGTCCGGCTTTTGGCAGCTTCATAGTTGCTCACAGCCATGCTGAAACCGTCAGCGACCAGATTAGAGAAACCGAGAACCAGAGCAACAATATTCGGAAAACCAGCACCAACTGAGCTGGCAACAATCGCAAAAGTGGTAACACAACCATCAATTCCGCCGAGCATTGCATCACCAAGATAGCTGTGTTTTTGAGGTAAGGAGAGACGAGCTCTGATCGCACTCGCAGTATGGGCTTTTTTGAGTTCTTTTTGCAGTCCTGATGTCATGCTGGCACCCTCCGAGAAAATGGGAGAAAACATGACTATAGCTGATCTACCATCAGTGAAGTAGTCCATTTTGAATGATATGAAACCTACCAAAATGGACGACATTCATGGATAAAGAAATTACAAAATTACCGGTGCACATATTGCCATTGTTTTACAGAAGTTGGAGGAAGCTATCGCAGCTCATAGTTCGGATCAGCGGAAAATATTCTTACAGTTTTTAATGGAACTGTTCAGCGCCAAACCAGAGTCGCATTCGCATATCACTTAATCAATTATTTCTTTGTCAGATTTACTCTTTATATAAATGAAAAGTGCCTGGCACTTAAGTGATGAAGGTTTTTGTTTGAAATTCGTTTTTCCAGATGGCCTGATTTTTCCTTATCATCCTCATTCATATGCATTTTCTAAATTTTTGATTGCTGGTTCTGCATTCACCCCTTAAAGTTGTAACTGTCAGTGTGACGATATTCTGATGTCTGTTTTTTAGATGGGCAGCTCTGTTCGAACAAGGGGTGGTTTGATGAGCGCGGCGGTGAAGCAGCAATACGGGGGAATCTCAACGCCCACCATGGTGCAGGGATTGGGACGCTTAGCGTTGTTTTGCCCTTATCGAGCGCTGCGACATTATCAGCCCGACAAAACACTTTGTTCCAGCTGTTTTCTTCTTCTAATATTTATCTTTGCGGCGTTGATATTTTTCAGCTCTTCTGCTGTTGCCGGTGAGGGAACCCGGGCAGAGGAGGGGCTGGCAGGTGAGAGACGCCAGCACGATCTTGATCAGCTGCTCAATCACGGAGTGTCTGATGTTATTTGGGGCAATTGGATTTTGCACCCTGGTCAGAACAGCAAGCAACACCGTGATGATCCGGTCCTGCTTGAGGTATTCAGCGGCGTTGATTATACAAAAAATCAGTTGAGCTTTTATGCTGGTGGTGTGGTCAGAGGGCGCGGCATTGACCCGAGGGTGAGCGGTCTGCGCCTAAAAGCGGTTCATGGTGAGGGCTGGTATCATTATGACTCTACGCGCCGGGTCGGGGTGCAGTCGGTCAAGACGAGATTTGAGGGACGATCACGGTTTCTGGAAGCGCTTGCGGGGTATGAATTCCGGTGGATGGATATGATTTTCAAAGCCTATGGCGGCGTGATTTCCATCGACCATGATATTGACCCGAGAGATGAGTTTAACCAGTTGCAGGGCGGCGAAGTTGGGGCAAAATTTTTACTCGAAGCCTGGAAAAATATAGATGAACAAAGCTGGTTTTCAGCCTATGCAACTTATTCCACAGCCAATGATTATTATAAAGTACATGGCCGCCTTGGCCGGCATTTGGCGGCCTGGTTTGATGGGGGGGTTGAGTTTGGCGCATTTGGTGACACCGAATATGATGCGCTGAGGCTTGGTGCTTTTACCCGTTTCAATCTGGATGAGGGTGAGTTTACTTTTTCGGCAGGGGTATCGGGGGATTATAATGAACCAGATGCCTTTTATGTAACGGGTAAATATTATAAAAAACTGAGGCTTTCCGACTTTCAGTTCCTAGAGGGCTCGTCTGAGTGACATTCTCTTTAGAATGAAGGCAGGTTGAACCAATAATTTGCAATGGCGCTGTTGGTGTCTTCAATGTCCTGAGGGTGGAATTCGGTGGGTAATTCTATATGTAGCCAATTTGGATCACCGTCATTTATTTTGACGCCTGCCCTCGGGCAGAGACTGATCAGGGGGCATCTCGTGCTGTGTAGATAAGTTATAAGGTGTTGGCGGGCATCCGGGCTCAGTGGGCTGGCGGGGCTGAAATCTGTGATCAGCAGGTTGAAAGGGGCTGTCACATCATGGACTTTGAAATCACTGAATAGCGCATTTTCTCCGGATCTGGTTGTTATCTCAATGATTTCATGAAAAAACCAGATACGATTAATCAACTGTCTGATCTTGGCTTGTCTGTTTTTTGGCACATAGAGCAATTGAATTCGTGCTTGTGCGTTGTTTGCTGTTGTGTCATCCATGGCTGGAAACTACCTTTAAACCATTGCGGGCAATAAAACCTGTATATACAACTATAGCGTGTTGGTTAATGTTTCCTTGATTTGCCCGCATATGAGCTGTTTTTTCTTACATGAGGTCTTGCATGACTGATTTGCTGATAGATGGTTTGGCTGTTGTCATCTTACTTGGTGTTGCTCTGCATGGGCTTACTTATCGGGACAAGACTGGCAGCCGCCCGTTTGTTCACCTGTTGTTTGGTTGTATAGCCCTGCTTTTTGCCATGCGTTTTTTATTTTCTGAAATCCTACAAGTCTGGTGAACCTGTCCCGCTTTTTTTCTCCTGCCCATTAGCTGATGCGTCATCTCTGTTCTATTGTTGGGCGATGCTCATGAATTCAGCTTACATTCCTGCGTGTTTACCACATTTATGACTTGTGCTTCAGTTGTGCAGCTTCAGGTTGTATGGGTAGGGTTGTGCTGATGAGCCAAGGTACCATTGAGGTTGCGCAGGTTCAGGTAACGGGGGAAGGTGCCCGGTTGTCCATCAGCATATAATTTATACTTTAAATCAATTTTGGTGGGCGTCAGTCTTGTTATGCTGACTTCCTTTCCTTCTGTTTATCCTGTTCCCAATGGTGCGAAACGGCCTGGTATGTACGGCGTCATTGAATGAGCATGATTTTGGTTTTTCTATAGTGTTATGGTTGAGATGTCTGGACTTACAAATTTACAAATCAAACGACGGCGTAAGATTATCGAAGCCGGGCTTGATGTTCTTGAGAAAGAGCGGGCCCTGAACCTTGATCGTGTTATCAAATTGTCAGGGGGGTCCAAGGGATCAATCTACCAGTGTTTTGGCAATAAACAGGGGTTTGAGGCAGCAATTGCTGATGAGATTTACCAGCGGATTGATGGCATTGTAGAGGCGATGCTGCATGAGCTGGTGCTTTTGATTGAGGCGGAGAAACTGACTAGGGATCAATTGCGGGATGGGGTTTATAACATCCTCAAGGTGTTAAATGCGAAACGGGGGCGCAAAGCCATCAGGTTGCTTTTGTTGCAGAACCCATTTGATGGCTTGCCCATTCAAAAGGTCTACAGGGATGGTACCGAGCGGTTCGTTTCCCAAATTTCAGTGTTGTTTGAGCTATTATCCCGGGGGAAGGGGAGAGAGCGAAAAATACTGCCAACAACCGGTGACATGTTGTTTGGTCTGATTTTCAGCCCGATTATTCTTAATCATCTGCTACATGCACCGCCGCGCGGTGTCAGGAAAGCCAAGCTCATGGAGCATGCGGACCGCACAGCGGATTTCCTGATGCGGGTGGTTTAGGGGATGCCCTGGAGGGGGGCTTGTTTGGGAGTTATGTTTTTTGTCATTCCGGATCCGAACGGACGTTTGTTTTCACGGATAGCTCATAAATCATATAAGTAGAATTTTTACCGTACGATTGTGATGGTTTCGGCAGCCCGGGTCAGGCCGGTGTAGAGCCATTGGCGAGCATGCTCTCTGAAGGCCCAGCTTTCATCAAACAGCACCAGATTATCCCATTGTGAACCTTGTGCCTTGTGAACCGTTATAACATAGCCGAAATCAAATTCATCGAGATTGCGGCGCTGTTGCCAGGTCAACTCGGCTTCAGTGCCTTCAAAGAAATGGCGCCATACACGCACTCTTTTTGTTTTGGGTTCGCCGAGGGCCTGCTCTGGCGCTATGCGCATATTCAAACGGCCTTTTACATCATTTGAAACTTTGGTTATGTCCCAGAGGCTGCCGTTCAACAGGCCCTTTTTCTTATTGTTCCGCAGACAAATGAGACGTTCACCGACATTAGGCAGCTGGCCTTCAAACTCTTTTAGCTCGCGCAGGCGCTGGTTAAAGGCCCGCCTTGTTTTGTTGATCCCAACGAGGACCTGATCAGCATTGATGATATCTTCTGTCTCAATATCCGCTTTGGAGATGATGCGGTTCTCCCCGTAGCGGCCATACTCAAGTGTATTGCCCTCACGCACCTCCATTGAAAGCGCGATGATGGGGTTGTCCCTTGCCTGCCGGTGGACTTCTGTCAGCAGAAAGTCAGGTTCGTGATTGGTGAAAAAACCGGCCCCTTTTACCGGCGGCAATTGCGCTGGGTCACCCAGAACCAGTACCTTGGTCCCGAAAGAGAGAAGATCGCGGCCGAGCTCTTCGTCCACCATCGAACATTCATCAATGATCAGCAGGTCGGCAGATTTCACGGGGCTGTCCCGGTTCATAAAAAAATCGGGTGTTTCGCTGCTTTCCTCTCCTGGGCGGTAAATCAGACTATGAATGGTCGAGGCGCCGCGGCAGCCTTTATCGCGCATAACAAGGGCGGCTTTGCCTGTAAAAGCGGCAAAAAGGACTTTTCCATCAACCTGATCTGCGATGTGCTGGGCTAATGTGGTCTTACCTGTGCCGGCATAACCAAACAGGCGGAACACAGGGTTCACCCCCTCTTCCAGCCATTCATTCACCCTTTGAAGGGCCGTGTCCTGTTCGGGTGTCCATTTCATATAGTTGATCCAGCTTTTTTATGATCGAGCATGTATTGATCTTGCTCCCTGGGTCCGGGTGTTGTTGGAAAGGCTGCTGGTCCAGTGGATGCCCCCGCCGGGAGACATTCTCATCTGGGTTCATTTATGCGTTGTGAGCGGCAACCTTAAAATTTTTATAGCTGATATGAAAACCTTTATTTTGCAGGCTTCACCAAATGTTTTTTCTGAGTATCCACTTGATGAGGGGTGCGGGGCCAGGTTGTTTCTGCTAGGTTTTTCTGGTTTGCTGGCATTGTCCGGGCCGCACCTGCCCTTAGAGATGCTTTATGAAGAGAGAGTGGCAGCTTTTTTTCAAGCGCTGCAAGGTGAAGCTGCATTACAACCATTCCCAAAAATCAGGGGGCACTATGATAACTGAATTCACACCTGTTCTTTCATTTGCCGGTGGTATTCTGATTGGTCTGGCAGCCGTGCTGTTAATGGCCACCAATGGCCGGATTGCTGGTGTTTCCGGTGTTCTGGGCGGGTTATTTACCCCGCATATCGGTGAGGCGCTCTGGCGTCTGGCTTTTATTCTCGGGTTGGTCGCTGCTCCCTATTTCACAATCAAGCTTTCCGGTGAGTTGCCTGATTTTGCTGTCACCAGCAGCCTTTATCAACTGCTGGCAGGAGGGGTGCTGGTTGGATTTGGCAGTATTGTTGCTTCGGGTTGTACATCTGGTCATGGTGTTTGCGGTCTGGCGCGTTTATCCCGCCGGTCTCTGGTGGCGGTCATGGTGTTTATGGCAAGCGCGATCGTGACAGTGTTTATCGCGCGGCATCTTGTTTAAGGGGGAGTGATATGCAAATCATATCTGCTTTGATTGCCGGGCTGATTTTTGGCATCGGTCTGATCATATCGGGGATGAGCAACCCATCGAAGGTTTTGAATTTTCTTGATCTCTATGGGAGTTTTGACCCCAGCCTGATTTTCGTAATGGCGGGCGCGGTTATCACCAGCTATTGCGGTTATCGCTGGCTTGGAACTCGTGAGCGCCCTTTATTTGCTGATCAGTTTGCAAAAGCACCGTCCCCTGATGCGGATGGCCGCCTGATCTTTGGGGCGATGGTTTTTGGCATCGGCTGGGGGCTTGTGGGTCTCTGCCCGGGCCCTGCCCTGACCAGCCTTAGCATTGGCGGTATCAGTGCCATTCTGTTTGTTGCGGCAATGTTGATCGGCATGGCGGTGGCGAAGATATTTGTGCGGTAAAAGCCGATAAAAAGCCCCTGCTGGGCCAGGGACTTTTTGTTGCCTGTTCGGGCAGAATGGCCGCGTTTATCTTTTGCCGGTTTCTCTTACCAGTCAATGCGCTCGATATCAGAGAAGTCTATTGTGCTGCCATCTTGTAAATTAATGGTGCCATCTGCGTCATCAGAGAGGTCGATGCTATCCGCGTTGACACTATCGATGGAGCCTTCTGTGAGGGTCAATGTCCAGTCCGTGCCATATGTTCCGATATCAGAACCGCCTGATGCGTCCTGCAACTGGATTGTGTCTGTCCAGCTACTGCCCGCGCCGCCGTCAATGGTGTCATTGCCATTGCCTTCCTGGAAAATAAACAGATCAGAACCACTTCCACCGCTGAGAGTGTCGTCGCCTGAACCACCTAAAATGACATCGTTTCCGCTACCACCGTCGATGGTGTCATCACCAGCTCCACCTGAAAGCCAATCATTGCCACTATTGCCATTGATGGTGTCATCACCATTGCCGCCCTCATAGAGGTCTTCAGTTGAGGTGCCGTTGAAGGTATCATCATTATCATTCACGGTAACTGTTATATTTTCAGTTGTCGTGGTTTGGTCTGTACCGTCTGTTGATGTGGCATTTACAGACAGGGATATTTCACCTGAAAATTCTGATGGCGGGGTCATTGTGATGCCATCAAGCTGCCAATTGCTCACATCAATTTCCGTATCGGTTGCCGTCGCAATGAAGGTATTTGTTCCGTCTGACAATGTTGCGCCATCAGGGATGTTTGAGATAGACAGGCTGAGAGTTTCTGAGCCATCACCATCTGTGGTTGCGGCTGTGATGTCTGGCAGGGCGATAGGCATATTTTCATCACCAGTGATAAGCCCCTCTGGCAAATCTTCGGTAATGGTAATGTTATCCATATACATGCCGCGGCCATGATCCTGATCGACGCCGCTTTCCCTGAATTCAACACGCATCGGGGTGCCGTCACCTTCAAAAGTAATAGATGAGCTCTGCCAGTTGATGGAGCTATCCCCTGAGCCATCTGCTGAGATTGTATCAACGACAACACCATCAACCAGAACCTCGATGCTATTGACCGTACCGTCATATCCCGGGCGCGGCGCGAAGTTAAAGTCTACAGTGTAGGTGCCGCCATCAGTGGTGTCTATTTCCTGATAAATGTTAGCTGCGTCTTCAAAATAATCAATGCTGTCATCATTTAATTCAATATACTGGTTTGTTGAGCCATCGCCCAGGGTTTCTTGCCGTATTTCAATGGCGTCAGAATCAGTTTGCCAGCCGCCTATGCTGCCAACGAAACTGTCATTGTTCCAGGAGATGCCTAGCGAATCTAAATCACCTTCAAAACCACTTTCAAGCGTTGATCCCGAAGATATTATGTCATTGCTAGTGGTGGATAATGTAAGTGTTGGGCTATCAGCGACAGCTGTGATGTCCAATGTTGCAGTGGCACTATCTGAATAGGTGCCATCTGTCGCTGTAAAACTGAAGCTAACATCATTAACGGCAAGGTCAGATGTTGGGTTGAATGTCCAGGTACTATTGCCATTATCCGATAATGTGCCCTGGCTGTTGTCATCAAGGCTTAAATTAGTGATTTGCAGAGTGGTGCCAGCATCAGGATCTGAACTGTTGGCGAGGAGATCTGCTTCAGTAATGATAATGCTTGTGTCTTCGTTGGTGTTACCGATATCTACACTCTGAATGACTGGTGCTTCATTCTCATCGGTGACTGCGATCTTGAAGAAACTTGTAGATGTTGAGCCATCATCTGAGGTTGCCGTGACTTCTATCATGTGTCCATCAGTTGTCTCATAATCAAGGCTGCCAGCGACGGTAACGACGCCGGTTGCCGGATCAATGGCGAAGAGGCCGCCCGCATCGTCGCTTAGAGAATAGCTAACATTATCCGTTGCATCTGCGT
>CAYGPF010000018.1:0-46346 GCA_964351785.1 uncultured Rhodomicrobium sp.
GGAGGGTGAGGCTGGGGGGCGGGGCGCTCAATGGGGGGTTGGGGGCGGGGGCATTGACTGAGGGGTAAGGGGTCACCTGATTGCGATGCTCTGCCCACAAGGCAAAAGGCTCGGTTGCCTTTGGCTCCAGCAGGTCTTTCATCCCCACACCTTCCAAAAGGGCTTCAATCCGCAGCAACCATCTTGACGGCACGGTTTGGACACCAGCTGTTTTGGCGGCTCTTGTTATGTGCACTTCCCTTGCACAGAGGAGGCTTGCAAAATCATGGGCGCTGTGGCCGGTCTGTTGCTCTGGTGCGGGCAGGCCGAGATCTTTGCACATGGGTCTGGAGAGCCAGGGGCTCAGTTTGCTGGCACTTGGCCAGGTGCCTTCATTCAACCCGGCGAGGATGATCACATCCGGTTGTTGCAGGCGGGCTTCATAGGGGCCCCAGATAAAGAGGCGTGGATGTACCGGGGTTAAGGGGCGTACGGTTTCCCCCTTTAAGAGGCTTTGGTAAAAATCGGGATAATCCCTGCTGGTCAGTTTTGGGGCGATACTTTCAATTGAGAGGATCTCAGCCAGAATTTTGGCCAGTTGTTCGCCCGCTGCCCCTTGCCATAATTTTTCTGAAGTTTCGTTGCTATCAGCCGCCAGATTTTCCGCCACTTTGATGTGTGCGCTTAAAAACTCTATCAGCGTTGCAGGCGCATTTGAGGCAGCAAGCTGAGTAAGGGGGGCAAAAGCTTTTATGGCACGGTCCAGTACTGCTTCCGCCAGCTTCCATTCCTCATCGCTTAGGCGGCCGATGGCTGGATGCTGCCTGTTCTCCTGCTGTTTTTCATTGGCGCTTTCTTCATAGAGCGCCTTGATGCCCCCCAAACCGCCGCCGCGCCATGGCAGCCGCAGCGCCGCGATTTCAAGAGCCCGCGCCGCGAGGCGGACATCACCTTTCTCGAACTTCAGACGGGTGAGGGGATGCTTTAACAGAGCAAGAAAGCTCGCCGGTGCATAGTCTTTTGCATGACAATCAAGGATCAGATTAAAAAAGGCGCCTGGCATGGTTTTCGCCAGGGGCCGACCGCCAGAATCATCAACCTTAATGTCCCAGGCCTCAAGTCTTGTCGCGACCCGGCGGGCTAACAGGCGATCAGGCGTTACAAGCGCGGCGGTCCGGCCCTTCTGATCAGCGGTGCGGCGCAGGATAAGGGCAATGGTCTCAGCTTCTTCCTGATCATCCCTTGCAATGTAACGTGAGATGTTCTCAAACGCAGTGCGGAGGACTTTCTGATTGCTTTTCTCAGCGCGCACGGTTTCAGCGTAACTTTGCCAAGCCTCAACCGAGCTTGAGGGGCGCAGCGCCTCTGAGAGAAACCGGGTAAGGGCTGCCTCCGGGGCAGATGGTTCTGTTCCCGGCACTTGAGTGATCCCTGCCCGTGGTTCTGATAAATCCTTTAACAGCCTGGCCAACCCGAACTGCGGGTGTTCCGGATGATCACTTTCAAGGGTTTTAAAAGTCTCATCATCAAGGTTCTGATCGAGTGCGGGGAGCACAATCGCACCGTTACCCAGTGCCAGTACGGCTTTCATCAGCATGGCGGCAGCGGGGATACTGCCGGTTGATCCGGCGATAATCACAGGGCCTGCTGGCGGGGTGAGTGTGAGGCGCTCTGCCTCTTTTTCAAGAAGGGTGTTGCGGCGGGTGGCAACGTCCATCTGGCTGGTGTTTTCAAGGTAAGCCGGCCATTCATGGGTGATGATTTTAAGAAAATCGAGGGTTTGCTGCCAATGCTCTGAAAATTCTTCCGGTACCAGATTGACCAGATCCTTGAGGTCAACGGCCTCCGTTTCAGCGTTATCAATGAGCTTTCCCAGTTCATGCGCCATCAGGGAGGCGGTGGCGGGCTGGCTTTTGTCGCCTGCGGTTTCCTGCATATCCGGGTTTGTGTATTTATGCCGGGCGGGTTTGCCAAGCCAGGACATGATCATCCGGGTGAGTACGAGGTGGCGCTCCAGCTTTGAGATGGCCGGGTTCATATTGATGAGATTTTCTGCGCTATCCACTTTGTTTATGGCTTCACTGATCAGGCTTTCATCCTCATTGCCATCACCAAGGGGGCGGATTTTTGGCAGGAGAATTGATTTTTTGCCGGAGAGGCGCAAAAATGCTTCGCCGCAAACGCGGCAGGCCCGGCGGGTCGGGAGCAGCAGGGTCATGGCGGCCAGTTGTTCCGGCGTTGGCCTCTTGCCGCCCTTTTGCGGCAGGTCACCGTTTAATATGGCTTTGACCAGCCCGTCGATAAAGGGTGCTGTTGCGGGTATGGTTGTTATGTTTGCCATGGTTTACTTGTCCCCCCTCCACTTGCAACTTTTAAGCTGCCGCCCTATGCAGCATCTGGCTATCCGGCTCTCAGGCGCTCAGGCATTTCGCAATTTACGCATCTGCTGCCTTGTCCGCTGTTCTGCCTCGCTTAAGGCTGCCATTGTACCGACATGCATCCACAGACCCTGATGCCTGATGCCATAGATACTGCCTTTATCAAGGGCGCGGTTCCATAATCTGTTGAGCGAAAAGGCGCCTTCCGGTGCGTTATGCATCAGGCTTGGATGCGCAATGCTGACACCGGCAAAAACGTGATCTGTGGTTTCATCGCCCTTGCGGCGCGTCAGGGTGTTATCCGCATTGATCAGAAAATCACCCCGCCCATTATAGCCCAGCGCTTCATGCCGGTTGGCCAGCAACATCAGGCTTTGCATTGATGTTTCATCAAAAGCTTCGACCATCCGGGCCAGATTGGATGATGGGGCGGCCGGGTCTTCCAGCCAGACGCTGTCTGAATTGTGGATAAAGAAAGGTTCATCTTTCAAGAGATGCCGCGCCTTCATAAGACCGCCGCCGGTATCCAGCAGGGCGCCGCGCTCATCAGATATGATGATGTTCACCCCGCTCAGGCTTTTGAGATGAGCTTCCAGTTTATCTGCCAGATGGTGGACATTGACGATAAAAGTTTTTACCCCAACGGCTTGCAGACGGTTGATCACATGATCAATGAGCGGCCTGCCATCAAGGGGCACCAGAGGCTTGGGGATTTCATCGGTTAGCGGGCGCATACGTGAACCCATGCCGGCGCCGAGGATAAATGCCTGCTCTATAACTGATATTGTCATCTGGCGCTCTTTTCGCTCTTGTCTGATGGTGACGTTTGAAAATATGCCGTTCGCAAGGTAGTTGGAAAATGCGTGTCAAACCAGATTTTTAAAGCCGCCAATTGCGGATGAGGCAGGCTTTCTTCGAGGTAGCCCCATATGCGCGGCAGATGGGCCAGATATTGTGGCTTGTTGTCCCGCTCATTCAAGCGAATGAAAATGCCAAGAAGCTTGCACGCACGCTGGGCGCAAAGGATGGCAAAATCTCTTTTGAAACTCGTCTCGTCAAAGGCAGGATCATTCTGCTTGACCGCCCCGATATAATGATCCAGCAGGCTAAGTTGAAGGTTCCGGTTGATGGTCAGGCGGGCGTCCTGGCAGAGGGAGGCAACATCATAGGCCGCGTTCCCGACCAAAGCGTCCTGGAAATCAATGATGCCGACAGAGTGATGACCTTCACGGCAGCTCAGATACATGATGTTGGGGGAGTGATAATCCCTTAGCATCCAGTGCTGGCTGTCCTGATTGTGAATGATGGTGTAGAGATCTGACCAGATTTCTTCATATTGATCACTTACCGGTTTCGGGCATGGCTGTTTTTTCACATAAGGCCAGTACCAGTTCAGCAGCAGTTCAACCTCGATAAAAAGGGCGTCTTTATCAAAAGGGGGGAGATGATAGGTTTTCCCCTTTACAGGCATTGGGCCGGGTTTGATCTGCCGGAGACGAGCGAGGGTTTCTATCGCCGGGTCATAGAGCGTTTTTATATCCTGGCCTTTTTGAGTGATCAGGTGGTGATACTGGTCATTGCCAAAATCACTGATGAGCAGGAAACCCTCTTCCAACTCAGCCTTGATGATCCGGGGCAGGGCAAACCCTGCGGCACCCAGCGTTTCAGATATCGCGACGAAGCTTGTCATATCCTCAGCGAGATGGGCGATCTGACTGTAGGGTTTGCCGTTTTTCACTGCGGGACCATCGGGTTGCGGCGGGGCGTTCATAAAGAGGGCGGTCTCATCCCCGTTTACAAGGCGGATGTAGGATCTGGTGGAGGCGTCGCCCTGCAAATGGATCCAGTTGGCAGATTGCCAATCTGTGCCGTTCAGAAAGCCGTGCATCAGGCCAAAGCGGGCGATTTTCGCGGCCATTTCACCATGCCCTTTGAGATGGACTGTTCTTTTGTGGCCCGCATCGCATTCGGATATTTCAATCTCGAGGCGGTGCCTGATTGTGTTTTCAGCCAGTTGCTCTGGCCATTCAATGAGGGTCAGATGTGCAGCGAGCTGGTCATAGAGGCCCAGCTCCTCAAGTTCCGAAACAGAGCCAAGGCGGTAAAGATCATAATGGGAAATGGGTGCCCGATTGGTTTCATAGGGAATGAGGAGGGGGAATGTCGGGCTCTGGACTTCAAGGTCCGGCTCAATGGCGACAGAGCGGATGATGGCCCGTGCCATGGTGGATTTACCAGCGCCGAGTGTGCCTTTCAGGAAAATCGTATCCCCCCTTTTGAGGAGGCAGGCCAACTGGTTCGCAAGGGCGACCATTGCGGGCTCATCAAGGGCTTTGAAGCACAGTTCACTGGTCTGGCTGGATTGTGGCTGGCTGAGTGTCACGCATTACTCCCTCACGGCCATGGGATCTTTCATTGCTGCTGGCTTTTAAGCGGCATGGCTGCTGTTGATGGACGAGGATTGATCTTTTTCTGTTTTTTGCGGCTGTTTTATGGGCAAGTTTACTTTTACCAGTGTGCCCTCTCCTTCTATTGAGGCGAGTTGTACTGAGCCGTTATGCAGCTCAACAAGGCTTTTGACAATGGTCAGGCCAAGGCCAGTACCGCGGTGACTGGAGCCACGGGTCTGGCTTTCAAAACGCTCAAAGACCGTTTCCTGCTCTGCTTCAGGGATACCGCAGCCCTCGTCCTTGACGTAAAGGGAGATGTGGTCTTTTTCCCTGTCACTGTAGAGCGAGACTTTTGCCCCTTTGTCTGAAAAGCCGATCGCGTTGCTCAGCAGGTTATAAAGCACCTGGGAAATGCGTTTTTTGTCAGCTTCGATTTTGGGCAGATTTTTAGGAACATCAATTTCAAGATCAATGCTGTCATCTTCAAAGGAGCGTTTGATCTTGGCAACTGCCAGTTCTACCGCATCTTCAATCTTGATTTCTTCCATTTTCAGCTCAACACCGCCAGCGTCAATGCTGGCCAGATCGAGGATATCATCAACAATGGAGAGCAGGCTGTCTGATGAATTGTGAATGTCTGTCAGATATTCAGACTGTTTCGCATTCAACTCACCAATGCTGTCATTGGCAAGAAGCTCACTAAAGCCAATGATATTGGTGAGCGGTGAGCGCAGTTCATAGGAGACATGGGAAATAAAGGTGTTCTTCAGATTATCAGCGGCGACAAGGGCTTCGTTACGCTCCAGCAATACGCGTTCCATCCGGCGATGGGCGGTGACATCCTTATAGGTCAGGAGTGTTGCGCCATCTGGCAACGGCGCTGCCGAATAATGAATGATCATGCCATCCGGGCGGGTAAGTTCAGCGCTGATGGTGTTTCGCCCTTCGCTGATTGAAGTGACGGCGGTGTGTACATCATCCCAGGAGGCATCATCAAAGATCGAGCGGCACTGAAAAATAACTTCATCAATATGGGGTGTGCCGCGGAGGAAATTACTCTCCAGTTGCCAGATCGCGGCAAATGCCGGGTTGTAGAGGCGCAAGCGTCCATCCGTGGAAAATACCGCAACGCCTTCTTCCAGATTGTCCAGGGTTTCACGCTGCACACCGATCAACTCATTATAGCGGCTTTCGAGAGCGAAGCGTTCTGTCACATCGTCATAAAGATGGGTGACGCCGCCATCCGAGCGTTGTTCGCGCATGATCTGGATGGTCCGCCCATCCGGCAGGTGCCACCATTGTTCGTCATTGTCACTTGATTGATAGATTGACAATTGCCGCTCACGCCAGGCGCGGTAATCAGCTTCTTCCGGTAACTGGCGCATGGCGCGCAGCTGATCAAGAATTTCAGATTCTGTGGGGCTGTCATCAAGAAAGGCCTGATCCAGTGACCAGAAGTCAATGTAGGCCTGGTTATAGAATGTCAACCGTTGCTTCAGGTCAAAGATGGCTATGGCCGTTGCCACACGGTTCAGGGTTTTGGTGTGGGCTTCGATGAGGTTATCGAGCTGGCCTTCAGCTGTTTCAATGGCACCAACATCAATGGCGAGGCCAGCGCTGCCACCAGAGAGGGGAATGGCGACTGCATCAAAGGCGCGCCGCTCACCGCCGATGATGGTATGGAATCTGTCTGAGAAATTTTCACCATTTTCGATCTTTTCCGCCACTTCCTTGCGCTGGCGCATCTCCAGAAGTTCAATCTGGCGATTTTTGATATCCTCCAGCTCGTGTACTTCCACCGAAGTCATATATGCCTTATTCACCCAGGTGATCTTGCCGGCCTCATCACGGAACCATACCGGCACTGGCAGGGCGTTCAGAAGGGCTTTTTGTGCCTCGACCAGTTGGGAAAGGCGGCGGCGATGTTCATACATGTTGGCGATTTCGCTGGCGCTGCCGCCAATATTACGTAACCGCAAAATGGGTGTGCCGCCTGCCGAACGCCCGTCTGCTTCAAGGTGATGACCTGTCAGGGTTCTTATGGTCATGGTGAAGCTTTGGCCATCGCCAAATAATTCTTCCAGTTTTGCCCGCAGCTCAATAGCCGAGGCCCCTTCCAGCCACTGGTCAAAATAGAGGGTTTCGGAAAAATGAAAGGGAATGCCGGTGTCTGTGTCAAGGGTGTGGATTATGAGGTTCGGGTCACCCTTTTCATCCCAGAGCATCAAGAGCTGGGGTTCAGCCTTCAGCATGGCCTGAGCCAGGTTCAGCTCATGCTGGATCAGGTTAACATCCTTGTTGGCACGCTCACGGTCTGCCGTGGCGGAAGACTGGATGCGCAAGGCATGAAAGGACATGACAGCAGAAAAGATCAGAGCACCAAGGCTCATGCACATGGCTAGGAATTCCCAGGTGCCAAACAGACCTGGATCATCCACACCTGTGATCTGAGCCGCCCAGATAGCCAGGCCGACAAAGGCAGCGCTGACAACGATAAGCGGCAATGCATGGCCAAACTGCGGTAGGGCTCGCCCTACCTTGCTGACCTGTTTTTGAAAAATGTTTTTACTTTGCATCAAATTGCCGCCCGCCCCTCAACTTGCGGTTTTCCTCGATTAATAGCGTTTTATGGCCTTCCCCGTAGTGCCTTATATTGTAGCGCTATTCTGGCCATTCAGCCCTGTTGATGTGGAGATTTTTGGGTTTTGTCACCAGTATTTTCCAACAGCAGGCATAGAATCACCCTAAATTTAACGCTCTCCCACTGATCATACAAACAAAGAGAGCCCAAAATTCAGGCTTACACACAGTATCCCTTGTTTTTTAGGTTTTTTCAGGGATTTAAGGCCGGAAGAGATGAAAAAAGCGGCGCGTTGGGTGCTTTTTCATCGGCTTTCAGGTTGCCCAGGGCCGGATGCAGAGTGGGCATCTGAAGGCTCAGAAGTCACAACCGTGCTTTTTATCTGCACTTCAGATTGCCTACCAGCAACCGTGCTGTTCTCTCTCACGGCAAGAACAGGCTACGCCGGTTCGCCTCCGAGGGGCGGCGCTAGCGCCGGGCTGCGCTGGCGCTACGCCATGTCACCCAGCCCCATTGGGCTGAGCTCCTTCTTCGGTCATTGGGGTGCTTATTTACACTTCAGGTTGCCCAGGGCCGGATGCGGAGTGGGCATCTGAAGGCTCAGAAGTCACAACCGTGCTTTTTATCTGCACTTCAGATTGCCTACCAGCAACCGTGCTGTTCTCTCTCACGGCAAGAACAGGCTACGCCGGTTCGCCTCCGAGGGGCGGCGCTAGCGCCGGGCTGCGCTGGCGCTACGCCATGTCACCCAGCCCCATTGGGCTGGGCTCCTTCTTCGATCATTGGGGTGCTTATCTGCACTTCAGATTGCCTACCAGCAACCGTGCTAGTAGCGGTAATGCTCTGGTTTGAAAGGACCTTCGATCTTCACGCCAATATAATCGGCCTGTTCTTTGCTCAACTCCGTCAGGTTTACACCGAGTTTTTCGAGATGCAGGCGGGCCACTTTTTCATCCAGGTTTTTGGGAAGGACATAAACATCCTTTTTATAATTGGCATGGTTTTGCCAAAGCTCAATCTGGGCCAGCACCTGGTTGGTGAAAGAAGCGCTCATCACAAAACTGGGGTGACCTGTGGCACAGCCAAGGTTTACAAGGCGGCCTTCTGCCAACAGGATAATGCGTTTTCCGTCTGGGAACTCGATTTCATCAACCTGTGGTTTTACGTTGTGCCATTTTAAATTACGCAAGGCCGCGACCTGAATTTCACTGTCAAAGTGACCAATATTGGAAACAATGGCCCGGTCTTTCATTTCACGCATATGATCGATTGTGATCACATCCTTGTTGCCGGTGGTGGTTACGAAGATGTCACCTTTGGTGACCACTTCTTCTAGGGTTTTGACCTCATAGCCCTGCATGGCGGCCTGAAGCGCGCAGATGGGATCAATCTCAGTTACGATCACCCGGGCGCCCTGGCTGCGCAGGCTTTCCGCCGAGCCTTTGCCAACATCGCCAAAGCCGCAGACCACAGCCACTTTGCCAGAGACCATGACATCTGTTGCCCGCTTGATGCCATCCACCAGGCTTTCGCGGCAGCCGTAAAGATTATCAAATTTTGATTTGGTTACACTGTCATTGACGTTGATCGCGGGGAACGGCAAACGGCCCTGCTCTACCATCTGATAAAGACGGTGGACGCCTGTTGTGGTTTCTTCTGAAACACCGATGATCGCGTCCCTTTGGCGGGTGAACCAGCCAGGGCTTTGTTCCATGCGTTTTTTGATGGTGGCAAAGAGCACTGTTTCTTCTTCATTGCCAGGATTATCAAGGACTGAAATGTCTTTTTCGGCTTCAGCGCCAAGTATGACGTAAATGGTGGCATCACCGCCATCATCAAGGATCAGGTTGGCTGGTTCGCCGTCTTCCCAATCGAAGATTTTATCAACGAATACCCAGTAATCCTCAAGCGATTCGCCCTTATAGGCAAAAACGGGCACGCCGGAGCGGGCGATCGCAGCAGCAGCGTGGTCCTGGGTTGAGAAAATGTTGCAGGAGGCCCAGCGAATGTCAGCACCAAGCGCTTTTAATGACTGAATCAGCACGGCTGTCTGGATTGTCATGTGCAGACAACCGGCAATGCGGGCGCCTTTCAGGGGCAGATCGTTGCCGTGTTCATCGCGGATGGCCATCAGGCCGGGCATTTCAGTTTCAGCGATGGCGATTTCCTTGTCACCAAAATCAGCCTCGGCAATATCTGCGATGTGGTAATCATTGAACTCTGTCATTGCGGGTCCTTTAGTTGAATTTCAGGCTTGCCCTTTGGGCGTCAAAAATCTTTCTCCCGCCTTATAAATGGGCTTGGGAGCTGGCGCAAGAGGCATATAAAGAAAGTTTTATATCTTTGTCCGGTTATTCACCTTCGTGAAAGCGGGCTTCAATCAATGCGATCAGGGCCTTCAAGGCTTCATCAGCCTCCTTGCCCTTTGCTTCAATGAGAATACGTGTGCCCTGAGAGGCTGCCAGCATCATCAATCCCATGATTGAAGAGCCGCCAACGGACTGCCCGTCTTTTGTGACTTCGATATCAGCATCAAACTGTTCGGCGCATTTCACAAAGGCAGCTGAAGCGCGGGCGTGCAGACCTTTTTTATTGCATATGGTGATTTCTGCAAACACCGGTTCATTGCTCATTCACACCCCCCAGAGCTGTTTCCTATTGTCAGTTATGATGATTGCTGATCGTCTTTTGATGTCTGTTGTATCAGCCCGTTCGCTGCTGGATTTTTTCGTCCAACTTATTTTGTCCAGTCTCTGCCTATTTTTCACCCAAAACATGGCTGGCGATGGAGATGTATTTCTGGCCGGCTTTCTGGGCCTCCAATATGGCCTCTTCTACTGGTGTGTCAGATCTGATTGTTGCCAATTTGATGAGCATGGGGAGGTTGATGCCGGCGATCACCTCGATTTTGGCATTTTCCATAATGGAGATGGCCAGGTTCGATGGGGTGCCGCCAAACATATCCGTTAAAAGGATGACGCCGTCCTTGCTATCTACGCGGCTAATGGCATCAAGGATGTCCTTGCGTCTTTGCTCCATGTCATCATCTGGGCCGATGGAAACTGTTTCCAGTTTTTCCTGTGGGCCAACGACATGTTCAAGCGCGGCGCGAAATTCATCCGCTAATCTGCCATGGGTGACAAAGACAAGACCTATCATATCTGTTCCGGAAGCGTTATTTATCTGTCACAATCTTTTTCAGGTGTGTTCCCTTTACATTGTCGTTGATTTATTTCTCTGGCAAGTGATTTTTCGGCTCACTGCCATTGTTTTACCATCACTATGTACCTTTGACTAAGGGCTGCCAGCTATAAAATGCCGTATCGCTGCAATCAGTTTCAGCGCTGCTGAGCTTTCAAACGGGTCAAGCGCGATCACGGGCAGGCTGATGCCTTCGATTGTCTCCACTGGCAACGGCGTGCTCGGCATGCGCTCCCGATCAACGGCCGGGTCCAGATTGATGATGGCTCTTATCTCCGCCTGTTTTTCAAAAGGCATGGTCAAAATGCCGACATTTCTCACCTCTATCAGACCTTCCAATGGGCCCGGTGCTGCCCCCCAGAGACTTTGCTTCCTCACCCTCAGCCTGACGCGATCATCTGCAACAAGGCGGGGGGGGTGCTGATAGAGGGCCGTGTCTGATGGCAGGCTGATCAATCTAAGCGCCAGATCGGATTTCCCGGCAGCTGATGGGCCTTTCAGTAACACACCCTTGTTTTCAATGTATAGCAGTGTGCCGTGGATGGTGGGTAACTGGTCTGTCATGCTTTTTCATTCAGGCCTTGTCATTCAACTGCATGGCTGGCAGTTCAATGATGAAACTGGCACCTATGGGTTTTTTCCCCGCCGCCCTGTCAGCTTCGTTGAGATAGCGGTTTTCAGCGCGAATGCTGCCTTTGTGCGCGAAGACAATCTGTTGGGAAATGCTCAGGCCCAGACCTGAATTATTGCCGAACTCCTCAACCTCTGGTCTGTCTGTATAAAAGCGTTTGAAAATCTTTTCCAGATGGTCTTCATCAATGCCGGGGCCTTCATCTTCTACCTTGAGGATTATATTTTTACCCTGGCGTTCGATGACCACTTTTATGAGCCCTTCGCATTTGCAAAATGAAATGGCGTTATCAAGCAGATTGTTGATCACCTGACCGAGACGGCTGGCATGCCCCCGGAGGAGGAATTCACGATTGTCTTTGGTTTTGCGCCGTACATCCATGATGACATTTGGTTTGTGGTTCTGATTGAGATCGTTAAAGACATCGATGGTGCCTTTTATGAGATCAGTGATATCGACGATTTCTGTATCTTCACGGGCCAGCTCTGCATCAAGGCGGGAGGCGTCTGAAATATCGCTGATGAGGCGATCAAGGCGCTTGACGTCACTTTGGATGATTTCAATCAGGCGGTCCTGCTGTTCCTTTGTTTTTACAAGTTCGAGGGTTTCAGCCGCGCTGCGCAGTGAGGTGAGGGGGTTTTTCAGCTCATGGGAAACGTCTGCTGCAAATGATTCAATGGCATCCAGACGGCGATAGAGCGCAGCCGTCATTTCACGGAAAGAGCCGGAGAGCTGGCCGATCTCATCCTTGCGGTCAGTATAATCGGGAATTTCCTCACGGGCCTTTATGCTATCCCCAACGCGTTTGGCAGCTGCGGAGAGGCGGCGCATCGGCTGGGCGATATACTGGGTCAGGAACAGTGACGAAAGGAGGCTCATGCCAAAAGCCAGAAGGGTTAGCCTGATGATGGCCCGCCGTTCTTTCCGGATGGTCTCTTCTATATCGCCGCCCCTTGTTGACAAGAGCAGAACGCCCAGCACCCGGCGGTACCGGCGGATGGGTACGGCAACTGATACAATTTGTTTGCCTTGCCTTGTCACCCGCACCATGGGCACGGTTGTCCCGGCAAGGGCAGCGCCAACCTCATGATAAACTTTCCCATCGCCAACGGCATCTTCCCTGTAGGGGGGAAGGTCAGAATAAAATGCAATACGTTTGAACCATTGCTCAATGATGGACCAGAGATTTTGCGGGCCTGGATCAACGGGGGGCGGGTCATAGGGGGTGACTTTACCATCATTATTTGAGTATAGGCGCTGGCTGTCGATGATCAGGGTAGAATCCTGATCATAAATACGGGCACGGGTGCCGGTTGGTTGAACAAGGCGGCGCAGTATGGGGGCGACACGCTCTGGATCTATCGGGAATTCAAAGGAGAAAAAATCATCATTTTCGACAGCGGGGGGACTGTCTTTCGCCTCCAGCAGTTTTTCCGGATCGACGATAATTTCATCAGTTTCAGCGGTGGCGGAAGCCGCAATGGCACCAGCGATGATTTCCCCTTGTGTCTGCAGGCTTTCAACCTTGGCGCCAACCAGGCCCGCCCGAAGCTGATTGAGATACAATATCCCCAGCACAAGAAAGATCAGGGCAATCATATTGCTTATGAAAATGGTGCGCCCAAGACTTGAAAAGTTGGTAATGGTACGCAACATGGAGCGCAACCGGACGAATAGTTTTTTCAGGGAAAACAGACTGAAAAATTTAGAGACCTGGCCGTTATTGCCTGGTTCATCTTTGCTGTTTTCCCTGGCATGATCAGCGGCAACAGAGTTTTCCCATGCCGTTTCCGGGTTGACGGCATCCTTTAAAAGCTCTTTGTCCGCCGTTTTCCTAATGGGCCTACCTAGCCTTTCTCATGAGTTAAGGGATCGCCCCTTCACTATAGCTACTCCTTAAAGCGGTAGCCAACCCCATAAAGGGTTTCAATGACGTCAAAATCATCATCCACAACTTTGAATTTCTTGCGCAAACGTTTGATATGACTGTCGATTGTGCGATCATCCACATAGACCTGATCATCATAAGCGGCATCCATCAGCGCATCCCGGCTTTTTACCACGCCCGGGCGCATGGCCAGTGATTGCAGGATCAGAAATTCGGTAACTGTCAGGGTTACCGGTTTCTCGTTCCAGTAGCAGGTGTGGCGTTCCTGATCCATGACCAGTTTGCCGCGCTCCAGCAGGTCGTTTGAGGTGGCGACCGGCTGCTCTATGGCACGGGCTGCACTTCGGCGCAGAATGGCTTTGACACGCTCTACCAGCAGCCTTTGTGAGAATGGTTTCTTGATGTAGTCATCAGCGCCCATTTTCAAACCGAAAAGTTCGTCGATTTCTTCGTCCTTCGAGGTCAGGAAAATGACGGGCATTTCACTATCCTGGCGCAAACGGCGCAATAACTCCATCCCGTCCATACGCGGCATCTTGATATCCAGAATGGCAATGTCAGGCGGCTCTTCCGTCAGGCCTTCCAGTCCGGAAGCACCATCGTTATAGGTGCGCACTTTGTAACCTTCAGTTTCAAGTACAATGCGCAAAGAGGTCAGAATGTTGCGATCATCATCTACGAGAGCGATAGTTGGCATAGTTTACGGCCTTATTATTGTGATCTTTGTTACAAGCTCGCGATTAAGTTGCCTTTATGGGCTTTTTAAGGCAGCGCTGTTAACACAGGGCTGCCGGTTCGGGCGGATGTTACTGCTTTTCACTGGAAAGGCAATAACGCCCTTTGGATAAATGGCATATCATTCCCCGATCCTGTTCCTTTTAACGACCTTTTTCAAGGTTGCTTGCAATTGCATTCCGTAGTTGATTTACTAAATGTGCAACCCGAGGAACGAAGGTTTATGTTGAAATCATACATCTTTAAGTGGATTAAATGCATTTCACCAGCAGATTATACCTTTGGCGGGTTGAATTGAGGCCACTAGTGGAATAGAAGTGGCTTTTTAAGCTATGACATATTTATGACTAAGCTGGCAGACTTAAGCCGTTGCCAGTATGGGATCTTTTACAATTCTGGTTGGTGCTGAGGGGGGATGCCCTCCCCCTCATTAATTAATAGAGGCGAGATGTTGAAATCTATCAATGGCGGAATGACGCAGCATATGTCCTTTCCCGTTCGGGAACCGGGTACCTTTCATCATAACAATAACCGGGAGGATCTCTTTAATCTGGCGCTCAAGCGCGGTGAAGGGGTGAAGGCTGATAATGGAGCCCTTTGCGTGACGACAGGTCAGCATACCGGCCGCTCTGCAAGTGACAAATTCATAATTCAAAGTGATACCACTACTGACACGATCTGGTGGGATAACAGCGAAGCGATGAGCCAGGAACAGTTTGCGCTGCTCAAAGAGGATTTTCTGAAACACGCGGAAGGGCGTGATCTGTTTATCCAGGATCTTTTCGCCGGTGCAGAGAAAGATCACAGAATTAAAACCCGCATTTATTGCGAGTTTGCCTGGCATGCGCTTTTCATTCAGCATTTGCTGATTGTGCCCGGTGCTGACGAACTTGAGGATTTTGCGGCTGATCTGACCATTGTCGACCTGCCGAGCTTCAAGGCTGACCCGGCCCGGCATGGCACCCGCACAGAAACCGTCATTGCGCTTGATCTTGATCAACGCCTTGTTTTGATCGGCGGCACGGAATATGCCGGTGAGATGAAAAAATCAGTGTTCTCCTATCTCAATTATACCCTGCCGGAAAAAGGCATCATGCCGATGCACTGCTCTGTCAATGAAGATGATGAGGGGCATTCCGCGATATTCTTTGGCCTTTCCGGCACTGGTAAAACCACCCTCTCGGCTGACCCGAAACGGCGGCTGGTCGGGGATGATGAGCATGGCTGGGCCGAGCGCTCTGTTTTCAATTTTGAGGGCGGTTGTTATGCCAAGGCCATCTCACTTTCACGGGATGCGGAACCTGAGATTTATGACGCTATCAACCATGAATTTTCCGTGATGGAAAATGTCGTCCTTGATGAGAACAACAGACCCGATTTCAATGATGGTTCCCTCACAGAGAATACACGCGGCGCTTACCCGCTTGATTTTATCAGGGGGGCCAGCAAGACAGGTCTCTCCGGGCAGCCGCGAAATATCATCATGCTTACTGCTGATGCATTCGGGGTGTTGCCGCCAATCGCCAAATTAACACCTGCGCAGGCGATGTATCATTTTCTCTCTGGCTATACCGCCAAGGTTGCCGGAACCGAAAAAGGTGTCACCGAGCCAACGGCCACTTTCTCAACCTGTTTTGGCGCGCCCTTTATGCCGCGCCATCCGAGTGTTTATGGCAACCTGCTGCGCGAACTGATTGCCAAACATGATGTCAATTGCTGGCTTGTAAACACAGGCTGGACAGGTGGACAGTATGGCGAAGGTAGCCGGATGCCAATTAAGGTCACGCGGCTTTTGCTCGACAAAGCATTGAGCGGTGAACTTGATACCGCTGAAATGCGGGTTGATCCTATCTTCGGGTTTGAGGTACCGCTCTCAGTTGAGGGTCTTGAAAATCAAAACATCCTCATACCACGCGAAACATGGGCTGACAGCAAGGCTTACGACGATGTCGCCAGCAAACTGGTTGATATCTTTGTGGAGAATTTCAAAAAATTTGAAAGTCATGTCGCTGCTGATGTGCGGGCTGCTGCACCGCAAATGAGAGATGCTGCTGAATAGATACTCTTTTCAGCCTAACCTCTTATGATATAACAGGAATATTTTTAAAGGCCTCTGTTAGCAGGGGCCTTTTTCTTGTTTGGCCTCTATTAAGCCCTGATCTGTCTTGAGCTTACTGTGGCTTTCCCTGCCGCGGCTGGCGGGGTTTTCCCACAGGTCAGCTTTTATACTTATTTTACCTTCACAGTTTTTTCATTGCCCTTTTTCCACTCTCACCGCTATTCTAAAGGCATAAATTTTTAACCAGGGAAGATCCTTTATGAAGCCCATCACTTATCTCCCCCCGCTTTTACGCCCCTTACCCTCCTGCCTGTTTGTTGCTTTGCTTCTTGTTGTTCAGCTAACCGGGTTCAGCACTGATGCCAGGGCGCGTGCCGCTTTGCCGACCTGCGAGGGTAAGAACCTGGTAAATGAACTGAAAGAAAAGAACAAATCAGTTTATGAAGAGTTGATCAAGAAAGCTGATATTGAACTGAATACTGATGGTGTGTTCTGGAAAATTCAGAAGGAGGGGGAAGAACCTTCCTACCTTCTTGGCACGGTCCACACCACTGACCCCCGGATCACAAAACTGCCCGAGGCAAGCATGAAGGCGCTCACCACTGCCAGATCCGTTGCAGTTGAAATTGCCAAACTTGACCCGGCCGATGTGCAACTTGTTGTCCGCAATGAACCTGAGCTGTTTTTCACTCTATCGGGCGTAAAACTGAATACTGTGCTCTCCTCGCAGGATTATAATATTCTTCTGGCAGAAGCGCGGAAAAACGGCATTCGGGAAACGCTGGTCCCGGTTTTAAAACCCTGGTTTGCCAGCATTTCCTTCTTTGCCGTGCCGCCTTGCGAGCGGAAGCGGATGGGGGGACAGCTTGATGTGCTTGACAAACTTATTGTGAAATGGGGGCGCGAGGCCGGGGCCACAATACACAGCCTTGAAACACTGACTGAGCAATATCAGGCTTTTGCTTCCATCCCTTATGATGATCAGATAACACTACTGGAAAATGGTATACACACCCATGGGATGCTGGGCGATATTTATGCAACCACATTGGACGCATACATTGAACGCCAGCTTGGGATGATTATGCCATTATCTCTCGCGTTTGCCCGTGACAAGGCAAAATCCGTTAGCGCCAATGCATCGTTTCGCAGTTTGCTGATATATGCGAGGAATGAAATCATGTTCCAGAGGGCGCTGCCCCTCGTTAAAAAAGGGAACGTTTTCATAGCGGTTGGTGCCTTGCATCTGACTGGCGAGAAGGGTCTGGTTGAGATGTTTCGAAAGTCCGGTTATCAGGTATCGAAAGTTTATTAGCAGAATTTTTATCGGGCTGATCTTTCTTTCCGATCAACTTGGTCCGAAAACCGGGGCCCACTTTTCGGGTTGATCTTTCTTTCCGATCAACTTGGTCCGAAAACCGGGGGCTATTTTTGACTGGCCTTCAGATTGCTTGTTCTTTTGTTGCGGCTCCAGCTTTCCTACCTGAAACCGCCGCGAACAACCGGCTTTGTATCAAGCCTTCAGATTGCCTACCAACAACCGGCTTTTCGGGTTGATCTTTCTTTCCCGAACTAGAAATGTATGGCGCGGTTATCGGCAGCAAGGGCGGCTTCCTTGATCGCTTCGGTCAAGGTTGGATGGGCGTGGCAGGTGCGAGCGAGGTCTTCAGCAGAACCGCCAAACTCCATAATCACAGCCGCTTCGCCGATCATTTCTCCAGCCATCGGCCCGACGATGTGAACACCAAGCACGCGGTCCGTTGTCTTGTCCGCAAGGACCTTCACAAAGCCATCCGTCTGGCGGTTGGCCTTAGCGCGGCCATTGGCCATGAAAGGGAACTTGCCGCTCTTATATTTAATGCCGGCTTCTTTAAGTTCCTCTTCGGTTTTGCCCACCGTGGCAACTTCCGGATAGGTGTAAACCACAGAGGGGATCACCCCGTAATTCACATGGCCCGCCTGACCGGCAAGGCTTTCTGCCAGTGCAACGCCTTCTTCTTCGGCTTTGTGTGCCAGCATCGGGCCGGTGATTACATCACCGATGGCATAAACACCTTCTACAGAGGTGGCATAATGCTCATCAACCGTCACACGGCCCCTATTGTCCTTGGCAATGCCCAACTCTTCGAGGCCAAGCCCTTCAGTGTAGGGCACACGGCCTATAGCCACGAGAACAATATCTGTTTCCATGGTTTCAGGGTCGCCGCCGCCAGATGGTTCAATGGTGACTTTTTTGCCGCCATCAGCTTTGTCGATGGCAGTGACCTTGGAGCCCAATTTAAATTTTACACCCTGTTTTTCCAGCAACTTCTGGAACTGAGTTGCAACTTCATTGTCCATGCCGGGCAGGATGCGATCCAGGAACTCAACAACAGTCACTTTCGCGCCCAAGCGGCGCCAAACAGAGCCAAGCTCAAGGCCGATCACACCGGCACCCACAACAAGCATATGTTCAGGGACCTTGTTCAGCTCCAATCCACCCGTTGAAGAGACCACGGTTTTCTCATCAATTTCAATGCCGGGGATCTGGGCAACATCTGAGCCTGTGGCGATGCAGATATTTTTTGTCTTTATTGTTGTGGCCTTGCCTTTTTCATCTGTGACTTCAACAACACCGGGGGCAGTTATTTTGCCGGTTCCATGGAACGCTTTGATCTTGTTTTTCTTGAACAGATAATCAATGCCACTGACATTGCCGTTGATGGTGTCTGTCTTATGTTTCATCATGGTTTTGAGATCAAGTTCCGGGGTGACTTTAATACCCAGCGCTTTCATACCATGGTTTGCTTCATCAAATAGTTCGGATGCATGCAGTAACGCCTTTGAGGGGATGCAACCCACATTCAAACAGGTGCCGCCGTGAGTTTTGCGTTTTTCGACAACGGCTACTTTCAACCCCAGTTGTGAAGCGCGAATGGCGCAGACATAACCGCCAGGGCCGCTGCCGATCACTGTTAGATCAAATTCTGTTTCAGACATGGATTTACCCCGTTTTAAAGCTGCCCTTATTGCCGGAGGTTCAGGCTGGCATCGGGCGGTGTTCTATTCTTTTCAATTCAGGTGGCGACTAGTTTAAAATTTCATCCTCATCGCAACCTGCTGCATAAAGTGCAATAATGAGTGAAATAATTATGATGATGGTAGAGGCAATCAGACCGAAGGTGCCGTAAACTTCAAGACCATTGGCCAGCAGCAGATCATAGCCGACGAAGCCGATGATCATTGAGATCGGTGCCGCCCATAAAAATGGAACGGCCCATTCGGAGCGCAAAAGCATCAAAATGCCCCCAAACAAGGCGCCGCCTATGGAAATGTACCAGAGGATGGTTCGCCATAATGGGAAGCCCTCAATGAAAGCCTTGAATTGAGGGGGCATATTGGCGACGTAAGCCGGGTTTTGTGTCACCAGCAGATAATAATCAATTATGCCAAAAACGCCCCAGATAAAGGCAAACAACGCCACAAGCCAAAAAAGAATGGTTGGGCGTCCGTCATCTTTTAGCGAGTCATTTTTTTTAACGGCCTCTTGATTTTCAGTTGCGGGTTCACTCATGACACTCTCCCTATTGATCAACAGCTTTTTGTCAGTCTGCTTTCCTGTTTATGTTTGCCTGGCTTTGGACTTTGATCCCCTAGAGATCCAGGACCAGACGCTGGGGATCTTCCAGAGCTTCCTTCACACGCACAAGGAAGGTCACGGCGCCTTTGCCATCAACTATTCTATGATCATAGGAAAGCGCCAGATACATCATCGGGCGAACCTTAATCTTTCCATTGATCACAACGGGTCGCTCTTCTATACGGTGCATACCTAATATGCCGGATTGCGGGGCATTGAGGATCGGCGTTGACATCAATGAACCATACACGCCGCCATTTGAAATGGTAAAGGTGCCGCCCTGCATTTCCTCAATACCGAGGTCGCCGGTGCGGGCGCGGGCACCAAAGTCGGTAATCTGTTTTTCAATGTCAGCGATGCTCATTGTATCTGCGTCGCGGATGACCGGCACAACCAGGCCTTTTTCTGTGCCAACGGCAACGCCGACATGATAGTAGTTTTTGAAAATCAGATCAGTTCCGTCTATTTCAGCGTTGACCTCCGGCACGTCTTTTAATGCCTGTATGCAGGCTTTGACAAACAGGCCCATAAAACCAAGCTTTACACCGTGTTTCTTCTCAAACAGGTCCTTGTAGTTTTTGCGGACCTGCATCACTGCGGTCATGTCCACGTCATTGAAGGTTGTGAGCATGGCGGCTGTATGCTGGGCTTCTTTGAGACGCTTGGCGATGGTCTGGCGCAATTTGGTCATGCGCACTCTTTCCTCGCGGGGGGCGTCTGCTTCTGGTGAAGGGGCCCGTTTGGCAACTGGTGCCGGTGCTTTTGATGATTTATCAAGCGCTGATAGAACATCTTCCTTTAAAACCTGGCCGCGTTTCCCCGAGCCGTTCAGATTTGCCGGGTCAATGCCCTTTTCCTTCGCTAATTTTGCAGCTGAAGGGCTTGGGGGCATGTCACCTTTTGCCTCTTCCCTCGGGGCTTCTGTTTTGACAGTTTCCCTGGCAGCTGGTGTGTCTGCGGCTTTTGCCGGGGCCTCGCTTTTGGCTACAGCTGCCCCCTCGCCCACACTCATTGCGCCAAGCAGTGCGCCGACCTCGACCGTGTCACCTTCCTCGACTGATATTTCAGATATGACACCGCTTACCGGGGCCGGTACTTCGACCGTAACTTTATCTGTTTCCAGTTCGACGATCGGCTCGTCAACATTGACGGCCTCTCCCGGCTTTTTATACCACTGGCCCACGGTTGCTTCCGTGACACTTTCGCCCAGTGTTGGAACCCGTATTTCTGTTGACATGGTGTTACCCTCGCGTTTGGTCGTCCTGGTTAAATGGTAAGCGCTTCGTCTAGGAAGGCTTTTAATTCAGCTAAGTGTTTACTCATCAAGCCGGTCGCGGTTGACGCGCTGGCTTGCCGGCCGGCATAAGTTGGCCGTTTGGTTTTCATGTTGGCGTGGTCGAGCACCCATTCAAGGTTGCTTTCAATGAATGTCCAGGCACCCATGTTTTTCGGCTCTTCCTGACACCATACGATATCCGCTTCTTTGAAACGGGATAGTTCCTGAACCAGTGCGCGCACCGGAAATGGATAGAGTTGCTCGATCCGCATCAGATAAATATCCTTGATGCCGCGTTTCTCCCGCTCTTCATAGAGGTCATAATAGACCTTTCCTGAGCAAAGAACCACCCGCTTGATCTCATCATCTGCAACCAGCTTGCTTTCCTTTGAGTCCAGATGTTCGGCATCATCCCAGAGCACACGGTGAAAGGTGCTGTCTGAGCCAAACTCACTGATAGAGGAAATAACACGCTTGTGCCTCAGAAGTGATTTTGGCGTCATCAGAATGAGTGGTTTTCTGAATTTGCGGTGCAGCTGGCGGCGCAGAATGTGGAAGTAGTTTGCCGGTGTTGTGCAGTTGGCAACCTGCCAGTTGTCTTCAGCGGAAAGTTGCAGGAACCGCTCAAGGCGCGCCGAGGAGTGCTCTGGTCCCTGGCCTTCATAGCCATGAGGCAATAACATCACCAGGCCTGACATGCGCAGCCATTTGCGCTCCCCTGATGAGATAAACTGGTCAACAACGACCTGGGCACCATTGGCAAAATCACCGAACTGGGCTTCCCACATCACGAGAGACTGAGGCTCTGCCAGGGTGAAGCCGTATTCAAACCCAAGCACAGCCTCTTCCGAGAGCATGGAATTGATAACTTCATAATGTGCCTGATCATCACTGATGTGGTTTAAAGGGGTGTATCTTTCTTCATTGTCCTGATCAATGAGGACTGAGTGACGCTGAGAAAATGTGCCGCGTTCACAATCCTGCCCGGAAAGCCGGACGTTATAGCCCTCGTTGACTAGGCTGCCATAGGCCAGAGCTTCCGCCATGCCCCAATCAATGCCTTTACCGTCATCGACCATTTTGCGGCGTTTTTTCATCAGACGTATAATTGTTTTGTGGGCGTTGAAATCTTTCGGAATTTCGGTAATCTTGCGGCCGATTTCCCGCAAGGTTTCTGTGTCTACGCCTGTGTTTCCGCGGCGGGCCTCGTCTTCGGCAAAACCGATGGCGGACCACCGGCCATCGAGCCAGTCTGCCTTGTTCGGTTTATAGATGTCTCCAGCTTCAAATTCCTCATCCAGCATGGCGCGGACTTCGGATTTCATTGTCTCGACCTCTTCTTTGGTCAGGACGCCTTCCTTGATCAATTGCTCGGCATAAAGCTCGGTCACTGTGGGGTGAGAGCGGATTTTCTGGTACATCAGCGGCTGGGTGAAAGCTGGTTCATCGCCTTCATTGTGGCCGTATCTTCTATAACAGAACATATCAATGATCACCGGCTTCTTGAATTTCTGCCGGTATTCCATTGCCACTTTGGCACAGAATACAACCGCTTCCGGATTATCACCGTTCACATGCAGAATGGGAGCGCCAACCATCCGGGCCACATCTGAGGGGTAAGGGCTAGATCTTGAGAAATGCGGTGACGTTGTAAAGCCTATCTGATTGTTGACAATGAAATGGATGGAACCGCCGGTTCTATGACCAACCAGACCTGACAATCCCAGACATTCAGCAACAACACCCTGACCGGCAAATGCCGCATCACCATGCAGCAATAGCGGCAGGACGCAGGTGCGGTCCTTGCATTCGTGCTGATCCTGCTTGGCGCGGGACTTGCCCAGAACAACCGGGTCCACAATCTCCAGGTGAGAGGGGTTGGCTGTCAGGGAAAGGTGGACATTGTTGCCGTCGAATTCACGGTCACTTGAGGCACCGAGATGATATTTCACATCGCCAGAACCTTCAACTTCATCCGGGTTGGAAGAACCGCCCTTAAATTCGTTGAATACAGCCCGAAACGGTTTGCTCATCACATTGCAAAGAACGTTAAGGCGACCGCGGTGCGGCATGCCGATGATGATATCCTTGAGGCCAAGCTGGCCGCCGCGTTTGATAATCTGCTCCATGGCTGGCATGAGACTTTCACCACCATCGAGACCAAAGCGCTTGGTGCCTGTGTATTTTACATCGAGAAATTTTTCAAAGCCCTCGGTTTCAAGCAGCTTATAGAGAATGGCCTTTTTACCTTTTGGGGTAAAACTTATGACGTTATCCTTGGCTTCTATGCGCTCCTGCACCCAGGCCTTTTGTTCACCATCCGAGATGTGCATGAATTCCACACCAATTTCACTGCAGTAGGTGCGTTTCAGGATGGTCATAATCTCGCGCATGGTGGCTATTTCAAGCCCAAGCACATAGTCAAGGAATATGGGCCGGTCCATATCAGCTTCGGTGAAGCCGTAACTTTCAGGCAACAATTCCTCATGGGCAGTTTTCTCAGCAAGCCCCAACGGGTCAAGATCTGCGGCTAGATGGCCGCGCACGCGGTAGGCACGGATCAGCATCAGCGCGCGCACAGAATCCTTGATGGCGCTTTGCTGGCCGTCTCCGGTGTGTGGCAGCTCCATAGTCTCGGCGCGTTTTTCAATTTTCGCAGTGATTTCACTTTCAAGCGCGCCCCAGTTGCTGTCCATCGCAGAGACAAGCTCGCCATTGGCATGGATCGGCCAGTTATCCTTTTTCCAGGATGGCCCCTCAGCATTGGCCCTGATGCTCTGGCCATCGGTTTCGCCGCCGCCGTTCGCCAGGCCTTCGAAAAATTCCTGCCATTCTGGTGCGACACTGCTCGAATTGTCCGACCATTTGGCATAAAGCTCTTCTATGTAGCCAGCATTAGCACCATAGAGAAAAGAGGTTTGCAGAAAGGCGTCGTTTTGTTCGTTGCGTGCCATAATCTTTGTTCCTTGATGTGAACGCTGCCAATGGTGGTAAATGAAAATGTTACAAATACCGGCGTACACTTCTATGTTTGATGGGGCCTTTCGATTGGGGGGCGTTTCGAGCTTTGAATTTCTTTCTCAAGTATCTCTAGCCGCGCTGGTCCCGCATTTTCAGACCCCTACTCGCCTACTCCTGTTCATCCCTTTCACTCTAATATGCTGAATGACTTAACAATGATGAAGACAGGTTTTTAACGTTTCAAACTCTCATTGGTTGCGGTGTGCTTTTTTCACAATGTGCTTTATTGTCATTTGTACATGATGCCAATTGCATGTGTAGACAAATGAATGTGAAGACAAACGCATGCCGCCGTCCAAATCAATTAAATTTCACTTTTTTTGACAACAAGGGATGTCCCCTTGTTGTCTGTTTTTTGTTTCACTGCTAATCCCCGAAACTCATTTCGGGAATTTGCTTTTCACCTCTTTCTTTTGAGCCTTCCGGCTCAGATCTGAAGGCTCTCTGGTCAGCCCTTCAGGAGTTTGGCCAGGGTTGTACCAAGAGAAGCGGGCGAATCTGCGACAGCGATGCCGGCTGATTTCATCGCCTCGATTTTGTCACCGGCACCGCCTTTGCCGCCAGAAATGATCGCGCCGGCATGACCCATGCGGCGGCCTGGCGGTGCTGTTACACCGGCAATGAAACCGACAACGGGCTTTTTAACGCTGTTGGATTTCAGAAATTCTGCCGCTTCCTCTTCCGCAGTACCACCGATTTCACCGATCATGATGATGGATGTTGTTTCATCATCGGCGAGGAACATTTCTAGGATATCAATAAACTCTGTGCCCTTCACAGGGTCACCGCCAATGCCAACGCATGATGATTGACCAAGTCCGGCAGCCGTGGTCTGACTGACAGCTTCATATGTCAGGGTACCGGAGCGTGAAAGAATGCCGACAGAGCCCTTTTTGTGAATGTGACCCGGCATAATGCCGATTTTGCATTCGTCAGGGGTGATAACACCCGGGCAATTCGGACCGATCAGGCGGGTTTTGGAGCCATCAAGCACCCGTTTTACCTTGACCATGTCCATCACCGGGATGCCCTCTGTGATACAAACGGCAAGCGGGATTTCGGCGTCAATGGCCTCAAGAATGGCATCACCTGCAAAAGGCGGCGGCACATAGATTGCCGTGGCGTCTGCGCCGGTTGCTGCCATAGCTTCGTGCACAGTATCAAAAACCGGGAGCCCCAAATGCTCAGTGCCGCCCTTACCGGGTGTGACACCGCCGACCATATTTGTGCCATAAGCGATGGCCTGTTCGGAGTGGAACGTGCCCTGGCTGCCTGTAAATCCCTGACAAATCAGTTTTGTGTTTTTATTTACAAGAATTGACATTTACGCAGCCTCCTTCACTGCCGCTACAATTTTTTCAGCTGCATCGGCCAGATCATCTGCCGGGATGATAGCAAGGCCGGACTGGGACAGAATCTCCTTGCCCTTATCAACGTTGGTGCCTTCAAGGCGCACAACCAGCGGCACTTTGATGTCCATTTCCCTGGCAGCGGCGACAACGCCTTCTGCGATGATGTCGCAGCGCATGATGCCACCAAAAATATTGACCAGAATGCCTTCAACATTGGGATCTGAGAGAATGATTTTAAACGCGCCGGTGACCTTTTCCTTGCTGGCACCGCCGCCGACATCGAGGAAGTTTGCCGGTTCCGAGCCGTAGAGCTTGATGATGTCCATGGTGGCCATGGCAAGGCCCGCACCATTGACCATACAGCCGATGCTGCCATCGAGCTTGACATAGGAAAGATCATATTTCGAGGCTTCGACCTCAGCCGGGTCTTCTTCGTCCAGATCACGGAGCTCCATTATGTCCGGATGGCGATAAAGCGCGTTGCTGTCAAAGCCAACCTTGGCATCAAGACATCTGATTTCATTGTCTTTGGTGACAACGAGCGGATTAATTTCCAGAAGGGACATGTCTTTTTCGGTAAAGGCCTTATAGAGGGCGGCACCGATTTTTGAGGCCTGTTTGGCAAGATCACCTTTCAGATTAAGTGCCTTTGAGAGCTTTCTGCCGTGCAACGGCATAAATCCGATAGCCGGATCCACACTGAAAGTGATGATTTTTTCAGGTGTTTCGGCAGCGACCGCTTCAATGTCCATCCCGCCTTCGGTGGAGGCAACAAACGCCACTCTGGATGTATCACGGTCAACCAGCAAAGACAGATACAGCTCATCAGCGATGTCGGTTCCATCTTCTATATATAGGCGATTGACCTGTTTGCCGGTCGGGCCGGTCTGATGGGTAACAAGCGTATTGCCCAGCATTTCAGACGCAGCATTTACAACATCATCAATTGAATGGGCGAGACGGACACCGCCGGCGGCGCTTTCATCAAGCTCCTTAAACTTACCCTTGCCGCGGCCACCTGCATGAATCTGTGTCTTGACGACCCAGAGTGGCCCGCCAAGTTTCTCTGCTGCGGCTTTTGCCTCCTCTTTGGTGAAAGCAACGCCGCCCTTAGAGACAGGCACACCAAATTCCTTAAGCACCGCCTTGGCCTGATATTCATGAATGTTCATTATTTTGCCTTATGGTATTATTTTAAAAATAATCTTGCTGATCGTTAAATGTATTTTGTCTGATTCGGTACCCATGCGGCATCCGAAAAAGTAAGGCGGCCCAAAGGCCGCCCTGTTTTACCCATTCAAATGCGGGGCAATTCGGCCGCAAGCCTCAACAAGGCCTCTGACAGCCTCTACCGAGGCCTGGAAGGCTGAACGCTCATCGCCATCAAGGTTGATTTCAACAACACGCTCCACACCTTTGTCCGAGATAACGACAGGTACACCGACATAAAGTCCGTCCACGCCATATTCACCGTTGAGGTATGCGGCGCAGGGCAGGACCCGTTTTTGCGAGCGCAGGTAGCTTTCCGCCATGGCAACAGCCGAAGTCGCTGGGGCGTAAAAAGCTGAGCCATTGCCCAGCAGGCCAACAATTTCCGCGCCGCCATCACGGGTGCGCTGGATGATTTCTTCAAGGCGCTTGCCGGTGATCCAGCCCATTTTGACAAGATCGGTAAGGGGAATGCCGGCCACTGTTGAATAACGGGGCAGCGGGACCATTGTGTCACCGTGTCCGCCAAGGACAAAGGCTGAGACATCTTCGACGGAGACATCAAATTCTTCCGCCAGAAACAGCCGGAAGCGGGAGCTGTCGAGGACACCGGCCATGCCAACCACTTTTTCATGCGGCAGGCCGCTGGCTTTTTGCAGGGCCCAGACCATGGCATCCAGCGGGTTTGTGATGCAGATGACAAAAGCGTTCGGGGCGTATTTCTTGATACCAGCGCCAACCTGTTCCATGACTTTCAGGTTAATTTCCAGGAGGTCATCACGGCTCATGCCCGGTTTTCTCGGGATGCCGGCTGTCACGATCACGACATCGGCGCCTTCAATATCTGAATATTCTGTGGTGCCTCGCAGAGCACTGTTAAAGCCATCAACAGGGGATGCCTGCGCCAGATCCAGGGCCTTGCCTTTGGGCATGCCATCGACGATATCGAAGACGACGACATCGCCCAGTTCTTTCATACTGACCAAATGGGCCAAGGTTCCGCCGATCATGCCTGCGCCGATCAGGGCTATTTTATTTCGCGCCATACTTTTTTCGCTCCTGGATATCATGGCATCTGTATTCAGATGTTTATAGCCTTTCCAGACGCCATTTGCGTTGCTGTTTGTCAGACACCTGCCGCCTCCAATTCATGGTTGCGTCAGTCTCTTAATGCAGATGTATCCTCTCTAAGAGGCAGATACATCCATGACGGACAACATCTCGTCTTCGCTCATACCCGTTATCCGGGGACGTGCGAGGCAGGCTTGCGCCGTTCTTATGTTGTGCGTTCATTTTTTGAATATCGAGTGATGGCTTTTAGCTAGGGGCAAACGTCTAACGAAGGTGCTGCTACCAAAGCCAATCCATGTGCTCTCCTTACACAATCGTCGTTACTTTTGTATCTCACCTGCATTTATCAGTGTGGTTAACGCGAAAACACCCAGGACGCAAGGTCATCTTGTAAAAAAATCAATAGACCTAAAGCTATGTTCTTTTAAAGTTCTTTTGAATCCCCGTTCCGGATCAGCAATAGCCCCAGTTCCAGGGGCTGTCATATCATGAATTGGGGAAAGCTTTGATTTCACACAACTTATGCGGGATTTTTTGCCGCTTTATGTTGATGGGCTGGATGTTCTATTGTCTGCTTCATTGTCCAGATGGGCGGCGCGGCGCATCTCGATCAATCTTGAGCTGGTTCTGTTGAAAAGATCCGCATTATCACCCTTGTTATAAAGGGCATCAGGCTCGGCTTCAGCGGTTGCGACCAAACGTATTTGCTGGTCATAGAGGGTGTCAATCAGAGTGATGAAGCGGCGGGCCTGATCACGCCTGTCTGGTGTCAGGACGGGAATGTCATCGATGAAGATGGTGTGGTAGCGGCTGGCGAGGGCCAGATAATCATCCCTGCCCAGCGGTTGCCCGCACAAATCATCAAACTGAAAACGGGCGGCACCTGCTGCTGCTTCGGGGACCGTTAAACTCCGCCCCTTGACGATGATTTTGGCCGGTTTTCCCTCAGCTTTGCCGGTCAGATGATGCCAAATGGTACAAACAGCCTCGTCTGAGGTGTTGTTGAGGGGGGCAAAGTAGAGCTCCTTGCCGCTCAGGTTGCGCTGGCGATGATCTGTTTGAGAGGCGACCTCATGTGGGACCATACGCTCCTTGAACAGCTTCAGAAAGGGGAGAAACAGCTGGCGATTGAGGCCGTCTTTGTAAAGTTCATCCAATGGACAGTTGGAAGTTGCTATGAATACCACCCCTTCCCTGAAAAGCGCTGTAAACAGGCGGCCCAGAATCATCGCGTCTGCAATATCCGTGACGTAGAACTCATCAAAACAGATGAATTTTGCTTCCCCCGCCAATATGGCCGCGACTTCCGGGATCGGGTCGCCTTCGAGGGATTTTCGTAAAATGGCAATTAAATCATGGGCTTTACCCATAAATTCATTGAAATGATAGCGGGCTTTTGGCTCAAATTCCGTATAGTCATAGAACATATCCATGAGCATGGTTTTACCGCGCCCAACCCCACCATAAAGATATAGCCCTTTGGGGGCGATATGAACGTGCTTTTTGGGCCCAAACAGGTTTGTGAGGAGATTTTCCTGGCGGGGCTCATATGTGGATAAACGCTGCTCAACGGCGCTTAAGGCGGTTGCCATCTCCTGTTGCGCGTCATCCGGCGTGAGTTGCCGGCATTTGATCAGGGTTTGATAGTGATCGAGAAATGTCCCGCTCATTTCGCGTCTTTCATAGGTTATGCCTGCATTTCTAACGTTAAACCATGCTTTTCAGGCCTGTCTGGTTGCAATCCGGTTGCCTTGTCAAGGCCTTGATACCCTTTCTCTTAACCGCAAAAACCGCCTGCATTAATTGTGGCTAAATCGTGATTTTCAACATGCATCTGGAGCATGGCGGCCCTGCAGAGTTGAGGGGTGTCAAACACTGAAAACCATACTATCTGTGGATGTAATAGGAATGGTCAACATTTATCAAACGGATTTTTTTGAGGCCACCGGTTTGATGGAGTGAAACATGGCAACTATGACATTTCTCGGCGGTCATTTTCGTAAATTATGGCTTGTCGAGCGTGAGGAATTCAGAGAGCATCTCTTGCGACTTGATGCCTTTAGCCGGCATTCCCGGTTTGGAGCGGAAGTCTCTGATGACTTTATTGAAACCTATGCCAGCACGGCGCTCAATGATAATTGCCGGGTCTGGGGGTACTTTGGCCCGCGCGGCAATTTGCGCGGTACGGGGGAGCTGAAACGGTTTGACAAGGACCCCCACTCTGCTGAGGCTGCCTTTACTGTTGAAAATAATTACCGCGGTAAAGGTGTTGGCACTGAACTTTTTTCCCGGGTGATTTTGTCTGCGCGGAACAGGAATGTCCGCCATCTTTACCTGAATTGCCTTGGGGAAAACCATGAGATGCAATCAATTGCCAAGAAATTTGAAGCGGTTCTGGTGTTTGATCATGGCGATGTGATGTGTGATGTAAACCCGCCGCACTCCACAGCGCTGACAAGGCTTGAGGAAGCCTTTGGCGATGGCAGCGGCTTTGTCTTTGGCATCCTTGATATTCCCCAGAGGATGATGCTGCCGCGCAAGGTATGATCACCCACGGCTGATCAGTGTTCAAGGGCTGGCTTTCTGCTTTCCCAGCCTTTTGTTTTATCTTGTGTCGTTTCTGTTTTTTAACGTTTTACTCCCCCCACCTGTTTGCCCCCCAAGCATTGTCCTTTCTCGGGAAACTTGACAGGGGCTTTCAAGATTGCACAAACTCCTGTTGCTTGATCCTTAATGAAGTGAGCACAAGGTCACAGTGATTGAGCGCGGGAGGGAGTTCATGTCTGATCACCAAAGCTTAAGAGGCTTGTGTCTGTTATTTTGCGGGCCTTTACTGGCGGCTTTGATTTTTCTTACACCGCCGCCGCCTTCCATGCCTGCTTCAGCCTGGCTGATGTGCGGCGTGGTTTTATGGATGGTGCTCTGGTGGCTTAGCGAAATCGTGCCCCTGTCAGCGACGGCCCTCTTGCCCATTCCGCTGTTGCCAGCGCTTGAGATCCTGAAAGTCGGACAGGTCACCAGCGCTTATGGTCATAAATTCATCTTTCTGTTTCTGGGGGGGTTTCTGATCGCGGCCGCAATGCAAAAATGGGGGCTGCACAAACGCATTGCCTTGACTGTTATTGCGCAGTTTGGCACCGGGCCCAGGGCAATTATCGCCGGGTTTATGACCGCGACAGCATTTCTTTCCATGTGGATTTCAAACACGGCAACTGCGATCATGATGTATGCGGTTGCGGTTTCTCTTATTCAGTTTCTGAATGATGTTTCAAGGGACAAGGCGGCGATGCGGGGCTTTGCCGTGGCGCTGTTGCTCGGGGTTGCCTATTCCGCTTCTATTGGCGGGGTCGGGACACTTATTGGCACGGCGCCCAATGCTTTTATTGCCGGCTATCTTGAGGACACACATCAGATCACCATTCATTTCATTGACTGGATGAAAATTGGTGTGCCTGTGGTGCTGATAATGGTTCCTGTGACCTGGTTGATGCTGACGCGGGTGCTTTATCCGATACAGGCGCTGGATATCCCCGGTTCTGACAAGATCGTGAATGACGAACTTTCTGCGCTTGGCAAAATGGGCGCTGGTGAGCGGGCGGTCATGATTGTATTTTGCCTGGCCGCTGTTCTCTGGATATTCGGCCGGCAGCTGGTTAGCCTGACCGGCATTCCGATGAGCGATACGGCTGTGGCGGTTGGGGCGGCTTTGCTGCTGTTTGCCTGGCCGGTGAATTTCAAGGATCGCCAGTTTGTTTTAACGACAAAAGAAATGCAGTCCATACCCTGGGGGATTTTGATCCTGCTTGGCGGCGGGATTGCACTGGCGCATGGGATGCGGGCTTCCGGACTTGCCGGATTTATTGGTGATATGGTGGCGGGGTTTGGCGTTGGTCAATGGTCTCTGGTGGCGCTGGCGGCGCTGCTGATTGTTTATCTCACCGAGCTCACTTCCAACACCGCCTCAACCACAACTTTTGTGCCTGTGTTCGGGGCTGTGGCGATTGGTGCCGGGCTTGATCCGTTGCTCTCAACCCTGCCGATTGCAATCGGCGCTTCCATGGCCTTCATGATGCCTGTCGCCACGCCGCCCAACGCCATTGTGTTTGCTTATCCGGACCTCCATATCCGGGATATGGTGCGGGCCGGGTTCTGGCTGAATATAATCGCGGTGCTGGTTTGTTTTCTGGCGGTTTATATTCTGGGTGAAATAGTCTTTGCCCGCAATTAGGGATGCTATTTGCTATCTGAGGGGCCAATGCCACGCTCAACAGCCTCTTCAAAGGCTTCTTTAGCCGCGTCAATGCCGCGCATTGCCGCCGGAAAGCCGGCATAGACGCTCATTTGCATTATAACCTCGATTATTTCCTCATGGGTCAGACCGACACGAAGACCAGCAATGATATGCACTCTTAATTCTGAATGGGCATTGCCAAGGGCTGTCAGCGCGGCGATGGTGGCTATCTGTCTGGATTTCAGATCAAGCCCGGGGCGGGCATAGATATCGCCGTATGGGAATTCGATGATGAAGTCTTTTAAAGCCGGGGCAATTTTGGCCAGATCATCAAGCACTTCTTCGCCGACCTTGCCATGAACTTCCTGGAGGCGCTCCCAGCCTTTCTGATATCGATCTGATTGCTTTGGTGGGGCCATATTCGCCTTCCCTCTCCTTATCTCAGCAATTTATCTCAGCGTTTGGCTGTGGGAACCTGTCTGTTGTCTTTCAGGTTTTAAAACGGTTGCGCAGATTGAGAGCAAAAACACCAATCAGCAAAAAGCTCAGCGCTGTGTGAAGCAGCCCCCACATAACCACCTCAGAGGGCACTTTTGGGATGGGCTGTGGTTTCAGAGTGGCTTTTACATCTTCCAAACCATCAAGGCGGCTTTCATCTTTCCTTGCTTTTTTGACCGGGGCTTTTTCACCATACAGGCAGCGATGCATTTCATTCATATGTTCCTGGAACGGCCAGTTTAACCGAAAAGCATTGCCCAGCCCGATAGAGCGAGCCGCTTCCAGTGGGTGTATGTTCTTATTATTGACACAAGGCGCGTTCAGCGGGTTGGATGCCTCTTTCAGATATACCCCCGTGAAAACAATAAACAGCACGCCCCAGGTAAAGAGTGGGCGCATGAGAGAGCGACCAAAATTCGAAGTCAGTTCCGATAGAACACCGACAATATAATTGAGTGTACCGGTTGGGATGCCGCTGATCCTGTCTTTGAGGTGGCGCCTTGCCCGCACTTCACCGGCCAGGAACTGTTTTTCAGCTTTCAGGTTATCGGCTTCAACCGCGATGCGCCCCAATGTTTTGAAATAGGTTTCATCTGTGGGTTTGCGGCGGGCATTTGTGAAGCGATCCCGATAATAGCGGTACCGATTTTTCAGCCATTGAGTGTGGACCCAGTCTTTGAAAAATAATTTTCGGATCCATCTATTTTCGCGCCGCACAGCTTTCAGAACCTGTTTCACCGGTTTACTGAAGGGGGTGCGATTGGGGGCTGGCAGAATTTCAACATTCTTTAGACGAGCAGGTTCGCTGAACAGGGCCTGGCGAAAATTGGGCACTTCAGTTTCAAAGGTTACATCCTCCATAGTGAAGCCGGCTGAAACATGGATGGCCTTGAAAAGGGCGCTTCGTTTGAAGGTTGTGTGATTTAAAATTGTGTAGCCGTTAAAGTCACATTGGGTAAACAGTGCCGCTTGACGGAAGGTCATGTTTTCAAACCGGATGCGAGATGCAAAGCGCGCCTCCCTGAAATAGGCCTGACCGTCAATTGTGAGTGATTTCATCAGGACGCGATTTTTAAACTGAGTTTCCTCGGCGACCAAATCTGATTTGAAAAAGCAGTTTTCAAAGCTGGCCCGACCCTTGAAGAGCGCATCAGTCAGCCAGAAGTCTGCTACGGTGATGCAATGTTTGAATTTTACCTTATTTAGAAACCGGGCCTGGCTGAACCAGGCAGCAAGACAGAATTTTGACTCAATAAACCGTGCACTGCCTTTAAATGTGGTTGCCTCAAACCAGGCATCCCCTTCAAAGAGGGTGTGATCACAAGAGAGTTGACCCTCAAAGACGGTCCGCCGAAAGCTGGCATCAGCTTGAAAGGCAGCGTGATCGAGGATGGTTTTGGTTTTGAAGGTGCAATTGTTGAATATCACGAGGCCTGGGAAAATGTAGCCGGAAAGGTCGATATATTCCCCTTCAAGTACAATGAGGTGGTTGGGGCGTTCCGGGCCCTGGCTTTTGATGCGTTGATCCAGATATTCCTTGACCCGGCTTGTGAAGGTCAAGCCTGAAAAATCAACGGTTGCTCTGGTGAGCCAGGCCTGCGTTTCAGGGATATCACTGGATGTTATGATGGCGTTTTGCTCTTCGCGCCAGACATGTTCTACCTGCCACTTGCCAGCCTCAATTAGGGATTGTTGCTCAGCAAGCAGGTCTTCTGCCCAGCGGTTCCAGGCTTGTCTTCCCTCAAAAAGCCGTGTGACAGCATCCTGCTGCTTTTGAGAGCTGCTGCTTAAAGTCCGGTATTCGATTTGCTTCATCATGCGCCTGCTCCCGTGAAACACTGCGCCGATATTTGTGTTTCTGGCGTGAATCTTACGGGTGTTCGGGTCTTAGAAAGTTTAACACAATCTGATCCGTTGATCCTTATCAACAGTTTAATCGGAATTTGGGGGGCCTGGCCTTGTAAATATAAAACAACTGACTCCAATTAGCACCACTATTTGCACTATCAAGATGTAGAAATTTACCCCGAGCAGGTAAGAAATCACCAAAGCGCCGAGCATGGCCGCCCCCGCGCCCAGCTTTGCCTTTTGGGATATGGCCCCGTATCTCTGCCAGTTTTTGATGGGCGGGCTTAAAGTGGGGTGAGACATCAACCATCTATGCAGCCGCTCTGAACTTTGAGAAAAACAAAAAGCTGCCAGTATCAGAAAGGGGGTTGTGGGTAATAGCGGCAATGGAATGCCTATCAGCCCCAAAAGCAGGGCGAGAAAGCCGATTGATGCCCAGATGATCCGGCGAATTCTGCTTTTTTCATTATTCGGCACAGTGTCTATGATCATCCTTTTCAGCAGGGACATGCCCTGCATTCTTTAAAGCGGGGGCTGCTACTGAGTTTTCAATTTGCCAGGCAGTTGCCCTCTCACCGTTTGGTCACCGTTTCGGAGGGCTGCAATATTTACCAACTCAGCTGATAGCCTTCAGCGTGCCAGAAGGTGCCCGTTTCTGCCATTGTGAGATTGTCCAGAACATCGATCAGGCCCTTTGCTGCAACATCTGCTGGTGTGGTGCCTCTGAAGTTCACCATCTCGGTTGCGACATAACCTGGATGAAAAAGGTAAACACCAATGTCTTTCCCGGCAAGATCAATCGAGAGGTTCTTGGCTGCCATGTTCACAGCTATTTTTGACATCCGGTATCCGTAATTGCCAGAGCCGGTGTTATCTGAAATCGAGCCGACCCGGCTTGAGACAATTGCCACTTTTGCGCCCCTGGCCAATTGGGGAATGAGAGCACAGGTAACCCGCAACGGGCCAAGCGCGTTGATTTCAAACTGATGGCGGATGCGGTCATAGTTCATATCATCCAGATTTTCTGATGTCAGGATGCCGGCATTGTTGAAGAGAATATCAATGTTGCGACCGTCCAGCTTTGCCGTGAAATCGGCAACTGACTGATCGCTTCCCACATCAACATTTTCATGGATCTCAACGCCCAGTTTGTCCAGTTCATCAGAAGATGTGCGAACAGCTGCAATGACTTTGTCACCATTGGCATGGTAGGCCCGAGCCAGTTCAAGGCCGATACCCCTGTTTGCACCAGTGATGATGATTGTGCGCATGGTTCACCTTCAGTTTTGAGGAAATGTCGCTCTGTTGGAATTTGGTAATTTTATCATTAATCTTTGGTTCTTATCATCATCAGAGTGTGGGCACGATCTTGGAGAGCTTCCAATCCCGGTTTATGAAGCTCATGCCGGCGATGAGATCTGCGGCTTTGGCATCTGGTGATTTGGCAAGCCCAACTTCAAAGCTCCATGGGTCTATGAACTTGAAATATTTGATGTTGGCCAGCCCATAACGGGTTTTCATGGATTTGGCTTCATTGTCCGTTGCGGGGCCACCCAGATTAATGGCCAGATCCTTACTGAATTTGCCCAATGTGGTTGACAGCAGGTCTTTCGCTTCGGGGCTGGAGCCAACCATTTTCTTTGCCTTGTCCAGAAGGCCAGAGAACAAGCCGCCGCCCTCTTCATCCCCGCTGCCGCCAAAACTGGTGAGCAGATTGCCAATGCCCAATTTGGAAACGTCAATTCGGCCGCCCTGTTTGGCTATAGTGATCACGCCTTTGGGCGTCACATAGGCATCGAGGACTTTTTCAACCACTTTGGGTGTCATTTCACTGGCCAACTGACCGGCCAAAGCCCCCTCCAGCCCCTTGCCTTTTGACTGGGTCTGGATTTCTCTTTGCACCCGCTCTGTAATGGGTTGCTTGAGTGACTGACGCAGTGGTTGCCAGGCGACTTTTCTGGTGATTGTCGCTTCGTCTTCCTTTTGAATGCCGGTGGCAATTTCATAGAGTGAATATGCTGGCCAGGCCGTGTAGAAAATGAGGACCAGCAGGCAAATAAAGAATATTATTCTTTTCATTATATCCCCCAATTGGTTGAATTGGCGTCTTACTTATAAAAGGCGCTGGTATTATGACATTGGTTTGAACATAATCCGCCTCTATACAGCTTTGTTCCTAACTCATACTGATTATCTTGGTATTGCAACCTTTTTTCTACAAACTGGAGCGTTTATCGATGTTGAAAGTCCTGAAATTCGGCCCGGCCTTTGGTGTTCCCGACCCGAGTTCTTTTGTCCTGAAGCTGGAGACGTATCTCCGGCTTGCCGAAATTGACTACAGGGGTGTTCGGGCTGACGTGCGAAAGGCGCCGAAAGCAAAGTTTCCGGTGCTGGTTGATGGGGAGAACAGCATCGCTGACAGCCAGTTTGCCATACAGTATCTTAAAAAAAATTATGGTGACAAGCTGAATGATGGCGTGAGTGCCAAGGAATTGGCACAGCACCACATGCTGCGGCTGGCGCTTGAAAACCATAGCTATTTCATGATGCTCATAACGCGCTGGCTGGACCCTGAAAATGCAGTTCTTATTAAGGAGGCTTTCTTTTCTGATCTCGGCTTTATGGGGCCGATTATTTTCAAGATCGTGCAAAGCGGCATGCGGCGGACAATAGAGGGGCAGGGTTTGCTCCGTCATAGTGAGGCGGAGCTGAACGGCTTTATCAAAGACGATGTTCATGCGCTGGAGACATTGCTGGGTGAGCAACCCTATTTTGGCGGTGAAACCCCGAGAGAGATTGACGCCACCACATTTGCATTTATCTCCAATATGGTTGTGCCTGAAATGAATACACCCCAGAAACTGCATGGGCGCCGGTCTCAGGCGCTGGTTGAATATAATAACCGCATGGCTCTCAGGTTGTTTCCCGATTATAAAGAGACGATGATTATCAAACCGGAAGTCTAGGGCTCAGGCGTTCTCATTTTCATCTTTGCCATTTAACTTGGCCATGATCTCCAGCCGCACCTCTGCGGCCCCGCCTGACCATTCGGCCGCGCGCGAGGCAATCAGATTTGCTTCTGACTTTAGAATGATGCCGTCTTTTAAAATCCGCAAATGGTTGGCGCTCAATGTTTCACCAGTGGATGTGATATCCACGATCATGTCAGCTGTGCCCCCCATGGGAGTGCCTTCTGTTGCGCCAAGGCTTTCAACAAGGCGATAGCCAGCGACTGATTTCTGGGTGAAAAAATGCCGGGTCAAGTTCATATATTTGGTTGCAACTTTCAAACGGCGCCCATGCAGGCGGCGAAAGACCAGTGCCATTTCTTCAAGGTCAGCGGTTGTCTGCACATCCAGCCAGCAATCCGGCACGGCAACCACAACATCAGCCTGGCCAAACCCCAGCTTTGTTAAAAATTCCACCCGCTGATCGGCACCGATGATATTTTCCCGCACAAGATCTTCACCGGTGATGCCCATATGGATTTGCCCAGTTTTGAGCTGGTAGGCGATTTCCGAGGCGGAGAGATACACCACGTCGATGTCATCATAGCCTTCAATCTCGCCCTGATAGCCGCGATCATGGCCAATCTTTTGCAAATTGAGGCCGCGTTCCGCGAAATATTTGCTGGTTTCTTCCATCAGGCGCCCTTTGGAGGGAACGGCTATAGTCAATGTTTCAGTCATGAGATGTCCCCATCTATGAAAGACGCCAGACGGTCCAGATGAATGGCCGCCCCTATGGCCGGGAGATGTTTGGCCGCGCCAAGGCTTGTCAGCAGGTTGTCATAACGGCCGCCGCCGGCGATGTGGCCCTCCGGGCCCATATCTGCCGCCTCTATCTGGAAAACGAAGCCTGTGTAATATTCAAGGTTGCGGCCAAATTCGGCGGTGAACTCTGCCCTTGAGAGGTCCACATCCAGCTTGTTCAGCCATTCCATTCGTTTTTGATAGCATTCGACAGCATGGGTCAGGTCAAGGCCTGATTTTTCTGCCAGATCTTCAAGCCGGGCACCAACTGCTTTTGGCGGGGCGGAGATTTCAAGATAATGTTCGATCAATTCTATGGTTGTGGCTTCCAGCGGCGTTGCGGTGAGGTCTGCCGCCTTGGCTTTCAGGTGCGTTGTTATTTCACTGAGACTGCGGGCGCCAATGAGGGGGATGGATTTTTCCGCCAGGTAAGCGGCCACCTGATCCTCGGCAGCTTTGGCTTCCTCACCGTTCAGTGTCTTTAATAATTTAATGAGGTCCGGGTCATAATCCAGATTGTGGGGCTCACCCAATTGATGAAGGATGTTGTGAAATTCTTCATGGCGCCAGAAATTCTCATTCAGTCGCTTGCGCCAACGCTCCGGCATGTCAATGGCATGGAGCAACGCTTCAAACAAACCAAGATCGCCCAGCCTGATCTTGAACTCATTGGTGCCAACCTCTTCCAGCGCCTTTAAGGTCAGGGCGAGGATTTCGGCTTCGGCTTTTTCAGCGTCTTCCTTGCCAAAAATTTCGATCCCGGCCTGGCGGAACTCGCGGGCATTGCCAAGGGCGGGGCCGGCATGGGGATAGCGGAAGCCGGGGCCTGTGTAATAGACCCGCGCCTTATCGCCAAAATGGTCAGAATTTTCAAGGAAAACACGGGCTGCCGGCACTGTCAGATCCGGGCGCAGGCAAAGCTCCTCGCCGTCGATGTCTGTGAAAACATAAGTGCGGCCGCGCACAGCTTCGCCGATTTGCTGCAAATAAACATCAGCCGGTTGCATGATGGCCGGGGCGATTTCCTCAAAGCCTTCCCTTGCAAAAAGCGAGGTGATTTTCTGATCCAGAGCTTTCATTGCTTTCAGATCAGGCACAGCACTGGCGGATAGTTCGTTCATCATTGCCCTCTTATTCTGCAGTCTTTTTCATATTCTGACTGTCGAGCATGGATTTTACAGTTGCAACCAGGTTCGCCTTCGCTACGGTTGCCTGGGCCGCTGAACTTTCACGCCATTCTTTATTATCGGTAATTTCTTTCGAAAGTTTTGCGCCCTTTAAAAGATCCTTGATGGTGACCTCACCAGCGGCCCGCTCATCCTCACCTTCTATGATCACAAGACTGGCGGCGCGTTTATCTGCGTATTTCATCTGAGCGCGCATGCCGGATGTGCCGAGATACATCTCTGAGCGGATGCCAGCGGCGCGCAGCTCCTGTACCATTGTTTGCGATCTTGCCTGTTCTTCGCGGTCCATGACCAGCACGACGACCGGGGCATCCTTGATTTCTGCCTTGATTTTATCCAGTGCCTTGAGGGCTGTGAGGGTTCTTGAGACGCCGATTGAAAACCCGGTCGCTGGCACTTCCTGGCCTTTAAAACGAGCGACAAGCCCGTCATAACGACCGCCGCCGCCAAGTGAGCCAAAGCGCACCACTTCACCGTTTTCATTGGTGGTCTCGAAGGTCAGCTCAGCCTCCATGACGGGGCCGGTATAATAATCCAGCCCGCGCACGATGGTCGGGTCAAAGCGGACCCGGTCCGAGGCAAACCCGCCAGCTGTTAAAAGCTCATCTATGTCCCTCAGCTCTGATAAACCTTCGCGGCCAATTTCTGCGGCTTCAACCAGCGGGGCCAGCTTATCAAGCACGGTGCCTCTTGCCTCATCGCCGGTTGCGAGGAGATTGATGATTTTATCTATCTGGTCCGGGGTGAGCCCAGCGCCTTTTGTATAATCACCTGAGGCATCTTTGCGGCCCTTGCCAAGAAGATCCCTGACGCCGTCAAGGCCGAGACGATCAAGTTTGTCTATTGCCCGCAAGACGGTGAGCCGCTCTGTCATGTTTTCATCAGCGAAGGGGTCAATGCCGGCGCTGATCAAGACACTATCGAGAATTTTGCGGTTGTTCATATTGATCTGATAGTCACCGCGGGACAGGCCTAAATGCTCAAGGCTGTCAGCGCCGAGCATGGCAAGCTCTGCATCAGCTGCAACGCTTTTCGTGCCGACTGTGTCTGCGTCAAACTGGGTGAACTGGCGAAACCGCCCGGGGCCCGGTTTTTCATTGCGCCAGACCGGGCCGGTCTGATAGCGGCGGAAAGGTTTTGGCAGGTCGTCATAATTGGCGGCGACAAAGCGCGCCAGCGGGGCTGTCAGATCATAGCGCAGGGACACCCACTCCCCATCCTCATCTTCTTCAAAGGAGAACACGCCCGCGTTGGGGCGGTCCTGGTCGGGGAGGAATTTGCCAAGACAGTCGGAATATTCAAAGGCCGGGGTATCCAGCGCTTCAAAGCCATAAAGCTCATAGACTTCGCGCAATCTGGCGAGCATGTTGTTCATGGCGCTGATTTCATCGGCGCGAATGTCGCGCATTCCCTTCGGCAAACGGGCCTTAGGGCGAAAGATTTTCTGTTTTTTGGCCATGGTGGGTTAAATCTGATCGCTATCTGGAATTTTCAGTTGCAGGCGGTTCTAACCGATCCTGTCTTCCGAGACAAGTTTTTCTCAAGCTGTTCTGAGCTTAGGGTAGAGGCTGATCCATGCGCCCGGTCAGGACCTCTGCGATGTGGTAAACCCTGATCTCATGCCCCTCATTCTCCAATTTGCCGGCTATGTTGAGCAGGCAACCAAGATCGAGACCGGTTAATATGGCGTTTTTCTGATTTTTAAGGGACGAGATTTTCTGGCTGACCATGGCATTTGATATTTCATCAAATTTGACTGAAAACAGCCCCCCAAAACCGCAGCAGGCTTCATTGTGGGGGAGATCCATGACCTCCGCACCTTCTATTTTATTTAGCAAATTCAATGCGTTTTTGCATTTCATCTCGCGCCGGGCGGAGCAACTTTCATGATAATAGATGCGGCCTTCATAGGCGGCCTCTGAGATATCCAAGGGGGCAATTTCAGAAAGGAAACTGGTCAGTTCATGGCATTTCGCGGCGAGGTCTTTCGCTTTCTTTTGCCATTCACTCCCCTCTTCAAAAAGGGCGGGGTAATGATATTTTATCATGCCAGCGCAGGAGGCAGAGGGCACTATGATATACGCAAGCCCCTCAAAGGCGCTTATGGTTGCTTTTGCAATATCAATGGCTTCACAGCGGTTACCATTGTTGTAAGCTGGCTGGCCGCAGCAGGTCTGGGGCGGCACAGTGACGGTGCAGCCGGCGGCTTCAAGCAGCTCAAGACTGGCAAAACCGATGGCGGGGCGGGCATTATCCACCAAACAACTAACGAAGAGACCGACATTCATGGTTTTGTCACTCATAATGTTTTGTTTTTATATTGATTTTTGAACACCGGTTCTAATATGTCGCATTGAAGGGCTTTGCGCGTTGTATTATTCATAATTGCCTTTTTTAACGGGTAAAAGCCCTTTTTGAAACTGATCATATATTCAGGTCAGGATAACTGAAATGATTGAGACAGAAAATAAAAAAACTCAACCCGGCCTGGGGTTGAGAGAATATCCTCTGCGGCCCGAATTGCTTGGGGAACTGCATGCCCGCCCGTTTGATAAGATTGATATACCCAGACGGGTGTTTCTGCTGGCGTTTCTGACGAGCCATGAAGAAGCCGCTGAAGACCGCAAGGCCATTGAAAAACTTTGCCAGACCCATGCGCTCTCTCCGCCGGCCTCAACTGCAAATTTTCACAGCATGAAACTGGGGCAATGGCATTTTCGCTGGGAACAGCATAATGAGTTCACCACTTACCGCTGGGATATACCAAGCGCTGAGTGTGAGGGTTACGGCGATGATGAAGCGGCGCGGCTTATGGCGGAGCTGGATTTTGTACAGCCTGGCCCGCTGATTGTGGCGACACAGGTGAAGCTCACCCGCCAGCACCTTGATGTTGCTGACTATGAAACCATCTTCAACCCGGCCAGCCTCTGTTTTATTGAAATCGATCGTGGTAAAGGGCGGGTTGCCACTGATTTTCAGGTCGATCTGAAAGGCTTTACCCGGTTTATCATTGAAGATCATAATATGAGCCCGTTTCGTGCCGGTGCCCTGCTGCAGCGGGTTCTTGAGGTGGAAACCTATCGGACACTGGCATTGATGGGATTGCCGGTTGCCAAGAAAGCCCTGCCGATTGTCAATGAAACTCAAACCGGCCTGGCCGAGTTGACCCGTGAGATCGCCAATGCCACCAGCATTGAAGATAATCACAGTCTCTTGAAGAAACTCACTGACCTTGCGGCCCGGCTTGAGGCGCAGGCGGCTGAGACATCATATCGCTTTTCTGCAGCTCAGGCTTACTATGATCTGGTGATGTCCAGGTTGTCGGCGATGCATGAAAATTCCGTCAACGGGGCGCGGCGATTTTCCAGCTTTTTCAAACGGCGCCTGACGCCAGCAATCGCCACTTGTCAGATGGTTGAAGAGCGCCAGAATGCCCTGTCACGGAAACTGATGCGCACGGCTGAGTTGTTGCGAACACGGATACAGTTTGAACTTGAACAGCAGAACCGGGTGTTGCTGCAGTCCATGAACAGACGCGCCAAACTGCAGTTGCGGTTGCAGCAAACGGTTGAGGGGCTGTCTGTTGCAGCTGTCAGTTATTATGTGGTGGGGCTTATCAAATATATGGCTTCAGGGCTGGAGAAAGCAGGCCTTACTTATGGCGTCTCGCCCAGCGTGATCGCGGCGGTGTCTGTGCCTGTGGTGATTCTGATTGTTTTCTGGACGGTGCGGCGCATTCATAAAAAATTCTCTCACCACTAGTCTGGATGGAGCGTGCACACTGCTTTTTCTGCGGGCCTTTTTCTTGCTGATTGAGGCCCCTTGCTATGGCCGGCACCCTGATCGCATGTCAATGGCATGGGGATTTTCACAGGTTCACTTAATCCTGCCATAATAAAAGCGCCGCTCCGATGAGGGCGGCGCTTTTATTTTCAAACTATACTGTTTTTAATTCGCAATGTTCCTACTTCGCGCTGGCATCTTTCATGAAAGCCAGAATGCGCTTAATATCTTTTTCCTTGCGAAGGCCACCAAACAACATCGCTGTGCCGGGGACATAATCTTTTGGTTTGGTGAGAAATTCAGCAAGGGTTTTTTCATCCCAGACAAGGCCTTCTGCGGCTTTTGCTTTCATCGGATCTGAATATTCAAATCCTTCGACAGAAGCGGCTTTCCGGCCAATGATGCCATTAAGTTGCGGTCCGACTTTGTTTTTCGCATCGGGGCCAATTGCATGACAGGCTTTGCATTTGTTAAAGACCTTTTTGCCTTTTTTGATCAGCTTATCGTCCGCCTGGGCGGTGCTGATTGAGGCTAATGCCACTAAAATGGCTCCGAAAATGGTTAAAGATTTACGCATAGGCTCTTCCCTTAGTGTTCAGAATGGTTATTGGTTTCATTTGCGTCTTAACAACAAGACAAGCTGATGATCAACTCATCTTAATGATAATGGTTTCAATCGCGTATCTTAATGATCTGCTGTTTTTATTTTATTGTTATTATTGTTCGTTGTTTTTTTTAGCAAAAGCCCGCGCTTTAAGCCTCGTTAGTGGCGGTTGCAAGCTTGCGTTTGTAATCATGGTGGTATTCAGGGATCATCACTGATCCATACCAACATAAATAGCAAATTTATCGAGTAGTTAAATAGCTAATTATAGCTATAATTTGATTTTTTTTGCTGATTGGCCAATTTTTCCCTCTGCCTCAGTATTAACCTATGTGCTGGTCAGCATCATTTCCTGATTTCCAGAGCGGAATTGAGTTTGCTGGCTGTCTCTTTGTGGATGGTTTTGAGGTTGGTTGATTTTGACGTTGTGCTCACCCATTATCGCTTCATAGTTAATTTTCATTTTGTGTCAGCCTGGTTTACTGTTGCATAGCCGTTCAGGTACGGTTAATTTTTCCGGTGCCGGTTCTATGGCCGCTTCCTGTTGAAGCTGATGCATGTGGCATGTTAGTGGGAGAGGTATGGGCGTTTTTACAAAATTTCAGGGCAAGAGCCGATCAAGCCTGCCGCGCGCGGCACTTTTGAAACTGTCTGAGCTTTTAACTCCTGATCAGATTATCCTTGATGAAAGTGGCCGCCGTGCCTTTGAAACGGATGGCCTCAGCGGGTATAAGGCCCTGCCTGTGGCTGTGGTGCTGCCAAAGACAACCGACGAAGTTGCAGAGATTGTCAAAATAGGCAAAGAGCATAAATTGCCGCTGGTACCACGCGGGGCCGGCACCTCGCTTGCCGGCGGTGCCATCCCGCTTGGGCAGGGGCTGGTCATATGTCTTTCAAGGATGAATAAAATTCTTGATATCAACTTTACCAACCGGACAGCCAGGGTTGAAGCCGGCGTGACGAACCTTGCGATCAGTGATGCTGTGGATGAGAAGGGTTTTTTCTATGCCCCTGATCCCTCCAGCCAGCTTTCCTGCACCATTGCAGGGAATATCGCGATGAATTCCGGCGGCGCGCATTGCCTGAAGTACGGGGTGACGACGCATAATCTACTGGGTGTGAAGCTGGTTACCATGGATGGCGAGATTATTGAGATCGGTGGACATTACCTTGATCCGGCCGGGTATGATTTTCTCAGCCTGATTGCCGGCTCTGAAGGGGGGCTTGGCATTGTGACAGAAGCCACTGTCATGCTTCGGGCAAAACCTGAGGGGCAGCGGCCCTTGTTGCTCGGTTTTGAAAGCCATAGCGAGGCTGGTGATTGTGTCGGGGCCATCATTGCTGCCGGGGTGGTGCCCGTGGCGATTGAATTTATGGACAAACCCGCGATCAAGGTTTGCGAAGATTATGCCCATGCGGGCTATCCGCTGGATGTTGAGGCGCTGCTGCTGATTGAGGTTGAGGGGTCTGATGAGGAAATTGACGCGGCGCTACAGCAAATGCTGCGCATTGCTGCGGGGTATAACCCGGTTCATAAACGGATTGCCAAAACCAGAGAAGAAGCCGAGGCAATATGGCTGGGGCGGAAAGCGGCTTTTGGCGCCATAGGGCGAATTTCCGATTATATCTGCATGGATGGCGTGATCCCTTTGTCCAAGCTGTCTTATGTGCTTTCCAAAATCACCGAGATCTGTGCCAGCTATAAATTTGATGTGGCCAATATTTTTCATGCAGGTGATGGTAACCTGCACCCGCTAATTCTTTATGATGCAAACAAACCCGGCGCATTTGAAAAGGTTGAAGATTGCGGTGCCAAGATACTCGAACTATGCGTGATGGCCGGGGGCTGCATCACCGGGGAACATGGTGTTGGCGTTGAAAAAAGAGAACTTATGACCCTGCAATTCACTGAAACCGACCTGATGGTGCAGATGCGGGTGAAAACCCTGTTTGATCCGGAATGGCAGCTCAATCCTGATAAAGTTTTCCCCCTTGAGGTGCAGAAGGCCTTTGTCAAAGGTGAATTGACAACAGCGGGTGAGGGGTAGCGGTTCACTATGGAGGATATGCTTACCCCTCTTGTCATTCGTGACCTGCAGGACATTATTCTTGAGGCCAATGACAAAAACACCTCAATTGAAATTATTGGCCATGGCACCAAACGTTCTATCGGGAAGGTGAGCGGGGAAAGTACGCCGCTGAGCCTGCGCCGTCTTTCTGAAATAACGCTGTATGAGCCTTCGGAACTGGTTATGACAGCCCGGGCGGGTACGCCTGTGGCTGAGATAGAACGTGTGATCCGCAGCTATGGCCAACAAATGCCTTTTGAATACCTTGATTTTTCTGCGCTTTTTGGATCAGACCCGGGATGGGGGACAGTGGCCGCGTTGTTTGCGACCAATTTTTCCGGCTCGCGGCGGATTCTGAAAGGCAGCGCACGGGATCATCTGCTTGGGGTTGAGGCCATTAACGGGCGGGGTGAACTGTTCCGCTCTGGTGGCCGGGTTATGAAAAATGTCGCCGGATATGATCTGACCAAATTCATGGCAAATAGCTGGGGCACACTTGCCGTTTTGACGGAAGTGAGCATGAAGCTGTTGCCCGCCCCGCCTTCTGAATGCACGCTCTTTATGTATGGGCTGAGTGAGGATATCGCGCTTGAAGCGCTGGCTTCTGCTGTTGCCACGCCCTATGAAATTTCAGGTGCGGCCCACCTTGCCAGGGATCATGCCTACGCGGCGCTTGAGGGGGTTTCCTATGTGAGGGACAAGGCTTTGACGGCAATCCGGCTGGAGAACACGCCCAAATCCATCACTTACCGATCAGAAAAAATCAAGGATCTGCTCTCAGCGTTTGGCGATATCTATTTTATTGATGAACCTGAGAGCCGGGTTTTCTGGCAGAACATGCGAAAATTGTTGTTTCTGACCAATCATGAAGATGCTATCTGGCGTATATCCATCACTCCTGAGGCGGCTTACCGGGCGGCGCAACATATTAAAAAACTGATTGACGCTGATATCAGTTATGACTGGGCGGGCGGGCTCTTGTGG
>CAYGPF010000019.1:0-84 GCA_964351785.1 uncultured Rhodomicrobium sp.
CCTGGTCGCTTGCAAAAGCGGTAATCCCGACAACATCGCCGATGGAGGCGCCTTCTGCGACTGAATTGTTTGAGAGATCAGTGT
>CAYGPF010000019.1:184-19441 GCA_964351785.1 uncultured Rhodomicrobium sp.
CTGAAAGGCTGTAAGAGACTGAGTCTGTACCGTCAGCATCTGAGGCAAAAGCGGTAATCCCAACAACATCGCCGATGGAGGCGCCTTCTGCGACTGAATTGTTTGAGAGATCAGTGTCCGTTATGGCGGAGATATCAAACTCGTCAGTGTCCAATAGATTTATTGTATAGGATTGAGTTGCAGTTGACCCATCAGTGGAAGTGGCAAGGACTTCAATTGTATGCGAGGCCAAAGTTTCCAAATCAAGGCTGCCAGCAACAGTGACCACGCCGGTTGCGGGATCAATGGCGAAGAGGCCGCCCGCATCGTCTGAAAGGCTGTAAGAGACTGAGTCTGTACCGTCAGCATCTGAGGCAAAAGCGGTGATGCCAACAACGTCGCCGATGGAGGCGCCTTCTGCAACTGAATTTGCGGAAGCATCTGTGTCGGTGATGGGAGTGATAGTGAATTCGTTCAGATCATTGACTGTGATTGTCAGTTGTTCTGTTACTGAATTACCGGCGCTGTCCGTTCCTGTAACATAAAAAGTATGAGACGGAGCTGTTTCATAATCAAGCAGTGCTGTTGGTGCGACAAAAATTTCATTGCCCGAGATTATGAAATTTGGATCGACAATAGGATTGCCAGAAGCATCAGTGATTGCATAACTATAGGTTGAGCCTGAAGCGCCTGTGAGGCCGAGGGTCGCGACAGGTGAACCTGCCAGGGCATTTTCATCAATCTGGTCACCAGTTGCGACGAGATCCGGGTTGAATGTTTCTTCTTCGGGTGGGGTGCCAGGATCAGGTGAACCGCCGGGTGTTCCACCGGGTGTTGGGTTTTCGGTGCCATCTGGATCCGTATCGGGTGTTGGGAATTCTGTTGGTGTTGTATCACCCTTTGGTTCGGTATCCGGGGTGATACTGGCTATTTTTACCGGCTCCGGGATCGAGGACGGGGCTTCGGGCGGATTGGTGCTGTAAGTGTTTTGAGAGAGATATATGCCCTTGTCATCAGAGGGGGCTACTTGTTCCTTGTGCTCGCTCGGTTTTATTTCCTGTTCTTTGAATTGGGGGGATTGGTTCTCTTGCAAAGGCATGGAACCATCAATTTTTTCTGCGTCTTCCTTGATTCCATAATGAAGGTTTGGGTTGGTGATATCTTCTCTTGAGACCTGGGTGTCGTTGATTTGTTCTTCAAGACTTTTATCAACCAGTTTTTGATAATCCCGATCATGGGGAATGTTGGAAGCCTGAACGTTATCACCACCGGTTTTGTTCGCATTGGGGGTTAAAGGTGCGTCTGATGCCCCTTTTAAACCATCATTTTTCAACTCATCACTCATAGGAAAACACTTTACTGACTGGAATTTGATCCAAAAAATTTAAGTACAGAACAATCACGGCTCATTATTTACTTAAATGGTTACCTGACTGTTATTCCGGACAGATTGGCTTCAATAGAATTTATCTATGGTTAACAATGAGATAAAGCCGATTGAACAAGGGGTGATTGTTAGGTTTTTGGTTACGTTTTGGAACCTCTCCGGTTTGGAAATGTTTCTGTTTTTCCCTCTTTACGAGATTTGACAGGCTGCGAGGCCCGAAATCTGGTCTGAGACTGCCTAAAAGTGCAATTTTGTGAGTTTTAATGCTTTGTTTTTTATTAAATTTTTTCCATTCCTGTTAAGAAAATTAAAACTTTCTAAATTAACAACTGTCAGATTGATTTGATTATAAATTTTAATTCGATGAGGTCGGCGAAATGCCTGCGGCTTCGCAAACGTGGGATCCTTTAGCTGAGCGTTTAAAGGGTGGTGGGTCAACACCATCTCTAAAGGATCAAAAATCAGAAAAAAAACCGGAACAGCCAGCTCCTCACGTTGCGTTGATTGATAAGTTATGGCCACTACGTATTCAACGCCTCGAAGAACATAAGATCCCCGCAACACAGCATTTGAAAATGCCAAAAGTGATTTGGGCATCTTCGGTTATTATCAATATTCTGGGTGTCGGGTTGCCGCTGCTTATCCTGCAGGTTTACGACAGAATTATCCCTAATCAATCAATCAGCACACTGATTATGCTGGTTCTCGGATTTTGCGGCATTCTGGGGCTGGAGTTTCTTTTGCGTGTCGGGCGAGCGTATGTTTTAGGCTGGTCGGCAACCAGATTTGAAATTGAAGCCTCACAACAAGCCATACGGCATTTGCTGAAAGCGCCACTTGATCTGGTGGGAAGTGAGCGAAGCCAAACACAATTGGACCGATTGACTTCAATTTTCCGACTGGCTGATTTTTTTGGCAGTGCCAACAGTTTGCTGATTATTGATCTTCCGTTTGTTCTGCTTCTCGTTGCGATTATGGCCTTAATTGCTGGCCCTCTGGTTTTGGTCCCTGTTGGGATTCTGGTGGTTTTTGGCGTTCTGACTTTGCAATTTGGGCGCCGCCTGAAACATAGGTTTGAGGAACGTGAGCAGCAGGATAATAAAACATATGACTTTATCGCGGAATGTCTGCGGGGTGTGATTACACTCAAAGGTCTTTCAATGGAACCATTTATGCTACGCCGTTTTGAACGTTTGCAAAAGGCGCGGGCTGAAACCAATTATGGGACCATATTTGCCTCATCCATGGCGCAGTCCATCAGTTCTATTCTAGGGAATGTAACTATCATTGCCACAGTTTCGGTCGGGGCGATGTATGCGGTTTTGAGCAATCTTTCCATTGGCACACTGGCAGCCTGTACCTTGCTGGCGGGGCGGATCATCCAGCCGGTGGTGCGGTTTGCCGGGCTTTGGTCTGAATTTCAAAGACTGGAGCTGGCGCTGATGGAAGCCTCAGATCTTTTCAATCTGCCGCAGAATGAGCAGCAAGGTGTTATTGATAGCCGGGAGGGGCCGCCTGTTATCAAGATCCAAAATCTGGTTGTTTATAAAAATGATCAACCTTTGCTGTCTCCCTTTTCCTTAACAATTGCTCCCTCGGAATGTATCGGCATCACCGGGAGGGATGGAGATAGTAAAAACCAATTCTTAAAACAGATAGCGGGGCTTTCTGATATTAAAGCCGGACAGGTTCTCTTTAACGATATTGATGTGGCTGATTTTCGCTCCGGGAATTCAGGTGATGTCGTGATGGTGGGGCCCAAATCCTCGGTGTTTGATGGCTCCATCCTTGATAATCTTGGCCTATACGGCACTGGCCCTACCATTGATGAGGTGCAATGGGCGGCCGGTATGACAGGTATTGATTATGATGTGAATTGTTTGCCACTTGGCTACGATACGCTGATTGGTGACGGGGCTGCTGATAAATTACCTCAAGGGCTTATCCAGCGGATCTTGTTGACACGTGCGATTGCAATGCTGCCGAAAGTCCTTGTTCTTGATGAACCTCAGATGTTCCTGGATCAGGCCTCAGATCAGAAATTTGTTACCTGCCTTGGAGCGCTCAGACATCATATCACAATCATTATCTCAACGATGAGGCCATCATATTTTCAATTGAGTGATCGCTTATTGCGATTCGACGGCGGTAATATCGTTATTGAAGATGATGGGTTTAAAACCCGCCCACAGCGAGCTGCTGTAAGCAGAAGCGAGGCCGGGTGATGAAACGATTGGATAAAATAGCTCCTGGTTTCAAACAGGGAAGTTTTAATCAGGAAGAGCCTTCCCTCAATGAAGTGCATGAACAGTTTTTAAAACTGCAACAGACCTTTGGTGTGCGCGAGAAAGTTGATGGGAGTGTCTTTACCCCTTATGAGAGCTGCTTGCATCAATTGGTCCGGGTGCTTGGATGGGACGGTGATGAGCGGCACCTTATGGAAGCGTTGCCGCATCTTGAAGCTGTCAGGGATCTTTCTGTTTTGCAAATGGTGCTGCTGCAGATCGGGTATCGTACCACACACAAGAAGGTTTCTTTGCTTGCCCGATCAAATAACATTTATCCATGCCTTGTTGATTTTGATGATGGCCCGGTGATTGTGCTGAAGGCTGCCAGGCAGGGGGAATTTGATTGTATCAATGCACAAGGTCCGGTGAAGATGAAGCTTAATCAGCTTCTTAAAGGGCAAACTCTCATTTTAATTGAAGCGTTGGACACCGAGACGGGAAAAGATGAGCGGCAGTCATCCTGGTTTTTCGGGGCCCTTCTTAAATTGCGCAAACCAATCTATGGTGCCCTGTTTCTCACCTGTATCGCCAATGTGCTCATTCTTGCGACGCCGCTATACACCATGAATGTCTATAACCGGGTTATTGGTGGTCAGGCGCTTGATACACTTGCCTATTTTTTTGTGGGTGTCTGCCTGATCATTGCTTTTGAGGTTATGGTACGCCGTAAACGGGGCAGGTTGCTGAGTTACATTGGCGCAAAACTTGATGCTGAGATTACAAATAAGGTCTTTAAGCAGGTTTTGACATTACCGGTCATGATGACTGAGACAGCCTCCATCAACCGGCAGATCGTGCAGTTCCGCCAATTTGAAGCCATTCGTGATCTCCTTACAGGGAACTTATTCAGCACACTTCTGGATCTGCCGTTTCTGTTGCTGTTTTTTGCTGTGATTGCGCTCCTCTCTGGTTGGCTGGTGGTGATCCCGCTTGTGCTGGTCTCGATTTTTGCTGTTATGGCCATTGTCCTGTTGCCGACCATGCGCCGGCGTGGCCGCAAGTCAGGTGTTGAGCGCAGCCAGTTTAATCAGATGTCTATGGAGCTTGCCAATAAAATGCAGGCTGTGCGTGAACTGGGTGCTGAGGATTTGTGGTTGTCACGCCATTCAAGGGCGGCGCAGGTTTCAGCACACAGTATGTTCCGCACCCGGTTCTTTGACACATTCCTGCAAACAGTGGCGCAATCGCTTGTTATGCTGGCAGGGCTTGCGACAATCGCGATCGGGTCTTATCTGGTCATGGATGGGACCATAGATACTGGTGCCTTGATTGCTATCATGATGATTGTCTGGCGGATTCTGACACCCATTCAAATAACGTTTTTATCTCTCAATCGGATTGGGCAGTTGCAACAAACTGTGCAGCATCTTGACAGGCTGATGAAGATATCCCGGGAGCGGCGCTTCAAGGGGAAGCCACATTCATTGCGGTCTTTCAATGGGGCCCTGAAATTTGATAATGTGAGTTTCAGATATGGTCCCAAATCCGAGCCGGTTCTGAAGGGTGTTAATTTCTCGGTTGAACATGGCGAGGTTGTGGCATTAACGGGGGCCACTGGTTCTGGCAAATCCACTATCCTGAAAATTCTTCTGGGGCTTTATCAACCACAGGCGGGCCGGGTGTTTCTTGATAATATCAACATTCAGCAACTTGATGTGGGTGAGCTTCGGTCATCTATGGGGTTCATGCCACAGGTTACCTCCCTGTTTTACGGCTCCCTTGCTCAAAATCTGCTGCTTTCCAACCCCCTTGCCAACCGGCAGGAGATCCTCGAAGCGCTGGCTATGGCCGGTGTAACTGAGGAAGATCCTTTGCTTGAAGGCGGGCTTGACCGGCCGTTGCGTTTTGAAACGGGTGATCTGAATGATAATGATGTTGCACGCATAGCCCTTGCCAGGTCTTATCTTGTGAAGGGTTCTGTTCTGTTGCTGGATAATCCGGGGATCCATTTTGACAACAAAACCGATCGGCATTTCATTGAGCAGCTTCAGGCTTTCAAAGGCAAGAAAACAGTCATATTGGTGACTTCCCGTCCCAGTCATATTCAGGTTTGTGATCGTTTGTTACAGATGCACAATGGTATGCTGGTGAACGATGCGGATGTTGAGTCTTATATGCGGGCCATGAAGGTACAGGGCAAGGCTGGTTAAGAATTGGTAAAGGGATTTTGGGTATTTCAACTGTATAGGGATATTTGGGTTGTTTTTTATCTGGTAGGTACCAGCGGTTGGGCCGCTGATTTTTAGGGTAGTGTGAATGCGCCGTTTGCAAGAGCAAAATTTGGCTTTGCCAATAGATATTCAGGGGGGAGAGTGGGACAACTTTTTCCTGAAGATGACGGCTGTGCTTTGTTTTTTCTTTTGTCTTCTTATTGGGTTGGCAGCATTTGCCCCGCTTTATGAGGTTGCCATCACCGAGGGCAAGATCGTCCCGCAAGGGTCAGTTGTGCGGGTTGAACATTTTGAAGGGGGTATCGTCAAGGATATCCATTTTCGTGCTGGAGCCAGGGTTAAAAAAGGTGATATTCTTGTTAGCCTGACACCGGCTGCGGCCATGAGTGACCAAGATCAGATGGCGGCGAAATATGTTAATCTGAAAATCACGGAACTGCGTTTGCAGGCTCTCTTGAATGGAAGAGATGTGGATTTTGGTGACTATGCAACTTCACATCCCGCGCTGGTGAAAGACCACCTTGCGCTTTTTACCGATGCTAAAAAGACCCTTAGCCATACGGTTGGCAGTCTCACAGCGCGGGTTGATCAGAAAACATCAAGTCTAAAAGCCCTGGAGCTTGAGGTGAAGAGCCTTAGAAGTCAGCTTGCTATTCACCAGGAACAGTTTCAGATGAGAAAAACGCTGGTGAAAGACGGTTATACAACACGTACCGCTTATCTTGATGCCAAAGCGAAGGTTGCTGAAACAGAAGCCCGCCTGGCCCAGTTGGAGGGGCAAATCCTCACGGCGGTCAGTGCTTTGTCTGAAAGTGAACAGACTTTGGCTGAAGCCATGGCCAAGGAGCGCCAGAAGTGGTCTCTTGAGCTGACCCAGACATCAGCCGGTATTTCTGAAATTGATGCCGCGCTTGGCAAAGTTGAAGACCGGGTGAACCGGCTTGAAGTGCGCGCACCGATTGATGGTTTGCTGCAGGCTGTTCATCCCAAAACGGTTGGTGAGGTGATTGCACCGGGTGATCTTGTTGCTGAGATGGTGCCGGCGGATGACCTCCTTTTAGCGGAAGTTCGGCTGAAGCCGGAAGATGCGACCAATATTCATCCTGGTATGAAAGCGCGGGTGACGATCACCGCCTTTGATGTTAAGGAATTTGGCCGCATCAAGGGCACTGTGATGCAGGTCTCCCCTACAACCTTCAGCAATGAGAAGGGCGAGGAATATTATGAAGTCCGGGTCCGTCTTGAGAAGTTGCTTTTGCGGCGCAAGGGGGTGGATCATGCTGTTCTGCCGGGCATGGTTGTCCAGACTGAGTTGATCAAGGGGGAGCGCTCTGTTTTGCGGTATTTACTCAAACCCCTGTTTACAGCTTTTGATAATAGTTTTGGCGAACATTAGCCAATATTCACCTGATAATCTGTACCATTTTTTCACAGTGCTTAATACGAAATTAACGCTGGGAACTCTAGGATGAACTCTGGATATTGATTTGGTTTTGTCCAGATTTGTGGTGGGGTTTATTGCATGTTGCGGTTGTTTGCGCAGGTCCGTGTGATCGTTGGTGTTAGTGTTGCTCTGGTTCTTATGGGTGGCGGAGTTTTCATGCTCAGCCCCTATTCATCCGGGAATGCAGATGAATTTGACGGGCTGATGGGTGAGGCTATTGAGCGCGGTACCAGTATTGACGCGGCGCGGGCGCGCCATGATGCGGCTGAGGCCTCCGTGCAGAAAGCCTGGTCAAAATTTCTTCCCTCGATTAAAGCTCACAGTGAATTTGGTTATAACCGTAACAATGCCTTTGGCCAGATCAAAGGTCTGGGACGGGACCATTATGACAATAGCCAGATCGGGGTTTCGGCTAATTTGCCGCTTTATCGGGGCGGTGCCAACTATTACGGGTTGAAAGAAGCACGGGATAATGCCTCGGCTGAAGGGTTCAGCCTTGAAGATGTGCGGCAGATGTTGTTACTGAATACTGCCAGGGCCATTCTTGGTATTATCCGTGACCGGGAAATTGTCAGTCTGCAACGGGAAAACCGGACTATAGTCGGCACTATCCTGCAGACAACTGAGCGCCGGTTTGACGGTGGTGAAGCGACCCGAACAGATATTGAATTATCAAGGGATCAATATACTGCTGCCCAATCTGTCTACACACAGGCGATTGATAATCTCCAACAGAATGAAGCCGAGTTTGAGCGGTTGATCGGGAGAAAACCTGGTCGTCTCAGGCCGCCGCGCGGTATTTATGCCCGGTTGCCAAAAAGCCTTGCTGATGCGATTGCCCTCGCTGAGCAGCAGAACCCGCAATTGCTGGCTGCCGGTAAACGAGCTAGTGCGGCCCGTCATGCCCTGAGTGCGAGCTATTCCAAGTTTTTGCCGAATGTTGATCTGAACATGGATTATACGGAAGATCGCTACCACGGCATTACCAGTGATGATGAAAGTGATTTTTCAGTAAAGCTGAAATTTTCAATGCCACTTTACCAGCCGGATGCGGTGCCGGCTCAGGATGAAAGCCGGCATGTCTCACGCCAGCGCCAGTATGAGGAGCGGGATGCCCGCTATCAGGTCAGGGCCATGGCAACTGTTGCCTGGCGCAGTTTTCATGCGGCCCGCAAGCAATACCGTCTTTCCTTATCCCGTATCAAAGCCGCTGAGGCTGCGGCGCGGGGTATGCGCCGGGAGCTGGATGCTGGCCAACGCACGGTGCTTGATGTTCTTGATACCCAGGAGAGGCTTGTTGAAGCCAGGGTGCAGGCCGCGAGCGCAAAATATGAGAGTTATATGTCTGCCCATCTGTTGTTATCTGCGGTTGGTGAGCTGGATGTTTATAGCCAACAGGATGGTGATCTCTCAGAGTATGTAAATGCAGCGGCGAAAACCTATAAAAAAACCGGCGGGAAGAAACGCAAACACCGGCCGTTGAATACGGATTGGAAGTTGAAAGAAGCGGCTTTGAAACGGCGCTATGGCGAGACAACCGGGGCAGTGAAAGAACGCGGAAAATCGAGCGTCAAAGCCACTGATAAAAAAATTGTCCTTGCCCCATGGGCGAAGAAAACCGTTGCCACTGGCAAGGCGTTTGTCAAGCGGATCGAAGTGGCACGGATTGCCTTGCCGAAGCTCAAGCCTGTTGCGATACCGGAAAAGGCGCTTGTGAAAAAGCCGGTTGTGTTAAGCCCACTCCGTGTGAAAAAACCTGTTTTGCTGGAAAAGGCGAAACCTTCAAAGAAGCCGGTTGTTGATCCGGAGACCTCAATTGAGCTGATGCGCAAAGGCATTTATACCAAGCGCAAACTCCGGCGTGATGACCAGATCCTGACAGGGGCTTTGCCGGACAAAGAGGGTGAGGCCAGAAAAACAACGAGGGTAAAGCGGGTTGGTGCACTGCGTTATCATAATATTCCGCTGCCAAAACGAAAGCTGAGACGGGGTGATGCCCGGCAGACAGAGGTTGCCCGCCGCGAGGATGGCGCTGAGCCTGACCCTGTAGTGACGGGGGCGATTGGCGAACGGGTGGAAGAATATCCTGACACTTATAATAACCGGATGGCCATCTGGTGGAATAAAATTGACAGTGCACTTGGTACAAGGCCGAAAAATAATATCAAGCTTATTCCGCTGGATGATTATTATGCCAAACGGAAAGCGGTGCAGGGCGCTGGTGAATGATCAACGGTGCTTTTCATCAGATTGCTGGTTCTTTTATGTGCTGTAGAGAAAATTCAAAACGAGGCGCAGCAGGCCGGTTATTCCGGCCAGACATAGCACACCAGCGCACCAGAACAGGATGAACCATAAAAGGCGCTTTCTGTTTACCGGTTCTGGGGTTTCGCTGTTTTCTCCATTCTCTCTCACTGGCATTCAAACTTCCTGAGAATAATAAAATTCCATGGCAGTCCCGCCGTGCTGCCGGTCTGATGTTCGGGGTATGATAGCGGGTGTCAGTGATATCCATCACCCGGTTTTACCTTGCCCCTGAAGACCCAATAGACATAGGCGGTGTAGCCAATAATTACCGGTAAAAGTGCAACCGTTCCATAGAGCAGGAAGGCGAGGCTTTCGGGCGGGTTTGCGGCCTGCCAGATGGTAAAGTGGCGCGGCACCAGATAGGGGAACATACTGATGGCAAAGCCGATATAGGAAAGCAAAAACAGGCTGAGTGCGGCAAAAAACGGGTGATATTCATGGCGTTTTTTCAGGGCGGTAAAAAGCCAGAGGCCGCATAAAAAAACCAGTATCGGAACGGGGGAGACGAAGGCAATATTTGGCCATGAGAACCAGCGCTCACCAATGTCTGTGTCAAGCAGCGGGGTCCAGAGACTGACAACGAAAATAAAGGCAAAAACAACGATGGCGATGGGGCGGGCAAAGCGAAAGAGATCATATTGAAGTTCATCTGTTGTTTTCATGATCAACCAACCAGCGCCGAGCAGGGCGTAGGCGGCAACGACGGCAAAACCGACAGTGACTGAAAAGGGCGTGAACCAATCAAACCAGCCGCCAGCATAGTGCCGGCCAGCAACATCAATGCCTTGTATGAATGTGCCTGCCATGAGCCCCTGGCAAAAAGCGGCAACGGTTGAGCCGGCAATGAAGGAAAATTCCCACCAGCCGCGGTGTCTTTCATGTGATTTGACAACATATTCAAATGCCACGCCGCGGAATATCAGCCCGAGTAACATGGCGATGATGGGGGCGTAAAAAGCTGGCATAAGGGTGGCATAGGCGAGAGGAAAGGCGGCAAAAAGACCGCCGCCGCCAAGAATCAGCCAGGTTTCATTGCCGTCCCATACGGGGGCGATGGTATTCATCATCACCTCACGGTCCTTCTGGTCAGGGAAGAAGGGAAAGAGAATGCCAACACCAAGATCAAACCCATCCAGCACAACATAGGCCAGAATGGCAACCGCTATGAGCATTGCCCAGATAAATGCCAGGTCAAATTCCATGAACGACACTCCCTTCTTTTAATGGGGCCTCGAAGGTGGCCGGGTCCTTTTTCATTTGCCGGAGAATGTAGATAATGCCCGGTGTAAAGACCAGAAAATAGACAATGACAAAGGCTATCAGGGAGCCCAGGACGCCGGGGTAGTCAATGGGAGAGACGCTGTCTGCGGTGCGCAGCAGGCCATAAACGGTGTAGGGTTGCCGGCCAACCTCAGTGACAAACCAGCCAGAAAGGATGGCAATGAGGCCACTTGGTCCCATGACAAGGGCAAATTTATGGAAAGCTCTCTGTTCATAAAGCTTGCCGGTTACCCGCAATAAGAGGCCGAGGAAACCCAACACAATCATCAGCATGCCAATACCTACCATGATGCGAAAACACCAGAAAACCAGCGGTACGTTCGGCCAGTCTTTCCTGTCCCAATGTTTCAGGCCTGTTATCTCTTCATCCCAGCCATGTTTCAGGATCATGCTGCCAAGTTTTGGAATTTCAAGTGCATAGTCCACCTGCCCCTTTTCCATATTCGGCCAGCCAAACAGAATTAGCGGTGCGCCTTTTCGGGTTTCGAAATGGCCTTCCATCGCCGCCACTTTTGCCGGTTGGTGCTCAAGGGTATTGAGGCCATGGATGTCACCGGCGATCAACTGGATGGGGGCGACGAGGGTGGCCATCCAGATGGCGAGTGAAAACATGGTGCGGGCGTTTTCATTGGCCTTGTTTTTCAGAAGGTGATAAGCGCCGACAGCGCCGATGATAAAGGACGTTGAAAGGTAGGCTGCGATGACCATGTGCACAAAGCGGTAAGGGAATGAGGGGTTGAATATGACCTGCCACCAGTCTTCTGCAATGAACTGACCGGCTTCGTTGATGCCAAAGCCAGCTGGTGTTTGCATCCAGCTGTTGACTGATAAAATCCAAAATGCGGAGAACAGTGTGCCGATGGCAACCAGGGAGGTGGCGAGGAAATGCAGCCCCTTGCCAACCTTGTTCATGCCGAACAGCATGATACCAAGGAAGCCGGCTTCAAGGAAAAACGCACTTAAAACCTCATACCCCAACAATGGCCCCAGAACCGGGCCCGTTTTATCTGCAAAGATGCTCCAGTTGGTGCCGAACTGATAGCTCATGACCAGTCCGGAGACGACCCCCATGCCGAAGGAAATGGCAAAAATAATTTTCCAGTAATTGAAAACCTCGAGATAGACTTTCTTCCCCGTCCATAACCAGAGGCCCTCGAGCACAGCCAGAAAGCTGGCGAGACCGATAGTAAAGGCGGGAAAAATGATATGAAAAGCAATGGTGAAGGCAAATTGAATGCGTGCGAGCAAAACAGCATCAAACAAATCAAACATGTAATTTTCCTTCTTTGATCACGTGTTGACCATTTGGCGGTTCGGGTGAGCTATCGGTGCCGTTTGGCTGTGTTCGTCTTGTTGAGCGTTGTGCCTGTCTGCACGGCAAATGAGTATTTTTGGCAAGTGTTGGCGCTTTTCGAGCCTAAGTCAAGGCGCTCTTTGGTGGTGTTTTGCCGCAAAATATTTCCCTCAAGGCTGATCTGATAAACCCGGAACAGGCTTTGGTTTTTTGTTATTCATTGACTAAAGATGCGGGTGATAAAGATGACTCTTGGCAACGGTTCGCTTAAAAGTGAGACTTCCGGGAAGTTTCGGGGTTTAACGGCTTGACGCTATTGGGTTTGGGTGGTGCAGTGTGGCCGTCAGGCTGCCTTGTGTCATGCATGGCCCATATTGGTAATTGCGTTGAGGGAACAGATAAATGCCGCAGGAACAAGCACAGTTCAAAATCAAACGTACAGAATTTTCGCCCTGGGGCCGGGTCATTGATTACTTTTTCGGGCGCAATGCGCTGATCGGTCTTGCCAGCCTGATGCTGCTTATCATTTCGGGCTATGCCACCTGGAGCGGGATGAGTGATTTTATCCTTGGGGTGCAATCAAGTGGTGGGCCGCAGGGGCGGACGATACCTGGTGGGCTCTCTGTTTCGAATGAAGTTCTGATCATTGCGATTGTGGTTGCCCTTACTTTCCTGATGTGGCTGGCTCTGAGAGAAACTTTTGGTGTGCAGCGGGACATTAAAGACCGGGCGATAACCTTCCCGCTTTATCTCTTCCTTGCTTTATGGTCTATCGGTTTTGGGTATGGTTTCTGGTGGAGTTTGATCGCCGGTGAGGAAGCCACCCGCACCAGCCTTACAGGTTTGCAGGAAGATGCACGTGATGCAGGCAATGCGATTGCGGCGCGGCTGGATGCTGTGAAAATTCAGCTTGATAATGTGGTGAGCTGGTCAGAGACACAAATGGCGCGTGAGGAAGCAAGCGGTGGCAGTTGCGGTGTGGCATCGGGCGCCGGGCGCGGGCCTCTATATAATGCACGGCGCAGTGTCCGTGATCAGGTGGCCTCACTTCGGGATGCGATTTCAAATTCCTGGCTGGCCCCGGTCAAGGCGGATCTTGACAAATTGCGGATTACAGTTGCCCGGATTGAAGGGGCAACAGTCCAGGAGCGCCAGAAAATGTTTGAATTAACCGCGGCACAGGTGCGCGGTACAGCCCGCAAGATCGCGGCGCGCAGCAATGAACTTGGCAAATCAACAGCCACAGAAATGCTGGCCCTTGCCGAGACGGTTTCTGTTTCGCCGGGTGCTGCCGGGTTTAGCTGCTATGATCCGACATTGGGCCAGCGGTTACGCCAGGCAGCGGCACAGGCGAATGAACCGGCAGTTCTGAACCTGCGGGAAGCGGCCTTTACCGAGGGGCCGGCCGGGGTGGCCAATGCGGTGAAACGGCTCTGGTCGAATATCGGTTCTTATATCAGCGGGTTGTTTTCCTATATTGCCTCTGGTGGGGCGGATGTCTCTGAGGAGGGGGAAGATGGCATCAGTATCAGCGGGCGTGATCTCATTGCACTGTTGGCGACACTTGGGGTTGATCTTGGGCTATTGGTATTAACGGCGCTTAACCCGCCCTCAGTGCCGCCCACGAAGCGAGATGCCTTGGCGCGCAATCAGGCTCGTCTGCATTTACCGACCATGACAGTGATACGCCAACTCACCTCGGCGATAGAAACGGCTATCGCGCGAGCGCCTGGGGCTGATATTGAATGGGTGAGGCGGCACTTGTTGCACCATGACGGAATGTCGTTTTTTATCATTCCCAATCTTTACAGTGTGAAACAGGAGGATAAGGAAGAAGAACTCCGGGCTCTGGCGATTAATCAGTTAGCGGGGGTTCTTGATGATCTTGAGCTGATCCGGACGCTCACGAAATCCGAGTTACAGCAAGCCAGAAAAGATGAAGAGCGTGAGAGCCGCAGTAAAGTGAAAGAAAATGAGAAAATACGCAATCATGGCCTGCTGTCCAAAGGGCGCCGTTTGCTTGATATTGCCGGGTGGAGCGAAGAAGCGCAGACAGATATGGAAGTTTACCGGTTGGTTGATACCGAAGGTCTGACACCTTTACTAACCGTCCTGAATGAAGCGACGCAAGCCAGCGAAGAGGAAGGTGTGGCAGAGCCGGAACAAGTTGCCCTTATTGATGCACCGTCTGATTGAGGGCCGTTACGACAAGTTTGTTGCCTTTATTCAGTCCGGCTGCCTGCTATCAGATTTTTTTAGCCTTGTGTTGCATCACTCGTCCCGCGGGTGCGCTTATTTGGTTGCTGCGGGGTCTCCATTGGGGGTGCTGTTTTTGAGCTTTTCTGTTTGATCAGGGTTTGATTTTTGCTCTGGCGCTTGTTCTTCGCCTTGTTTTTCCGAACTTTGTTTTTCTGTGTTTGCAGCGGCGTGTTTGTAACCGCAGGGAATGGCACTTAAATCGCAGTAATAATAGTTTGAACCTTTAGATTTCCTGCATTTGAGATTTTTAGCTTTGGCGTAATGCCATTCTGAAACTTCAGCGCCATATTTTTTGGTGACCAGATCTTTCCAGATGATAATCGTTTTCAGCTCTGCAACTGAGGATATGATATTACCAGGCCCGCGTGTTTTTACAGGTTTCTTGCAATAAGGCTGGTTATCCTCTGTTGCTTCGGCCTGTTGTTCAGTCGCGCCGTTCGTTTCAGCTATAGAGGCAGTGTTCGGGGCGTATAAATAAAACACAACAGCCAATGCGAAAATTTTAATTTTCATAGCCAACCCTTTCAACTGCTTCTTAAAAGACACCTGTCTTGCGGCTTTTCTCAAAGGGGCCGGCCGCAACTGGTCTTTAGGTCTGAATTCCTGGATTCAAGACAAATGGATCACCTTGGTATCCTTAGTATCCAGTAGGGTTTTTCAGGCCCGGCTTGTCCTGGACAAATTCAAAATAGCAAAGATTGATTAGTGTCTGGTAAATTCGGGGGCGATGAAAATTTCGCTGTTGCGGCTGGGGTTAAAACCGTCTGCCTGGAACGCAAGAGTTTCGTTGGTGCTATCTGTTCCGATACGTTTAAGCAGGGTTTGTGGCAACGGGTCGGCGATGTTCCAGAGGGCCTTGAAGGATTTGCGGGCAAGATTTGCTGTGGTTTTGCAGTCTTCCTTGAACATGTAGAAGCCAAACCTTGTGTTGACGTCGCGGCGCATTGATTCGCCGGACCAGCTGCAGGCGCTGTTAAGTGTCAATTGTTCATGCGCGTCTGAGAGGCTTGATTGCTGCGTCCAGCGGATGTTCTGTTCCGGGGTTTGACCCAGAGGAGATTGTTCCGGCAGGAGCCAGTTGCAGAGTTCGTCTGAAAATTTAATCTGATTGAAAATAAGCTTCAGGTGAACATTTGCAGCGGTTAATTCGTTGCGAAACTGATAGACAGATCTGGCAATGCAGCTTTCTGCTGAGCGGGCAATGAGCAGTAATTGCAGGTCAGTGTCTCTGGGTTGGTCCTGGATGGATTTTTGAAACTGAGTTAAAACATCGAGAAAATATGCCATTTCGGCGGAGGCTGTATCCTGGTCTGGCAGTGTAATGTTTTTATTCAGTCCCATTGTGTTACCTCTTTTTATTTTGCCCGATCAATGTTTTCAAATGTCGTGCTTCAAGATAGATCACTGTCGGTTAATGAATGATTGCCATTCATATGATTTTCGCTGTTATTTTATTGCTCACCCCTTTTTTCTAAGTTGTTTCTTTGGTTGGATTGTGTCCATCAGTTTTCGCCAGAGAATTTTTTGTGTCCTGTTGATTATTATTTTCCGCGAACCATTTTGTGATCTTACCAACCGCTATTTCAGACTTTTTGTTGCTATTGGCGTCTGATGGCCGCTCGAATGGATTTTCCGGCTTTTTCTCTTCATACGGGAAGACTGTGTTGAGAGGTGGCGGTGTGTTGTGTTTGCTGGTGATTTTTTCCTCAGGTGCCAATGGTGGTTGGTTGATCTCAGTTGCTGAGAGAGCGGGTTTCGCTGATTTTTTTGCCGCTTCAGGTTTTTCCATCTTTTCTAATTCCAGGCCTGATTTCTCGGCGTTGTGATTATCCGGTTTGGCTTTGTCCCCGTTCTGCAGGTCTCTTTTTTGAGATTTGAATTCAGGTCTTGAATTCTGTTTTGCCGCATTCAGGATATCATCGAGGGTTCTGGATTTTCCAAGGGGTGATTTTGGCAGATCCTGGGGTTTATCAGGGTTTTTGGTTTTGGGCTGATCCTTGCTTGCCTTCGCGATGTTTGTCGGGTTAGTGATTTTTTCGCTTTTCAGTGCAGGTCGCTGTGAGAGGGGGTGTCCGTTTTCGTCCCGTGGTCTGATCTCAGGGTTGTTGTTGTCCTCAGGTATCGCCGTAAAAGGGGTGTCCGCTATCGTTGTGGTCAGTTTGGGATCCTGGTCGGGCACTGGGTGAGCGCCGTTCACTTTGCCGTCAGCCAGGTCGTTATATTGTGTTTCTGGTTCTGGAGCGGTTGATTTCAGTGGCTCAAAAATTTTCGCTTTCGGGCTGCGGGTGAAACGGGATGGTTTGATAATGTTGTCCGGGGTTTCATTATGCCCTTCATTTTGATTTTCATGGCTGTCCCGCGTGCTTTGGACATTTTGCTCATCCTGGCCGTTTAGCCTGCTCCTGGATTTTTGTTTTTCGGTCTGGAAAAGCCGGGGCATTTCCAGTTCTGGTTCCAGAAAATCCTTACCGTTTACAGCAGGGCTTTCTTTCCCGTTGGTCAGGGCGATGGTAAATTCATTGTGGTCCGGCTGATCATTGCCGTTCTGATCAAAGCCATTGACGGTTTTGACCTGATTTTTAAAGAGGCTGGCAAAGTTGGCGGATTTTGCGCCCTTATGCTGAGCATCCTGCGCGCGCGGATCGGTAATGCTATTTTCGAGCTGTTCGGTTTTTTGTTCTGCGGCTATGGCGATGGAGACATCTTTGGCAGCGCCCATGACCGCATCCATGACAATATTAGACCAGGCACCATTGCGGAATTTGTAGAGCCGGAAGGCGCGATGTTCGGCAAAAGAGCTGCCCATTTTTTTCAGTTTGCTGCGAATAATGAAGCCAGGGGGGATCATAGCCCGGTCAACGATGCCGCGCCCTTCGAGGCTGACAAATAGATTGGCCAGATACTGAGCCTGGATATCATTTGAAGCGAGGGGGACCGCGACATAGTAATGGCCGCCCCAGTCGAACACCACATGCTGGAACAGGCTGAACTCTTCTCTGATGCCGGCAAAGTGGGTGGCGTGAAAGCTTGATAATATGCCACTTATCGGGCCATCGCGGGCGTCTTTCATCACGGGTACCAGAGATTTCAGGCGATCCATCGGTCGGTTGATGGAAACCAGCAAGAGGCAGAAGTCGACAAAAATGGCGATTGCGAGGGGGATGTAATCACGTTCATTCAGGCCGGGGTGAAAAGCTGTGAGCACGGGCCCTTTTTGCTTTTGATCCATCGAGCGGACGGCTTTTTTGCGTAATTCGCGCAGCTCATCTTCACTTGGGGGCAATTTCAGTACCATCAGACCGCCGAGGGTGGCGCCAAGCCGGCGGAAGGCCTCAATGGTGGCTTCTGAGCCTTCAACAGCATTGATGACGGGTTTTTTCAATAACGGTAACTGGTCAATGGCGGCAACCACGCCTCTTAAAGCGCCCTGTAATTGCGGGTCAGGGCAGGGGAAAGTTCCGCCGCCATCGAGTGGAAAGCGGGTGGTTGTCGCGCGTTCGGCCAGATTGTTGCGGATGCCTTGCAATTGCGGGTCAGTTCTAAAAGCGTTAAAGCGGGTGATTGTCAGGTCCAGGCGCTGGCTCAGATTTTTCATGAACGCATTGCGGGTGCCGGTTTTCGGATCGACAGTGGAGGGGTGGCGACTGGCGATTTTCACCATATCGGCGTTCAGGAGTTTAATGTCATCAGCCACTGACTGGGCACGTTTTGTAATGAAGTCCCCGGCGAAGGAGAAATTTTTGGCGTCCTGATCGCGCATGCGGCGGCGCGGGCCATCGCCGGGCCTTGAATTCGGGCAGCTATTGCCTTTTTCCCGCTCTTCCCTGGCCTTGAGGACGGATAGAGCCGTCAGGCTCGTCAGGGTTTGTTCAAGCTGTTCAAGACGGGTCTGGCCGCCCTGGAGCGCGCTTTGCACCTGGGTGACCGCGCTTTCTGCAGAACGGGTTGCCTCTGACCGGCTTTCCAGGAATTTCCAGTAAAAGCCAAAACCGAAACCAACCGAGATAAGAGTGAGAAAAATGTAGCCAAAAATATAGATTGTGCGCAGTAGCCAGTTGAGGGGTGCAAAGAGTTGGTCGAGAATGTAGACGATCATCAGCATCAGCATGGCAACTGCGAAACCAATGGCCAGTTTGTAAGTGAAGGCGATGTCACCCGAGTTGGCTTTGATCAACTCCAGAAGGCCTGAATAGGTGGAGATCCATGACAGGGTGCCAAGTCCCATCAGCAGCAGGACCTTTTTTATGTCCGGGGTGCTTTTCTTTTCATCAACTTCCCGAAACAGACGTTCGAGTTCATTTGTACTGGAGGTTAGTCGCTGATAGACGCCGCTATTTCTTATCCGCTCACTCATTTTATATGCAAGCCCTATGCTTATTTACTTTTTACTATTTATATCGCTGTCAGTTTTTAGGTGATGTTTTCGGAGGTGATTTATGGCGATGAAACCTGCTGCTTTCTTTCACTGACTTTGATGCGCGGGCTTGCTGACAGGGTCAGGTCCCCCACTTCGGTTGCACTTACTTGCTTGTCCTGCTCTTGCCTCGGTATTTTTCTTATGATGGTGTATGACCACTTTGGTTGTGCGGGCGCTGGCAGGTGTCTTGTGCTCTTATGTCATTAACTCTTTGTTTATATTTGTTGCCGTTGTTTATACGTTTTGGTTTTTTAAAAACCGGCGTTTTTTGTTTGCGCTTCAGATTGCTCAGTTCTCTTTACCTGCCTTCAGATGCCCACTGCGCATCCGGTCCAGCAACCGCGCTTTTTTTGTTTGCGCTTCAGATTGCCCACCAGCAACCGCGCTTTTTGTTTGCGCTTCAGATTGCCCACAAGCAACCGCGCTTCTA
>CAYGPF010000019.1:19541-40400 GCA_964351785.1 uncultured Rhodomicrobium sp.
AGCAACCGCGCTTTTTGTTTGCGCTTCAGATTGCCCACAAGCAACCGCGCTTCTAAGCGATCACCTGAACCGTGCTCGCTTTGCTGTGCTCGGGATGATCTTTTCGCTCATCGGTCATGCGTAATTAACGTTTTGTTTACCAATGTTTTGGGGCTGAAATGGGGCTGGAATGCGGCGTCAGTAGGTTTAACTAAACATTGTTTTTTATCAATGGCTTTTGGGGTGCGCGTGGAGCTTTATTCAGGAACCTTAGGTGACGGGTCTTTGAAAATCAGGTGGTGGGCGGGGTATCTATATGGCGCTGGGGAAGGTGGTTGTCGGTTGTTCAGCTACGCTGTCTGGCATAAGCGGCAAGCATCAGCAGCAGGGCTTCAAGTTCTTTTTGCTCAAGCTCGGGATGGGAGCGGATGCGGGACCGGCCCATGATTTCTTCGGTTTTGCTTATGGCTCTGGCGAGGTGATCTTCGCTCCAGAGGTTGAGTTGTCTGATAAAGTTATCACGCCTTTCAAAATAGAGCGGGGGTTGCTGAGCCTTGGCGACAGCATGGATGGTCTGGCCGCGTGTGATGTCAAGCGCGCCCCGGTAAAGCTGATGTAACTGGCGCAGAAGAGCGAGGAATATAACCGTTGGGGCGGTCCCCCCGCCGAGGACCCTTTGCAACTCATTCAGGGCCTTTTTTGGCTCGCCTGCCAGCGTGGCTGTGATGATTTTATCCAGAACGATTTCCGACATGTCACCAAGGACTGCATCTATATCCTTGAGGGTTACTGTTCTGGTCGCCTGACAATAAAGGGCCAGTTTTTCCAGCTCGCGTCGGCTCAAGGCGCGGTCAGCACCCAGCCGGGCCGCGAGCATTGTTTTGCCGGCCTCATCTATGGACAGGTCATTGCTGGTCAGGACCTCTGCAATCAGTTCATCAAGATCGGCTTTTTTGTCGTGATAGCAGGGTATGGCAGCAAGTGTTTTTTTTGTCTCAAATATTTTGCGGAGTTTAGCTGTTTTCTTCAGGTCTCCTGCTTCGATGATGAGGTCAGCCTCAAAGGGGGTGCTATCAAGCAGGTCTTCAAAATCCCTGATTGGAAAATGTTTCGCGGCATTTACGCGGATGATTTTGCGTTCGCCGAACATGGAAATGGTTTTCAGGTCCAGGCTGAGGCGCTCGGGTGCGGCTTGCAGATCTTCATTCTGGTAAGTGACATGCTCGACAGGGCCGCCTGCGCGTCTGGCGAGGGCTTTGGCCAGTGCGGCGGCCCGTTCATGCACCAGGCCTTCATCCAGACCAAAGACAAGGTAGGCATGAAAACTGCCCGGTTCTGACAGAAGCCGTTTTATGGCGGCTGCCTTGATCGCAACCATGAGGCTTAGCTATTGCTGGAGAGAAAGGCGGCGATGCGGCCCTGAATGTCATCAGCGGTGGTTTTGGCTGTTCGGTTTTCAGCATCCCGCCTTGAACGTACGTTTGAATAAACGGATTCATCATCCAGGAAACTGGCCTTGCTGTAGGCATTGCCGGAAAAGATCGCGTTTTTACCATCGTTGACATTATAGAGTTTGAAGTCTGTTTTCAGCTGGTAGATCTGACCACGGCTGTCACCATCTCTTTGCACCAGTTGGGAGCTGATGGCTTCGCGAACGGCCAGAACCAGCTTATATTGCGGTGCATTCGGGTGTCCGCCGCCTGTGAAACGGAAAATCAGCTCATTACGCACCTGCTGGCCGACGCGGCCTGGCACTTCCTGAACTTCGATGGAGGCCAGTACGGCTGCCAGTTCCTGATTGCCGGCTGTGTTGCTGTAAAGCGGTTTAAAGGCGCAACCTGATAACATGACCAGGGTTAAAGCCAGAACAGATGTGAAAGCCCCTGTGGTTTTCATCGCTTTCAGACCCTGATTGATAAGAGTTTGGGTGGTTTTGCCCATCATCTACAACTTCCGTATCTTTAACTTCGCTAAAACCTTAATTAAACGTAAAAAGGTTTATGAAACGACAATATTGACGATTTTTCCGGGTACCACAATGATTTTGCGGATTTCTTTGCCCTCAATCGCGCGTTTTACACTGTCATCTTCGCATGCAGCTTTCTCAATATCCTGTTTGGACGCATCTGGTGGAATAGTCAACTGGCTGCGGCGTTTTCCATTGACCTGAACCGCGATTGTGATCGAATCTTCGCTCAAAAGTGACTTATTGACATCAGGCCAGGGGGTTTTTGCCAGCAAGTCTTTTTGACCCATGCCGGCCCAGCATTCCTCGGCCAGATGCGGCATCATCGGGCTAAAGCTGTGGATGAGGAATAATGTGGCCTCCTTCAGGGCAAATCCGAGGTCTGGTGTCAAGTCGGGGCCGGTTTTGGCAAGTGCGCTGCTTAAGCCATTTGTAAATTCATAAATTCGCGCCACTGCCCGGTTAAATCGGAGATTTTCAATGTCAGCGGCGATCAGATCAATCGCTTTATGAGCGGTTTTGCGCAGCTCCAGTGCGGGCTCTTCCATGGGATCGGGTGCCGTCTCTGGAGTTGTCTCACTGTTGTCCAAAACATTTTTCGTTTCATTAATGGTGCGCCACAAACGCTGCACAAAGCGCCCCGACCCTTCAACACCGGCCTCCGTCCAGATTACATCACGTTCTGGCGGGCTGTCGGAGAGGACAAACCAGCGGGCTGTGTCTGCGCCGTAATGACTGAGAATGTCATCAGGGTCGACAACATTGAGCTTTGATTTCGACATTTTTTCAATGGCGCCAATCTCGATTGGTGCACCGGTATCCCGGTGGACGGCGCGCCGCTTGCCATTTTCTTCTTCTATGAGGACATCGGTTGGTGGTACCCAGTCCCCCTCATTGTTCTTATATGTTTCATGATTGACCATGCCTTGGGTAAAAAGCCCGTTAAAGGGCTCTTTCAAATCGATGTGACCGGTTTTCTGCATGGCCCTTGTGAAGAACCTTGAATAGAGGAGGTGGAGAATAGCGTGCTCGATGCCGCCGATATACTGGTCAACCGGGAGCCAGTGATTGACGGCTTCCCTGTTTGTCGGGGTGCTGGCTTTCGGGGCGCAAAACCGCGCAAAATACCAGGAGCTGTCAACGAAGGTATCGAAGGTGTCTGTCTCGCGGGTGGCCTTGCCGCTGCAGTTCGGACAGGTGGTCTGTTTCCAGGTGGGGTGATGATCAAGCGGGTTGCCCGGTTTATCAAAGCTCACATCGTCTGGAAGTTTGATTGGGAGGTCGGCTTCTGCAACAGGCAGCACGCCGCATTCACCGCAGTGAACAACCGGGATCGGGCAGCCCCAGTAGCGCTGGCGGGAAATGCCCCAGTCCCGCAGGCGATAATTGGTTTGCCGGGTGCCGCGGTTCATGTCCTCCAGTTTGTCAATGATGATGTTCTGGGCGTCTTCCACGGTTTTGCCATCGAGAAATTCTGAGTTGGCCAGTTTGCCAGGCCCGGTGTAGGCTTCATCCGCGATTTGAAAATCTGAGGTGTCTTCTGTTTCCGGGACAACCACAGGTGTGACGTTCAGACCATATTGGCGGGCAAAGTCAAGGTCACGCTGGTCATGCGCCGGGCAGCCGAAGATAGCGCCTGTGCCATAATCCATCAGGATGAAATTAGCGATATAGAGTGGCAGGGTTTCCCCTTCTTTAAAGGGGTGTTTCGCCCTTATGCCGGTATCAATGCCTTTTTTCTCAGCGCGCTCGATATCTTCTTCTGATGTACCCAGCCCCTGGCAGTCCTTGATGAAGGCGGCGATTTCCGGATTTGATCCTGCCAGCTCTTCACTTAACGGATGGCCGGGAGAAAGGGCGCAGAAACTCGCGCCAAAGATGGTGTCCGGGCGGGTTGTGTAGACATCCAGTGTTTTGGTTGATTTGGGAAGGGGCTTGCCTTCCAGCTCAAACTGCATCAGGCAACCGTGGGATTTGCCGATCCAGTTGGCTTGCATGATGCGCACTTTTTCCGGCCAGCGCTCAAGCGTTTCCAGATCTTCCAGCAGTTCATCGGCAAAGTCAGTGATGCGAAAAAACCATTGGGTCAGCTCTCTTTGTTCCACCAGCGCGCCGGAGCGCCAGCCGCGCCCGTCTATCACTTGTTCGTTGGCAAGGACGGTATGATCAACCGGGTCCCAATTGACACGCGCGGATTTGCGGTAAACCAGATCATGTTGCAAAAAGTCCAAAAACAGTTTTTGCTGCTGGTGATAATAATCAACATCACAGGTTGCAAATTCCCGGTCCCAATCGAGAGAGAGGCCCATGGATTTTAACTGGTCGCGCATGACGGCGATGTTTTCGTAGGTATAGGTTGCGGGGTGGCCGCCGGTTTTCATTGCCGCGTTTTCAGCTGGCATGCCAAACGCGTCCCAGCCCATAGGGTGCAGAACATTAAATCCTTTGGCGCGCTTGTATCTGGCGATCACGTCACCCATCGCGTAGTTGCGCACATGGCCCATATGTATGCGGCCTGAGGGGTAGGGGAACATCTCCAAAACATAATATTTGGGTTTGTCACTGTTGTCTTCAGCGGCGAAAATATTGCCGTCCTGCCAAACTGTTTGCCAATGTGGTTCACGGTCCGGTGCGTTATAGCGCTCAGCGCTCATGATGGTGCCCTTATCATTTGTCTTTTCTGGCGGCCTTAACCACAGGCCAGGGCTCGTGTTTATCATTCAAAGTGAGACTGTCAAGAGCTGGGGTACGGATCATGGAATTTGGCTTATGAAAAAAATTATGTTCTTACTATGTTCTTTTTGTGCGAATCAGTATATGTTCACATAATGTTCTTGTTTTTTAAGCCTTATCAGGAGTAAACCGATGACCTATCATGACCGCACGTTTCACGCTGTTCTCGAGCAAAAGCCGTTCACAAGCCCTGATAAGGGGCCTTGTCTGAGGGATGTGCCCGCGCCTAAAGAGGCGATGCCACTGTACCTGGTTGATGATATGGCGTCTGCCCGGCGGCGGTTCGGGGCGATGGGGTTTCAGTTGAGCGATAAGTTTGGTCTGCCTGGTTCAGTATCAATGCAGGCAGGGGACAGTCATATTCTGTTGGTAGAGACAGAAACGGCCCAAAAAACCATGCCCTCTGAGGTGATTGCCTCTTTTCGCCACGGGCCAGCGCTTTATATCTGGGTGGATTCCATCATGGATACCAGAGCGAAACTGGCTGATCCGGTTATCGCTGAAATGGTGACGGGTTATGGCACATGGGAGTTGTTTGTTGAAAGCCGCATCGGCCTGATCATCTTTGCCGAGAAACTGCATCATTAAGGTTCAGGCTGATTATGCCTCAGCTAGTTTGCTTCGCTGGTTTTGATGACCGGCTTTGAATAGGCCTCAGCCTTTAAATCTTCAAGCAGGGTTTTCAATACTGGCACGCCCAATTGAGAGGCGTGTAATTTTCTTGCAAATGAGCGGTTCCGGTTGCCGGTACCTATGGTGATGACATAGGAATAGGCCTTGCCGTTTTGGAACTGGATACCGCCAGCAAGCCAGACATCAACGGTTTCATCCGGATCCACGGTGACCTGGGTGCCGGTTTTGGCAAAGTGTAATTTCACATCTGAGCGGCGGGCAGCACACCAGTTGGAAAGCTTTTTCAAGGTGCCGTGGCGGTTCTTACCGTCATTGTAACAAAGCGGGCTTTGCAAAAATTCCCGTAATCTTGTCCTTGCATAAGAACGAATGACCTTATTGGGCAATATGTCCGTACTGGAGGAAAGTTCACTGGTCAGCCTGTTTTTCTGATAGGGATTTTCAAGGCCGGATTTTTGAAAATGGCGGACCATGTAGGGAAGCGGCACACGATTGTGACCCTGTCCTGTCAGGCTGGAGAGGATTATGGTGGCAATCTGATGGACCTTGCGGGGTGCGGCTGTTACCAGGCCTCTGACCATGGCGGTGGATGGCGGGGTTTTTGATTTTTCATCCGGGGCGTAGGGCATTGTCACACCGAGCTGGTTGATAATCCGGGCTGCGCCTTTCTGGCCGTATCTGGCCATGCGCCATTCCAGCGGGGTGTTTAACGAGCAGGCAAATGCAACCTCAGCGCGGCGCATTTTTGCCTCACCGCTTTCGCCGCGAGAGCAGGTCTCTAGCCCTGTTGCCGGGGCTTTTTTATCGAGATAGGGAGAGTGCAGGGTATCGCGGCCCTGATTGGCAAGGGCCATGGCGGCCATCATTTTACCTATTGAGGCGATGGCGCGCACTTCTGATTCAGAATTGTAGCGGCCATTTTCGCGGGAACGGGCATAGGGGGAGCCGTAATAAGCGGCGATATCGTTTGATTCAAAATAGCGGACAATTTCACCTTTGGTGTTGGCAACCGCAACGATGACATCCGGCATGGATTTACTGCTGCCTTCAAGGGCTTCCAGTTTTTTTATGTCAAAGGTGTAATCGGGGTTTAGCCTTGATGCGTAGCGTTTGTCGATCTCCGACAGTGTTTTCCAGAGCTTTTGCCGCAAACTAAGGTTTTTATTTAGATCAAGGGTAAGCTCAACACCCCTCACATAATGGCGCCAGTCAAAGCCATAGACCTGTTTCATTTCTTCTCTGGCGGCATAACGGCTGGCCGGGGCCAGTAGATTGGCTCTGGCGATCGGGTTGGCACTGGCGATTTTTGCCAGCGCCGGGTAATGTTTCCTGATTGTGTTTTGCAGCCGGGGCTGGATTTTACCAGTTGGCGGGCCGTTGCCGAGGAGGCTCAGCTCTACCAGCACTGATTTCTTTTCTTCATCTGTTTTCAGGAGTGCGGTTGCACAGGCTTTGGCCCTGACTTCTGCCACATAGCGCCAACGATCAAGCCGGACCTGGTTCAGCCGTTTTGAGCCTTCAAGCAGAATGATCGGTTTGTTGACGGCAGAGGCAAGCACGAACTGTTCTGCTGTTGAGAGGGCACTTGCCTCCTTGCCGAAGATTATTTTAGCGGCGACTTCAATGCCTTGCAGATCCTGCCCGCCGGTACGGTGGGCGAGCCAGAGATGGTTGGCTGCCCATCTCTTCAATAATTCCATATCGCCGTTTTTGGTTAGCTCCCAGTAAAAGACCGGTGCGTTCCACCATTCAAGGCCTTTGCGGCGTAATTTATCGAAGGCGTTTTCTTTCGTACTAGGGGCCACCGCGTTATACACCCTTACAAGCTGCATCGGGATGGTTGAGCCGCCAACGCCAAATTTCAGTTTTTTAGCAGCGATTGATCTCTTGATCGTCGAATAGGGAATTTTCAAAACTCCGAGGAGATCAATACCGAAGGGGTTGAAGAAACCGCCCAAATGCCTGTCTTCGTGATAGCTGAGACAATTCCAGAAGTGATAAGGCACTGTGCGCACGGGAATTGATTTGTGATCAGGGTGGGCCACGTAACTGGGATTGTTGATCAGGATGGGTTTGCCGGTTGTATTGAGATCGCGGCGGGAATCCATTTTCGGGTCAAAGGTGCCGATGAAATGGCCTTCTTTGTTATAAAGCGCTGTGCCCAGCCAGCGCTCGCTCGCGTAATGGATTTTCGGCCCCATCCAATAGCTACCCGCCCAGCCTCTTATAGGGGCAAATACATAAACCAGCAGACAGGAAAACAGCAGGAAGAAAAAAACGGTGCCGGTGATGTAGCGCAAGGGGCCAAGATGGGGGTTAAACACCACCATGGAGATCAGAATGCGAACGGTCCCCTGAAACAGGCTGAAAAACCAGTGGGCAATGGCCACGCATGTGTTGATGAAGCTTAACATCTGATTATTGACGACCGTTTTTAAACGCAGGATTTTGGGGCCTGCCGCTTCGCCCCACCGGTTTCAGATGACAGTTTTATGCGTTCATTTTATGGCAGGGCTTCAGGTGGCGCGATCAGGCAACCCTGGTCTATGACTTTCACTGGGGGGCCAAACCAACGCTTTCTCACTAGCTTTTGGGGGGCTATAGCCGCCAGTGGCTAAAGGGGAGAAAGTTCACCAGATCACCGGGCTTGATGGCGGTGATGTCTTCGTCAAGTTCGATCAGACCGTTCGATTGAATGAGTGACTGGATGAGGCCCGAGCCGTCTTTTTCAAATTTTTCAGCCCTGGTTATTCCCTCTCTGGTAATCAGCCTGCCGCGCAGGAATTCGCGCCGGTCCGGTTTTTTCCTGGTAATTTCAAAGTTTGCAGGGACTTGGAACCTTGCTGGCTCTGGCCAGGGGGCACCGCCAAGCCGGGCAAGAAGCGGGCTTGCGTATAATAAAAAGCAAATAAAGGCCGCAACCGGGTTGCCGGGCAGGCCTATGAAGATGCTGTGGTTGATCTGGCCAAAACACATTGGCCGGCCGGGTTTTATGGCGAGTTGCCACATGTGGCGGGTGCCGAGCTTATCGAGGGCTGTGAGTATATGGTCTTCCTCACCTTTGCTGGCACCGCCTGAAGTGATGATCACGTCATGGCTGTTTGCGGCATTTTCCAGCGCCTCCATGATGGCAGAAGGGTTATCCCTGATGACACCCAGGTCTGTGACATTGCAGTTTTGGGCGGCGCTGAGGGCGAGTAGCATGGGGCTGTTTGAATCAAAGACCTTGCCAAGCTGAAAATCTTCCCGCTTGCGGATTATTTCATCCCCTGTTGAGAGGCAGGCAACCTTGATTGGAGCATAAATGGTGATGTCATTGATGCCGCCGGCGGCGAGCGCTGCTATGTGCTGGGGGCTAAGGCGGGTGCCGCGTTCAACCAGCGGGTAACCTTCAGCTGTGTCTTCCCCGGCCTGGCGGCAATTGGCCCCTGGTTTTAAGCCGGGTGGAATTTTGACCCAAACATCGCCCTCCCGCTCTTCAAGTGTTACATCTTCCTGCATCACAACGCTGTCCAGATTTTCGGGCAGGACAGCACCAGTAAAAATGCGGGCGGTTGCCCCCTCTTTCATGCCTTTGACAAGCGTGTCACCGGCTTTAATGCGGTGGGTAAGTTTGAACATGCCGCCTTTGTTCGCTTCGTAGGCTTTGTCTGAATAGGCATAGCCATCAACAGCCGCGTTGCGGTGGGCAGGGATCGGCCTTGGGGCCTTGATGGTTGTTTCGAGGATATGGCCAAGCGCTTTTTGCAGCGGCAGAGTTATGGTTGCGGCTTTGGGGGTGATGTTAGCCTTCAGGATGGCGAGCGCTTCCTGGTGGGTGAGGCGGTCCTTATCATGGAGGAAACAATCGTCAATGTTGTGGTTTTGCATTGGCTTTTTGATCAATTAATCCGGTTATCTCACAGATTAAAGGTTGAATTTGCTGGCATCTAGCCCTTTATATGGAACAACCAATTTATGGGAAAATAAAAATTAATCCATTGCTTTCTACGTATTGCTCGCCAACAAATCTGCTCCTCAATGAGAAAGGGTGCCTTGAATGGCCGATCTGACCAAAGAAAATATCATCAATGCCCTTAAAGAGATCACGCTTGATGATGGTGCATCAATTATTGAGAAGGGGATGGTTTCTGAAATCGTGATAGCCAATGGCAAAGTTTATTTTGCACTGGAGGCGGGCCAGACCGACCCTGAAGCGCTTGAGCCTTTGCGGCAAAGGGCTGAATCTGCTGTCAGTGAGCTTGAGGGCGTGCGCTCAGTTGGGGTGACTGTCACGGCTGAGCGCAAGGCCGGGTCTGCCACGCCGCAACCAAAGACCGGGAACGGCGCCCCTTCAAATGGGCATGGCGGCGGCCCGGGTCATGATGGTGGTCAAGGTGGTCAGGGGGGTGGCAGCCAGGCAGGGCAAAAAATTGACGGTGTGACGCATGTCATTGCTGTGGCGTCGGGCAAGGGCGGGGTTGGGAAATCAACCACTTCGGTTAATCTGGCGTTGGCGCTCAAGAGCCTGGGTCTCAAGGTTGGCATTCTGGATGCTGATGTTTACGGGCCGTCCATGCCGCGGCTTCTGGGTATTTTTGATGAACCACGTACGGGGCCCAATGGTGAAATTCTGGCGCTTGAGGCTTACGGCATCAAGGTGATGTCCATGGGGTTCATGGTGGCTGAGGGGACGCCGGTTGTCTGGCGCGGGCCGATGGTGATGTCAGCCCTGTCGCAGATGATGCACAAGGTTACCTGGGCGCCGCTTGATGTGCTGGTGATTGATATGCCGCCCGGTACGGGTGATGTGCAATTGACCATTGCTCAGCAAACGCCGCTTGCAGGGGCTGTGATTGTCTCCACACCGCAGGATCTGGCGCTTATTGATGCGCGCAAGGGTATCAATATGTTTGGTCAGGTCAATGTGCCCATTCTTGGGATCATAGAAAATATGAGTTATTTTCTATGCCCATCCTGCGGGACAAGATCTGAGCTGTTTGGACATGGCGGCGCGCGCGAAGAGGCCTTGAAAATCGGCACGGCATTCCTTGGCGAAGTGCCATTGCAGATGGCAATACGGGAAACCTCTGATCAGGGCCGGCCGATTGTGGCCAGCGCCCCTGAAAGTGAGGAAGCGGATGCCTATATGAAGATTGCCCGCAAGGTGCAGGAACAACTGATGAAAGAAGAGCTGCCGGGCGGGCTAAAAAGCCCGACGATTGTAATTGAGTAGATCCTGCCTGACATGCTATGCGGCAGGTCCGTTTCATGATGGGGCCAGACAGAGAGTTCAAGAGGGGCTGACATGAGTTCATCCAAGTCATCACAAGAACTGACACCCAGCGAAATCCGGCTGGCGAAATCAAAAGATTTTCTCACCATCACCTTTCAGGATGGTGCCTCACAGACTTTTACAGCAGAATTTTTGCGGGTCTTCAGCCCGAGTGCCGAAGTGCAGGGGCATAGTGAGGCCGAACGGGTATTGCAATGGGGAAAATCAGGCGTCATCATCACTGATATTGAGCCGGTTGGGAATTATGCTGTTCGGCTTGTTTTCAGTGATGGTCATAATACCGGCTTTTACAGCTGGGTATATCTGCATGAGCTTGCCAAATCCCATGATGAACTTTGGGTTGAATATCTGGCTGAACTTGAAGAGGCCGGAAAACCCCGCTAGTTTCAGGCCTTTCATTTTCAGGCCCCTAAAATTCATCTCAATAGCCATAATCCTGATAGGTTTTGACTTTAGGACTTGAATAGCTGCCCGTATTATACGCTTTGCCTTACCCCCTTATGACAAGAAGAGAGATACTGATGCTAAATTTGTTAAACTCTAAACTGAGTTCTGTTGCCTTGAAGCCAGGATGCAGGGCTCTGGCGGTTCTGATTGCCGGCCTGTTTTGTTTCAGCCAGCCCGGCCTTGCTGAGAAAACCTTTGTCTCTATCGGGACGGGGGGGCCAACAGGGGTTTATTTCATTGCCGGCAATGAAATTTGTCAATTGATGAACCGGGCTGCGGGGGAAGCTGCCAAAGAAGGCGGAGATGTTATACGCTGTAACGCGCCGGCTTCTGGCGGTTCGATTTATAACCTGAATGCGCTGCGCTCGAAAGATCTGGATTTCGGGGTTGTGCAGTCTGACTGGCAATATCACGCTTTTCATGGCTCCGATAAATTTCAGGGCCAGAAATTTGATGACCTGAGGGCCGTTTTTTCCCTCCATTCTGAGCCGTTTCAAATTCTTGTTGCCAAGAATTCCGGCATCGACAGCTGGGCTGATCTGAAAGGCAAGCGGGTGAATGTGGGGAATGCCGGTTCCGGGCAGCGGGGCACATTTGAAACACTGATGCAGATTTACGGCGTTGATAAAACTTTCTTCTCGCTGGCCAGTGAGTTGAATTCTACCGAGCAATCAGGTGCGCTTTGCAATGGCAATATCGATGCATTTGGCTATTCTGTCGGTTTTCCCAATGCTGGTGTGGCACAGGCGGCTGATGGCTGTGAGGCGCGCATCATTCCGCTGGATGGGGAGCCTGTAAAGAAGCTTGTCAGCGAGCGCCCCTATTACAGTTTTGCCCGCATTCCGCGCGGGACCTATTCAACCATCAAGCAAGATATTGTGACATTTGGTGTGATGGCAACTCTGGTGACACGGGCAGATCAGCCGGATGATGTTGTCTATGCGCTTGTGAAAGCGGTGTTTGACGGGCTTGAGGATATGAAACAATATCACCCAGTTTTTAGAACGCTTGACCCCAAGGTCATGATCAAGCACGGGCTTTCCGCACCATTGCATCCGGGCGCGATAAAATATTACAAGGAAAAAGGCTGGCTGGAGTAAGGCCCTGAAAGGGCATTTCTGGCTAATGGTTGGTCAGTCATGGTTTGTCTGGTCGCTTGAGATCCAGCTTTCCTGAAAGCGAAGGCAGTATGATTTTACCCCCGGGGGGCAATGATGGATAAGGATGTCGAGGCGGCACTGAAACGCGAGCAGGGGGACTATTTGCTGGCGCCGCCTTACCAGTTGATTGTCGCCGGGCTTTGCCTCTTCTGGGCGCTGTTTCAATTATGGATCGCTTCCCCGCTTCCCTTTACCACCGGATTGGGAATGCCAACCGGTATTTCTGCCAGAGGGGTGCATCTCGGTTTTGCTTTTGCGATCTGTTTTATAAGCTTTGCGCCTGTTCTTCGAGGGGGGGCGCTGCGCCCTTCTGTTTTCTCGCTTGTTCTTGGCGCGGTTTCCGTTTCTGCCGCGCTCTATGTTTATGTGAATTATGACGCGATCTCAGCTCGGGCGGGGTTGCAACCAAAAGCTGATTTTTTAGGGTTTTCAGTGCCTTATGAAGCTGTCATCGGCTGGCTTGGGCTTTTGATGTTGCTTGAGGCTACCCGGCGTACGGTTGGACTGCCGCTTGCCATCGTTGCATTTGTATTTCTGATTTATTCCTGGCTTGGCCCTTATATGCCGGACCTGATCTCTCATAAAGGGGTCTCTTTGACGGGGCTCTCCAGCTATCAATGGATGACGGATCAGGGGGTGTTTGGCATACCGATTGATGTGGCTGTCAGGTTTATTTTCTTGTTTGTGGTTTTTGGTGCGTTGCTTGACCGGGCAGGGGCGGGGCAGTTTTTTATGGATCTGGCGCTGGCGCTTGTCGGGCGTTACCGGGGTGGCCCGGCCAAGGCTGCGGTGCTGGCTTCGGGCATGACGGGGATGGTCTCTGGTTCCTCGATCGCCAATACTGTGACGACGGGGACATTCACCATTCCCTTAATGAAACGGACTGGCCTTTCATCTGAACAGGCCGGGGCGATTGAAGTGGCAGCTTCTGTGAACGGCCAGATCATGCCGCCGATTATGGGCGCAGCTGCCTTTGTCATGGCGGAGTTATTGGCGATCAGCTATTTTGATGTGATTACCCATGCCTTTGTGCCGGCTGTTATTTCCTATATTGCGCTTTTCTATATCGCTGATGTTGAGGCTGATAAACTTGGTTTGAAACCTGCAGCGGAGGCGAGGGGTCCGCGGGTCCTGGAGCTTTTGCGGCGCGATGGGTATTATCTGTTGCCGCTTGTCGTGCTGGTTTATCTCCTGATCGGGGAGCGGATGACCACCGGGGCTGCGGTGTTCTGGTCAATTCTCTTTTTGATGGGATTGCTGGTTGTGCGGGAGATTGCCCGCGCCGGGTTTGATCTCAGGCGCGGCGGGGTTTCTGCGCTATTGCTTATCGGGGCAGGCCTAGTGCAGGGGGCTAAAAACATGGTCTCAGTAGCGATAGCACTTGCGGCTGCGGGCATCATTGTGGGCGCGGTTGGGCAATCCGGTTTATCGAATGCTCTGACCGGCATTGTCGAAACACTGGCGATGGGGAACCTTTATTTGCTGCTTCTACTGGTGGCGCTGCTTTCCCTGATCCTTGGTATGGGGTTACCGACAACGGCAAATTACCTGGTGGTGGCGACCTTGATGGTGCCGGTGATTGCCAAGGTTGGGGCATCTGTCGGGTTTGAAGTGCCGCTGATTGCAGCGCATCTCTTTGTCTTTTATTTTGGCCTGATGGCGGATGTCACGCCGCCGGTGGCGCTTTCTGCCTATGCGGCGGCGGCGATCTCCAAGGGGGATCCGTTAAAAACCGGGTTCCGGGCGTTTTTCTATTCAATCCGGACGGCGATTTTGCCGTTTGTCTTCATTTTCAATCTTGATCTCCTGCTTTTGGGTATCACGTCGTTTTGGGAAGCTGCATTGATTTTTGTTGCTTCGCTGGCGGCAATACTTGCCTTTACATCGCTGACATTCCGCTGGCTTATGGGGCCGCTTTCCTATCTGCAGATGGTATTGTTGGCGCTTGCCTGTGCCTTGCTGCTGCGACCGGATTTCTTTGTCAATCAGGTGGCAGTGCCGTATCTGGAAGTGCCGGTCAAGGCGCTGCAATCAGGTGTTGAAGCGGAGCGTCTCAGGCTCAAGATCAAGGGGGTTGCGACCCAGAGGGAGACGTGGGTGAGTGTTGATCCAATGTTCGCCAGTGATAAAAGCCATAAAATAGATTTCAAGACGCTAGGTATTTCGGCGCGGCCAGTGCGGGACGGGGCATTTGCGATCAATACCCTGAAGTTTGATGGTGCAGGCAAGAAAGCCGGTATCAACTTTGGGGATATGATTGTTGCAGTTCAAAAACCTAACCCGGCGCGGCTTTCCCCCAAACTCCTATATATCCCGGGGCTGCTTCTGCTTGGCTTGCTGGTTTTTATGCAAAGGCGGGGGCGGGCAAAAAATGAGGCGTGCTGACCAGCCCGCCTCATCAGATGATTGCCAAACATATGTATATGGATAGATTGATATATATAATATATAAACTGCTCGTCGGCAGGGCACGGCGCGGCCCTATCAGGCAGCGCTACCTGCCAGATCTTTCACAGATTTAACTGTACCATCCTCGTTTAGTTGATAGATGATTGGCTGACCGGTGCCGATTTCCCTTTGCATTATCTCGTCCGGGGTGAGGCCTTCCAGTTCCATTACCAGGGCGCGCAGGCTGTTGCCATGGGCGGCAATGATGATGTTGTTGCCAGCTTTATAATCCGGCCAGATATGGTTTTTGTAATAGGGGAGCACGCGCTCGGCGGTGTTTTTCAGGCTTTCACCGCCAGGGGGTGGGATGTCAAATGAACGGCGCCAGATATGAACCTGCTCTTCACCCCATTTTTCCCTTGCGTCATCTTTGTTGAGACCGGCCAGATCACCGTAATCGCGCTCGTTCAAAGCCTGGTCCCTAATGGTTTTCAACTCTTCCTGACCCAGTTCTTTTAACATCAGGTCAAGGGTATGCTGGGCCCGTTTGAGGACGCTTGTGTAGGCAAGGTCAAATTTATAGCCCTGCGCCTGCAGCAGCTTGCCGGCGGCGATGGCTTCATTGACGCCTTTGTCCGTCAGGCCAGGGTCTTTCCAGCCGGTGAACAAGTTTTTTTCATTCCATTCGCTCTGGCCATGCCGCACCAGTATTAGGTGATTATCCATCTCAGTCCCTTAATGTTCTCTTGTTTGTCGTTGTTGTTTTCAGACGGTGCTATCCAGTCCCAAGACATCTGCCATGCTGTAAAGGCCTGGGGCTTTGCCCTGACCCCAGAGCGCGGCTTTGACAGCGCCTCTGGCGAATATGTCCCTGTCATCTGCTTTATGGGTCAGCTCGATGCGCTCCCCGTCACCGGCAAAAATCACGGTATGATCCCCTCTGACAGAGCCGCCTCTCAGATTGGCAAAACCGATGTCGCCGTCGTTCCGGGCGCCGGTGATGCCGTCCCTTGTTCGGACAGCGTTTTCCTCAAGATTGATTCCCCGGCCTTTTGCCGCTGCGCTCCCAAGCATGAGGGCGGTGCCTGAGGGGGCATCGACTTTGTGCCTGTGGTGCATTTCAAGAATTTCAATATCAAAAGAACTATCCAGCAGGGCGGCAACTTTTTCAGTGATTGCGGCGAGCAGGTTAACGCCAAGGCTCATATTCCCTGCCTTGATGATGGTGGCATGGCTGGCTGCTGCTCTGATCTTTTCTTCCATTGACGCCTCAAAGCCGGTTGTTCCGATAACATGGACAATGCGGGCCTGTGCGGCCAGTTCGGCAAATTTCAGGCTGGCTGTCGGGCTGGTGAAATCAAGGATGCCATCAACCTTGGTAAAAAGCGGCAAAGGATCATCTGTGATGGTGATGCCGAGAGGTTCCAGGTTGTTTAATGTGCCGATATCCTGGCCAACAAATTCGGACCCCTTAACCTCGGTTGCGCCTGCGATTTCTGCCTGATTGTTATTGATTATGGCCATCGTCAGGGCCCGGCCCATGCGGCCACTGGCGCCCATGACCGCCAATCGCATCTTGCTCATTCTGGTTCCTTTAATTCAAAAGAGATGTTTTTGTCGATTAGGTCACAACGCCTTTTTTGATGTAGTTTTTCGCTTCCAGTGCACCCTCAAAGCCAACGATCTCAACCCATTTGCTGGCTTCAAGATCTTTATAGCGTTCAAAGAAGTGGCTGATCTGGTTGCGCCGCATTTCTGGGATGTCACTGATTGAGTGCACATTGTCATACATGGCGGTGATATGGGTGGAGGGTACCGCGATGACTTTTTCATCCATACCGGCTTCATCTTTCATATAAAGGATGCCGACCGGCCGGCAATTGATCACGCAGCCGGGAATAAGAGGCCGGGTGTTACAGACCAGAACGTCAATCGGGTCACCGTCATCTGAAAGGGTGTGGGGGATAAAACCATAATTGCCGGGATAGCGCATCGAGGTGTAAAGGAAGCGGTCAACAAACATGGTGCCTGAAGGTTTGTCCATTTCATACTTCACCGGTTCCCCGCCAATGGGGACTTCGATTATGACATTGATATCTTCAGGGGCGTTGTTGCCAATGGTGATTTCATCTATTCGCATGACAGGTTCCTTCGTTTGGGAATGCCTTTCCCTTTATGCTCTTTTCGGGCTATGTTGGCAACCAGGCATTCAGGTTCTTTATGTTCTCTGTTTGGGGTTCTAGGCTGGTGCCTGATCCTGAGCAATCCCTCATATGGATAATAAATGCAATAAAATTGCCTGGTTCTTTGGATCGTGCGCGGAGGTTCACTTATGTACGGACGTTTTGTTATTGGTCTGGTTGTCTTTTTACAGTTTTGCACGCCCTTATTGGCTGAGGTGAAGAGTGTTTACAGCAAGATTGACCTGAAGATATGCAAACTGGTCGATCAGGCCGAGGAGGGGGATGGCGAATGGGCTGTTTTCCGCTGTCAGGGGGCGCTGGGTATGGCGGTCTATGTGACAGAAGCGGATCTTCGGTTCTCACTCGGATATGGTCCTGAGGGGCGTCGCCAAAAATCTTTCAGTCAGTTTCTCAGCCCTTTTAACACCGTTGGGAAAACGCTTGAATGGCGGGTCCGTGATGGGGCGGTGATTGCGACGATCCTGCGTTATTTCACAGAGACGGGGAGCAATGGTGACAAGGGACAAATTCTGGTGGTGAGCAAGGTTGGCGAAGGGCAGGCGTGCCATGTGGCTTATGTGGATGCGCTTGCCAATCGTGACGCCAATAGGCTGGCGCAATTTGCCGCCGATAATATTGCGCCCAATTTTAACTGCGAGCGGGATACGCCGCTTCATGTTGGCAAGCGCGGGGTCAGCCCGTTTTAGTTTTTTGGGCAAAGAAGTGAGCTAATTTCAGGCTATGAGGTTCAACCGTCTTTACGGGCCATTTGAGTTTTGACAGGGGCGCGGCGCATCAGCTCTTCAATACGAAGTCTTTCCTTTTGAAATTCTGCCAATAGTTTGCCGCGTAGCTGACGGCCTCTTGGCACGTGAATGCGCATCGGGTTGACGTGACGGTTGTTCACGAGAATTTCATAGTGAAGGTGGGGGCCGGAAGAAAGGCCGGTAGAGCCAACATAGCCGATAATCTGCCCCTGACGAACCTGGGCACCTTTTCTTATACCTTTGCCAAAACGCAGCATATGGGCATATGAGGTTTTATAGCCGTTGGCATGTTTGACCCGAACGTAATTGCCGTAGCCGGAGTGACGTTTGGCTTCTTCAACGCGGCCATTACCTGCGGCCAGAATAGGGGTTCCCGGTTTGGCAGCCCAGTCGACGCCCTTGTGCATTTTGCGGCGTTTCAGGAGCGGGTGGAAGCGCAGGCCATAACCTGATGTCAGGCGAGCGCCGCCGCCGCGTACAGGTTTGCGCATCAGGAATTTTTTGGCATTGTCGCCGTTTTCATCATAATAATCCACCTCGCCGTCGGGTGTGCGGAAACGGTAGAATTTGCGGTTTACGCCGCTGATGGTAATGGCGGTGAAAAGCAGGGCCCCGAGCTGATTGTTCTCACTGGTTTTGCCTTCTGCCAGATCAAAAAACAGCTCAAAACCATCACCTGGGGTGACACGCTGTTTAAAATCACTGTCATAGGCATGAATGCGCAAGATCTTCATGATCCGCTCATGAGTTAAATTCTGTTTTTGGGCGGCACGGTAAAAGCTGGTGTAAAGGCTTGTCTGGTTGGAGGCTTTTTTTGCTGCCAGCTGTTCGAGCAGTGCTGAATGGGCGCCATTGTTACTGGCGATAAATTCACCGGCGGCGTTGCGGGAGACAGAGACCAGGTGCAATCCGCTAGCGTAGATGCTGACGCGGACCAGATCCATCTCATCGGGTTGAGTGAGGGAGGGGGTCAGCATCATGTGGAGTTCATGACCGGTCTTGATGTTGGCAGCGGCGTATATGGGCTCCATCGCCTCTTCAACTGCGGGTGCTTGCCAATTGCTCACCCTTGCCCTTGCCATCATGCTATCGAGGTTGTCATTTTTGCCGGCTACTATGATCTGATTTTCAAGGCCCTCGATTGAATCCATATCGGGAATGACAATGGATTTTTCAATTTCTGTGACGTTCTTGTTGTCCGGGTCATCACCGCGAGGTAAATCTTTTTTTGGGTCCGGCTCATCGGGCTGGTCTGTCTCATTATATATCGTGGCCCGCATGGCGAAGTTTTCATTCTGGTATTCATTGGAAACAAGACCGAGAACTTCATTTTCATTGAATTCCTGGCCATCTTCATTGGGCAGGATGCCGCCGATCAATTCGAGGATTTTGGTTTCAGCGGTCGCTCCATCAGATGCCTTGATGGTGATCTTGTTCTCATCAGCAACGGGTTCAAGATTGGCATAGAGTTTAAAGGGGTTGAAGAGGGGGATGGTTTCTGTGTCATCCTGGAGGTCTGTTGCCAGGCGGGCAACGATCCGCGCATAGGGCTGAATGGCGATGAATTCTCGCTGGTCGCGCTTGCGCACAACTGATTCATGAATGATGTATCTGGTGGATAAGCCTTTGCTGGTGGCTGGAAGGCGATCTGTTTTGCCAAAGGATGAGCTTAGCTGTGTGTCATCCATTGTTTTGGGCCTGAACGGTTTCAGGGCGGCGACACTTGCTTTTTTCAATGACTCGACCATACCCGAGCCATCTTCCACGTTCATGGCGCCATAAAGTGCGACGCCGAGGGCAACAATGCCAACGGTTCCTGCCATGAGGGTGCTGATGAGCCATTTGAAACGGGCACTTGCCGGTGTGCCGTGGTGATCCTTGTCAAAGATGCTGTTGGCACTGGCTTGCGTTCGCGACAGGTAGAGCTGAGGCAAAGCGTTGCCTTTGGATGGAATCAGGCTGTTTTGCTGGCGAATGCGCTTGTTTCTTGTGCGACGATTAATCAACCTTTCCCCCTTTACCCTTTTGCGTACGTTCACCCACACGCACGTTCGTTCCCCGCGAATTTAAGTCGTATCTATGGTTTTTCTATGTTTGCTCAGCTACATGAAGTCAAGAGCCTAACAAGCTCTATATTCCATAATTCCTGATATTCTATCACCTCAGGCTTATAATTGCCGGGCGCTGCGTTTGCGCCCCTTTAAAAACCATAGCTCTTTTTTTTAGTCGCCACTCTTATTATCTGATCTCGAACTATAAATCTCACATCTATAGTTATAAAGAGCGAACGCCTGATAACAAATTACCTTACTCCATGTTCCTGACACGGAAAAATTGATCTGGCAACGGCTTTAAGCACGGTTATCTGATACAAATTGTCCATATCTGCCAGGGTCTGATGTGGTTTCAGATGGTGGATGATGGTTATTGTATTTACCAGAGTAAATCTGATGGCTCTTTTTGGCATTGATTTGACGGGAATAGTGTTAATTTACAGGGTGAAATCAACCGTCCCTCAGGCACTATCAGGTTAATGGTGAGTGGAAGCTGTGTTTTTGTGGTGATTTTTTCAGGATCGCTCAGATGTTTTCTTTATATCGAAGCCTCAAAGTGGTTGATTCGGGTGTATTCCTGCCCGATACTAAGTAATTATTTTGTTAAAAAACATATACTTAGATGGGGTCATGAAAAAAATATATTTTTTTTATAAAAAGCCGTTGACAAAGAGGGGGTGAATCGGCTTAATACGAACTTCGCAGCGATGGCGCGGGTCACCGCAGGGGTCAAATTCGGCGGTTTTGCTGTAGCTGTGAGACTAACTCAAATCTAAAAGACAGGCGCTCCGTTCTTAATCGGGGGTCTTTCTTTCTGTTTGAACGAGTGGGGATACTCTAAAATTCCTACACTTTTGATGGCGCAATATTCGCTTGCGCTTATCGGGCTCTTTGACAATTGAATATGGAAAGAGAAACGCAGGCGGCGGTGTCCTGGCTCTTCGACTCACTTGGTAGCATATTTGTGCGTCCTTGTGAATCGATAACAAGACATTCTTGCTGTCGCGCGTTTTTCAAAAAACAACACACCATGTTACTTTATGATGCTCCTGATTTATCGGGGGCGGATTGAAATACTTATGTGATGGACCTCAATAGATTCATGTGACGTCTTAATGACGGTATGTGATGATTTTTGAAGTTTAATTTTAATGACGCAAAGCGACATCTGGATATTTTCCATCCAGATTTATAGCAGGTATCAAATTCTACATACAATTTGAGAGTTTGATCCTGGCTCAGAACGAACGCTGGCGGCAGGCCTAACACATGCA
>CAYGPF010000020.1:0-31710 GCA_964351785.1 uncultured Rhodomicrobium sp.
TACCAATTTGTCTCCGATCAGCATATTCAGGGCCCGGTCAAGGCGGATATGCGGCATTTGAGGTCTGGTGGCCGGGTCTGGGGGGGTGAAGTTCAGGCTTGTCATGGTTGTGTCCGGCAAAGGGTTTTGCTGGTCTGTGTCCAGATTATTTGGCAGGTCACCGGGGAAAAAATGGATTTCTTTACGACCGTCAAATGTCTGATTTTCAAAGGTTTCACCTTGCATGGGTGTCCCTTTCAAAGCGCTGAAACTTTCGCCTCCCTGTTCGATGATCATTTCCTGTGTGGTTTTCAGTGCAGCCAGGGCCTGTACCTTCACGCTGGCGCCGTTCATCTCAGCTCTGTTGATGGCGGCTTTGGTGAGGTGGCTCAACAGTTCCTGTAACTGATCGTGGCCGTGATGATGAAGATGGTCAGCCTTGGTGGCGGCGAAAACAAGACGGTCAATCTTTCTGTTCCATATAGATGTGAGCCAGTGACGGGCGCCGGGGTTAAAGTTTTTTAATATGTTTTCAAGGCTGGTTTGCAGCTCTCTCAATTTTTCTTCCCCGCCATTGAGAGCGGATAACAGATCAACAAGGACAATCTGGCGATCAAGGCGGGTGAAGAATTTGTTGTAAAAGGGGCGGGCGATGTGCTGTTTATAAGCCTCAAAGCGGCGTTGCATCAGCCCGGCGAGCGTATCTGGTTTTATAGGGGCACTATTCAGATCCAGCGGGGCAAAGGTCAGGGCCGGGGCCCCCTTGAGCTCACCGGGCATGAGAAAACGGCCGGGGCAAAAATTTGCCAGGCCGTTGTTGTCATTATTTTCGCCATTTAAATTATCACCATTTAAAAGCGCTAAAAATGTCCGGCTTAATTCCTGGGCCTTTCCTTCATCAGTGGGGCCATGAATGTCCGTTGTCTTCAGGGTCGCCAGCCAGGATTTGATCTTTGGATTGTTTTGCCGGGATTTGGCGTGGTTCAGGACTTCTGCGGACCATGTCTGGTAATCCTTTTCCAGAAGGGCCAGATCAATCAGCCATTCACCGGGATAATCAACGATATCTATATGCAGTTTTGAAGGGCCAAGCAGGCGGGCGGTGACATGCTCACTTTTGTAAATGATCGTCAGCCGCAACTGGCTTATCTGCCTGGTTCCCTTTGGCCAGGTGGGGGGGGTGCCTAATAGTTTGGCCAGATTGCCCTCATAATCAAAGCGCGGGAGCATGTCATCAGGGTGGGGTTCGAGATAGGTATTGATAATGCGCCCACTCATGGCAGGCTCAAAAAATCTGAGGTTCCTTGGGTGCAGGAGGTGGTAAATCAGGCTGGTGATAAAGACGGTTTTTCCCGAACGTGATAACCCTGTCACCCCCAGTTTGAGGGTGGGTGAAACCCAGTTTTGAGCATAGTCATAGACGTTGAGCGCGGCCTCTCGGGTTTGATCTTTCCAGTTGCTCATAGGTGAATGCGGCCTTCGGATGTGGGTTTTTTCATATGTAGGCGCTCTGGCCTGTTTGTTCAAGAACGGTTCGTGCTGCCTTCCCCACAAATGGAATTGTTACATTTCATCCCCCGGCAAAACTTGCCGGTCTGCTAGGTCATTTTTTCCCCTTTTGCCAGGGTTGAATTCAGGCTTTAATTGTAAGTTATTGAAAAACAATAATAAAAAAAATGGCACTGGTTTTGCTCTCGTTATGGCAAGGGCCTTGCTCACCCGGCTCCGGATGTGGGCTTAATGAGGGGGCCATTGTTTCAAGAGCAAGCGTCTTACTGATGAATAAAGTTACTTGTTTGTTCTTATTTAACTAGCTGCAGAGGGTCACATGAGTTTTGTGACCCGTCTGCGGTTCATATTTATCACTGGTTTGGGAGATTAAAGTAATGGGCATTTTTGGCGCGATGACTACAGCGATTACCGGACTGCAGGCGCAATCCAAGGCGCTGGAGCATATTTCCAACAATATCGCGAACTCGCAGACGACGGGATATAAACGGACCGAAACCAGTTTTGTTGACCTTGTACCGGATAGTCCGGCCAAAGCACAGGCGCTTGGGGTTGTGAATGCTAATTCCCGGCCAACCAACTCGGTTCAGGGTGATGTTTCCATTTCAGATACTGAAACTTTCATGGCGATTAACGGTGATGGTTATTTCATTGTTGGCGAATCCATTGGCATCACCGACGGGAACCTGGTTTTCAATAATGAAGATCTTTACACCCGGCGGGGAGATTTTGAGCTGGACCGGTTTGGCCACCTTGTAAACGGTGGTGGCTATTACCTGAAAGGTTTGCCTATTGACGCCGAGACGGGGAACCCGTCTGGTAGTTCGCCCGAGATTGTTACCGTTTCAAATGATTTTCTGCCAGCCAAGGCGACAACCCTTGTTGATTACCGGACCAACCTTGCCTCTTATCCGCGGACGACCGCGTCTGATGAGAACGTGCCCGGTTCTGAGTTGCTGGACCCTTCTGAATTTGCCAATAACCCGCTTGTGGGGAGTGATGAATTTATTCAGGGCAGTGATGCGACGCTGTTTATCGAGAATTCGATTTCGGGCGGTGCAGTCACGGCATATGACGCGGGTGGTAACTCTGCCAATATTCAGTTTCGCTGGGCCAAGGTTGACAGTGTGACCTATATTGATGCTTCCCAGCAGGGCTCTGCCGTTGCCGGTTTGTTTGGCTCAGCTGATCTGGTGACAGACACACCTTTGAGTGCAAGTGAAACACTGACCCTGCAACTTGATAGCGGCGCTGTTACGACCCTGACATTTGGTTCAGGTGTTGGTGAGATTAACACCACGGCGGATCTTGTTTCAGCAATTGAGACTGCCGGCAATTACAGAGCTTTTGTTGACAGCGATAACCGTCTGACTATTTCGTCTCTTGACGGAGAAGACCTGACACTTGGTGGTACCGGGGCTGCAAACCTTGGATTAACTGCCGGCACGACAACAGCCTCCGAGGGTACTGATACCTGGAACCTGTTTTATCTTGAAGACAGCACAGCAATGGGCACGGATGCAGCGTGGCGTAATGTTGGCACCGAATATATTTTTGGCAATAACGGGCAACTATCACCGCAGGTGAATTCCCTGACATTGACGGCACCGCTTGTTAACGGCATCCCGCTTGGTGATATTGAGATCAGCCACGGTACAAATGGCATTACCCAGTTTGCCGATGCCAACGGAACCGCCAAAATTACAGACATCGGGCAAAACGGTTTTGCGGCCGGTGAGCTCAACGGATTGGCGGTATCTGATGAAGGCCGACTTGTTGCGAACTATTCAAACGGCCAGCAACTTGATATTGCCTCTGTTGAACTGGCGACTTTTAACGCTGACGGGTTTTTGAGAAAACTTGATGGGGGTGCGTTCCAGGCGACGGATGAATCCGGGGCGCCCATTCTTGGGGCGCAGGGCAGTGTCGTTGGCTCCGCACTTGAAAGCTCCAATACTGATATTGCGGATGAGTTTACAAAACTCATCGTCACGCAGCAGGCTTATGCAGCTAACACACGGATCGTTACAACCGGTGATGAGATGCTGCAGGAAGCCTTGAATATGGTCAGGTAACTTAATGGCGCTGGCCCTGTTCCCCCATATTGGCTGGCGCCTCTTCTTTAATCAAGTGAGTGTCTTTTTATGGGTTTGACACATATATTAAAAACAGCCAATTCCGGGCTGACCGTTACCCAGACATCTATTGATGTTGTGGCACGTAACATTGCCAATGCCGGAACCGAGGGCTATTCCCGCAAGCTGACAGCACAGGATAATCTGCTGGCTGGTGAGCAGGGGATGGGGGCGCGCATCTCTGGCGTCTTTCGTGAGGTTGATCAGTATGTGCAACAGCAACTTTTTGTTGAAGAAAGCCGCCTCGCTTTTGCCACTACCGTTTCTGATTATCTAACCCAGATTGATCAGCTGTTCGGCGCGCCGGGGAGTGCCAACGCGCTTGATACGCGGCTCAATGACTTTATGGAAACCCTGCAGGATCTTTCTACGCAGCCTGAATCGCATGCGGCGCGGGCTTCTGTGGTGGCACAGGCTGAAGGGGTCGCCAGCACGTTGCGCCAGCTAACGAATGGTGTTCAGGGGCTGCGACAGCTGGCAGAAGACAGCATAACGGATGGCGTTGCAGATTTGAATAATCTGTTGTCCAAGCTGGATGATGTGAATAAACAGGTGGCGAATGCCAATGCGCTTGGGGCAGAATCTGCTGACCTTAAAGACCAGAGGGATTTGCTTGTCAGTAAGATCGGTGAATATCTTGAGGTGAATGTCCGTGAGGATGAGACGGGACGGGCCGCTCTCTATACCAAGAGCGGTAATGTGCTGGTTGATAGTGAGGCGGTTTCGCTTTCCTTTGACCGGAATGGCAGCGTCCATCCCGGCGCTCTTTATGACAAGGATGACAGTTTGCGGGGCGTTGGTACCGTTACCCTTATTGGCGGTAATGGTTATGAAATTGATCTTATTGAAAACGGGATCATTACCACCGGCAAGCTTGGTGCGCTCATTGAGCTTCGCGATGAAACACTGACAGAAGCACAACGCCAGCTTGATGATCTGGCGCATGGTTTGAGCATAGCGCTTACCAATTCTGATGTTGATGGTACGGCTGTAACGGCGGGTGCAGCAAGCGGTTTTGATATTGATATCAGTGATGTTGAACCGGGCAATGTCATCCATCTTGAATATACAGATAATACCGGGCCGACGACCCATAACATTTCTATTGTTCGGGTGAATGATGCCTCGAGCCTGCCGCTTTCGAATGATGCAACACCGGACCCGAACGATACGGTTATAGGGGTTGATTTTTCTGGCGGCGACGCGGCCATTGCTAGTGCCCTTGATGCGGCGCTTGGTGCTGATATCACGGTGACCAGCCCGGCGGGGGGGATCCTGCGTATTGTGGACGATGGTGCCGTGAACAATACGGACATAAACAGTGTTTCAAAAACCGTAAGCGCGACCAGCCTGCAGGATCAGGGGCTTGGGTTTCCGCTGTTTCTGGATACAGGCAATAACCAGCCTTACACGGGGGCGGTTGATGGTGGCTATACGCGCACTGGTTTTGCCGGGCGCATTGTTCTTAATGGGCAGGTTGCCTCCAACCCTGAATTGCTGGTGAAATATAACTCCAGCCCGGAGACGCCGATCGGCGATAATGCACGCCCGCTGGATCTGATTGAGCGGCTCTCCCTTACAAAAGTTGACTTTTCAGGTGATACGGGGATCGGGCAGCCCAATTCACTTTTCACCGGGACGGTGATTGATTTTGCCCAAAACATTATTGCTTATCAGACGTCACAGTCACAGCGGGCTGATGTGAATCTGACGGCACAAGAGGCGGTTACAAACAGCCTCAAGGAAAAATATGAAACCGATACCGGTGTCAATATTGATGAGGAACTTGCTTCATTGATTGCCTTGCAGCAGGCGTTTTCTGCCAATGCGCGGGTGATGGCGGTGACCGGTGAGTTGATGGATATTTTAATACAATCCGTATAGAGGCCTGAAATTAAAAGGTTAAAGTTATGTCTATTCCGATATCTACATCGCGGTCACATCTTTACCAGGCGGTTAGTCTTTCGCGCCAGCAATCTGATGATTTGCAGAGGCAACTGGCCACCGGGCTCAAAGCCGAGACTTATGGTGATCTAGGGCTTGAGCGGCGGCAACTGATTGAGTTTAACGCTGATCTTTCGCAGGTGAACGGTTACCTGCGCGGCATTAATCAGGCGTCGGTGCGGATTAATATTCTGAGTGAAACGCTGGACCAGATCAGGGATACGGTTTCTGATACCCGTGCCACTTCTCTTGATCCCAATTTTGATCTCGACACTGCTGGGAAGACCCTGTTTCAGAATGAATCTTACGCACGTTTCCATGATGTGGCTTCGATTTTGAACACTGAGGCGGGTGGGCGCTATATTTACGGCGGGCGTGTGGTCAGCGAGCGGCCAGTCGATGCACCGGATGTTATGCTGAACGGGCAGGGCGGGCAGGCCGGTTTTTACCAGATTGCCAGTGAGCGCCAACTGGCCGATCTTGGCGCTGATTTAAAGGGGCGCGTGGTGGTGAGCCAACCAAGCGCGACCGAGGTTAATCTTGCTGAGGATGGGGTGCAACCGTTCGGGTTTAAAATTACAAGTTTAAACAGCACCCTCACAGGGGCGACAGCGACGGGCCCCGCGGGGAGCCCAAGCGCTGTCAATGTTGATATTGGTACGAATAGTCTGGTTGAGGGTGAGAGCCTCACCATAGGCCTGACCTTGCCGGATGGCACACAGCGTGATGTTGTGCTCAGGGCGACAAGTGGCACCCCTGAAAATGCAGGTGAGTTTCAAATCGGTGCCTCGGCAGCTGACACTTCCAATAATCTTACCGCTGCCTTGAATGATGAATTGCTTCGGCTTGCAGATACCGAGTTGAGGGCGGCGTCACAATTTGCTGCGGCAGAAAATTTCTTTGATTTTGATGGTACTACACCGCCGCAACGGGTTGACGGGCCGCCTTTTGATACAGCCACCGGACTGGTTGATGGCACCACGACTGATACGGTATTCTGGTATCAGGGTGAATTTGCCAGCGATGACCCACGCGGTTCGCAAAAGGTGAAGGTCGATGATTATATCCATGTTGAATACGGGGCACGGGCCAATGAAGAGGCTTTTCGGACGGCGCTGAAAAATCTGGCGGTTGCGTCTTTTGACAGTTACTCAACGGCTGATGTGAATGCCCAGGATCGGTATGATGCTGTGCGGGAGCGGGTTACAGCAAATCTGTCTGATAATCCCAGCCAGCAACATGTTGACCATATCCTTGCAGAAGTATCCTCAGCCAATGCTGTGATTGCCAACACGAAGGAGCGCCATGAAACGCATGGTAATCTCTTGCAGCAATTTGTGGATGACATTCAAAACGCTGATATCTATGAGGTGAGTGCGCAGCTGCTTGATCTGCAAACGCGGCTAAGTGCCACTTATCAGACAATGGCGACCCTGCAGCAATTAAGCCTGGTTAATTTTATCTGAGCATTGTTTTGGCATTTTGCTGGCGGTTCTCTCTCTCTCTCTAAAATTGGCGGGTTGAAATGATGTGATGCTTTCGCAGTATTTACTGTTGTCGCCCCTCTCTTGTACCATCTATTCGGTTAAAAGAGAGACCGGCATAATATTCCCTTACTTTTGTATCATTATAACAAACTGGGTTGAGGGGGCGTTATAGCCGCAAAGGGAGATTTGCATGCAGTCATTTTCGGTCCGTAAACTCAGTTCCATATTCTTCTGTGTGTTTGTTGTTTTCTCATTTATGGCCGCTTATGGCGTTCATTCAATGCATCCCTATGATGCTGACCCGGACGTTAGAGCTTTGGGTAAGAAAGATGCGGAAAATAACATGTCTGAGGGGGAGTTAACCGGCGAGGCCTTGCGTGATAAAATACTGGCTGACCCTGATTCCGCGAAAAAAGGAGAAATACGCTTTGCCCAGACCTGTTCCGCTTACTGTCATGGTGACAAGGGCTCGGGTACGGAAGCGCCGCTGCAATGCCAGGCTGAGTTCACGCCGGACTATCTTTTTTCAATAATCGCGGAAGGGCGCCGGTCAGGTAGCCGGGTGATGCCATCTTGGAAAGATTCGATCAGTGAAGCTGATCGCTGGGAACTTGTTGCCTTTATCATGACCCTGAATGACCTGCCACACTGTCAGGAATAAGCCCGGCTGTTTTGTGCCTTGCAACATGGCTTATGAAAGATCCAGTTATTCGATTGCATCCTGCTGAGCTACGTCAGATTTATGCGGTGAATTAATCTGATGTTTTTGCATTTTCCGGTGCAGGGTTGACCGGCTTATACCCAGATTTCGAGCTGTCAAAGATATGTTCCAGTGGCTTTGCTGCAAGGCCAATTCTATCTGCTCTTTCTCATTGCGGTTCTGGGCTGATTGCAATTTACCTTCATTGCTCGTGAATTGAGGTTCCAGGCTTTGCAAGCGGTGACCGTTTGCCTGGTTGCTATCAGATTGTTGAGTGGCATTTTGTGTCAACTCTGCCGGTAAGTCTTTTATCGTAATCATGTTGTCTTTCATCATGGTTAGTGAGTACAGGATCGTGCTTTTCAATTCCCGGATGTTTCCCGGCCATTGATATTGATTGAACAGGCTCCAGACCTCGGGCGTTATGGTTATTTTTTCCGGATCATAGGGGGTATTGTTATGGATAATGTGCCTGGCAATTTCGCTCAGATTTGTGCGTTCGCTCAGGGATGGCAATTCAATCTGAACACCTTTGATCCTGAAATAGAGATCTTCCCTGAATTTGCCTTCCCGGATTAATTCAGGGATGTTTTTGTGGGTGGCGCAGATCACCCGGATATCAACTTTTTTAGGTGTTACAGCGCCGAGCCGGGTTACTTCCCGCTCTTCAAGCACACGCAATAACCTGGCTTGCAGATGAGGTGGCATGTCGCCGATTTCATCAAGGAACAATGTACCCTGATCACTGGCCAGTATTTTTCCGGTTTTGCCTTCTTTCAAGCCGTCTGTGAATGTGCCCGGCTCATAGCCGAAGAGTTCACTATCAATCAGACTTTCGGGAATGGTGGCACAGTTGAAAGCGACAAAGGGTTTGTCTTTGCGTTCACTTTCCTTATGCAGGCTCGACGTGAACACATCTTTGCCGACCCCGGTTTCACCGATGATCAGGATGGGAATGTTCTGATTTACAAAGTTGCGGGCTATGTTGACAGCCCGGCACATGGTGGGGTCTGAGCCGGCGAGTTGATCAAGTCTGGTTTTTTTCTGGGTAAAGTCGGGTTTGATTATGGTCGGGGTGTGTTCCTCATAGCTTTTAAGTGAAACTTTTTTTGGGGCCGTTTTCCGGTGCAGATCTATGATGATATTTTTTTGAGGGTGTTGACTTAACGGGCTGTGCTTCATTTTGGGGCCATCAGCATCATTCGGATTTATCCCGAACAGGTCGTAGATGTTTAATCCCATCAGGTTATCGAAGGTGAAATTATCAAGTAGAGCAAGGCTGTCCATTGTGGCATCAGTGATGTTGCCGTGGCCATCATATGCCAGCAGTGCTTTGGATTCATAGAGCGGGTTTTCGCAAGAGGGGGAAAGGCTGGCAATGTTTTCATGAGCATGATATTTGCGGAAAATCGTTGCGCTTATCTGGTTGGCTGCTTCATGAATGAAGTTCCGTGTTATATAGCTTTCCACATATAGTTCGTCTGTTAGACGGGCGATATTGAGGCAGCCAAGTATCGTGCCCTGGTGGCCAAATATGGGCGCGGCGGTGCAGGTGAATTTGGTCAGATTGTTTGCATAGTGCTCTGATCCATTGATGGTCAGTGATTGCCTGGAGACGAGTGAGGTTCCGATACCGTTGGTGCCTATCAGTTTCTCATCCCATATGGAACCCGGGATTAATCCGTAGGTTTTATAATCTGCGGTACCGGGCGCATCCATATGACAATCTATGGCCACGCCATTGGGTTCGGTAAGGATGACGCAATAGTCACCTTCTTTGGCAACTTTGCGAACAGAATTGATCACATCGCCGGCCAGATGAAGCATGTCAGCTGAGGATTGCTGATAGGCGGCGAGTTCATTTCCTGTAAGAATATTTGCTTTCGTGCGATCTGAGCGTTCTAACCGATGCTGATTTTTACAACGGTTCCAGGAAGCGCGGATAATGGATGAGCGATATTCGTTGTAAGTGAGTTCATCGTAGGACAGCTGTTCATTAAACTTCATATACAGTCACACCCGGGATTGATTTGCTTTTTATATTATCCGCGCCACTATTGCATTTGCGTTTGTGGTTACAGCAAAGGCTATCTGGGCGTTTGGTCTCTTAAATTTCTGGCAATTTCGACAGGTCGTTGATCGGTGAATGTTTTTTCAAGAGTGCATGAGGGAGCTGACTGCTTTGATCGAATGTTATTATTGATTGGTAAATTGACGATCATAGCTGGTGAACAATTTTTGTGTGTTTGACTTTTTCTTCCCAGACCTCACCCTTCCTATGCCGTTGAGGCTATCGTCTTTAGTATGAGATCAGGTAGTATTATGATAGTGATGGACGCGTCTGAAAATTGCCATATCTCGGGGGTGTCAAAAGCGACTTGCCGGCGTTATTGTTTGGCGGTTCCCTCAATTCTTCCTGACTGTTGAGATGGGTTTTGTCATGTTTGAGAGCGGTCAGAGGTTGCCTGTTGTTCGAGCAGAAACATGATTGACTGGTAGTCAGCTGAGCTGTGGGTTTTCAACCCCAGCTCACAGGTTACACTTGTTGAGTAGCCTGCCTGGCAATTGGCAGGAAGTTGCTCATCCAGTTTGGCAAGGGCGCTGGCGTTTAATTCGGGTTGGGTGAAACCCTTGTCACCGGCAAAGCCGCAGCACTCGATGCCCTCCGGCAGGATAACCTCATTGGCACACTGCTTTGCGATGTTGACCAAAGGTTGCTCCAGCCCCATGCGGCGGGTGCTACAGGTGACGTGCAACGCGATCGGGTCCTGCCTTTTTTCCAAATCAAGCTTATCAAGAAGGAAAGTGTCAATAGCTTCTGTGATGTCATGTATCTGCAGATCTTCCGGCAGGTTTTTTTTGATCCGCAGGCTGCAGGGGCTGGTGTCAAAAACAATCGGGTCTCTGCCATCCCGGCTTGCGGTTTTCAGGGCCTCCACCAGTTCGCTGGCTTTGTCATTGCCGGCTTCAAAACAGCCCTTGCTGGTAAAGGGTTGGCCACAACAGAGGTTTTCATGAAACTCTGGTTGAATGAGATTGTAGCCGGCCCTGTTAAAGAGATTTTCCGTTACCTCTGCTAAGGACCGGGTTTTGTCACCGGATTTTTCACGGGCTAACACGCGGGAGGCGCAACTTGAGAAATAGACGATGTTTTTGCGCTCTGATTTTGGAGTGTTCGTGACGAAGGGGGGCAGAGGTCTTGGAAGATCATGGATGATGGGGGGGATCAGGCCAAATGAAAGTGTGTGGGCAGCGCTGCCGATGAGGCGCAGCGCCCTGATGCCAATTACGCGGCGCATGACAAATAGCCCTAAAATCATCAACCTAGCGGCGTTGCAGGTGAGGGCAAAGTTTCTGGCAATGAGGCCGGCTGTTTTCCTTGCAAGTGATGAGCGCCGTTTTGATCTGACTTCCCGTATCATCTGGCCGGTGTCGATGCCGACAGGGCAGGCGAGTTGGCAAAGGCCATCACCGGCGCAAGTGTCGACCCCCTGATATGAATAGAGATCCTTGAAAGCTGATAGTTTCTGATCCTGTTTATTCTTATCGGGGCGTTTGCTTTCCCTGCGCTCAATTTCACGCAGGGCTGAGATGCGCTGACGGGGGGTCAGCGTCAGGTCTCTTGAAGGGCAGGTTTGTTCGCAGAAACCACACTCGATACATTGATCTATCAGGGAGTGAACGGGGGCAACATGTTTCAGGTTCCTGATGTGGGCGTTTGGGTCTTTTGTCAGGATAACACCGGGGTTGAGGATGTTCTCCGGGTCGAGGCAGTTTTTAATCTCCCACATGAGTTCATAGGCATCCTTGCCCCACTCAAGTTCAAGGAAGGGGGCCATGTTTCGGCCTGTGGCGTGCTCGGCTTTTAATGAGCCTTCATAACGGCCGGAGATCAGCTTTGCCAGATCATCCATAAAGTTTTTATAGCGTTCAATCTTTTCCTTGGTATCAAAGGCTTGAGTGATGACAAAATGGAGGTTGCCGGCAAGGGCATGGCCGAATATCACCGCCTCATGATAGTTGTGCTTTTTAAACAGGGCCTGCAGGTCAATTACAGCGTCAGCAAGTTTTTCTATTTCAACCGCGACATCTTCAATAATGACGGTTGTGCCCTGTTCTCTTACAGCACTGACCTTGGGGAAAAGTCCTTTCCGGATCGACCAATAGAGATTGTAGGTTGCAAGATCGCTTGAAAAACTTACCTCATTTATGGGGCCCATGGCGGCCAGGCAGGTTTCTACTTCGCTGATCTGTTGCTGAAGATGCTCCGGGCTGGCCTCACGCACATCGATCAGGATACCAGCGACGCCATCCGGCAGATCCGCGAGCAGGTCTTTCAGCTCTGGTGTGCTGTTGATGGATTTTAGCGCGGCATCGTCCATCAACTCGACGGCTGAAACCGGGGTGTCATTCAATGCGGTTACCGCCTTGCAGGCCTGATGAATGTTTTTAAAAAGCACTATGGCTGAGGATTTGTGCGGGTGATCATCCACCGTTTCGAGGGTGATTTCAGAAATAAAACCCAATGTGCCCTCTGAGCCGACCATCAGATGCATTAGCATGTCAAAGGGATCTTCAAAGTCGATCAGCGCATTGAGGCAATAGCCCATAGTGTTCTTGATGCGGTATTTCTTTTTGATTTTGGCAACAAGGTCAGCATTGTCGTTTGTGCGGGCGGCAATTTCTTTCAGGGCGTTCAGGGTTTCCGGGTGGTTTTGTTCAAATGCCAGACGGCTTTTGGGGCTGGCGGTGTCGAGTTTGGTGCCATCAGCGAGGATCATCTGCATGGCTGTTATGGTTTGATAGGTGTTTTCCTTAGTGCCGCAACACATGCCGCTTGAGTTATTGGCGGCGATGCCGCCGATCATTGCGGCATTGATTGAGGCAGGGTCCGGGCCGATTTTTTTGTTTAGAAATTTAAGCTTTGAATTGGCCTGGGCCCCGGTGAGCGCGGGACCAAGGCTGATCTTCTTGCCGTTTTCCAGAAGTTCACTTTGGCGCCATCCCCTGTTGCCCAGCTTGACCAGCACCTCGTTTGTAACGGCCTGGCCGGAGAGGCTGGTACCGGCGGCGCGGAAAGTGATTGAGACGTTGGTTTTCCGGGCGATCCTGCAAAGCGCACTGATTTCGTCTTCGGTTTCAACGAGAACAACAAGTTTGGGGGTCATCCTATAGATGCTGGCATCTGTCCCATGTGCAAAGCGGCTTAATTCATCAGTTTTTAATCTCGCTACGGGGATGATTGATTTTGCTTGAGACAAAAACGCAGAAAAATCAGGTTCACCCTTGGGGGCGATATTGTGACCCAGTGGGTTGTTATTGCGGGTGCGCTCTGCTGTCTGTGTCATGGGGGTATGGGGCTTTCCCTGGGTTTGTTTTTATTTCCGAGAAGAAGTGAATCTTGCTTGCTATCTGGTTATCATGGTTGTCGTTGGGCCATGTAGTAAGCGTTTACTACTTATCTGTTCTGTTCTTTTGCGCCCCTTATTTAAAGGGCTGAATGGATTATACCCAAGAGTTGAGGGGTATGGTAGCAGAGGACTACTTATCTTTGCTGGCAAACAGACATGTGCCTGGATGAACCGCGCACTTAGATCTTATTAATTACAACAATGCTGAGTGTAGTTTGCTTTCACGGCCTAGAGATGGGGCCTGTTGTTGGGTAATAAAATTTGTGGTGATTAGTGCAACAGTCATGTTAGAGGGCAGTAAGATTCAGTCTTTAATTTGGACAAGGTAATGTTGTTGCCAATCACCACATTGTGCATTTGGAATAATTTCTGCTATGTGCCAATAGCGGAATTGCTTTTTTTGACCAAGCGAATAAATGAAACGGTACAGTGCTACTCTTCTATTTCCTTGGAGACAAAAGGCGAGCTCATTGCGCGCATCAGCGCACTGTAATTTAGCTCAAATGCTATTTCATTACCGACAGAGGGTTGCCCATCCCTAACATTTAAAATGATATGGTCGCTGCTAGCGCCAAGAATTTCAATTCCGTGCGGTGGTGTTAGCCCGCCCGTGGCAGTATCCTGTTCACCGATTGCCAGTATAAGCTGAGAGATGTTACCTCGATTTATTAGTGGTGCAGGTTGTCCTAATGCAGCTTGTCCAATTTCGCCCCACGGCAGTGATGGCTTTACCTTGAATTCGATAACTTCTCCAATAAGCTTGAATGCATCCGTGTGCAAATTCGGGATTTGACTTCGATTAAGCGGATTGCGGCCAAGTAAGATAGCTTCGCCCAAACGCAGATTATTAATACGCCCTGTGTCTGAAGCGCTAAAAACCCATTCCAGATTAGCTGAGTTGCCGCCAGAAACGATGCTCATTTTGGAACCGAACTTTGCGTCGATTGAATCTGCTAACCGAGATAACTCGGCCATGTTTTTATCATCAGGAGAAACGCCGCTGCGACAAGCGAGGTTTGCGCCTATTCCTTTAAATTCAATGTTAGGCAGTTGGGTGATAACGCTCACCATGCTCTCAACGCCATCAGGCATAATGCCTTCGCGCAAATCCCCAAGCTCTACCATGAGAACAATACCGTGCATTCGTCCCATGTTTTTTGCCGCCTTTGAAAGCGCCTTAATAACTGCGATCTCAGTGTTTAAGCTGATATCGGCATGCTTCACGACTGACTCAATTTGACTGAGCATTGGCGTGCGTATGAGAGTTATCGGTGCACTTACATCCGCATTTCGCATTCTTTCGATGTTTTCAATACGAGAATCGCCAAGCGAATAAACACCTGCATCGATTAAAACATTTGCGATTATTGGAGAACCGAGAGTTGCCTTTGTGACGCTGGTAACCGAAATGCCTTGATGGGCCAAGCGCTCTACTAAAATTTGAGCATTGTGGTGAATCTTGAGAAGGTCAATTTCTAGTCGGGGCACACTCATACTGCCTTCGTAGGGATCTTTCTATCAAGCATTGGGAAAGCTAAAAGAACCATATTCAAAAGGTGATCCGGCGAGTGAATTAATGCGTCCGTCGCTGGAATGTCGAGCATTTCTTCAAAGAGTGTAATGACATCACTGACTTCAGGTTCTGTCATGTTTTCGTGATTGATCGTCAGACCTATGACCGTTGTATCTGCAAAGGTCTCGATGAGATTGATCTCACTGGTAACGCTTGGCATCGGGACTTCAGGATAATCGGAAAGATTGGTCCTTGCAGGTGCATGCTGTAGAATAACACCATCAGGGCAACTACCCCTTAAAATATATGCCGACGTCAGATACGCCGGGTGGCTAAGCGCGCCTTGTCCTTCGATAATTATGATATCAGGATTTTCCTGTTCAAAGGCCTGGATAACAGTGGCTTCAATTTCCCCGGAGCAAAATTGTGGTGCGATAGCGTCAATCGCAACGCCATAACGTGCGCCTTGAATTAAACCTGTTTGACCTGTTCCGATCATTACAGCTTTAATGCCATGATCGTTCAAGGTTTTGGTTAGTATGGTTGCAGTGGTGCGTTTGCCAATTGCGCCATCAGTCCCAAGCACCGCGATGCGTGGACATGAGACATCTTTGATGCGCCCACTAAATACTCTTAGGTCTTTTTTGTCGCGTGGTTTCCGCACGTCATGGATGGTTATTTTGTTTGCAGCGCCTGCGGCAACAAATTCCGGATCGTCATTGAGAAATTGATGCAGACCGTTGACAATATTCATCCCCGTATTTATGGCCTCTAGCATAATGTAGCGTTCATGCTCAGACAGCATGCCGCTTAAAGGCGCCATACCAAAGATAAAGCTATCGGGTATTTCTACTGTTAATTTTAAAGCTTCGGTGAGATCGCGGCACACCGGGATATTATTTGATAAGTTATCTAATACCATACCCGCATCGAGCCCTGCTTTTGTGCTGTCAATTATCGCAAGGATTTCATATTTTTCGGAGTACCGGACCAATCCATTAGCGGTTTTACCATCTATTTCTCCAAAATTGTCTTCGCAATAAATTATCGCAGTTTTTTGTTGTTTTGGGTTTCTCGATTGCTGCTGTTTTGTGGATTTGGGTTTAATTGGTGGAAATTCAACGACAGACATAGTCGTACCGCCTTATTTGCAAACACAAGAATAGCCGTGTTTATGCGTCCACCCCGTACAATAACAAGGGTCGCATTTCAAAGCCTGAAGGCGCAAATGTATAAAGCTAAAATTTGCTGAAAAGAGGTGAGGTCTTATGTGCCCCACTCATTACCATTGATGGCAGATATTTTTAAGAAAAAATTATCTCAATAAAGAGCTTTCGCCAAGCTCTGTTGCATTCATATGGTGATTGGAGAGTTTTGTCAAACTTAACATTCCTAACTCTAAGCACCGATCGAGAGCTTGCTTTACGATTGAATGAAATTTTGATCAATATCCGCTGCGGGTCAAAAGGGGACCTATGGCACCAAGGTTTTCGGAAATGAAAATTTCTTCAGAGTAGGGGATTTAAGAGAAAAGAACGTTAATCGGGGTTATTTGGGGACTATATTCAGAAGGTAAATATTAACTTACTGTTAAATGTTTTTTAATTAAAAAAACTGGCGGAGAAGAAGTCCGCCAATATGTTGATTATTCCCATCCAGATAACTTGAATATATCAATAAATATCAGTAGTTATTGACCTGTGCCATCCATAGCCATATCATTTAATCCAATTTAATTGGGGGGCTAATTGGGGGACCGTTCGACCCATCGCTAGGTCCTGTAGAGATATGGCAATTCACAAATTATCACCACGCCAAGTAGCTACAGCAAAAGCTGGTAAATATGAAGATGGCGCTGGGCTCCGTCTAATTGTCTCTGAAGCTGGGGCGAAGAAGTGGGTATTGCGCTTTACTCTCAATGGCAAGCGGAGGGAAATGGGGTTAGGGAGTTATCCGGATATTGATCTTGCTGTGGCCCGCAAGCGAGCTACTCACTATCGCAACCTGGTCAGTGAAGGTATTGACCCAATTGAGGCCAGAAGGGTTGAGGCCGCTAAGATCCCAAACTTTACGAGTTGTGCGGCCAGCTATATCAGGGCTCACCGTCGGGGTTGGAAAAATGCCAAACACGCCCGTCAATGGGTCAGCACCCTGAAAACCTATGCCAGACCCATTATTGGTTCAAAGAGTGTGGATGCCATCACCTCTGAGGATATACTCCAGATTCTTAAACCCATCTGGAATGAAAAAACAGAAACAGCCAAGCGGGTGCAGGGGCGTATTGAAAACATTCTTGATTTTGCGGCAGCCCATAAATACAGGGATACGTCCAATCCGGCCCGGTGGCGCGGGCATCTGGATATGTTGTTGCCCAAACCCTCACGTGTAAAAACGATCCGACACCACCCGGCTATGCCCTATGAGCACGTCCCGGCTTTTATGGCTGAATTATCGTCTAACAAGAGCGTATCAGCCTTGGCGCTTCGTCTGCTCATCATGACAGCCGTCCGCACCAACGAGTTGTTAAAGGCAGAATGGTCAGAAATAGACCTCCAATCTGCAGTTTGGACAATTCCGGCAGAGCGAATGAAGGCCAAGCGTGAGCATAGAGTACCATTGACCGATCTGATGCTGGCTGATCTCAAATCACTTCCAAGAATAAAGGGAAATTCTTATGTGTTTCCGGGGGCCAGGTTTGGAAAACCATTGTCCAATATGGCTTTGCTACAGCTTATGCGGGGTATTGGTTTTGGTGTGAATGGAAATAGAGGTGATTACGTCCCACATGGATTTCGCTCCAGTTTTCGAGACTGGTCTGGAGAAGTGTCAACTTTCCCCAGAGATGTAGCCGAAATGGCTTTGGCTCATACCATCAAAGACAAAGTTGAGGCTGCTTACAGACGGGGTGATCTTTTTAAAAAACGTCGCAAGATGATGGAGGATTGGACGGATTACCTGATTGGGCAAAAGAATGGGCGTTAGGTCGTTTTATTTAAACCAGTCCATCATAACGAAACGATTGTTTGTTTGCAGAGCTGCTGAGTTTTAACTGCGCAAATAGGGTCAGAAGCTGCCCTCTAATGATCTCCATAAAAAGGTTTTTGATGGGCAGGTTTATAGAAAACGTCAAAATAGAAAAAAGACGCCAGAAATATCAATCACTGAAAAAATGGTAATATGATTTTCCTAAAAACGAACGTTATACGGAAAACAATCTTTAATACCCCCAAGATTTACGGGCCAACCTAATTCTGTATAATTAACTGTTAAGACTTTTGGGAGGTTGGCATGAAAAAGGTCGTTTTATTCATCTCGGTTTTTCTGGGATTAGTCATCCCTCTGTATAATAGTAGTTCAGCTATGGCCAATTCTTTGGGGATTTGCGATGGATTGGATGGTGCAGAGTGTGCTGCCGTAATTTTTCACTCCGATAGGAAACAACATCTCGCGGCTTGTGAAGAAATGTGGGAAAAAAGTACCGCGATGGACTGTCTAAAACAAATGAAAGAATGCCTTCCGCACACAGTACAAGAGATGAAAAAATTCAAGTCCTACGAGGAAATTTACGAAGAAATAGACTTTTGTTTTTTCTACTAAATCAGTAACAAATATGTTGTCCGTCATATATAACTTCTCTGAACATTGCTTTAGATGAAACGAGTGTCATTCTGATTTAGATTCCTCACTGACCGGCAGACATTTTTTTGTTCCCCGTCAGGGCCTAGGGGACAGTGACCAGCCCCCACCGAGTGGTCCATTGTCAAAGTTAATTTAAAGCTCTTAGTTGGTCCTATTATTTTTCTTCAATTCATCAAGATAATCAGCCCATTTTTGCATCATCACAACTCTCTGTTTTAAATGCTTAGTGCGATTGGAGGCTCTTCCCAGCGAACCGATCACCTCATGGGCTAACTGCTGCTCGAATCTCACCTGGTCTTTCAAATAGCTAAGGCAGCAATTGCAGCTGTCAGCGCCAGATACGTACCCTGGTAGCAATCAAAAATGTCTAATGAAGTGCTTATTCTTTATAGATTCGTAATGGCAGCAAAATTGCTACCAGTGACTGCTGCAAATGCTACCAGAAAATTGTAGTAGGATCATGTTTTGCTCTTTCTTTGATAATCCCCCAGTTACGTTGTTCGTTTTGTAATTTAACATTATTACAATAGTTTAGGCACACATTGGCAACAAGAACTATCTACCTGAACAGTTCTTTACCAAGCTGCACCAGGTTTCAATTGCAATAGCTAAAGCAGTGTTGAGTTAGAGGCGGTAAAGCCATATTAATTTGGGACAATATGTTCTTCGTCAAAGATATTTGGAAAGCAAGTTCAGCTGTTATTCAATGAATCACTCAGAAGGTTCCAAAACATCCGTTTTTAGTGCCAGAGGAAAATTTTCCCCGACAATCCGTGTCTGTGGTTCCTGACTGACACCAAAGTGTTGTTCTGAAATCTTTTTTACTTCAGTTTTTATATATGCAGCGATTTCTGACAATTCGATTTTATCATTTGAATTTCCATCCGCTTTCCCAAGCGACTCCAGGAGGGCATAAGTAAAAACGCCATGTCCTTTATGACCTTCAAGAGCTGGAGTAGTGGCGGTGGAAGCAGAAAAGATTGCACGGCCCATTGCACGTGTTAATCGCTCAAGCGCTGCCAAACGCTCCAGTTCAACTGTCTTTAGTCCTTCTTGTGCCAGCCCCCCGCTTTCACAAGTGTCATAGAGTAGTAATGACTTGCGGGCAGCAATTTTTGCAAACCAATCCTGCCAGTGTGATTGATCGATGCCAACCCGCTTTACGGGTTCAAAACCTTTTTCAGAAATTTCTTTTGAAAAACCTTCGGGTATGTTCTGTGGCAAAAAGTAATAACGCCCATCAACGGTTTTGCCGTGGCCCGCAATAAAAAAAACAAAAGTATCCTGAGGTCTGATCGTTTTTTCAAGTCTGGAAAATGCTACATCTATAGACGGAATTGTGACGTCCTGATTAAAAAGTGAATGGACAATAACTTCGTCATAAAGCTCTTTTGATGACTTCTTGATGGATGCCGCGATCTGTTTGGCATCGTCTGTTGCAAGGTTGAGTTTAAGGTTCTGATCCGCATATTGATTAACACCTATTGTCAAAACATAAAGCCGCCCCTTTTGGTTGGCTGGCTTTTTGTTTTCAATAACGATACTGGCTAGTTCAGAGGCAATCAGATTTTGGGCATTATAAGCGACTACCTCTATTATATTTTTTCCCGGCTGTAGCCAAAGAGATTGTTTCAGATTTTGGATTTTGTCAGCTTCAGTCCCCTTGTACGCTGTGGTTTGATCCGCCCGCCGAACACCCAGGGTTGTCCCGTTCACGCGCCATTCAATGCGACCAATTCCCCCGCCAAGGTCTTTAACGGCGACCTCAAAGTTTGCACTGTCTGCATTGATTTCGACATTGGAGATATCTGTGGCAAAAGTAACAACCGGGGCAACGCCGCTATTCAAAACTTTTTGAATATCAAGTTGAGAGCGAGCCGTTTTAACCAGGTTCTCAGGGTCCCCAGCCAGTTTTGCTGCAACTAAATCAGGTCGATAAAGTGCTTGGAATACTTGCCTCACTCGTAATTTTCTCTCACCCGTTGTAAATTGCAGCTTGTTCATCAGGTTATATGAACCGGCTAAATACCCTTCTGGAATTATGACAAGCCAATCGCCATCACTGCCAACATAAAAAGATGCAATCAAACTGCCATCACTTACATTCCATAATCTCAAAGAGCTGTCATTACTTACCGTGACGAGCCTTTTCTTGTCCGGAGTAAATTGCAGACCAGTCACAGCACTGGCATGACCTTTCAAGGTCGATAGCCGGGTTAATTTATCCTGTTCTGATTTCCAAAGTGAGGCCTGGCTATCTTCCCCACCAGCAGCTAGCAAGCTTCCGTCTCTTGAGTAAGCCAGTGATCTCACACCTTCATGGACAGCTGTTTTGGCGAGTAATTTTTTACTCTTAGGGTCCCAAAGGGCAAGAGTTTCTGGTGGTCTGTGCGGACGTCCGGCAATCGCAATGCGGGCATTTTTGGGCGAAAAGGCAGTGGCATAAAGAAACGCTCCAGGTTTTTTCCATAAGTGAAAATTGAGCGCCTCTGGGGTTTTTCCCTCTTTGAGCAACCATAATAAAACAAGACCATCAGCACCGGTTGAAGCTGCAAAATTTTGTGTCGGGTGAATATCAATATCAAGGACTGTATGTTGATGATATTTTTGTGTTTTAAAAACCTTGTGGGATTTTGACGTTCCCCATTCAACTGCTGTCAGGCTGGTGTCATGTACACCACCAGTGATAAACCCGAAAGGCTTTCTTGTTGCAGCCAAGGGTCCAATATCATCAAGCTGGATTGACTTAAGTTCAGCACCCGTGTGAGTGTCTAAAATGGAAATGGTCTTACCACATAAGACAAGTAATTTTGCTTCACTATCAATGGATTCAACATGCCTTAGCGGACAATCTCCCACTTTATGCTGTCGAACCGGGAGCCCGCGATTTATATCCCAATAGAAAAGTGTACCATCTTCACTACCGGTAATAACTGTTCTATTGTCTTTTGAGATTACAAATTTAGTACTTGTGCGCAATACCCTTGTTTTGTCATGAAGAACAGAAATTTCAAGAGTCTCACCTTGCCAGAATTTTAATTTGGCGTCTGTACCACCAGAAACAAGAAGCGAATTTATCGGTGAAAAAGCCAGAGCTGAGACCTGTTTGGTATCAACTTTAGTTGTTTTATTTGTCTGCCAGTCCTTACTTGATGACCAATTAGGGGGGACAGCAATTTTTTCTCCAAGATTTTCAAAATCCGCAAATCGCCAGAGCTTAATTTTGCCATCTCTCGCCCCTGTGGCAAAACTTTCTCCGTTGGCACTAAAAGTTACTGTTTCTATGCAGTTGCCAAAATTTCTATTCGTCGCTTCACGCACAATTTTTGATAAGACTTTTTTGCGTGTAGCAAGTTTCCAGGCTTGTATTACGCCGTTACAGGTGCCTAAAACAATATGCTTGCCATCAGGTGAAAGCGCCATTCCAAAGGCACCTGTTTTTCCTGTTAAAAATTCAAACTTTTTTTTACCCGTCGGGATATCAAGTCCGATAATTTTCTGATGATTAAAATCTGAAAATATTAGAGTGCGATTATCCGGAGTAATCACCATTTCGGAAACCATGTAATTCACCGGGAGACTGTATATACTCTTGATAAATTTCCCTGTGCTGGCATTCCATATATTGATGCTGGCGCTGTTATCAGCTGTCAAAGCAAGCTTGCCATCTTGGGAAAAAACCACTGCATAAGTGGTTGGTTGTCCTGGTGAACCTTCTTTAGCGGGCAGAATATGCACTCTTTTTCCGGTTGCAACTTCCCAGATAAAAGAATCTTTGGCGGCAGAAATCAGATGCTGACCATCTTTGGAAAAAGCCAGATTCTGCACCCAAGATTTATGCCCCTTCAATGTGCGCAACAAGTGGCCAGTTTGTGCGTCCCATAATTTGATCGTGCTGTCCATACTGGCAGTTGCGATCAACGCACCATCCGGCGAGAATCTTATCGCAAGAATACCACTGCCATGCCCAGAAGGAACTGTGATGAGAATATCGTTTTTGATTTTTGCAAAGGCTGAATTAATCGGGGGGATAACGTGGCTCACAATTATCAATGTGAACATGATAAAATATTTCATGTACGGCCCTCCTCAAATTAGGGTCCCTGACATTCAATCATAAGTCAAAATCATGACAAATCATAGGATAAAAAGAGGGATGAATTAAGCACTCAATGGGTATGATTGTAAAACCAGCAGCGTATTTTCCAAATGAGGTTATACAGCTTTGGGGCAGTTTTAGAGTTTAGATTGGGTTGCAATAGTTTTGTCTGAGGCGGCTATATATACTTGAGCTTTTGTCAACGATTCCCCTCACCCACCACAATAAACGGGGCCCAGTATTCCGGATGGGACATATTTTCAGACCCCATCAGTGAGAGCATGGCAGCCCGCAAAGCGCCAGCCCGGCCAAGAGTGGGGTCTTGTTTTTGGGCGCTAAAAATTCTGGTGATGAGCTCTACGGTCGCAGCAGAATTCACATTCCAGTGCGAGATCAGCAATGCCCGCGCGCCGGCATAAAAGAATGCCTTGGCAAGACCTGACATAGGCTCTGCCCCCGGTTTCTCAGCGCCGGCTGTGTTGCAGGCAGACAGGATCACCCAATCTGCATCCAGTTTCAGTTGCGCCACTTCTGAGGCCAATAGCAAACCGTCATTATCCTCAGTAGCATCCACCGGTGGTGTCAGAAGCAAAGAGGGTTCTGCTTTATTATCAATCAGCTGGTTGGTTTCCCCAGCAAGAAATCCGTGGGTGGCAAAATGGATGATCTTTGCCTGTTTGAGCGCGCCGGACTTTGAAAGCTTCTTGATCTCATTCTCATTGGCTTTGTCGCCAAGATAGACAGACGTTGCTTGCGCACCCAAAGTGTCCGCAACCTTGCAAAGTTCATCCGCTGTTTCCGGCAGGGGTTCTAATTGTTTAAGTAGCGTCAGGTTCACCTCACCCCCTCGAAAATAATCAGAGATGTGTTTTGGCACATTGCGACTAGCAACCTGCAGATTTTCTGTCTTAGGCGTTATCGCGCATGCCTGCTTGCCCCAGGCTCGCTTGTCCTTGCCTGTGGACCCCATCACCAGGGGATTGCCAAACCCGATGAAAGGGTCGGGCGCCTTGCTTGCCCTGGCATTGTCCCGCAATGCTTTGAGACTGGAGACAGAAGGCAGAACCGTTAGCTGATGCGCCTTGATCAACCAAGACATGTCCTGAAATTTTGTGCCCTCAGCAGGTAGGCCGGTCAGCAGCACCTGAAATGGTAAACTTGTCAGGGACCCGGAGGGAACAAGCAAAAGCTTCTTGCCATTAATCTTATCTTTTATCTGACCAAAAAACTCCTCATAGAGCTGATGAGCAATAGCTACATCGAAGGGCAAGTCGGCAGAACCCGAATAATAGGCCGATAAATCAAACGATTTTCCTGTTATGGCCTCGCAAGGTGATTTCTGATTTTTCTCTTTATTCCAGCCGGTTACATCCAGACCACAGCGCAGCTGTTTGACCTTCTTATCTAACCCATCTGTGCCAAGTGATGAACGCACCCAAGAAATATCCTCCTTGGTGACAAGCCAGATAAATGTTTCTTCAGGGCTAGGCTTTCTTTTTGCTGTGCTAAGAAATAGAACCAAGGCCTCTTTTGGCTCTAGCAAATTCTGTACTTCTCTGACTGTTAACGGCGTCGGCTTGGCCAGGGAGGCATAATCGGGAAAGTGCTTTTCCAGATGAGTGTCTATCGCACTGATCCGCTGGTCAATTTCATCCAGCCTCGCGGTATTTTCTGAATGCTGTTTTTTGTTGCGTTTACCTGGAGAGTACGCCGCATATTTAACTAGAGCCTGATCGCGCTGCTCCCACTCTTTTAAGAGGTCCTGGCGTTTGCGGATAATCTTTCCTAATTCTGGGTCATTTGCTGCCGCCCGGGCTGACATCTGGGCCAGTGCCCCTGCTGCTTCTGAGCCAAGCGCCCATTGCGCAGTAGAGAATAGTTCCTTACCGCGTTCTATCAGGCTTTTTGCGGTTGTCTCATCGCGGAAAATGGATTTAATCAGCCCATGAAAATTCCAATGTTTTTGTGACGCTTCGCTTTTTTGCTCACCTGCCTGTTTTTGACCAGTTGAACCACTGCGGCGAACGCGGTGGATGAGCAGGTCTGTTGCTCTGCGCCAATAAGCTGCTGCCTTTTCCCAGTCTTTCTGCACGAAGGCCAACCCAGCCATATTGTGCAGGCTCTGACCAACATCAGGGTGATCAGGACCGAAGGCCGCCTCGCGAATCTTCAGACTGCGCTTGTAGAGGGTTTCGGCTTTTGCATATCGGCCCTGGGCTTTATAGAGCGCGGCCAAATTATTGAGGTTCATGCCAACATGAGGGTGTTCTGGCCCGAGGGTGGTCTCGAAGATCTTCAGGCTGCGCAAATATAGAGTTTCGGACTCTTTGAAGCGGCCTTGCCGCCAGTATAATGCGGCCAGATTGTGTAAATTGCCGGCAACATCAAGTTGATTATCTCCTCGCGCAGTCTCGCTAATCTTGAGGCTGCGCTTATAGAGCGGTTCGGCTTCTGCGAAACGACCCTCGGCTGTATAGAGTGCAGCGAGATTATTCAGTACACCACCGACCAAAGCTTGAAACGGCCCTCGCGACCTTTCGAGGATTTTGAGGCTACGCTTATAGAACTGTTCGGCCTCCGTTAAGTGACCCTGTTTTTTATATAAAAGGGCCATATCATTCAATCTGACGCCGACATTACGGTGATGCGGGCCGAGTGCAGCCACTTCGATCTTTAGGCTTCGTTTATAGAACAATTCGGATTCGCTATAGCGAGCCAGGGTAAGGTAAAGACTGGCCAGACCACTCAAGCTGGACCCAACATCAAGGTGATCCGGGCCGAGAGAGGCCTCGCGAATTTTGAGGCTGCGTTTATAGAGCGTCTCGGCTTCCGCATACCGGGCTTGCGATTTATAAAGATCGGCCAAATCATCGAGGAGGGAGGCGACATCAAGGTGGTTTGGGCCATGCATAGTCTCTAAGGTTTTTAGATTGCGTTTATAGAACGGCTCGGCTTCCGTGTAGCGACCCTGGGCTTTGTAAAGTCTAGCCAGAAGGGTCAAGCTGTGTCTGACATCAGGGTGATCCGGGCCGTGAGAAGTTTCGCGTATTTTGAGGCTGCGCTTATAAAGCGGTTCAGCTTCTGCATAGCGGCGCTGATAAAGATAATTGTCTGCTAGAAAATCCAGGCTACCACAAAGACCAGGGTCATCCGGGCCGAGCTCGGTCTCCCATTCCTTAAGATTGCGTTTATGGAGGGGCTCCGCCAGTGAGTACTGACCTTGAAGATCGTAAAGAATAGCAAGTTGTAAACGCATAGCGCTGACTAACATGCTATCCGGACCATATAAATTCTTATAGATTTTGATGCAGTCTTTGGCAAAGGGAACAGCTTCAGCATATTTACCGGCTTTGTAGAGCCGTTTGCGTTCAACGCACGCCTCGAAGGAGACAGCCTGTGCTTCCGTTGCGATAGAGCCAAAGAAAGCACCAAGGACAAAAAGAAACATCCCACACTTTATTCGCATAACGCCCTCCCAATATTCATTACTGGTTGGTATTGATTATGGATGTTCAGTCCAGAAGTGACAAGGGAGGATTGTTGAGACTCGTCGCTTCAAATAGTGGCTTATGCTGATCCTCCCCCAGTGAAGTAGTCCGTTTTGAATGCTATAAATACGATCAAAATGGAGGACACTCATGGGTAAAAAATGGGAATTGCAAAATGCGCTATTTGCGCAGTGGTTCTTTTGTGGACACTTTTCCATCTCAACTTAGCTCTGCTTATCGCTTGGGGCTCAACAAAGACTATCGTTCCCAACACTTCGGATTTCGAGTTGTGAGAACGCTTGCTGACTAAGGACTTAGTGATGTGGGGTGAGTTGGTTGCTAAGGACACTTCATAAACCAACAGTTAAAGATGCTCAAACTGTTCCCCGTCAGGTCCTAATGGACAGTGGTTCAAACAAAAATTATGAGTCCAGATAACACTGACGACGGAGAGTGAAATGCTTACCCCAAATGGTCGTCAATCTTTACTGGTTTCTGTGCAACTATAAAAATATCCACCAAATAAATCAGAATCATATTCACCCTTATTTTTCTCTCTATCAAAGGTGAATTCTGTTTCCCCATCAGTCCATTTATATTCGCTGTTATTTACTGAGGTAATCTTTCCCTTGATAGGTCCATAGTTATCAATAAAGTCGTCCATCTGAACTTCATTTTTTGATGTGTTAAAGGTAAAATTTACGTTTCCGGTGCCTTCTCCCCAGACTGCATCAATGAAATATTTACAGCTATAAGAGATTTCTTCAGCACTTACATTTGACGGATTTACTGCGCCGCCTGTTGTTATAAAAAAACAGAAGATAAGGAGATGCTTAAATTTATATTTTTGTGTTTCCATTTGAACGCTTCTTTCCGGCATGAATGAACTTTAATGTAGCATTCATTTACGGCCATGCCCAATCCTGTATAATACAGCCTCTCATGATATGGGGAGGTTGGTATGAAGAAGATCGTTTTATTTGTCATTGTATTTCTTGGACTCATTCTCAATCAATCCGTAATCCATACCGCTAATGCGAAACGCATCGCTCTTGTCATCGGCAATAATGAATATGCAAATGTTACGAAGCTGAAAAAGGCGGTGAATGATGCGAGATCATTGACCAAGGTTCTTGAAAAGATCGGTTTTGAGGTCATTGAAAAAGTAAATGCCAACAGACGCACCTTTGACCAACAGCTCAATCATCTGAACACAGTTGTCAATGCTGGGGATGAAGTGGTGTTCTTTTATGCCGGTCACGGCATATCTGTAAACGGGCGAAACTATCTCCTCCCCATTGATATCCCCGCTATCATTCCAGGTCATGAGCGATCAGTGACCAAAGAGGCTTTTGCAGAAGACGAGATCATCAATATTCTGCAGAACAGGGGGGCGAAGGTCAGCATCCTTATTATAGATGCCTGCCGAAACAACCCTTTCCCGAAAGAAGGAACACGCAGTGTCGGGCGTTCAGTTGGTCTAGGCCAGCGGGATAACCCACCGATCAATACTTTTATCATGTACTCCGCCGGAATTGGTCAGGAAGCGCTTGACCGTTTGAGTGATGAAGATGCAAACCCCAATTCTGTATTCACCCGCAGGTTGATACCGCTTCTTCAACAGTCTGGACTCTCTCATGTGCGAATAGCCAAAACTCTCCAGATAGAGGTTGAGAAACTGGCACTTACGACGAAATCTAAACATCGCCAGTTCCCTGCCTTTTATGATCAGGTGCGGGGGGATTTTTATTTTGTTCCTAAGGCTGAAGGTGAGAGAGAAAAGAAACAGGAGCAAATGGCTATTGTTGCACCGCCCAATATAAAGGATCCTGATGCCAAACTGAGAGCTGCTGAAGCGCTTCTAGGCTTAACTCGAGATGATATTGATAACCTGAGAGTGGTGGCCGAGGTTAATTTTAAGGTTGCTAACCCTGGCGTAAAATCACTTGAAGATTTGAGAGACGTGATCAAAGGCTTTAATGCCAGAAATGACATTCCCAGCAAACAATACTGGTCAATCAAAACGCAGTCACTTCTCCGTTCTAGGGCGATCGATTTGCGTGAAAAAACAGCCCTGAAACACAATGACATGATCAAGTTCTTTAAGGCGGCAAGGGCATTGTCGATGTTGGGCTACTTACCAGAGAAACGAAAAAAGAAATACTCAAATGGAGTATTTGATCAATATTACTGGGACGTCAACTGGCCTGTTGATGTGATTTTTAAAGAACTCAATTTTGACGAATGGGATTGGTCTAAATCCAAGTTTCACCCTGAATTTATCGCAGCAGTACTAAAATATCAGAAGGTAAAAAATCGCAGCCATTGGAATGGTTACCTGGACACTCAAAGTCTGGATGATTTGTTCAAGATTGAGATAAAAAAATATAATCCTGAGAGCGATTGGAGCTCTGAATTTCCCACGCAATCTGTGAAAATGAATAGTGGTGACTATTGGACTTTTTCTGACCAGATAAAGGATGAAGGTCTGGATCCAAAGCTAAGATGCGCTATTTATTTTGATTTAAAATATGGCGGAGATGATGATACTTACCTGCCGCATATGCGAGTTCAGCCACGTAAATACCCCTCCAAAAGAACTGATGTGATGTCGTTTGTAGGACCACTTACTTACTCTGTTACACCATCAATAGCATTGTATCTCTATAAAAATGCATTGGATAATGACTATATAACAAACGACCAAGCAAGGGATTTTATCGAACCCGATTTGGGCTCACCACCATCGTTTTATTCAATAAACAAACTATTTGTTAAAATCACTGTTGATGAGAGAATTATATATTTGGGTCAGCAATTTATATTGGCCGAACAATGGAATAAAATCGTAAGAGCATTTCGACGAGGACACAGTGGTAAATTACAATATTGGTCTTTATTTTCGGGGAAAATTGAAACATACGAATTTGATCTAAGCGGTTTTAATGAAGCCTACAAATATGCAAAATCTAGCCGCTGTCCTTGAGTTCATATTTTTATTCAGTCCCTTAAAATCACTATCCTAAATCCGAGAATTTTCCGACAGAGCTATTTTGAGATGACTTTGCATCATTTTCCAAAAAACGGTCGTTTTATAGAAAAGTATCGTCTTGTAGAAAACTACTATTTTATGGGGAAACAATCAGGGTGAAATGAGGGAAATATAAATAAAGTTGGTTTCCTGTTGACCAGAAGCGGTCATTCACCCGGAACACATGCTTTAGCCACTTGCATCCGCTTTCACCTCTGCAAGTTTTCGGCTCACAGTGCTTTCAGAAATTCCAAAATATTGCGCGGCTTCTTTTTGCGTCGGATATCGTCCGATATGCTTTTGTTGCTCAGCCATCCAATCAGCAATCTGTTTTTCTAAGGGCTGCCTGTCAGATGGTTGGGATTTATCCTGCTCCCTGTTGCATTCATTGAATGCTGCCCCGGTGAAACCGATACTGGTTAACCAGATCCCAAGAGGTAGCAGAAGTGGGTAAATCAGCTGTATCCGCTTTTCAGGAAAACCTGTTAGCCAGGCTAAGCGACGGGCCAGGGGGTCAACCGAAAATGCCATCAGGCTGCAGAGTCCATACACATATGCCATACTTGGTAGTGAGCTTTGTTTTAGTTCAGCGATTGTTGAATAGGATTGCCGCATTGCTCAGCCCTCATCTTCAAAAATGTTGCCTGAAATAATCCGCCTCTGTTCAGGATGCGAGAGCTGGCCATAGCTGTTCAATGTCGTATCAATGGAATTATGGCCAAGGTTTTGTCGGACGGCGTTAAGGAAGGCGGGGCCTTGCGTTTCAGCGTATCGTGCCAGGGTTTTGCGAAAGCTGTGTGGATTGATGTATTCATAACCGGCAGCTTCAAAGGCATTCCTGAATATATTCTGTATTGTCGTGCTTGACTGAATGCCTTCAGGTTGAAGGGTCTGCTCCAGCAGATTGGTCTGGGCAAAACGATTGTCGATACGCGGAAACAAAGGGTTGTTTTCCTTAAAGCCAACCGAGAGCAGATGGTAGCGCCAGCCAATGACATTCTTGATGATGTCCTCTGGAAGGGGTATGAAAATCACCTGCCGGGTTTTGGCAAATTTTACCTCCATGTCTTTGGGTGAGACATAAATGAAATAAACACTATCCTCATTGATCAGATTTTTTATTTTAACCGTCCTGAGCTCTGAAACGCGAAGGGTGCATAGGGCCTGCAGTGAAATCAGCGCCTTGTCCCGTTGTTCCCGTTCAGTAGTATCCGGCATGTTGCGGATGGTATTTAGGATCTGATGAAACTTATAAGACTTTTGATATTCAGCCGCCCTGGCGGTATTTTTCTGATTTTGTGAAAGGTTAAGATAATCAATATGGTTGTAATTGATTTTGCTGCGGTAGCCATGTTGACGTTCCAGCCATTTCAGGAATTCTTTCAGGGCGCGAATGTTGTCTTGAATGAAAGACAGAGACAGTGACCTGTGAAACAGGCATTGAATATATTTGTCTGCAATATCCGCATTGAAGGTCTCAAAACCAGCAAAGTTGATAAACAGCTCAAACTCGCGGATGTGCTTTAATGCTGCCAACACTGTCTTCTCATCCTTTTGCGCGACTCGTCGTAGGTGCCGTTTGTATTTGACTTTTACTCTTTCATTGGTCGCTGAAAAGAGGTTTGGTTTTTTGTCCCAGATCATCAAAACAAACTCCCTTGGCCTGACTCAGTTGGGGGCGTTTTGTCTTCTGTGTCTAAGTGAGTCTTATCGGCGGAGGCCGAACAATCGTATAATTCCGAAACCCCAACCAGCTTGAAGGTCTGACGCAATTGCGGGTAAGCCGCCAGGCTATAGCTTTTATACATGCGGGTTTTACATTGCCTGCAGTGACCACTGGCTTTTAGGAACTGACCTTGTTGTTTGATAGCAATCCTGTTTTGAAAAACGGACCGGGCATCCCGGCATTTGAAGCAATAGAACTGATCAAACGCGGTTGAGCATTTGTTTTGATCATTGCGTTTTTTCAGGAAGCTGATCAGATCATTGCCGTAAATCAAAACAGGCTTGCCGCTGTCTATGGTCTTCAGACCGGCTTTAATCCATCCGCGAACAGTTTGAGGGTGCAACCCCTTATCGGCAAAGACAGCGCAAATTTCGTCAATGTCATAGGTGTACCAATACCGCAGCCGTCTATGGGTATAGAGACGTTTAGACATGGCTTAGCCCTCTGTCTGTTCAATGAGGGCGCGAATGTCTTCCACCCGCCAGGCCGTGATCTTGGGCCCCAGCTTGACAGGCTTAGGGTAGCGCCCTTCTTTGACGCCTGCCCACCATGTGGACTTGCTGACAGGATAGACTTTCAGGACATCCGGCAATCTAACAAAACCAGCTGTTGGTAGATTGTAGTGCATAATCTCTCCTATGATGTTTTGCTTCGACAGAGCGAAAACTATGTGCGGAGAGCTAAGCAACTGAATCAGGGTAAAGGCAAATCGATGTATCTAAAAAAAATCAATCTCTATGCAACAGAAAAGCACTAAAGGCATCTATTTGTGCCTCTATGAAAAGGAGAGCATCTCGGAATAATATGTATTTATCCACGGTTATTTGATTGATTTAAGATTTACAGGGGGTAATTGATGAGCATGTTTGTAGGCTTTGTCTGTTTTTGACCAGCCCCCACTGAGTGGTTCCATGCCAAGTTAATTTTTGTCCCCCATCAGCGTGTCCAGCCCCTTTGTTATGTACCATTTTTTGCTAGAGTTTCAGGCACTGGCGGGCGCATATTGAGGGCTTGATGTGGGCGGATGTGATTATACTGTCTGAGCCATT
>CAYGPF010000021.1:0-25604 GCA_964351785.1 uncultured Rhodomicrobium sp.
AAAGCTTAAATCTAGGGAAATAAGCTTATGCTTACGTGGTGAGCTGCCCACTTCTATTTCAGATTCTCAAAATCTTGATGAAATTCCGTTTTGGGTCAGGAAGGGACCTTTAAACGCTTGGATTGAAATAGTCACTTAAGTGCCAAAAGCTGCCATTTGGAATGGTCAAAATTATTAATATCTTCACATCAATTTTTTAAAAAAAATGTCTAACAATTTTCAATGATAACCAATAAGGCAAGAGGGCTAGCAATTTTAATTGTAATGTAAACCTTTTTGGGAAATGAACTTCGAACCGTTTTGTCTTTAACCCTTTTTCAATTGCAACAGCTGCCTCGTTTGGCGCCATCAGATGAGGCATCTCAAAGTCATTTAAATCTGTCGTCCGTGTTTGAACAAAACCAGGACTGATCAGTTTTATATCTATTGTATCTGGTGCTTCAAAATAGAGGCTTTCAGTAAAGTTTCTTAAAGCTGCTTTGCTTGCACTATAAGGTTGGCCATTGGGCAATCCTGTGTATGCAGCGACACTGCCACAGATTGCAATTTGACCATGCCCTTGCTGTTTCATGAAGTTAAAAATAGATTTAGCAAATATAAAACATCCAAGCACATTGACCTGCAATAGCTGGTGAGCAAAATCCAGGTCCATCATTTCAATTGAGTGCGGTTTATAAATCGCAGCCATGAAAATGGCACGGTCAATAACAATCTGATCAGTTTTAAGAGTGATAATCGCTCGGTCAATGGCTTGCTGATCACTCACATCTAAGGGCAAAACAACATGCCCCCCTCCCAGCTCTTTGTTTAAAGCGTCTAAGGCTTCATAAGATCTGGCAGACAGGACCAGCTTGGCCCCTTTGCTTGCATATAATTGTGCCAGAACACGTCCAATGCCTGCACTGGCCCCGACGATCCAGATTGTTTCTTGTTGAGCAACCGACATAGATTTACTTTTTCATAAACAAAGTGAGTTCAGCAACTGTAAAGCCAAATTTTTTAAGATAAGAACGGTTGATTAAAACCCCATCATTCATCTGCCACATCCAATCATCGAATTTTAGCCGATAGGTGCGCCCTTCTACAGGGATATCCATTGAGTAATTCCAAAACAAAGCCGATCCCATATTAGATCCCTTTGCTTGATCTATGATATCTTCAGCTTCACCAACATAGCTACCATCGTTAAGTTTTTTTATGGTCCAAACTCTTTTTTGTGTCCCGCCGTTATAATAGGTGAAATCTTCTTCAAGGGTGCCTGTATCTCCCTGCCAACTTCCGACCATGTTAACGTCAAAACGTGAAACGACACGGCCACGCCAATCTTGAATGATCCCCCAGGCTTTTATCGGCCCGTTAAAATAAGCTTTCAAATCAGCTTTTGGTGTGGTGTTTTGGTAATAGTCGATTTTATGATTATTGGCGACTGTAAACATAGCAATGGCTCCAAGCATAATAAGAAAAATAAAGGCGATGAAATATTTCATCATGTTAAACTCCCCCTTTAAACTTTAAAAAAAACGCGTGCCGAACAAGCAGCGCGATAGAAACGGCTTTAATCAGACAAGGAATAAGGGCATAACAAATGACAAGGATAAATAGCGCGTCACTGTCATTATCTTGGGATGGCTTAAAGCCGGCAGCATCCAAGATGGGAAAAACCACAGCAGTTGAAAGGGCCAGGGATAGTTTTGTCAGCAACGTCATTTGAGCATGATAAAAACCACTTTCTGGACGGCGTTGGTGAGACGAAATATGATCGGCTAAAATTGAAGGTGGTAACGATAAATCTGCTCCAAAACCCAAACCCGATATCACACATATCACACCAAAAGCGATGAGATCTCCTGGCTGTAAAAACAACGCCCAGACAAAACTTAAAACAGAAAGCCCCATCGCATAGCCCCAAGTTTTATATTTATCATCCCAGTGTCGACTTAAAAAACTCCAGCCAATCATGCCAATGACACCAGATAAAAAATAAAGGGCAAGAAACAAACCTATATAGGAAGGGGCTTGCAGGAAATCTCTGACAAAAAAGATAACCAAAATGGCTGGAATGCTGGCAGCAAGGATGTTGAGACCATAAATGAAAAAGAAGCTTTTCGTCTCACCAGGCATTTCAGACCAGCTTTTCAGAAACGCAATCCGGTATTTTTTTTGTTGTTTGGGCTGAATGTCATCAAGATTAAGAAAATACCAGCTCAAAAATAAGAACAGCCCGATAAACATGAGAGCAAATAATATAGCGCTCATAAATGCAAAGGCATTTGATAACGGCATCGTCTCTTTTAAAAGGCTTGGAAGCAAAACACCCACTAATAAACCAAGAACACCACAAACTTCTCTAACCATGGCTATTCTGGTTCGATCATGTGTGTTGCTGGCCCAAATACCTCCAAGGGCCGTAACATTAATGACCAATATGCTGTAAGCGGTCGTGATTACAAATATGCTGGCGGCAAACCACAATAAATATTCACTGTTGGTCAACGGCTGGAATAAAAACCAAAATGCCAAAACAAGAGCGATTGCAGAGCCAATAATAATCAAAGGCCTTACATGGTGAAATTTGTCAGAAAAGGCACCGATAAAAGGGTCTTGAATGCCGTCAATAAAACGCAAGACCAATAAGACGGTGGCTAAACTGGTGAGTGAAAGTCCTAATTGGGTGGCATAAAAATCTGGCGCAAGCAGGTAAATTGGAAAACCGGCAAAAGCAACAGGCAAAGCGATTAAGCCATAGTGAAATAGAGACAAAAGAGGAAGATGTTGTGCTGTCTTTGTCATTTCATACCTAGAAACTGGCGCCTTAGCCCTCTCAATTTAGTTTTATCAGTCAGCCAAATGTTAAAAAACCAAGTTGCAAATAGAGTGTCTTTGATCAAGCCGATAGGTTTTGCGCTATGAACGATCATGAAATCAAAAACAAAAATGAAAGGTTTCATGATCAGTTTAGGCATGAGCAAGCTCCACATGCATCACATCTGTTCGCCCATGTATAAAAAGTGCGATACAGGTTGATAAATAAAACCGCCATAACCGAATAAAAGGCTCGTCAAAGCCCAAGGCGCGTATCGCAGGTTTGTTATCTTCGAAATTTTTCAGCCATACACTCATGGTCTTGGCATAGTCTTGGCCGAATTTAAAAGGTTGCCCCGCATTCAGTCCCGCTTTTTGAGCCTCTTGTATGAACCGGGTCTGGGAAGGCAGCATACCGCCAGGAAAAATAAACGTTCTAATCATATCGCCACTTTTGCGGTAAAGCTCAAAGCATTTTTCGTCAACTGTTATGGTTTGAATGACGGCCATGCCATTGGATGTAAGCAGGGATTTTAATTTTTGAAAATATGTTTGCCAGAATGCTTCCCCAACAGCCTCAAACATCTCAATTGAAACAATATGGTCATATTTTCCTTGTTGGTGTCTGTAATCTTCAAGCGATATTTGCGCCGCCCCATTGAGACGATTTTTTGCGTAACTATATTGGGCTGGAGAAATAGTAATGCCCTTTACATCAGCATCAGTTTTTGTGGCGGCTCGCTCAGCAAAGCCACCCCAACCACATCCGATTTCAAGTAAAGGCCCTTTGGGGTCGTCTAATAAAGATAATAGCCGATCATATTTTTTATGTTGAGCTTTTTCTAAGGGGGTGTTCTCTTTCACGCCAAGCGCAGATGAATAAGACATAGTTCTATCAAGCCAGAGCCCATAAAATTTATTTCCTAAATCATAGTGGGCATGAATGTTTTTAGAACTGCCACGCACTGTATTACGTGAGAACAAATACATCATGCGTGATAAAAGATGGGTAAGCGTTCTGCCATTAATATAGTGTTGCAAAGCTTGTTCATTTTCAAAGACAAACAGAAAAAGATTTTCAATGCTATTTGTATCCCACCACCCCTTTATATAACTTTCAGTAAGCCCAATATCAGCTTTGACGACAAATGAGGTAAATGAGCGCCAATCATAAAAATGAATGCGTATATTCTGGCCCGGTTGAGGCCCGGAAAATTCGTAAACCTTATTATCAGGCGCAACAATCATGATTGAGCCTTTTTCAATCTTTTCCAGCGCTTTAAAGAAACGAAATGCTATTGTTTTATGAAACATGAAAGTCCTCTTGAAATACTTCAAGCCTCTATCGCCTTGAGCCTTGTGAACTCAAACTTATCCGCTGTGATTTTTGGGAGGGCAAAGCTAAATATTTCAACCCCATTGTTTTTAGTTTGAGCGCTTGCCAATAAATTAAAGAGATCGCTTTTTGGGTCACAAGGGGTCTGGCCCAAAAAGTTTTCGAAAGGGTCTTTGCCTCTAGCGCTTTAAGCTTTCCTTTCAGAGCGGTCGCTAAAATATGGTTGCCCTCTTGATCATGATAGTTAATCCATATCGCTAATTTTTCAGATGTGCAGGCAATTCGAAATTTATAAATTCCACCGCGTTCCAAATAAGGGGATACATGAAATTCTTTGCTTGAAGTTATCCAGTCTGAATTGCCAATAACCGCGCCATCATCATGTGCGCATACATAGGTATGGGTTTCACCAAAAGTATTGTTCACTTCATATAAGATGACGCGCAACTGACTGTCTTGATCAAAACAAAGCCAAAAGCTGACAGGGTTAAACACAAAGCCAAAAACGCGTGGCATTGCAATCAATGAAATATGGCAAATGTTGTGATGAAGATTGAATTTTTTCAACTGGCCAAGGGCCCACACCATAAGATCACCACCTGCCGCTCGGCTGCCATGATCTTTTTTATAAAAGCTAGTGAAGGCAAAGCGGTCAATGGCGATCCGTTTTTGTTGATCTAACTCATCAATTTTTATTAAGGGCAGCCCAATATAATAGATCGGGTATGAAAATTCATTTTTCTTTGGCGACAAACGCTGATGCATCACATCACCAATAAGAACAAAGGGATCTTTTTCTACCATTAGCCCCATGGCTTATTCACCCCCATTTTGCGGGTCATATCAATGGCGCTTTGCAATCCATCTTCATGAAATCCATAGCGTTGCCAGGCCCCACAATACCATATTCGGTCTTTGCCTTGTATCTCGTCTAATCGGGATTGCGCGTCTATTCCTGCTTTGTCAAATACAGGATGTTCTAAAACTGTTTGATCATAGATAAGATCTTGGCTCGGCATTTGATGTGGGTTTAGCGTAACGATCACAGGGTCGGAGGTTTTCAGGGGTTGTAAATTATTCATCCAATAGCTGACACTCATGGACGTGCTGGTATCTTGTTTTTGATTGGATAGGTAAACCCAGCTTGACCAGGTGCTCTTGCGCTTTGGCATAAACTTGGTGTCTTTGTGTAAAACCATCAGATTATTTTGATAGTTTATAGACCCAAGAATTTGCCTTTCAAGGGGACAGGGAGAAGAAAGTTGCTTGAGCACCTGGTCACTATGGCAGGCAAAAACGACCTGGTCATAGTATGAAGTCATGTTCTTGCTATCAATGACTTCAATCTGGTTTTCACACCTGATAACGTTTTGAACAGCACAGTTCATTTTGATGTTGGGCTTAAATTGTTTTGTAAGTCGCTCAACATAATCCCGAGACCCACCTTGTACGGTGTACCATTGAGGGGCATCATCTATGCCTAACAATCCATGATTGTCGAAAAATCGAATAAAGGGTTTTGCAGGATAATCAAGCATTTGATCAACGGGCATGCTCCATATCGCCCCGCCCATGGGCAAAAGAAAATAATCTTTAAACCAAGCCCCTAAATTATGTTTTTCAACCCACTTCCCAAGTGTAAGGTCTGGTGAAATGTCTTTGTCTTGGAGAGCCAGTTTATGAAACCGAACAAGATCACGAAGCATGCCAATAAAACGGGGCCTGACTAAGTTTCTCTTTTGGGCAAAGCATTGGGAAAGCGAAGCGGTGCTGTATTCCAACCAACCATCAGCAATGGTTACCCCAAAGGACATATCACTTTTTACAACTGGAACTTCAAGAGACTCAAATAATGATGTCAGCTGAGGATAATTGCGTTTATTAAAGACAATAAACCCTGTATCAACTGGTATGGTCCCTTGATCGGTCTCAATGTCAACGGTACGGCTATGCCCACCGATATAATCATTTTTCTCATATATCGTCACATCGTGGGCCTGGCTCAGAATATAGGCAGCCGCCATGCCTGAAATTCCAGTACCTATGATTGCTAGTTTCATAACCCCTTCCAACATATAAACTTTCTTCTCTCCATAAAATCTAGAGAGATCAAGATTACTCTGAGATTGAGCAAAGGTTACAAAAAGTTTACCTTAGCTTAGTCCCCCACTTTTGAGGGGAGATAAAGTTCAACAATCAGACCTGGATGATTGTCCTTAAACTTTATTTCGCCTTTATGCAGAGTGAGGGCCGCCTTAACCAAACTAAGACCAAGACCGTTGCCTTCAGTGTGCCGGCTTTTATCTGATCGATAAAAGCGATCAAAAACTTTCTCCCGCTCGTCAGCTTCAATACCAATACCTTGGTCTGTTATGCGTATTAATTGGTAATCAGGTTTGCTTAACAGTTCGAGCATGATTTCGCTCGCCTCTGGAGAATATTTTAATGCGTTATCCAGCACGTTGGCTGTCATCTGAAATATTAAATGGTTAGAGACTTTGATAGAGGCCAAGTCCATAAATTGCGTTTTGATTGTCAACGCTTTTTCTTCAGCCAAAGGTTCATAAAGCTCAACCACATCTTCCAGAATTGTTTTCAACGAAGTGGGTTGAAATTCAAATTTTTTGCTATCTTTTTCGATATGGGAAATGCGTAACAAAGCATTGAAAATGCCCAAAAGTTCGTCTGTTTCTTTTAATAAAGTATCTATTTCGTGACCTTGAAGAGGTTTTTGACACGCCGCTTCAAGTTGGCTTCTTAAACGAGCCAGCGGGGTTCTTAAATCATGGGCAATGTTATCGCTTACATCTCTAATCCCAATCATCAAGGTTTCAATTCGAGTTAACATCTCATTTAAAGTTTGAGCCAAGTTGCTAAGGTCATCCCAATTGCTGTCAATTGAAATGCGTTGAGACAGGTCGCCTGTGGCCATAATATTCTGGGCAGTTTGTCCTATTATGTTAATGCGTCTGACAACAAAGGTGCTGATAAAAAAGCTTACAAATACAACGCTTAACATCAGCACAAGGATCAGAATGCTAAACCACTTTAAAGTGTTGTTACGTTTGCTAATTTGATCGATGTCTCTGGCAATGAGCAAACGAGATCCGTCTGAGAAGGGGTGAATTTTGGCACCAAATTCTCTAGCAGTTTCTCCTATATTCAATTTAAACCCTAAGGTTCCCTCACTTATCGATTTAAGATTAGAAGGCAAAACCTTCATATTGCCAGCCAAAGATCGGTTGTCTCTGTCTTGATAAAAATAAATTGGGTTAACAGAATTTTCAGAGCGTTTTTTGATATAGGCAATACGTTGTTGGCGGTCTTTATTGGCAAAAACCTCTAGGATATGTTCAATTTCTATATCAATTGCCGCTTCTGTTTCTTGGATAAACGTTTGACGGCTAAATTCATAAAGATACATGCCAAGTAATATAGCTGATGCGCCAAGCAGAGCGGTAAACAGGGCGGCAATTTTAAAGCTTGAGCTTGAATAATAATTTCGTTTAACGCTCACCAATAATATACCCCGCTCCACGCACTGTTTTAATGATGTCTCCATCTCGATCGCCAATTTTTTTGCGCAGGCGCGAGATGTGCACATCAATCACTTTGCTTTGAGGGTCAAAGTGATAGTCCCAAACATGCTCCAGCAGCATTGTGCGTGTTACCACTTGCCCCTTATGTTTAATGAGGTATTCAAGGAGGTTAAATTCACGTGTTTGAAGTGAAATGTCTTCGCCATTTACACTCACCCGGCGGCCAAGCAAGTCAATTTCAAGTTGGCCAGCGCGTAATTTTGTTTCTTGTCGCCCTGTATCCAGCGCGCTGCGCCGATACAGCACCTCTATTCTTGCAAGCAGTTCAGAAAATGCAAACGGCTTAATCAGATAATCATCACCGCCTGCTTTTAACCCATTGACACGATCATCAACGGCCCCCAATGCACTTAGGATCAGTACAGGGACGTTGTTTTCAGCACCGCGCAATGTTTTTAAAATTGTAAGGCCATCAAGTGAGGGCAGCATTCGATCAATGATCAAAACATCATAGGTTTCTGTTGTGGCAAGAAATAGCCCATCTTTGCCATCACCAGTACAATCAACCACATGTCCTGTTTCTTTCAAGCCATTGGCAATAAAGTCTTGTAACTGCAGGTCATCTTCGATCAATAATATCTTCATAGAAAACCTTCCATCAACACCATTTAGTAGATCACATCGCAAAATCAATCTCCAGGTTTGTTGGTAAATATTCAAAAATTCATATGGAAAATGGTTAAAAGAACCACTGCATATGTTTGAATGCAGTGGTTCAGTTAAGGACAAGTTTTATTTTAGAGGGCACGGGATATTGAGGAGTTATAAAACTTGCCCTATTCGATCATTGAAACTTTACTTAGCAGGTATTAAAACCTTATCGATGACATGGATAATACCATTGCTTGCACGAATATCTGCAGACACCACATTTGATTGGTCAACAGTAACGCCAGAGCCAGATTTTTCGACAGATAACATTTTGTCACCGCCCGATTTCACCGTTTGGACGTGAATGGTACGACCTGGCAATTGGTTTGATGTAAGTTCTCTTGGCAATACGTGATAAGAGAGAATAGCAACCAGCTCGTCTTTGTTTTCAGGCTTTAAAAGGTTTTCAACTGTGCCTTCTGGAAGGGCGGCAAAAGCTTCATCTGTCGGGGCAAAAACGGTAAGATTTTTCCCTTTAGCCAATGTTTCAGCAAGTCCTGCAGCTTTTGCAGCTGCAATCAGTGTATTAAATGTTCCAGCCTTTTGGGCGGTTTCTACAATGTTCGCTGCATTTGCAAAACTCACTGAACTAACAAGGAAGCCCAGCGCTGCAATAATCGTCATTTTTCTCATGTGAAATCTCCATCTGTTTTGTATGATGGGGGTCACTTTAATCGCGCCAGGGTGATCAGAAATTTGCTGGAAAGTAAAAAATTGGTAAACAAGAAAACGGAATTAAAAACAGACTTGGTTTTAATAAGACATTTCCGCCTTGGGTCAGGAAGGGACCTTTAAACGCTTGGATTGAAATAGTCACTTAAGTGCCAAATGCTGAAGTTTCTTCAAACTCATAATAATACACTTTGAAATACCACAGGTTGAATTTATGAAATCGGCAATCTTGCTTCAGTCTTTCATATTGATTAAAATTAAAATGTCATTTCAATAAGTGAAGCAAAATATTTTTGTCATCAAAATTGAATATTAAAAAGCCCAGAATAATTTTCAGGGGGGTGGAAATCGATGCAAGCGAGAATTGCTATCTTCGCATTTTGGTTAATTCTTTTTTCGTCAGGTTCTCAAAATGTGCTCGCCCAAGATGAACAGCCAAACTCACTTGCAAATAAAATAGCATTGGTCATTGGGAATTCTTCATATAAGCACACATCACCTTTGACCAACCCAAAAAATGATGCCGTTCTTATCGGGAAGTCGCTCAAGCGACTTGGGTTTCGAGTGCAAACTGTGACCGATGCAAGTCAGCGGCAAATGAAGCAAGCCATTCGAGACTATTTTCGCGATTTGAGAGAGTCTGGATCCGATACTATCGGTTTGATTTTTTATGCCGGACACGGTCTTCAAGTCCAGGGTAATAACTACCTGATACCCGTTGATGCTAAAATTGAAGATGAAAGCGATGTCAATATTGAGGCGGTTAGTGCCTCCAGTTTATTGCAAGGCATGCATTCCATAGGGAACAAATTCAATATTGTCTTATTTGATGCCTGTCGGAATAACCCTTTTCGCAGCAAGTTCAGGTCACCGACCAGAGGGCTTGCCAGGATGGATGCCCCTGAAGGGTCTTTCATCGCATTTTCCACCGCACCAAATGATGTCGCAGCGGATGGGGACGGTAAAAACAGCCCCTTTTCAAAAGCTCTGGCTGAGCAGCTTTCCAAACCGGGGCGCACAATAGAGACAGTAATTAAGAGAGTGGGAAGCAAGGTCAAATCAGCGACTAAGGGACGGCAGTTACCATGGTTCAGTTCGTCTGTGTATACTGACTTTTACATCACAGGCAGGCAAACCACCGCAAAAAGACACTCCCCGGAAGAAAAGCAAGTAGTCATGGTCAAGCCTCCCTCGGTTTTGCCCCTAACCCCTGTTGAAATCAAAAAAAAACAGGAATATGAGGCAGCTAGCATCTACGAAAGGTCACTTCCTGATTTTGGTCAATTCCCGTTTGAGTTTGAAAAAGAAATCAAACGGCTAAGCCATGGCAAGCTAGATATTGCGATGTGGGGTGCGGGAGAGTTGGTTAAATTCACTGAAGTGGAACGGTTGGTCTCTGTGAATCAAACAATCTCAATGGGCTGGACCACACCTCATGCACTTGCTTTTGAAGACGATGCATTTGCTATTCTGGGCGGGTCAATGCCAATGGGAATGTCGCCCACACGATTTGTTGCCTGGTACCGAGAAGGCGCTGCACTGGCTTTATTGAATGAAGCTTATGAGCGGCAGAATCTCAACCTCATCTCCATCCCCTGCGGGCTTAGAGGACCGGAGGGACAGTGGTGGCGCAAGCCTTTGAAGGGAAGCTCTAGCCTGGAAGGTAAATGGGTTCGTACGGCTGCAACACGTTTCACAACAGCCATCTATAACCATCTGGGCATGCACACAGAATTTGCACCAATTCGTGAAATCGAAAAGTATGATCACGAAATAATTGATTACAGCGCACCCACATTGGATGAAAAGGCCCAAATTTGGAAACTTGCCAAACATTATTATTACCCTTCTTGGCAAGACCCTATGTTGATATTTAATTTAATAGTCAATCCTCAGGTTTGGAAGAAAATGGGACAAGGGACGCAAATGCTGATCCGCAATGTTTGTAATGCTAAGCTAAATGCATCTCTTATCGAATTTGATAGTAAGGCACGTATGGCGATCAAAAAGATGAGCGAAAAACACGGGGTCAAGGTTCAAAAATTGCCCGAAGATGTTTTAGCCGCGGTGAAAGATGCAAAAAAGGAAATTTTGGAAGACTATAAGAAAGATCCTTTCTTCGCCAAAGTGCTCGAAAGCTATCAGGCTTTTCAGTAGCTATTTTTGAGTGGCCTACCGAATAGAATTCAATGACCGGTATGGGTCATGAGCGGAATTAATCCAAAATAATGTGAGCTACCGTTTAAGTTTCCAGTTTCAGAACTTTCTAATCTGCGTCTATTGCATTAGATTCATCCATGGCTTTTGCAATTTCTTCACCTATGACTTCATTCGCGGATCGTATAGGATCTGCACTGAGGTGGGCATAACGTGCGGTTGTTTGTGGCTGGGTATGTCCAACTAGTGCGCCTATAACAGGTAGAGAAATACCGCTTATGGCTGCAATACTGGCATAGGTATGACGCAAATCATGAAGGCGAACATCCTCTAGCCCGGCTTTCTTGCGAATGCGACGCCAGGGCTTTTGAAGATTGACAAGGTGTTGGCCGGGCTTTTCTCCGCAAATCACAAATGAATTGCCATCAAGCCTTGGGACTTCTTCAAGAACATCGAAAGCCCGATCATTTATGTAAATGCTTTTTTGTCCGGTTTTGCTGTCGGGAAGCCTGATTTGTCTGTTATCTGTGTCGACATATGCCCAGCGCAAGGTGAGGATTTCATTCAGACGTGCACCCGTGAACAATAATAAGCGAATAGCGGCTATGATCCAAGGACTGGCGCTTTGTATTTGTTCCGCTTCATTTAATGATCGGTTCAACCTTGTGAGTTCATCCAGTTTTAAAAAACGGTCATGTTTTTTTTCAGAGTATTTGTCTATGTGCCTGCATGGGTTTGATCCATCAGGACGGATTTCATGTTTTTCACACCAATTAAAAAACTTGGACATCAGGGCGACTGTTCTGTTGGCTTGATAGGGCTTATCTTTCATTTTGTGATGAAGACGGGCTATATCGTTTCTTTGAACGTCAAGCACTGGACGGCGTTTCAGCTCATCAGGAATGCAAAGTCTTTGCAGTCTTCTATATTCCGAGACCGTACTTTTCTTTAGCTTGGTCTCGACATGCTCAATGAAAAAGTCTTCAAGCACCGCACCTAGGGACTTTGCTGCTTTTGCCTGATCTTTTTTGGCAGCTGGATCCTGGCCTATGGCAACCTCTCCCAATAACTTCTTGGCAATACCCCGTGCCTGATCGGCTGTCAGCACACCATGCTGGCCAATGGACATGCGTCTTGTGCGACCGCCTCGACCACCTAGACGATATTGGACCATGTATGATTTGCGACCAGCAGGTGTAACCTTCAATCCAAAGCCAGGGAGATCTTCATCCCAGAGATACAAGTCCTTCTCATCAGGGTTGGCATTATCGACATTTTTCTTGCTTATTTTGATCCGTGCCATGTGCTTACTTATTGCCTCCAGTAAGCACATAGTAAGCACGGCGAGAGGAAACTACAAGACAGCTTCTGAAAGCCGTTGCCTTTAATTTATTGTTATTTATTACTTTTTACATCGTAATGACCTTTATGGAATCATAATAAACTTATAAATCTAAAATTTGTAATCAGTAGGTCGGGAGTTCGAATCTCTCAGCCGGCACCATTTATTATTGTTTTCACTATCCTAAAAAATTATCTTTTCATTGCTTGTTTTTTGAGCACTTGCTCTCTCATGGCAAGATCCGTCATTGACCATACGGCTCCCAGCGACTTCTCCCCTGGTTTCTGCGCATTGGTCCCAGGCTTGCAGGTTCCTGTTTCACAACAGTTTCACATTTTACAGAAGCTCTTATACAGTGCCGCTGCTACATTAGCCGCTCTTACATTAACCCCTCCTACAGTAGCCCTTGCACGGCTACCCTGACAAAGGCGCTGTTCCATTCAACGGTCGCCTTTAAAAAAACTGACGCTTAAAATGATTCTGGCCCCTTCTGAGACACCCATTGCTGGTCGTGGGGTCTCATAGGGGGCCAGGTGTTGACTATTCAGGCAGGCCGCTTGTGCGAGGGATGCGCTTTTTTTTATTTTTTGGCCTTAGGGGTTTTCGAAACTTTCCGGCGTTTGGTTTTTGTTATTTTTTCACGTGCGTGCTGTTTTGTTTGTTTCGGGGCTGTGAATTCCTCATTGCATTCAATGAAATCAAGTAGCTCCTCATAGGCAAACCCAAACATTTTTTCCTCCTCCAGATATTGTTTTTTATGATTTGAATTTTTATTACTTTTGTATAGCGGGTGGTTGCGACAAAAATTTGATGGCGCAAAAAAACAAGCCCCTGATCCTCGTGCCTCAGAAGTCTTTGTTCTTCCGCCATTTTTGGCATGAAGGAACACAACCCTTTCGAAAGTTTTATCATCACCGGCCGGATCTTGTCAGGAATGTGATGAAAACGCCCTCATTCGGAGGGGATAAATCATTCTGCCCCTCAACAAAGTTTTCAGGGTGTGTACCTTTCTTTCCGGCCCCCCCCATTACCCATAAAAATGTCCATATCTGACCGTTTAATGCCAGGCTTAACCGAGCCAGTGTTCAAAGAAGGGGTGTTCTCAAATGGACCATCATGAAATAGATCCGCGTATTTTTGACCTCTATGATGAGTATTGCCATGGCCGGATGGACCGGCGCACATTCCTGCAACAGGCAGCGGCCATCACAGTGATTGGCAGCGTATCAGGGCTCGCCATGGCGAAAGCGCTTTTGCCGCAATATGCCAAGGCACAGACCATCTCGTTCACTGATCCGCGCCTCAAGGCACGTTATGTTACCTATGCTTCACCGGGTGGTAATGCCGATGAAATCCGTGGGTATTTAGCTCACCCCTCCGGGGATGGCCCCTTCCCTGCGGTTCTGGTTGTGCATGAGAACCGCGGGCTTAACCCGCATATTGAAGATGTCGCCCGGCGCGCTGCTGTTGAGGGGTTTCTGGCGCTGGCACCCGATGCGCTTAGCCCACTTGGGGGGTACCCCGGTAATGATGATGATGGCAAGGTGATGCAGCGGAAACTTGATCGCATTAAAATCCATGTTGATATGCTGAACGGGGCAAAATTTCTAAAATCCCATGCTCTTTCCAATGGCAAGCTCGGTGTGACAGGTTTTTGCTTTGGCGGCGGGGTTTCCAACTGGCTTGCAACAGAGATGGGGAGCGAGCTATCCGCATCCGCCCCGTTTTATGGTGCGGCGGCTAAAACCGAAGACGTTCCCCGGATCAAGGCACCGTTGCTCATTCATTATGCCGAGGAAGACCCGCGGGTGAATGCCATGCGGGCTGATTACGAAGCCGCGCTCAAAGCGGCGAATGTGCGCTATGAGATGTTTACCTACCCCGGCACACGGCATGGTTTCCATAACAATTCCACACCCCGATATGACAAGGAAGCGGCGCAGCTTGCCTGGAAACGGACGATGGATTTATTCAGGAAACATCTAGGCTAGCGCCGCTTAGTGCCCTCTTCCCCAGCACCTCAATTGGCATGGGCCAGGTCGCTGGCACCGGGCAATACCCAATAGCTCCTGGTCAGCAGTATCTTGTAACAAACGGGTTGCTAGTGCCCCCCATTGCCGTATTTCTCCGCATAGTCAACGGCCAGCCCGTAAACCGGGTCATCTGAAAGTTTATCAACGACCAACATGCCAGAGCGCTCAAGCAGGAGGCGGCAGTCTTTACTCAGGTGGCGCAAGTGCAGAACCTTGCCGTAACCATTATAGCGGGCCGCCAGTGCTTCAATGGCTTCCAGGGCTGAATGGTCCCAGACGCGGGCGTTCTTGAAATCAATGTAAACTTCATCCGGGTCATTTTTCGGGTCAAAATATTCCTGAAACTCGGCCGATGATGAAAAGAACAACTGACCTGTTACATGATAGACCTTGGCACCATTATCCCTCAGGCAATCCCTGACATGAATTTGTTTGGCGCTTTCCCAGGCAAACACCAGCGTAGATACAATGACGCCAACAACAACCGCAATGGCAAGGTCTGTAAACACCGTTACAAGTGAAACAAGGATCAGGACGAAGGCATCCGTCCAGGGGATTTTGGGCAGCATCTGAAACGTGTCCCAGGCAAAGGTGCCGATCACGACCATAAACATCACGCCGACAAGAGCGGCAAGCGGGATCTGTTCTATCAAACCTGATGCAAACAGGATAAAGCTCAGGAGGAACAAAGCTGCTGCGATGCCTGAAATCCGAGTGCGGCCCCCAGAGCTGACATTAATCATGGTCTGGCCAATCATCGCACAGCCGCCCATACCGCCAAAAAAGCCGGTTACCACATTGGCACAGCCCTGGGCCAGGCATTCACGTGAAGCCCCGCCCCGTTTTTCCAGCTTGTCATTGACGAGGTTCAGCGTCAGCAGACTTTCAATCAGACCAATGGCTGCCAGAATGAAAGCGTATGGCACTATCACTTTGAGTGTTTCAAGATTAATAGGCACTGTCGGAATGTGAAAAGTTGGCAGCCCGGCACCGATTTTTGCCAGATCACCGACGGTCCTGGTATCCAGCCCGCCATAAATTGTAATCAGGCTCACGGCGACAATCGCCACCAGCGGCGCAGGTATGGCAGAGGTGAATTTTGGGACAAGATAAATCAGGAACATGGTCAAGAATACAAGGCACATCATGATGAGAAGCTTGTTGCCGCTCATCCAGGTTTCAACCCCGTCAGCGCCTGTTTCTTTAAACTGTGACAGTTGGGCCAGAAAAATGACAATCGCCAGACCATTAACAAAACCCAGCATAACGGGGCGCGGCACCATCCTGATGAATTTGCCAAGGTGAAAGACACCTGCCAGCAATTGCAATCCACCCATCAACACCACTGTTGCAAAAAGATACTCAACACCATGGGTCACAACCAGTTCGACCATTACCACGGCCAAAGCGCCTGTTGCCCCTGATATCATGCCCGGGCGGCCACCATAGAGTGCTGTGATCAGGCCGACAATGAAGGCGGCATAGAGACCGACAAGCGGGTGAACATTGGCAACGAATGCAAACGCGACAGCCTCCGGGACAAGGGCCAGGGCGACTGTCAAACCACTGAGGATCTCAATTCGAAAGCGGGAAACATTTAATTCTTCACCGCCTAGATATTGTCTGGCTGTTTCAAAATATGAATTTGTCGCGTTCACTCGTTCTGCCTTGTCTTTAAAAACCAAAATTCCCTGCCCAGCGCTATTTAGCCCGCATCGTTTTGGTGATTGATTGTATTTGTATTGTCTCAGGTTGTTGGTATGAACAGCACAAGTCCGAGACTTTTGAAGCTGGCCGTTGAGTTTGCCAATGGAAATGAGGTGTTAATGAAGGAATTACCTACAACCCCCTGATTGCGCCCTGCCTGACACCTGTTTGACCCGGCTGGCCCAGGTAATAAATTTGCAGGGGAAAGGTAACGGTTATACGGAGGGGCACTCATAGCCCATAGATTGCCGCAAGGCAACCGCAGGGCCTTCTCTGCGTCAAGAAACCACAGATACGGCGTGGTCGATGCGCCTGAGGACTATAGGGGAATTGTGTTTGTTCACTGTTGCAGCGCTGACCTTTTGCCCTGCTGGTGATGTTATCACCACTTTATGGGCCGACAGCAGAAAGTGCTAAGTGGTCACTTTTAAATTTTCTTTGGCTTTTTTGTCTTTTATGTAGGTTTGATAAATAATAACCGGAATTTTCAAATCTCCAAGATACTGCTCAATGAGCGGTTCAACATCTTCCCAGTCAAGACCGCCGACACCTGTCGCCAATTTGGGGAGTGCAACTGATTTCAGCTGTTCTTTTTTGATTAATTTTCGCAGATCTTTCAGTGCGCCTTTTAAATTTTTCATTGTCGCCTTGCCAGGATGCGCATTTTTATCAATGGCTGCTTCTTGTGCCATGAGATTGATGATGACCTTGTCAGCACCGCCCCATAGCCAGGCTTGACCTTCTTTAGGATTTTGTTGATGGCAGTAATGGCTGAAGTCTTTTGCCATTGCCGGGTACAGGTCTCTGAGAGCCAGGGCCAATCCCTGGTTCAAATGATCATGAGGGGCGACAATTTGGGCGATAGCCTGAGTTTCGCTTAAAAGAATATCGCCTTTGACTTTTTTTATCATATTCGCCTCTCTTGATCATACCGCCCGATTAATGGTGTTCTTTCTGAAATAACACTTTGCCACGCTATAATTTACTGCCGTCACTGTCTGTTCAGGGTGACGCCACTAAGCTGTGCGTTGTAATTCCACCCATTATTCATATATCAAAAAGGAGGCTGTACATTTGATCAATATCAAGTTGTATGATTACCTGAATACATCCGAAGTGAAAGTTGCGCCCCTATGGAATATAAAAACTATTATGATGTTTTGGGTGTTGAAAGGTCATACACGCAGGACCAGATAAAAAGCGCTTACCGTAAACTGGCGAGGAAGTATCATCCCGATCTCAATAAAGAAGAGGATGCCGAAGCCAAATTCAAAGAAATTGGCGAAGCATTTGAGGTTTTGGGTGATGTTGAAAAGCGCGCGGCTTATGATCAACTTGGAAAATCATACCAGGCCGGACAGGATTTTTCACCCCCGCCAGACTGGAATGAGGGGTTTGAATTTCGAGGTCATGCTGCGAGTGAAAATGACCCGCGCTTTTCTGAGTTTTTTGAAAACCTGTTTGGTCAAGCCTATCAGGAGCAACGCCGCGAGCATGCCAGAGCCCAGTTCAATATCAAGGGCCAGGACCATCATGCAAGGATTAGCATTGATCTCATGGATGCCTTTCAAGGTGCCAAACGCGAGATTGTTCTGAAAGTTCCTGAACTCACAAGCGATGGGCATGTCACGCTCAAAGAACGCAGACTTATGGTTGCAATCCCCAAGGGTGTTAAAGCCGGTCAGCATATAAGGCTGAATAACCAGGGTTCCCCCGGTCAAGGCGAAGGGAAACCTGGTGATCTTTTTCTAGAAATAGCCTTCAAACCGCATCCATTATATCATGTTGAGGGCCGGGATCTTTATCTTAATCTGCCCGTTGCTCCTTGGGAGGCTGCTCTTGGCGGGAAGATTAAAATTCCTACACCTGAAGGCGTGGTTGATCTTACTGTTCCCTCAGGCTCCCAGCAGGGGCGCAAGCTACGTCTGAAGGGGAGGGGTTTACCCGCACCTACCCCCGGTGATCTTTATGTTGTGCTGCAAATTTCACTCCCCGCCGCTGAGGATGATAAAACAAAAGAGCTCTACAAAGCCATGGAAGAAAACTTTGATTTCAACCCGCGTGAAGCCATGCTGAAAACTGCCAGAGTGCAGTGAAAATTCAAAAATAGTTTGTGCCGGAGAACTTAAAGATGAAAAGTAAGATCCTGATGGAAAGTGCAACGCTAACAGTTCAAGATCTGACAGAGCGATGCCGGCTCGATAGAAAAGATATTTACGTTTATGTCGAGGAAGGTCTGATTGAGCCTCATGGTGAGACACCTGAGACTTGGCGGTTTTCTGAAACAACCGTAATTTACCTGCAAAAAGCCCAGCGTTTGCAAAGGGATTTAGGATTGAACCCGGCGGGCGTTACTCTGGCTATTGAGCTTCTATCTGAGATTGATGTTTTAAAAAACCAATTGCAACGCATGAATGAGGATGATTAAAAGCCTAACAGACGATCAGAAGTTACACTCAAGGCCATAATCATTTTACGAAACTTTTTGCGTCACTATTAATGGCACTCTATTAATGGCACTCTGTCGCTTCTGTCGCTTACGTGATGCAGGCTTATTTATATTTTCTATCACAAGTTTTCAATTTTACACTCTAAACAGCCTTGATTTTGCCTTATGTAGATGATGAGTGACCATGATCAAGCGTCATTCTGGCGTCACTAATCAGGGTTATGATTTCCAACTGATATTTTTTCCAATTTTACAGGACCATTAATGCAAAAATTTTGCGATAAACCACGCCTCTCTGGTGGGGATGATACCTCATTTGATGACTTTGATGAGAAGCACTACCCACGCCCTCAGACAACGGATTTTGAAAAAATCAGTACACAGGCCCTGTCGCGGCGGGACTTTGTTGGCGGGGGGATTGGGTTTGGGTTTGCCAGTTTCCTCAGTGCCAGTGCGTGGCAGAGCAAAGCAGCGCAGGCGCGTACAGATGTTTTCGGGTTTCACCCTGTTGCTGCCAACAGCCTTGATACCATCACACTTCCTGACGGGTTTGAATGGCAGCTTGTTGTGAAATGGGGTGATCCGTTATGGTCCGACGCGCCGGCATTTGATGCCACTTTGGGCGGGAGCGGTGCGGCACAGCTGAAAGCTTTTGGCGATAATAATGACGGGATGGGTTTTTTCGAGCAAGACGGCCGGTATTTACTGGTGATCAATAATGAATATATCAACAAGCGGTATATGTTACCGCACGAAGGGCATAAACCTGAAACAGCGGATGATTTTTTAAAGTCAAAAGCCGGGCATGGATTAACCGTTGTTGAGGTTTCTCAATCAGAGGGGCAGTGGCACCCGGTTGTTGACAGCCCCTTGAACCGCCGCATAACACCCGACACAGCGATGGAACTGACAGGGCCGGCCGCCGGGCACCCGGACCTTTCTACCAGGGGTGACCCTTCGGGTATGGAGGTTTTGGGTACATTTAACAATTGCGGGTGCGGGGTGACACCGTGGGGAACCTATCTCACCTGTGAAGAAAATTTTAATGGCTATTTTTCCTCCTCTGATCCTGAGCTCCCCCTCAATATGGCGCAGACCCGTTATGGTATCGGCCATCATGATTTTGGTTATGGATGGTCCCGATTTGATGAACGGTTTGACATCGCCGCTGAGCCGCATGAGGCCAATCGATTTGGGTATGTGGTTGAGTTTGATCCCTTAAAACCGGACTCCCCTTTAAAGAAGCGCACCAAACTTGGGCGCTTCAAGCATGAGAATGCCGAAGTTGTGCTGGGCAAGGACCGGCGGGTTGTTGTGTATATGGGCGATGATGAACGGGGGGAATTTCTATATAAATTTGTCTCTAGAGATTTTTATCAGGTCGGGCAAAATACCGACAAGCTTTTGAATAAGGGCACACTTTATGTGGCCAAATTCTATGCTGACGGGCATGGTGCCTGGTTGCCGCTTACCCCGGAGACGACCTCAATGAGTGAAGCCGAGATCTGCATTTATTCCCGCCTTGCCGGCTCCAAGGTCGGTGCGACCACGATGGACCGCCCGGAATGGGTGGCGGCGCACCCTGAGCGCGCTGAAGTTTACTGCGCGCTCACCAACAACAAGCACCGCGGCCTGAAACCAAACAAGGGCGGTGATGAAATGCCGGTTAATGGCCCCAATCCGAGGGAAAAAAATCTTTACGGGCAGATCATTGCCTGGCAGCCGGATAAGGGCGATCATTCTGAAACCGGTTTTCTCTGGCGGTTGTTTGCCGTTGCCGGCAACCCTGACCTGCAGGGAGAGGCGGCAGCTGGTACTTCGAACATCACCAGTGACAATCAGTTTAATTCACCTGATGGGTTGCATTTTGATGACAAGGGACGGCTCTGGATCCAGACAGATGGAAACTATTCCAACAAGGGCGCGTTTCAGGGCATGGGCAATAACCAGATGCTGGTTGGAGACACAGTGACAGGTGAGATCCGCAGATTTCTTGTGGGGCCTAAAGAATGTGAAATTACCGGGCTTTGCTGGGGCCCTGAGGGGCGCGTGCTGTTTGTTGGCATTCAGCATCCTGGTGAGCGGGGCGGTGGTCATTTTCCACTGGGGGCGGGACAGGCGCCGCGCTCATCGGTTGTTGCCATTCGCCGCACGGACGGCGCGCCGATCTAAGGTGATATTGTTTTGTCTTCAGCTTTTATTTCCTGCAGTAATTCACCTGCCTCAATTTACTCCCCTTTGATGGGTGTGAGTTGAGATAGGGGCGACTTATGGCTGTTTTCATTTATGCTTCGCACCCTTCTATTTCAGTCTCTATCCCAAATGCTTGATTGTCTTCTCCATCCCGCGCAAAATAGCTGATCTGCTGAACCGGATATTTCTTTAGAATTGAGAGCATTATGACGAAGCCCCCTTCTTCAAAACACAAACCAAAAACAAGGCTTGTTCATCTTGGCCGGGACAATGAACAATCTAGGGGATTTGTGAACCCACCGCTTTACCGCGGCTCTACGGTTTTGTTTCCCACGATGGCCTCGCTTAAAAAGGGGGGCTATGGTTACTGGTACGGGCGCAAGGGCAGCCCGACCTACGATGCGCTGGAGACGGCCATCAGTGACCTTGAAGAGGCTGAAGATACTGTTCTTACCCCGTCCGGCCTATCCGCAATTTCCACGGCGCTGCTTTCCTTTCTGAAAGCGGGTGATCATGTGCTGGTGACAGACAGCGCCTATCTGCCAACGCGGCAGTTTTGCGACGGCACGCTGAAAGGGCTTGGTATTGAGACCAGTTATTATGACCCGCGTATCGGGGCTGGTATTGAAGCTCTCATTACCGACAGCACCCAGGTGATATTCCTTGAAAGCCCGGGCTCTCAGACATTTGAAGTTCAGGATGTGCCTGCGATCGTGAAAGTTGCGCGGCGGCGCGGCATCACCACTATCATTGATAATACCTATGCCACCCCGCTTTTCTTCCGTCCGCTTTTGCACGGGGTTGATGTCAGTCTGCATTCGGGCAGCAAGTTCTTTTGCGGGCATGCAGATGCGATGATCGGCACAATCAGCTCAAACAAGACAGCGGCCGGTCTGGTGCGACAACGGGCTTATGAACTTGGGATTTGTGCCGGGCCGGATGATGCCCAGATTGCGCTTCGCGGGTTGCGGACGCTGGCGCTCAGACTTGAGCACCACCAGCGGGCGGCGCTTGAGCTGGCGAGCTGGCTTGAAGGGTGCGCTGAAGTCAGCGCAGTTATTCATCCCGGTCTGCCCTCGCACCCGGATCATGAGCTTTTTGCCCGGGACTTTCAGGGAAGCACCAGCCTCTTCAGTATTGTTTTAAATAAAAACTCTCAAGCCCGCGCGGCAAAAATGGTGGATGGGTTAGAGCTTTTTTCCATGGGCTGGTCGTGGGGTGGGTATGAGAGCCTCATCATTCCCTTTGATCCCGTGCCTTACCGAACGGCAACGAAATGGCCATATGAGGGGCAGGCGCTTCGCATTCATGTTGGCAATGAAAATCTTGATGATTTAAAGGCTGATCTTACCGCCGGATTTGAAAGATTATCCGGTTCGCCATGATCTCATTCATTTGTTATTTTACACTCTGGCTATCAGGAGGACCAACATGACATCTCACATCCTAAATCGTAGAGGCCTGCTTGGCGGGCTGGTAGCTGGTGGTGCCGCGGCGCTCATACCCGGCCCCCTCAAGGCTTTGACCCCTGCTGAGATCCTGAAAAAGCCCATACCCTCCAGCGGTGAGACGCTGCCAGTGATAGGCATTGGCTCATGGATTAATTTTAATGTCGGGCCTGATAGAGCCCTTCGGGACAACCGCACCAAGGTGCTGGAGGCTTTTTTTGCCGGCGGCGGCGCGATGGTGGATTCTTCCCCGATGTATGGTTCTTCACAGGAAGTGATCGGCTATATGCTCCAAAAGCTTAATTACCCGGAGCGTCTGTTTTCCACGACCAAGGTCTGGACGTCTTTTGAGGGGCAGGGTCTTGCCCAAATAAAGAACTCGATGAAATTATGGGGATTGAAAAAGTTTGATCTGTTGCAAGTGCATAACCTGGTTTCCTGGCAGGCGCATTTAAAAACCCTGCAAGCGCTGAAGGAAGAAGGGCTTGTCCGTTATATCGGGATTACCACCAGTCATGGGCGACGGCATGATGATTTTGCCGCTATCATGAAGAGTGAACCCCTCGATTTTATTCAACTGACTTACAATATGGATAACCGGGCAGCCGAAGAAAGATTACTACCGCTTGCCCGAGACAAAGGGCTGGCTGTGATTGCCAATCGCCCATTTTCGCGGGGTGCCCTCATCGACAGGTACAGCCCGCACCCCTTGCCAGATTTTGCAAGTGAGATTGACTGTGGCAACTGGGCCCAATTTCTTCTTAAATTCATTGTGAGCCATCCTTCTTTGAATGTGGCTATCCCTGCGACTACACGGGTTGATCATGTGAAACAGAACATCGGGGCCGGGTTTGGGCGGATGCCGGATGCCAGAATGAGAGCTGAAATGGTGCGCTACTGCGCCTCGCTTTAGGTTGAGATTGCCATGAAGCTTTTTATGAGTTACCGGCTTGATGATCTGTTGCTGTTTTCGCCTGAGGTGTATTACAGCTCACTTGCCTATTATAATGATGCCATCTGGCCAGCTCAGATTGTTGCCTTCTTTGCAGGGTTGTTGTTTTTCTGGCTTTGTTACCGCCGCCAGCGAAAAAAGCTGGGCTTTGCCGGTTTGTTGCTTGGGCTTGGCTGGGGCTGGTGCGGGCTGGTTTATCATCATCAATTTTATCAGGGCCTGAACTGGATGGCCTTTTATTATGGCTGGCTTTTTGTCGTACAGGCGCTGTTGCTTTCAGGCTGGGGTGTCTGGCAGCTTTTCAAGGTCTGCGCCCCTGTTTCTCACCCCACACAGCTGGACTGTGCCGGGCTTGCGGTTATTGGATTAGCGCTATTTGCGCTTCCCTTTACCGGTCTTGTTGACGGGCCTTCACTTAAAGGGGGGCTGGTGTTAGGCCTTTCCCCGGCGCCGACACTTCTGGCAACCGCAGGGTTTGCTTTAATCACTCCCAGGGCTGCCTGGTGGCTTTTTATCCTGCCTATCCTCTATGCGGTTATTGGTATCACAACCGCTTATGTGATTGGCTCATGGCAGCTGGCTGCCTATCTCACTTCGCTTCTGGTTGTGCTGTTCTCGCTGAGTGTCAGGCTCAAGCGCCGGAGCTCTTCAGATCGCCTTTATGAAAAGGATTAGGGTCAGGATTTATCCTGTTCCATTTCCTTGCGGATCATGTCATCTTTAAAAGAGCCGGTATTGGGGTAGAAAAACACCAGCAATCCATGCAGCAATAGCCCGCCGCCCCAGCCCAGCAGCGGCCAGATAAACCAGATTTTATCGGGTGAGGTGCTCAGATCGACTATCATAAGTATGAGATTGACCAGCGCAAAGATGGCGGCGTGTATGTAAAAGCCGAGTTTGGCTTCTACCCTTTTTTTGGCTTTCATGTATGCTTGTGATTTATTTGCCATTGGCTTTCTCGGCTAATTGCTCATATGTGACATTTTTAATTTATATTCATTTGCTTTTAGCATGGAACTCCAGGCTTGGGTAAAGCCATTAAGGGGATAATTCATGGTTATAACCTTATGGCTTTTTGAATCCTTGATGATGATGTGAGCCTTATTGCCTTCTTTCAGGCCTGTTAAAAGTTTCGGCGTGATGGAGATTATGGCCCGGCAACCTTTGGGTAGGCAGTCGATTAATTTGGCATTGGTTGCGCGATTCTTATCTATTCTGAATTTGACGCCTGAGGGGATGTGCAGACCAAGGGACAGTTGAATGAGCCCGACAGTGATTTCAGAGCCGTTTTTAGCCATTTTATTGGTTAGAGAGACTGCAGAAATGATTTTCTGTTTTTTTGAGTGCAAATAGGAAACCATATGGCAAGATTTTTGCTCCTGTTTACAAACCAGTTGCCAGGCCGTCTTTCCCGATGCGGGATCTATCTTTGGTAAAATGAATACGCTGAATATAAGCGTGCTGATGGCTGTCATGAATAAAAATAGTTTTATCATACTTGCTGCTCCCCGTTGTCCTTTTCGTCGTCGAAACTATTTTTAAAAGCCAAAGCCAATGCCTATGCCCCCACCCATCTCTTCTTCAGAGACAGCAAAACTGCCGGTGAGAATGGCCTGGTCTGTCAGGCGCATCGCCCCTTTCAGCGCTCCTGCGGTTTGGTCATCATAAAACCCAAACCCCAGGCTGAGTGAGAACTTATTATCTCCGCCCAACAATACAGGGGCATTCGCTGTCGCCATGGCCAGGGCAACACCTGCTTTCAGACTGTTCACATCCTTTTCCAGGGAGGTGATGCGTTTTTGAACACCTTTGCCTAATTTATTAAAGGTGACGGACCCATCTCCCATATCAGCACTGGCCATGCTTGCCATAACTTCTGGTGAAAGTTTATCGGCTGTGACTGCGCCATCAGCTATCTTCTCAGAGGTCACAGCCTGGTCCTGAATTTTTGCTGAACTGACTGAGTTGTCAGCCAACTTATCTGTTGTTACAGCGCTGTCCTGGATTTTGGCCGAACTGACCGCGTTATCGGCCAACTTATCTGTTGTTACCGCATTATTGGCCAGTTTTGCATTGGTCACCGCGCCATTCCCAATTTTGATACTGGTGACAGCACCGTCATCCAGCTTTGCCGTGGTCACGGCCCCATCTGCAAGCTTATCTGTGATCACAGCGCCGTCTGCTATTTTCAGGCTGGTGACCGCACCGTCATCCAGTTTTGCCGTGGTCACAGCCCCATCATCCAACTTGGCTGTAATAACAG
>CAYGPF010000022.1:0-19395 GCA_964351785.1 uncultured Rhodomicrobium sp.
CCTATTTCGTAGAATAATACGAAAATCGTGGATCAACTATACGGGGCTAGGACAGTCCGAAATCATGAAACAGGGATGTGATTTCATCTGTGTTGTAGGCATACCAATACCGCACCCGTTTATGGGGATAGAGACGTCTGGGCATGGCTTAGCCCTTCGTCTGTTCAATGAGGGTGCGGATGTCTTCAACACGCCATGTGGTGATTTTAGGGCCAAGCTTGACAGGCTTTGGGTAGCGCCCTTCTTTGATACCCTTTGGAGAATAGCCCAAATTGAATCAGAGGGCATGCAAAGCTCGCTTTGCCGATGTAAATGTCGGCACTGTTATGGATGAAATAGTCGATTTTTATCTTTCAACTTTTGAGGAACAGGGTATAGTTTTAACTCGCTTTAAGACTGAGCCACATACATTTATTAACGACGATCGGGAATTGCTCACCCAGCTATTCGCTAACTTGTTAGAAAACACACTCCGTCATTGTCCTAAGGGATTGCATATAGAATGCCGTGTAATTAGATACGGAAATAAAGTGATAGCAACCGTTGCCGATAACGGTTTAGGCGACCCCGGTCGCAGAGCGCGAAAAAGTTCTTCGTCGCCTCTACCGACTGGAGAAGAGCCGGACAACCCCGGGATCTGGTTTGGGGCTATCCATGGTGAAAGTTATTGCTGATTTTCACAGGACTTCGATCTTCCTAGAGGACAACCATTCTGGTTTACGGGTGGATATCAGATTTCCCGGTAGTCACTCGCGGGACGACTTATTCAAAAGGTTACTTAACCTAAGGCTTGTCATCAAAAGCCATATCGCAGGGAATTTGTTTTGAAAGTCATCAAGTTAAAGGAGATCCAAGATGATAATCGCGAGAAAGTTCATATTGTTCGCTGTAACTGTCTTATTAATTCATTTTCCGTTATTTGAGAATGGTAACGCCAAGGACCGTTTTCAAAATCGAGAACTTTTTATGGAACAGCGAAGCGAAAAACAGAAAAGCACGTATGTAACTTATAAAGCTAATCCGGATCATTACAATGTGGCTGGGAATGCAACAAGAACTTGCGGTCCCGGTTACAACCCAATGAGCAAACAGCATCGCCAGAATCACCAATATAGAAGACCTCATTCTCATCCTTATGCGCCTTGGCTGCCATCCTGCGCGGAATAGGCTACTTAGATTTAAGCAATTAATCTGTTCCATAAGCGCTGATGGGGGGCATGAGAATAACTAAACAGGCGAAACAAAAAAAAGTTGGATGTTGCCACCCTTCTCTTTTTGGTGGTGGATAAAATTGGAAAATGAGCTGCCGCTGAGATAAGTGCAAGAGCAAGCAATCCACAATAGAATATACGACCACATAGGTGAATTATCCTTGCTTTAATTTTGTGACAATGATCAAATGTTATTATTCTGGTCGTTGGTGGGGCAAGACTCTATAAAAACAAAAGAAATTTCGTAATATTAAAGAATTTTTCTTTTGCAAATAATTGACGGGTAATGTGATATTGCAATGTCTATGATTTCTCATTGTGCCATACGTGTTGTTGCTATTTTCATGCTGGCAATTTACATGCCTGTATCTGCATTTGCTGCAAATTCGTATTTGTGGTGTGTTGGAGATGATGGGCATTCGGCAATTGAATTTCGTACAATTGACCGATTACATAACTCTGTCGCGCAATCCGATCACAATATTATCGCTCATAAAATTTCATTGTCCGGTGAGCATCCTGAAACGTGCGTTGACCGGGCTCTGTTGGTGACCTCGCTTAAGTCATCAAAATCAGCAACGCAGCATTCTGCACCTCCAAAAGATGACGTTGTTGAGAATTATTATATAGGCCTAATCATTGCGGCCTCGCTGGCAGTGAGACGCAGCGACATGCGTCCCATACCGGACAAATTAGCTTACCAATTTCCCTCCCTACAACATTTGAAATCAATCAGAATCCTGAATTGAGATCAATTTTCTCGAATTGATTTTTGTAAATGCAAATAGCTCAAGGCCTTATCTGAATAAAAGATAAGACCTCGTACAGCTTGATAATTTTGCACGTACGCAACGATTGCGATCTTTATTAAACACATTTGGGAAAAAGCCGATGACAAAATTTCTATACGCAACTTTTGCTTTCACACTTATTTTTGGAGCCAGTGCTTTGTTGGCGCCTTTATTTAAGCAGTCGTATGCAGCGCAGAAGACGATGATTAGCGATGAAGTGAAAAACCTTCAACTCGCGAATAAGCATGAAGAAAAAGGACACGATCACCATGATCACGCCCATGATGGAAAAGAAAAGCATGATCATGACAAGCATAAGGATGATGCAGACCATAAACCGCATCATGATGAAAAAGGCCATAAGCACAAAGATGGGGATGAACACGAAGGGCACAATCATAAAGATCATGGTGAGCATGATGAAAGCAAACATGACTCACATAAGCATGACCACAAAGAAAAATCAGACCATAAGGCGCATCACGGTGAAAAAGGCCATAAGCATAAAGACGGTGACGAGCACGAAGGACACAATCATAAAGATCATGGCAAGCATGATGAAAGCAAACTTGACTCACATGGTCATGAGCACAAAGTAAAATCGGACCGAGAAGCGCATCATGGTGAAAAAGGCCATAATCACAAAGATGGCGATGAAAATAAAGAGCATGGCGCACATGATGAAAACAAACATGATGCACATGAGCATGGCGACAAAGTTAAGCTCAGCAATCGGCAAATGCAGGAATTCGGTATTCAAACGGATATTGTAGAAAAAGGTGATTTTAGCAATCATCTGAAACGACCTGCCGAGGTTAAATTTGATCAAGACCGTGTGGCGCATATTGTGTCACGTGTACCTGGTTTCGCGCGTGAGGTATTTGTATCTCAGGGCGATAAAGTATCCGAAAAACAGCTTATTGCTGTGCTCGAAAGCAGGGAGCTCGCCGACGCTAGAGCCAACTATATTGCAACCGCGGAACGCGAAGTTGTGATGCGAAATATTTTTGAGCGTGAAGAAAAATTGTGGGAGAAAAAAATAGCGCGGCTTCGTGAATTTCTCGAGACTAAAAAAAAATATCACGACATAAAAGTAGACAAAAGATCATCCGCAGAAAAAATCCTGGCTTTGGGTTTTGAGAAAAAACATTTAGAAGATCTTGTAAGCAATAAACAAGCAAACTTAAGCGAATACCGTCTCACCTCTCCCTTTTCAGGAACAGTCATCGAACGACATGTAACTCGCGGTGAAGCGGTTACACAAGCGCGTCAGGTCTTTGTCATTGCCGACCTTTCAAGAGTTTGGGTTGATGTAAGCGTTTATCCCAAAGATCTTCCCCTCATCCAAAAAAATCAAAAAGTTCATATCATCTATGATGGTGGCGAGGTCGATGGGAAAATCGCGTTTATAACGCCGCATGTGAATGAGACGACACGTACCGCGACTGCCAGGATTATTGTTGAGAACCCCAGTAAAAACCTACGCCCAGGTATGTTCCTCGAAGTGCAAATTGAGATTCAAAACCAAGAATCCGTTTTACGTGTGCCGAAAGACGCCGTCCAGAATTCTGAAAATGGAAAACTCGTTTTTGTTGGGAAGGATGGAGAGTTTTCACCGCGTCAAGTAAAAATTGGACGTGAGAACCATAAGTTTGTTGAGGTGCTTTCTGGTTTAAAATCAGGCGAGACGTATGTGAAGCAGGGGGCTTTTACGCTTAAAGCTCAACTTGCCAAAGGAAGTTTTGACGACGGTCATAATCACTAGAATCCGTGTGTTGAAACCTTAAAATCACAAATGGCCGGGGTTACTATGCATAACTTTCTTAAATCTCTTCTAAAGCAACGCTTGCTTATTTTGGTTGTTGCTGTTGGTGTTTTTGCCGCAGGCTATAAAAGCTACAATAGCCTTCCTGTTGATGCTTTTCCTGATGTCACCCCAGCTTTGGTGCAGATTTTTACGGAAACTGACGGTCTTGCGCCAGAGGAGGTAGAGCGATATGTGACTTATCCCATCGAGGTCGCCATGAACGGGCTACCCAATTTACATCAAGTCCGTTCTGTTTCGAACTTTGGACTTTCCATCGTCAATATTTATTTTGATGAGGGCACTGATATTTACTTTGCCCGCCAACTCGTCAATGAGCGATTGCAACAAGCAAGAGAAGAGATCCCAAATGGTTTTGGCGACCCTGAAATGGGTCCGATAACAACCGGTCTTGGTCAGATCCTTTTTTATTTTGTTGAAGATACCACCGGAAAACGTGACCTCGTTGAATTGCGCGAAATTCAGGATTGGCTGATAAAATTCAATCTGCAAAATGTAAAAGGCGTAACAGAAATTTTGTCACTTGGCGGTGAAGTCAAACAATTTCAAGTGCAGATTAATCCAATTGCCCTCTTGAAATATGGCCTGACCATTGGAGAGGTTGTTGACGCCGTTAAAGTCAATAATGGCAGTGTAGGCGCGCAATATATTATTAAGAACAATGAGCAATATCTTATTCGCTCGGTTGGGCTGGCTAAAAATATACCAGATATTCAAAATATTGTTCTCAAGGTCGATGATGGCACTGCAATTTATGTTCGAGACGTTGCCTCGGTCGCAATTGGAGGTGAAGTGCGTCAGGGCTTAGCAACCCTGAATGGCGAAGGTGAAGCAGTTGCTGGTCTCGTATTAAAACTAATCGGTACGAATACTTCCAAAGTTATCGCTGCCGTGAAGTCAAGATTGGAAAAAATCAATAAAACGCTACCGTCTGGCGTAAAAGTTGTTCCCTATTACGATCAATCGAAGCTTGTTTCAAAAAGCCTTACAACGGTAACGGATGCTCTATTGCAAGGCATAATTCTTGTGGCATTAATCATTCTGGCGTTTATGGGCGGCATCAGGCCTAGCCTTGTTGTAGCACTATCCATACCTTTTTCCATCGCCTTCGCATTTATCATAATGCAAGGGCTTGGTATGTCGGCAAATCTTATGTCACTAGGGGGTATTGCGATCGCCATTGGCATGATGGTTGATGGGGCGATTGTTATAGTTGAAAATGTTGACCGCATGCTCAGAGAAGATCATCCGACACTAAGCAAAGAACAGATTGTTGCAACAGCCTGCGCCGAAGTGGCCCGTCCAATCGGATTTGCAATTCTGATTATCATTGTTGTATTTATTCCGCTATTTACTTTGCAGGGTGTTGAAGGCAAAACATTTCGGCCTCTGGCCATTACAACCGCTTTAGTGATGTTTGGTTCATTGCTATTCGCACTTATTATTGCACCTGTATTATCTAATCTTCTAATTAAAAGAACTTCCCACAAAACCGATGAAGCGACTAAGAAAAATATCGGCATACGTGTCGTCGAAAAACTCCAGGCCATTTATCGTCCCATTGTAACCTTGTTTGTGAAGTCTCGGATATTGGCCGTTTCTGTCGCAGGGGGCATGTTGGCAATCGGTATCTTTATTTTTCCATTTCTTGGTTCTGAGTTCGTACCAAGACTTAATGAAGGTGATCTGCTTGTTCGCTTGACCATGGCACCGTCTATTTCTTTAGAGGAAGCTCGCGATACAGTCCTTCGTTTTGAGAAAAACCTTTTGAAAAATTTCCCGGAAGTTGAACGAGTGGTTACTCGGGTTGGCCGCGGTGAAGTTGGTGCACATGCTGACCCCGTAAACAGTGCAGAAGCCTTTGTAGCGTTAAAGCCATCCGACCAATGGAGCCGTCAACTCTCTCAAGAAGAACTCGTTGAAAAAATGAGCCATGCATTCGAAAATTTTCCTGGTGTTCGATTTAACTTTACACAGCCGATTGCTGCTGCTGTTGATGAGCTCCTGACCGGCACCAAAGCAGAATTAGCCATAAAACTCTTTGGTTCAGAAATGGAGATTCTGCGCAAGAAGGCAAATGAAATCACTAAAGTTGTTCAAGGCATCAAAGGTGCTGCTGATGTACAGATGGATCAAATTACTGGTACACCTCAGCTCAGGATTATAGTCGACCGGGATGTGGTCAGCCGTTATGGTGTCAATATAAATGAGGTGCAATCGGTTGTACGCACTGCGATTGGTGGAGAAAATGCTGGCCAGATTTTTGAAGGTGTAAAACGGTTTAATATTAATGTTCGTTACACAGAAAACTCAAGGGCAACTCAACAAGACATACGTGCCATCGTTATCAGATCGAAAAACGGTGCTCTCATTCCACTTGAGCAAATTGCGCAAGTTGAGGAAATTTTTGGCCCTCGTCAGATTACTAGAGAAAACAGTCAAAGGTTTATTACAGTTCAGGCCAATGTTAGAGGACGGGATATTGGATCATTCGTCGCAGACGGTCAGCAGCTGATTGGAGAAAAAGTCAAATTGCCGGCCGGTTATTTTGTTGAATGGGGCGGACAATTCGAATTGCAGCAACAAGCCAATAAACGTCTCATGATCGTTATCCCAATTACCCTTGCCATTGTTTTCATCCTACTTTTTATGAATTTTGGGTCATTGAAAAGCTCCTTGCTGATAATGATCAATATTCCTCTGGCTCTGGTTGGTGGGGTTGTTGCGCTTTGGTTATCAGGCCAAAATTTGTCTGTGCCGTCCTCTGTCGGGTTTATTGCCCTTTTTGGCATTGCCCTTGAGAATGGTATGGTTCTGGTGACCTATTTAAATACGTTGGTCCGGGATGGAAAACCTCTCGATATAGCAAGTATTGAAGGGGCCTGTATGCGAATGCGTCCAGTACTTATGACAGCCATGACAACAGCACTTGGCCTGATACCGCTGCTATATGCGACAGGTACAGGAAGTGAAGTTCAAAAGCCACTTGCAACAGTTGTCGTCGGCGGATTGGTCAGCTCAACAATTTTAACTCTGCTAGTGCTGCCTGCGCTTTATCGATGGTTTGTACCAAGTGACCTGATGGCAGAAATTGAACAAAAGACAGAAACCAAGAACCTCGTTCCCGCGGAGTAAAAATATTTAGCATGTTAAGAGATCTAGGTTATTTGCAAAAATAATTTATTTTGAAAACCACACAAGCTTTCGAGAAATAAGTGACAAATAGCCGTTCTTAACACAACTGAATTTTATGAGATCAAATAGAATTTAAGGACGACTTAAAATGGTCCAGGAAAAGTTAGCACCATCAAATCAGGATTATGAACCTAAGCAATTTGCATGCGGTTGTTCCGGGAGTCCGAAGTTTGATGGTTTGAATCCTACTTACAAACTCATTCTTTGGGTTGTCATCATTATCAACGCATCTATGTTCCTGGTTGAGATGGCTGCAGGTCAGCTGGCGGGCTCTCAAGCGTTGCAGGCTGATGCGCTCGACTTTCTTGGTGATGCTATGACGTATGGAATCAGTCTAGCTGTGATAGGTATGAGTATTAAAATTCGCTCGGCAGCGGCATTGCTGAAAGGTGTGAGCTTACTGTTGATGGGATTATGGGTTTTCGGCTCGACCGCATATCAAATTTTGATTTTAGGGGTTCCAAAAGCTGAAATAATGGGAATTATCGGCTTTATGGCTTTGGCGGCAAATTTGACGAGCGTTGTACTTCTTATGCGGTATAAAGATGGAGACGCAAATGTTCGTTCTGTTTGGTTGTGTTCACGCAATGATGCAATTGGCAATGTAGCGGTTATGGTGGCAAGTATTGCTGTCTGGCTCACTGTATCGGCTTGGCCAGACATAATTGTAGCAACCATTATGGCGTGGTTATTCGTTCGATCATCACAGCTTATTCTTGTTCAGGCATGGAAAGAATATCGTGATGCAGAAAAAATGGGCTCAGATGCAAGTCACGAACAGCAACAGAAAAGTACGTGTGACTAATAACCAAAGGGTATTTTTGACTATGATTGTTAATCGAGTTAAAAATAAATAATACAATTATATTCCATCAGACGTCTGAACTGGGTCAGGAAGCGACTAACACGTTTCCAGTTCAAATGGTCAGATTCGTGCCATTAGAAGCCATTTGTAGTTGACTCAGTAAACGGTGGGTTTCAGCTCACATTGAACGTACTGCGATGCCGAACAACGCCCGGTAAGCCAACATTGGAGCTTACATGAGTGGTTCGGATCGGACGTCGGTCACTCGCCTGTAAAGCTGCGTCGCGGCAGGGCAAAGTGACCCGCCCCCACTGAGTGGTCCAGTTGATCCTCCCCCAGTGAAGTAGTCCGTTTTGAATGTTATAAAAACATAATAAATTGACTGTTTCACCTAGGAGAAGCCTCGGCATTTTGAAATGGGGTATTGCAGGATAGGTCTGATTTAGGTCGGCAGAGACCCAAAATAGTAGATGTTGGCAAATCTACACAATTACAATAAATTTGTTTTTTTTTGGGGGGGGGCTAATTGGGGGACTGTAGATTTTAGATTGCAATCAAACCTTTGATTAATAATAATAATTTTTAAAAAAATGGCGGAGAAGAAGGGATTCGAACCCTCGAGACGGTTCAACACCGTCTACTCCCTTAGCAGGGGAGCGCCTTCGACCACTCGGCCACTTCTCCGCGATCAGACTTACACGATCAGTTCTTAAGATGGCAAGTGGATTTTGAAATTTTTGACAAGTTCTCGTAATAGACCGGATTTTTGGGCACTTTCACGGTCATCCGGGAGGGTGAATGCTGTTATGCGGTTATTTTTTAATCGCCCAGAACTGATACATGCCAACGAATGTGTTGGGGTTGGCTGCTTCATAACGGGCCCAGCAGCTGAGATCCTGTAATTGTTCCGGTTCAGGATAGATATTCTGGAAATCCTCTATCACGGCATGGGGAAGTGAGAATTTCTCAAAGCCAAGCCCAGCCTCTTCAAGGAGTGTGGCTATTTCGTCCAGTGAATAACAGATTTCCTGAGCGTGGAAGATAAGATCACGGCATTCTGAAAGGCTGTAGAAATCCCGCCATGCGGGCAGGGGATAATGCTCTTGTTCGTGCCTGAATTTATCCAGAAAGATCTGCCGGCAGGCCCTGATGCCATCAGGGGTTGGCTCATAGCCATTTTCTGCAATAAAGGCTCTTGCCTGCCATACGGATTTCCTTGCCAGCTTGCTGTAAAGGGCAATTTTGAATTTGCCGCCCGTTTTCAGGAGTGATGTCAGGGTGTTCAAGCCGGCAGCCGGGTCTTTCATATGATGGAGCACGCCGCAGCACTCTATATGGTCAAAACTTTGTCCGAGTTTATCCGCTTCCAGTATGTCGCAGTGGTAAAGCTCCACCAGCTTGTCTTTTTCATATTGCTTTAGTTTTCTTCTGGCGTAGGCAAGGCTGGCCCTGGAAATATCGATCGCGGTGATTTTAGCGTTTTGATAGACGTTGGTGGCGGAGACAATCTGTTTGCCGGTGCCGCAGCCCGCGATGAGGATTTCTTTTTGCCTTAGGCAGGAAGGCTGGATTGCTTTGGCATGGGGCGGGGTGAGCATGCTCTCCTGTTTCCAGCGGGGGTAGGGGTTCTCTTCATATTGCTGGCGGACAGAAAGGGAGGTTTTGTCTTCTATGGTGCCGAGGGTTTTTATTCTATCGCGGTATTTGCGCTCTTCTTCTGGGGCAATGATCTGGGTTTCGATCACTTCTTTTAACGCAGCTGAATGGGGGTTTGTTTTCAGCTCAGAGGCATTCACGAGCTGGTTCAGCGGCAGATAACAGGCAATGCAGAGGATTTTTTCCGGGCTCACATGGCTGAGATTGTCTGATTGCTCGAATTCGGTTTTTAGCTGTTTGACAGAATTGGTTTCGGCTTCGGTTTGTTCAAAACTATATTCATTTAAATAACATTGCTGGGCCAGGCTGGAGAGCAGGGCTGTTTCCGTTTCGCCAAGCCCTGATTGGCTGGTTGAGCGGTGCAGATAGTAGGTGCGCAGATTGGTGTAGAGCCGCTCGATGCCCGGTTTATCGGCCCGGATGTTTTTAACCCCCAGAATAAAGAAGCTGGATGTCAGGGCGGCTTTGCCGGTTTTCTGATCCAGCAAGTCTGCAAAATTCTGATAGGTTTCGGCTTTATAGAGCTGCATGGCGGTTTGATCAGGGGTTTCAAAGACATGTTTCATCCAGGGGAGAGCGATGGACTGGTGGTCAACATTCGGGCTCTGTAAACAGGCCATGATGAGGGATTCCAGTTCATCGTTCACCTCAGCTGGGGGGGCACCGTATTCACAATATCTTGCAAAGAGGGTTTTGGCTTCATCGCGCTCAGGATTTGTGCGGTAGGCGTTGATTATGTGTTTCAGGCTCTCCCTGTTGCTTTCGCCCTGCGCCAGAATGAGGCGAATGAGGGTGTCATAATCGGCCAGGTTGTTTTCCAGCGCTTCCTGCAGCAGGTTAGCGGCTACATTGCGTTTCTGGTTCAGAATGAGGACATCGGAAAGCTGATTATAAAGCTTTGACTGATCAGCAGGGCTGAGAGCCGCTTTGGCGGCGAATGCACTTTGCAGGAGACTTTCGGCATCACGGGTCTGCCCCAGAGCCAGCCTGCATGTTCCAAGGGCGGCCAGCGTTTCTGCTTGCCCTGGAGCCAGTTGGCTGGCCCGGCTGTAATGGTCTATGGCTTCCCTGAACTGCTCCAGTGCCAGGTGGGATTTTCCAAGCAGCTGATGGGTTTTTGGGTGGTTCGGGTTTTGCTGCAAAGCCTTCTTCAGGAGGGTCAGGCAGTATTTATGGCGGCCAATCTGCTGGTAGAATATAGCGGCCAGAGCGGTGACATCCGGTTGGTGGCGACTTGCTGCAAGGGCGTTTTTATAAAGTTTTTCAGCGGCCTTTAATTCATCGGCCTGTTGGTGCCTGAGGGCCTTGCCCAGGGTTTCTATCATCTCGGGAGAGATGGTGTTCTGGGTTGTTTTGGTGGCTGCACCTGCTGCATTGCCCATGGGGGAACCCCTTTATCTCAACTCTTGATCTCATTGTTTAACCGGTCAAGTGGGGAGATTAAGCGATTCGCCCTTCTCAATGGTTGATTTTCTCAAGCTGAGCGCAGTCTTGTCAGGTTTGAAGATCATTCAAAGCTGGGGTTCTGGTTTTTATATTCGAAGACCTTGCGGCCGCCGACATAGGTCATAAGCACGCGCCCCTCGACCTTTTCTTCATCAAAGGCGCTGTTTTTGGCCCGAGACTGGAGGAGGTCACGGTCTATTATCCAGGGGGTGTCTGGATCGAAGATGGTGAGATCAGCCGGTGCGCCTTTTTTCAGGCGGCCACTTTCAAGGCCGAGAATTCTGGCCGGGTTGATTGTCATGGTGGCCAGTAAATCAATGAGATTTATATATTTGTTGTGATAGAGCCTTAAGGCGGCCGGCAGCAGGGTCTCGACCCCTATGGCACCATAGGCGGCTTCGGCGAAGGGTTGGCGTTTGACTTCTGAATCTTTCGGGTCGTGGGCTGAGACGATGACATCTATGCTGCCATCTTTCAGGCCCTCGATCATGGCCTGGCGGTCTTCTTCGCGGCGCAGCGGCGGGCGAACCTTGCAGAAGGTGCGGTAGGGGCCGATGTCATTTTCATTGAGGGTCAGGTGGTTGATTGACACGCCGGAGGAGATTCTGGTCTTGTCCGTTTTATAGCGGCGGATCAGCTCCAGGCTTTCGGCGCAGGAGATGGTGCTGGTGTGATAGCGGGCACCTGTGTCAATGACGATGCGCATATCCCGGGCCAGCATGATTGTTTCAGCTAATGTGGGGATGCCGGGAAGGCCAAGCCTTGTTGCAACCTCGCCCTCATTCATCACGCCATTGGCTGACAGGTCCGGGTCTTCTGTGTAGTGCATCATCAGGGCGTTAAAATCGCGGCCATAGGTCAGGAGGCGGCGCATAAGCTGGGCGTTGGTGATTGTGTGTCTGCCGTTGGTGAAGGCGATGGCACCGGCTTCCATTAACAGGCCGATTTCTGTCATGTTCTCACCGCCGAGACCTTTGGTCATGGCGGCCATTACCTCAACATTGACAATGGCGGTATCTCTTGCGCGGCGTTTGAGGAAGTCAACAAGGGCAACCTCGTCAATCACAGTGTCCGTGTTGGGCATTGTGATGATGGTGGTGACGCCGCCGGCTGCTGCCGCCCGGCTGGCGCTTGCCAGGGTTTCACGGTGCTCTTCACCTGGTTCACCGGTAAAGACCAGCATGTCAATGAGGCCGGGGCACAAGATTTTTCCAGCGCAATCTATGACTTTCGCCCCCTCAGGTGCATTTTTGGCCAGATGGGGGCCAATGTCGGTGATCACACCGTCTTCCATAGAAAGGCCACCTATTTCATCACGGCCGCTTTCTGGATCAATCAGGTGGGCGTGGATGAAGCTTGTGGTTTTCTGTCCCTTGTTTTTCTGGCGGCTCATTAGTTTTGCTCACATGATTTTGGCAGGTTATGAGAGAGGGCTTCGAGAATGGCCATGCGCACGGCGACGCCCATTTCGACCTGCTCGCGGATAACACTGCGGGGGTCATCTGCGAGGGTGGCGTCTATTTCAACGCCGCGGTTCATCGGTCCGGGGTGCATGATGAGGGCGTCGGGTTTGGCGTATTTTATTTTTTCATGATCAAGGCCAAAAAAGTGGAAATATTCACGGCTGGAGGGGATAAGAGAGCCGGACATGCGTTCGTTTTGCAGGCGCAACATCATGACGATATCGGCGTCCCTGAGGCCTTCTTCCATGCTGTTATAAACCTCAACGCCGAGGCGATCTGCACATGCCGGCAGCAAGGTTGAGGGGGCGATGATGCGCACTCTGGCATCCATGGTGTTGAGAAGGGCGATGTTGGAGCGGGCGACCCTTGAGTGAAGGACATCACCGCAGATGGCAACAGTCAGCCGCTCGATCCGGCCTTTGTTGCGCCGGATTGTCAGGGCATCGAGGAGGGCCTGGGTCGGGTGCTGGTGGCTGCCATCGCCGGCATTGATAACCGAGCAATCAACTTTCTGACTGAGGAGCTCGACAGCGCCGGCTGCGTGATGGCGAACAACGAGAAGATCAGGGCGCATGGCATTAAGGGTCATGGCGGTGTCGATGAGGGTCTCGCCCTTATTGATGGAGGAGGCATTGATTGACATGTTCATCACATCAGCGCCAAGGCGTTTGCCAGCCAGCTCAAAAGAACTTTGGGTGCGGGTTGAGCTTTCAAAAAAGAGATTGATCTGGGTGCGACCGCGCAAACTGTTCTGTTTTTTCGCGGCTTTGCGGTTCAGTTTGGCAAAGTCGTCGGCCAGGTCCAGTAAAAAGATGATTTCTTCCCGGGTGAGGTCATTTACGGAAAGCAAATGACGGTGCGGGAGGTGTTTAGGGGCTGATTTTTTGGTCTTACTCATTAAAGCTAGTTCTATAAGTTAGATATTGAACACTGACAAGGCTTTATCGCACTGATAAGCGCAATATTTGTAATTTGGTTACTCACTGGACTTTTTGCCGCAGGGCGGGTTGAGAAGATCGTGGCTGTTTGAAAGGAATTCACGGCGATAAAGTATGAAAATGATCAGGGATGTTGCGAGTATAAAGACCATTGCATTGATCAGCCATCCAGCAGCAGCAATGCCGTAATAATAAGTGTGCAGCCCGCTGTTTGAATGTTTGCCGGACAGGCCGGATATCTCAACGGTTCGAGAGACATGGTCTTTGGTATCTTCTGTGTATTCACTGGTTGAATGCGGCATAGCGCCGATCATGATGCACGTGTAGTGGGTGAGCCGGAAGGCCCAGGCAAAGCTGAAAAATGCCTTTATAAAAATGATCATTATGAAAGTGATCTTCAATTTTACCAATTGCGGGGTGTTTAGGGCCGGGATCGGGAATTGCTCCAGCATGGCGGCGATTTCGCTGGCGCTGCCAAGTGATGTCGCCAGGGCACCGGTGATGACCATGGCTGTTGAGGCAAAAAATGCATTGCCCTGGCTAAGGGAGATCAGGATCTGACTGTCAAAGATGCGGTTTTCCCGCTCAAGCATGGTGTTGATCCATTTTTCACGCTGGCGATGGACGCCGACAGATATGTTCTTGCCTTTCAATGGCCCTTTATTGCTTAACCAGCCATAGCCAAGGATCAGGCTGAAAAAATAGGCCAGGGCGATATAATCCAGGAGGGTGAGTTCGTTCATGACGGGGGCTCTTGCTCTCTCATTACGGTTAAACGGTCGAGAGCCCCTTGCAGAATGAAGGTGGCGGCCAGTTTGTCTATGACTTGCTGGCGTCGTTTGCGGGAGCTGTCCGCTTGTATCAGGGTACGCTCTACGGCCTGGGTTGATAAGCGTTCGTCCCAATAAATCAGGGGAAGTTCTGTCAGTTTGGAAAAATTCCTGGCAAAGGCTCTGGTGGACTGTATGCGCGGGCCTTCGCTGCCATCCATATTGAGGGGCAGGCCAATGATAAAAGCGATTATCTGATGTTCTTCTATGATTTCCCTGAGGCGGGCGGCGTCCTTGGTGAATTTGGTGCGTTTGATGGTCTCGAGACCTGAGGCTATGACCTGGCCAGTGTCCGAGAGGGCAACGCCTATGGTTTTTGACCCAAGGTCCAGGCCGGCGAGGCGACCAATGGCTGGGCCGGTCTGACAGAAGGCCTCTAAGGTAATTGCTGGGTCTTTGCTCATAATTGCCTGATTTTACAGCTTTCAAGGGTACTGGCTGAGGCCTGCTGGTTAAAGCGGTCGGCCCTCAAACAGTTGTAACAGTTGCGGCGGCTTTTTTGGCACGGTTTCTGGCGTCATCTGTGGTTTTGCCGTGAGCCAATGCCACTCCCATGCGGCGGTGGGTGAAACTCTCCGGTTTGCCAAACAGGCGGATGTCCACCCCCTCGATGGCAAGGGCCTTCTCCAGATTATCAAAGCTGATGGCTTTTTCATCCCGCCCGCCATAAATCACTGCGCTGGCGCCGGGGCTGATCATTTCTGTTGAAACGGGCAGGCCGAGAATGGCGCGGGCGTGCAGTTCAAATTCGTTCTGGCGCTGGGTGATCATGGTGGCCATGCCGGTGTCATGCGGTCTTGGGCTGACCTCCGAGAACCAGACATGATCATCCTTGACAAAAAGCTCAACCCCGAAAAGGCCGCGTCCACCCAAATTGCCGGTAATGGCTTTGGCGATCTCCTGTGATCTTTTCAGGGCTTTCTCGCTCATTTGCTGGGGTTGCCAGCTTTCAATATAGTCGCCGCCGGATTGAATGTGGCCGATAGGGGCGCAAAAAGCTGTTTCAATTTCACCCTCTTTGCCAATTGAGCGTACCGTCAACAGGGTGATTTCAAAATCAAAGCTGATTTTTTCTTCAATGATCAGATGTGCGGCGGAAACGCGGCCGGCGCTCATGGCATAGTCCCAGGCTGTTTTGCAATCTTTGAGACAGGTGACCTCAGACTGGCCTTTTCCGGAAGAGGACATCACCGGTTTGACGATCGCTGGATAGCCAATTTTTGCGGCGGCTGCTTCCAGTTCATCGAGAGAGGCAACAAATTCATAGGCTGAGGTGGGCAGGCTGAGCTCTTCTGCGGCCAGCCGGCGAATGCCTTCCCGGTTCATGGTGAGTTTTGTGGCTCTGGCTGTCGGGATAATCTCGGACAGGCCATCCGCTTCGATGCGGCCGAGCTCGTCTGTGGCAATGGCTTCAATTTCCGGGACGATGAGATGCGGGCGCTCTTTCTCAACAAGGGTGCGCAGAGCCGTTGCATCTGTCATATCTATGGTGTGAGCCCGGTGGGCCACCTGATGGCCAGGGGCATTTTCATATCTGTCAACGGCGATAACCTCGACCCCAAACCTCTGAAGCGCGATAATCACTTCCTTGCCGAGCTCACCGGAGCCAAGCAGCATAACCTTGAGGGCGCTTTCAGACAGGGGGGTGCCGATTTTCATAGGGTCGTCCATTGAGGTTGGCGGGTGAATGCGGGTTTTTTATTAGTCCAATTACCTGATCTTATAATCAGAAGTTGCCTTTATGCTTGATTAAATGGGCCGTGTTCCACAATTATTGCGGGTTGCGGGAGGTTGCCTTGCCGTGCTTTGGACTGCATTTGCCATACCAGATGTTGTTATCACTGGTTGTTTTGACTGATTTGGTGATAAGAGTTTAGGTCTGTGCGCCGCTTGAACTCATTGAAAAGGAAGGTATAGAACCTTGTTCATAGCACTTTCATGGGGCAGGTGCATCGATTTGATTTTTGCCAGAACCGGATATCTTTGTTATTCTTTCATTAAGGGTGTTCGTCTAATTTATATGGTGAAAATATTGTTGATATTGCCCTTCTGCGGTTCTGTTTATGGCGCCTCCGCCTGAATAGTCTTAATCGCGCCACGATTCCTGTAAAAGATGGGCATGTGTAATATTTAGTGTTTGTGGGCTGATGTTGGTGAACATTTAATATCTCAAATTGCTAAGCAGTATTGAGTGTTGGTCAGCATAAAAGAGGATAAGTAAATGTTTACGCGTAATTCAGATGCTACTGAAAACAAAGCAAAAGTTGATCAATCCCGACAAGTAGAACATGCTCCGGCACCTGAGGCGACTGCAAAGTCTCCAGGGACCGCCAGAGAAACTGTGATCAGTAATGATCTTACCATACAAGGTAATGTTACTTCTGAGGGTATTGTGCGGCTTGAAGGTACAATCATTGGTGATATGAACTGTTCGTCACTGGTGGTTGAAGATGATGGTGCTATTTCCGGGAATATTTCGGCTGAGCAAGTGAATGTTCATGGGCGTGTTGAAGGCACTGTTCATGGTAAAAATGTGATGCTGCATTCAACTGCTTTTGTTGAAGGCGATATTTATCATCAGGGTATTGGTATCGAAATGGGTACTCATTATGATGGTCGGCTTAAATGGGTGAAAAGTGCTGAAGAAGGGCAAAAACTGCTTAATGATTCCAGCAATACAAAAGCCATTGGTAATGACAATGCACCGCATGCTCAAGCGGCTGAATAATCAGTTATCAGATCTATGATCTTTAAGACTGGCGGTGCTTTTGCGCCGCCTTTTTATTGGGTTTGAATTTTTTAGGTGTACCAAGCGCGAGGGCAACAGGTTTAGCTCCATGGATAAATCACAATTGATAGACAGAACTGACAGGTTTCGCAGCCAACAGCCGCCACAACCACCCTTGCGGAATCCTCTTAATGAGGAGAAGGGTGATGCTGCGGTTGCGGATAAGAGCAATGTGCGGTCAACTGTGATTGGGCCGGAGCTGACCATTGAGGGTAAAATTCAATCAGATGGGCAGGTGCGTCTTGAGGGCTTGCTGCTGGGTGATATTGAATGCAATTCATTTACTCTTGGCAAAGAGGGAGAGATGAAGGGCAAAATTGCAGCTGAGGAAGTTTTCCTACATGGACAACTGACCGGCAAAATCAGTGGCGGGCAGGTGTTGATGTTTGCTGATGCAATTGTCAAGGGAGACATTACCCACAAGGGTATTTCAATTGAGATGGGGGCCCGTTATGACGGGCGCTTAAAAGCCTATGTTGAGCGCAAAACCAAAGCAAAAACAAAACAAAAGGCCGAAGGTTAGAGAAACCCTCTGGCCTGTTATTTATGGACCTTCACTGTGTCTGATGGTCTTCCCGGCTTCTCACCTTTTCCGGATCCCCCGGCCTAATTTGGCTCTGGGGTGTTGATTGCCCATAAAGGGGGGATTCCCGCTCATTTCTGACAGAATGTTAACAGTGTTGTTTCTGATAGCTTTTATCTGATCACAATCTTTATCGGGTCAGAATCAGTAAACTCACACTGTCTCATTGGCGTTCAGGCCGGCGGCAAGCTCACGGTTCACATTTATCAGGACTTTTAATTTTTCAGGTGCCGGGTATGCCTGGACGGAGATTGTATGCCGCAAGACAAATGCACCAAGAGAGGCGACATTATTTTTTATTTCTATGGGAAGCGGGTTTTCCTGACCGGCGATTGAACCGAGCAGTACACTCCACAGACGGCGGTTGTAATAAAGGGCCGCCAGGAATTCGTTGTTTTCCTTGCCCCAATTGTCGCGCCAGTTGTCTGCAATATATTGTAATTGAGACGCTGCTTTTAACAATAGGGATGCTTCAAGTTCACGCGGGCTTTGCGTGATCTTGGCATTTTGCTCATACGCATTCAGTGCTTTGTGCATTGGAAAGAAGTTCCTCTTCATACTGGATCAGCTTCTGGGCTTCTTTTAATGCCTTGTAATAATTATTGGCCAGTATTTCCTGGTTTATGGCATCAAATGTAGACGCAGTACTTGGCGCCGCAGATTGTATCTCGGTTACTTGATCAAAATAGCTTGTGTGATGTTCGCGAGGGTCTTTTGCGAGATACATAAGTTGCAGGAGGACGTATATCTTTTTGCAAGGCGTATCCGCCTCGTTTGGCCGGATAATATCCTTCTCTCGCAATATAGGGGCACTCCCTTCGATATAGAGGCGCGTGCGGCTATCGTCATTGGTGATAATCGCTTCACCGATGATGATCCGTTCATTTGGTTTTAGCTCGACTTTTAGCGCCATGGTCACATTTCCCCCACTGCCCGAATCAATCGGGCGAACTTCAAACATATCATCGTCATGTTTAACAAAATCCTTATAGAAGTGATGGTTTTGTTAATGACTTTAAAATTTGGGGGGTGGCGAATAATAAAACAGAACTTTTTCCGGCTGAAACGGGGCTATATAACAGGTTATCCTGATTTCAAGTGCCGGTTTTTCAGGTTTATCTCGGCAGTGCCAGGCCTTGGCGTCCAATCGGTTGAAAAATTTTCGTGGGTGATGCGCGATGGTTCCCAGATTTTTGGACACACGGCGATTGGGGGCCTATTCTTCTGTAGGCATACCTTCAAAGCCGGGGATTTCCGGGTTGATATGATCCCAACTGGCGCGGTGTTTTGTGTAAAGCTCTGCCTGGGGTTTGAAAACTTCAACGTCGTCAAGAGTGCCGGCCAGAATGAAATAGCCCTGATGGTTTTCGCTATGCATGAATATATTTGAACCGCATACGGGGCAAAAATTACGTTTCAGCACATTGCCGCTATCACTGTTGGTTTGAAAGACGGTTGTATTGCCCTGATAGGTAAAACTCTCTTTAGGGACCAGTAAAGCACTCAAGTGGCCTGAGCCTGTGGTTTTTTTGCAATCCTGACAATGGCAATGAGCGCCAAAAAGTGGTTCTGAAGTGCTTTCATAGGTCACGGCACCGCAGCGGCAACTGCCTTTAACATTTGATGTGCTCATGCTTATCACTTCCTTCTGTTGCGTGGCTTTTATGAGAGGTGTCACTATGGGAGGCTCAACTATTATTGTCAATTCAGGGTTGCTTTGCTGCCGGGTACAGGGCCAGAAAAAAAAGGGGCTGAAAAGCCCCTTTGATTTGTTGTTTTCAGAATTTGCTCTCAGTTTAGAAGAGCTGTAGTACGTTCTGGTCTGCCTGAGATGCCAGGGATAGTGCTGTTGATGACAATTGCT
>CAYGPF010000023.1:0-16925 GCA_964351785.1 uncultured Rhodomicrobium sp.
AGAATTATATCCAGAAGCGATTTGGAGCGTGATGTGTTGGCGATCACCTTTTCCCGCTCACTCTGCTCCGCTCGGGCTGATTTATAGGTTGCCGATTGCCGGATGCTTAGAGGGCAACCAGTTTATATAAGCCTAGCCCCCTTTTTTATGCATTATGCGTACCGAGAAATATTAGTCTGACAAAGTCGCGATAGAGCATGATCTGCCGTGGGAGAGCCTTTTTGTCCTTCAGAGCTTTTGAGAGAATAATTCCGCCATCAGCAACCACGGAGAGCATATCAGCAACATCATCAAGGTCGACATCCAGCAAAAGAGGATAGGTTTCCGCAATCTGTTCCAAATGCTGCCGGAACCGGCGGCGCCAGTTGATCACGGCAACGGTGTTTAACTCCCGCACTTCTTTGTCGAACAGTCTGTCTTGATAACAATAGGCGGCAATGAGGCAACCGGGGTGACCGTTGGGCAAATCTGCCATCATTTCTGACAGCATCTTTAACCCTACCAAAAACCCGTGCAGCGGGTCTTCATTTAATTCGCTGGCCCGTCTGAAGAGATCATCGAACAACTTATCCTCGCGGTCTATATAGCGAATAAGCAGGGCACGGGCGAGGGCATTCTTGTCACTAAAATGATAAAAGAAACCACTTTTTGAAATGCCGACGGCGGCAATGATTTCCTCGATTGAGGTGGCTTCAAAACCCTTTTCCAAAACAGCCCTTTCAGCGGTATCCAGGATCTGCTCTTTTGTGTTTCCGGCCTTTGCCATAACAGTTTTCCTTGATGGTTAGGTCTCAAACCATGCTGATACAAAGTGTACCACAGGTCCAGTTTAATAGGTGTGCCTGGGTTTTTATGCGGCGGTTGTTTCCGTTATTTCTCACTATATCATTGTTTTTATTGTTATTTTTTATTGTTTTTTCCATGTTGACCACAGGTCGGCTAGTTGCTGGATTGAATATTATTTAGCCTGAGGAAAGATCATTAAATCATCACAAAAATCAGGAGAGATAAACATGAGTGACTTAATGGAGACGAAATACAGAGACAATCTGCCACAACTTGGTCGACAGTTATTTCTCACTGATGGTGGGATGGAAACTTCCCTGATCTTCCATGAAGGCTGGGATTTACCTTGCTTTGAGACATTTGTTCTCCTTGAAAGCGAGAAAGGCCGCGAGGCTTTAAAAGCTTATTATAAAAGATATCTTGAATTTGCTCTTGATCAGAAAGTTGGTTTCATTCTTGAAAGCCCAACCTGGAGGGCCAATCCTGAGTGGGGCGAAAAATTGGGGTATTCCAGCAGTGGTTTGGCGAAAATCAATCATGAGGCGATCTCTTTTATGAAAGAGATCAGGGCCAGCTTTGAAACTGACCTTAGCCCAATGCCGATCAGCGGATGTATTGGGCCGCGCGGTGACGGTTATGATCCGGGTAAAATTATGTCTGTTGAGGATGCAAAAAACTACCATGCCTGGCAGATTGGACAGTTTGAACAAGCTGGTGCTGATTTCGTTTCCGCGTTTACCCTGACCAATTTTAATGAAGCCCTCGGCTTTGTGCTGGCTGCAAAGGAACTATCTATGCCTTCCGTTGTATCTTTTACTTTGGAGACTGATGGTCGTTTACCAACGGGGGAACATCTTAGAGCAGCCATTGAACAGGTCGATGAGAAAACAAATGGCTGGCCGGCCTATTACATGATCAATTGTGCACATCCGACTCATTTTGAATCTGTGCTGGAAGTTAACGCATCATGGATGAAAAGGATAAGTGGCATACGGGCGAATTCATCCCGGTGCAGCCATGCAGAGCTTGATAATGCCAGTGAACTTGATACCGGCAATCCGAAAGAACTGGGGCAACAATATCGAGACTTGCTTGCAACCTACCCACACATCAACGTTCTCGGTGGGTGTTGCGGCACTGATCACAGGCATATTGAAGAAATATGGCATGCCTGCAAAGAGGCTGCCTAGACGGGCCTCTCATGACCTCTGGCTTAATCGGTATGGTTATATAATGTTTATTTGATCATTGCCGATTGAAGCCTGGGTCGCTGAGAGACTGGCTGAGGCAAGGCCCTGCCTGTAGTAAGTGACAGAGAAAAGGGCAAATTTTCTCCCGGACCGGACTTGAATCAACTGGGCTTCACTTACACCGCCGCACAGCCTGACCGATCGCTTTTGAGGCTTTCAGCATCGCATCCATGTCTGGTTTCGTTATGAGCTGCTTAGAGCCAGCGTCTACACCGACCTGTTCGAGCAGATAAAAACGAGCAAACTTCTTTTCCTCTTCGCTAAGCCCGCTCAAGGTCCTGTCGTACCCGCATTTGCAATAGGCGCTGCGTTTGTCCGGTTGCATGGCTCTGTATTCGATACGCCCCATGCAGGCCTCAACAAATTCGGTGCGCAGGGGATCATCCTTCGGCTCTGCTGGCATGCAGGCTGTGAGAGCAAGTGTTCCCAGCAAAGCGGTTATCCAGAAAAAGGGAATTGCATATCTATTCATTTCACACATTACGCTGCTCGCGGGCCATAGCTTGATCAAGACAAAACCGCCCTGACAGGTTTGTTATCTTGAGCGTAAAAGGTCATCATTATCATCCGGTTAATCAGATGCGAGAAAAGATGCAGTTACAGGATGAATGAAACGTAGGGGGTGAGTGCTTGCCATCTGCAACGGGCTTTCCGGCGCGGCTAGAGCACCTTGCCAGCCAAGAAATACAAAGACACCCAGACAAGCATGACCACTGATATGCACGTATTGATGAGCATGAATGCGTGCCAGCCCCGGCCGGCGTTTCCGTTCACAGGGCGGGTATCATGAAGTGTCATTTTATGATCTGCGAAGCTCTGGATCCACTCTGCCTGCTCAGCCGGCATCACAATCCTGACTTCTGGCGCCCGGTGAAATTCCAACTCTGTTGAAGGCGCGTTGAGGTACCAGGAAGTCTTCCAACCTTCTATTTCGCTAAAGGGGATAAAGAGGGGCGCATGAAACAATGAAAATGGTGTCAGCACACGCAAAGAGACACCGGTTTCATGAATGCCGATTGTCAGAATGCCCTTCAGGGAGTTAAAGCCGCCAAGGCCCAGCAGCACTGCACTTTGAAAGTTGCGTTTATCAATCGGGCGCTGCGTTGCCCTAGCATAGACTTTCGATAGATACCGCCAGCGCCGGGCGTTCGCCCATAACACCCCGCCGAATGTGCCGCTGAAAACCACCGCTCCGATCAAAGATAGCATGATTGCTGTTACTCCAAATACAATATGAATCCGGGCATTGCATTGCCCGGTGGCTCGAAGCATTTATGCAGGGTTGGCTAGAGCGCATTCCCCGGACAGCACGCTTCAGGGCGGCATGTTAGTCTACTTCTATTAAAAATTCATAAGTACGTATGCCTGCTGGGGTAATTACTGTTTTTAAGGAGGTGCCGGAGCTGGCAGGAGCGGCAGTAAAAATGATTGGAAGATTTGCCCCGCTAATGATTTACACCGTGTTCTTTAAACGCTGCAGAAGAAACAGATGAAAAGCCAAGAAGCTTATCATGATCACAGCACTGGCAGCCCCCAGATAAACTTTCCCGCTTAGACTGCAAAGGCCTGCCAGCGGCAGCAGGAAGGCTGAGAGTAAAATATTAAATGAAATCCGTTTTCTACCCATTCGCACGGCAAAACGCTGCAAGCGCCGTCTATCACACATTGGCGGCGGCGTTCTTTCCAATCCTCTGGATATGTAGAGCAGGATCGTTAGATGGACGATCAGACAGGCCCCCAGCGCTGCGATTACATATTGCCATGGCATATGCAGCATCATGGGTGACAGCGCACCGGACAATAGTGCCAACAGCATTGTGGATTTCAAAAAACCAATCAACAGGGCCCTGTCACGCTCATTTTCAACAATGACCCCGCGCCCGAAAACACCGCTTGTGTAAATAATCGTCTGGTTGTTTTCAGCGTTTTCAACAAGGGGCAGAATCTGCTTGTCGAGATACTTGTTTATAGTGCGTAGCATTGACCTGTCTCCAATTCATGGTGGTTGTTCAATTCATCAACTGTCCGAAGCTTCATGCAGCAATTTCCCTTATGTCCTCGTCAGCTTTTTCAAAATCTATTTTTGTTATTTGTTTTTTTGTGACCTGGTACCCAGAGGCTATCGCTTCTTCCGCCCGGTGAAAATCGAACATGCCGATTTCGCCAACTTCGGGAGAGAGTATGATGTCCGGTTTTTCGTAGGTTAGTCTTGTCTGGGTGATCGTATCCAGGGTGGCATTTATCGCCTCCTGCATGACGTTAAAAACATTTGGCATCACATGAAGCGTCTCATTCAGCTGGCGGTGGGCAGTTTGTGCAGCGCCGACAGGTCGCTTTAGGGGTGGCTTCTCATCCTGATGGTTAATTGGGGCCGGCAGGTTGGTTTGTTGATGAGAGGCATTCAAAGTCACAGCGATGATAATATCTGCGCCCATTTCCTTGCAGACGGAGACGGGCACTGGGTTGACGCAGGCACCGTCCATAAACAGGCGCCCTCTTATATCCACTGGATTGAATACGCCTGGAATGGCAAATGATGCGTGCATTGCATTTACCAGCCGGCCTTTTGACAGCCAGACTTCCTGGCCTGTGCCAAGCTCTGTTGCAACCGCTATAAAGCGCCGCTTTAATTGCTCAATTGATATGTTCTGCAAATGTCTGTTGAGTACATTTTTTATTTTCCGGCCCGACATCAAACCTGATCCTGAGAATGTAAGATCCAAACAGCTCAGGATACGGCTTAAACTTAATCCACGGGCAAACTCTTCTAATTCATCAAGTTTTTTAGCGACAAAGCATCCACCGACAACCGCGCCGATTGATGTGCCAACGACGATTTCAGGTTCAATTTCCATTTCTTTCAGGGCACGAATGACGCCGATATGGGCCCAACCGCGTGCGGCGCCACCGCCCAAAGCAAGGGCTATTTTAGGCTTTCTGCCTTTTGGATATTTGCTCACTGGAACTGTCATTTTACTACACCCTCTCATGCGGATTGGATATAAACGCCTTATCGGTATTTATTAGTCGTTCAGAGCCACTAAAATGTTCAAATTGGCCAAATATTTCATCCAGCCATTGATCATGGCTCCTGATCCGGCCTATTGAACCGGTTTCGATGAAGCTGATCCGCTGGTATATTTTGATTTTTGAGGGATTTTGATTTTCTAGGTGGGTGAGGGATAGCGACGGCTTATTTGTCTTTAACCCTTCCGCGCGCAGACAAACGTCACAAGTTGCCGTAAGGGGGCGGCGCGCTCACCAAAGATTTCCAGCGCATAATTGGCCCCATCTGCCAGATTATTTAAAAACCGTTCTGCTTTTTCCCTGCCGAGGGCCGCGACCAGTGTCGCCTTGCCGCTGGCCGCATCCTTGCCCGGGGTTTTGCCGAGATCAGCCTCGTTTCCTTCACAGTCCAGCAGGTCATCTTTCAACTGGAAGGCAAGGCCGAGCTTTTCGCCGTAAAGTTTCAGGGCGCTTCTGGCGTGATGATCCGCGCCGCCAATGATGGCACCAGCTTCGGCCGCAAATGAAATCAGCGCGCCGGTTTTCTGCGCGTGAATAACAATGACATCAGCAAAGCTCACTTCGCCCTCCGCAGCTTCGGCCGCAAGATCCCGCATCTGGCCGCTGACCATGCCGGCCTTGCCCACGGCCCGCGCGAGGTTGGCGGCGAGTTCTGCCTTCATAAGAGCATTGCCCGTGTGGGCGTTTCTGGTGATCAGCTCAAAGGCAAGGCTTTGCAGGGCATCGCCCGTCAGGATGGCGGTTGCCTCACCATGGGCTTTCCAGATGGTTGGCTGGCCGCGCCTCAGTTCATCATTGTCCATGGCGGGCAGATCATCATGGACAAGGGAATAACAGTGCATCAGCTCCACGGCGAGGCTTGTATCCTGAACCAATTGCCGCTCCGGTTGAAAGAGAGAGGCTGAAGCCTCAACCAGAAACGGTCGAATGCGTTTGCCGCCCTCTAGGCTGGCGGCGCGCATGGCCTGCATCAGTTCAGCAGCACTTTGCCCGGCGCTGCCTTCTGTGCGCCCAGCGTTACGCTCAGCCAAGCCTTCCCCATTTTGGCCACGAATGTCATCCATGAGTTCGCTTTTGAGGGCAGCCTCTATCTGATTTGCCACTTTTAATAATTCGGCTTTAAAATCATCCTCATTCATGGAATAACTCTATAATTGGATATGGATATTTGCTGATTTACAGGGTTCCTTTTATTCATTAACGGGGCCTTTTACAAAGTTTTTCGTTGAATATGAGCGCGTTTGATCAATCTTTGGGACGTTTGCGTAGCGGGTGGTCTCGTTTTCGCTTTCGATCCCTGTGGCAAATTATCTGGAAAATTGCGCTCGGTGCACTTGTTTTTACCCTCCTCATTACGCTGACCCTGCGGTTTGTTAATCCGCCTTTTTCCAGCGAAATGCTGCGTGCTAAATTTCATGGGCAGACGGTCCGTTATGAATGGGCGCCTTTGGAGGAGATTTCTCCGCATCTGATTGCGGCGGTGATCATGGCCGAGGATGCACGGTTCTGCCGGCATAATGGCGTGGACTGGCGGCAAATGGAAATGGCCTGGCAAGAGGTGATGGAAGGCGATGGCAAGCCGCGCGGGGCCAGTACCATTACCATGCAGACCGTCAAGAACCTGTTTTTATGGTCTGATCGGTCCTATATTCGCAAAGCGATTGAAATGCCTTTGTCTTTTCTTGTCAATATTGCCTGGCCGAAACGGCGGCAGATGGAAATCTATCTCAATATTGTGGAGTGGGGCCCCGGTATTTACGGGGCGCGGGCGGCAGCGCGGTATCATTTTAAGCGTGCGACAAACAAACTAACGCCCCGGCAAGCGGCGCAACTCGCGGCCTCTTTGCCAAACCCCATCGTCCGTAGGGCCGGCAGGCCCGGGCCTTTGACGCGGCGCATCGCCGGTATTATTCATAAACGGATGGGGCAGGCAGGCCCCTGGATCAAATGTGTCCTCCCTTGAGGCACAACTTTGCCGGGATTATTTATCGGCCGGTGTCTAGCGGGGTTTTTCCGCTAAAAAGGGACTAGCCAAATTTTATAAAGACATGTATAAGACGCACTAATCGCTCTGAGCGGCTAACGCTCGAGGGTTTTGTCCATTAAAATTAACCTGTCGTCATGAACAACATGACTTTCTGTCATGGTGCTTTTCAGCCGATATTTTGTTGTTTTGGCCAGATGAGCCGCATCAGATGACGGGTTTGATTGTTTTATTTGAGGTTGAGGGTTGTTATGGCCGTACCTAAAAGAAAAGTTTCGCGGATGAAGCGCGGCAACCGGCGCTCACATGATGCGCTTGCAAACCCCACTTACGTGGAAGATAAAGAGTCTGGTGAATTGCGCCGCCCCCATCATATTGACCTGAAAACAGGTAAATACCGGGGTCGTCAAATTCTGGAAGCTAAAGACGAATTTTAGGCATTTGCCTTCGTCTTTTGCTGCCCATTGCAGCAGGCACGCTTCTTTCCGACATTTCTCCCTGTTCAGCTTTTGCATTCTGGCTTGTTCATGCTAGGCTTCTGGCGTGGACGGCAGGCTATTCCTATGGGCAGATCCTATAGGCTGCGATGCCGTTTCTGACTGTCAATTGCGTCTTGTTTTATGCCTGGAGTATTCGCATGCTTTTGAACCTGCCATGGACCATCGTTTCACTCATCATCTATAATATCATTGCTTTTACAATGGGTGATCAAAGCAACCCTGATGCCCCTTTTGCAACCGAGCTATTCACCATGAGTTTGCTGTCCGGCGGTAGCTGGACCTTCACCCTCGGCGATCTTGTGTTGATGATTGCCTTTCTGGCCCTGTTTGTAGAAATTATCAAATCGGCACGGATCAGTAATGTCGCCCTGGTTGATCATGGGCTTTCCATTCTTGTCTTTATAATCTGTCTTGTTGAATTTCTGATGGTGCCGCAGGCGGCCACCTCACTGTTTTTCTTTATTATGTTTACAGCGCTGATTGATGTTATTGGCGGGTTTTCGGTCGGGCTTTCAGCGGCGCGGCGTGATCTTGGTGTAAATTGAACCTGTTGTTTTTAATGCATTATTTGCTTCCATCATGGATAAAACAACATCATGGGGTAAATTTATCATTTCTTATGGATGGCGGTTGCGCTAAAAAGTGTTGTCGCAATCAAGTCCTGGGGAATTTTGCGCGGAAGAAGGAGTGGAATTCATGATTTTAAGTTTACCCTGGCTATTGGTCTCGGTGATAGTCTACAACGTTATTGTTTTTCTATTTGGCCCCGATAAGGCTGATGCCGTTACCGGTGAATATGATCCATCAACTGTTTTCAATGATGTGTTGTTTCAAATTCCGATGCTGTCAGGTGCCACCTGGAGCTTCACCCTCGGCAATCTCATGGTGATTTTTTCTCTGGGTTTGCTGTTTATGGAAATTCTGAAAGCTACCAGAACCGGTGGCAACAGCCTTGTTGACCATTCTCTGTCAACGCTGGTTTTTGTTATCTGTCTGATTGAGTTTCTAACCGTCAAGGAAGCGGCGACGTCCGTTTTCTTCATCATCATGTTTATTACTTTGATTGATGTGATCGCTGGATTTTCCGTTACCATCCGGGCGGCACGGCGTGACCTTAATGTCGGTGCAGGTATGCCCACACACTAAACAATTTCAGCTTGCCCTCTCTCTTCCTCATAGAAGTCTTTCTTTGTGAAACGGGGGCAAGCTTTTATCCTTTTCCCTTTCACAAAACCGATTTCGGTCGCGGTTTTTTAAATATCTCTCACCCTTGTGGTCACGGGGCTGGTCCATTTCGCCTGGATTTTGAGGGTGTTATTATAGGCCATGGTTGTTGCGCGGGCCTTTTGGGCGCGAACGGTCAGCCTGGTTGGGTCTTTTGCCTGGGTGTCGCTATTTGTTAATAAAAGCCCTGAACATTCTTCTGCATCAGCTATCGGTGCGCTTTTCCCCACCTTATGCACGTAACTCTGCTCATAACAGGACGGGGTGAGGCTTTCTTCTGATGCGTTCAGGGTGATCATTGCGTATGATTTACTCACGGTGGTTCATCGTCCATCATAGGTTTGGTTAAAATCTGTTTCGTTTTGTTGCACTTTAAAAACTTAAGCAATTTGCAAGCCAGCATGAGCAATTTGCAAGCCAGCAAGGGCAATTTGCAAGCCAGCATGAGCCAAGCGCGCATGATCAAAGGCAAGTTAAACCCTTTCAGAACAGGTATCAGAGGCCCTGAAACTGCCAGAAGGCCAGATAAGCTTAGAAATTAACCAAGCAACAACCTGATTATGAGATGATTGTACCTCGCAGTATTGGGAGGCTTTTCGCACTGATGCAGCGTTTGGGCGAGGCTAATTGTGGGATAGATGCGTGCAAGAAGATAAGAAACAAACGGGCAAAGATCATTCAGATTTGAATGACCAGCAGAATGTTCAGGTTTTTGAAAACGGGGAAAATATACCCGCGCTTGAAATCAGCAAAAGTGAGGACCTGCCCAAAGCTGAGAGCCACGCTTACAAGGCTGTGCAATCGGTACTTGGGGATGGCACACCACTTGCCATTTCAGGCGATGATGCCAGGTTCCATGATATGGACTATCTTGACTCTGTGCTTGAAAGTGACATTGATTGTGTCGAAGTTGCCCGGCTGAAATATTTAAGCGAGCATGATGAACTAACCGGACAGAAAAACCGGCTTAAACTGCATGAGGCGCTTGAACATCAGATCGTCCAGGCTCGGAAACAAAGTTTGTTTTGCGCCTTTGTTATTGCTGGCGTTGATAATCTGTCTGTTATTAACGACAATTTCGGTTTCCAGCTTGGGGATGAAGTGATCGCCGGTGTCGCTTATCAGCTGGCGCAGACCCTTCGAAAACATGATGTGATCGGGCGGTACTCTTCCAACAAATTTGGCCTGATATTGCCTCGCTGCGGGCCTGACGCCATGCACACCACCCTGCCTCGATTGATGAGTACCATTGCCAATGAGCCTATAGAGACCTCCAAAGGCATCGTCCCGATTACCCTTTCCATGGGTGCTGTGGTGCTGCCGCAATTTGCCTCCAATGCCCAGGAGGCGATTTCAAGATCGCTTGAAGCCCTGGATAAAGCCAAACGTAAATGTTGTAATAATTATGTGGTTTATGAGTTTTCCTCTGAGCGGGAAAAACAGCGCAAACGCAATCTGCAACTTGCCGAAGAGATTATCACCGCTCTGAATAGCGGTTGTATGCATCTTTCCCTGCAGCCGATTGTCTGTGCCAAGACACATGAGATTGTGCACCAGGAAAGTCTTCTGGTTATGGAAACTCAGGATGGGGAAATGATTTCAGCGGGAGAATTCCTGCCGATTGCCGAGAAACTCGGCCTTTGCCGGCTGATTGATTACCGCACACTGGAGCTTGTGATCAACCTCCTGAAACAGGATAGAGCTTTGAAACTGACTGTGAACGTTTCCGGCAACACTGCTGGAGATCCGAACTGGTTGATCGTCCTGCGCGGCAAGGCCGGCGGTGATCGTGAAATCCTTGAGCGTTTGACCGTTGAGATCACAGAGACAGTTTCGATCCGGGATATTGAGGCTACCGCCTGTTTTGTTGACGCCCTGAGAGATCTGGGTTGCGGTGTGGCGATTGATGATTTTGGTGCCGGTTATACCTCTTATCGCAATCTTCGAAAGCTGGATGTCAATATGGTCAAGATTGATGGTGAATTTATCAGGGAAATCGCTACCTCCAAGGATGATCAGATCTTTCTTGCCTCGCTCGTTGATCTCGCAAAGTCGTTCAATATGAAAACGGTTGCCGAGTGGGTGGATGATGAAGCAACGGCCCGCTATTTATGTGAAGCCGGGGTGGATTATCTCCAGGGTTATCAGTTCGGTCGCCCGGCTTTATTGCCCGATGAAAAAACCTCAATGGTGGAAACTCAACAGGCTCAAACCCTGTAGGAAGCAACCAGGAATGTCACGAAAACTGGTTTTCAGCCACGGTCTGCTCAGTCGTCAGGCCAGATTTAGCAGGACAGCATGATAACTAAAGATAGTTTGGTCTTTTTTTCCATTTTGCAGATGGTTGTGGTTTTCGCCATGATCCCTTTGCTGGTTCTCAGCCAGCATTATGGCCAAAAGGCCGTTTTGATCTACGCGGCAACCTCGTTGCTGATTTTATTTGCCTATGCCTATCATCTATGGCGGCAAGGGGGTGACCACCCCCAGAAAGCTGAGTTAGGCTCGCTTGGTTTTGGCATGATAATGGCCTTTCTCAGCGCTGAAATTGTTGCCGTGACACTGGTTATATCCTAACCCTGACGCAATCTCATTTTTCATATTCACCTCCCCGATTTGGCGGGTTCGCCGACCGGGCAGTTGTGTTGTGTCATCCCTTTCCTTGTAGATTAGCTAGCTGAAAGTTATATGGACATTTCAGGTTTCTCGCAGTAGAACCACTTTCACAGATGAAATGTTTTGCGATTATCGCAGCTTCCAAAGAAGAGATCTAAAATGGGTTATAATGTCGCTATTGTTGGCGCCACTGGCAATGTGGGCCGCGAAATGCTGAGTATTCTTGATGAACGTCAATTTCCAGTTGACCAGGTATTTGCCATTGCCTCGCGCCGCTCGCTCGGGCGTGAGATAAGCTTTGGTGACAAGACGCTGAAGTGCCAGGACCTTGAGCAGTTTGATTTCAGTCAATGTGATTTTGCCCTGCTTTCTGCCGGCGGCACCATTTCCAAGGAGTGGGCCCCCAAAATCGCCGCAACGGGTTGTATCGTGATCGATAATTCATCTGCCTGGCGGTATGATATGGATGTGCCGCTGGTTGTGCCTGAAGTGAACCCTGAGGCGCTGGATGGCTACCGGAAAAAGAATATTGTTGCCAATCCCAATTGCTCAACCGCGCAACTGGTTGTTGCGCTCAAACCCCTGCATGATCTTGCGACGATCAAACGGGTTGTGGTGTCCACTTATCAGTCCGTCTCCGGTGCCGGGAAAGAGGCGATGGATGAACTTTGGCAGCAGACCAAGGGGATCTTTGTCACTGACGCGCCGGAACCTGAAAACTTCACCAAGCAGATCGCTTTTAATGTCATTCCCCATATTGATGTGTTTATGGAGGATGGCTACACCAAGGAAGAATGGAAACTATTGGCTGAGACCAAGAAGATCCTTGATCCGGCGATCAAACTCACGGCGACGGCCGTTCGGGTGCCGGTCTTTGTCGGACATGCCGAGGCGGTTCATCTTGAATTTGAAAAACCAATCTCGCCGGAAGAAGCCCGGGATGTGCTCCGGGAGGCCCCTGGCCTGATGGTGGTTGATAAGCGCGAAGATGGTGGCTATATCACTCCGGTTGAGTGCGTTGGTGATTTCGCGACCTTTGTTTCCCGTATTCGGGAGGATGCCACTGTTGAAAATGGTCTCTCATTATGGGTGGTATCTGATAATCTGCGGAAAGGGGCGGCGCTGAACACTGTGCAGATTGCCGAATCCATGATTAATCGCAAGCTGGTTGAAAAAGCGGCTTAGTTATTCGTTATATCTGATATAAAACGGGCCCCTTTTTATCAAAGGGGCCCGTTTTTATTTCAACCAGTGTTCTACCCCCTGAAGGGGAGAGGTTTCTCTTTTCTGTTTTATTAGAACAGGCGCAGGACGTTTTGGTCTGCTGAAGAGGCCAGTGACAGAGAAGTTGATGATAGTTGCTGGCGTGTTTGAAGAGCAAGCAGGTTAGCGCCTTCTTCGTTGGTGTCTGCCAATGTCAGATTAGCGGCACCTGTTTCCAGAACGTTGATCAAGTTCTTTGTGAAGTCCTGACGGGTTTCAACAACAGATAGATTAGAACCAAACTTGGAGGCTTGAGCCCGTAGTGTGTCTGTTGCTGCTGTGAGATCAGTCAAGGCTGCATTGATGTCACTATCTTTTTGGAAAGTGTCAGATGATGCACTAATGTCAAGACCAGCTGAGTTGAAGTTGACACCTGTGACTGTCAAAGACGATGTGCTGTCTTCGTTGAATGTCACTGTCAGGCTGTCACCCGCAAGCAGGTTGTTGCCATTGTAGCTGGCGTCTGTTGCCAATTGGTCAATCTGAGCACGAAGGTCATCAAACTGAGCGGCAAAGGATGCCCGTTCAGCGTTATCAGTGGCTGCTGTTGTGCCAGCTGTAATGCCAAGATCAGCCAATGGTGTGTTTGTGCCTTCTGTAAGAACAAGATCTTCACCATTCGTGGCTTCAATACTGATTGTACCATCATCACCAACTGATGCTGATACGTTAGTTATCGCATTCAATGCTGCAACGATTTCATCAGTTGTATCAACTTCACCTGTGCCATTACCGAAAGTAATGGTTGTTGCGGAGCCGCTGCCAACTTGAACACTGAAGCTATCACCATAAGCAATGCCAGCTGTATTGGTTGTTTCTTCTAGAGTTGTAGAAAGACCAAGAGCTGCTGCAGGTGTGTTTGTGCCTTCAGTAATCAGGATTGATTCACCGCCAGCTGTCAATGACAGATAGCCATCTGCATCCAGACTTGCACTTAGACCTGTTACTGCATTTAGGTCGGCAAGCAATTCTGTTGTGCCGTCGCCATCAGCGATAGTGATAGTAACCGCAGAAGCACCGCCAACAGATACTGTGAAGCTGTCATCATCTGCGATACCAGCAATGTTTGCACCGATGTCAGTTTCGCCTGTCAGGTCAACGTCACCAGTGATTGTAGCATCAGTGAAATCATCAATAGTGCCAGCAGTTGTGTCAACATCACCTGTTGCTGTGGCAGTGTTGCCAGCAGAGTTCAACGCCTGGCGAGCTGTCGCTTCAGCGCTTTCAACAAGTTTTGTGATCGCCTTAATGCCCTCATCAGCTGCCTTGATTGTTTGTACGGAGTTCCCTACAAAATCCTGCAAACGTTGAAGATCGTTGGCACGGCTGTTTAGTGAACTAGCTGTAAAGAATGCTGTTGGATCATCCAACGCGCTGTTCACTTTAAGACCGGTGGCCAATTTTTCCTGTGTTGATGCAAGAAGATCAGCTGTTGATTGTAGTGATAGTAGATTAGTGCGAACTGCACTTGAAAGTGTGATATCAGCCATTTTACGCAATACCCTTTTCTAGGATGGCAATACACTTCTCCCTGAAGAAGTGATCGCACCCCCTCTGGATGCGACATCTCGGTTATATGTAAATGACTCAAATAAAATCTTAATGATCGATTTTAGTTTTCCTTATGGTTAAAAGTGCTTTAAGCCCTTTTCATTTCTGAACAATTTTACTGTTTTTCAGACCCTTAGCTGTGATTTTCGGGATTTTGTCCCGTTTTTAAAGTGCTGTATCTATATTTATTGCAGCGCTCCGCTTGGTGCCTGCTGTCGTCATCTGGCCACCGGGTGTGTAAACTGAGGGGCCGTTCTGTTTGGCTGAAACCTTGTCCGATACAGTTTGCAGAATCCGCTCTGAGACGGCTTGCATGGCTATCAGGGCCGCGTGGTTCGACTCTATGGATTTTTGAAATTGCATCCGCTGCTCTTCTAACGAGAGCAACTCCTCAGGTACCATCGATTTCATCTCATTTGCGTGCGATCTGAATTTTTCCATATGATGCGACAGGGTGGCGGTTAAAGCATCTTTTCTGATGGTCAGGGAAGAAAGCTCATCTGTGTTTGCCTTGCGCAATAGCTGCGTTTCCTCATCGAGAAGGGTTATCAACTCGCTGGTCGTGATTAAAAGATTGTTGCACAGCGATTTGGCCTCTGCACTTGAGATGGCTTCTTTCAGCTCTGCTGTTTGATCTCCGCTCATTTACCTGGATCCTTCTTGTGCGCTTAAAATTTCTCTATAAACATGATCAGCAAGACCGATACCACCTGCTGAGGAAATGGATTTTGCAAACTCACCTACCATCATTGAACGGTAGACTTTTTCAGCGTGGCCGCCGCCAAAGGGGGCATCGGCTTCGATGCCGGTCCACATTTGCTCAAGCATTGTGGTCAGGAAACCGGCTTCAAATTCCTCTGCGGCAACCCGGGCCTTCTGCTCATTCAGGTTGTTTCCAGTGCCCAGATTTTTGGTGAGGGCCTTGATGTTTACGCCGCCTGCCCTTGAGAGAGATAATGGCGTCAGGGAAAGTTCAGCTTGCATTACATCACCTCAATTTCTGCCTGAAGGGCACCGGCTGATTTGATCGCCTGCAATATGGAGATCATGTCTCGTGGGCCAATACCGAGGGCGTTGAGACCATCCACCAGCTCTCTTAATGTCACGCCGCTGGAGAGGATGGCCAGTTTCTTTTCCTTATCATCTGTGACACCAACTGCTGTGCGCGGCACCACAACGGTTTCACCATTTTCGCTGAAAGCTTCCGGCTGACTTACAACCGGTGTCTCGGCTATGGTGACCGTCAGGTTGCCTTGCGAAATGGCGACCGTTGAGATTTTTACATCACGGCCCATTACAATGATGCCGGTGTCTTCATCAATAATCACTTTGGCCTGCTGGTCCGGCTTGATGCGAAGTTGCTCAATATCAGTTAGCAGATTGATGATATCTCCGCGGTAGGAATAGGGAACATCAAGACGCACTGTGCCAGGGTCTAGCGCTTGTGCTGTTCTTTCACTGGTGTAGGCGTTGATCGCTGCGGCTATTCGTTTGGCGGTGGTCAGATCCGGATTGCGCAGGGCCAGCCGCAGGGTGCGCCGGTCTTTCAGGGCGAATTTCAGCTCCCGCTCGATGATGGCACCGTTAGCGATACGGCCAACGGTTGGCACACCGCGGGTGATGCTTGCCGCATCACCTTCTGCCTTGAAACCGGCAATGGCAACAGGGCCCTGGCCCACAGCATAGGTGTTGCCATCTGCGGCGATGAGCGGGGTGACTAGCAGGGTGCCGCCTTCAAGGCTTTTTGAATCGCCTATCGCGCTCACGGTTATGTCTATACGTGTGCCCTGGGTGGCAAAGGGGGGCAGATTGCCGGTTACCATCACGGCAGCCACATTGGCAGTGCGCAGGTCTGTTTCTCTGGTGTTGACGCCCAGCCGCTCAAGCAACGCCTGCAGTGACTGTTTGGTGAAGGGTGAGTTGTTGAGGCTGTCACCGGTGCCGTTTAAACCGACAACCAGACCATATCCCACTAGCTGGTTTTCTCTTATGCCTTCAAAATTTACCAGATCCTTGATGCGGGAGGCGGCATAAGCCGGTTGTGGCCAATGGGTGATTAATACGGCTGTGATCATGGCGTAGGCCAGCAAGTGGCGGGCAAGGGCGCTGAGAGCGGCTCTGACCCGGTGATGACTGCTATGCAGCAACCCTGCATTGCCGTGGTTTAGAGCCACGGGCTTGCTCATAATCTGTTCCATTAAAACCAGTTTTTCAGTCATTTCAGCTTCTGACACTCTAGGTTTTGCCGGTCTCTTGGCGGCTATGGTGCCGTATCTCTTGAGACCGCTTGAATTCTTTGCTTCCAGAGCTAGATCAGCGAAAAGCGTGCCAAATAGACGCTCCTTATTTAACTTATTGTTTTTTCTAAATTTTTTCTATTTTCACTCGCGATGCTCAGCTCTACTGAGGCGTTTCTCTGTAAAAACCGGGTAAAAATTGCCGGGTCTTAACGGCTCTTTAAGTGATGATTAGGCAAATTTGTCCTAGTGGTTGGAATTCAGGCCACTTTCTGTGTCGTTAAGCGGTGCCTGTTTTTCCTAAGCCCGCCCCTGTTGTTTTCGTTCCCTCGTTTCTTTTCCTGTTTTGCGTTGCTTTGACCAACTACATAGAAGAGGTGCTCCCATGCGGATTGCGCAAACCAAAGATCTGTCCAAAACAGCCAAAAAGTCTCAAACCAACAAAGGGGGTAGAGCGGGCCAGAGATTTCGTGTGGGCCCGATGGGGGCG
>CAYGPF010000024.1:0-16587 GCA_964351785.1 uncultured Rhodomicrobium sp.
CCGACCCGGGTTCCAACATTGTGGTCCAGGGGCGGGCGGCCCAAACGCCCACCTTCTGCGATATCGGGGGGGCGGGGGCGGGGCAGGCCGCGTTTGCCTTCTATCGATTCTATCATGGCGGATTCTTCGCCGCAAATATAAGCACCGGCACCGCGTCTCAATTCGATAAAGTCTTTATCTATCAGGTTATTGTCTTCCAGCTGTTTGATTTCACGGCGCAGAATTTCGAGGCAGGCTGGAAATTCATCCCGGATGTAGATGTAAAGGCGGGTGACATCAACGGCGGTTGCTGCGATCAAAGCCCCTTCAAGGAATTGATGTGGCTTGCTTTCAAGGCAATGGCGATCCTTGAAGGTGCCGGGTTCCCCCTCATCGCCATTGACAGTCATGAGACGTGGTGCCTCATAACCCATGACAAACTGCCATTTTTTACCAGCCGGGAATCCGGCACCGCCGAGGCCTTGCAGGCCCGCTTCCGTGAGGGTTTTGATGACGGTCTCTGTGTTCAGTTCACCTGATCTGAGGGCGGTAAGCCCCGCATATCCGCCTTCTTTCTTGTAATTTTCAAGGTTCTGGTAGGCAGGAATTTTGGGGGTGGTTCTGTTTTTAGAAAGATCGGCCAGCACCTTGTTCAAAGAGGCATCATCAACTGAATTTTTTCCGATATGCAGCGCTGGCGCATGAGCGCAGCGGCCAAGGCACGGGGCATGTGTGACGCGAACTTCATTCGGGTTGGTGTTGTCTTTGAGGTCTTTTAGGAGCTGGCCTGCACCTTTCATGGTGCAGGTCACTGAGTTGCAGACCCGAATGGTGACTTGCGGCGGGTAGGCTTCATCTTCCCTGATGATGTCAAAATGGGCATAAAAACTTGCCACTTCATAGACTTCTACCTGGGGAATGTTCATAAGCCCTGAGAGCGCGCGCAGATGTGCAGCACTGAGGCCACCATAGGTGTCCTGGATTTTATGGAGATACTCAATCAAAAGATCACGCCGGGTGGATGGACCGATGAGGGTCTTGATTTCCTCGAGGGCTTCAGGCCTGGGTTGCCGCCCTTTGAGGAATGGCCTCGCCTTGCGTTTCTTTTTGTGTTTGATTTTGTTGGTTTGTTCCATAACTGTGGTGTGGCTCTAATGCGTTAAAAATTTGCGTAATTGCGGGGATGCAAAAGTCACCAGGCAGCTTGCTGTTTTAAGCATACAGTGTTCCCCAGATGCTCAACCTGATTTGTAACTTTGGTTGTTAAATTGCTGGCTTTATTTTGATTGTTTTGAACCAGACCGTTCAGAATTATTTATTCTACTCTACAGTTCAAATTGCAGAGCTGCCAATTCAACCACCTGATCAGGTGATGCAGTGATCCAATTGATCATTCTTTGACGGGGTGGCCTGTTTTTTCAGGAATTCTTCGGTGCTTTTCAGGAATTCCTTGGTGATTGGGAGGACGGGGTCTCTATCAGCGATGACCAGCCCAATGCTTTGATAAATCTCCGGTTCCTGAATTTTAATGTATGCCAGTTCTTCCAGCATTCCGTAGGAGGAGAGGTACAGCAATGGCAAGACGGATGCATATTTACCTGTGGTGACGTGCCCGAGAATGACGGCAAAGGAATTGGTCTCGACTTTAACCATGGGTTCAACATCTATAGATTTGAAAATGCTGTTGATTATCCGCCGGTTCTGCATGTTTTTGGTCAGTAGGCACAGGGGAAATTTGGCGGCGTCTTCCCAGGTTATTTCCTTGAGCCCTTCTTCAATCATCGGTTTTGAGGCGACAAAAACATAGCTTTCATTGTAAAGGTGCAGCGCTTGGACGCCGGTGAGCGGCTCGCTTTCAAGATAGGTAATGGCGGCATGCAGGCTGAAATCATCCAGGCCGCGCTGAATTGCCTGGCTGGATAGAGAGATTATCGTTGGTTGCACAAGTGGATGTTTTTCACAAAAGCGGCTTACCAGAACCGAGACATAAGGAAGGGCTGTTGGCAGGACGCCGATGGTGAATTCCCCGGACAGGATGTTCCGGGCGGTGTCTATGTCCTGGATCAGGCCGTCACAGTTTGAAATGACACGGCGCGCCCATTTCAGGACAATTTTACCTTCATGAGTGAAGCCACCAAATCGATGCCCTCTCTCAACGATGGGGACGCCCAACTCTTCTTCCAATTTTCTGATGCGGGTTGAGAATGCCGGTTGCGAAATGTTGCATGCATCCGCAGCACGAGCAAAATGCTCATATTTGGAAAGGGCAATTATTAATCGTAAATCTTTGACATCCATAGATAAACGACCCTCCTTAAGCTTATGCGGGGGCGTTTGTTTTTGTTATTTTCCCCAAATTATAATGAATAACGATTATAGGTTGTGTTTTTTGTAATTGACAATGTTTATCAATGAAAATGAGTTCAAATATTTGTTTTCGTTATGAATTTGTAGATGCACGTCAAAGGCTGTGTGAGATTATGACAGTTACCTCTTTTGCGGTGAATGTTGATCAGGCTTTTAAATACTTAGCGTGATGGGCGATATGGTCTTCCATGAAGGTGGCGATAAAATAATAGCTGTGATCATAGCCATCCTGCATACGCAGTGTTATTGGATACTGGTTTGCGTCTGCGGCCTGTTGCAGGAGTTCGGGTTTCAGTTGCTCTGTCAGAAAATTATCACCTGTTCCCTGGTCCACCAGAAGCGGGATTTTTTTGGTGGCATTCTGAATGAGATACGCAGAATCATGGTTTTTCCATTTTTCACGATCCGGGCCAAGATAACCACCGAGAGCTTTTTCACCCCATGGGCAATTCATCGGTGATGAGATGGGGGCAAAGGCCGAAAGTGATTTGTAATTATCAGGATTTCTCATGGCGATGGTAATGGCGCCGTGCCCGCCCATCGAATGGCCGAAAATTCCAGCGCGGCCTGGGTCCACATTAAAATTTTCATTGATCAGGCCGGGTAGTTCTTTGGTGATATAATCATACATATGATAGTGGGCGCTGAATGGTGCCTCTGTTGCATTGACATAGAAACCGGCGGCGAGGCCAAAGTCATAGGCGCCCTCCGGATCATCCGCGACGCCTTCACCGCGCGGGCTGGTGTCAGGGGCGATGATGGCAATGCCGTGTTTGCTGGCATAGTTCTGAGCACCGGCTTTGGTGACGAAATTTTCATCCGTGCATGTCAACCCGGACAGCCAGTAGAGCACGGGGACTTTCTCAGTTTTTGCTGCTTCCGGCAGATAAACGGCAAAGGTCATATTGCAATTGCAGCTGGTTGATGCATGGTCAAACCGCAGTTGCTTCCCACCAAAGGATTTGGTGCTGCTCAGTTCATTCAGGCTCATTTTTTCCTGTCCCCTTCAGAATTATTATGTCCGGTCAGATGGTTGTTAACCGGCTGGTTGCCTAATATTTCCGCCCTGCTATTCATTTTGTCCCCGCTATACCGCGAGGTGACCTTTGGGCGGCTTTTAGGAAACCGGGGCGTGCCCCGGTTTCTCTAGTTGGCATATTCAATGACTAGTAAATGACAACACCGCGGATGCTTTCCCCATGGTGCATCAGGTCGAAACCCTTATTGATGTCTTCGAGGGGCATGGTGTGGGTGATCATGGGGTCAATTTCGATTTTGCCTTCCATGTACCAGTCAACGATCTTGGGCACATCTGTGCGGCCACGAGCGCCGCCAAAAGCTGAACCGCGCCAGTTACGACCTGTTACCAGCTGGAAGGGGCGGGTTGAAATTTCGGCCCCTGCTGGTGCAACACCGATGATGATGCTTTCGCCCCAGCCTTTGTGCGCACATTCAATGGCGTTGCGCATAACACCGACATTGCCGGTGCAATCAAAGGTATAGTCAGCGCCGCCGCCATCAAGGCCGCCCTTGTCTGTCATCCGCACGATATGAGAGACAATATCGCCCTCTATTTCTTTCGGGTTGACGAAGTGGGTCATGCCGAAGCGCTCACCCATTTCTTTTTTGGCATTGTTAATGTCAACACCGATGATCTGATCGGCGCCGGCCAGTTTGCAGCCCTGGATCACATTGAGGCCAATGCCGCCCAGGCCAAAGACAACACAGCGGGAGCCGATTTCTACACCAGCCGTGAAAATAACAGCGCCGATGCCGGTCGTGACACCGCAGCCTATGTAACAGATTTTGTCAAAGGGGGCATCTTCACGGACTTTTGCAACCGCAATTTCCGGCAGAACGGTGTATTCAGCAAAGGTGGATGTGCCCATATAATGAAACACCTGATCCCCGCCGATTGAGAACCTTGATGTGCCATCCGGCATCAGGCCCTGTCCCTGTGTGGCGCGGATGCGCTGGCAGAGATTGGTTTTCGGATTCAGGCAGAATTCGCAGGTACGGCATTCAGCGGTGTAGAGGGGGATCACATGATCGCCTTTTTTGACACTGGTGACGCCGGGGCCGGTGTCGACTACGATGCCGGCACCTTCATGGCCTAATATAGAGGGGAAAAGGCCTTCAGGGTCATCACCCGAGAGGGTGAATGCATCCGTGTGGCATATTCCCGTTGCTTTCAACTGGACCATGACTTCGCCTTCTCTCGGCCCGTCCAGTTGAACAGTTGTAATTTCAAGTGGTGCCCCCGCTTTCGTGGCTAATGCGGCTTTGACCTCCATCAGAACATACTCCCCTTAGATTGCTTTGGTCTTTAGATTTATGGTATTTTGGATGCGTTGTTTGCTCAAATTGCGATGAGCCAGGATTCCGCGCAATATACATTGTACCGGAGTTTTGACATCCATTATTATACTACATCAAATTTATATCTTGATAATATTTGGTTATCAAGTCAAGCCTCAAATATAATACCAGTGAATGAATTTTTCCGTTATCTTCGGATAATAATCCTGGGGAGGATGTTACTGTCTGGATGGCGCTCAAGTTTTGCAGAGCAACATCTTGCTGGCCTTAAAGTCACCAAAAAAATTGAGACTATATCTTCCTCAGACTGCGTGATCACTATGGTATTAAATCAAGTCATGCTTCTATTAGGTGTATCGGTTTTCTGTTGAGCCGGTTGTTTTTCATATGCTGGGGAGGATTTATGTTTCGGCATCTGCATTGTGTTTTTTATGCTTTCGTCTTTATAAGTGTTGTTATCGGTTCAGGTTTCACAGGATATTCAGGGTTTGCTGGCGGGCAGCAGGCCATTGCAGCGGCCAAAGCGGCTGATAAAACGGCGGATAAAAAACTTAAACCGCTAACCGAGGTTCAAACTCTGCTGTTTGACACACCGCACATGGTAAATATTTCCCCCGGAAAAACAGTTCGGTACAGTTTTTCAAGAAAAAGCCAATTGGGTGATGGTTTTGAGGATCACATTGATCTGGTTGTGAGTGCCGGCGAAACCGACAAAGTCAGGAATGTCGCGTTTGATTTTTTTCAGGGTGAGCGCCGCCTGCCTTACCCTGCCCTCAGCTATGTAACAGCCAATCCCTTGCTGACAATTTATTTTAACAAGGATGCCTGGGCGCTGGCCCGGCGGATAAAAGCCAAAGGCGTTGCCAATTATCTGCGTAACCGGATTCTTGACGGGTTGGCTGGTGTGAAAAGCACCAAACCAACCAAATGTATCTATGAGGGGCAGGAAATTGAGGGTGAGATGATTGTTTTTGCGCCCTTTGCCAAGGATGAAAACCGGCATCATCTGGTTCATTATTCCGGGATTGAATATCAGATCGTCCTCTCAAATGATATCCCGGGTGGTGTTTGTGAAATCCGCTCTTCTGTGCCATTCCCAAGTGAGAAAGCCCCGGCACATTTTATCAACGAGATGAAAAAATCCGGGATGTTGTCGCTTGCCGGGGAGACTGAAAAGGTCAATCAACTCACGACGAATACAGATTCGCTGATAATTGAGGTGATGCGTTTTGACGGTGTTGCAGAGACGAAGGGTGCGCGCTGAGATCTAATCACTATCAATGACTGATATTGAACGTCGATTTGGCGCGTATTATAATGGCATTCAGAAAGAAGCGCCGCTTACTATAGGAAACGGGATTTCTTTGTTTACAGGTTTTATTATGGAAACAGTTAAATCAAGCCCCAAGTGCAGAGCTTTTGTTCTCTCTCTCTCTATCATGTTCTGCCTGATAGTGGCTGCGGTGCCGCGCTCTCACGCGAATGATCCTGGCAATCCCTATCCGACAGTTGCGATTGCTGACTATATATTCGGCTGTATGGCTGCGAATGGGCAAACGCGGGAGGCGCTGGAGAAATGCTCCTGCAGTATGGATGTTATTGCATCGATACTGCCTTATTCTGATTATGAGCAGGCTGAGACGGTCTTGAGCATGAGGCGCTTGTCTGGAGAGAAATCCACGATATTCAAAACCGGTGCAAGATGGAAACGGGTTGTTGATCATATGCGCCGGGCTCAGGCTGAAGCTGAGGTGCGCTGCTTCTAGGGTGTTTGGACTTTGTTTAATGCTTTGGTGATCTGCCTGTTGTGATCTGCATTTTTGATAGATGATATTGTAAAATCCATCGGGTGGGCTGGTGCCGTTTCAGGTGGGTTTAATTTTGAGAAGACAAACTTGATGCCCTTGTTTTTTTATGTGCTAGCGGGCGCTAATTAACACAGGACTTCTCAGTGCCGGATTGATTGCCATCTCTTTTTAGAGGTGAGGTTTCTTATTGGCTTTAACGTGCGGTAATACTGCCTGTTTACTCCACTTCTGCCTCATTTTTCATCCGATTTTCTCTCATAATTTGAAAACGTTATTTCCCAATTCAAATTTAAGAATTTTATGAGGTTCCAAGAGATGTTTAGTATGGTACAGTTCAGTGGGAGGACTGTAGTTACTGAACAAGCAACCTAGTCTCAATGGACGGCCGAAACAATAAATTCAAATGCGGTCGCACTTAAAATTCTCTGGTTTCATGTCTGGTATTTTATCAGACCCTCCACTGTTTAATGGAAATTGTGTTCGAAAGGCTCTTCCTTGAGCGCTTCCTGATGGCATGTGTCTTTTATAAAGTCACTGGTCAAATGGTTGGGTTGTAGGAGGAGCATAACAATAGGGAAGGGACGCATATGAGGAAAATACTGCTTTCAGTAATAGCAGTGGCCATGACTTTTTCATTCACCAGCTTTGCGCAAGCGAATGATAAGCTGATGGCACTCTCAAATGATTCGAGTAACTGGGCTATGCCGACAGGTGACTATGCCAATACACGGTACTCGAAACTAGACCAAATCAATGCAAGCAATGTTGGTTCACTGAAAGTTGCATGGACATTTTCAACCGGTGTGCTTCGTGGTCACGAAGGCAACCCGCTTGTTATTGGGAATATGATGTATGTACATACACCATTTCCAAATAATGTTTATGCCTTGAACCTGGACAATGGACAAATTGTTTGGCGCTATGAACCAAAACAGGACCCAACTGTTATTCCAGTTATGTGCTGTGACACTGTTAACCGCGGTGTGGCTTATGGCGATGGCAAGATCATCCTTCATCAGGCTGATACAAATCTTGTCGCGCTTGATGCCAAAACCGGTAAGGAACTTTGGAAAACTGCCAATGGTAACCCGAAAATCGGTGAAACCGGCACGTCTGCTCCAATGGTTGTGAAAGATAAGGTTTATGTTGGTATTTCTGGTGGTGAATTTGGTGTTCGCTGCCACGTAACAGCCTATGACCTGAACTCTGGTAAACAAGCATGGCGTGGATATTCCATGGGACCTGACAGTGATATTCTGGTTGATCCTGCCAAAACAACACATCTGGGCAAACCTGTCGGTGCTGACAGTGGCACCAACACCTGGAAAGGTGACCAATGGAAAATTGGTGGTGGTTGTACTTGGGGCTGGTTGTCTTATGACCCAGAACTGAACCTTGTCTATTATGGTTCAGGTAACCCATCTACCTGGAATCCTAAACAACGTCCTGGTGATAACCGCTGGTCAATGACCATCTTTGCTCGTGATGCTGATACAGGTATGGCCAAGTGGCTTTACCAAATGACTCCACATGATGAGTGGGACTATGACGGTATCAACGAAATGATCCTGGCCAACCAGAAAATTGATGGCAAAATGCGTAAGATTCTTGTGCACTTTGACCGGAACGGTTTTGGTTACACAATGGATCGTGTCACAGGTGAATTGCTTGTGGCTGAAAAATATGATCCCGTTGTAAACTGGGCTACTCACGTTGATATGAAAACAGGTCGACCTCAGGTTGTCTCTCAATATTCAACTGAGCAAAATGGTGAAGATGTGAACTCAAAGGGTATCTGCCCTGCGGCTCTTGGTACAAAAGACCAGCAGCCTGCTGCGTTCTCACCTGATACCGGACTGTTCTATGTCCCAACAAACCATGTCTGCATGGATTATGAACCTTTCCGTGTGACATATACACCGGGTCAACCTTATGTGGGTGCTACACTTTCTATGTATCCGCCTGAAGGTGATTCCCACATGGGTAACTTCATTGCATGGGATGCCACTAAAGGTAAGATCGTTTGGTCAAACAAAGAACTATTCTCTGTTTGGTCAGGTGCGCTTGCAACAGCTGGTGGCGTTGTATTCTATGGAACACTTGAAGGTTATCTCAAAGCTGTTGATGCTAAAACGGGTAAAGAACTTTATAAGTTCCGCACACCTTCTGGCATCATTGGTAATGTGATGACTTACGCACATGGCGGCAAACAGTATGTTGCCATTCTATCAGGTGTCGGCGGCTGGGCCGGAATTGGATTGGCAGCAGGTCTGACTAATCCAACTGACGGTCTAGGTGCTGTGGGTGGTTATGCAGCTTTGTCTAACTATACCCGTCTTGGTGGCGCTCTAACGGTATTCTCCTTACCGTAAGCCGCTGAGTAACGCTCCATTCGACTAGGGTGCGGCCCAGCAACATAAAGAAATTTATGCTGCTGGGCCTTTTTTGCCTCAATTTAACAATAAGAATTTTGTATGAAGAGTTGGTTTTTCATCGGGAGGATGAATGAGAATATGATGAGAATATTTCTCACAAGATTGAGTTTTGCACTGGCATTGGTGGTAACAATCAGTGCTTCTGGCTATTTTGCTTCTTCTGTTCACGCTGAGGAAAGGGAGGGCGTTTACAAGGAGGATGGCAAATATTTTGATAAGGATGATAATCCTACATACAGCTTCACCATGAAGAAAGATGAGCGTAGTGGCAAAGAAGTTAAGGTCTGGGATTGGCTCACTTATAATGGTAATCGCCGATACCATGCTGAATGTCATGTGTGTCATGGTCCGCTTGGTTTGGGCAGCAGCTTTGCACCAGCCCTTTCTGAAAGACTGAAAGAAATGACTTATGACCAATTCCGGGAAGTTGTCGTGAATGGCCGGACGGTGTCTCAGGCGGATGGCTCTTCCAATGTGATGCCTACTTTTGGTTCTAATAAAAATGTGATGTGTTATCTGGATGATTTCTATGTTTATCTAAAAGCACGGGCTGATGGGGCCCTCGGTCCTGTTACAATTCAGCAAATGAAGAAAGAAAAGAAACCGCAGGAACTCAGAGATGAAGAGGCAGCTTGTTTTGGGGATTAATTATAAAACAAGTGTATTGGGTTTGGTGGCTTCGCTCATTTTTTTCATGGGCGGAGCTATGCATTTAAAAGCTCAGACTTCTGATTTGGTTGATCGCAGTTTGCTCCGGGTTTGTGCCGACCCTGCGAATTTGCCGTTTTCTACAAAAGAAAAAACGGGCTTTGAAAATAAAATCGCTGAGCTGGTCGCAGGTGAGCTTGATGTGCCGGTGGCCTATACCTGGTTTCCGCAAAGTGTCGGGTTTATCCGTCAGACGCTCGACAAGAAAAAATGCGATATTATCATGGGCTATGTTGCAACGCATGAGCTTGTGCTGAACAGCAACCCTTATTATCGCTCTTCTTATGTTCTTATTCATCGCAGCGGCGAGTTTGAGGGGATTAAAAATCTTGATGACCCACGCCTCAAGGGTAAGAAGATAGGTGTTATTGCCGGTACTCCGCCCGTTACTATTCTTGCGTTAAATAACCTTCTTGATAACCTGAAATCCTATCAAAGGATGGTTGATCGGCGCTATTTTTCGCCGGCCGAAGAAATGATTGATGAGATCAAGAAGGGCGCTATTGATGTTGGCCTGCTTTGGGGGCCGATTGGCGGTTATTTTGCTAAAAAAGCCGGCAAGGAAATTGCGGTTTTACCCCTTGTGAATGAGACAAAGGGGCCGCGGCTTTCATACAGGATCACATTTGGGGTGAGGCAGGGTGAAAAGGTTTGGAAACGCCAGCTAAATCGTATCATTCGCCGTAAACAGGAGGAGATAAACAAGATCCTTCAGGATTACGGTATCCCCCTGATTGATGAAGAGGGAAAAGTGATCAAGGTTGGTAATGAATAATCTTCTGGTACTTCCTTGTTTTCAAATGAAAGACCATCTTTGATAAGCAGAGTGAGATCAGTTGATTGTGAAATGCCTGCTGCTTTTTAAGAAGAGGCAGGCTTTTTGTTTCTCAGGTTTTCGTGTTTCTGCCTACATAAGCTTAAATTTATTCTCACCGTTTTGAATGAATAGGTGTTTATAAGAGCCTATGCCATAACCACGCTGGGGGACAGTGCTGGCAATAAACCAAACCCTGGTTATGCGTTTTGCCTTGCCGCTAATGAATTTCTTATAGTCAGCATAGATATCACGTTCTTCACTGAGCCATTTCCCCAATTATGATGTGTCATTGCGAATGACATTGTGTGATTTAATGGGTTCCCATCTTGGAATGGAGCACCGGGAAAATTTCCAATGGGCAAGCTGGTTTGTCACCCTCTCGGTTTCGACATTTTTTTAAAGAGCAGATAGGTGTTTCTATTCGTCACTACAGGTTGTGGCGGCGGGTTCTAGGTTTGCAGATTGTTTCCCAAAGCAAAACTCTAACCGAGGCCGCGTTTGATCTTTGGGTTTTGATCTTGCGCATTTTAGCAATCATTTAAAAAAAACATCAGTATACAGCCAACACACATGCTGGCGCAGCTGGGCAATTAATATGTTGAGCCCGTCAGTGTTCAATTAAGGAATGAATTCCCGGCCAACATTTAATGGCGCCAGCCGGGGTTAATTTTTCAGATGCTTTTGCAGTTGTTTGGTCAAGGCAAACAGGCGTTGCTCCAGAATTACCGGGGCTTCACAAACATATTCGAGTGATTTTTCCCGTTCTTCATGGATACGCAGATCCCATTCCAAGGTCTGTTCCAGTTGAACCATTTGCTTGTCTTCTTTTTTTGTTAAAGTGCCTGCCTTGTCTTTTTCTTCAAAGATTTTCAGTTTGTGACGATTTTCTGTGATGCGTTTTACGAGGTCTTTCTGGCGCTGGGTGAAGCGCCCGATACCGCTGATGATTTCCTGTCGGACCTTGTTTGTTTCGCTTAGCAGGCCGAGGAAGGCTTGTTCCAGGCTCTGGTTCGTGTTGTCACTATGGCGCTGGGCAAAGGTCGTTATTGTTTTTTCTGTTTCCTTCAGGGGTAATCTTCGCGGGAGAACGGTTTTTACAAGAGTTATCACTTCAGGGCTGTCCTGCCAGCTGTTGTCTTTGGTATCGAGGGGGCTGATGCGCCACATCTGTCCGGCTGTCAGATTTGCAACTTTTGCCTGGACGCAAGGCCAGTTTTTATCTTCCCTGAATGCGTGTGCCGGTGCGCTTAGAAGCGCGCACAGGGTGAGGGTGGTAAGCACCGCTGTTGCTGGTGACAGTTTGCCGCTTTTCATAGGTTTCTTTCTTTTGTCGATATGCATGTCTCTTGTGTTTTCTTAAAAATGGTTTCTGATGTCTGCTCTAAGCTCTGTTTGTATCTTAGCATAGTCTGCGCGGGTGCAAATTTTAGAGGTGAGAATTGATGTCACTATGACTGGATCTACCGGGGTCAGTTTTTTCCCTTAGGAGGATCTGACCCCGGTTATTCATGCCGTTCTGGTTTTTCAAATTCTAGTCATTCGCGACGACAACACCCCAGGGGTAGCGGCCGACCGGGATTGTTTTCAGGACTTTCAGACTTTCTACCTCAATGACAGATACATCATTGCTGATGCCGTTGGTGGTGAACAACAATTTTTCATCCGGGGTGAACCCGAGGTTCCAGACACGCTGTCCAACCAACAGGTATTTTTCAACCTCGAATGTTTTGATGTCTATTACGGCGACGCGGTTTGAGGGGCCGAGGGCGACAAAAGCTTTGCTGCCATCTTTCAGCAGGCGTATGCCAACCGGCTGAACGGTATCCTGACTCACGCCTGGAATTTTGAATGTTATTTTTTTGGTGATTTCTTTGGTGCCGGCATCAATTACATTAACTGTGCCGCCAATTTCAGAAGACGACCAGACAGTTTTGCCATCATGGCTGAATATTGCGACGCGAGGGCGCTGTTCCACAAGGACATTATGTGTGATTTCGTGGCTGTCATTGTCAATGAAATGGACCATGTTTGTGGTCTCGGATGTATTGACGATGGTTTTTCCATCCGGGCTGATGCCCATTCCCTCAGGTTCAACACCTACAGAGATTTCATTCAGCACCTTGTTTTTTTCAATATCGACAACGGTGACCATGTTGTCATCTTCATTTGCGATATAAAGAGGATTTCCAGAGGGGTGCAATATGAACAACTCAGGGTCCGGCCCAGAGGGCAGGGTTTTCACGATTTTGTTGGTTTTGCGATCTATGACTTCGACGGTGTCATCATCACTGGAGCAGACAAGGATGTATTTTTCGTCTTTTGTGAGGATAATGCCGCGGGGGCGCTGGCCAACTTTAATGGTGCCAGTAACTTCCATTGTTTTGCTGTCAATGATGGTGATGGTGTCATCTTTTTCATTGGTAATATACACAGTGTAGGCGGCAGAGGGCGTTGCCATGAAAAACGTTGCTGTGGCTGCGAGGGCCAGCTTTTTCCATTTGTATTTGATGTGTTTATTCATGCTATTTCTTCCCTTAAACCTGGGTTAGCTTTTTTACGCTAACAAAAATTATCTGAATATTTTGGTTATTTTTTGGCTTTCTGATGTATAAAAAATATTTATATTTATTATTATTATTATTTATCTTGTAAAAACTGCGAATACATGGTTTCTCATGAATTTATCATAAATTGTCATGAGCTTTCATGCTTTTAGAATTGCTGTAATACTTACATTATATTTACATTACTTTGCCAACTTGGTCACCCACTTTCAAGTGCGCGTATCTTCATGCTTGCTGATCAGCTCATTGTTTCAGCCAATGATGTGGGAAAAATATATGGAGAATGAGGGGATCAGCGTTTTTTGTTGGTGATTTTGCCGCCAATGAACTGATTGGCCCATTTCAGATGGGCATGCTGCAGGCCGGGCCTGAAGCGGGCGCTTTCAAAGATATCATTGTCATTCAGGATGACACTTGTCAGGGCATAATCAGGCGGGCTTAATTTGGCGAGCTCCTGATTATCTGCCACATTTTGTTCGGTCATCAGGGGGCTTATGGGGAAGGGCCGGTAGTTCAGTTCGTCCGGGTGTTCATCATCATAGCCTGGTGAATAGGCTATGTTCTTCTTATCAATGACTTTGGCTTCTTTTGGGGCCTTAAAACTTTGCCAGGCTTTGGGCATGTTGGTGTCTATAGAGGCCAGTTGCACAAAGACCTGTTCTTCTTCCAGTTTTGTATGCATAGGCGAGAGACCGGCTATGGTCTGGCGGCGCCACCAGGGCGCTTTTTGATCCGGTGTTTTCCGCCCCGGAGTGGCGGCGATTTTTGCCTTGTCTTTTAGTTGGTCAATCGTTGGTTTGAGTTTGTTTTTTTCAATTGAGGACAGCCGGGCATAGAGGGCATCGCGATCAAGTTTGTTTAAAGGGGGGGCACCGTTTTTCTTGCGCGGCGGGGTGAGGGTAGCGACAAGGGTCTCATCTGATTTATCGCGGCGGATGCGGCGGGCCAGTTGTATGCGGCGCAAATTTTTGACGTAATTTTTGGCGCCGTATTTCCTGGCATCTACCTTGGTCAGGGGGCGGCCATCGCGGGGGATGTGTTTGCTGCGGCCATTGGGGAATAGTTTTGCCAGTTGCGGCCTGGCGATACGCGGCCAGTGTCTGACCCTGCCGACATCCATATGAACAAAGGGCAAGCCGGAGGTTGGGTAATAGCCAACGCCGCCTTTCTGGCGGATCAAGGCGCTGTCTCTCAATTCTCTTATCGGGATATCGGGGAAATGAACATCTGCGGCCATGCCAAGGATGTGACGGCTGCGTCTGGCCTGTCCGCCTCGGGTTTTGCGAAGTTTGTTATTGGTGGCGAGTGAGCGGTAGCCAGAAATGAGATAGATGGGTTTTTGTGAACCGAGCTGGTGATGGACTTCCCACAATAGATCAATGAGATCCTTGCGCATGGTGCGGCTTTCATTGCGCCGCCAGTCACGCATGACGTGATTGATCTTCTTCATGGCTGCGGGAATATATTTGCCATCCCGTTTGTAGGTGATGGTCAATGTTTCCTTATTGTGGATATTGTATATTGAAATGATGCGGCCGCGGGCGGACTGAGCGTAGAGATAATCACCCGTCAGGCACAAAATCAGCCCCAAGGTGAGCGCAAATGCATACCCTGCCTCCCTGATACCGAAATGATTTGGTTCACGAGCGCTCATTTCTGCCTGTTTTGGTTTCCTTCGTCTCTCGACCGTTCCCAGTCTCTGCTTATTGGTGGTTACGACGGGCGTGAGGTGTTGTTTGCGTTATCGGGTAGTTAACCAGTAAATCCCTTAAAATTTGGCATATATTATGTTCAGAGGATGGCGAATTCAGCCGGGGGTGGATATCACTGTTATTGCGAACCCTTTTTCAGCCCCCCCCCGGTTATTTATGTTCCATCAATCTGGGCATCAGTTCGACAAAATTGCAGGGGCGGTGGCGGCTATCCAGCTGATGCTTCAAAATGCCGTGCCAGGCATCTTTGCAGGCGCCAGGAGAGCCGGGCACACAAAACACGAATGTATCTTCAATGAGGCCGCCGCAGGCCCTCGACTGGACAGTTGAGGTACCGACTTTTTCATAGGATAGCTGGTGAAACAGAGAGGAAAAGCCGTCTATCTCTTTATCAAACAGGGGTTTTATTGCCTCTGGTGTGACATCGCGGCCGGTAAACCCCGTGCCTCCGGTTGTGATGATGGCATCTATTTCCTGTTCTGATACCCATGATCTGATCTGGTTTCTTATGCTGTCGACATCATCCTTGACAATGGCATGATCCGCGAGGCTGTGACCATGTTCCTGCAGCATATTTCCTAGCAAAGTACCGGACTTGTCGTCTTTTTTGGTGCGGGTGTCCGAAACGGTCATGACGGCAATGGCGATTGGGGTGAAGGGGAGGCTTTCATCTATTCCTGGCATGGGGGTTCTCACGGTTGTTGGGGTGACAATTTTTGTTTTTTTCTATTGGTGCTGTGATTTTGCGTATGATTGAAGTCTACTTTAGGGGTAGATGTATATCCGTCAGGTAGTCTTCCTCGCTGACTTCAAAAGGATCATTGAGATAAATTTCCAGTAGTGGTCGTTCGTCATCTACCTCGTGTTCTGTATTTTTAATCCATTCATTTTTTAACCGGGCCAAACAGTCTGGCATCTGCAGGTAGGGGCCTTGCAGGGTATGGATGGCATATTTTCCGCCGGTGATGTGAAGCTGTTTTATATCTCTTGCCGGGTCATCTTTTGCTGTTCCTTCATATTTTACCCCGGCAACATAGTGGATTAATTCAGGAGTGGTTTTAAAAGGGTCATCCCGTCCAAAACCGACAAGCTGGACCGGTTTTACCTGCTGGTTTTCGCCTAGCCATGTGAAAAGCCGGGTCCAGGCTTCCGGGGCTGATAAGTGATAGGGGCCAGTTGTTTCTGTGGTCAGCAGGGTGAAGGGGTCAAGAGTTTCAATTCTCACTTCCATTTGCGGCCTCCAGTTTTTCCCTGATCATCTGAAGGTCCTGCCAGGCAAGGCGTTTGGCGATGGGGGTGCGCAGGAGGTAGGCAGGGTGGAGGGTGGCGAGCGTGTCCATCTGATGTTGTTCGCCGGGGATCTTCTGCCATTTACCGCGAATTCTGGTAATGCCAGCGTTTGTTTTATACATCTGTTTGGCAGCAGCGCCCCCTAAAAAAAGTATGAGGTCGGGGTTTACCAGTTCAATTTGTCGGTCAAGAAACGGGCGACAAAGCGAACTTTCTTCAGGCGTTGGAGTGCGATTGCCTGGTGGGCGCCAATAAACAATGTTGGTGATGTGGGTCTCTTCCGGGGCAATGTTGATGGCCTTCAGCATGAGATCAAGAAGCTGGCCAGCGCGCCCCACAAAGGGTTTGCCGACGATATCTTCATCGCGGCCCGGCGCTTCTCCTATAACCATAAGCTTTGCTGTTTCCGCGCCGCGGAAAAATACAAGGTTTTTTGCCGTCCGTTTCAGGGCACATCCATTGAAGTTGCTGAGGGCGTTTTTCAGGTCAGCCAGGGTGTTTGCGGCTTTTGCCTGTTTTGTGGCTTCCTCAATTGTGACTTGCGGGTTGAGGGCCGGGTCGGGGTTGAGGCGGTGCGGTGTGTGTTGG
>CAYGPF010000025.1:0-16038 GCA_964351785.1 uncultured Rhodomicrobium sp.
CCCCATAACCCCTTAAAGCAAAAGGCCTTGAAATCGGTTGATCGCCCACCGCAAGACCACCCAAAATCAATAACACAACCAGAAGGCTAAACTCATGAAGATCAACGGCAATGAAATTCGCCCCGGCAATGTGATATTGCATCAGGACAAACTCTGGGCTGCGGTTAAAACACAAGCGGTAAAACCCGGCAAAGGCGGCGCTTTCAATCAGGTTGAATTAAAAAACCTCATAGACGGCTCCAAGTTGAATGAGCGTTTTCGCGCTTCTGAAACCGTGGAGCGCGTCCGCCTGGAGCAAAAAGACCACCAGTTCCTTTATGCCGAAGGGGACATGATGGTCTTCATGGACCTTGAAACCTATGAACAGATTGAACTTGAGCGGGACTTTATCGGTGAGCGCGCTGTTTTCCTGCAGGACAATATGAACGTCGTCGTTGAAAGCTATGAAGGCAAACATATAGGCGTCTCCCTTCCGGATCAGGTTGTTCTCGAAATAGTAGAATCCGAGCCGGTGGTCAAAGGCCAGACAGCCGCCTCATCCAACAAACCGGCCATTCTGGAAAATGGCTTGCGTGTGATGGTACCGCCCTTTATTGATGTCGGTGAAAAGGTAATGATAGATACAAATGAAATGATCTATCTGCGCCGCTCGGAATAAGCATCATATCTCCACCTAACCCTGAAGGAAAACCAGAGTGCCAGCATCAGCCCTGATGAACATAATGGTCGGCGCGGCCCGCAAAGCCTCGCGCAAACTCGTGCGCGACTTTAATGAAGTCGAGCAATTGCAGGTCTCTGTCAAAGGACCTTCAGATTTTGTAAGCCAGGCGGATATGACCTGTGAAAAAACCCTCTATGAAGAGCTGTCAAAAGCCCGCCATGGTTATGGGTTTTTAATGGAAGAACAAGGTGAGATAAAGGGAAGTGATGCCTCCCACCGCTGGATCATTGACCCCCTTGATGGCACCACAAACTTTTTGCATGGCATTCCCCTCTTTGCCATTTCCATCGCCCTTGAGCGGGATGGCGAACTTGTTGCAGGCCTGATATATAACCCGGTAATGGATGAATATTACACGGCAGAACGCGGCAAGGGCGCATTTCTGAATGACCGCCGCATTCGGGTTGCAGCCCGTAAATACCTTGAAGATGCCGTTACCGTAACCGGCATTCCCCACCGGGGAAAATCCGGCCACACGGAACTTTTAAATGAACAACGCATCGTCATGCAGGAAGTCCAGGGCGTCCGCCGCACGGGCTCAGCCGCGCTTGATCTCGCCTGGACAGCAGCTGGCCGCTTTGATGCTTATTGGGAGCGCGGCATTCAGGCCTGGGATATGGCGGCAGGGGTCATAATCGTCAAGGAAGCCGGTGGGATGGTGTCAGATCTGGATGGCAAGTTTGACATGCTGGATAAAGGCCATGTTCTTGCCGCAAATGTCCCGCTCCATAAAGCCATGATCAATCTGCTGAATCAGACAAATCCATAAACCCGTTTGCAATTAAGAAAATCAACCATCACACAGACCCTGAGTGCAAATCAAAATTTGATTTTACAACCATTTAGGCTAATGTTGTGCTGAATTGAATAACAGGGAGCATGGCGCGCCCCAAAGCTTACACGTTAAAACAGAAATTCCCATTGTATTTCAATGGCATTTCAGGCTTTTTTCAAGGGGGCAGCGGCATGGAGTAAGTGAGTGGCAAAACCAATCGTAACTGTTTCCAAGCCTGGTGTTTATCTCTGGCGCATGATCATGTTTTTAACACTGATTGGCTTTTTAGTCGCCATTCTGGCTGGTCAGACCAAAACCGCTTTCATGACCAACCCTGCCCTGAACGGTATGATCATTACCGTATTGCTCATTGGCACACTGTATTCCTTTGGTCAGATTCTCCGGCTCTATCCTGAAATCAGATGGATTAATAATTTCCGCTTCTCAGATCCAAGCAGCACACGCGGTGCAAAACCTCCCAAACTTCTGGCCAGCATGGCCAACATGCTTCGCAATCAGCTGGGCCCGCTAAGCCTATCGACAAATGTCACAGGATCAATCCTTGATGGCGTTGGCTCACGGCTGGATGAAGCCAGAGACACCTCCCGCTATCTCATAGGGCTGTTGATCTTTCTCGGTCTGCTGGGCACCTTCTGGGGCTTGCTGGAAACCATTCATTCGGTTGGCAAAACCATCGGCGCACTCGACACCTCTGGCAATAATGTCGGTGTTTTCACCGCCCTCAAGGAAGGGTTGCAGGCCCCGCTACAAGGTATGGGCACCGCCTTTTCATCCTCACTCTTCGGCCTAGCAGGATCACTCGTTCTTGGCTTCCTGGACCTTCAGGCCAGTCAGGCCCAGAACCGGTTCTATCATGAAACGGAAGAATGGCTGGCGAGCATGACCGTCGTCTCCTCTGAAGGCGGTGATGGCAACCCACAGGCAAATATCGCAAACATGACAGAACTCACCCAGACCCTGGCCAGCATTGCCCACCGTCTGGAACAGGGCACCCCGGGCCTTGTCAGTCAATCCGGCGCCAATCTCGCAGATACGCTGGAGACCATGGTCAATCAGATGCGTGCCGAACAAAAGGTTGTCCGTCAGTGGATTGATGAGCAGGCCAATCAAAATTCAGAAATGCGTCATCTGCTGGCCGAACTCATGAAAAACAGAGGACGGTAAGCCATGGCTCTTGGTCGCTCAAGACGGCGATACAGTGATGGGGGTTCCTATTGGCCTGGCTTTGTCGACGCCATGGCCACATTGCTGCTTGTCATGACCTTCCTGCTATCCATCCTTTCAGTTGCCCAATATTTTGTCACTCAGGAAGCCACCGGCAAGGACAATGCTCTGCAACGGCTCAACCGGCAGATCGTCGAACTGACAGAACTTCTGGCTCTTGAGAAGAACGACAAAAAAGACCTCCAGTCCAGTATCGCGCTCCTTCAGGCAACGTTGGCAGAAAGCCAGGACAAAACAAAAAAACTGGAAGGGCTGATCGGCATTGGTGATGAAAAAACCAAAAGTGCCAACCAGCAGCTCCTTGAACTGGAAAAACGTCTTCAGAGTGAGCAGAAACTATCCGAGGAAGCCAACTCACAGGTCGCCCTCCTGAACCAGCAACTGGCAGCGCTCCGCCGCCAGATAGCCGCCCTTAACGAAGCTCTGGAAGCATCTGAGAAAAAAGATCAGGAACAAAAGGACCGCATCAAGGATCTCGGCGCCAGGCTGAATGTGGCGCTGGCAAAACGAGTACAGGAGCTTAGCAGCTACCGGTCAGATTTTTTTGGCAGACTGCGCAAATTACTTGGCAACCGCCCCGGCATTCGGGTGGTTGGTGACCGTTTCGTCTTTCAGTCGGAAGTGCTTTTTCCCTCCGGATCAAACATCCTGAACCCCGCCGGTCAGATAGAAATGAGCAAACTGGCCCTGGCACTGACAGAAATCGGCAGGGAAATTCCACCCACCATAAACTGGGTACTCCGCGTTGATGGCCACACAGACCGCCAGCCAATCAACACCTCAACATTTCCCTCAAACTGGGAGTTGTCATCAGCCCGGGCAATCTCTGTCGTTAAACATCTGATAAGTGAAGGCGTTCCCTCACGGCGCCTCGTCGCAGCCGGTTTTGGTGAGTTTCAGCCTCTCGACCCCTCAGACACACCGGATGCCTTTGCCAAAAACCGCCGGATTGAATTAAAACTGACTGAAAAATAAACAAATGCGATAGGGGTTGAGCTGGCTCACCCCTGCAATTGCAGGTTGGCAAGCCCCGCATAAACGCCGCCTGCATCAATCAGCTCCTGATGCCGCCCCATTTCAACAATCTGCCCCCCTTCAAGAACAAGAATGCGGTCAGCCGCCTGAACCGTCGATAACCGGTGCGCAATGATCAGGCAGGTCCGGTTTTCCATTGTGTCTTCAAGGCCTTTTTGCACTTTTTCCTCACTACCAGCATCAAGCGCACTTGTCGCCTCATCAAGCAACAACACAGGCGCATCCGCCAACACAGCCCGCGCCAGCGCAATTCGTTGCCGCTGACCACCAGAAAGGCTTTGTCCGCCTTCACCAACCAGCGTGTCGTACCCGTCACCAAAGCGTGAGATAAACTCATCCGCCTGTGCCACCTGCGCCGCGTTCACAACATCTGATTTCAGCGCACCGGGTGAGGCAAAGGCGATGTTTTCAGCAATCGTACCCTGAAACAGGCGCGGCTCTTGCGGCACCAGCGCAAACGCAGAACGCAGATCCTTCAAAGCAAGGTCACTAACAGGCACCCCATCAAGCTCAACCCGCCCGGCAAGCGGATCATAATATCTAAGCAGCAAATGAAAAATCGTGCTTTTCCCGGCCCCTGAGGCACCAACGATCGCAACCCGCTCGCCTGGGCTCACATCAAAACTCACCCCGTCAAGAACAACCCGGTCCTGACGCGTCGGGTAGGCAAAAACAACTTTGTTAAAAGCAAGTTCCCCCTTGATCGGGCGCTCAAGCGCGAGGGGCGAAGCCGGGGCTTTAACCTCGGGCTCAAGATCAAGAAACGAAGAAAGCCGCTCCATCGCCCCGGCAGCTTGCGCCACCTCACCCCACACCTCACTAAGCCCCCCCAGCGCGCCGCCAGCAAAAACCGCATAGAGCATGAACTGAACCAGTTGCCCGGCGCTCATCTCACCGCTCACCACATCACGCGCCCCATACCAGAGGATAAAAACAATGCTTGCCATCACCAGAAAAATCGCAACGGCGGTTAACAGCGCGCGCGCTTTTGTCCGCGCCAGGCCGACAACGACCGCCTCTTCATTTTTAAGCGAAAATATCTCAACCACGTCATTCTGGCTGTTAAACCCCTGGACCATCCTCACATTGCCAAGCATCTCTGATCCATACTGGTGAAGAAACGCCAGAACATCCTGCGCCCGCTTTGAAAGCCGCCTTACAATCCGGCCATAAAAAACCAGCGGAAACACCACCAACGGCAAGGCACAGATGATCAGGAAAGAAAGCGAAGGGCTTGAAAACACCATCAAAATCAACGCGCCAACAAAAAGCACAATGTTACGCAGCGCCTGGCTTACATTGGAGCGAATGGCTGTATTGATCAAAGTGGTATCCGCAGAAAGATGAGACATGATCTCACCTGAATGAGAGCGATCATAAAACGCAGCACTTTGTTGCAAAAGGCTCTCGAAAACATCCCGTTTAAGGTCAGCAACCAACCGCTCTGACAACCAGTAAGCCCCATAAAATCGCAGCGCAGAGCTTATAGACAGCACGCCGACAATCACAAGAAGAATGATAAAATAACTGTCAATATCGACGCTGTTCGGCCCCGACAAACCCTTGTCAATCACCCCACGAATAGCCAACGGCAGAGCAAGCGTCGCCAGCCCGGCAATCAGCAAAGAGGATAGGCAAAGCACCACCATAAAGGGGTATCGTTTCAGGTAATGGGTCAGCCGCCCAAGCGGATAAATGCGCCGGGACAATTTCGGCGGCTCATCTATGGTTTCAGTGATTTCTTGTTCAGCAACAGACATGCGTTCTCTCACGTTGCCCCGCCCGGTGGGGAGAGTAAAAACGGCAACTTACGGCCTCGTGCGCCCGCTGTCCAGACCAGGAAGTGATATAGTCTGCGATTAAGTAACCATAACAGAGACACAATGCCTGTATTCATTTACAGACCGGTATCAAGTGGCCATCGGATAATGAAATTCAGGGCATGAAACATCCCTTATAATGCGCCGCCCCCACCAATCATTTCAGCAGCGGCATAAGAATAAAGATCTTTCCATGCCTGCCTGACCTCTTCGGTCAGCACCGGGCCAAGACTTTGCTCCAGCGTCCACATGAGGGATTGGGCAACGTAAACATAATGATCATCCTTAACGCCATAGCCCCGGTGCCGCTCCCCAAGTTCCTGCAACATACGCCTGACTTGCTCTGGTTGGCGCAACCCGCTCACAAGCACTTTCAAGGCAGTCATAAGTTTTTTTCTCTGCTCTGTGAGATCAGCGGGGAAAAGCTCTTGAAGAGACGGCTCAATATCAAATAATTTCTGGTAAAACAACTTGCTTGCCAGATCAGCCATTGGCTCAACAACGGCAAAGCTTTCCTCAATGGCAAGGATCTGCGCATCACTCAGACTATAATCAGGCTCATGAACAGACCCATAGCTCTGATCCCGGTCATAACTATGCTCTGCCGCTGCCTGCTCAAGAGAGGGCTGATCCGTCATCCCATCTGATCCCCCCTCATTCGGCTCGCAAGATACCGCCCGCTCCGCGCCGCACTCCTGTGTCAGCAATTCAAACCGGAGTACAGCCATTGTGTCTTCAAGTCGCAGTGCCTGAGATTGCAGGCCTTTTAAAATTTCGCTGATTTCTTCTGTCGCTACTTTTGTCTGGCTCGCCAAAGCCTTGACCTCACCCGCAACAACAGCAAAGCCTTTGCCGCTCACGCCAGCCCGGGCTGCCTCAATCGTCGCATTGAGCGCCAGAAGGTTGGTCTGCCGGGTGATGCCATTAATCTGGGAGGCAACGCCGGAGACCCGCTCAATCTGGGTTTTAAGCTGAACCACGTCAGATTCACTTTCACGGAGTTTGGTCGCAACTTTTGCATTAACAGCCATAAGATACCTGTCATCATTTGAATCACTGTTGAAAGAATAGTACCTGAGACTGGGCAAAATCCGCTAAAAATATCTTAAAAAAACACAGGAACACGGCATTATTTATCTGACCATTCAATCAGACGTATCAAGTGTTTTCCGCACCTCTGACCTCAGCAAAGGCAGATAATCTTTCTCAAACCAGGGATTTTTCTTGAGCCACCCCGTGTTGCGCCATGAAGGATGCGGCAGAGGAAGTTTGCGCGGTAATTTCGTTTGCCCAAGGTAATCCCTGTATCGCGCGACAACCTGTTGCAGGCTGGTTTTCCTATCAATATTGAGATGATAGTCCATCGCATAACGGCCAACAACAAGAATGAGCGATAATTGCGGTAACAATCTAAACAGCTGATCATGCCAGTATGCAGCGCATTCCGCCCGCGGCGGCAGATCCGCGCCCGTCTTTGTCTGCCCGGGAAAACAAAACCCCATAGGGATCACGGCAACACGCGATGCATCATAAAACACATGTTCGCCTATCCCCATCCATTCGCGCAGACGATCACCCGAGCGATCCGTAAACGGCCTGCCTGACAAATGCACTCTGGTTCCAGGCGCCTGCCCGCAGATCACCAGCTTGGCTTTTGCGGAAACCTGAAAAACCGGCCGCGGCTCATGTGGCAATGGCACAGAAACAGGATCATCAATGCAAATCCGGCAGCGTTTAATATCACTCAGCAAACAGTTTAATCTCTTGGTCATTTAAAAAAGTAACAAATTTCAATTGCTTGGCAAACACACGAAAATCTGATTTGAGCCCCCTCGTGGCAACTCTATAATACTTCAAATGGAACATTCGCCCCGCTTGAAATCAGCACAGGGTCCCAAAACACAATAACCGACAGGGCCAGCGAACCCCATGACACAAATGATATTTACCAAAAAACTCAAGAGGTATTAAAATGTCAATGAGCAAAAGAACATCCGCCCCTGCCGTTCTTTTTATCGCGGCAATGACAGCAATATTTATCCTGCCCCCGGAAAATAGCCAGGCCGGGCGTTACAAACTGAAATGTAACGGCCCCTATCAAATCGTTCAGGGTCAGGAAATCGCAACCCCGCCTTGCGAAAACAACTACATCGCAAAAGTAGCACGCAGCTATGGCTACAGGGTCACAGGTAAACAGCTATCGCAGAACCCGAATAAAAAGGTCCATATTTGCGCTATTCTGGGTCATGATACCCGTATCAGCAGTCATTGCCCCTACAGGAACATCCCCAAGATAGGCCACAGATATTAGGCACAAATGCCATACTATTTACATCTTTAGAGGGTTATTGCCTTATTGGCTTGCCTATTGAGCCGGGAAAGCGATAATGCCGGGATGATATATAGCTGGACCAAAATAATAAAACACAAGCTGAGATTCGCGCCAGCCGCGCTCTCAGCTTTATTACTGGCCAGTTGTTCAGGCCTTGGCTATACACCGCCACCAGGCGCCAAGCTGGGTGACGGCTTTTTAAGCCTCACCATAGACACAAGCGACAAAAGCCGGATGCCACAGGGCGCTGATGTTGTCATCAGCATTGAAAACCCGGTTGCTGATGATGAGAAGAAACGTGTCATCATTGGTGATGTGGTGAAGTTATCCCTCGCCGATACCGCCGTGAAAGTGAATTTCCCAATCGACCAGCATCTGTTAAAGGGATGCGGCAGTTCAATGCCCTGTCAGATCCATGTGAAAGTCGCAAAGTCTGGGGTGATCCGCTATCGCAATACAACCCCGACACCTTATAAAGCCGGCCAGACCAAAGCGCTGATCACCGTCGTCAGACAATAATCCCCCCGCCTGTTGCCGCATGGCTTGATTTAGAGAGCAATAAATTGCCACGGAAGCGGCCTGCTCCTCAAACAACTTACCCCGGAGCTGCCCTCACTTGAGAGATGCCTATTGAGTGGCCTCCCGCGCCAGCCGCTTTTTCTTCAAAGCCACCCATCTCCGGCAGGAGGGACGTTTGATGTTACAGGGAATTTTAAAGGTCAAGGCAGCAGGTACACCCTGGCCCCGGCTCTTCTCGAGTTTTTCATAAAACTGCGGCAGACTAGCCACCCAGTCAAGATCGAGGCTGGCCTTTGAAAGGCTGAACAGCGGCAAAGGAATAACACAAGCCCCCCTCACACCTTTCGCGTCATCATCAAGCGCGCGCAATGAAGAAACCTTATACCCCGCAGAGCAGGCAACAATCTCCGGTAAATTCCGGTAGCGACGAAAATAATCATAGGCCGGTTGCAGACTTTGCCAGAAAGGCGCCCAGCGGTGTCCTTTATAGTCCGCCCAGCGCTGAGCCGTTAACCGGAAGGGAAAAATATGTATGGGAAATACCTTCTGCCCTCCCCGTGCCGCCAGACGCACAAGGGCAAACAACTGTGCCATAGGCCCGTTTTCAAGCGCAAAGCATCCTTTTGATGAACACCCCCCATGGATCAGCAGATAAGAACCTGTGCGTCTGTTCTGCGCGTCAAAGACATTTGGAAAGGCAAGGTTTAGCGCCTCAGGCCAGCGCCGGGAGCGCCAGAAAATCTCCTCAACAGGGATGTGATAAAACCCCTCAGGCGCCTGCCCATCCCCCTCCTTGAGTTTTGGCCCAACCTCACCTGAATATTTGCAAATATCAAAACTCTGATAAAGCTTGTAACTACCACCCTTCCTTATCCAGACCTCCAGCAAACGCTCCACCTTAAACAACCTGATATAAAGCCGTGGCTTGTCGCCAAACCCAACACCGCGCAACCTGGTTAAAACGGAAAGTTCGCCCGGCGAATGCGGCCTCAAAGCCCAGCCCTCACTGCTGTTGTTTTCCTCTGCTGCAAATACAGGAAAGCTCAAATAAAACAGCAGGATAAGTTTGAAAATGGCGGAGTTAGCTATTGCCGCACTCCCCTTCCCACAAAATCTGCCCCTCAGAGACTGTGGCTTCTTGGTCATCAAAACCCTCTTAGCATGATCACAATTTACAATTTTAACATGTTTTGACATGACAATTTAATCTAATCAGGCAAAACTGTGTAAAAGCCAAAACATCCTGGCACAAACTTTATTGACCGTTGAAGAGGTATCCGAACATGTTTAGAACATCCCCTCGAACAGGCACATCCATGATGAAAACTGTAAGTCTATTCGCAGCCCTTGCCGTTATTCTCATGGCTACCCCCCTGGATCAGGCCAACGCTGGCGGGCGGCACTACAAATCCAGCCAGGGCTTCTTTATTTTTGATCTGTTTAGCCAGGCACCAGATAGCAAATACCGCAAACCGCAGGTGCGCGGCTTTAAGAAAAAAGTCGGCGGGTACTCCTATAAATATAACGATACCCTTGATGGGTACGGTGAAAAACCATATGACTTCAACCCGATCTTTGATCGCGGTGCTTTTTCAGAACGTCTTGGTGTTGATGGTCCCTATATCGGCAACTGAACGGCCTGAAAATCCAATAATAAAACAGGGAACATAAATCACAGCATTCAGCTGTTGAATTCATGTGAGATACTTTCAAAACCGGAAAAAAGGTCTGGAAAATAGCAGTCAGATAGTGAAAAAATCTATAGGGTTTAATTTACAAAGGGGAAATCAGATGGGGCAAACTCAAATGGGGCAACCAAAGCGCAACAAGACCATTCTCTCTGCCTTCATGGCGCTGAGCATTATCGCTGTTGGCATGACAATGTCAGACCCGGCCGAAGCAAGATGCAAACGTTTTGGCTTTACCGTCAATGACTATGGCAAGGAAGGTCCAACCAGGGACGCTAAAAATCTTCTGGATAAATTCATCGCAGAATGGATGAAAAAACAGGGCATTAAAAATTACCGTACAAACAAGAAAAAAGTTGAATGCGAACTGTTTCTTGATGTCGGCCTGTTTGATGAATACACCTGCCGCGCTGACACAACCGCCTGCTGGTAAAAACTTCAAGAGACATGAATTATTATAAAAACCGGCTCATCATGGGCCGGTTTTATTCGGCTCTTAGACCCGCCACTTCACTGGCCTCAATCCACCAGTCAGGGGCAACCTTTAAAAGCTGCTCCCTGGCAAGGTCTGCATCACCCCGGCTTTTAAACACCCCAAAGCAAGTGGCTCCAGAACCGGAAAGCCGCGCCAAATGACACCCCGGCAAGGCCTCAATCTTAGAAAGAACATCCCGAACAGACGGCTCCAGCACATTGGCTGGCACAAGGAGATCATTCTCATGGCTTTCCATATAAGTGAGCAATGCAGACAAATTCTCAAATTCCACCGCCGCTTCCCTGCCCCGCTCAGCGTCAGTTAGGAGGGGCGCATTGAGTTGTTTAAAAACCGCCTTTGTCAAAACCAGCTTCAACGGATTGACCAGCAAAACCCCAAACCCGGGAAACGGGCAAACCGGCTCAAAGATTTCACCAATCCCGCGCATGACCCCGGGCCGGCCTATCACGCAGGCAGGCACATCAGCACCAAACCGTTTGCCAAAAACAGCAATGTCCTCTTTGCTGAATTCATGATGAAAAACCCGGGAAAGCAACCGGATCAGCGCGGCCGCATCACTTGAGCCACCACCAAGACCCGCCGCAACCGGTATATTTTTTCTGAGAAACAACGTGCCAAAGTCAACGCGCCCTAAATCCTCGAGAAGCGCTCTGGCCATCGATGTTAAAAGATTTTTGCCCTCAATCTCACCAGCAAACGGCCCATCAACCACAAGCTTGAAACCAGCCCCTGGCTCAAGCTTAAGCTCATCACCAAAGTTGGTAAAACAGACAAGACTGTTTAATTCATGGTAGCCGTCTTCCCGTCTGCCGCGCACACCAAGCGAGAGATTGAGCTTGGCAGGCGCCGCCTCATAAAACCCGCCATAATTAAGTTGGGAAAGATCGGTTGATGCAGCATGAGGGGAAGTCATCACACCCCTAAACCAACAACAATAAAACAACAATTCATTTCCGGTTCCATAGAAAGTGACAGCCCAAATATAACTAGGGAAATAGCTCCAGAAACAAAATTAATAATAGTGATTAGCCGTTATTCACCCGGAGCTTCAGGTTCGGATAAATCAAAGCCGGGTTGCCCTTGAGATTGGGGTTAAGCCGCAACAGATCTTTATAACGCTCACCATCACCAAAAATCTTCTTGGCAATCTCCCAGAGGCTTTCCCCTTCTTTGACCACATAAAAAGAGGTGTCCGTTTCACCGTTCATCAACCCATCATCAGTCGATGCTTTCTTTGAATTTACGATATTTCCGGTCTTAAGTTTTTCATTGATTTTTTCAACAAGTTCCTTATCCGGATTGAGGCTGAGCACATGGCTCCACTGATATTTGGCCTCCAGCTTGCGGCCAACCCACCAGTATGCATCACCCAGATGATCATTAATAACCGGATCGTCAGGTTGCAGCAAAACCGCCTTTTCAAGATGCTGCAAAGCCTTGTCATACTGACCAAGCTGATAGTGGGCCCAACCAAGACTATCAACATAATAACCGTTATTATGTTTGAGTTTCACGGCCTTGCGAATGAGGTTCATGGCCTTATCAAGATTGATCTTGAGATCAACCCAGCTATAGCCAAGATAATTCAGCACATCCGCCCGGTTGGGGCTGAGTTTAAGAGCGGTTTTAAAATCCTGCTCAGCTTTCGGCCATATTTTTTGCCGCTCATAGCTGATACCCCTGCCATAAAAATAAAACCAGTCTCGCGGCGTCGGCTTTTTTAAAAGATCAATTGCCTTGGTATATTGCACAGTCGCATCAGCAAATTTTTTCTCATCAAGATAAAGCTTGCCCAGCGCATTATAGAGCTCAATTTTCTGGTTGGAATTTACAAGCTCTGATAGCAGCCGAATGGCAGCGTCACTATCATCCTTTGCATGCAGGCATTGTGCTTTTAAAATTTGCGCATCCAGCCAGATCGGTTGGATCTCTTCAATATTGTTGAGAAACACAACCGCACGATCATATTTCTTCGCCCGGTACAATAGATTGGCCAGCGCATAATCAGCTGCACTGAAACCTGGTTTCAGATAACGGGCAAGCTGCAGGAAAATAAGCCCGTCATCAAAGCCATCCTTTTCGGCGCGCCGGTCACCCAGACTAAAGAATATCTCCGAGATCCCTTCTTTAGAATTCTGCACATTGGCCACAATCGGCACCCGGCTTTCAATTTGCTTTTGTAGATATTCAATATCAGGGTGCCTGTAGGGCGCTTTCGAGAAATGTTTTTTCAAAACAACAAGCGCGGCTTTGGACTGGCCATTGCGGGCAAGAAACTGAGCATAAGAACTGACCAGCCGCACCATCTGATGGTACTTGCGAAACAACCGGCTATAGGCCTTCTGCGCATCATTGACCTTGCCATTAACATCCGCGATCAGCGCTCTTTGATATTGCTGGTAATCACGCACCCAATCTGTTTCAGACTTCTGGCTAAGCAATTTCTTTGCATCTTCATATTGCCCCTTATCAGAAAGGATCCAGGCTTGCGCAATATTGGAAATTAACCCGCCAAGCTCACCGGAATGGCTGGCCACAAAATGAGCACTTGCAGCCTCATAATTACCGGCTTTGAATTGATCAATCCCGCGAAAGAGACGCGCAAAGGCATGGGCAGAATCAACAGCTATAATCTTGTCGGCAAGGACCCGCGAAGAATCCCAGTGACCGCTCATTAATTCAAGAAGGAACGTCTGCTCCATCAAACGACGATTAGTGGCATCATAATCAAGCGCCCGCCGCATGTAGCGGGCAGCCTCAAGCGTATCATGATGACCACTGGCGTGCCGCCCGGCCAGATAACTGCCAAGGAAGGACTTTGGCTGCACATGCTGCTGCTGCGCCAATACATCTTTGCCCACAAGCAATACACAGCTCAGAAATATCATTGTGCAAATTGTAAGCAGAAAAGAAAAAATACGTTTCATAGATGTAAGGTTCCTTGGATCTGCCCTGAAATCTGAAATGGAGAGACTGCACGGCCGTTTTATACCATTAAGATGACCTGTTTTCAGCTCCTTTACAAGGCCCTATCCCCTGCAAAAGTGCACAGCGACAGGCTTTTCAAGTGTGACTAAGGCCATCTTATGTGGCAAAGCTATGTTAGAATCCTGAAAAAAACCAATTTAGCAAAATTTGAGAGGATATGCGCCGAATAGTGAACAATTATTCGCGAGCAAATCAGACAAATTCACCCTGTTTCGTTCATAACGAATCAAAGCTGACAATACCTATTGTGATAAATATCCCTGATCACTGTCAATGCACAAACAAAGGGGTATCGCCGAAAGAAGGCGGTTCATAAAATGACAAGCGCAACCCTGCCTGCAGGAACTATACCTTACATGTTGGGATAGTTGGGCCCACCGCCGCCCTCAGGTGTCACCCAGGTGATGTTTTTGGCAGGGTCTTTAATGTCGCAGGTTTTACAATGCACACAATTCTGCCCGTTAATCTGAAAACGGGGTTTACCGCTCACCTCATCATCAACCACCTCATATACACCGGCCGGGCAATAACGCTGCGCCGGTTCATCATAAAGCGGCAGGTTCTTTTGAACCGGCAGACTGTCATCTTCAAGCTTGAGATGGCAAGGCTGCTCCTCTTCATGATTGGTTGCAGAAAAACTGACATTGGTCAGCCGGTCAAAGGAGAGTACGCCGTCTGGTTTCGGGTACTTAATATCTGGGTAGTCCTTGGCAAGGCCGGTGGCCTCCGCATCTGATTTACCATGAGAAAGCGTACCAAACGGGTTCAGCTTAATGAGGTTTGCAACCCACATATCAAAACCGCCGAGCAACAAACCACCAAGCGGACCAAACCGGGCAGTGAGCGGTGCGACATTGCGAACCGGTTTCAGATCTTTTGCAATTGGCCCGGTGCTAAGACGCTCATCATAAACGGTCAGCTCATCACCTGAACGCCCCCGGGCGATGGCCTCCCGGGCGGCTTCCGCCGCTGCAATCCCGGACAGCATGGCATTATGATTACCCTTGATCCGCGGCAGATTAACCAGCCCGGCCGAACAACCCAGCAGCGCCCCGCCCGGAAAAACCGCCTTGGGGATGGACTGATACCCCCCCTTGGTGACAACCCTTGCTCCATAAGCAACGCGCTTGCCACCCTCAAGCACTGCAGCAATTTCCGGGTGGTGTTTCCAGCGCTGAAATTCCATATAGGGATATAGGTGAGGGTTTCTGTAATTCAGGTCAACGATGTAGCCAACATAGACCTGGTTGTTTTCAAGGTGATACATAAATGAACCACCCCCGGCCTTGAGCCCCAGTGGCCAGCCCATTGTGTGCACAACCCGCCCCGGCTGATGCTTCTCAGGGGCAACATCCCAGATCTCTTTCATGCCAAGGCCAAACTTCGGCACATCTGCATTTTCATCAAGATGATATTTTGCAATCACCTCTTTCGACAAAGAGCCCCGCGCCCCTTCTGATAAAAAGACATACTTGCCTTTCAATATCATCCCCGGTTCATAATTGGGGCCAGGCTTACCATTACGTCCCAGACCAAATTCCCCGGCAACCACACCGCAAACAGCACCGTCATCGCTATAAACCAGCTCAGAACAGGCCATTGAGGGGAAAATCTCAACACCCATCGCCTCTGCCTGTTCCGCCATCCAGCGGCAGACATTCCCCATCGAGCAGATATAATTGCCATGATTGCTCATCAAAGGCGGCATCAGAAAATTCGGGATACGCAAAGACCCTGCCGGGCCGAAAAACAAAAATTCATCAGAGGTAACAGGCGTCGTGATCGGTGCCCCTTTATCGCGCCAGTCAGGAATAAGTTCATCAAGCCCGCAAGGGTCAAGCACCGCACCAGAGAGAATATGTGCGCCAACTTCAGAGCCTTTCTCCAGCACAACAACATTCAGGTCCACATCAAGCTGTTTCAAGCGGATGGCCGCGGACAAACCCGCAGGGCCGGCCCCAACGATCACCACATCAAATTCCATCTCTTCCCGTTCAGTAACGGCGCTATCAGCATCAACCATCCATATCTCCTCAGTCAGGCCCTGTTATTTCATCTTTTTACAAGGCGGCGCAGCTTATGTTAGATGTTTATGCGTGAAAGCACAAAAGGGGCAAGCATTCAATGGGTTTGGATCAAAAAAATCCGGTTAATATAGCCGACTTTGCCAATCTTTTAGCCTGGTATGATGAAATGGGCGTCAATGATGCCCCTTTTGAACAAAGCACAGACTGGCAACAGGCAGAAACAACCATTGATCAAAACTGGCTGAAAATGTCGAAAGCCCAGCCTGCCCCGGCCCCGGCACGAATATCAGAAGCACGGATAGCAGGGGTACAAGGCTCTGAGATAAAAACTGACACGCAGCAGGGGGCGCACCCGCGTCAGCAAAAACGCCCCCAATCGCCCCAACACACAC
>CAYGPF010000026.1:0-9624 GCA_964351785.1 uncultured Rhodomicrobium sp.
ATCAAAATCGGTATGGTGGGGCGGGCAGATGTTGCGGCGTTGCTGGGGCGGCTGGTTGTGGGGCTTGAAGGGGTTCCGATTGTGCTTGATACGCCGCTGGTTGCAACCACTGGGGTGCCGCTGGGGGAAGAGGGGGTTGGTTCTGCTTTAGCGGCGCATCTTTTTCCGCTTTCCCGGGTTGTGACGCCCAACCTTGATGAAGCGGCAGCCTTTTTAGATACCACTCCGGCGTCAAGCACAGATGAGATGCTGGAGCAGGCGCGACAACTCACCGCGCGCGGAGCGGGGGCGATCTTGTTAAAAGGGGGGCATTTGCCCCCTTCTGAAAGCGGGGGCAAAAGGCAAGTGAGGGATGTTCTTGTTGAAGGGGCGTTTGAAGAAATTGTAACGGGTCCCTTTGTTGATGTGCCGCATCGCCGGGGTACCGGTTGTGCCCTTTCCACGGCAATTGCCTGCCAGTTGGGGCAGGGGATGCCTCTTATCAATGGCATTCGGACCGCAAAATCATGGTTAACGGCGTGCCTTTTGCAATCGGGTCAGATGGGGTTTGGTGAAGGTGATGGCCCTGTCAACATCTCTAAATTGACAAATTTTGAGAGTTAAGTGGCTCTTAATTCATGATTTTCTATTATTCAGGGCTGGTTGTAAACCATAACTATCTCATTTAGATGCAAATGGTTCAAATCCGATTAAAAGTACAATAACAGGTTTTAAACTTGTATCTGAAGTTCTCAGGTGAGGCATAATTGTTATAGGGCTCATCGTTCTGGTGCGGTTGAGCTGAATATAGTTGCGGTTTTTTTCGAGGCAAATTACACATTCAATACTCTCTTTGGGTTCTGATAGGGAGAGGCAGACCCATTTCAGGTGGACAAGGTTTTATGAAAACATCTTTGGGTTCGGTTAAGTCACTCGGTTTTGGTATTGAGCGTATTGGGTTGTTGCCCATTCGTGCCCCGTGGCTGGCTCTTCTGGCGCTGATAGCATTTTCAGCTTTTGCGGCGCTTGGCATCTTTAAACTGGAAACTGATGACGCGCTAAGCGATCTGTTTCGCTCTCAATCACCGATTTATCAGGATTATAAAGTGATGAGTGAGCTTTTCCCCTCAAGTGAGAGGGATGTGCTCGTTGTCATTGAGGGGAAGGACCTTCTCAGCCCGACCGGACTTGATGCCATTCGCAATGTGCATCAGGAGCTTGAGTTTGCTGATAGTGTGGATGGGGCGCTTTCTGTTTTCTCCATGCGCGGTTCACCGAATGAAGAGGGTTATGCCCCGCCGCTCATTCCGCATGATATCCCGAAATACAATGAAGGTTTTGAGCTGGTTGAAAAAGCGATCAAGGAACATCCGCTTGTTTATGGAAAGATGTTCTCGAAACCTGACGATGACGGCAAGCAGATTGCCCTGGTTGTGCTTTCCATCAAGCCGGAGATCAAAGCAAGCAAGGATATGTCGAAAGCAATGGATGAAGTGCGCGAAGCTGCATCCCTCGCGCTTGAAGGCTTTAAGGAGATTGATGTTGAGGTTGCTGGTATTCCGGTTATGCGCCAGGAAATCAAACAGGCAATTAAACGTGACCGGCTGATTTTCAATACTATTGGCTTTATCGTTGGTTTTGCCATCAGCCTTGCGTTTTTCCGGCGCCCGACATTGGTGTTTATTGCCTCTGTCTGTCCGGCTGTTTCGGTTTTATGGTCACTTGGCCTGCTGGGGCATATGGGCTTTCAGCTCAATACTTTCATCAATGTGATACCGCCGCTGGTGATGGTCATTGCGCTCAGTGATGCCATGCATATGGTTTATTCCATCAGGCGGAATATCACCAAAGGCTTGAACAGGTTTGAGGCAACGAAGCAGGCCGTGTTGAATGTGGGGCCAGCCTGTGTGCTTACCTCTCTGACAACCTCGGTTGCAATGATGTCCCTTGCTTATACAGATTCGGGCCTTATTCGCCAGTTTGGTTTTGCCGCCGCGATCGCAACGATGATGGCGTTTGTCTCTGTTATTCTTATCGTGCCAACGCTGACAGCGCTTTTGATGAGGAATGAGGATAAATTCCGGGCGGAGGAACATAAACACGCGAAAGCCCTGAATATTCTTGAATCTTTCTCAAGCAAAATCAGTCATTGGATAACACCGCGTCATCTGGCTATGACCATCATCGGGATTTCCATGGCGGTGCTTTTCAGTATTATGCACAGCCAGTTGCAAGCGCAATACCGGCTTACGGACCAGGTGCCGACGGGCAAGGAATCGATTGAAACCGCAAGCCGGATTGATCAGTTCCTGCAAGGGGCGACACCGCTTCACATTCTGATTGAGTGGCCGGCGGACAAATCCATTCGTGAGGATGCTACTGTTCTGAACGCGATTGAAGAAGCGCACCGGATTATGGAAGAACAGGCTGGTGTTGCCAATGTCTGGTCGGTGGCGGCGCTCCGGCGATGGCTTAAAGAAAACCAGGGCGCTGAAAGTGCTACGCCGAAAGCAGTGGGTGAGTATCTTGACAAGATGCCAGTGCATTTGCTGCACCGGTTTGTCAACGAACCCAAGAACTCAGCCATTATCACCGGGCGGGTGCCTGATATAGACGCCAAAGAAACTCTGCCCATCCTTGACGGGATTGAGGCTGAGCTGTTGAAGAAATTGCCGGAAGATCATGGCATGAAAATCCGGGTGACAGGGCTTTCCTCTGTTTCTGCCGTGCAAAGTTCCACCATGATCAATCAGCTTAATCAGGGGTTACTGGGGGCGATTGTGCTGGTGATTATTTTGATTGGATTTGCGTTTAAATCAAAGGAAGTGGCGCTGCTCTCTATTGTGCCCAATCTGTTGCCGATTGCAGCTGCTGGTGCTGGGCTTTATTTGCAGAATCTGGGGCTGGAATATGCAAGTGTTATCGGCTTGACAGTGGCCTTTGGCCTGGCGGTCGATGATACCATTCATTTTCTCAACCGTTTGCACCTTGAGCGACAACGCACAGATAGCCAGCAGGAAGCTGTGTACAATACGCTGACTCATATTGGTCCTGTGCTTATGCTCACCACTATGGTGCTGGTTTGCGGGCTTGCTGTGACGATACTCTCCGAATTACCGTCCATGCGTCAGTTTGGCAGTCTTGCCATGACAACTCTGATTGCGGCTTTGCTGGCTGATCTCTTAATTTTACCTGCAATCATTATTTCTACTTGCCAGGAGAAACTGACTCAGGATAAAAGCGCATAATGAGGCCTCAGTGATGTGGTCAGCTTGGCTTTGGTATTTGAATATCGTATTGATGATTAGGATGTGTTTGAATGTATAAAACCGCAAAAGTTGTAAGATCAGGGCGTTTTCGTCTGTTCACTCTTTTAACCGGGGTTTTGCTTGCAATGACTTTGCTGGCACCTGCTGCCTCGGCCAATCCTTTTAAGAAGGTTGCTGGTTCATGGCGTAGTGCCGGTGCCACCGCGATCATTAAAGGTAATAAAGAGCGTATTAAATGCCGGGCTAAATATTCTGTACCGGGGCGCTCTGTGAATTTGAATTTACGATGCTCAGGCCCGGGTTATTTTATTAATGTGAGTGTGAATGCGCGGGTGATTGGCAGCAAGGTGAAGGGCTCATGGTCTGAATCTCAGTTTGGTAAAAGTGGCTGGCTTTCCGGTCGGGCCAGTTCAAAAAAATCCAGCATCTCGTTTAGCGGCGGCGGGGCCAAGGGCCATATGAGCATCCGGCTTAACAGTGGGCGCCGTCATTCTATATACATACGGGCGAACGGAAACCGGGTCTCAATACCGCTGAGGCGTTAAACAATCTGCTGCAAATGGCACATTTATTGTGCCACTTTCGCAACAATTTTATTCTTTTCAAGTGAGCCATTCAAAATCAGAATGGCTCATTTTTTTTGCCTAAAGCTTGTGCATGTGGTGTTTAAAGGGCGAAAAATTGCGTCATAAATTATTGTTTTTCCTGTCATAAATAATGCTCTGGGCTTCTATTGAACTTAATAAAGGCTGATTTTTTGGGGCTCTGAGGCGACTTTTTTATACTGTTTCTTCACAAGCCGCCCATTCTTTGGATTGCCTAGTGCTTAGGCAATGGTTAAGGTTTTGTGATCAGCATAGTTGTTATAGTCATTAGTTGGGTAGGGGCTGAAGTATGAAACGAGTTTTTTGTATAGATTCCAGGTTTCTCTCTGGAACTTTGGCGCTTTCCTTGGTTGGCGCCTTAACCAGCACAGCACTTGCTGGTGGTTTTTCAATCCGTGAACAATCCACATCAGGTCTTGGGTCAGCATTTGCCGGCAATGCGGCTGGCTATGATCTCAGCACCATATACTGGAATCCGGCTGGTGTTGCCATTGCCGGGCCAGGGCTTACCACTGAAAGTCATTTTTCAATCATCATCCCTGATGTTGAAATTGATGTTGATGATGGGAATCCGTTTTTGGCGGCGTTGCCGAGTGGACCTAATGATATAGGCAGAGCTGCATTGGTGCCTTCCAGCTATGCGGCTTACAGGGTCAATGATCAGATCACTATTGGTTACGGGTTTAATGCGCCCTTTGGTCTCGCTAATGAAGCCGATAATAAGATATGGGATGGTCAAACAGAAGTTCGCAAGGCTGAACTGTTAACTTATAACTTCAATCCGGTGGTTGGCTATCAGATAAGCCCAACGCTTTCTCTGGGATTTGGCTTGCAGGTCATGTACACGGATCTTGATCTTAGACAGGCTGCAGGTGTCTTGCCAACCTCTCCGGATTTGACATTTGAGGGGCAGGACTGGTCCTTTGGTTTTACGCTTGGTATGCTCTGGCAGCCGATGCAGGGGACTTCAATCGGTATTGGGTATCGCTCACAAATGGATCACACCCTTGAGGGAGATCAGATTGTGGGGGGGACCTTTGTGCAGGGGATTGAGGCTGATTTTGACCTGCCTTCCATTTTGACTGTTAGTCTGCGGCAGGATCTTACCTCGAATATGCGGCTCCTTGGTACCTTCGAGTGGACGGATTGGGATGTGCTTGACACTGTGGTTGTAAAAAGTCAGGCAACTGGAACCCCTGTTGCCGCGATTGAAGCCAACTGGGATGACAGTTATTTTCTCTCTGCAGGTCTTGAATTTGACTATAACGACCAATGGACCCTGCGTACCGGTATTGGTTATGAATGGGCCCCGAGCCCGGACCCACATCAAAAACTGGTGTCGGTTCCTGATGATAATCGGGTATGGCTCAGCGTTGGGGGCACCTATAAATGGTCCGAGACAACCAGTTTTGATTTTGCCTACACACACATTTTCGTTGAAGATGGTGATATCGTGCGCCCGGCTGCTCCCTTTGTCACAGGCGAGAGTGAGGCATCAGCAGACATTATTAGTGTTAGCTTTAAGTCGAAATGGGGGGCAGATGGACCGTTTGGTCTGTTGAAGGGGCTTTCTAACTGATTTCGTCTTATTCAATAGCTGACACAAAGAACCGGTCTGGATTTTTATCTGGGCCGGTTCTTTCTATTTTATTTCTCATCAGTAAGCGGTTATTTGAAAGGCTAGTAACCGAATGTCTCTAGGCATCTGGCTATGGGGGCAAGGTAAGAGCTACCAAACAGCCGGACATGTACCAGTGCCGGATAGAGGTTATAGATGGGCAGACGCTTTTCAAAAAAGCCTGGTTTTAAAGGCGATATGGTCTGGTAGCCTTTGAAAAATTCCGGCCCGAATGTATGGAACATCTGGGTAAAGGCCAGCTCAATTTCCGGATGGGCGTAATAGATTGCGGGATCTATGAAACCCTGGAGCTTACCTTCATTCACAATCACATTGCCGCCCCATAGATCACCGTGGATAAGGCATGGCTGTTCTGGTTCGCTGATCCACTTATCCAACTGGCTGGCAAATAAGATTAAACGGTTGAAAAGTTCAACCGGGAGTTTGCCTTCTTCGGCTGCTTTTTGGGCAAAGTGGAGGAGGCGACGGGTTTTAAAAAATTCAATCCATTTTTCTGTTTCCGTGTTTGGCTGGCTGAGCCGTGCGATGGGGGTTTTCCGGTCATAGCCAAAATAGGGGGCAGGCTGGCGGTGAAGTTTTGCCAGCAGTTTCCCGGTTTTGAACTCATCTTCAACAGAAAGTGTGCTGTTATCATTTTCAAGCCAGCTTATAATGAGGCCATTGCGATCTGCGGCCCTGACTGCCGGCACGGGCCAGCCGGCCCGTTTTAAATCTTCCAACATTTCAGCCTCCCGGATAAATTCATCTGAGGGGCTGGAAAAACAGGCTTTAAGAGCTAATTTCTGGCCATCTTCAAGCTGGACTTTATATCCCTCAATGCCGAAACCGGTGCTTATCGGGGTTATTTTGACAGGCTGGAGATTGTGCCGTGTTTTCAGGTAATCCATAGGTTGCATGTTATTTGATACTCTGCACGTGTTGATATTCAGCCCTCTTTGGTCATTTTATTTGTTTCTTCTGTTTTCTGTTTCACCTGTTCAATGATTGTTATTTGAAGAGTGGAGATTTGCCGGTAAAATATTAATCAGCCTGTCAGATTATGTTGTATTTGTCTTGATGAACGCGTTTTGATGGACAATATGTAGAAAAGTTTGGGTATGGCACGGTTTTGTCATAAATCTTCAATCATAATCTGACAGAGAACGATAGAATAACGTGCGATAAAGCTAGGAGTCTCTGGTTTTGGTACAAGAGATAAAGAAATACAGGACATTATTCATTTCTGACCTGCATCTGGGCCTTGGGGCCAGTCAGGCGGAGTTGTTTCTTGATTTTTTCAGGACGGTTTCCGCGGATAAGGTTTATCTTGTCGGGGATGTGATTGACTTCTGGCGCATCCGACGACGCCCGCAATGGTACCAATCACACAATGATGTCATACAGAAATTACTGCGGAGTGTGCGCAAAGGCACAAAGATGATTTATATCCCCGGTAATCATGATGAGATGCTCCGTGCTTACTGTGGGATGAAGATCGGTGGGATAGATCTGAAGCGGCGGGATATTCATGAGGCTGCTGACGGCCGGCGGTTTCTGATTATTCACGGTGATGAGTTTGATATTGTGGTGCGCCATGCCAAGTGGTTGGCTTTCCTTGGGGATGGTGCCTATAACCTTGCCCTCTGGATGAACACACATTTCAACTGGGTGCGCCGGAAAGCAGGGCTTGAGTACTGGTCACTTTCAGCTTATCTGAAACAGAGGGTGAAACAGGCGGTTAATTTTATTGGTGAGTTTGAGAATGCCCTCTCGCTTGAAGCTGAGAATCGAAAAGTGGATGGGGTTATCTGCGGGCATATTCATCAGATGGCAATGAAACAGATTGATGATATCCTTTATATCAACACTGGTGACTGGGTTGAAAGCTGCACAGCTGTTGGGGAGACGATGGACGGCAAGTTTGAGCTTATCCAGTGGAAAAACGGCGAGGCCCATACCACGGCTGAAGAGACCCGGGAAATTATTATCACTGAGCAGCAGATGGTGGATGCTGCGTGAAACCATTGCGCATTCTTGTTGCAACCGATGCATGGGAACCGCAAGTTAACGGCGTGGTCCGTACCTATCAGCGCGTTGGCGAAGAGCTGGACAAGCTGGGGCACGAGGTTTTCTATATTACCCCAAATGATTATTTTACGCTGCCCTGTCCCACTTACCCTGAGATCAGACTGGCGATGGTGACATCGAGCCGTATTGACAGGATTGTGCAAGATTTTCAACCCGATGTCGTGCATATAGCAACCGAGGGGCCAATTGGCTGGGCAATGCGGCGGGTTTGCCTTAACAGGCGGATTGCCTTCACCACGGCTTATCACACGCGTTTTCCGGAATATATACGAAAACGGTTTCCCCTGCCGCTTTCCGCTCTCTACAGCTTTGTCAGACGATTTCATAATGCGGGCGGCGGTACCATGGTGGCCACAAACAGCCTTGCAAGGGAGCTTTCTGAAAAGGGTTTTTTGAATTTAATGCCCTGGACCAGGGGGGTCAATACAGAGCTCTTCCGGCCACGTCGTTGCCGGTTGTTTGGCGCGGAGAAAGTTGCGCTTTATGTGGGGCGGGTTGCGGTTGAAAAAAACCTGGAGGTGTTTTTCAAGCTTGATTTTGACGGCAGGAAAGTTGTTGTTGGTGATGGCCCAAGTCTGAAGAGTTTTCAGGAAACATATCCGGATGTGCTTTTTACCGGGTCGATCGAGGGTGAGGCCCTTGCAGAATGTTATGCCTCTGGTGATGTGTTTGTCTTTCCCAGCCTGACGGATACATTTGGTATTGTCATGCTGGAGGCGATGGCCAGTGGTTTGCCAGTTGCTGCATTCCCGGTTACCGGGCCGATTGATGTCGTCGAGCAAAATGTAACCGGTGTTTTAAATGAAGATCTTGGGACGGCCGTGGAACAGGCGCTTTTGCTTGATCGTCAGCTCTGCCGGGAGAAGGCACTGGCTTTCAGCTGGCAGCAGTGTGCTGAAATTTTTATCGAAAACCTCAGGAAGGTTCTGTAATTTTTAGACGGTCATTAGCTGGTCGGGGGCATAGCTGGTCGGGTGTGTGCCGCAAAATGGCGGCGTTTTATATTTTTCTTAGGTGCCATATGGGGGCCGCGCGTGCTGGTGCGGTGTGTCGGTGTTCGGGGTAAGGCAATCTGAACTGTTAGCTGAGCAGAGTTTCTTTCTGGTCATCGGACAGGGTTTCGGTATTCAATTCGTCAATTGCTTCCAGATCTTCATTGTTGATGAGGTTCATCACCGGGCCTTCTTCCTGGTTTTGTTGTTCTTCTTCGCCTGCCATCTCGGGTAAGTCCGGGGCCTCTGATATCTCTTCAATTTCGTTGACCATCAGATCATCTAAATCCAGGTCATCTACTGTGTCAGCAGATTCCGGGCCTGGTCCGTCTGTCAGGGTTTTTTCAGCAAATTCGGCGAGTTTCGGGTCCAGTGCAGCTATGCCCAGGTTCATTTCATCTTCTGAGTTTAATTCAATGTCTGGGATATCTTCGAGATCTGGTGTATCATTTTCCACGAATTCTGAACCCAGAATTAATTCATCCTCCAGTATGCCATCTAATGGATTTTGCTGCTCTGTCTCTTCTTGAAGGGTGTGATCCTCACTAGTCTGGGCTGCATAAATCTCTGTGTTGTTCGCGGCATCGTCAGATGTTTCCAACTCATCGTTCAGCAGATCAAAGGTATCTTCCTCGATTGCAGCTTCAAGCGCCGAGGGGTTAGGTTCAGTGGCTGTTTCGAAGAGTTGCAGCTCGTCGTCCCTGGTTTCAAAGGTGATGTCCTGCTGTTCATCCTCAATCTGATCAAAGGAAAGGCTGTCAGCGAATTCCTGCCCGGGTTCCTCATCTGTGCTCTCTATTACCGGGCGGGGGTCCGGGTCTGAAACTTTCTCCGCCAGCATTCCGTCGACGTAATTCTGCTGTAGTTCTTCGCCTAGTTTTGCCGGTCCATTTAATAGGTGGTTATCAGGGCGGGTGTCTGTTTCCTCCTTGATTGGGGTATGGGGTGTCTGGTCATTCAGACCCCAAATTTCAATCATCGCGTTTATACGGTTTTCAACATAGGCCAGGGCCTGGACAACTTTGGTGGTCCGTTGCCCGGTTATGTCCTGGAAGGAACAGGCAGTGTAGATT
>CAYGPF010000027.1:0-8132 GCA_964351785.1 uncultured Rhodomicrobium sp.
GAATGCATACATTCCAGATTCGGTTCATTGTTTGGTGAGGTAGAATCTTTTGAACATGGCAAATAGTTTGCCGCTTCAAAAGAAACCATTCACATTGAATAAGCATGCATGTTGTTTTTTAAACATTATATAGACAAAATGTCTCTAGTAAGTTATTATATTATAAATGTGATATGATACATCTTAAACATTGAAAGGCGATAAAATAACTGTTTTTTTTTTGTGTTATTGTTCCTATTGGTCATCTTTTATTTGATTGGGTTTTATATGTTCATTTATTTTTTTATGGTTTTGATTTATCATTTGCCGTTGCCATTGCCATTGCCGTTACCACCACCGTTACCAAGGCCCAGACCAAGGCCGTTGCCATTGCCACCACCGATACCAAGGCCGAGACCTAAGCCTCCGCCGTTGCCACCGCCATTGCCAAGTCCGAGACCTAAGCCACCGCCGTTACCATTGTTGCTGCCGTTGTTGCCGTTTCCGTTACCATTTCCGTTGTTTCCGCCGTTTCCGTTACCGTTATTTCCACCGTTGCTATTATCATTTGTTGTCAGGCCACTGTTCCAGAAGGTGTTAGCGACAGACAATTTCTTTTTGCCATCCCGATTTGCTATGACCAGGCCTCGCTTTGAACGGCTCAGGCCTTTGGTTGCTTTGGCTATATTCAGCTTGACCGGACCAAGGGCTCTGCCGATGCGGAAGGTTTTTCGTCCCCTGATGCGGATGTTTCTTTTGACAGTGGCTTTTGCCCGTTTGAAGCCAGGTTTGCCTTTTTGGATTTTTTGATTCCGGACCCGTTGCAGCTTTTTGGTATTGAGGCCCGGTTTTACGAAAGATTTGGCCGGTTTGCCCTGCTTGATTTTATCAAGCTTGCCTTTGCCGGAAATTGACAGGCTGGGTGTTTTGGTTTTGCCAAGGCTTACCCTGGCGCTTTGGCCTGGCAGGACCAGAACATACTTACCGGTTTTGAGATTTTTGACTTCGACTTTACCGCGCGATACATCAACAGATGTGCCTTTGCTGTCGATCTTTACGCGGAACTGTGTGCCTTTCACGACCGCTGCGAGGAACTGGGTTTGAACTTCAAAATGTTTGACATTCTTTTTTTCGACATCCAGCAGAATTTCACCGGCAGTTTGAAGAAGGCGGGTTTTGCCGAGGCCGGGTTTTTCTGATGGCAGCGCAATTGTGGTGCCTGGGGAGATGAGAATTGTCTCTTTGCCGCGCTTGAGCAGCACACGGCCATTTTTAGCTGTGGTCAGGGTATCTCCCTGTTTGAAGCTCTGATTTTTTTCAAGGGCAATTTTTTTTGGCTTATCGGCATTGAGCCAGACCTGACCGCTCATTTTTACGACAACCCAGTCGTTGGCAAGCGCCTGTACGCTTGCTAACGGGCTTAAACCCAAAAAGAGGGTGGTGATTAATGCACACCGGATTGACTTGAACAGAGCCATGGTACTTCTCCCATAATATTTTAATCGAGGTTAGTTTACGCGAAATTGTTCAATTAAATGCTAGCCTTAGGCGTGTTCTTTTAATTGATTCCTTAGGAATCCATTAACCATAAACTGGCACTGTGGGAGGGTCGATAATGGGGGAATAAGGTGCTTTAAAAGGCCATGGGACGCAGTAGATTAACTGGTTGTTTGAGTTTCTCAGCGCTTGTAGCGCTGCTTTTGGCTGGGTTTCCTTCACTGTTGCAGGCGCAAACTGTTGAGGATGGCTTTGATGGTGTTATTCAGAACACCAATAAAAAATTCGATAAAAAACCCAAAAAACCGGATGCTGATACATATCTGCCTTCTGATCATATTGAAGGCGAGGCGGTTCAGCCGCCCAAGGGCCTCAGCCAGGAACTGGTTGTTTTTATCAAACAGGTCCGGTTTGCCGGGAATAGGCTTTATACGCGGGAAGATTTTCTTATCTGTTTAAAGCCGGTTGTTGGGCGCAAGGTTTCTGAAGCGCAACTGGTTGGCCTTTCCCTTTGTATCACGCAGATTTACCGGGCAGCCGGGTACTCTCTTTCAAGGGCGATCATACCGCCGCAGGATGTTGATGGCGGGGTTTTGAAAGTTCAGGTGATTGAGGGCTATATTGGCAGTTATAAAATTGCAGGTGACGATGGGCGCCGGTACCCGACAGAGCGCTATCTTGATCCCTTGCTTGGTAAACGGCCATTAAAACAAAAACAGCTTGAGCGGCAATTGATGTTGCTTAACGATTTGCCTGGTTTAATGATCGAGGATACAGCCCTTGAGGAGCAGGGCGAACTTACCGGTGCTTTTGAGCTGACTGTTTTTGTCAAAAGCTGGCGGCTTTATTCCAGCAGTGAGCTTGATAACCGTGGTACGGAGGCCATAGGGCCGCTGCAATCTTTTCAAAGCATCTACCTTAACTCACTGTTCGGGCGCGGCTCTTCGCTTGGCATATCCTTTTCGTCAATTCCGGATGAAACCGAGACGCTTAACTTTGGCCGTATATCACTTGACCTGCCACTGGGGGGGGCCGGGCTTTCCCTTTCAGGTTATATCAGCGCCAGCCAGACGAGGCCTTCAGACTATAGTGAATATTATGATACCGAATACAGAAACCTTTCAGGCCAGTTGATGCTTAACTGGGCAGTTATACGCGAGCGGGAGCGGAACCTCATGCTTGGTATCGGTGTTTTTGCCAATACGAATGTGAGGGAGGATGTGTATTCGCGTTATGTCCGGGATGAACTGCGCGGCATTAACCTTACAGCCAGCATGTTTTTCAAGGATAGGTTTAAGGGGGACAATCTCTTTTTTGCAAACATCAGGCAGGGCCTTGATGTGGCTGGTGCTTCCAGAGAGGGGGATAACCTTCTTTCCCGGTTTGATGGGGATGGGGTCTTTACAAAATTATATCTCAATTATCAGCGGTTTCAGGCGCTTGATAAAAACTGGTCGTTTCAAGTTGAAGGGGCCCTGCAACTCGCGACAGAGGGTCTTTTGTCTTCTGAAGAGTTTTATCTTGGTGGGTACCGGTTCGGGCGTGGTTTTGAAAGTGGCCTGATTGGCGGTGACAGTGGTTTTGGGGCTTCTTTGGAACTCAGATATTACAAGCCTCTGGATTGGGGTTGGCTCAACGGTGGGCAAATTTACGGGTTTGTGGATGCTGGTTCGATTTTTGATGATGGCAGTCAGTTTGCCAATGGTATCTTCCTGAGTTCAGCTGGGGGCGGGCTTCGTTTTTATCTTGATTATGGCCTTGAAGCCGAGGTTGAACTGGCGTTTCCGCTTGAAAAGGATTTTCTCACCGGCATTGATGACAGTGCTTTTTATTTCCGTCTCAAGCGGGAGTTTAGCAGCAATCATATAGGGTTTGATGCCTTTCGATAAAGGCTTGGTTTGCTAACCTGTACGGTCCTTGATCACCTTGCGATAGGTATGATCAAGGACCGAATGGTTTTGCCGTGTTCATCAGTGTTTCTGCTGATTATCTTTATTTCTACGGGTGGTTATTTTTTCCGTTTATGAAGGCGGTAGAACATCGGCACGAGTTTGACAACCAGGAATAGAAACATTGCGATTATCAGGGTGAAGAAACCTTCAAATGAGCCATGCGTGATGTTGTCGACAAGATTATCTGTTTTGCCGGCAAGTTTGTGATTTCCTGATAAGAGGCTGGATTTGCCGCTTTCTCGCATATGATTATCAATTTCGGCTTCTGCTTTTTGGAGATGGGGTGCGTTCTTTATCAATGTCCGGACAGGTGGAATGAGCGACTTTTCGGGTTTTCCCTGCTGGATTTTCTGGATTTTTCCTTTGCCCGTCACCTGAAGCACATGTTTTTGATTAGTATCAACCGTGACCTTTGCATTCTGTTTTGGCAAAACCAGTACATACTGGCCGGTCTGGTAGTTTTTGACTTCGACTTTGCCGCGCATAACATCAACAGAGCTGCCTGTTTTGTCGACGTTCACTTTAAACTGCGTGCCTTTCACAACCGCTGCGAGATACGGTGTGGAGATCTCAAAATGTTTGACATTGCGCTTTTCGACATCAAGTAGAATTCTCCCCATTTGTTGGAAAATTTTTGTTCTGCCGTTCTCAGATTTTTCTTTGGGAAGTGCGATTGTACTATTCGGTGTGATCAAAATGGTCTCATTGCCGCGTTTCAGAAGGGCTCGACCATTTGTACCCGTTGTTATTTTTTCACCAAGATTGAATATCTGATCTTGTTTGAGGGCAATTTTCTGGGGTTTTTCAGAGTTTATCCAAACATCCCCACTCATTTTTATGACCGTCCAGCTTTCCGATGTGGCTTGCGTGGTTGCAAGCTGGAAGCCAAACAAAGCGATCGCGGCAACTAAAACGGTGCAATATATTTTGAGCCTGGACATTTAATCTCTCTCTACAAAATAATTCAATCTAGCTTTGTAGAGTATCTGAAAAGTCTCAATGAAATTATATCATCCAGATGCTTATTTTAATTGATGTATTAGCGGTTGCTTAACCATAACTTTCCTTATGCGGATGAATGAGCTTTCCAGATGTCAGGGATATGAATGTTCTGGTTTAGCAATTTTTTTAAGAGCAGGGCCCTTGCCGGCAGGATCTGGTTGCGGGCAGCCATAAGCACTAATGGCTTGTTCAGGCAGGGGTTTGCAAACAGAGGCCCCATTATCCGGTAATTTCAAGCGGATATTTTTCCTGGGGTGTTTGATGGCGTTGATTTATTCTGCGGCCGTCATTTCATCTGTCACTTCATTGCCTGCGGGTTCAGATATATTAATACGCGCTGCGCAGAATTTAAACTCAGGGATTTTTCCAATCGGGTCGAGTTGCGGATTGGTCAACAGATTTGCCGCCGCTTCAACATAGGCGAACGGAATGAATATGACATCTTGCTGAAGGCCGCTGTCAGCGCGGGCGGTAAGGGTTATTTTTCCGCGCCGGGTTTCTACTTCGAGATCATCCCCGGGTGATATGCCGTGGCTCCGGAGGGTTTCCGGATGGATGCTGGCGGTTGGGGATGGCTCAATTGCATCCAGAACTTTTGAGCGCCGGGTCATGGCGCCTGTGTGCCAATGCTCCAGTTGGCGCCCGGTTGTCAGAATGAGGGGGTAGCTTGCATCGGGGAGTTCATCTGGACTGGACGAGGCCGATGGAACGAGTTGCGCGCGCCCGGTTTCTGTCGGGAAGCGATCTCCAAAGACAACAGCATGACCTTTATGCTCAGGACTGTCTGCGGGGTAGGTGACGCCGTCTTCCCTGATCAGGCGGTCCCAGCTTATGTTATCGAGGGAGGGCATGACGCTGGCCATTTCCGTGTAGATATCTTTCGGGTGGGTATAGTCCCAGTTAAGGCCGAGCTTTCTGGCCAATTCCTGAAGGAGCCACCAGTCTTCTTTTGCGTCCCCTGGCGGGTTGACGGCTTTACGGCCCATCTGGACCTGGCGGTTTGTATTGGTGACTGTGCCGTTTTTCTCCGCCCAGGCAGAGGCCGGCAGAACGACATCTGCATACATGGCGGTTTCTGTCAGGAAGAGATCCTGCACAACGAGATGCTCGAGTTTTTCAAAGGCATGACGTGCATGATCGAGGTCAGGGTCTGACATGGCGGGGTTTTCCCCCAGAATATACATGGCGCGGATTTTTTCCTGATAGATGGCGTCAATTATCTCAACCACTGTCAGGCCGGGTGTTTCATTTACAGGGAAGCCCCAGGCTTTTTCAAATTTATCGCGTACTTCAGGATCACTTACTTTTGCGTAGTCTGGCAGCACCATGGGAATGAGGCCAGCGTCTGATGCGCCCTGAACATTGTTTTGGCCGCGCAAAGGATGCAGGCCTGTGCCGGGGCGGCCGATCTGGCCGGTGATCATGGCCAGGGAAATCAGACAGCGGACATTGTCTGTGCCGTGGACATGCTGGGAGACACCCATGCCCCAGAAGATGAGAGCGCGTTCCGCTTTTGCATAGGTTCTTGCTGTTTTCCGGATGTCATCGGCTGGAACGCCGCAGAGTTTTGACATGGCTTCAGGGGTGAAGGGGGCTACATGATCTTTTATCGCATCGAAATTATCCGTTCTTGCCTGGATGAATTGCTCGTCGTACAGCTCTTCCTCAATGATGACATTGAGTATGCCATTGAGAAGGTGGACATCTGCGCCAGGTCTGAATTGCAGGACATGATCCGCGTGGGTGCAGATGGCATGACGGCGCGGGTCCATGACGATCATTTTAGCGCCATTTTTCACGGCCTGCTTGAAGAAGGTAGCGGCGACCGGATGGTTGGCTGCGGGATTGGAGCCGATCAGGATGATCAGATCAGAGTTGAGACATTCATTGAAGGTGGCGGTCACAGCGCCCGAGCCTATGCCCTCCATCAGAGCGGCAACAGAGGAGGCATGGCACAGCCTTGTGCAATGGTCGACATGGTTATGGCCAAACCGTTCGCGTATGAGTTTTTGAAACAGGTAGGCTTCCTCATTGGAACATTTGGCAGAGCCAAAGCCGGCGATGGCTTCATTCCCCTGGCTTTCAGCGATCCTGGCAAAGCCATTTGCGGCAAATTCAAGTGCTTCTTCTATGCTGGCTTCCCTGAAGTGAGTGAGCGGGTTGGCAGGGTCCACATTGAGGCCTTTGGGTGCCCCTTCCTTGCGGATGAGGGCTGTTTTCAATCGTTCTGGTGACTGGATATAGTCAAAGCCAAAACGCCCTTTCACGCATAGACGGTTTTCATTGGCCGGGCCGTCCTTGCCCTCGACATGAATGATTTTATCATTCTGGACTTTGTAATTGAGCTGGCAGCCGACACCGCAAAAGGGGCAAACTGAGGCAACGGTTTCGCCTGTGGATTTGTCACCAACACCGGTTTCAAGATTGATGGCGGATTTGGGCATGAGCGCGCCTGTCGGGCAGGCTTCGACACATTCGCCGCAGGCGACACAGGTTGACTCTCCCATTGGGTCATTAAAGTCAAACATGACTTCGGTTTCTTTGCCGCGGCCACCAAGGCCGATTACGTCATTGACCTGGACATCCCTGCAGGCTCTTTGGCAAAGATTGCAATGAATGCAGGCATCGAGCTGAACGGCCATTGCAGGGTGAGAGAAATCTTCCGGGGATGCGCCGGTTTTGGGAAAGCGGGAAGAGGTTATGTTATTGGCTTCGGCCATATCCCAGAAGTGGGCGCTTTTATTGGGTGCGTTTTCCTGATCCGGGTGATCGGAGAGGAGTAGTTCCATGACCATGCGGCGGGCTTTTCTGGCACGTTCGGTGGCGGTTTGAACCACCATGTCTTTTGCAGGTGTTCTGATGCAGGAGGCGGCAAGCGTGCGCTCTCCCTCGATTTCAACCATACAGGCACGGCAGTTTCCATCAGGTGCGTAACCTGGTTTTGGACGGTGACAAAGATGCGGGATCGCAATGTTTTCACGTTTAGCTACCTGCCATATGGTTTCACCCTCAGCCGCTTGTACGGTTTTGCCATCGAGTGTGAAAGTGATGCCTTTATTGTCACTCACGTAACGTCCTCCTTGAAAAAACGTAAAATGGATTTGATCGGGTTGGGAGCGGCCTGGCCAAGGCCGCAAATGGAGGCGTCCATCATGGCTTCACTCAACTCATCCAGTAGAGGCTCATCCCATTTGGGCTGTTTCATCAGCTCGACGGCTTTTTCACAACCGACACGGCACGGTGTGCACTGGCCGCAGCTTTCTTCTTCAAAAAACTCAAGCAGATTGCGGGCAAGGGCGGGCAGATCGTCCTGATCTGAGATGATGACAATGGCATGGCTGCCAACAAAACAGCCATATTCTGTCAATGAGCCAAAATCGAGGGGCAGGTCGCCAAGGCTTTCCGGCAGGATCCCGCCTGAGGCGCCGCCAGGCAGATAGGCCCTGAATTCATGACCTTTGGCCATACCACCGGCTTTTTCGATCAGTTCGCGCACTGTGATACCCGCCGGGGCAACGATGACCCCGGGCTTATTTACCCAGCCGGAAACTGACCATGAGCGCAACCCCTTAGCGCCGTTCTGCCCCTTTGAAGCAAACCATTTAGCGCCGTTTTTCAAAATTGCCGGAATCCAGAACAGGGTTTCAACATTGTGGTTCAGGGTCGGGCGGCCGAAAAGGCCAACTTCTGCGATATAGGGGG
>CAYGPF010000028.1:0-100 GCA_964351785.1 uncultured Rhodomicrobium sp.
GAGGCGAACAGGCGGAGCCTGTTCATGCCGTGAGAGAAAATAACCCCGGTTGCTGGTGGGCAACTGAAGGCCCAAAAAGCCGGTTGTTACCCAGAGATGC
>CAYGPF010000028.1:200-6457 GCA_964351785.1 uncultured Rhodomicrobium sp.
GAGGCGAACAGGCGGAGCCTGTTCATGCCGTGAGAGAAAATAACCCCGGTTGCTGATGGGCAACTGGAGGGGAAAAAATTGCAATCTAAAGCGCAGAGAAACGGTCCCATAGCTCAGCTGGATAGAGCAACTGCCTTCTAAGCAGTAGGTCCCAGGTTCGAATCCTGGTGGGATCGCCATTTTCTTTCAATTAAATCTATAAAAATGACCAAGTTTTATTTGTGGGAGGGAGAGGCCAAATCCGCCCACCGCCACCCGTTTAGTTTTGTGGAAAGTGGTTGCGTGTATTATTGGCTATTTTGACCAAAGACAACATCACCGGCACTTCGACCAACACACCAACAACCGTTGCCAGAGCTGCACCCGAGTTTAACCCAAACAGACTGATCGCCACAGCGACGGCAAGCTCAAAGAAATTGGATGTTCCGATCATCGCGCATGGAGCGGCGATCCTGAAGGGAACGCGCATGAACCATGCCGCCCCATAGGCAACGGCAAAGATGCCATAGGTTTGTAGCAAAAGCGGTATAGCGATCATAATGATGAGAAGCGGTTGCGACAGGATGACATTACCCTGAAACCCGAACAGCAAAACAACAGTCGCCAGGAGACCAACAATGGAAAATGGCTTCAACCTAGAGGTGAAGTTTGACACCAACCCGGCATTGTTATTGTCTCCTAAAAGTATCTTGCGCGTAACAAAGCCGGCGATCAGCGGCACGACAACATAGAGAGCGACGGAGAGAACTAACGTATCCCATGGTACCGGAATATTGGTCACGCCAAGTAGCAAGGCCACAATTGGCGCGTAGGCAACAACCATTATCAGATCATTTACACTCACCTGTACGAGCGTATAGTTCGCATCGCCGCGTGTAAGTTGGGACCAGACAAAAACCATCGCGGTACAGGGTGCGGCACCGAGCAGGATCAGCCCTGCAATGTATGAATCTGCTTCGTCCACAGACATGTAATTTGCAAAAAGATACTTAAAGAACAACACGCCAAGTGCCGCCATTGTAAAGGGTTTGATCAACCAGTTGACCACAAGCGTAATGATCAGACCTTTAGGTTGATCCGCAACCTTGGTGATGCTGCCAAAGTCGACTGAAATCATCATCGGGTAAACCATCGCCCAGATAAGAACGGCAACAACCAGGTTGACATGGGCATATTCAATTTTGGCAAGGAGCTCAAACAGACCGGGAAAAGCTTGCCCCAAAGCGATCCCAAGTATTATCGAAAGTCCGACCCATACTGATAGCCATCCTTCAAAAATACCGATAGTGGGTGCATCTATTGTTTTTTCAGTCATGGTTTTTCCTCAACAGGCACGAGTGATCTCGTCAATGATTGGTTGGCATTTTTTTGGATTTCCACCGCAGCAATCTTCCATCAGGAAAGAAAGCAGGTCATGAATGGCATCAAAATCGGCAAAATAGCGAATGGATCGCCCTTTCCGTTCATTCCGCACAAGGCCGGCGTTCAGCAGGATGGTTAAATGGGCTGACATGGTGTTTTGGCGTACGCCCAGTTGATCGCCTATCTCACCGGACAAAGCACCGTCAGCACCGGCTTTAACAAGAAGGCGGAATACATCAAGACGTGTTTGTTGACTTAAAGCAGAAAATGATTTGAGAGCTTTAAATATATCCATATATCGTGAATAAACGAATTAAAAAATTCAGTCAAGATGATTATCGTAACAAAGAATGCTCATTTGCGAACGCACAGCTACATGCACATTTGCACAAAACAAAATTGAGATAAGCCGTATGGGAAATGAATTCTGGAGCCAGAAAATATATTTTCATGAGGCGTGCGCGATGATGGCTTGTAATCCGTTTGAACCACACCTGTAAAAAAGGGCCGGATGGCGGGATTATCGCCATCCGGTCATAGGTTTACATGATGTTTGCACAAATGAAAGCTGCTTGCACTTTGTAACGTGTTTTCAACTTGATAACGCGAATTTTCACATGGCCTGAATGCGCATTGCAGCGCCCGGTCTTGTGTAAGTAGGAAGACAGATGAGGCACTTCCTGCCGTGTGGCGGCAAAGCGGATCTGCCTGCATTTAATCGAGTTTGCAAATGTCGCGACTTTCTTGTACCCCGCATTGCAAGCAAGGTGCTGTGAACCGGCAGATGCAGGTAATGCGCTGAGCATCGTGGCAGTGAATGCGGCGAGGCTAATGATTTTAGCTATGGATGTTACTGCTTTGGACATGAAATTTTCCTTAAGTGCTGAATGTGACATTGCAAAGTGCAGCGCTTGAAATGTATGGTGGTCAGCCGCTAACCCTTCACCTATCCCTTTAATATTTGCTTCAATACCCATTAGGTCGCATCAGTTGACGATCAGGTTCATCGGGGCGGAACCATGCTAAAGGCCGTGTATGCCCATTCCGGTGAAACCAGCTGCCGTCAGCGCCGGGGTCTCAGCAGGATCGGGGTCTAAGCCAAGGATCCTGAGCGAGAATGCCGTTCGCATTACGGGCCTTCATGATGAGTGAGCAAAGCACCTCTTCATTGCGCCATCACCGCTGATCCGTTACCCTGCACGCCTCCACTATGCATGTATGAATGACGAGGCGGCAGATGATACGCTTGAAGACAGCACTGATCGCGGCCATGACCATATTAATCCTGGCTGTTCCCGCATGGGCAGAGCCAGGAAAAGGCCCGGTCATGCTCACCATAATCGGCAAAATCGACAAGCCCAACCGACCGAAAAGCGATGCCTTTTTCGATGGTTTTTTTGCCAGCCAGGATACGACATTTAAGAACGCAAGAGCGTTTGATACGGCGGCCCTTGACGCGCTGGGCGTGAAAACCATGACAGTAAAATATCCAAAATGGCCCAAGGCAATCACTTTCGAGGGGCCACTGCTGGCTGATGTCCTGGATGCAGCTGGCGCGCGGGGAGATAAACTCATCATCAGGGCATTGGATGGCTATGCCATTGAAATGTCTGCAAGTGAGGTTAGAAAGGCGGGCATCATTCTGGCAAACAAAAGAGACGGCGCTTATCTGGGGATTGGCGGCAGAGGCCCCACCTGGGTGGTGATGCCAACGGCTGGAGACAAAAAACCCAAGGATGACAGCAAGCTGATTTGGGCGGTGTATGTCATTGAGGTGCGATAATAAAAGAGAACTCTTGGAAAAAAGAGCTCTCCCTGCAGGAAACTGCGTGTAGAAAATAGAAAGTCAGACACAATGCTGTTCAGTGTTCCCAGATTAAGCGCCTCGCAAAGCGCCCTGCTGTTCGTGTGCCTCATAGTGCCTGGGGGGTGCAGTGGCGGCGACAAATCCGCGCTTGGTAACATACCGCTCAGTGCGGCTGGGCACAAACCCGTGGTTCTCAGCCAGGCCCAGAGCAAGCTTTATAAGGACGGCGTGAATGAAATTGTGTCAAACCCGCAAACGGCAACCTTTCGCGGTGTCAAAGCTCTGGAGCTGAAAGGAAAACCGGGGGTTCATGTGTGCGGATACGTTGCCCATAAAAATGCTGGCGGGGAGAACCGCGAACTCCCTTTTTATGTCGAGTTGAGAGACGAAAACGGAGCCCCCCTGATCCATCGCGGACAGGTAGGGGATGACGAGGCAAAACGATCAAAAGTAAAATTCGTCTGCCGCCACCATGAGGACATCTAAAGAAAACATCTCCTCCTCATTTCAAACAAAGTGTGAGCGTGTATAGTTGATCAACATCTACGTTCAGATTAGAAACCTGTTATAAACAATGCCCCCATTTGTCCCGCCCACAATTCCCCCTCCGGACCGCCCTCTCGGTGTCCTTGCATCCTTGAAAGCGGTACGGCAAAACGCACTCAACATCATCCCCGAAATTGCCTACACACAACCCATTATCACCGGGAAAACCGGGTACAGACGTTGGCATATGGTACAAGGGCCGGAAGGGTTAAAGCAGGTCTTCCTTGATAATGTTGAAAATTACCCAAAGTCAGAGGTGGTGCTGCGTATGTTGCGCCCTGCCGTTGGCGACAGTCTTTTTACCTCTGACGGCAAAGCATGGCGCTGGCAACGGCGGGCTATTTCTCCGGTATTCACAGCCAAAAATGTGGCCGCCCTCGCCCCGATCATGAGCGCAACGGCAGCACGTGCCGCCGCCCGTCTGGAAGAAAAGAGTGGGCAGGTTGAACTTGTCCGGGAAATGGTATCAGCCACATTTGATGTGATCTGTGAGGTGGCCCTCTCGGGGCGGGAGCACTTTGACGCCGTTGAATATGGCGCCGCCATCACCCAGTATTTTCTGCATGTCGGGCGCACCTCGCTGCTGGATTTTATAGAAGCCCCCGCCTGGGTTCCAAGACCGGGTGAGCTCTTCGGCGCTGCTTCAGTTCGCACCATGCACCGGATGGTGACGAGCGCCATTGAAGCAAGGCAAAAACGGGGGCAGGGTGAATATGAAGACCTGCTGGATTATATGCTGCAGGCAAAAGACCCGGAAACCGGCCGGCAGATGAACCAAAAGGATCTATTGCATAATTTACAGTTCTTCATTGTTGCCGGGCATGAAACCACAGCCATAGCGCTCTCCTGGGCGCTCTATCTGCTGGCCAATGATCAGGCCATACAAAAGGCAGCGCATGAAGAGGTCCGCGCTCTGATTGGCAAGGGCACAGCAACCGCAGATCACCTGCAAAAAGCCCCGCTAACCGAACAGATCCTGCTGGAGACCATGCGCCTTTATCCACCCGTTGGTTTTCTGGCCCGGAAAGCAAGGGGAGATGACCAGCTCTATGATCGAGAGATAAGGCAGGGTGATACAGTGCTACTCAATCTCTATGGCCTGCACCGCCATCAGGAATTATGGGAAGAACCAGACGGCTTTTACCCGGCACATTTTGAAAAAGCAAAGGTAACAGGGCGGCATCGCTTTCAGTATGTGCCGTTTGGCGCCGGGCCGAGAATATGCGTCGGCGCCAATTTTGCGATGATGCAGGCTCAAATAATCCTGATGACATTATTGGCCAGATTTAACTTCACCCCTGTGAATGAAACGTCTCCCACCCCGGTCATGCAAATGACCATCCGCCCAGACCCTGGCGTTATATTGAACGTCAAATCAATAGATTGATGACTTAATAACCCAAATAAATCAGACTATAGCACACACCCATATGATGTGTGCTGATGAGTACACAACTCAATGTTAGAGTTATTTTAATACTAACAACGTACCATTTTCTTTAATCAAATCTGATCACCAGACAATAATAACAACATGATGCACATCCACTGCAAAGTTGTTAACTGGTTTGAGTATCAACTGAAAGTTGCTGTGCCATATGGGTTGTTTTTTACCGATAAGTGTTCAAAAGCTTAAAACGCCCCAGCCGATTGTATGCCTGCAATCTGCTGCATCAGGTCTTAATTATAAGCCTATACTGTGGAGCTGTTTCTTATTGGCAGTCGCTTTCATTTTGCTCAATGCTAAAGAAGCAAGGGCAGGTGATGTGAATTGTGCATTGGTTTTATTCGGTTGTGATCTACTGGGCACTGACGACATTGTCGATAACACTATCAACAGCGATGATATAGAAGATAACACGATTAACAGCATTGATATTGAAGATAACAGCATCACAGCAGTTGATTTAGCTATAGACAGTATCACCGCAGCAGCAATCATCGATGATGCTGTTGATACAGGGGCACTACAGGATAACTCTGTTACGGCCTTAAAATTAAACGCAGACACGGCAGGCGCTGGCCTGCTTCAGGACGTAGGCGGGGCTTTGATGATTAATCTGGGCGATGCCTCCACCCCAGGTAATACCAATTCCGGGCTGGAAATTATTGGCGGCGGCCTGGTGGCCGATGTTGATGATACAACAATTGAGGTCGGCGCCACAGGTCTTGGTGTGGTATCAGATAGCCTGACCGGCGCTCATATTGCAAATAACGCCATCGGGGCAGATGAGTTAGCCGATAATGCGGTAGAAGCTAATGCCATAGTTGATGGTGCGGTGACCACTGCCAAACTGCTTGATGGTGCTGTTATTACAGCCAAGTTGGATGATGGGGCCGTGACCACGGCGAAGCTGGATGACGGTGCTGTCACCAGCCTGAAAATAGCAGACGGCGCCGTGATCACAGATAAGCTTGCAGATGAGGCCGTGACAACAGCAAAGCTGGCTGATGGTGCGGTGACCACTGCCAAACTGCTTGATGGTTCTGTTATTACAGCCAAGTTGGATGATGGGGCTGTGACCACGGCAAAACTGGATGA
>CAYGPF010000029.1:0-6250 GCA_964351785.1 uncultured Rhodomicrobium sp.
TCATCCAGTTTTGCCGTGGTCACAGCCCCATCATCCAACTTGGCTGTAATAACAGCACCATCAAGCAGTTTGGCAGTGGTCACCGCACCATCAACTATGGCATTAGCTTCTACCGCATTATCGGCTAACTCATCTGCCCCGATGGCGTTATTTGCAATATGAGCGCCGGTCAGGCTATCTGATACCACACCAAGACCTGTGGCGCCGACCTCAATTGTTGTATCATCAACATCGGCCACCAGGCCGCCGCCAATAATTTCCAGCCCGGAATTGGTATTACCTGGGGTGGAGGCATCGCCCAGATTAATCATCAAAGCCCCGCCTACGTCCTGAAGCAGGCCAGCGCCTGCCGTGTCTGCGTTTAATTTTAAGGCCGTAACAGAGTTATCCTGTAGTGCCCCTGTATCAACAGCATCATCGATGATTGCTGCTGCGGTGATACTGTCTATAGCTAAATCAACTGCTGTGATGCTGTTATCTTCAATATCAATGCTGTTAATCGTGTTATCTTCTATATCATCGCTGTTGATAGTGTTATCGACAATGTCGTCAGTGCCCAGTAGATCACAACCGAATAAAACCAATGCACAATTCACATCACCTGCCCTTGCTTCTTTAGCATTGAGCAAAATGAAAGCGACTGCCAATAAGAAACAGCTCCACAGTATAGGCTTATAATTAAGACCTGATGCAGCAGATTGCAGGCATACAATCGGCTGGGGCGTTTTAAGCTTTTGAACACTTATCGGTAAAAAACAACCCATATGGCACAGCAACTTTCAGTTGATACTCAAACCAGTTAACAACTTTGCAGTGGATGTGCATCATGTTGTTATTATTGTCTGGTGATCAGATTTGATTAAAGAAAATGGTACGTTGTTAGTATTAAAATAACTCTAACATTGAGTTGTGTACTCATCAGCACACATCATATGGGTGTGTGCTATAGTCTGATTTATTTGGGTTATTAAGTCATCAATCTATTGATTTGACGTTCAATATAACGCCAGGGTCTGGGCGGATGGTCATTTGCATGACCGGGGTGGGAGACGTTTCATTCACAGGGGTGAAGTTAAATCTGGCCAATAATGTCATCAGGATTATTTGAGCCTGCATCATCGCAAAATTGGCGCCGACGCATATTCTCGGCCCGGCGCCAAACGGCACATACTGAAAGCGATGCCGCCCTGTTACCTTTGCTTTTTCAAAATGTGCCGGGTAAAAGCCGTCTGGTTCTTCCCATAATTCCTGATGGCGGTGCAGGCCATAGAGATTGAGTAGCACTGTATCACCCTGCCTTATCTCTCGATCATAGAGCTGGTCATCTCCCCTTGCTTTCCGGGCCAGAAAACCAACGGGTGGATAAAGGCGCATGGTCTCCAGCAGGATCTGTTCGGTTAGCGGGGCTTTTTGCAGGTGATCTGCGGTTGCTGTGCCCTTGCCAATCAGAGCGCGGACCTCTTCATGCGCTGCCTTTTGTATGGCCTGATCATTGGCCAGCAGATAGAGCGCCCAGGAGAGCGCTATGGCTGTGGTTTCATGCCCGGCAACAATGAAGAACTGTAAATTATGCAATAGATCCTTTTGGTTCATCTGCCGGCCGGTTTCCGGGTCTTTTGCCTGCAGCATATAATCCAGCAGGTCTTCATATTCACCCTGCCCCCGTTTTTGCCTTGCTTCAATGGCGCTCGTCACCATCCGGTGCATGGTGCGAACTGAAGCAGCGCCGAAGAGCTCACCCGGTCTTGGAACCCAGGCGGGGGCTTCTATAAAATCCAGCAGCGAGGTGCGCCCGACATGCAGAAAATACTGGGTGATGGCGGCGCCATATTCAACGGCGTCAAAGTGCTCCCGCCCCGAGAGGGCCACCTCACAGATCACATCAAATGTGGCTGATACCATTTCCCGGACAAGTTCAACCTGCCCACTCTTTTCTTCCAGACGGGCGGCGGCACGTGCTGCCGTTGCGCTCATGATCGGGGCGAGGGCGGCCACATTTTTGGCTGTGAATACCGGAGAAATAGCCCGCCGTTGCCAGCGCCATGCTTTGCCGTCAGAGGTAAAAAGACTGTCGCCAACGGCAGGGCGCAACATACGCAGCACCACCTCTGACTTTGGGTAATTTTCAACATTATCAAGGAAGACCTGCTTTAACCCTTCCGGCCCTTGTACCATATGCCAACGTCTGTACCCGGTTTTCCCGGTGATAATGGGTTGTGTGTAGGCAATTTCGGGGATGATGTTGAGTGCGTTTTGCCGTACCGCTTTCAAGGATGCAAGGACACCGAGAGGGCGGTCCGGAGGGGGAATTGTGGGCGGGACAAATGGGGGCATTGTTTATAACAGGTTTCTAATCTGAACGTAGATGTTGATCAACTATACACGCTCACACTTTGTTTGAAATGAGGAGGAGATGTTTTCTTTAGATGTCCTCATGGTGGCGGCAGACGAATTTTACTTTTGATCGTTTTGCCTCGTCATCCCCTACCTGTCCGCGATGGATCAGGGGGGCTCCGTTTTCGTCTCTCAACTCGACATAAAAAGGGAGTTCGCGGTTCTCCCCGCCAGCATTTTTATGGGCAACGTATCCGCACACATGAACCCCCGGTTTTCCTTTCAGCTCCAGAGCTTTGACACCGCGAAAGGTTGCCGTTTGCGGGTTTGACACAATTTCATTCACGCCGTCCTTATAAAGCTTGCTCTGGGCCTGGCTGAGAACCACGGGTTTGTGCCCAGCCGCACTGAGCGGTATGTTACCAAGCGCGGATTTGTCGCCGCCACTGCACCCCCCAGGCACTATGAGGCACACGAACAGCAGGGCGCTTTGCGAGGCGCTTAATCTGGGAACACTGAACAGCATTGTGTCTGACTTTCTATTTTCTACACGCAGTTTCCTGCAGGGAGAGCTCTTTTTTCCAAGAGTTCTCTTTTATTATCGCACCTCAATGACATACACCGCCCAAATCAGCTTGCTGTCATCCTTGGGTTTTTTGTCTCCAGCCGTTGGCATCACCACCCAGGTGGGGCCTCTGCCGCCAATCCCCAGATAAGCGCCGTCTCTTTTGTTTGCCAGAATGATGCCCGCCTTTCTAACCTCACTTGCAGACATTTCAATGGCATAGCCATCCAATGCCCTGATGATGAGTTTATCTCCCCGCGCGCCAGCTGCATCCAGGACATCAGCCAGCAGTGGCCCCTCGAAAGTGATTGCCTTGGGCCATTTTGGATATTTTACTGTCATGGTTTTCACGCCCAGCGCGTCAAGGGCCGCCGTATCAAACGCTCTTGCGTTCTTAAATGTCGTATCCTGGCTGGCAAAAAAACCATCGAAAAAGGCATCGCTTTTCGGTCGGTTGGGCTTGTCGATTTTGCCGATTATGGTGAGCATGACCGGGCCTTTTCCTGGCTCTGCCCATGCGGGAACAGCCAGGATTAATATGGTCATGGCCGCGATCAGTGCTGTCTTCAAGCGTATCATCTGCCGCCTCGTCATTCATACATGCATAGTGGAGGCGTGCAGGGTAACGGATCAGCGGTGATGGCGCAATGAAGAGGTGCTTTGCTCACTCATCATGAAGGCCCGTAATGCGAACGGCATTCTCGCTCAGGATCCTTGGCTTAGACCCCGATCCTGCTGAGACCCCGGCGCTGACGGCAGCTGGTTTCACCGGAATGGGCATACACGGCCTTTAGCATGGTTCCGCCCCGATGAACCTGATCGTCAACTGATGCGACCTAATGGGTATTGAAGCAAATATTAAAGGGATAGGTGAAGGGTTAGCGGCTGACCACCATACATTTCAAGCGCTGCACTTTGCAATGTCACATTCAGCACTTAAGGAAAATTTCATGTCCAAAGCAGTAACATCCATAGCTAAAATCATTAGCCTCGCCGCATTCACTGCCACGATGCTCAGCGCATTACCTGCATCTGCCGGTTCACAGCACCTTGCTTGCAATGCGGGGTACAAGAAAGTCGCGACATTTGCAAACTCGATTAAATGCAGGCAGATCCGCTTTGCCGCCACACGGCAGGAAGTGCCTCATCTGTCTTCCTACTTACACAAGACCGGGCGCTGCAATGCGCATTCAGGCCATGTGAAAATTCGCGTTATCAAGTTGAAAACACGTTACAAAGTGCAAGCAGCTTTCATTTGTGCAAACATCATGTAAACCTATGACCGGATGGCGATAATCCCGCCATCCGGCCCTTTTTTACAGGTGTGGTTCAAACGGATTACAAGCCATCATCGCGCACGCCTCATGAAAATATATTTTCTGGCTCCAGAATTCATTTCCCATACGGCTTATCTCAATTTTGTTTTGTGCAAATGTGCATGTAGCTGTGCGTTCGCAAATGAGCATTCTTTGTTACGATAATCATCTTGACTGAATTTTTTAATTCGTTTATTCACGATATATGGATATATTTAAAGCTCTCAAATCATTTTCTGCTTTAAGTCAACAAACACGTCTTGATGTATTCCGCCTTCTTGTTAAAGCCGGTGCTGACGGTGCTTTGTCCGGTGAGATAGGCGATCAACTGGGCGTACGCCAAAACACCATGTCAGCCCATTTAACCATCCTGCTGAACGCCGGCCTTGTGCGGAATGAACGGAAAGGGCGATCCATTCGCTATTTTGCCGATTTTGATGCCATTCATGACCTGCTTTCTTTCCTGATGGAAGATTGCTGCGGTGGAAATCCAAAAAAATGCCAACCAATCATTGACGAGATCACTCGTGCCTGTTGAGGAAAAACCATGACTGAAAAAACAATAGATGCACCCACTATCGGTATTTTTGAAGGATGGCTATCAGTATGGGTCGGACTTTCGATAATACTTGGGATCGCTTTGGGGCAAGCTTTTCCCGGTCTGTTTGAGCTCCTTGCCAAAATTGAATATGCCCATGTCAACCTGGTTGTTGCCGTTCTTATCTGGGCGATGGTTTACCCGATGATGATTTCAGTCGACTTTGGCAGCATCACCAAGGTTGCGGATCAACCTAAAGGTCTGATCATTACGCTTGTGGTCAACTGGTTGATCAAACCCTTTACAATGGCGGCACTTGGCGTGTTGTTCTTTAAGTATCTTTTTGCAAATTACATGTCTGTGGACGAAGCAGATTCATACATTGCAGGGCTGATCCTGCTCGGTGCCGCACCCTGTACCGCGATGGTTTTTGTCTGGTCCCAACTTACACGCGGCGATGCGAACTATACGCTCGTACAGGTGAGTGTAAATGATCTGATAATGGTTGTTGCCTACGCGCCAATTGTGGCCTTGCTACTTGGCGTGACCAATATTCCGGTACCATGGGATACGTTAGTTCTCTCCGTCGCTCTCTATGTTGTCGTGCCGCTGATCGCCGGCTTTGTTACGCGCAAGATACTTTTAGGAGACAATAACAATGCCGGGTTGGTGTCAAACTTCACCTCTAGGTTGAAGCCATTTTCCATTGTTGGTCTCCTGGCGACTGTTGTTTTGCTGTTCGGGTTTCAGGGTAATGTCATCCTGTCGCAACCGCTTCTCATCATTATGATCGCTATACCGCTTTTGCTACAAACCTATGGCATCTTTGCCGTTGCCTATGGGGCGGCATGGTTCATGCGCGTTCCCTTCAGGATCGCCGCTCCATGCGCGATGATCGGAACATCCAATTTCTTTGAGCTTGCCGTCGCTGTGGCGATCAGTCTGTTTGGGTTAAACTCGGGTGCAGCTCTGGCAACGGTTGTTGGTGTGTTGGTCGAAGTGCCGGTGATGTTGTCTTTGGTCAAAATAGCCAATAATACACGCAACCACTTTCCACAAAACTAAACGGGTGGCGGTGGGCGGATTTGGCCTCTCCCTCCCACAAATAAAACTTGGTCATTTTTATAGATTTAATTGAAAGAAAATGGCGATCCCACCAGGATTCGAACCTGGGACCTACTGCTTAGAAGGCAGTTGCTCTATCCAGCTGAGCTATGGGACCGTTTCTCTGCGCTTTAGATTGCAATTTTTTCCCCTCCAGTTGCCCATCAGCAACCGGGGTTATTTTCTCTCACGGCATGAACAGGCTCCGCCTGTTCGCCTCCGAGGGGCGGCACTCGTGCCGGGCTTCGCTTTCGCTACGCCATGTCCCCTCAGCCTTTTTGGCTTCGGCTCCTTCTTCATGTGCCCTAATTTAGGCTAACCCTACAAATACCCACATAGCATCTCTGGGTAACAACCGGCTTTTTGGGCCTTCAGTTGCCCACCAGCAACCGG
>CAYGPF010000030.1:0-4645 GCA_964351785.1 uncultured Rhodomicrobium sp.
GGCAGAGCATCGCAATCAGGTGACCCCTTACCCCTCAGTCAATGCCCCCGCCCCAAAACCCCCATTGAGCGCCCGGCCCCGCAGCCTCAGCGTCACCCGCATCGAAGACTGGATCGCGAACCCCTATAGCATTTACGCCCGCTATATCCTGCGCCTTTCCCCCCTTGACCCCATCGCTGGTCCGCCGTCTGTTGCCCTCAAAGGTCAGATCATCCATGAAGCGCTGGAGCGGTTCTCAAAGTCCTATCCAACAACCCTGCCAGAAGATACGGAAAGCAAGCTGACTGCCATTGCTGAGAGCATCATAAAGGAATGGGAACTGCACCCGGAAATCGCCGCCTTCTGGCAACCCCGCTTTGCGCAGTTCGCGGCATGGTTTGCGGCAACAGAGCCGGGTAGGCGGCTGAACGTCAAGCAGATATGGACAGAGCAAACCGGCAGGGCCACCTATAACACCAGCCATGGCCCATTTGTGCTGACCGCAAGAGCCGACAGGATAGATGCATTAAAGGATGGCACCTATCATATCTATGACTATAAAACCGGCACCGTACCGAAACCCAAACAAATGCACACCCATTTCAAACCGCAATTGCCGCTGGAAGCCGCCATCCTGCAAAAGGGCGGCTTCGAGGAACTGGGCCGCGGGCCGGTTTCAGCCGTCAGCTACATTGATGCTAGGGGTGGTGAGAAAGGGGGCGACACCACCGACCTTATTAATGGTGTGGACACAGTGATCAGCGAAACAGAGGCAAGCCTCATAAAACTGATAGAGGCATTTGATAACCCTGAAACACCTTACCAGGCCCTCCGCCGGAATGATTTCAAAGGCCACTATATATATGATGATTACGCCCATCTTGCCCGCCTCGAAGAGTGGGGCCTCAATGACGGTGAGGAGGTCTGATCAATGAACAAATCCCAACTGACCAGCGAAGAAATCTATAAAGTAACCACCAGAGCGCAAGGCGATGCCGCCCACCCGGAAAACTCTATTTTTGTCTCTGCCAATGCCGGCACCGGCAAAACCCACATTCTGGTTGGCCGGGTGCTACGCCTGTTGCTGGCTGGCAGTGAGCCTCACCGCATTTTATGCCTCACCTACACCAATGCAGCAGCGGCAGAAATGGAAAACCGCCTGTTTGGCGTCCTCTCCACCTGGGCAACCATGCCGGAGGCAGAGCTGAAAAAAACGCTTTATGATACCCTCACCCATGACCCCAGTGAAAAAGAGCTTGAGATCTCGCGCCGCCTGTTTGCCAAAGCCATAGAAACACCAGGCGGCATGAAGGTACAAACCATTCACAGCTTTTGCGAAAAGCTATTGCAGCGCTTTCCGCTGGAAGCAAGGATCGCCCCGAACTTTAAAGTTCTGGATGCCGCCGCCGCTGGCGACCTCTTGAAAAAAGCAGTAGCAGACGTGCTGACTAGGGCATTAAAGGCCCCTGCTGAAAGGATAGGCATTGCCCTTGATGAAATAGTCACCAATGTCACAGATTCCCAGTTTGAAGGATTGATGACAACCGCACTCAGCCACAAAAGCGCGATTGCACTCAATCTGGGGCCGGGGGGAAAAGCCAGTCGCGCTGCCAACCTTGCCAAATTTCTTGACCTGCCAGAAAACAAGGACCCAAAACACTGGCAGGACCTCATGAACAATAGTCTCTCCAATGATCTGATTGATCACCTCACCCCTCATCTGCTGGAAGTCGGTGGAAAATCAAATGAAAAGTTGGCTGAAAATCTGAAGGCTGTGCGCAATGCCATTGGCCTCCCCACCCGGATAGCGGCACTGAAAACCTTGTTCCTGACCATAAAAAAGGAAAAGCGAAAAAGTGAAAATATGATGACTAAAGCGGTCCGGGAAGAAATACCGACCCTGATAGACCAGTTTTATCATTCACATGATCTGTTTCACGATGCCTTCATCGCGGCAGAAAGCCTCGCAATCGCCGCCGCAACAGAGAATTTTCTCTACCTTTTTGAAAACATCATTGGCGCTTACGAAAACCAGAAGGAATTTCAGAACGCGCTTGATTATCAGGACCTGATAGACCGCACCGCCCAGCTGCTGACAACCCATGCCGGAACCTCCTGGGTTCTTTATAAACTGGATCAGGGGCTGGATCATATCCTTGTTGATGAAGCCCAGGACACAAGCCCTGAACAATGGAAAATCATCGCTCGGCTCGCCGAGGAATTTTTCACAGGCCTCAGCGCTTCAGAAAGAGAGCGCACCATTTTCGCAGTTGGCGATGAAAAACAGTCCATCTATGGGTTTCAGGGGGCCAACCCGCGTCAGTTCGGTGATATGGGGAAACACTTTTCAATCAACGCGGAAGCGGCGAAAAAAACTTTCAGAAACATATCCCTGAACCTCTCTTTCCGCTCAACCGGTGCTGTCCTTCAAGCCGTAGACAACGTCTTTCAGTCCAGTGAGCTGAAAGCAAGCCTCACCCATGAAGGCGGGGCAATAAAACATTTTGCCCACCGCGCAACAGAACCAGGTCTGGTCGAAATCTGGCCGACCATAAAAACCGACAAACAGGATAAGAGCGCTGCCTTTGCCCCGCTGGAGGAGGCCGCCACTTTCAATGCAGCAGATGAGCTGGCCCGCAAGATCGCTGCAACCATAGACAAGTGGCTGGATCAAAAACGCCTGCTGCATTCGGTGGGGCGCCCGGTGGAGCCGCGAGACATCCTCATTCTGGTGCGCAAACGTAACCCCTTCGCCCCCTATATGATCCGGGCACTTAAGGGGAGAAACATTCCTGTAGCTGGCGCCGATCGCATCGTCATTACAGAACAAATAGCGGTGATGGACATGATGGCACTGGGCCAATTCCTGATGTTACCGGAAGATGATCTCTCACTCGCCTGCGTTCTGAAAAGCCCGATATTCAATCTTGATGATGATGATCTCTTTACCCTTTCTCATCGGCGCAAAGGCTCACTGTGGCAATCCCTCCGTTATTTTGCCAAACGCGAGCAACGATATGCAAAAATAGCAGAAAACCTCAGCACCTGGCTTTCAAGAGCAGACATACTGCCCCCCTTTGAATTTTTTGCCCATCTCCTTGAAGGTGAGGGTCTGCGCAAAAAGTTTGTCGCCCGTCTTGGCGCAGTCGCAGCTGATGCACTCGATGAATTTTTGAATTTAAGCCTGCAATATGATGATCAGGCCCCCCCGTCACTTCAGGGCTTTCTCAACTGGTTGATGAGCACAGGTGCCGAGATCAAACGGGACATGGAAAAAGGGCGCAATGAAGTTCGCGTCATGACTGTACACGGCGCGAAAGGCCTTGAAGCCCCGGTCGTCTTTTTGCCTGACACATGCGCCACGGGCTCCAGTTCTAGGGACAACCTGCTGGCGCTCAGCATTGAAGAGCCAGAGAAAACCGGGCCGGAAAATAAGATGCTGCTCTGGTCACTGACAGGAAAAGACCATTTGCCTGCTTTGAAAAAAGCAAAGGCAACCATCAAAAACAGCAATCAGGAAGAGCAGGCAAGACTGCTCTATGTCGCGATGACAAGGGCAAAAGATGAGCTATACGTCACCGGCTTCGAATCCGTCAAAGGCAGGGGGGAGAACTGCTGGTATAATCTGATAACAAAGGGGCTGGAGGGTGAGACAGAGGCCATTGAGACAGAAACAGGTGAGACTATTGAACGTTTGATCTCAGGTGTCAGGCAGCCGGTCGCCCCGAAATCTGAGAAGGACACCGAAACGCGTAAAGCCCCCCCCGGGCCCGGCGGGGGCCCGCGGGCCCGAGCACGCCACCGCCGCGTCGGACGAGTTCGGCGAGACCCGCGTCGCCACCCTCAGCCGCACGCGGCTGTCGATCGCCCGCACGATGACGGGCGCGGTGCAGACGATCCCGCACGTGACCGACTGCGACGACGCCGACGTCACCGAGCTGCTGGCCTTCCGCACCTCGTACAACGCCTCGGTGATGCCCGAGCAGCGGGTCGGGGTGCTGAGCTTCGTCATCCGCGCCGTGGCCCGGGCCCTGCACGCGTTCCCGATCTTCAACGCCAGCTGGGACGAGGCCAACCAGCAGGTGGTGTACCGCCGATACGTGAACATCGCCGTCGGCGTGCAGACGCCGCGTGGCCTGGTCGCTCCGGTGATCCGCGATGCCGATCGCCTGGCCGTCTCCGGCATCGAGCAGTCGCTGGCCGCCCTCACCGAGAAGTGCCGCGCCGGCCGATTCGAGCCCGCGGACGCCGCGGGAGCGACGTACACCATCAGCAACGCCGGGGCGATGGGCGGCAGCCGCTACGCCACGCCGATCATCACCCCGCCGCAAGTGGCGGTGCTCGCCGTCGGCCGCACCCGCGCGATGCCCTGGGTCGTGGACGGCGACGTGGTCGCCCGTTCGATCATGCCGCTGAGCCACTCGATGGACCACCGGCTCATCGACGGGGCGGTCGAGATCGCCTTCATGCGGCACGTCATCGCCGACCTGGAACATCCCGGCCGGATGCTCGTCTGATGGTCGTCGGCTCGTTCTCCACCTCCGTGGACGTGGCCATCATCGGCGGCGGTCCGGCCGGACTCGCGGCGGCGATCGAATCGCATTCGCGCGGCCGCAGCGTCGCGGTGGTGATGCACGGCGGCGGCTCGCGTCTGCACGGGATCCTG
>CAYGPF010000031.1:0-3298 GCA_964351785.1 uncultured Rhodomicrobium sp.
CCTCCCCTATGCGGGTGCGGGGGTTTCCACGCCGGGGCTTTACCCGGCCAAATCCCCCAAAACCGGCACCGCGGCGGAAACCTATACCCCCCCCCCCCGCATCGCTTTCCAGCTTTCCGTTATTCCCCCTATTCATTTCTGGCACCGATTTACCTCACTGGCTTTTGTTTGACGGGTCCCGCCTTAGATGTGATAAGGATGCCTTTTCCGGGGCCGGGTTCAGGCTTTGAAAGATTGAGGTTTTATGGTGCCGACCATACTGCAAATTATACCCGAGCTGAATGTGGGCGGGGCTGAAAAGACGGTTCTGGAGATGACAGAAGCCCTCGCAAAACTTGGCTGGCGGTCCCTTGTTGTTGCTGAAGGGGGCGGTATGGTTGAGGAGGTAGAGGCGGCGGGGGCTGTCTTCATATCTCTGCCGGTGGCCTCCAAAAATCCGGTAGTTTTGCTTTTGAATGCACTGCGTTTAAAACGGCTGATTGAGCGGGAGGCTGTTGATGTTGTGCATGCACGCTCCAGGGCACCTGGCTGGAGTGCGCTTTTGGCCTGCCGGATGGCCGGGGTGCCGTTTCTGACAACTTATCATGGGGCGCACAGTCAAAAGACGGCGCTGAAACGTTTTTATAACAGTGTGATGGCGCGCGGGGATGTGGTGATTGCCAATTCAGAATACACGGCGCGGCAGATCAACAGACATCATGCGTCTTGTGTCAAACGTCTGGTGACCATCAACCGCGGGGTTGATCTTTTAAAAACGGACCTTGCTGCTGTCTCACCGGAGCGTAAACAACTTTTGCTGGATCATTGGGGAATTGACCAGGGGAAAAGGGTTGTGCTGATGCCGGCCCGGCTTTCAAAGCGTAAGGGTCAACTGGATGTGATTGAGGCTGTCTCTCAGCTTAAGCGGTCTGGTGAGGCGGGGCTTTTCAAGGTGATACTTGCAGGCGGTATTGAGGGGAGCGAGGATTATTATAAGGAACTGCAAGATGCGATTGCCAAGGCCGGGCTTCAGGGTGTTGTTGAATGTGTGGGCTATTGTTCTGATATGCCGGCGGCTTTTGCGGTGAGCGATCTGGTGCTTGCCGTTTCTTCAAAACCCGAGAGTTTTGGCCGGGTTGTTGCGGAAAGTCTTGCGATGAAACTGCCCATTCTGGTGACGGATGTTGGCGCGCAGGGTGAACTTATCAGGGATGAAACGGGGCGTCTTGGTATTGGCGCCCGGGCTGTTGCGCCTGGCCAACCAGCAGCGCTGGCGCGCGGCATCTCGGAACTTTTACAACTCAGCCCGGAAGAGCTGGAACTTTATGGGGCTGCGGCCAGGGCACATATTGAGGAAAATTACAGCATTTGCCGGCTAAAACAACAGACAATAGAGGTTTATAAGAGCCTTTTGAGGACGAAGAGCAACACAGATTTGCTTTAAATGGTTTTAATAACCATATACACTTGACGTGAAATACCCCCTTTGCTTGAAATTCAATTGGTATTAAAATGCAGTGCAATTCATTCAGGGGTGGACGGGACTTTGCCCCAGAATTTCAAGTATGCCCATGCAGGGTACATTTACAAAGTCCATGAAGAGGTTTACCAGATATCTGGGTGCCGGATCTATTCCGGAGCGCCGATAAGTTCTGGGATTTGTTGAAACAATAGAGGAGTTACTGCTATCGCACGCCGAGCAATGAAGGCAACGCCGAATAAGGATGATGGACCACGGGTCAATCGGGACATTGATTCCCCTGAGGTCCAGTTGATTAATGCAAAAGGTGACAATGTTGGTGTCGTGCCAATAGAAGAGGCTATGGATCAGGCCATTGAGGCTGATATGGATCTCGTTGAAATAGCCGCCGCGTCCAGCCCGCCGATTGTAAAGATCCTTGATTATGGCAAGTACAAGTATCAAGCGCGAAAAAAAGCTGCTGAAGCCAGAAAAAAACAGAAATCATTCGATGTTAAAGAAATCAAGTTGCGACCGAATATTGATACGCATGATTATGATGTGAAAATGCGGAATATGTTGCGCTTCTTTGAAAGCGGAGACAAGGTGAAGGTCACCTTGCGGTTTCGGGGCCGGGAAATGGCGCACCAGGAACTGGGTATGGAACTGATGAGGCGCGTGAAAAAGCAGACTGAGGAAATTGCAAAGGTTGAGCTTGAGCCCCGGCTTGAAGGCCGGCAAATGATAATGGTGCTGGCGCCCAGATAATAACGGGTGTTCTGTTTTCAGGCCACTTGCAAGTGAAGTTTACTTCACCGGGATTTTCTCTCAGGAGCTGGCATTCATAGATAGCCAGGCATTCTTACAAGATCAGGCATTCTAATAAGACCAGGCAATGCTTTGCCTGGTTTTTTGTTTTGCTTTTTAAAGAAAGAAAAACATGTGAGCGATCGGTATGATGTTGTCATTATAGGCGGCGGGGCGGCGGGGATGATGTGCGCGGCCAGTGCCGGACAGCGTGGGCGCTCTGTGCTGTTGATCGAGCATGGTGCGGCGCTGGGTGAAAAAATTCGTATATCTGGCGGAGGGCGCTGTAATTTTACGAATGTTCATGCCTCACCGAAACAGTTTCTCTCCTGCAATCCGCATTTTTGCATCTCTGCACTCAATCGATACAGCGCAGCTGATTTCATCCAGTTGGTGGAAGCGCACGGGATTTCTTATCATGAGAAAAAACTCGGGCAATTGTTTTGTGATCACTCCTCCAGTGACATTCTCACTCTGTTAAAAACCGAGATGAGCGGGGCGGGCGTTGATGTGGCGCTTGCCAGCGAAGTGGGCAAAGTGCGCAAAAGCGATGACAGGTTTTCGCTCGAGCTTGTGGGTGAGCTCTCTGGTGAAATTTCCTGCAGCTCACTGGTGATTGCAACGGGGGGGAAATCCATCCCGAAAATGGGAGCGACCGGGTTTGGCTATCAAATCGCGGGTCAGTTTGGCCTCGATATAATTGAGCCCCGGCCGGGTCTGGTGCCGCTCACCTTTGATGAGACGATGCTTGCCGGGTTGAAACCGCTTTCAGGCGTCGGTGTTGACAGCCGGGTGCAGTTTGAGGATGTGGCTTTTGATGAAGCGCTGCTATTTACCCACCGAGGTTTGAGCGGGCCGGCGATATTGCAGATATCTTCCTATTGGCGCGAGGGGGCGGACATTGAAATTTCCCTTTTGCCAGAAACGGATTTTGTTCAATGGTTCGAGGCGCAGAGACAGAAAAACGGCAAAAAAGAACTCTCCAGCGTGCTGGGGGCGCTGCTGCCAAAACGGGTGGTGAGCCATGTGCTATCACGGGCGGGGGTATCCGGC